>MOYB01000009.1:36366-43233 GCA_001899385.1 Candidatus Caenarcanum bioreactoricola | reverse complement strand
GAATTTTAGAGAATAAATGGGAAGGTTGAAAGAATTTAAACAAATAAGTTTTTCTTTAATTAAATTATTTGATTTATTTTGTCATTTAGGTTTAATTTCTTGGTTAATTTTTAGTTCTTTAGTATGTTATAGACAAGGTTGCATAAGTGTTTTAAGCATAATACTTTTATTTATTTTTCCATATTTAATTTTTAGTTTTTTAATTTCTATAAGTTTTCATATAATTAAACATAAAAATATAAATATAAAAGAATCACAATTATTAAAAATTTTATTTCTTTTTATACTATTCCTTATTTGTTCTGATAGTAATTATATTATAGATATTTTTTTAATTATAATTATATCTATAATTAGATCATTTGAAATAATTTATGATTTATTTTACAACAATAAAAAACAATAATTTAATTGGGAATATAAATATAATAATGAATTTTAAAAAAATAATTAAATTATTTGATTTTTTATATCAAGCAATTCCAATTTTTTGGATTTATCCTCCTGTACTTTTAGGAATAACAACAGGACAAGGTTTATTAATTTTAATTATTCCATTTATTTTTATTTTACCTTATCAAATTTTAAGTTCTGTTTATTTAATTTTTTATAAATTTTTTGAAAGAAAATTAAATAAAATAATTCTTATTAGATTTTGTATTTGTATTTTAATTCTTTTCTCATTAATTTTACTTGTTTATTCTAATCAAAATTGTAGATTTATTGAAGATGTTCTGACATTTTCAAATATACATTTAGAAGAATATACTAAATATTATGAAATACACAAAGGGAAACCTTTTATAACTCCAATATGTCGACAAGTTATTGCATCAAATAATATTTTCACCAGAGAAGTCTTTTTAATTATGTTTATTGTACCTATATTCTTTTTATTAACAATAATAGAACGTTTAAAAGATATTAGAATAACCTCACCTTCCCCCAAACCTCCCCTCTAACCTTTCAAAAGCCTCCTGAATATGGTTCCCATTCTGTCTGAACTGTGATTTATAAGATTTATGTGATTTCTATGATTATATAAGGAAAGTTATAAGTTAAATCTTATGAATCATTTTAATCAAGAAAATCATAGTTCAGACAATTAAAAAAACCAAAAGAATATGTTATTCAATGGAGCTTGAGCCAGTTTATGTTGATAGTTCAGTTAAAAGATGGGTTAAGTATATGGAGAAAGAAGGTTTAGAGGCTGTGGTTAAGAAGAATGGAGAGTTGGTGGAAGGGTTGTTTTGAATAAAGTTAATAAGCTTGCTTAACTGCTTCTATACAATTATTTAATTGCTTAAGAATCTTAGAATCGTCTTTTTTAATATCAGAACTAATATCAATATGCAAATCAATACATGACAAAAATATATAATTTCTTCTTTCTAGATCATCATTTATTTCATGCTTCCAAATAAAATTTTTAATATCTTTTGGATACAATAAAAGTACCTGAGTATTACATTCTCTATATAAAGCTTTATAAGCCATCATTTGATACAAATCACTATTGGAATTAGAAAAATCATCTCTTTCTCCTGAATTAATCTTATATTTTGTATCAAGAATCAGTGAAGTATTATTATCAAAATTAAGTAAAATATCTGTATAAGTATTTCTAAATTTATTATTATTTTCAATATTATTTAATAAATCAATTGAGGACTTTATTAATTTTTTAGATTTTTGATATTTAATATTATTAAGTCCATTTATTTTTTTCTGATTTTTATTTATAAGTTGATAAATAAATTCTTCAAAAAGTTTGTTCATATCAAATATTAACGAAATAGTTTTAATTTCTTTTTTGTTTAAATCAATTGAGGAATTCTTTAAAAACATCTTGGCTAAAGAAAAAGTCTTCTCAAATATTCTCTGATTGCGTGATAATTTAAAATTCTTAATATCTTCAATTTTTATTTTTTTTAAATCAACTTCAGAATATATATTTAAAATTTTCTTTAGATTTTTTTGATTAGATACAGACTTGGAAATTTTATATAACACTTTTGAAACATAATAAAAAGTCTGATTTAATAAATTATTTTCAGAGAATTCATCATATTCACAAAAGAATTGACAGTTTTTTCTTATATCTAATTTTATTTGTTCTGAAAAAATGAGTTTCCCTTTTAAATAAGTTATTTTGTTTTCTTCAGTAATATAATTTTTAGGTATAAATCTTAAAAGACTTGATAATAAAAATTCTGCATAAATTCCAATTAAAATTTCTAAAAAAGGATTTTTATTATTTGTAAGTTTTGCTAAGTCTACATCAGAAATATCTAATTCTTCTGTATATGAAAGCATAAATAATAAATTCTTTAAAATCTGTGAATCATTTTCATTTTCTTTTCTCAATAATTTAGGTAATATTTCAAACTGATAATTCTTATAAACAATAACTCCAACATGATTCTTTGCCTGAATATAAGTTCTATTTATATTAAATATATTTTGTAAATTTTCTTTTTCAAGATATTTATAGAAATCATCAATATCACTTTCAATAGAAAATATCTCTTTTAAAGGCTTTTTCTCGTATTCAAAAAAAGAAATAAGTTTTTCTTTCATATTTATTGACTTAAGTTATTCATGGCTTCTACAAAATTTCCTATTTCTTTTTTATCTTTAAAGTTATAAATAATATGATCTTCATTGAGATTCTTGTATTTTACAGATATTTTTTTTATAAAATCATCACCTAATAATTTTTCAAGTTTATCCTCCCATTCTTCATAGAAATATTCATTTAACAAAGGAATTATTTGATCAAACCAGATATCTTTTAATTCTTCAATAGTTATATCTTTATCTTCTTCTTTTTTCATAAAATAACTATGACCTATTTGATGATCTCTATCTAAAAGTACAGTAATTTTTTGATTTAAAGTTTCTATAATTCTTCTTAAAGCTATACCTTCAACATTTTCTGGTATTTGTTCTAAATCAGGCATTATTTCAATAAATTTAAATCGACGCCTAAGAGCAATATCAATGCTTGCAATTGAACGATCTGATGTATTCATTGTTCCTATAATATACAAATTAAATGGGACACCGAATTCATCTTTTGAATAAGGTAAAGTTATTTTTAATTCATTTTTATTATAAATTCTTTTATCTTCTTCTATTAAAGTAATTAACTCTCCTAAAATTTTAGAAATGTTTCCACGATTGATTTCGTCAATAACTAAAACATATTTATTATCAGGATCATTTAATGCTTTATCAGCGATTTTTCTAAATATTCCTTTTTCTAAAGTATATGAAATATTTTTAGCTTCTTCATCAATTTTAGGTTTAATACCTTCTACAAATTCTTCATATGAATAGCTTTGATGAAATGTTATAAATTCATAAAAATCTTTTTCTGTATAAATTTTTTCAGCTTTGAATTTATCTAATGTTTCTAAATGCTCTTCTTCTATATATTTAATGCCTTCATCTGTTAAGTACCAAAGACTATTTTCTGTTTTATTAAATAGTGGAGGTTCTGATCTGTTAACATAATTAACAGTTTTACTTTCCTTAGTTGTATGTATTTGTAATTGTCCCCAGATTGCATTATTAACCTTTTGAGATGTTTTAGTTTTAATATAAGCCTTAATTTCAGGAGTTTCTAAAATTTCTTTTACTTTATATTTTTTATCCTTATCATTTCTATATAAAGCTATTGCTATTACTTCATACCAAGCTAAATCTCTTAGAATTTCTATATATTTATTTTCTTCATTTCCTATTTTTCTTTGATTTAAATACTCAATTTGTTCTTTAAGTATTTCATTTATTGTTTTTCTAGCTCTATATGTTTTCCCTGTACCCGGTGCTCCATAAAAAATTTGATTGAGAGGATATTTGGATTTCCTATTATTTTCTTTTTTATTCATAAAATCAGACCAGATACTTTGTAATTCTTCTAATTGATTATCTTTTAAGCTTAAACCTGAAGACTGTGTATTCCAATTTACTTGAGATAATAAAGAATGATTATTTAAATCTTTTGTTAAAAGAATTTCTTCTTTATCTGCATTTAAAAGAGTTTCAAATTTAACTTTTAAATAATAACAAATTTCTGATTTACCTTCGGAATTCCAATTTTTATCTGGATAAACATCAGTATCAGCAATTCCGAATCCAACAATTCCTTTAGGTTCTTTTCCTTGTCTTAAAAGAAAAACAATATCATTCTTTTTAATTTTAGTATTTCTTGAAGACCATTCTATAATAAAATATCCATTTGTTTTTATTTCATTTTTAGCTTGTTCTAGTTCTTCCCAATTCCATTTCAAAGGATTCCAAGTTAAAATAAAACCTTTTTTATTATTATTCTCTTTTTCTTCAATACCTAAAATTGTTTTTAAATAATCCAAATAATCTTTATATTTTGTAATATTTGTAAGTGTTTTAATAGGTAGTTTTTTTACTTCTAAATTATTAAAATCATTAGAGCTTAAATTTATTTCTTCTTTTTTTATCCAATTGACTTTTCTTACATTTTTATATTCATTTCTATTTTCATCAAAATAATAATCAGACTCAACTATTCCATAACCAAGAATAGATTTTATATCTTTTTTTATAATAATTACATCTTCTATTTGTATATCATTAACAAATTCCCAACAAGCTAAAGCATTATTTGAGTTTGTACCATTATTTTTATCAAAATTTTGTAATTTTTTCCCTATTTCGTCTTTAGATTTATATTGTGTTAAATCTCCCAAGTCATCCCAACCAATAGCACAAAATTCATCTTTACAGAAATCATTCCATAATCTACTATTTTGACCAGCACTTAAGAGCCAATAATTTTTATTATCATTATTTAACTTATTATTTTGACCATAAATTTCCCAAATAAATGAACCTAACTTCTCATAATGCCAATTTTTGTATTCTTCTAAATTACTTAAAACTTTTTTACATTCATAATTAATTTGAATTGAATTTTCTTTTGTTAATGAAATATTCTTTAATCCAATAGCTTCAGCACATTTTATTAAAGCCTCAGCAGAACCTATAGTTAAAAATTTTTCTGGAAAATAGATGCTTAAAATCTTTTGAAGTACCATATTCCATACAGGTATTTCAATAGTGCTAATTTTTTCTATTTCATTATTTTTTGCATATTCAAGAGCTAATACTATTCCAGTTTTTATTTTTTCAAAAGTTTCTTGTAATTCTATATCAGTTAATTGTTTTTTATTTTTTCCTTGATAGATATAATAATTTCCATCTTCTTTAGCTTTATACAATCCAAATTTTGAGGCATTACCACCACCAATTCCAAAAAGAATTTCTTTAAATTCAAGCCAATAACAAAAACTATTTTTATCAGTTCCTTGTACATACTCATCAAGACTAAGATTTTTAATTTTTTCAATAGGGAATTTATGTACAAAAGAAACTCTTCCTTTTTCTTTTTCTTCAATTTTTTCTTGTGATAAGTTAAAATTTAAAGATTTTTCCTTTAATTCAAATATAGTCATTTTCAGCTTTTTACACAGAAATTAAATAATGTAGCTTTTTAATTATTTCAAAAAAATATAGATTTTAATAGAGAGGCTTATTCTTTTAAATTTGTTAAAATAGCCTTCATGCAAATAAAATTAGATTCATATACTGATTCAGATAAACTTTTAAATTTAAGTAAAACATATAAAAGCATTAGAATAAAAGAAAGTCAAATGATTGATCTTGTAAATGCTATCTTGAACAATAAAGCTGTTCCTGAAAATATAACTGAAGAAGTTTTAAATGAATTTATGAGCCTTTGCAAAGAATATAAGATTAAGCTGATTGAATTAAATTAATCTTCTTTAGCCATCATTCTGTCTGAACTGTGATTTGTAAGATTTATGTGATTTTTATGATTATATAAGGAAAGTTAATAAATTAAATCTCATAAATCATTTTAATCAGCCTAATCAATGGTTCAGGCAATTAACTCTTATATACAGAGATATCAAGAGGATATTTAAAAAGAAAAGACTTAAGAAAGTTTAACCTACAATCCCATACTTGCAATCTGAGCTAAATCAACAGAAGAATCATCTTGAAAACTAATATTTTCTATACATCCTGTACCAGCAACACTTCCACTATCTTCTGTAAAATAATTTTCTATAAGTATATTTCCATTAGCTCCTAAATCTATAAATAAATCATCTCCTGTAGTAGTATTTCCTTCTTGTCTTGTAAATATTACAGAAGCTAATATAAAGTCTGAAAGATCTATAGAATCTGTACCTGAGGTGTCTCGAATTATATCATTACCAAAAATATTTTTAAAAAGATAAAGATCATTACCAGTAGCACCAATAAGAGTATCATTACCAGCACCGCCATCAATAGTATTATTAGCAGTATTACCAGTTAAAGTATCATTATATGAGGAGCCAATAATATTTTCTATATTTGAAAGAGTATCACTTCCACCTCCTCCAGTTGCAGTATTTGCTGTAAGACTAACTGTTACTGCAGCTATTGCAGATGCATAACTTACTGTATCAATCCCAATTCCCCCATTAATTGTATTATTAACAGAACTACTAATTAAAATATCATCATAATTAGAACCTGTCATCTTTTCTATATTTAAAAGAATATCATTTCCATCTCCAGTTGCAGTTCCAGCTGAAAGATCAATTATTACAGCAGAACTTGAAGCAACATAACTTATTGTGTCAATTCCAGCGCCCCCATCTATTGTATTGTCAGCAGTATTACTAGTCAAAGTATCAGCATAAGCAGAACCAATAATATTTTCTATATTTGAAAGAGTATCTGTACCAATATTTGTTCCTGTTGCACTTCCTGTTGAAAGATTAACTGCTACTAATGCTGTTGATCCTGAAT
>MOYB01000009.1:4688-34594 GCA_001899385.1 Candidatus Caenarcanum bioreactoricola | reverse complement strand
ATAATCAATTGTATCTACTCCAGCTCCTCCGTCAATAGTATTATTATTAGCATCACCAGTTAAATTATCAGCATAAGCAGAACCAATAATATTTTCTATATTTGAAAGAGTATCTGTACCAATATTTGTTCCTGTTGCACTTCCTATTGAAAGATTTACTGTTACTAATGCTATTGATCCTGAATAATCAATTGTATCAATTCCAACCTCTCCATTGATTATATCATTACCAAACCCACCAATAAAATTATTATTATTAACATCACCAGTTAAATTATCAGCATAAGCAGAACCAATAATATTTTCTATATTTAAAAGAGTGTCTGTACCAATATTTATTCCTGTTGCACTTCCTGTTGAAAGATTTACTGTTACTAATGTTGTTGATCCTGAATAATCAATTGTATCTACTCCAGTTCCTCCATCAATAGTATCATCCCCTTTTAATCCTGATAAAACATCATTTCCACTTTCAGCAATTATTACATCATTAAAATTAGTTGCATTATATACAATAATGCTAACAACATCAGTAAATGTTAAATTAACATCTTGAAAACTAATAGTTTCAATGCACCCAATTCCAGTAGTACTTCCACTATTCTCTGTAAAGTAATTCTCTATTAATATACTTCCATTAGCTCCTAAATTAATAAATAAGTCATCTCCTCCCGTTAAAGCTCCTTCTTGTCTTGTAAATGTTGCAGAAGCTAACATAAAATCTGAAAGGTCTATGAAATCTATGCCTGAGGTATCTCGAATAATATCTTTTCCTATTTGTCCTCCGAATATATATTTATTAGCTGTTGTTGGACTTGTACTTCCTAATAATATTTCATTTGCTGCGCTGCTATTTGAAATCATCTGGTTAAGATAAGTTATTTTAGTAAAAGTCCCATTACCATTATTTTTATATAAATCATTTGTTCTGTTATTAACAACATACATATCTAAAAATCCATCATTGTTATAATCTCCCCATTCTCCATCAGGTGAATAATTAACATCAGTAACAATAGCACCGGTAGTTATTTTAGTAAAAGTCTCATCTCCGTTATTCATATATAAATCATTTGCTCCGTTATTAGCAACATACATATCTAAAAATCCATCATTATTATAATCTCCCCAATCTGCATTAAATGACCAACTAGCATCAGTAACAATAGCACCGGTAGTTATTTTAGTAAAAGTTCCATCACCATTATTTTTATATAAATCATTTGTTTGTCCAAAACCATTAACAACATACATATCTAAAAATCCATCATTGTTATAATCTCCCCAGTCTGCACCATATGAACTTTTAATATCAGTAACAATAGCACCAGTAGTTATTTTAGTAAAAGTCCCATCTCCATTATTTTTATATAAATCATTTGTTTGCGCATTATTAGCAACATACAAATCTAAAAATCCATCATTGTTATAATCTCCCCAGTCTGCATCAGTTGAATATTTAATATCAGTAACAATATCACCAGTAGTTATTTTAGTAAAAGTGCCATCTCCATTATTTTTATATAAATCATTTGTTTGATTAGGACCATTAGCAACATATAAATCTAAAAATCCATCATTGTTATAATCTCCCCATTCTACATCAGTTGAATATTTAATATCAGTAACAATATCACCAGTAGTTATTTTAGTAAAAGTGCCATCTCCATTATTTTTATATAAATCATTTGTTTGATTAGGACCATTAGCAACATACATATCTAAAAATCCATCATTGTTATAATCTCCCCATTCTGCATCATATGAACTTTTAGAATCAGTAACAATATCACCAGTAGTTATTTTAATAAAAGTATCATCACCATTATTTTTATATAAATCATTTGTTTGATCAAGATTAGCAACATACATATCTAAAAATCCGTCATTGTTATAATCTCCCCAACTTGCACTCCATGAATTCTTAGAATCAGTAATAATAGCACCTAAAACAACAGCATTAACAGTTTTATAAACAGTAATATCAAAAGCTTGTGAAGCTAAAGTATTTGTTCCATCAGTTACTGTAAAATTAAAATTAGCAGTTGTAGTTGCCGTTCCATTATGTTGAAACCTAACTAATCCAGCATTAATTTGTGCTTGTGTAAATGTATTTGAAGCTGTACCGTTAACAATAATACTTCCATTTGTTATTTCAGATGCAGTGTATATTAATTGAGCTGCTGTATTATCAATATCTGTAGTATTTAAATCACTAGAAGTTATTGTATAAATTGCTCCCTGATTTATATCTGCTATTTTGTCTCCATTAAATACGGGTGGTTGATTTATATTTTCATTTAAAATAATATTTTCTATTCTTCCTGTTGTATAAAAATTATTTATTGTAATTACATTGCTAGCACCGAAATTCAATATCAAGTTATCTCCTGATCTACTCCAAAGACTAGAGCCTATCTCATAATCATTAACTATTCGAGTTATTCCTGATATATTCCCTACTAATGCGCTTAAGTCTAAACTATCTATCCCTGCTATATCTGTAATTAAATCATTTCCATCTCCAAATTTATATATATAAGTATCTGCTTTATTTCCACCATTTATTGTATCGTTTCCAAGCCCCCCTTGAAAAATAGTGCTTTCTGTATTATTTCCAGTTATTGTATCGTTAGCTTGACTTCCTATTATCTTTCCAAATTTACTTGATGTATTAAGATTTATTTTATCTATTCCGCTTGTAATAGCATTGGTCGTTCCATTAAGATTTGCGGTTATCGCCTGAGTCATTGCGGAAAAATCTAAAGTATTTTCATAATATGGAAGTGTTGAAGTAATTTTTGTTACATCAATTATATAATCGCGCCCAAAGTTGTTTTCAAATATATATGTGTCTGAACCAGCGTCCCCATAAAGATAATCATTTCCCAATCCGCCATAGAGTGTGTCATTATCATTGCCTCCATAGATTCTATCGTTACCGTCATCTCCGTAAAGAATATCTTCTCCAGCATCGCCTAATATAGTATCAGAATCAGCTCCTCCATAAATAGTATCATTACCATCTCCGCCTACTAATCTGTCATTACCAGCATCACCATAGAGAATATCTATTCCAAGTCCGCCTTCTAGAGTGTCATTGCCTACACCTCCATAGATAGTATCATTATCAGCTTCTCCATATAAACAGTCATTTCCGGCATTGCCTCGAAGAATATCATTTCCAGCGCCACCATAAAGTACATCATCTTTACTTGCGCCTAGGAGAGTATCTGCTCCTGCTAAAGCACTTAAATGATAATTATATCCGTCATCTAAGGCGTTTAAGGTAATTGTAGTATTAGAAATATCTTTAAGCTGTCTATAGCGACTAATAATTATAGGCATTGTTTTATTAATAGATAAACTCTAAAATTAAAATTCCCTAAGATTATTCTTTAATTCTGATTCTTTAGGGCTTTGCATATGTTTTATAGAAAAAACAGAAGTCTTTACTAAATTTTATAAAGGAGAATTTATAGAAAACTTTTAAACTATTATTCAAATATTATATTTTCTATTCTTTTTAAATCATTTTCTTTTGGTACATATTTATGTTTAATTGAATTTAACATAGTAAATTTACATTCATCTTTTAAAATATTTTCTATTTTATTTATGCTAGCCATGCTCCAACCATATGAACCAAATGCTAAACCAATTCTATCTTTAGGGGCAAGTCCTTTTAAATAAGTCAAAAATCCTGAGACAGAAGGCATTATTTCATTATTAAGAGTAGGAGAACCAATACAAATATATTTAGCAGTTAAAACTTTAGTCATAATATCTGAAATATGATTAAATTGAAGATTTAAAAGTTCAACAGCTATATTTTTTATTTCAAATGCTTTATATAGAGCTTTTGCAATGCTTTCTGTAGAGCCCCACATTGTATCGTAAATTATTAATGCTTTGTTTTCAGTAAAATTATTTGCCCATTTTTCATAAGTTTGAATTGCAAGATCTATGTTTTTTCGCCAAATTATTCCATGACTAGGACATATAATCGAAATTTTAAGAGTTTTAGCAATTTCTAATTCTTTTTTTACGCTTTCCCCATAAGGTAATACAATATTTGCATAATATTTTGCATTCTCTTCCATTAAAATATTAAGTGGAAATTCATCATCAAAACGTTCAAAAGAAGCAATATGTTGTCCAAAACCATCATTAGAAAAGAGAATTTCTTCTTCTGGACAATAAGTAATCATATTATCAGGCCAATGTACCATAGGTGTAACCACAAAATTTAAATTTCTTTTGCCTATATTTATTGTTTCAGTTTTTTTAATTGCTTGAATTTTCCAGTTTTCAGTTTCATAATGTAATTTAAGATTATCAGCACCAACTTGTGAAGTAATAATTGTTGCATTAGGGCAATATTCAAGAACTTTAGGTAAAGCACCTGAATGATCCATTTCAACATGATTACAAACAATATAATCTATTTTAGAAGGATCTATAACTTTAGAAATCCTTTCAAACATTTCATCAGCAAGATAATGTTTAACAGTATCAATAAGAGTTATTTTTTCATCAATGATTAGAAATGCATTATAAGTAGAACCTCTTTGAGTTAAATAACCATGAAAATTTCTTAAATTCCAATCAATTCCGCCTACCCAATAAATATTTTCTTTTATTTTTACAGCATTCATTTATATATTTATTTTTATGATTTGTTTTATTATAACAAAGAGGTTAAGGTTAAAATTTAGGTTTTTCTAAAATAAAATATTAGTTTAAATCTCATTAAAACTTTTTTTTTTTAAATACATTATAATTAAGCAAAAATATTGAAATTTTATGAATAGTTTAACTACTAATATAGAACTTAAAGGCAAAATTATAAGAATAATAGGACCTGTTATTGATTTAGAATTTGAAGAAGAACCCCCAATATATGGCGCAGTATATATAGAAGACTATAAAAAAGACGGTGAATTCGTTCAAATCGTTGTTGAAGTTGAACAAGCTTTAGGAAATAATCAAGTTAGAACAGTTTCTATGAGCCCTACAGAAGGTCTTAATCGTGGAATGAAAGCTTTTTACAGAGGAAATCAAATAAGTGTCCCTGTTGGAGAAGAGACTTTAGGAAGAATTTTTAATGTTTTAGGCCAAACCGTAGATAATAAAGATCAAATTTCTGATTCTGTACCTAGATGGAGTATTCATAGAAAAGCACCTAAGTTTATTGAACAAAACTCTGATGTAGAAATTTTTGAAACTGGCATAAAAGTTATTGATCTTCTTCAACCATATAAAAAAGGTGGTAAAGTTGGTTTATTCGGTGGTGCTGGTGTAGGTAAAACCGTTATAATAATGGAACTTATAAATAATATTGCTAAAGCACATTCAGGCATTTCAGTTTTTGCAGGAGTAGGAGAAAGAACAAGAGAAGGTAATGATCTTTATTTTGAAATGAAAGAATCAGGAGTATTAAAAAACGTTGCACTTGTTTATGGGCAAATGAATGAACCTCCGGGGGCAAGAATGCGTGTAGGCTTATCAGCTCTTACTATGGCTGAATACTTTAGAGATGAACAAGGACGAGATGTTTTGTTTTTTATTGATAATATTTTTAGATTTAGTCAAGCAGGTTCTGAAGTTTCAACTCTTCTTGGACGAATTCCTAGTGCTGTAGGTTATCAACCAACTCTTGCTAGTGAAATGGGTGAACTCCAAGAAAGAATTACTTCAACAAATAAAGGTTCTATTACTTCAATACAAGCAGTTTATGTACCCGCAGATGATTTAACTGACCCTGCTCCTGCAACTGTGTTTGGACATCTTGATGCAAATACTGTTTTATCACGTCAAATTTCAGAACTTGGAATATATCCAGCCGTAGATCCTTTAGCTTCAACTTCTACCGCTTTAAAGCCAAGTATAATAGGCGAGGAACATTATACAGTTGCTCGTTCAGTACAAGAAATTTTACAAAAATACAAAGATCTTCAAGATATAATAGCTGTTTTAGGTATGGATGAATTATCTGATGATGATAAATTAATTATAGGAAGAGCAAGACGAATACAAAAATTTTTAAGTCAACCTTTTAGTGTGGCACAAACTTTTACTGGTATAGAAGGTAAGTATGTAAAACTTGAAGATACAATAAAAAGTTTCAAAGCAATAGTTGATGGAGAATATGATGATTACCCAGAACAAGCTTTTTATATGGTGGGTTCTATAGAGGACGTAAAAGCAAAAGCCGAAGGATTAAGATAAAATATGAAAAAGGAAGAAAAATTTTATTCTTTAGATTTCGAGGAACCTCTTTTGAAATTAGCAAAACAAATCAATGAATTAGAACAAAATGCAGTAAATGAAGAATGTCGAAATTCAATTGCTAATTTAAAACAAGAATTTAGAAAACTAAAAGAAAAGACTTATTTAAATCTTGCTCCACATCAAAAACTTCAAATCGCAAGACATCCTTTAAGACCTTATACTCTAGATTATGTAAAATATCTTGGTACAAACTGGATAGAACTTCATGGAGACCGTATGGGTAAAGATGATAGTGCTATTGTAGGCGGTCTTTTAGAATTAGAAGAAAATAGAACTGTCATGATCGTTGGTACTGAAAAAGGTAAAAATATAAAAGAAAAACAAAAAAGAAATTTTGGAATGCCTCAACCTTGGGGATATAGAAAAGCTTTGAGACTTTTTAAACATGCAGAGACCTTTTCTTTACCTATAATAACTCTTGTGGATACCCCCGGTGCCTACCCTGGATTAGAAGCAGAAGCGCAGGCACAATCAATAGCTATAGCAGAAAATCTTCAAGCAATGTCAAATTTAACAGTACCAATAATAGCTATAATTACAGGAGAAGGTGGTTCTGGGGGTGCATTAGCTTTATCTGTTGCAAATAAAGTTATAATGTTAGAACACGCGGTTTATTCAGTAATTTCACCAGAAGGTTGTGCCGCAATATTATGGAGAACAAGAGATAAATCTGCGGAAGCAGCAAATAATTTAAAAATTACAGCACAAGAATTATTAGAATTAGGACTTATTGATGAAATAATCAAAGAAGCAGTAGGTGGTGCACATAAAAATCTTGAAAAAACATCTGAATTTTTAAAACAAAGTATATTAAAAAATCTTAATGAATTAGAAGCGCTTACAAAAGAAGATTTAGTAAAACAAAGACAAGAAAAATTTAGAAATTATGGAGCTTTTATTGAATAAATCTTTAATTATTAAAATTATTTGTAAATAAGTTAAATTTTTTCTAATTTATCAAAGTTTTAGGAACTTTTTTTTTCTTTATAATCTTAAAATATTCATTCGGAATTTAATTAATTCCTTTTAGAGATTTAAAGGTAGAAGATAGAAAGTAATTAAGTAAAAAATTGAAAATTAAATCAGATATAACTCTATCTCTACACAAAAAATTTAATGACAAATCATCAGGTCATTTGAAATTTAAAGATAGAGTTGTTGATGCTTTAAGAGAAGTTTTTAAACCTAGCAACTCTGAAAGAAAAAAAACAGAATCGATAGTTAGAGCAATAAAAGTTGTTGAAAAGAATTCTCCTGTACAAGCAACTGATTTTTTTAGAACACCAATATTTCGGAGATCACATGTAAAGGATAAAACAAAAAAGCATACAAATCACGTTATTGGTATAACAACAGGAACTCTTATTTCACTTGCAGAACAAGCTCATAAAGATAAATTAATAGAGGTTCCTTGGATAACTAATGAATTGAAACAAAAAGATATTATAGGAAAAGATGGAAAAGTAAGCCATGAAGTTTTAAAAGAAGCTATAATTCAAGCTGCTACAGAAGCTGCGAGTCATGATATGGGAAAAATTGCTTTTGATGTTAACGATGTAACTTCTTTTTCTTTTGATAAAGCAAATAGAAATCTCATTGATAAGACTATTAAAGTTGCACGTGAACACGGAAAGCCTAATGTTGATGCTGCTGTTGTAGCAGGTTTAAAATTACCCGAATTAGCAGGAGATAGATTATTTCAAGAATCTAGAAGGTTATATCCCGAAGCTTTTACTTCTGCTTATATAGATGAGGCAACAAAAAAATTAATAAGTAGACTTCATTCTTCAAAAGATATAGTTCGTCAAGTAATGCAATTATACAGACTAACAGATCAGAGAATTTTAGAAGCAGCAACTAAGCATCATCAAGAATCTCATCCAGGGGAAAATTTACTTTTAAACGCTTTAATATTTGGTGATACAGCAGCAGCTTCTTTTTATAGAACAAAAGATTCAAAATTTAGTAGTGAAAGAAATCCAATTAGAAGAGCACGAGATTTTTTCCAAGGTTCATATGGTCGTAATAAAATTGAGCCTCGTTTATTAGAATTTTTAATAAGACCTGAAATGTTAAAGCAAGCTCTTACTTTTTCAAAAGCAGTTAAATAAAAAATATAAAGAGATATGAATTTAAAAAGAGAGTTAACATTAATTTAAAATTTCTTAACAAAAATTAACAAATCCCTAAAGAAAGACAACAATACCCTAGTCTAAAGATACTAGTTCATAAGAATGGGAATTTTAATTTAAAGACCCTGTCATTTTTTAGGATTAAGCCAATGGCAATTATTATTAGCCGCTATAGACAGATCATTGATTTGTCCGGCACAGATGTTACTTTGAATGCAATAGCTGATGGATATGATTATTATCTTAGTGCTTTAGGTGGTAATGATACTCTTATTGCTGCAAGTGCAAATGATGTACTTCTAGGTGGAGATGGTAATGATATTTTATATGGCAATGCTGGTAACGATGTATTATATGGTGAAGCCGATAATGATACTCTTTATGGAGGCATAGGTAATGATACTCTAGAAGGAGGCACTGGCATAGATATACTTTATGGTGAAGCTGGTATAGACAGACTTGTTGGTGGAGATGGAAATGATTACTTAGATGGTGGAGAAGGTAATGATACTATGTTTGGTGATGCGGGTAATGATATATTGTATGGTGGAGATGGTACAGACAGGATCTATGGTGGAAATGAGAATGATACTCTTTATGGTGGAGCAGGAAATGATTATTTATACGGAGATGCGGGGTCTGATACATATATTTTCGAAGATGGATTTGGAAGTGATTATATAATCGACGTTACAAAAATCACTGCTCCACAACTTTATTATGAAAATATAATTGACTTTTCTCCAATGATTCAAGCTATAAATGCTAATTTGAATTTAACTACAAATGCAGTTATAAGCGGAATAAATAAAATAAATTTTTATAATTTAACTAAGTTTGGAAAAATAATAGGAAGTCAAAATAACGATACAATAATAGGAAACAATACAGAAAGCACAATTTTTCAGGGACATAGAGGCAATGACACAATAAATGCTGGTAATAAAGCAGATACTTATATTTATAAACTTGGGGATGGTAATGATACAATCACAGATGTTGCTGGAATAGATATGATTGATCTTAGTGATTTAGTTCTTAATAGTGTATCTGGTATAACACAAAATGGAATTAATTTTGAGATTGCTAGTTCTAATTGGTCAATGATTAATAATAATCTTGATTTACAGATGACTTTAAATGGAGAGAATATAATAATAAAGAATTTCTTTGATGGAACTGGTAATTATCAAGGTTATGGTAATGGTAGAATTGAAAATATTATTTTAAATCTTAGTAGTCCTCCTGTATTTGAAGGGGACAAAGAAGCAGTTGTTAATAGTACAGACACTTCTTATACTTTATTAACAAGTGATTTAAGAACAACAGACTTAGATAATACTTCTGATGAATTGATTTATACTGTATACAATCTAAGAAATGCAAGACTTTTTGTAAACAGTGCATTATCAAATACTTTTACACAAGCACAATTAAATACAGGACTTGTTAGTTTAGTTCATGAAGATCCAACTTTAGGCAGTGCAGATTTTGATTTTACTGTAACTGATGGAATGTATACTATAGAAGAACAAACTTTTAATCTAACTATTCTTAATAATCCTCCTGAAATAATAGGAGATTTAACTGCTACAACTACACAAGCAGGCAGATATATTTTAACTTTAGATGACTTAAGTGCAACTGACCCAGATACTGCTTTAAGTGATTTAACTTATATAATAAGTAATCAAATAGGATTAACAGTACAAGAATGGGATAGTGATTTAGGACAATGGGTTGCTAGTGATGGTAGTTTTACACAAGCACAATTAGAAGCAGGTTATATAGCAGTTTTGCATGATGGAAGCAGTAAGATTTTAACAACTTTTGATGTATTAGTTACAGATAATACTAATAATAGTAGTAGCACAGAGACTTTTAATTTGAATGTTGAATTGTTAAACACAACTTTAACAGAAGTTCCAAGAGAAGATTTCCTTGTTTCTACTAATAATTTAGGGAATCAGAATGGAGCAGAAATAACAGCTCTAAATAATGGAGGATTTGCTATTGCTTATAATGGAAGTGTACATGCAAGAGTATTTTATGCTGACGGTACTTCTTTAAATAGAATGGATGATTTCGTTGCAAATACTCCTGAAATCAATCCATTTAGCGGTTATATTATGCCTGCAGGTGGTCCTAAAATAGGACTTTTAGCAAATGATAATTTTTTTATTGCATATGGTATTACTCAAACTTTATATGCAGGTCATGATCCTCAAACTGACATAAAAATGAGAATATTTAATTCAGCAGGAGTTCCTATTAGTGAAGATAGATATGTTAATACCGAAAGATATCAAGATCAACAAATTATAGACATAATAACATTAAAAAATGGTAATTCTTTAATAACTTGGCTTAGTCATGAAACTGGTCATAGTTGGCAAGTAAAAGCACAAATGGTTGATTCTTTAGGAAATACAATAATTCATCATTATGATGGTAATAATAACCCTATTACAGATTTCTTTTTAAGTGTAGGAGATGAAAACTTTATTGTATTTGGAGGAGCTCAATATCTTGACTCAGTAAAAACCTTAGATGACGGTGGATTTATTTGTGCTACAAGGCATGGTAATCTTGATGGTACTAATACTATAAATGTTTCTATTTATGATGCAACAGGTAATCGTATTTCAACTAGTCCTGTTCTTACATTAGGAAATTACGAATTTGGTGATATTACTTTAACATTATCAAATAATAGTCAATATATGCTTACTTGGCTTGATACTACTAATAATGGTTCGATAAAAGGACATTTATTTAATATAGATGGTAGTTCTATTGGAGATACTTTTGATATTTCTACAAACAATCCAAGTGCTTATTATACGGGATATGAATTAGAAACTAAAACATTAGAAAATGGCAATACTATAATTATCTGGAAAACTTCTTATCAAGACTTAAACTTAAATAATCAATATTATGAATTAAGAGGAAGAGTTTATGATGCAAGTGGTAATGCTTTAACAACAGAAGATTTTGTGATTTCTACTACTACTATGACTGATGGACAAACTGATTCTGGTGATATTCAAATAACTGAATTAAATAATGGTGATTTTGTTGTTGTATGGACAAGTGAAGACACAACAACTAATGATAGTTTTAATATAAGAGGAAGAGTATTTCATTCAGATGGTACTCCTTTAAATTCAGATTTTCTTATTTCTAGTAATAATGAATTTACACAAGCATATCCAGTAGTAACAGTATTGTCAAATGGGGATTTTGTTGTTAGCTGGACTAGTTATAATGATAATGTTGAAGGATGGCAATCTGGACAACAAGCTGATGTAAGAGCAAGAGTTTTTCATGCAGATGGTAGTCCTATAACCGATTTAACAAGTAGCACCGTAGGAGATGATTTACTTCTTTCTAAAACTACAAATGATATTCTTTATGGTGGAATAGGCAATGATGTTTATATTTTTAGAGATCATGTTGGATATGACACTGTAAAAGACACAGATGGTATTGATATTATTGATTTAACTGATTTTAGAATAGAAGATGCTTCTTTTATAAGAAGAGAAGGTGCTTTATTAACAGGAGATGATTTGTTAATAAATTTAGGTGATAAAGGAAGTATTCTTATTGAAAATTATTTTGCAGAACCTAGAAGTTTTATATATAACGGTACACATTCTGATTTTCCTGATGAATTTGAAATAAATGACTTTTTACTTGTTAAAGGTACTGGTTATATTGAAACTATTAATTTTATGAATTCAAAGAATGCTAATGATTTTATTAATCAATATATAATAGATAATGAAAATGGAGATAAAATTGCATCAATAGAAGAAGAAGGTCGTTATATATTAACTTTTGAAGATTTAAACAGTTTAGGTACTGGAACAAATGGTAGTTCAATTTTTACAATAACAAATCAAACTAATTTAAATGTTCAAATTTGGGATTCTGTAAATGAAATCTGGGTAGATACAAATTCGTTTACGCAACAAGATATAATTGATAATAAAGTTTCTTTTACTCATAATCAAAATCATGAAATAGCTTATGATTTAGCAAATATTGGTATTTATGATGATTATTTAATAAATTCTATATATTTTAATATTTATAATAATGGCGAATATATGGATAAATTTAAAGTTTATATTTCTGAATGGAAAACTGATGCTACTAATAATGTTCCTTATGATCATGGAAATGGTAATTATGGAATTTTACGCTCTGCAAGTAGTAGTAATGAAATTTTAGAAGGAGAAGATGGAAATGATTCATATATTCTTAGAGAAAACTTTGGACATGACACAATAAGAGATGTAAATGAAGCCTTCAATGGCGATCTCATTGGTAGTGGTGGTCTTGATGATTCTTTAGATTTAAAAGACTTTTTATTAAAAAATGCAACTTTTACTAAACTTGAAGGTTCTGAAACCGAAGGCGATGATTTATTAATAAATATAGGAAGTAACAGTGTTGTTATTCAAGATTATTTTGCTGAAAATAGTAATACAGCAGGCATTGGTTATATTGAAAGAATAAGCTTTTATAAAGATAATGACTTAGGAATAAATACTATATTAACTAAAGTTATTGATAATCCAATCATTGATAATGGTGATTTAAAAATTGATTTTACTAGTGGTCAAGAAAGATATATATTAAGCACTTCAGACTTTAATTCAAGTGCTTTTAATGTGAATAATAGTAATTTTTATATTTCAGAAGAAACTTATTTAAAAGTACAAAAATTTGATGAATTAACTAGCACTTGGAATGATGTAAATTCTTTTACTTATGCTGAGTTAAGTTCTGGAATAATTTCTGTTAATTCTCTAAATCAATCTCAAGGTAGTTTTGATTTTATATTAAGTGATGGAATTAAAGCGGGGAAATATGAATTTACTTTAAAAGATAATGTTCATATGCCTATTTTACAAGGTGATTTTACTGCAACAATGGATGAAGGTTATGGTTATCGTTTTACTGTAGAAGACATTAATGCCATAGATTATGTAAATAATGCTTCTGAATTAGTTTTTACTATAAAAGGTATGACTAATTGTTATCTTTATTATAGTCCTTCAGGTAGTAGTTCTTTTACTTTACAAGATATATTAGATAATAGAGTTCTAATTCAACATAATGGAAGTGAAACTACAGAAGCAAGCTTTGTTTTCTCACTTAGTGATGGATTAAATGTATTAGGAGATCAGACATTTAATTTTAGTATTAATCCAATAAATGACGATCCTATTTGGGCAAATTCAAATTCTTTAGTTATTAATGAAGGCGGCACTGCTTTAATTACATCAGACAATTTAAGATTTACTGATGCAGATAATACAAATACTGAATTAGTTTATACTGTTGTTGGTACTGCTGTAGTTAATGAACAATGTGGTGTAATAGAAAGATTTAATGGTTCTTCATGGATAGAAGTAAGTACTTTTACTCAAGAAGATGTAAATAATAATATTATTAGACTTGTTCATGATGGAAGTGAAAATACTAATTTTAGATTTGATATAAGTGATAGAGGAGGAGTTCTTAATGGATTCTATAATTTACCTTTATATATTTCTCTCAATAGAATCGATGATCCATTTATATTTTCAGGTGATATGACTGCTGAATTAGATAAAGGTAGTTTTTATGTTTTAACAACTGAAGATTTAAATGCTATTGATAATGATACTAATGATAATTATTTACATTATACTGTAAATCAAACAACAGATGGTAAAGTCCAAAAATACAATGGTTCAACTTGGGTAAATATAGTAAATGGAGATTATTTTACTCAAAAAGATATAGAAGATGGTAATGTAAGATTTTTACATGATGAAAGTAAATCTAATCCATTTGCTAATTTTACTTTTACTTTAAGTGATGGAACTACTGTTTTAAGTAATCAAGTATTTAATGTTAATGTAAATGTTGCAAATATTGGACTTGAAGGTGATATGTCTGCTTCTGTTAAACAAGGAGAAAGATATATTTTAACTACTACTGACTTAAATGTTAATACTACTGAAACTTCTTCTGTTAGTTATAGTATTACAGCTTCTAATTCAAATGTAAAAATTCAAGAATGGGATAATAATTTAGAGCAATGGATTGATAGTGATGGAAGCTTTACACATGCTCAATTACAAGCAGGTTATATAGCGATTTTACATGATTCTAATGATGGAACAAATGTAACTACTCAATTTTCAATATCTGCAACTAATGGACTTACAACAAGTGAAATTGGAAACTTTACTTTAAATGTTACTTTATTAAGTAATTTATATAATTATTATAAACCTTTAACAAATACTTTTTCAGAAAATAGTAGCGATAGCCAACAATTCCTTTCAGTTGAAATATTGTCAAATGGTAATGGAATAGCTGTTTGGGAAACTACTAATGATTATTACACTTATTATATTAAAGCTAGTTTCTTTGATTCAAACGGACAAGATCTTAATACTAGTGATTTGATTCTTTCTACTATTGAAACTAATATGTTAGTTCTTTCTAGTGTTAAAGCTCTTGCTAATGGAAAATTTTTAATAATTTATAAAGATTATTATGATCCTTCTTATCAAATTTATAATGTAGTTGGACAAATTTTTAATTCAGATGGAAGTGTTTATAGTTCAACATTTAATTTATCTAATATTTCTATAGTTGATAAAAATATTAGTAATCTTGAATTTGAAGAATTTTATACAGATATACCTCAAATAATAACTTTAAATAATGGAAATATTTTAATTGCTTGGGAATATTATGATGGAAGTGGAGAATATTCAATAAAAGCAAGATTATTAGATTTTAATGGTAATTTACTAAATTCTGATGAACTTATAATAACAACAGGAAGTAATTATATTAAAGATGCTGAAATTACTGAATTATCAAATGGTAATTTAATGATTATTTGGAATAGTAATTCAAATTCTATTATTGGAAAGATTCTTGACTCAAGTGGTAATGCTTTAAGTTCAGATATAACAATTTATAATAATCCTTATTCCTATAAATCTTCAATTCAAGAGCTTTCAAACGGCAGAATTGCTGTAATTTGGGATACTGCTTCTACTGATGGTTCTTATAATTATTATGCTATAAAATGTAAAATTTTTAATTCAGATGGTAGTTTAGTTACTATTAATGATATTTTTATTTCAAATACAAATAAAGAAGATTTTAAAATTCATGAATTAGACGACGGTAAATTTATGATAACTTATAATTTATATTCTAATTCTAATACTAGTAATTATTTAAATGCTCAAATATTAAATTCAGATGGAAGTATTTTTATAAATGAATTTAGTTTAGCAAGTTCAAATTTTGGATATAATAATTCTTATGCTTTTATTTATTTAGAATCAAAGATTTTATCTAATGGTTCTCTTGTTTTATCTTGGAAAGAATATGTAAATTCTCAATATACAATAAAAGCTCAAATCTTTGATTCAGATGGTAATGCTATAACTTCTGCTATTACTGTTTCAAATGAAGTTAGTGGTAGTACTGATACAGATTCTTCAATTGAAATTATAGATTTAGGAAACAATAAATTTGCAGTTTTATTTGATGGTTATGATTATAATATTTCAACAAATTGTATAAAAGGCAATACCTTTAATTATGATGGTAGTTATAATGGCACTTTTATAATGAAAGGAGATCAAATCTCTTATTATAATAATGATTTAATGATTTCACATGCAGATTATATAAATGATATTTTAGAAGGTAAGAGTTATGATGACTTTTATATATTCAGAGGTAATTTTGGTAATGATATAGTAAGAGATACCTCTGGTAATGCTAATAATGACAGCATAGACTTAACTGATTTTAAATTTGAAAATGCAGTCTTTATTAGACAAGAAGGAAGCGAAACAACAGGTGATGATTTATTAATTACAATAATTAATCATGGAAGTATCTTAATAGAAAATTATTTTGCAGAAGATTCTTTAATAGCTAAAGGAACTGGTTATATAGAAGATATAGACTTTATGAATAGAGCAAATGCAACTATAAATACTATTGTTTTAGGCATGTCTAATTCTTCAGAAGGGGATTTTACAGCAACAATAAATGAATCAGGAAGATATATTTTTACAGAATCTGATTTAGTTCAATCTAATGATAGTAATTTAACTTATACTATATCAGGACTTAGTTATTTAACAATACAAGAATGGAATGGTTCTACTTGGGTTAATTCAGACAATATTTTTACACAGGCTCAATTAAAAGCAGGTCAAGTTGCTATTTTAAATAATGGAAATGAATATTTAAGTACAAGAAGTTTTACTGTAAATATGACTAATTCTACTTTTACTAATTTAAGTAAAACTTTTAATTTAAATATTAACTTAGGAAATAATATAAATAGTGGTGATATTTTTATTCCTGCATATGATTATAGAAATCAACAAAATGCTCAAATAACAACTTTAAAAGATGGTGGTTTTGTTGTTACTTGGGAAAGTTATGATAATGGAAGTAATTATGATATAAGAGGAAAAGTATTTAATGCTGATGGTACATTGCGTAGTGGTTATTATGATATTTTAATTTCTACTTCTAATACTAATAATCAATCTATTCCACAAATAACTGCATTAAATAATGGTGGTTTTGTTATTACTTGGTATAGTAATGATAGTGATATGCTGGGAGATATAAGAGGAAGAGTATTTAATGCAGATGGTACCGCAGTTAATACAAATGATTTTCTTGTTTCTACTGCTACTTCGGTTTCTTCTGATCTACAATATCCACAAATAACAGCATTAAATAATGGTGGCTTTGTAGTTACTTGGAAAAATTATGATGATTTAACAACATCTGCTAATATAAGAGGTCGAGTATTTAATGCTGATGGTACAACTTTAACAACAGAAGATTTTCTCGTTTCTACTTCTAATACTAGTAATCAAGAAAGCCCACAAATAACTGCATTAAATAACGGCGGCTTTGTAGTTACTTGGTATAGTTCTGATAACGGAAGTAATAATGATATAAGAGGAAGAGTATTTAATGCGGATGGCAGTGCTGTTAATGCTTCAGATCTTCTTGTTTCTACTTCTAATACTAATCAACAATTTACTCCACAAATAACTGCATTAAATAATGGTGGTTTCGTTATTACTTGGCATGGTAATGATAGTAATATTTATAATGATATAAGAGGTCGAGTATTCAATGCAGATGGTACTGCTGTTAATGGAATGAATGATTTCCTTGTTTCTACTTCTAATAATTATATGCAAGAAAATCCACAAATAACTGCATTAACAAATGGAGGTTTTGCAGTTACTTGGCAAAGTTATGATAATGGAAGTAATTGGGATATAAGAGGTCGAGTATTCAATGCAGATGGTACTGCTGTTAATGGAATGAATGATCTTCTTGTTTCTACTTCTAATACTAGCAATCAAGAAAAGCCACAAATAACCGCATTAACAAATGGAGGTTTTGCAGTTACTTGGCAAACTAATAATAGTGGGAACTATGATATAAGAGGAAGAGTATTTAATGCAGATGGTAGTGCTGTTACTACAAATGATTTTCTTATTTCTACTACTAATACTAACAATCAACAAATTCCACAAATAACTGCATTAAATAATGGTGGTTTTGCTGTTACTTGGCAAACTAATGATTATAATTCAAGTTATACAGATATAAGAACAGCTATATTTAATGCACAAGGTTATATGATTTCTAGTGGTACTGTAGATAATGATCTTTTTATAAGTAATGGTAATTTTAGAGATATATTTGTAGGTAATGAAGGAAATGACATATATATTTTTAAATCTACTTTTGGTAATGATATAATTCAAGATTCTGCTGGTAATGATAGTATAGATTTAACTGATTTTAATCTTGCTAATGCAGTTTTTGCTCGTCAAGAAGGTAATACTACCGCAGGAGATGATTTGTTAATAACAATAAGTTCTAATAGTGTATTAATAGAAAATTATTTTGCTGAAGATAGCAATAGTATTACTGGAACTGGATATATAGAAAATATTAGTTTCCAAGATATTCAAAATCTTAATAGTTTAGATATATATAATTTAATGAATGCTGATTTTAGTGCAACAATGAACGAAGGTGGAAGATATATTTTAACAGAACAAGATATATTTCTTTTAAATAATAATACTTTATCAAATATTCATTGGTCTATATTAATACAAGAATGGAATGGTTCTAAATGGATTAATTCAGATGGTATATTTACAGAAGCACAATTAAAAGCAGGGGGAATCTCCATATTACATAAAGGTTTTAATACAGATACAGCTACTTTTAATATAAATAATAAAACTTTCAATTTAAATATTAATTTATTAAATGATATTAACAATACTTCGATTGAAGATGCTTCTATTTCAAGTTCTACAGATTCTCAATACGGTAACAAAATAACTTCTTTAATAAATGGTAATTTTATTGCTACTTGGACAACTTATGATGCAGATGGTAATGCTATTATAAAAGCACGTATTTTCAATGCAGATGGTACTCCTGCTACAGAAGACTTTTCAATTTCTACTATTATTAGTACTGATCAATATAATCAACAAATAACTGCTTTAACAAATGGAGGTTTTGCGGTTACTTGGCTAAGTTATAATGGTTCTAATTATGATATGAGAGGACGAGTATTTAATACTGATGGTACTCCTGTTAATACTGAAGATTTTCTTGTTTCTACTGCTAATACTACTAACAATAATGGATATACGACACAAATAACCGCATTAGATAATGGATGTTTTGTAATTTCATGGCAAAGTGTGTATAATGACTACTCTAATTCAGAAATAAGAGCTAAAATTTATAATGCAGATGGTACAATAATAAAAGATGATTTTCTTGTTTCTCTTCCTAATACTACTAATGAAATAATTCCTGAAATAACTAAATTGTCAAATGGGAATTTTGTAATTACTTTCTCTGTTTATGAAACTAATGATGCTATAGATCCTGGAGCTTGGAATAATTATATAAAAGGACAAATTTATAGTTCAAATGGTACTGCTTTAAATGAAGTTCTATTAAATGCAATAGGAAGTAGTGATTATAAAATAACAGAATTATCAAATGGGAATTTTATTATTACTGCTACAACCTATGAAGTAGATAGTAATTATAATTATAATGATCTAATAAAAGCACAGATTTTTAATGCAGATGGTATAGCTTTAACTACAGATCCTTTTGTTGTTTCTACTTCAAATCCTCAAGAAAAGGGCGAAAGTGAAGTTCAAATAACAGAATTAAATAATGGAAGTTTTGTTATTACTTGGCGAAGTTATGATAATCAAAATTATAATAGTAGTAATATAAGAGGTCGAGTATTTAATGCTGATGGTACTGCCATTAATACTAATGATTTTCTTATTTCTAATCTTAATACTAACTATGGATCTAGTCCAAAAATAACAGCATTAACAAATGATAATTTTGTTGTTACTTGGCGGAGCGAAGATATTGATGGTAGTAGTAGTATAAAAGCTCGTATATTTAATTCTGATGGTACACCTATTAATTCAGAAGATATTCCTGTATCATTTTCTTTTACTAATAATAATCAGCAAATATTAGCATTATCAAATGGAGATTTTGTTATTACTTGGTATGATAATGGTATTCTTAAAAATCAGATCTTTGATGCAGATGGTACTCCATTAAAAGATTTATCAACTAATGCAATAGGTACAGCTGATAATGATTTTCTTATGTCTTACTCTTCATATACTGATACTTTAATAGGTGATGCTGGAAATGATTTATATGTATTTAAAAATGACTTTGGAAATGATATAGTAAGAGATTCTTCTGGTAATGATTCTATTGATTTAATGGATTTTATCTATACGGACGCAGTGTTTACTCGTCAAGAAGGAAACACTACTACGGGAGATGATCTGTTAATTACAATAGGCTCTAATAGTGTATTAATAGAAAATTATTTTGCTGAAGATAGTAATAATAGTGCTGGTACTGGATATATAGAAAATATTAGCTTCCAAAATGATTCTTCTGTTGATTTAGTACAAATTGCAGGTATGGGGTTGTAGGTTGTATATTTCTTTAAATATTCCTTTGATATCTCTGTATATAAAAGTTAATATGTAAGTATAAAAATTAGGAGTCTGAATTATGATTCTTTTGATTAAAATGATTTATGAGATTTAACTTATAATTTTTTTTATATAATCTTATAAATCACAGTTCAAACAGAATTAGAGAGATAATTTGTAAGAACTTAGGAGAATTTAAATTCCTTTTAATTTAATAAAAAAACAAATATAAGCTTCTATAAGAGGTTGAAGAGCTAATAAAATAAATAGAATAAATAAAAAAATTGTACAAAAGAATTTTATAGGATTTTTTTTCTTTTTACATATTTTATCACCAGAATGTCGAATTTTATTAATTTTAATTCCTTTAATTATTTCATTACCTAAAAATAAAATAAAGGCTCCTAAAATTATATTAATTGAAATAAATCTTAAAAAATCTAACATTATTATTCTTTAATTATTCCCATCTCTTCTCTAAAATTCTTTGCTTTACCAGACAGGAATAACACATGGTTTTTTTTATAAAATCTTTTCAAGTGAAATTCTTTTTAATTGTTTATCTACAGAAATAACTCTGACTTTAAATTTATCACCTACACTAACAATATCATGAGGATTAGAGATAAATTCATTGCTTAACTTAGAAATATGAATTAAACCATCTTGATGTACTCCTATATCAATAAAAGCTCCAAAATTAGTAACATTTGTAACTATTCCTTCTAATTCCATTCCTTCTTGCAAATCATCAATTTCATTTATTTCTGAACTAAATTCAAGGTTTGAAAATTCTTTTCTTGGATCTAAACTGGGTTTTTGAAGTTCTAAAATAATATCTTGAAGAGTTAAAAATCCCACTTCTGCATTTACATAGTTTTGAATTTTGATTTTAGATATTAATTCTTTATTACCAAGGAGATTCTCTATTTTTACTTTTAAATCTTCTGCCATCTTTTCAACAATATGATAACTTTCCGGGTGAATAGATGAATTATCAAGGGGATTTTCAGAATCCCTTATACGTAAAAATCCGGCACATTGTTCAAATGCTTTATTTCCAAGTTTTGTTACATTTAAAAGTTGTTTCCTGTTTTTAAACATATTATTTTCTTTTCTGAATTTAATTATATTCTGAGCAATAACATTACCAATGCCTGAAATATATGATAGAAGCTCAGCAGATGCTGTATTAAGTTCAACCCCAACATAATTAACCGCAGATTCTACTGTTAAATCAAGAGAATTTTTTAATTGCATTTGATTAACATCATGTTGATATTGTCCTATACCTATTGATTTAGGATCAATTTTAACAAGTTCTGCAAGTGGATCTTGTAATCGTCTACCTATACTAATAGCACCTCTAACTGTTACATCAAGATCAGGAAATTCTTTAATAGCTATAGCAGATGCTGAATATACAGATGCTCCAGCTTCATTTACAATTACTGATTTAATATTTAATTTATTTCTTTTTATTACATCATTTATAAAGATACTACTTTCTTTAGATGCAGTACCATTACCAATTGAAATAAGTTCAATATTGTATTTTTTTATAAAATCAAGAATTATGACTTCAGCTTCAATTTTTTTATTTTGCGGTTCATGAGGAAATATAGCTTTATACTCTAAAAAGTTTCCGTTTTTATCAATTATTGCAATTTTACAGCCTGTTCTAAAGCCCGGATCTAAAGCTAAAACCATTTTACTCCCTGCTGGAGGAAAAAGAAGAAGGTTTTTTAGATTTTTAGAGAAAACATTTATAGCTTCTTTTTCAGCTTCTTCAATTTTTAAATTTAAAACTTCTGTCTCTATAGAAGGAAAAATTAACCTTTTATAAGCATCATTAATAGCATTCAAAAGATCATTATAAAAAATAAAATTATTATTTTTAATTATTTTGTTATCAATAAAATGAAGAGCATTCTCTTCATTAATTTCCAATTTAAAAGAAAGAATGCCTTCTTTTTCACCTCTCCTTATAGCTAAAATCCTATGGGATGCTGATTTCTTAATAAACTCAGAAAAATCATAGTACATTTCAAATTTTGTTTTTTGATCTTTAAAATCTTTTTTTACTTTTGAAATTATTTTTCCTGCCTGATAAGCTATTTCTCTTAAATATTTTCTAATATCCATCATATCAGAAATTCTTTCAGCAATAATATCTAAAGCTCCAGCCAAAGCTTCTTCAGGATTATTAACTCCTTTTTTAAGATCAACATATTCTTCAAGTATTTTTTCTCTAGTGTTTTTTACGGGTATTTGGTTAAATATTAAATCAGCAAGGGGTTCTAGTCCTTTTTCTTTTGCAATAGTAGCTCTATTTCTTTTCTTTGGTTTATAGGGTAAATAAATATCTTCAAGTTCTTGTTTTTCTACACAACATATAATTTTTCTTTCTAAATCTGGTGTTAATTTATTTTGTTCTTTTATTGTCTGCAAAATAGTTTTTTTTCTTTTTTCAAGCTCTATATAATAATCAAAACGTTCTTTTATATTTTTTATCTGTGTTTCATCAAGATTATTTGTCTTTTCTTTTCGATATCTTGCAATAAATGGAATAGTAGCACCATCAATTAACAATTTAACTGTATTACTAACTGAATTTATGCTTACATTAAGCTCCTGAGCTATATTTTTATTTATATCCAAAACTTATTTTCCTCTTGTAATTTTACTAGCAATTAATTCTGCTTGTTTTAATTAGACAATTCTTTTTCCTATATTCCAATAAGAATAAACCTAATATCTTTAATAAGTTTATTGTATTCATTAATTAATTTTTATTTCACTCATCATTCGTCTCTCCCCTCTACCTCGAACTTATATACCTTTACAGGACTCCTTTCTTCTAAAGATGCACTCTTAACCGCAATAAACCCGTTAATTCCTTTGATTAAATCATTGGGCTTTATTTCTTTAGCGGAAATCCAACCTTTAGAAGTATAAAAAGGATGTTCTGGAGTTGATTCAATTATTTTGTTATTTTCTAATTCAATTTTGATTAACTCTGTAGCAATCTTTTCAAAGGTTTTAACTACTTTTGCGTTTTGAAACTCCCCAGTCTTCTCATCCCAAGATAAAACTTCGTCCCCAACTTTGATTTCTTCGATAGACTTTGAGTTTTTATCAACTAAAGTGATAGATGTCCCAGCAACAAAACATACCCATTCGTTATTTATTTCACCATTATACGATGCATATATCGGCAGGTTTAGGAATAAAATTAAGAGTATGAGGAGTTTTTTCATTTAATTTTATTTATAATGGATAATTAGGGCATGTATCACATATATTAGATATTTCAGACTTTTCTTTTCCTGTTTCTTCAAATACTTCTTTTAATACGCTTAATACGCCTAAATTAATTTCTATACATAAACCTTCTGCTATTTCTTTATTAAAAATTGGACAGAAATATTTTTTAGTTTTTCCTGATATTTTAAGAAAATCTTTTCCAATTTTTGCAAAATAAATATTTCCATCATTTTCATCATATTTTGCAATAGGAATAAATTTATCTTTAATTTTAATAAACAAATCTAATTTATTTATAGGATCATCAAATTTATTATTATTCATTTTATTTAATAACTCCTACATCTTTAAGTATTTGTAAAATGTCTGGATCAAAATTAATTTCTTTATAAGTCGTAATTACCTCACCAGTTGAATCAATTACAACAACACCACTTGGAGATAAATATAAAAATTTCTTACCACCAGCTTGTTCTAATACTACTAATGGATTTGCAATTATTTTTTCTACAAATTCTTTTTTTATACCTCTTTCTGACATACGTAATAATGCATGTGGATCATAATCTTTAATTATAATATTAGGATTTTTTGTAACAGTACCTAATTTAGAATAAATTGTACCAATAAGATTTTCTGCATTCTTTAACACTGCTCCCATCGTTCCAGCAGTAATTAAAGACATAGCCATTTCAATTCCGCCACCAGTAGCCAAAAGACTTGTGTAATAATCTAAAACTAATGGATTACTTGAGATTAACGCTAATTCTTCCCCTATTGCTGTCGTAAATCCGTTCGCTAAAAGCCTTGATACAAGCTGTCTTCCACCAGGTATTTTTGTTAATTGATAAAGCGTTTTTATTGTCTGTACTGATGCTGTGCCTAAATTAGCAATTGCTGTAAAAAGTGCTTTCCCTCCATTGTTGATTATTGCTGCTCCTCCATATACACTTAAAATTAATCCTTCTAAATATACTGTTGCTTTTAATAGCTCTGATGATGCTTCTGAAATTTCTGATGAAAGATTTGCTAAACTTAAATATACTGATGCTTTCTGTTTTTCGGCTTCTGTTAAATTATTTGCTTTACTTATTTCATTTCTTAATGCTTGTAATGTTTCTTGTAAAGCTCTTTGTTCTTTTGCTATTACGAAATAATGCATTGAAGATAAAGCTTCATGCGCTTGCAATGATTGTGCTTTTGTTAATTCAAGACTAATTGCAATTTTATTTTTCTCTGTTATCGTTCCACTTTCTTGAATTAATCGCCTTTGTTCTTCTAAATTTTTTATTATATTATCTCTTTGTGCAATGTCATTATTAAGATTTGGATTGGTTTTTATTATTTCTATTAAATCGTTAAGACTCTTGTCAAGCGCATTTATATCTGTTTCCTCTATGGTCTTAGAAACTTCTATCTCTAAAACTACCATTTCTTCGCCTTTTTCAGGATCATACTTGTTGTGCACCAAGATTCCATTAGCAAAGTATGTATGATAGTCTTCTACTTCTAAGTTGTATACTGTCTCTCCTTCTTTATATTCAAAATTAATTATATTAACTTCTTTGAGATTCTCGTCTAAAAGCTTATCATCAAGGTTTAATTTCCCTGCTTCTATCCATCCTTTGCTTTTTACATAAAATCTGTGCTCTGGAGTTGTATTTAAAATCTTTTTGTTTGATAAGCTGATCCTGAGAATCTTTTCCGCTTTTCTTATATATGTTTTTTCAATAAGTTTTGCTTCTATTTTATTTGTTTTCTCATCCCATGAAAGAACTTTATCTCCAATTTTGATTTCCTCTATATTCTTTTGGCTTCCATCCGCTAAAGTGATAGGAGTACCTGCTGTAAAACATGTATAATTAAATGGATTTTTTATATCACTGAATAATACTTCATCTCCGATTAATACTGCTGAACCTATATATTGATTCTCTTGGAAGCTTGCTCCTCCACTAAAAACACCAAAAACACCATTTACTGACCAAACATCGTGACTACTTGCACCTTCTGTTGTAGAATGATTAAATCCTAAACCTGTTAAACCTTTATAACTTACAAATACTCCTTGAGAATTCTTTCCAAAGTTTGTTCCTAACCCGTAATCCTTGTATCCCCCTGAAAGCCCAAAAGAGTTAGCCCCTCCTGAAAGCCCAAAAGAATAATCCCCAATCCCCCCTCCTAAGGAAAGACTTCCTGCCCCTACGCCTATATTCGCTGAATAACTCTCTGATTCGTGTATATCTTCATGCGGATTAATCTCTTGCCCGTTGATTATTACCCCGTCTAAGGTCTTGTTTCCTGTGTTAAGATTTACTTCCTTGCCATTTAATACTGATTCTATGTATTCTTTGTCTGTTGTTGATGCATATGATACCCCAACCCCTGCACCTGTTATGCCTGTTGGTCCTACTGATACACTCGCCCCTCCGCCAACTGTCTCTGATTCTGCATCTTGATATTCTCCTGTAATGTCTAATTTCGGAGTTGTGATGTTAAGCTTGTCTTGCGCTTCTATTGTTGATGCGGTTATTGAAGCTTTTTCACTTGCATTTATGTTTACATTTTGTCCTGTAATCTGTGTTGGAGTAAGTACCTCTGAAAAAGATTCACTTGTGTAGCCACTTGCCCCTATCGTTGCTCCACTTGGAGTACCTGATACCGATAAACTTCCGCCTGTTGAATTTGATGTATCTGTGTATTTGCCTACTGAAATGTCTATGTCTTTAGCGTTTAGGTTTGCGTCCCCTTGTGCGATTATGTTTGAACCTGTAATTTGAAGCTTATCTTTGGCGTTTAAATTTATGTCCTTTCCTGCTTGAAAATTACTTGATTCATGCGTTGTAACCGTGTAATCTGTTTGCCCCCATGAAACATAAGCTGTGGATGGCGCACTCACTCCCCATTTTACTGAACCCTGTGTGCTTACACTTTGATGAATGTCATCTTTGATTTCTATGTTCTTTGCTTCTGCGTTTATATTCTGTTCTGCTATTACATTTGATGCGTTGTTCTTGATTGTCCCTTCAGGCGTAATCAGGTTTACATTTCCACCTGTTGATTGAATATTTGATTGACGCGTCCTGTTCTCTGTGGTAGTTTCGTAGTTGATCCCATCCCATCCTATATCTACACTTGAACTGATTACATTATGACTTGCAACCCAGTCTTGTTCAATAAGTTCTTTTGTTTTGATATTTATGTCCCCTTCTGCAATTACATCTGAACCTTTATTTAAGAATTTGTCCCCTGTTAAATTGATGTCTCCTGAGGAAGTTAAAGAACCAGCCTCCCATACTGAGCCTATATCATAACTTTGCACCCCTATCATTGCCCCTAAATTACCTACATCCCAAGTAACTACTTCTTCCCCTTCTTGTACTTGATTGATTATTTCTGGCGCTATGATATTAAGAGTTTTCTCTGCTCCAACTCTCCCGCCTGTGTTCGTGAATTTATTAGATGCATTGATATTTATTTTATCAGCAAAGATGTCCCCACCGGGTTGTAGCTCTTTATAATCTACTCGTTCAAACGAACTTCCGCCTCCCAAGAGTCCTCCATAAACTTTTACATAGGTATAGGCGTTTGCAACTCTTCTTTCATTTTCGACTTCAGGGGCGTTTATATTTATAGTATCTAAAGCCATAATTGTGCCACGGTTATGCACTTTTTCGCTTGCATCAAGATTTATGTTATTTGCGATTAAAAGACCTGTCGGATCAACATAACGATGATATCCTTCTGGTACATATACGACATAATGCCCTTCTTCATACCAAAGAATTGGTTCTGTTAGCTTTGCAATTTGTTCTGCGGTTAATTTTTCACCCCATTTAAGGCTATTATCTAGCATTTGAGCTTCTTGAAGATTTTCTTCTAATTCTGTTAAAAGGTCTTGAGCATTGTTCCAATCAGGAGAAAGATATCTATTCCTAAAGAAAATTTCTTGAAGGTCTATTTGAATCTGCGTATTAATTCCTGAGAATTTTCCATCTTGGAAACTAAGCCCTTCCAATGAAACAATTGCAGGAAGTTCATCTACAGGGGGCGTTTTAATGTTGTCATCAAAGATTCCATTTTTTATTTTTGCAGCTTTTATATTAAGATTCCCGCCTACATCAACAGTACCGTTATTTGAAAAAGTATCTGTTAAATCAAAACTGGCATTCCCGCCTACAACAGTGCTGGAGCCGACAGAAGCAATAGACCATTCATCTTCGACTTCTCTTGTAGCGTTTGAGAAAAGAGATTTTCTTACCCATTTATCTTTTTGTTTGATTAATAGAATATCTTGTTGATTTTTATAGTTATCACCTTTTACAGAAAGGTCTCCACCAGCCTCGATAACACTTGATTTATTTAAAGTATTTTTAGATTGGACGTTAAGATTACCGATTGCACCTATATATGCTTCAGGTTCAGTTCCTATACGGTCAATCCAATATTTATATTCATGAGGTTTAAGATGTCGGCGATCAACATCAGCATTGTACCAGTTATGGCTTGTTTTTTTATATTCTTGGATTTCGGTATACATGCCAATCCGTTCGTTCACAAGGTTATTTGAAGTTATGTTCATATCACCCCAAGTGAATATTTCAGCGCTTGAATTTCTTATATTATCACCATAAAGATTCAGAGCCTTTTCGCCATTTATGCTCCCTTCATTCCAAATACTATAATTAATAGTTTCGCTACTTTGTTCATATCCAGGTTGATATCTTCGTTGATCACCAGGGGTTCTTGTAGTAGTTTTTTTATCATTCGCATTAATATTTATATCATTAATACTGCTTATAGAGCCTTTATTATGGATAGTTCCTGTTTGAATAGAAAGATAATTCCCCGATTCAATGCTTTTATTATTATTTACATCATTACTTGAAATTAAGACATTACCCAATGCAAGGACATTGCCGTTATTTTCAAAAGAATTTGCTTTGATTTGGAGATCATTTTCATTAAAAACAATATCATTATTTATTATTGTTTTGGCTTTAAATTGAATTCTCCCATCTTTTATTTCCCATTGATCGGCGTTATGGGTACCTATAGCGAGATTATCTTTTTGTACACCAATTATATTACCTTCTGAATCTTGCGGAACATAAATTTTATTAGCAGAAATATTTGGATCAATTGAATGCAAGTCGACCATCGAAATATTTGAAGCAATTTCTGCTTTTGGAGAGTTAATATAGCCATTATTTGTTATAGTTTTTGCAAAAAAATTCAAGGCTTGAGTATCAGAAGCATCAAGTCCTTTAGTACCAATAAGAATATTATTATCTAGACTGGAATTCAAAGTATAATTTAATTTATCATTAATGAAAGAGGGCTTTGCAGCGATAAAATTAAGGGTAGCTGTATTTAAGAAAGAGGCACCATTTATTGAGATTCCGTATGGATTAGCAAATATAAGATTAGCTCTTGTGCCAAATATTTCGAATCGTCCATTAAGAAAGCTTTTATTTGCACCAGTTATTTCATTAAGTATTGTAGAAGCAATTAAAGAAAGATTTGGATTTGCCAAAATAAGCAATGCAGGATCAAGTTTGCTGTATCCATTGCTTCTAGAATTATTAAAGATAAGACTTTCATTTTCCCAGACATTAAAAGAGTCATATTTATTATGAGAAATACCTTGAGAATTAGGATTTGTTATATTTACTATTGAAAAATCATTTGGGGCATTTATTATAGTTGGCTGAAACTGAGGGGTAGCATTTGGATCGACTATTGGTTTTGCGATTATGCTTATGCTTGGCAAGAAAAATAAGATTAAAAGCCAAACTACAACAAAATTTCTTTTCATAACTAAAATTAATTTTATATTTTTATTTTACTCTTTTTTCTAGATTTTTTTCTTAAAATGCCTTTATTCTTACATTAAAATGGACTTTGCCGTTATTATCTACTATTTGATTTGTTGATTTTCCCCACAAACTTCCTCATGATCAATCCAAAACTGCTCTAACATTTTTTCACCACCTAGACGATTAAACTTAAACTTTAAATCTTCTAACTTTGAATTTAACTTTTCAATTATCTCTTTACAATTGCCAGAAATCCCTTCTCCTCCATGATTTCTCATAATTGAATATAA
>MOYB01000009.1:0-2113 GCA_001899385.1 Candidatus Caenarcanum bioreactoricola | reverse complement strand
AAATTGTTTTATTTCATTCCATTCTATTCTAAGAAGTTCTGTTTTTATCTTATTAGTTCTTTGATTTGTTCAACATTTTGAAAGGTTGGTATTTGATATAATTACTTAGTAAAGGGATCTAAGATTATATAGATCATGTTAGTCTAAAAATATAAGTTTGAAAGGAGGTTTAAGAAAGCTTTGAAAAAGATAAGTAAAAAAAGAATAATAAAAGCAATAGAAGGTTCTCACGGAATAAAATTAACTGTTATTCAGAAATTAGGAATCACTTTAAAAGAATTAAATGATTTATTACAAAAATATCCTGATTTAAAGTGTTTAGTAAAAGAAGAAAAAAGTAATGTATTAGATTTTGGAGAATCAAAGCTTTTAAAAGCAGTAGAAAATGGAGAACCTTGGGCAATAAAGTTCTTACTTTTAAATCAAGGACAATCAAGAGGATATGGAAATAGAGATTTTAAAACAGAAGAACTAAGAGAAAAGTTTAGTGAAGTTGTGATTAACTTTATTTCTCCTAGAGATCACGAAGAGAAGAAGAAGGAGGGTTGAAAAATATTAAAGAATCTCAACTTTACCCTCTGGTTTTATCTGAAAACTTAAAACATTATTTTCATGAGTAATAGTTCCATCAGATTGTCTTTTTATTCCTGATGCTAAATCTTCAAGGGAAACACCATTATCTCTTAAACTTTTAAATACTGCAGAAGCTACTTGATCTTGTTTTCTAGAAGCATTTTCATGGGGTTCATATTTTGAAGTAGCTTTAAAAGAACGATTTACCCCCCCCGTAAATACAGATTTCATTATTTTTAAATTCATAATCTTAATTTTAGTAAGTTTAAAAATAAAGTATTACAAAATATTTCAAATAAGTCAATATGTTAAAAAAATCAATCAAATAGTGGATTGAAAAAATAGGGGAAATATGACTAGCTAGGGAAAAATTCAAGTAGTTATATATTTTAGAAGGTTATTTTAAACATTGAATGATGAATTAAATCTTGGTTATAAAATTGATTCAACAATTAATTTATTTGATAAATATCAAAGTAATTTAAAAGAACAGCTCTATGAAACCTTTTTAAACAATACATTTCCTGTTCATAAAAAGATATTTATAGCAATTAAATTTATAAAAGATATTTTAGAGAAAGAACCTTTTAACTTCTCTTTAGAAGAAGATTTTAATAATTTAAAAGAATATTTAATTTTAGTTTTAAAGAATATAGAAGAATCTGATAAATATACTAATCTTATTAATAGGATTCAAAATACTAAAGAAAGTTTAAGCTTTTTAGTAGATACTCTTGAAACTTTGTCTAAAAAGGAATCTGAAAAATTCAATAAATTGTCTTTTAAAAATATTATTTTAAGTAATAATGATTGTAAGCCTGAATCTGAAAAAACTTTTTGGATTACACTTAAAAAAGATGGAAGAGAAGTTGTATTAAATGATGTACATCTAATACATACTTTTTATGATATATCTCCTTTGTATCATATAATGCAATATTTATATGAAAATTCAGGAAAAGAAATTTCTATAAAAGAAATTTATGAATATTTAGAAGAAATAAAAATAAATAATAATATTCAAAATACAAATTTTTCAGATTTAAAAAGAAGTTTAGGCTTTGAAAGAGAATTAGCAGATTTATTTTTTATATTAATTCAAAAAGATTCTTTTATTTTTTTTAAAGAAATATTTAAATCAGATTTAAAAAAAAGAGAAATAGAGATTGATCTTCCTAGAACACTTTCAGAAAGCAAAAAGAAGAAAATTCAAATAAAGAAATAAAATCCCATAAACTATTTTTTAAATTAGCGTATTTTAATGTTAAAAAAAATGATTGTTATAAAAAATTAATTTTTCAAATTGCTGAATACAAAAGGATTTTAAGCCTATATAAAAACTCAGCGTATTTTTATGATTTTTAATGGGTTTTCTTCTGTAGCTGATATTTTGCTTATAAAATCTTTGCTTGTAAATCTAAAAAAGCTTGTAAAGCAAAGGAATAAAAATGAAAGAAATAGAAATACTTCCCGACGGAAGATTAACAACAGAAAACGCTAGTCTGTATTTAGGAATTTCAAAGAAGACATTAGCAATATA
>MOYB01000008.1 GCA_001899385.1 Candidatus Caenarcanum bioreactoricola | reverse complement strand
TCAACAGAATTGCCCATGATAATTTAATATATCTTCAAAAGTAATAACCATAATTAATAAAAGTTAACGCTAAATTTAAGTATACCCTAAAAAAAGGTTTTTCTAACTATTTTTTAAGAGCAAAACCAAATTTTTGAACTAACTCTATAGCATTTTTCATAGAAGCTTCTAAAGATTTGATTATAGTATCTGCTTCGAAGTTATAATCTCCTTTTTGAAGTTTTGTTAAACACTCTTCTAAAGGTTTTTCAGATATTTTAGCTAAAGCTTTAGCTCTTTCTTCAGTTGTTGCTCTAAAAAGTCTTCTTGCTTTATATAGTCTAGTAATTTTCATTTAGATTCTCCTTTATTAAGTTTTTTCATTTGTAAACACTCTAGAATAACCATTCAAAAGTATCTTCTTTTCCCATTCTATATTCTCTGGGGTTCTATTTTCCACTTGAATTCGTCTTAAACACTCTGCGAAAGGTACTCCAGACAAATTCGCAAGGATTTTAGCCCTTCTTTCAAAGGCAGAAGACACCCCTAGTAGATTTTTAACCCCTATAGTTAGATTTACTCGTAAAGTTTTAATCATATTTTTTTGTATTTAGATAAACTATCTCACAATTTTCAATAGAAAGCAACTTGTTATTAGGTAATCTAACTAAAAGGGAGTTATTCTCATCAGGAATTATTTTAACCCTATGTAAAGTACCCTCATCAAACAGTTCTAAGATACCTACAGCTGTTTCAAAGGTATCTTGAGAGATTTTACAAGTTTCATCCTCTTCATAAGGGCTTAAAGAACAACCAAAGTCTTTAAACTTTACTAAGGTTTCTATTAAACTTTCTAATTTTGTCATTTTAAAACTCCTTTAAATTAGTGATAAGTACATAAGCCAATCAAGGTCTCTTTTACCTTTTAAATCAAACCAGTTCACAATAGCTTCTAATATTTCATGTCTAGCTATTATATTAGTTTTTTTAGTGTTTACATAAGGTTTCTTTTCCTTTGTTTTATTAAATTCTTCATTAACAAGTTTCACTACTTCTTCAAAAGAATTATCTTTTAAATAAGTTAAAACCTCTTCAAGGGTTTCAATCTCTGAAGTAGTGTATTCAGTGTTATCTCTGATTTCTATTTGTTTTTGTAAAAATCTCTTTTTAGCTTTAATAACCTCTTTAAGTTGTGTTTTAAAAGCAGTTAGCAAAAGAAACTTTTTAATTTTGTTAATCATTTGGCATCTCCAAAAGTGATTTTTGTTCTGTATTCCAAGCATCCCAAGTCAATTTCAAATCTCCAAGGTCTTTAAAAGCAAAAGGATTTTCTTTTATAGATGTATCTGGAACAGAAAAGCTAGATTTAGACACAATACCTAAGATTTTTCTCTTTTTAGCTAGAGCAACTAAGTCAATAGCACAAGAGTAATACCCTTCGTCTCCTTGTCCATACAAGAAAGGGTGTATACCTGCTTGATGAGGTTTATTACATTTAAACATGTTATCTAACAAACTGTAGTGTTTCTTAATTAAAGCAGCATCCATTCCTATGGAAAAGCTAAATCTATACTCTTGTAAAATCTCTATCAAATTGTCGTGCCACTGAGATGGGGTTAGCAGGTCATTGTAACCATTTTCAGCCCTTCCTACTGGTCTTAACCCCAATAAGGTGATATTCCTTATTCCTAAGGTCTTAACCCTATCTAAAAAGGCTATAAATTCTTCTTTTGTTTTATAAAGTTCAACAATAGTTTGGATATAAATCTCTTGATGAAAGTTTTGACCCCTTATAACTTGTCTAAGACCGTCTGCTTTGGATAAATCCTCTAAAGATTGGCAACTTATAGCAAGGGAATTCAAATATTTCAAGATTAAATGAAACTGTGGGTGAGAACCGAAGTTATAGTTCTTAGTTGTCAAGGAAGTTGTAAAACCTTTGCTACGAGCAACCTTTAATATTTGTTTTAGCTTAGGATGTAGGGTTGGTTCACCTCCTCCTATGACTAAATCCATAACACCCCAGTCTTTTAATATCTGTAAAGTCTTTTCAACCTTTGAAAAAGGAGCATGTTTTCCTTCGGGGTGTGAATCTTGATAACAGAAGGGGCAATTTTGGAGACATTGGTTAGTTATTTTTAAGTCGACCAAGATAGGAAACTCTGGTCGAGTGTTATTAGACTCTTTAAAGGTTTTCATACTTCCAAAATAGATTTTAGCAATTGAACCAGAAGCTTTATGTAGTCTTATATTCCATTCCCCTGTTTTATTATCTTTTAAAACAGTTGGAGAAAGGGAATCTCTTCTATCTAAGAAGTATTCTAATTGATTTAAAGTTTCATTAGCTTCTTCAAAAACACAACAGCTAAAATCTGATTCCTCATTATCATTACCTCCTTTTACAACTACATTAGGAGTATTACAAAACCATTCAACAAATTCCTTTAAAAACTGGAAATCTTTTTTATCTGTTTTATGATTTTTAGGTAAAGTCCATGCTGATTGATGGTCTACATAACAATTTCGTAAATTATAATGTGAGGGATACCCATCATCATAAGTTTGTAAATAAACATCATTACTATAAAGGTCTAATCCAAAACATTCTAGATAAGCTTTTACTTGATCTTTTTGAGTATTATTTATTGAATCCCAAAATAAACCCATTACATAGTTTCTTTTATATTGAGGAGACTTTATTATAAAGTCGCTCCATCCAAAACCAGTACCATTTTCTGTACCTTTTAAATCCTCTTTAACATTTTCTACATGTTTATCGGGTACAAAAACTACTGAATGAGATGAACTAGAGTTAGTTGCATGCCCATATCGCATAAAAGTAAAGTTGCTGTTATTTAAATTATTTTTCACGTTTTATATAACCCCTTTTTTAGTGTTTAAAAATATTATACCCCTAAAAACAGTCTTTTAACATTTTTTCTGTTTTATTATTTAAAATAGGGTTATACTGCTCCCAAATATCATCATCAAACATATGATGATCATCAAACCAAGTACCTTTGACTTCTAAATCTTTCCAAACATCTGGACTAAGGAAGTTATCCCCTCTCATTTGGTTCGCTTCAAAACCTAATGAGCAGTTTGAATCCCATTCTACAAGGTAATACCCTCTAGAGGATTCATAAATAACCTTATTACAGTGTTTACAAACATCACCATCATAATAAAGCAAGTCCCCTTCGTAAATGTCTCTCCCATTTTTATCTTTTTTACCTGTGAATAAGCCTATTGACTCTGGTATAACTCTATGTTCAGTCCATTTAGGATAATAATCATGTTCATTTTCATTCCAATATTTTTCACAGGTTAAAATATAATAAAAGTCCCAAGCAAGACCTTGTTTTAAATCTCCTACAACCCATTTAGCTGGTCTTGTAGGATTAAGACAATTCATTAAAGCCCCTCTAAATTTAAGTCTTCTATTAGTTAGCATTTTTAATTCTCCCTTTATCAGTTGTTTTACAATACCATAAAATATGTTCTTCTAAATCAACAGGAGTTTCCTCGCTTTTCAAGTCTAGATAATCATAAACTTTAAGGGAATTTGCATTTATAGTAAGATTTAAATCTACATAAGAAGAGGCTAGATTTACTTTAACAGGAAGTTCTATTTTAATAAGATCAGTTTCTTTAGGTCTTTTATTAGGAAGAATAGGTCTTAGAGCTTCTATAAACTTTAAGAAATCATATTCATAAGCTACATAAATAAGCTTTGTGGTTCTATCTTGTAAATAAATCATTTATATTCCGTTATATTTAGTGAATCAAGAACATTGCGAATGGTTTCTTCTCTATTCGCAAGGGTTTCAAACTCTTGGATAGTAAATCCTTCAAGATAGTCTTCCACTTCGCATAGTTTTTTAAAGTAATTCCCTGCGAATAGTCTAGCTTTATCTTGATTATCATTTATCCAAGTTGCCCTTCTATATTCTATTTTCTTAAGTATACCATCAAGACTAATAAAATAATAGGGATTACACATTTTAGGAAAAAAAGGACTAACTTTTTGTAAGTATTTCTCCATTTTAGTTTGTTTTTCACCTTTTATTCTGGCAAACTCTTCAACTTGAGTTAAAAATTCTTGCTTTGTGTTAGACAATAAGTCAGGGATACCCCATTTTGCATTAGGTTTCATCTTTTATATAGTGCTTCTACAAAAGGTTTTATAAAAATAATACAAATAAAAAGAATAATACCTGCAAATCTGAAGTTTTCTTCTGTAAATTCTCCTGAAGTTGTCCAAAAAAAGATAAGTATATAAAGAAAAACACACCAGAAGCAGTTTATAAGAAATTTTTCAAGTAGTTTAAACATTTTTTTTTAGTATAAGAGTTATAAAAAAGATATACCCTTTTTTGAAAGGTTTTTAACACTTCAAAAAGGTCTTTGGAAATCTTTTATAATCTTATCTCTTATACTATTAGTATTTTTATATTCTTTATTAGCTAACCAATCCATAAAATAGAAGAAAGCTCCTATAATAAAAAATAAACCAGCTATAAAAGTTAAAAACTGAGCTATTCCAATCCAAATCATTTTAAATCTCCTTTTTTAGTTAGTTTAGTAGGGTATCCGCAACTAATATATTTAACATTTGTTAAAGTATCTTTTGGTTTAGTAAAGAACTTTTTGAAAAGGTTTAGAATCCATAAAAACATTTTTTTTTCTCCTTTTTTTTAATATAACACTTTTCAAAAGATTTTTTCTATATCTTGAGATTCTTTCTCAAAGATTTGAGAAATACAGTTTGAAAGGGCATTAAACTTTCTATCAGGAGAATACTCTTTAAACTCTTTCCAAAGTTCAAATCTATAATCAGAATCTAATTCTTCGTTAATATAGGCAAATCCTTCAGAAGATTCATCATAATATTTAAAAGTTATTTCTTCCATAGATACTCCTGCTAAAAGTTCTCTTGTCATAAGAAGTTCAACATAATAGTTTATACCCTCTTCAGGGTTAGTTATATCTATCAAATCAAGAACTCTCTCATGCAAAGAGTTATAAAGAACCCTATTTGCAACAGAGGAAATAGTACCTTTTTTATTTAACTTTATATTCTCTAAAAGCCACAGGATTCTCCTCGATAAGTTTTTCAATGTTAGGTTGACATACTCCTCGCCGCAAGCAACGAGGATTCTTAACACTTCAACAGCCTCACTTTAAAAGTGATTCTTCGGTGTTCGTTTTTGAGGTCTCCCAATGCCCTGTGGCGACCTTTTCGATGTTCTTAGCTGCGTTTTCATCTCGATCATGAATAGCTTCACAATTCAAGCATTTAATCTGTCTGACTTTCAAGTCGAGCTTTCCCCATCTGTATCCACAAATGGAGCATACTTGACTTGTTGGTTCCCATTGATTAATTACTTGGAATTCTCTGTTGAACTTCTTAGCTTTAGCTTCGCAAAGACATCTAAATTCTCTCCATCCTTGCTGGCTTATCAGCCGAGATAACCTAACATTTTTTAACATCTCGGTTACATTCAAGTCCTCTAAAACAATAAGCAGGAGCAGTATCTTCTTTTTCAGTGATCTGAAGTGTGGGAGGGTCGCTAAATCTCCCACGTTTTTGAATTCTAGAACGTTTCTCGATTTCTTTAGGTGACATCTGTGAAGATATTGAGAGCAAGACTTCTTCAAGTCGTGGATTGATTTTTAAGTTTCGCTCTTGTTTCCTACGGACAATTCCATAACAACCAACGGGTGAAATATAAATATCCTCTGGAGCATCAGAAGAAACGATGGCACTCATATCTTTAAATTCACAAACCTCCGGGATTGCTGTGCAGTTAAGTGTATATTCAGCTCCTATTTCTATGATATCCTTTCCGAAATCTACGAAAAATCCTTGTCCGGGAATCTCTGTGGTTCGTGCAAGCAAGAAATTTGTTTTAGAATCTAAATTCATCATGTCTCCAGAATACTCCGTGAGGCGTTTTCCTATCCATTTAACCACAGGAACAGCCCATGAATTTCCAGTAGCCTGATATCGATTGGTTTTTTTTGCACCTGGCAGGTCGGTATAATTATCTGGAAATCCCATTAGTCGTTCGCATTCAAGGGGAGAGATGCGGCGAAGACGATCATCTTGAACAATAAACAGCGATCCATTATAGGCCGCAGCATTTCCGTTCCACTTTGTTCCATATGCCGAATATAGGCAATCTGTGTATTCTCTAAACACCTCGAACCTGTGCCCTTCTTTTTCAAAGGTTAATTGAGCGGATGGGTATTCTTCCAACCTTCCTGTGTGAAATTCAAATAAAACATTTTCCGGGAAGAAATTTTTGCCCCCTGCCATCAAATAAAGGCGTCTTCTTTGTTGCGGCAATCCAAAATATTTTGCATCCAGTACTCTCCATGCCACATTTCGTTTTGCGCCGTGTATAACACCTGCGTTTGGCCATCTCTTCAATTCTATGACATCATCAAAGCCCGCCAAAGAACAAACCAAGCATCCAAATGCGTTAGTTTTATCTGTAAGGACCCCTTCGACATTTTCCCAGAAAACGATTGAGGGCGATTTTTTTTCTTCTTGGCGCTTCTTGTCATTTGAATCCGCAATGTCGACGAATCGAAGAGTAAGGTTTCCACGGTCATCATTTAAGCCGGTCTTCCAACCGGCAAGAGAAAAGGCTTGACATGGTGTTCCTCCACAAATCAAGTCGGGAGCAACAATTTCTCCGGATTCAATTTTAGCTGGGATATCGTTCATATCCCCAAGGTTTTTTATTTTGGGATATTTCTCTGCTAAAACACGGGACGGAAAGTCAGCAATCTCGGAGAACCACTCGAATTGCATTCCGAGCGGCTCCCAAGCGACTGATGCTGCTTCTATTCCAGAGCAGATACTTCCCACAGATTGAAAAATCATAGGTGTAATCTCCTTATATCCAAAAGGTTCAAGGTTGTTTCATATTAACTAATATGCGCGTGTATATCAAGTCATAATATCAACGATCTTTTCCTTAATTATCGTCTATTAACTGGTTGAGGGCTGTTCTCCATGCATCAAAATCATACCAACCACATCCATAGCAACCACGCTCGGCCTCCGGACCTTTTGTTGGTTCTCCTTGACTATTTTAGTGGATAGTTTATGCAAGAAATCATTCCTGACTTCTGCAATCTTATTATGCTTTTTAGCAACCCTAATCCTTGCTTTGTATCTTCTATTTGACCCTTTCTGTTTTTTAGAAAGGGATCGTTGAAGCTTTTTAAGTCCCTTGTAGAGCCTAAAATAGCAAGGACTTTTGAATTGCTCTCCAGTACTTAAAACAGCAAAGGTCTTGATTCCTAAATCAATCCCAACGCTTTTGTTCTTTGCTGGAAGCTTAACAGGCTTAATTTCAACAACGAAGCTTATAAAGTATCTGTCAGCATTGTCCTTGATTATTGTTGCTGAACTAGGGACAGAAGCTAACTCTCTAGACCAGACGGGTTTTATAAATCCTATCTTTGCTAAATAAACTTGAGTTCCTTTAAGTTGAAAGGCTGAATTAGTGAACTCTGCTGTTTGCTTGTTAGCTTTCTTTTTGAACTTAGGGTATGCAAGCTTCTTTCCCTTCCTTTTTCCTTTACAAGAATCAAAGAAGTTCTTAAAAGCAACCTCTTGATTCCTTAAGGTTTGTTGCAAGGGAACACAAGAAACTTCATTCAACCATTTCCTTTCCTCTGTCTTTTTAGATTGAGTTAGAAGAGCTGAAAGAGCGTTGAAGCTTGGCTTCTTTGCTTCTTGTTTACAGATAGCTAAAGCATCGTTCCAAACTACCCTTATACATCCAAAAAGCTGAGACAAGCTTGCTTTTTGCTGTAATGTTGGATAGAATCTGTACTGATACCTTGCTTTCATACTTCCTATTTTATACTTCTTTAAGTCTTTTGTCAATTTAAAGTGTTTTTTTTTTACTTTAATTGGGTATAATACTAATATCTCGATGCAAGCGTCGGGGAATTTAATGAAGCTTTATGCTGAATTTTCTTACTCCCCTTAAAATACTTATAAATTTAATAGCTTTTTTTCTTTTAAAAGGCTTAGATATATTTTCAACCCATTTCCCTATGTTAAAACCTATATAAGAACCTATTCCACAAGCGATTATATTAGCTAAGACTATAAGAAGACCTTGCTTAAAGGTTATCATCATCTACTTCTCCATGAATATAAGGGTTTAATTTATTTTGGTCTTTCCAATCTTCTAAAGCTTCTTCTTCAGTAGAGTATTCCATGTGATTATAGGAAAACCAATTTTTAAAGGCTTCTGTAGACATTAAAAAGAGATTTAATCTAGAATCAAAGTCAAGAGTTTTTCTTATATCTTCTGTTTCTTTTTGGTCGTCTCTAATTTCTCCTATAATAAAAGCTATAAAAAAGAAAACTATAAAAAGAATCACTAAGACTAGAATAATACAAAATAGAGCACCTAAAATATTAGATATTAAGGGACACATAAGATACCTCACAAGTTTGTAGTTTTATTATACCCTATTGTAGTAAATTTATAACAGATTCTTTAAAGTTTTGATATTGAGGGTTTGTTAACACATTCTCTTTAGTCTTTTTAAACATAAGAGAGGTGCATATATCCTCTTTCTGTAAGTGTTTAAAGACCCATACAGAAGGTTTTATAACCTTTCTAAAGGGATCATATATAACCATTCCGTTTTCATTCTCAAAGATTTCATAAAACACATAAAAAAGTTTATTACCCGCTATTTCAGTATTAAAACACAATTTAAAGGTAATATAAAACTTACCTTCTGAATCAATTAATTCAAAGGTTTCTAAAACTTCTTCTTTTGAATCTAAGTAAACTTTCATCTCTCAAATAAACTAGGGAGAATCTCAAATCCTTTATCAATTAAAGATTGTTTAAAGTTAATAGCTACTTTTTTAATTTCATCATCTGTAATTTGATTCTTATGACTATAGGATAGTTCTTGGAGAAGAGTAAAGCTTTTGGAATTATTAAAATCTACTTTATATATCCCTATAGAAGGGGGATTAGAGTCCATAATATAGGACACTATAAAAGAATTTAGATTATTTTTAGAATCTCTAGAATAAATCCACATTTTATCTAGATGACACTCATATTTAGTCTTTTTAATATTTGCCACAGTTTAATTACCCCTCTCTTTTAAGTACTTCAAGCATATTAGCTTTAGTAAGATATAAACCTGTTAAATCTATATTTATTTCTTCATTAAAGCCTTTAGTTTCTTTAAAAGAGGATTGTATTTCCTCTAAATCAAGTACAAAACCATCAACACAGACAATATCAAAGCTTTTAGGTTCAAAACACATTAAATAATTAAAACACTCTTTAAAGCTAGGAAAAGTTAACATATTTTTAGTTTCAACATAAGGAAAAGGTGTTTCAACATCTTCTAAAGAAGTAAAAAATTGTTTAACACCATCGATAGTAGAATAAAGATAGATTATTTTATAGGTATTAAACTTTATAAAAGAGTTAATCTTTGAAGGGTGCTCTGTAAAGACCTCTTCTGATTCATAAACATTGCCACATTTTTTAGTTATAGGCTTACCTAATTGAAGGTTTTGCACCTCATCTATGGAATTAAACCATATAGGTAGATAAACCATAGGTGTAGTTAATAAACTATCATACACCTCTTGTGGTGTTATTTGTTTATTAGTTAAATCAAGTGTTGTTTTAAAAAAAAGCATACTTTAAGTTTAGCATTTAATTAAAAAGAAAGCTTAGTTATAGGAATAGAAAAATCTCTTTTTAATCTTTTTCTAGGGGGTTTAGTTAAGTTAATTTGTTTTTTAATAACTTCTTCTGGTAGTAAATTAAAAATAGCTAAAAGTGCTCTATCTTTAAACGCATGTAACTTAGTTTGTCCATAAACTTCTTTATTATTTATAAAACTTGAGAAGAAAATATTATCTTTAGTTATTTCAAGACAATGTTTTATTACATATCCAAAGGTATCATCACTTTCAGAGATGTAAAAATTAAAAACTTCTCTGTTTAAATCATTAAATCCTTCTAGTTTAGCTTTCATTATGTATATTATATACCCATTTAAAATCTGATTCACCTTTCCCTTGGATATAAATACTTGCTTTAAGGGTTTTACCTATATATTTAGGTTGTGGAATTACTAAATATAAGGGGCGAACTGAAAGCAAGGTATCTATCAAGGGAATAGTTTTAATTAAATCAGCAAGATTAAAAACATCTAAAAGAGAATTAGTTTTATCCTCTCTAGGAATAATAATCCCCATAACTTCTTGTTTAAATATATATTTCCAAAATAAAACTTGAATAAAACACCATAACCAAAAGTATCCATGACTAAAAATAAATCTATGAATCCATGTTTGTTGTCTTAAAGCAATAATATTAGTTACATATCCTTCCTTATTAGCTAAAATAAGACTATAAGGAGGTATAGTATCTAAATTCTTTATGTTTCTAAGAATATCTTTAGTCATAAGTTTAAAAACTCATCAGGATGTTTAAATAAGGTACCATCTTCGAAGAATAAATGATCTTTTAGGTTAATCGTATCTTGAACTGTATGATTTTCTTCATAAAGTTTTAAACTTTTAATAAAATCATTAGTCATTCGTTTAGGACCTAAGGCACTATATAAACCTTTTATATCTTTATTACAGGTAATAACTGCAACTAGAGTATTAAAGTTATTATATAACATTAAATTAACTTCTAGTATTTTATAATAAGTTATTTTATGCTTTTGAAGAAGTAATTTAAACTCTAATTGATTCATACAAGAAGATAACCATAAATTAATACATCTATCTTCAAGAAAACCTACTGCTTTTGATTTTGCTTTAGGAGACTTTAACTCTTTATAAGGTGTTAACAAATAAGCAAAAGTATGTAATGCTTTTTGAGTCATCTAACTTTTAAAAGTTCTACCATAAATTATTTGAATCTTTTCATGTAAAGCTTCATCTATATCAACTTTATAAAGAGTTGCTAACTGAAAAAGATAAACCATAACATCTGCAATTTCATATTTTAAAGACTCTTCTAAATTAGATAAGTCATCAGAAGCTTTTACTTTCTTATCTCCTTCTAATTTTCTAACTATATCAGCTAATTCCCCTGCTTCTGTACAAATACCTAAAGCTGTACCCATTTTACTAGTCCAAAAACCTTTTTCAGAAGCTAAAATATCATTTAAGTTTTGTAAATCATTCTTCCAGCCTTCTCTTGGGGGAAAATTTGTTATATTCTTTTCATATAAAACCATTTTCAAATGTCCTTTTTAAACTCTTGAAAAAGTATATCACTAAAAGAAGGGTTTAGTCAATCTAAAAAGAGGAATAATGAAGTTCTATAATATCTGTTGTTTCTAATTGATACCCTGCAACAGACCCATTCCAATAAAGATAATCCCCTGCAGCTATTGTTGCATAACTTTTAGCTGTTATGCCACTGTCTGCTGAAAAATAACAAGGATATGAATTTTTTTCAGAGTTTCCATTTGCAATAGCTTCTGCAACTCCATTAATAAATACTGTTAAATATCCTATTGGTGTTTTTGTTAAAGAAGTAGCAAGAGCTAAATCATTATCTGCGGTTGTAGCTAAAGCTAAAAGTTTTTTATCACTATAGCTTAGGGTAGAAACAGAAACTCCTGCAATATCAACTGCTATAGAGGTATTTTTAGGGAGAATAGTTATTTTATTGGTTCCATTATCTTGTAACCCATACCCTATTTCTACATTAAGAGTATCTATATCTTTTGAAAGATAGTTTCCTGCATTTAAAGCATTACTTTGTACATAAAATAAAGTAAATTCAAGATCTGTATCTCCTAAGGTTATAGGATTATCTGTAAATAAAGCAAATCCTTTAGATCCATTCACATCTCCCGATTCAACAAAAACATACATGCCCTGTTTTATCTCTGTTGAAATGTTTGCATCATCTGAACGACTTAAAATAAAAGGAGTTGTAGGAGAACCTAAATTTAAAACAGTATATAACCCATTTGTTGTTTTATCTGTTTGATCTTTAATAAGGACTCTCATTCCATTTGTAGTAGGAAGAGAATCTATTGATAAAGCTCCATTATCAACAGCTGTTAAATTAGGATAGGCATAAGTAGCATCTAGATTTTCTGTTGTAGCTAGTTTTACACTTTGCTTAATGTCTAACCCTTGTGCAATGGAATCCACATAGGATTTGGGAACAGGATCGTAAGAGTTGTAAGGAGCTTCAAGATGAATTTTTTCTTTTAATATTGAACTATTTTTTATTTGTAAACCGTTTAAAAGAGCCATGTTGATAAAATGAGAAAAACTATATCAAATTGTACCTATTAGAGAAAAAAAAAAGAAACCCTTCTCTTAGGGGTGACAAGAGCAAGGGTTTCTTAAAATGAACAAGACAGAGGGTGATTAGTAAAGAACCAGATGATTTTTAAAGAGCCGTGAGTTCTCTTAAAAATCCTTTATTTTTAATTATTGTGTCTTGAAGTATGGTTCTTTTTTGACTCCTCATCTTTAAATCTCTCTTTTTAGTTAGATTATTTTAAAATCCACCATTTGTTTACTTTTTCTGTACCGTAATAACAAATATCACATTTGTCGCATAGTTTAGTACATTCAACTTTAGGTGCACATTTATCTTTAGGAGCACATTTATCTACTATAGGACAACAAAAATATTTTGCAGATCCTTCAAGGGAAATAAATAAGCTTAAGATAACTGTAAGGAATATTATTCTTTTCATGTATCAATTAAATTAATGTTTACATGTAAATTATATCCCTATATATTTTCTTTTGTCAAGTTATTTAGAACTTATAAATCTTGACCCTATTCCATCTATTTGAATATGAGCTTGTAGCATAGTAATCCAAGGACTATTAGAAGGAGCAGCCCCAACAGAAGAGATTCTTTTTAATCTTGCCCATGTATGAGATCCTATCTTACCTCCAGTAGGAGTAAAACTTCCAAGATTTAATCTAAGCATAGTTTTAGAAGGGGTATTTGCGGGTATTAAAAGGTCTGTACTGTCTAATGTTATTGGAGTACTTAAGACTGTTAAATCATTTGCCCATGAGTATTCTACTTCAAATCTAACATATCTATCACTAGTATCTAAACCATTTGTTACTAAATGGATATGCCAAGAAAAAGGAGTTCCCTCTACCCAAAAATGAGGAGATTCTTGTCCTTCACAAACATTATAATCATTAACTTCCCACAAAGGGGCTGTAATATTACCTATCATTGTAGTCAATTCAGGAACATTAGGTCCTGTTGTACGAACAATAATAGGAAAGTCTAAATCAACCCATACAGGCTGAGCTAATATAAGAGTTTTGTTAGTTCCTGTATTTATAGTTAAATCAACATCACTTGAAACAGCTTTTGTATAAGTATTAACAAATAAATTAGTGTTAGAACCTAATGTAAGGGTATTATTTACACTAGGTACAATCGCTGTATTAGATAGAGACAAATAATTAGTGTTATTAGCACCTATTCCATTGAATATCCCTATTCCATTAGTATCTACATGAAATACTGTATTAGTATCTGAATCTAAACCAGCTATAATAGCAGTTGAACCATCATTAGTACTTCCTTTAAATGATTTTTGACCTACTAAAAGTTGTGTTTGGTCTGATATATGCCCATTTAGAATGCCTACTCCAGCTTGGTCTATATTAGTTAAACTATTATGAGATGTAGCTACAGAGTTTTGTAGAACCGCTCCCCATTCTCTAGTATAAGCCACTCCATTAGTAGCACCTTTTTGTATGACTATTTTACCTACAAAAAGGGCGTGAGAACTTAATAAAGGAGGTAAACTAGGAATAGGTTCTGCTAAAGCTTCCGCCTGAGTATTATACTGATTACCATGTATAAAATAAGCTCCTTCTCCGCCATCTGCACAAATCCAAAAGTATTTAGATACCCATTTATTATTATCTAAGACTACTCTATCTGTACCATTTGAATAATAATTAGAATCATAAGATGTAACTAATCTTCTTGGATTCCAATTACCTCCAGTTAAATAATATTCAAATAATAAACCACTAACTCCTGCTTTATTTTCATTAACATCTACAAGAGTAACTCCAAAATAAACTTTACCCGCACTTATTGTTGATATTCTAGTAGCTGCAGTAGATAAAACTAATCCTGTAAGCCTTTCAAAACTATGTAAAGCAACATCTTTAAAATAAGCTTTATTACTTAAAGCAACTCCGTACTCATCATAATTTAGAATATGTAAAGTGTTATTTTCTCTTACAACTCGATAGACGGGTACTTTTCTACCATCTACAAGAAAATCATTAGGATTAAGAGTAACTAAAAATATAGGAGAGCCTGCATTATAATCTGAATAAACATAATTAGTTGCATTATTTGTTAAAGTTAAAGTAGCTCCTGTAGTAGCTAAAAGTCTTATAGGATTTTGCTCTTTTGCATCTGCTGTAGGAAAATAAGCTATAATCCCGTTAGTTCCAATAGTTACTGATCCGTTATTATTATTTGTTATACTAGGTAAAGTAACAATACCTGCACTTTTGTTTAAAACTAACGCATTTGTTTCAGTTGCAGTAGGGGTTGAATTTATTTCAGAGGCTGTTTTAGTAACATCAGTAACTTGTTTGAGTTTCATATAAAAAAGGGGGATTACACTTCTTTTAAATTGTAACCCCCTTAAAATAGAATCAAACTATTTTAAATATCTAAATTCTTTTAAAGAAGTTTCCAAGCCAGCATTTAAGATTAAACTCTTGCTTTTTGACTTTCTTCTGTAAAGCATATCTATTTTTTCCTTCTAAGTAATCATAAATTTCAGTATCTTGATACATTTCTTGATAAAACTTAGGGTCTTCTTGTTTTACTGACCTTGCAAGAGCTATATTTTCTTTAGTATAAGTAAAATAGTCAGGTACTATAGGATACTCATCAAAAGATTTAATAGGTTTATTAGGTACAATAACTTTTAAAGGTTTAGGAGAAACATTTTTAGGTGTTAAATAAACCTTATTGATAGGTTTAGAAACTTTTGCAATAGGTATAGAAGCCTTTGCAATAGGTGCTTTCCTATAAATAGAGGTTGATCTATAAGGAGTTCTTAAACTTCTCTTATTAGAGGTTAAAACCCTTTTATATGGAGTTCTTAAACTCTTTTTGTAAGGACTTTTTGCAACTTGATTAGGTTTAATCATTTTCGCAACTGTTTTATAAGGACTTTTTGCGATAGAAGTCATACATAAAGCAGTATTTGGGATTAAATTAAAAAAGTTAAAAATTAAAAATAAAAAAAGTATTTGTTTCATGATTATGAATCTCGGTGTAAGTTTAATATACCCCATTTAAAAATTTTTAAACACTAAAAGTTGAAAGTTTATCAAGAGAAGAAGGTTTTTCATCTAAATAGGGGAGTAATTCAGGAAACTGAGTAGAAAGAGTTTCTGAATCTAACTGATCTCTTAACTCAGGATTAGTCTTTAATAAATTAATAATACGAGTAGTAGTTGAATCTTTTATTACAGTTGTTTCTAATTTACCTGTTCTTTGACTTATAGAAATAGAGTTAGAAGAAATTAGATTATTTAAAGATCTAAATCTATCATGCACTATTACTAGTTTATTATCTACCGTAGTTGAAGGTACTATATTAAGCATTAGGGTAGCTTCTTGTCCTAGACTTCTTGTTCTAAAGGTAGTACCTCTTCCTACTTGTTTTCTATCGGGATTTTTCTCTTTTTCTTTTTCTGTAGCGTCTCGTTCTCCTTCTTGAGTAACCATAAAGGTAGGTTTTTTATATTTCCTAAAGGTAGCCCCTAATTTTTTTGAAAATTCTTCATAAGAAGAATCATCTTTTCCCACACTAGGTAAATTTCCATGAGAAGTTATAAAGTTATCATGGAAAATCATTTCAACATCTTTATCTGTGTATAACTTTTCATATTCACTCCATATAAAAGTATCTGAAAGAGGATATTTTATTTTACCTGCATACTTTTGCATAAGATTTGTAAGAGCTTGTGGAACTTTATTAAATAACTCTAATGCGTCAGAACCTATAGCTCCATATTCCCATCCTAAAATATATTGAGTAGTATATTCTCTTGAGAGTTCTGTAGCATAAAAGCCAATAGTATGTCCATTTTTAATAGCTTCATAAGCTAAATAGGATAATAGGGTACTTTTACCCATTTTAGGCATTGCGAAAATGATTATAAAATCTTCATCTAATAACCCCTTAAAGACTTTATCCCATTCAGGAAAGAAAGGTTTATAAGAAATAGGTTGAATATTCAAATCTTCAAAATTTACTAAACCATCTTCAGTGTTTACAGTAGGAGAGTCAGGAAAAGATTCTTTAAGAGCTTTCCAATCTCCATAAATTAATTGTTTTTGTAAATTAAGCGTAAAGTTATTTATCTTTTTAGTATATAAATCAGATAAAACTTGATTTTCATACTCTTGTGGAGTAATAGGTACAGGATAAATACCATTCCAAGAAAGAATATTAACCCCTTTCTCTAGGTTTGAATTTAATAAGGACTCATAAAACTTCCTTGTATCCTCATTTGTAAAAACTTCTTTTTCATATCTTATACCTAGATTAGTATAAGCATATAAGATTTGACCATAACTTAACATATTATTTTAAAAACCTTTCTAAACTTTTAACTTATTTGCTTTATATATCCATTTACCTTTTAAAATATCATCATTTTCTTCTAAAGAAAACATTACGAAAGAGAAATTCAATTGATTAAGTTTAGAAACTTCTGCATTAGTGAAATTTGACAAATGCAGTTTGTTTTTAAGACAAGAATCAACAGTAGTATCCTCTTCGTAAGGTAAAACAACCCAATTGTCTAAGTATAAAACAATACTTGCGTTTGAGTCTTTTTTTAAAAGGATTTCAAACCCCTCTTTAAGGTCTTTTAATAAATATCTCATCCTTTTTTACTAAGGAACTGTTTAATATTTTCTACAACAGATTTTTTAAAGGGTTCATCTAGTTTTACTTCTTTAATATCTGATAAAGGTTCTTTTTCTTTAAGAATAGAAACCTTTTGCTTAGGTTTAGAAGATAGAGGATTAGAGATTGTATTTATATAGCTAGCTACTACAGATTCTCCCATTTTTATATCATGTTTAGCTAGATTATTTTCAAGTATTTCCATTTTCTTATTTAAAGTTTTCATTATTTGAACCAACTCTTTGATTGTTTCATTTTGTTCTATTATACCAGACTGTAATTTAGCTAATAAATATTGTGTCTTTATATTTTCTTCTTCCATGAGTTTTTAAAGTAGACTATATTTTTAGTATACCCTGAAAAAGAGAAATAAAACTAAAAAATTTTTCAGTTTTTAAGAAAGATATAATTTTTTGCAATTATTTACGGAGTTATTACATAAAATATGGCAATAAGAGACGGAGTAGGTATCAGATGGAATCATTTAACCCCTTTTGAGTTAAACATTCCTATTTCTAGAACCTTTACTTCAGCAGAACTTGGTGCAATAGGCACTTTAAACACAAAGAAATTTGATGTTCTTAAACTTAGAAATGTTAGAATCGTTTCTATAGAATCTGAACTTAAAGAATTCAAACACTTAAATGCTGGCTCAGCTGGTATTACTTATAACTTATTCGCAAAGCTTACTAAACCTAATAATGAAGCTGCTTTAGCAGTTGCATTAACTTCTCAAGTAACTTCTGCAACTACATCATTAGCTAAAAATAGTGCATTGAGACTTTCTCCTTCTGTTTTAGATGATTATGTTAAAGGCGGTGCAGCAGGTGGTCGTGTTGCTTCAGCAGGTTTTGGTGCTACCCAGCCTTCAGCAACTCAAGCAGGTACTACAGCTATAAATGAAGGAAATATTTCTTCTGTTGTATCTCCTGATCCTATAGCTCCTCTTTCTAGAAAGTTCAGCGAAATCGTAATTGGTTTTGAACTTGGAGATGGTGTTGTTGCTACAGGTCTTGAACTTGATACAGTTATAACAGTTGTTGGTTTCCAACTCGAACATGAAGTTATAGGTGGATTCCCTTACTCTGAATTAGGTTCAGTTATTGGGTATGACGCTGCAAATGCTAATTACACAATACCTACAGCTAAAATTCCTGGAGATACAGCTGGATACGGACAACTTCGTTGGGATGCATAATCTAAAGTTAATTAGATTTCTTTTAAGATACTTTGGTCTTTACGGAGTATCTTTTTTTTTGTATACTTTATTACATGGAAAAACAAATGCAACAGTCAGAAATCTATTGCTTGGGGGATTCTATAGGAAGAATCTCTTTAATAGATTATATGGGAGATGAAACTAAGATTATAAATGCAGCCCGTGTTTCAATGGGTAAAAGCATTTTAAAAATGGAAGATAAAGATATAAAACTTTTAGAATATCTTATTAAACATAAACATGAAACACCTTTAGAACATGTTTCTTTTACTTTTCTAGTAAAATGCCCTTTATATATAGCTAGACAATGGTTAAGACACAGAATAGGATCTTTTAACGAGATAAGTGCAAGATATACAGAAATTAAAGAAGAGTTTTATATTCCATTAGAGTTTAAACAACAATCTGATGTATCTAAGCAATGTAGTACAGATTTAGAAGTAGAAACGCCTAATCTTGCTTTAGATTCTTATAAAAAAGCCTTAAAGCAAAGTTATGAACAGTATCAAAATCTATTACTTATGGGAGTATCTAGAGAACAAGCTAGAGGAGTTTTACCTACTGCAATGTATACAGAATTCTATTGGTCTATAAATCTTAGAGCCTTGCTTAATTTCCTTGAGCTTAGATTAGATAAACATGCTCAAAGGGAAATGCAGGAATACTCTAAAGCTATTGTTAAATTAATTCAACCTCTAGTTCCTAATACCCTTAGAATAAAAGATATAATTTCTTAGAAATTTATGCGTATTTTCTAATGATTAAACAAACAATAAAACAAAGTGGATCTTATTCAGGATCGGGAGCTGGTAGAAAAAAGAAAGGATATTTTGATATGGATGGAACAAGTGTACAGTTTCCTAAAGATTTAAATAAGTCTGATATACCTATTCAAAATCTTAGAGAAGTAAATGCTACCAAGACTATACCCATGAGAAATTTAAGAGACATTGGTGAAGTTGGAACAATGAGTGGTTTTACAGCTCAATCAAAAACAAGAGAGGATAAAAAAGCTAAAACATATAGAAAGTCTAAATCTTTTAATTTTTAAGAAGGAAAAATATAATGGCAAAGAAATCTATAAAAAAAACTACATCTAAAGAAAAAGAATCCCCAAAGCACATGGGTGGTTTTATGTCTATCATGTCAATGAGACCTCCTTCACCTACTATAAATAAGAAAAATATTGATGCTCTTGAAACTCTTATAGCTGATCCTGGTTTTAAATTAATGCTTCCAGGAGAAGCCGAAACAATGATAAAAGCATTTAAAGCTGGTCAAAACTCTAAAAAGGAATCAAAATAAATAAATGGGAAATCACTTAGACTTTAGTAACTATACTCATCTGAATGAATCAGTTTCAACTAGAGTTTTATCTAGAGTTAAATTTACAAATACTGGAATTCCTTATGCGAAAGCTACAGGAGTTAAAACAGATGCAGAAGATTTAATTAAATATTCTTCTCTTGAACTATCCAATTTATGGAAGAAACAAGTAAATATGGGTATTTCAAAGCAAATATGGAGAGAACATGGAAATGGATCTAATATAGCTATTCCTTTATTTAAAACATCTAAATTATGTTTATTAAATATTTTTGGAAATATTGATACTACTTTAGTAGGAACTGCAGGGGTAACTTTTTCAGTAGGATCTACTACAAATCCTCAAAGTTTATTAGGTAATCAAGTTTTAAGTGATTTTAAGGCTAATAATTTCTGGTGTAGAGAAATTCCTTATGATTCTACTGCCCCTAATACTAGTGTAATTAGTGATATTGCTTGGTTTGAATGGTTCAACCCTCAAGTTTTAATTGCTGCAAATACCCCTATTTATTTACATATTACAAGTACAACAGGAATAACTGCAGGAGATATTTCTTTTGATGTTATAGCAACTACAGTAGGATTAGAATTTTCTATAAATAATCTTAATGAAAGCTTAATGACTGAAGGTATGAATAAAGGAAAAGATTACGGATGTATATATCCTTTCTTTGGTTAATTATGAAATACCTTTTCAAAAAGTTTAAACTATATTATACTGAGTTTAATCTCTTACTTTTTAAAAATATGATAGATAGAAAAGACTTTTTAATTGGATTTCTTGTTGTATGTGTAATCTTAAGTCAAATTAGTCTTTTTGTAGTAATGAATAATCAGATTAATAGATTAACTACAGATATTTGTGCAATTACTTCTTATGATCCTAATACACAAGAAGAAGTTGAACAACCTCAATTAAAAGAATCTAAGAAATAGAAAAAAATCCTTAGGTAAAGCAAAACCCCCTCCTTTAAAATAAAAGGAGGGGGTTTTTTCACTTAACCAAAAGAGGAACTCTATTATATTAACTTAACTTTTCATATAAAACAAGCCATATAGTTCCATTAGAAACTAATTGAATTGAACTATATTGGGCTGTTAAAACTTTAGTAGCTGATCCTTCTATAGTATCAGAACCATTAGGGGTTACTGTTACTGTATTAGCAGATACATCGGTTTTTTTAATCCAATAAATTTGTTTATTAGCACTTGCAGGAGGTAAATTAATAACTACATTCCCACTTGTAGCGTTTACACAAGTTAAAATAGGATCTCTTTTTACAAGGGTTACAGGAGAATCTGCATAAGCAACATTTTTTATATCTATAGAATAACCTTCTAAAAGGTTTAAACTTCCATCAACTGTAAAAATATTCTCTGCTGCACTCCAATAAAGACCATTATCTGACGCTGTCAAACATAAGTCTGTTGATTTAGGGCTATAATCTGTCATTTAATTTAAAAATTTGTTCAGTACTGACATTTGAATTATAAAAAATCTAAAGTTTGTTTATTCCTTTAATAAGGTTATACACACATATAGGTAAAAGTATCATAAGAGATCCCCACGATAAAAGGGTTATTAAGGCTACCATTTGGGCAACTATATGTAAAAGTTCTTCCATTTATATTAGATTTTTAAGTGCCAAATTATATTTAACCATTCTAAATGGTTAAAGACTTTTTAGAAGGGTATCTAAAGACTGAATGTTTAACCATTGCCTTAGATTTTTTTATCAAAGGTATAGGTTTAGATACTCTTTCTGGTTCACTTGTTTTTCCTGTAAACTTTAATAAACCTTGTCCTATTCCATACTTTTTAAAATGATTTTTATTTTTAAGTAAAGAAAGTCCAATAAAAAGACCCGTTGCAATTCCTTGTAAGCTTAGAAAATTTAACATAAGACCACTTTTAATTAATTAGACCACTGAAAAAGGAAAGACCCTTGTAGTCGGTACAAGGGTCTTAGGGTAGGTTGAATTAGGAATCTTTTTTCTTCTTTGAAATAGATGCCTTTTCTTCTGCTTCTACTATTGTTCTCTTCTCGGCAACTAAAGCTTCTAGTTTATCTAAATATTTTTCTAATAATGAATCTAATTTAGCTACTAAAAGATCAGAGAACTTATCAAACATTTCTTCAATGCCTTTTCTAAGTCTATCTGTTTCTACATGAGGACCGAGAATATTTTTTAAAGCGTTTATGATTTGCATTTGGTTTTAAAATATATTTTTAAGTTAATCTTTGTTGACTAACACACAGGAAATTATACCCACCTTTTATAAAGTTAGTCAACTCTTTCGATAATTTTTTCCTATATTTATGATAATTTTCTTAAATATGAGGTATAAAATCCTTCGAAAAGGGCTTTCTATCTATTTATACGCTTTCGATAAGTTTTTACACTTATTGGGGTAAATAAAGTATAATAATATAGGAAGAAATACAAAAGAACTAAAGGAAGCTATAAGATGACAGCAATGATAATAATGCCATTTACAAAACTTCCTCCATTGAGAGCGAAGATAAAGAAAAAAGACGAAAGTAAAGGAAAGCATTAGTCCTTGAAGAGGTTTAACCTCTTCCAAATTCGTTAAGTCCTTTTATTTCAAAACCCAAGATTTTATTTTTAGATTTTGCAACCCCTTGTTGCGGTTTTATAAAGTTTCTATAGTATTCTATTTCTGAGTAGTATTGTTTTTCCTCAGGAGTAAGAACTCTATCAATAGTAGGAACTCTATGAATCTTTTTGTAATAGTCTTCATAATACCAATTACAAAGGTATCTCATAGCGTCTATTAAGTGGTTATCATAATCAAGGGGTCTACCATGCTTATCATATTTATGAGCCCTTATTTCTCGTTCAAAGGAAGGGCATTGAGAATAATCAACTTTAACTACTTCTTCAGTAAAAAGAGTAATCATTCTATCATAACTTCTATCTCTTGTATGAACAGCAGGTTTACCTTCTAGTCCATGTTTTTTCCAAATCAAATAGTTTGGAACTTCTGTCTCTTGAGTTGTTTTAAGAATATGATTTTTATCAAAGAATCTAAAATCAGGTTCAAAAGTACCAAAATAAGTTTGTTCAATATGTTTAACTATTTGAGAAATTTGTGAGACAGTCTTTCTTTTTTCATAAACTTCTTTTAAGACTCTTATACCTTCCATAGGATGACATAAGGCAAAAATAATCGCACAAGCGTCCCTCATACCTGGGTCAATTGATTCTACAAGAAGCCACCCTGTATTCTTTTTAAACTCTTTATATCTAGATATTAATTCCTCTATTTCTTCTTTTATAAAAGATTTAGGTCTTATCTTTCTTGGAAACACTAAGTCTGGGTCATCTTCTCCTGTATCAATTAATCTTCGTCTTATTTGTTCTTCTCTTCCTAATAGGGTCATAATACCCATAGCAGCATTAAAAGTTGATTTACTATAATAAGGGTTAGAAGCTGCAGTAGCTCCTTTTAAAAGCTTAACTTGTTGTTTTTTAGGGTATCCTATTATATTCCCTTGTATATCTCTATTAGGAAAGATAGCTTTATTATCTTTTGCTAAGTCTATTAAATCTTCTAGCCATTTTTCACCTAGGGTTAAGGTAAAGAAAATACACATAACCCATCGTTTATCACAAGCCACATTAGATCCAATACGAACTGATAGTTCTTCAAATTTTCCTATTGTAAACTTATTAGCCCCTGCTGCTCTTGCAGAAGTAACTAAATCTCCCATTTCATCACAAAACATTGAAATAGGGTCATCTCCTGCAAACTTTTGTTCATTCATACCATAGCTAAAAAATCTTATCCTTTTTCCATTTGTTAAGTTTTCAAAACCTTCTAATTCATTATTATTATTTAAGATTTTCTTTATTTTATGAGGATTTCCCTTGCTATCTAGAACTTCTCTTATAGCTTGTTTCTCATAATCTTTTTCTTGTCCTAAAAATCCAGGTTTCTGGAGAAATAATTTTGGATATTGAGTTTTTAATAGATTTGAGTTAGTTAAAAGCCATATATCCCCTTCGGCTCCTTTTAAATCAATAGAAGGGTGGTCATCTAATAAAATAAGCGTTAAACTTAAAGCTATAATCCATGTTTTACCACTTCTGTTAGGTATATGAGCTAGAACATAGGGTTGTTCAGCAGGATTCATGTTATAAAGAACTTCTTTTTGAAAAGAGGTTAACTCCGTGGCAATATCTAAGTTTGTTATATTACCATAGGCATCTCTTTCAAATGGAATTTGGTCTACTACAAGATGGGGAAAAGCTCTTTTACATTCTTTTAAAACAACTTCTCTTGTTATTTCTTCTTCAGTAGGATCATTTAATTTAGAAAATAGATTTCTCATTCATTATTCTCGGATACTAAAACATCTTTAGAGGGTTGAATAAAGTCTTTCATTAAACTAAAAAGAATCTTATTTTTATCTGATTCAGATACATTAATTTGCTTATCTACAGTTGTTGAAGTAGATACACTCATATTACCTCCTATAGAAAGAACATTTGCACTTGCTTTTTCTGTTAATTTTTCCATTTTAGCTAAAAACTCCATCCATTTTAACTTTTGAGCAAGTAAATAAGCTTGAGTTCTAGCATATTGCTTATCTTCAGGATTTAAACCGTTCAAAAGAATATCTATATCTGTAAGTTGATTATAAATATTAGTGACAATAAAATCTTTTGAATTATCTTGGAAACTATAACCATTAAAAAATTCTGTTTCTATTTCTCCATATATATGAGCAATACTCATTAAAGGAAAATTTAAAGCTTTAGAAATATTTAAAATAATTTCTTTCTTCCCTAATCTTTTTTTAAAGCCACCTTGAGCACTTATAGGAGTTAAAGCTTCAAATTCTCTAGTAACTATTTCTTCTGTTACTAAATTTCTAATATATTTATCTAAATCTTCTATTGTCCAATTCGCTCTTACTTCCTTGTCTATTTCTTTAAAAACATCTAACTTTTCTTTTAAAGTTTCTTTATATAAGTTTAATCCTGTAAGGCGTTTAATATCTTCTTTTTTAGTAATAACTTCTATATCTGTTGACATTGTATATAACTTTAATTTGTAAAAAATTCTATATTTAAATTAACAGAAGTTTAAGAAAGAGAGATTGATTTAACCCTTGCTCTACGATCTTTTTGTAAATAATAGTTATATCTATATTTATAAACATATAAAAGATCATTAAGTCTTTTAGCTTGTTGATTTTTATAAAAAGATTTTCCTTCTTTATTTTTTGGTAAAGAAGCCCATGTACCACTTGCCCTATAGATAGCTTTTTCAATAGTTTTAATGCCTTTATAATCTCCATAATACTTTAAGATAGGAATTAAATGTAATTTTCTATCTAAAAGATATAAACAAGCTTTTTCTTGATTAATAGGAGTAAAAGAATTAGCTTTGATTTTAGGTGCTATTCCTTTCCATGTTTTATCTAATATTTGATATTTGCCACAAGCTGTTGATACAATACCATATTTCTCTGATTTATAAGGAAAACAAGGGAAATAACTGTTTAAACTATTTGGAATAGCAAAGCCCCCGTAATGTGTTTTATACCCATACCGATATGTCCCTTCAGCCCACGATATAGTATCCATAAAAGCCTTTATCGAAGGAGAAGACTTATCGGAAGGTAATCCTACAATAGGAGTTATAGAATCAACTTGTTTTTCTAATTCTTCTTGTCTTTGTTTTGTTAAGGTTCCTTTATCAACCTCTTCTGAAAGATTAAACTGTTGTAAGTGATATTTCCCTGAAGTAACAGAAATCCTTGAAGGGGGCTTAACCTTTGGAGTAGGTTTGAAAAATCTTACTCCAAAAAATAAACCTAGACAAAAGAATATTAAAGAAACTAAAACAAAAAGTTTAAAAAGACCTTTGTTTCTATTTGAGTATTCCTTTGCAATTTGCTTTTGGATAAACTCATTTAACTCTGTTTCATTTTCAAATAGATATTTCATAGTAAAAATATACCCAAAGAAAAGGTGAAATTAACTTGAAATTTGATATTTCTTTAAAATATGGTCTAAATAAACTGAGATAGCTTCTTTATGACTAAAACAAAGTATTCCTAAATCAATCCAAGAGGGAATAAAACCAAATAAAAGATGTTCTTCCTTTATAAAAAAATATTCTACTTCCCCTACTTTATACTTAGCTACATGCCATTTACCTGTTCTAAATGTGGGAAATTTAAACTTCATTTTTATTAAAAGATTCTAGAAGTTTTTCTAGTTCTTCTTGACTTTTTACTTTTGATTCTAATAAAGACTCTAACATATCTTCTTCTGATATATCAACTCCATTAGATTTTAAAACTTGATTTATAGCTTCTTCTAAAGTTAAATCTGGATAGAATCTTTCTTGATATTCTCCTCCTGAAGTCTTAAATTCTATAACATGTCCTAATTCATAAGCTCCCTTTTTACCTGAATCTCTTACATTAATTTTTATACCTTGAGATATTTTAAATATTCTATCCATTTTTTATATGTTTTTAACTTATTACTATTTTATTATAACACTTTTATGCTTAGAAATTAAAGAAAAAAGGTATAATATTAAAAACACTTATGGTAGGTATAACATGGCATTATCAATTTCACAAATACAAGATCTTGCAATTCGTTTAGGTGGTTTAAGTCCTGCTAGTCAAGATAGATTGAAAAAGTATCTTCTAAAAAACAGGGAAAGAAATTTAAAAGAGGAAAGTTTTGGATTTAAACCTTTAACACTTAAATCAAAAAAGAAAAAAGATTAATAAAGAAAGAATACAATTCAAAGAATAACTTACAAAAATATTAAAAAAATGGCTTGTAAAGGAAAAAGCAAAAAAGGTGGTAAGGGCGGAAAAGGTGGCGGAGGCTGCTAATCTAAATGCCAATCTTAGAAGTAGGTAAAACATACGAAACTAGGAATAACTTCTATCAAGCAACTCCAACACAGGATGTTGCTTGGACAGAAGGTCCTTACTATGTTGAAATAGTAGAACAAGCAACATCAGGAACACACCCTTTTAAAGGTGTTTTTAGATATTCCCCTAGTAATTTAGATATACAAGGGTATAAGATACCAAGAGCTCCTTTATTTATTGATTCTTTTAATACTTTAAATAGTTCTCTTTGGAGAGTGTCTAATAACTTCTCCAATGATGATATTTTTAATGTAGGGTGGTTAAGTTCTCATGTTTCTTTTGCCCCTAGTACAGGGTTAGTCCTTACATTAAGTAATATACCTAGTTCAAGTAAACCCTATTCCGCAGGGGAAGTCAAATCAAAGGGATATTACAGTTATGGTTCTTATAAAACTAGTTTTAAGGGTTCTTCAACTATAGGAGTTATCTCTACTTTTGGTTTAAAAACTAATAATGGTATAACAGATTTAATAACTATTAACTTAAGAGGAGAATACCCTACAAAAGTAGGTTTTAAAATCTTAAATGAAGAAATTCTTATTGATATTGGAGTTAATGTTACTACAAATGCTTTAACTTATGAAATAAGATGGTCTCCTAATGAAGTAAGCCTTTTAGTAAATGATGTTGTTAAGTATACAAAAAATACTTCAACCCTTATAACAGATATATCTGCTTATATAGTTGTTAATATATGGACTAGTACAACCAGTTCTTTAGTTTATACTGGACTAAGTATAGCATATTGCACTAGGGTGGAATATCAACCAAGTGGTTTAGCTCTTTATGGTGGAAATGGAATAATAAGTACAGAAGATGGGTATGGATTATTTTATGACCCTAATGGAATATACTTTACTAATGGAACTTTTCATGATTTAGATTTAATACAAGAAGTTGATTCCGATACTTTAAATAAACTAGAAGGTAAAATAACCAATGTAGCTCAATCTATTTTAGAAAGAGAATATGAAGACCTTTTTAAAGTTGTTTACTGGTATGGTATTAATCTTAATAAACAACAATTAACAGAAGATGATTTATTAACCTTAGCTACTTTATATAAACAAGCTTTTGATAGTCCTACTTATGCTTTATTTATATCAAAACTTCAATCCTTAATCTAGACTCAAGAAAAATACAATTTTTTGAATTAACTTTAAATATTTAAACATAATATGGTATATATGGGTTTTGACAAACTAAAAGGAAAACTAGCTAAGAAAGGAGTTGAAAATCCTGGTGGTTTAGCTCGAACAATAGGTGAAAAAAAGTATGGCAAAGAGAAGTTTGCTAAAGCTGCTAAGGAAGGTAAAAACATGAAAGATGAAACACCTTTAAAAAAAGGAACTAAACCTAAAAAAGGAGTAGCCCCTTCTAAAAAAGCAACTCCTAAAGCAAAAGGAGTTGTTAAAGCAAAGCCTAAGAAACTTCAGACTGTTCCTCAACAAACTCCTCCTAGTTTACCTCCTCAACTTCCAATGGGAATGTTTGGAGGCTAATCAAAGTAAAGCTCTTTTAAGTCTTGATAAGCAGAGGGAATACAAAAAACTCTGCTTCCAAGAAGAGCTAATCCTTTAAATAGTTTAACCATCAAAAAGGCTATAAGATAAAAGGGAAATAATAAAAGCATATAAGTAAAAACCCTTGCTTTTTGAAAAAATCTGTTTAAATAATCTAACATTAGTAAAAATTTAAGGTGTGCTTTATTTAGTATATCTCTTTTTTGAAAGTTCTGTCAATTTATGAACACCTTTAACAGTTAAAAGAAAAGTATTAAACATAGTTTTAGCGACATACCCTTTTGATATGGAATAAGACAATGAAAGAGGATTTAAAACTTCTTTCATGTAATAAACACCTATCAAAAGGTTTCTTAATTCTTGTTTTAACATTTAATTAATCTCTTAAGGGTAAATTCCCTGACGCTTGCGTCGATAATAAAACTATGTTAAAATAAAACCTGATGATCATATACCAATACAAACTAAAGTGTTCTAAAGTTCAGCAAGCCTTGCTTGATGAAGCAATAAGAACATGTCAGTTCTTAAGAAATACAGCTTTAAGGTATTGGATGGATCATAGAAATGAAAAATTTAACAAGTATACCCTTCAGGAGTTAGCCTCAGAGAATAATTTTAAAAGTGAACATGAATTTGCTTTGAAGTTAAATTCTCAAGCTAGACAGCAGGCAGTTCTGAGAACTACTAATGCAATCTTAAGATTCTTCAAAAAACAAGGAAAGTTTCCTAAGTTTAAAAAGGATGTTAGAAGCTTTACTTTAACTCAAACGGGCTGGAAGCTAGATAATGAATGTAATCATCTAACTTTAACTGACAAACTGAAAATTGGAAAAATGAAGCTTGTAGGAAAAAGAAACTTGCATTTCTATACAAAAGAACAAATCAAACAAATCATTATCGTTAAAAGAGCCGATGGTTATTATGCTTTATTTTGTATAGATATAGAAAGGAAGGAAGATATAGGGTATACAGGGAAGAATATAGGAATTGATCTTGGTTTGGAAAACTTTCTAACAGATTCTGATGGAAAGCATATAGAAAATCCTAGATTCTTCAAGAAATCAGAAGTAGCTCTTAAAAGACTTCAAAAAGATGTTTCAAGGAAGAAGAAAGGATCGTCTAATAGAAAGAAAGCTAAGATTAAATTACAAAGAAAGCATTTAAAAGTTCAAAGACAGCGAGAAGACTTCGTCGTTAAAACGGCAAGACAGCTATACCTATCTAACGATACGGTGTTCTTAGAAGATTTAAGTGTTACTAAAATGATTCAAAAAAATAAGTTTAAGAGTATAAGGAAATCAATTTCCACTATATGCTGGGGAAAGTTCAAAGATTGGTTGAAGAGATATTCAGAGATTTTCAATAAAAATCTGATTCTTGTTAATCCTAAGAACACTTCACAGCTTTGCTCTTGTTGTGGTTTGATGGTTGCTAAAGATTTGAGTGTTAGAGTTCACAGTTGTTCAAGTTGTGGCTTTGAAGCTCATCGAGATCATAATGCAGCTTTGAATATTCTAAAGATAGGGCAGGGCATGCCCAAATTTAAGCCTAAGGAGAGAAAGTCCTCTAACATGGAGCTCGTTAGTCTATGTTAAGACATCTTGGTGATCTAGGAATCCTAGCTGCTTGCGGCGAGGAGTGTCAATGCTTAGGTACAATTTCTTACATATTATATAGTTAAATGTCAACACATTATACAACAAAAGAAAACTCATTTGGTAAAACAGATATATTACCTTTATCTAAAGATGATGTTACTAAAATCAAAGCAACAGATTTAATACAACCATTACCTGGGGAAGACGATTCAAAAGTTATTGAATATGTAAAGTCCCTAATGAATGAAAGTTATGAATACAAGAGAAAATTTCATCATTTCTGGTATCAAAATTTAAAAGATTATTATATTTCTCCAAATCTTAAAGATAGTTTCTCTGCAGGCAAGAATCCTGCTGTTGCCTCTGAGTTAGATTCTGAAGTAATGGTTCCTCCTCTTATTAAAAGATATGTAGACTTAGGAGCTTTTTGGCTTACTCGAGAAATTTATAAAATAGAACCTTTTACTCAGTTTACTTACTATTCTAAAGATGAAGACATACGAAAGAGTCAAAAACTATTAGAAAGGAAATATCAAGGAGATGCAGAAACATACGGAGCAAGAGAAAGAGCAAACGAAATCTTTACTGATTTATTTTTATATGGAAATGCTGTAGCAAAAGCAAGTTTTTATCAAGATAGAATAGCTACAGAAATGATAGAGGAATTTGAACTAGATGAGGATTCTTTACAAAAAGAAAACTCTTCTAATCCTTTATCTAATATAACAAACCTTGCAGATATTCAAACAGGTATAGATAGTTTTAACTTTAATGAACTTGGTGAAGAAGAAGCTCCAGAAGAAATAGAGCCAAATATAAAGTTTAAAGATCCTGTACCTAAATATGAAATAATAAACCAATTTGCTGAGTTTTCACCTATTTTCTTAGGTCATTTCTTTATAGATCCTTATTGCCCTAATAAAGATAGTAGAAAAGCTAGGTATATGGGGGATATACAGTTTATGTCTACTGAAGAAGTTATAGAAAAGTTTGGAAATATTAAAGGGTTTACTAAGAAGTTTAAAAACTCTTTACCTATCGCCCCTAATGCAAGTATGAATTCTTTACCTTTTTCATTAGGAAATGATGCTTTTTCAAACAGTTGGTTAAATTTAGATAATGGAGCAGGATATGCTATGGCTTCTGCTCATAAATCAAGAAAGTTAAATTCAGTTGTTTATTTTTATACACGTTTTACAGAAACAGTTATTATAAACGAGTCTGTAGTTGCTTATCATAAATATAGAGATCCAAAAATAAAGAAAGCAGGACCTTTTCCTTATGTACTTCTTAAATTTCCTTGTGCTTCTGCTTCTTTATTTTCATTAGGTTTAGGACATATATTAAGGACTCTACAACAAGAGCAAATTCTATTAGCTTCTCAACGATTAAAAATGTTAAACGAAGTTATGACGGTATTTGTGGAGTACGTAGGGGGAAAAGTAGACGAAGCTAAAGTAGAAAACTTAAAGGGATTAACTTTTATTGAAGTTGATCAACCTGGAGCAATTAACTTTAGAACTCCTCCAGCAGGAGTTGAACAAATGTTCTTAAACTCTGAAGCAAGAAACTTTGAAAGAGCTAGAGAATATTCAGGAATACCTGCTATTTTAGATTCTTCTTCTCAAAAAACTCACTTAGGGGCAGTACCTCAAAGAATGGAGGCTGCTCAGGTACAGTTTGATGTTATTTTATCAAGGGTGAGAGATAACTGGAAAAAACTTCATCAAATGATGCACATTTTAAGTATGGCATACTTAGAGGGAGATCAACCAATTGAAGGATCTACCAATATAGTAACTCAAAGTGGAGAAGAAAATAAACTTACTGAAGATCAACTTCAAAAATTAGCTATGCAACCAGATTTAACTTTACAGTTAAATGCAGGATATGATGTTAATTCAGAAAAATTAAAGAGTTTTGCTACTTTAATGAATACCCCTTTTGTAGCTGAAATAATCAAACAATTAGTAGGTTCTCAAACTATTGAATTGGATAAATTAGCTCAATCAATGGGAATGTTATTTGATTTAGCAGGTATTACTGAGTTTAGAAGCATTTTTGATGTAGAAGAAATCAAAGCTAAAATAGAAGAACAAAAGCAAACTCAAATGCAACAACAACAAATGCAGATGCAACAAGGCGTGCCTCCTCAAGGAAATGTTCCTCCTATGCCTTCTCAAGGTGGTCAAGGACAACCAACTCCGCCTCCTCAAGGGTAATTTCTCTTAATTTTGTCTTAATACACAGATAAAATTTAATAGTAAAATAACTAAAATATATTAGAAACAAATGAATTCTGAAAACCAATTAGAAGATAAAGATTTTGAAATAAACATACACGATATTGAATTTGAAGAAGAGGAAGATACTAATCGTATGCCTCCTATGCAATATCAACAAAGTCCAGATGTTCAAGCTTTACAAGAAGAATTAAGTAAGACACAAAAAGTTCTTAAAGAATTAGAAACTCAAGTTAATAAAAATCAAACAAATTGGGTTGAAGATTTATTTAAGAAACATCCAGATGTAGACCCAAGCTTAAAAGCTTTTATGTATGAAATGATACGAGAGTATGATAATATTTCTATAGCTGAAAGGTCTAAATTATTCCAAACTTTATCCTCTCAAAAAACTGAGTTAAGTAAAACTCAAGCTAATACAGAAAGATTATATAAAGAATTAAAAGAATTAGAAAATAATCAAAAGTTTAGACTTTTAACTAAAAAAACATTGGAAAATTCATTTAAAAAACAATCTATTACAGAATCAGCTATAGATTCAGCAATAGATGCACATTTAAAGAAATTACAAAAAGAACCTGCTTATAGACTGAAAGTAGATGATGTTTTAAGACACCCTTCTACTACTTTAAAACAAAAAGAAACCCTTTTAGGTGAGTTAGTACATCAAGCCTTTGTTGAAAAAGTTAAAAAAGCTAGAAAACAAGGAGATCCTATTTTAAAAGCTAATAAAACAGTAAATGAAGAAGCTGAAAAAGCTAAAAAAGCTATGGAAGATGGAGAAAAGAAAACAGTAGCTAAAGCAGATAAACCTGCACCAAAGTTAGACCCTGAACAAGGTAGAGCAAAAACTCTTTCAACTATACAAAGGTTATTGAATAGCTAATGTTTTATAAAGCTACAGCAACAGCTTATGACAGATCAAATGGAGAAGCTATTTTCTTTAAAACGAATATAGAAGAAGCTTCTTCTTTGACTGATTTTGAAAACAAATTAAAAAGTGGAGAAATTACAAAATATAAAGTAATTTATACTCCTGTTTTAGAAGCAGACGAAGGAACTTTACTTCCTTTTACTGATGGAAAATGGGTTCCCTTTAGTAATAGTTATATAGACTTATTATGGAGTGTTATGGAATACGAAACAAACACTTCTACAAATGGAAATCCAGTTGGATTTTTTGTTACAAGACGATTTTAAACCGCTTAAAAAAAAAGCAAAGTATATTTCAATAGAATACTTTAAAAGTATTAAGCAAATTTATTTTAGTAAACACAAACTTCAAAGGAGTTTTTAATGACAACCGATGTTATAACCTCAGCCGCATATAACGAGATACCTTCAGCAGAACAAATTAACAGTAGAAACCTGAACCAGGTAATCAAATTTACTACTGTTTTAAACTCACCTATAATCTCTTTCTTGGTAGGAGGTTCATTAGGTTTTGATTCTTTCGAATCAATATTAGAGCACAAATTTGAAGGAGATCTATTAAATGCACTCGAAAAAGATGATACCTCTGCATTAGATAAATATAACTTTACAAAATCAAGTCAAGTACCCCTTGGTGATTATGTAAAGTCTGCAAGAGATAAAGCACCTGCTTTCAAACTTGTTCCTGCTGCAAGTTTAACTGCTAGCGTAGCTGATAAACTCTTAAGCGTAACAGAAAACGGAGCTTACTTATGTCAAGCTGATGTATCTTTGTATAATCCTCGTACAAGAGAAATTATGACAATAGACCAAACAGCTTATGACAATAATAATATTGTTGTAACTAGAGGAGCTAGAGGAACTACTGTAGGTACTATTGAAACAACCGATGTGTTGTTAGTAACAGGTATCGCATTAGACCTTTATACACAAAATGTGACAACTACAAAACCTATTCCTAAGAGAAGCACATCTCTTTATAATGGTTTCCGTAGATTGTTTACACCTGGAACCCCTGTAACAAACACATTAAGAGAAGAAACACTTCTTTATAATGGTCAATTCCTTGAATTTATAAATGAAGATCATAGAAGAGCTCATAAAAGTCAATTAATAAATACTTTAATTTACGAAGAAAGTGGTGATATAACAACTACTGATCTTTCTAATCCTTTAAGTAATATTAATAGATTCAATGGTTATCTTTACTGGGCAAGACAAAACCCTAATACACCTGGTTTCTTAAACATGGGAGCTTTAACTACAGCTAAGTTTGAAAGCTTAATGACATGGTGGGAAACATATGATGGTTTAGGAGTTTCTAGCAAACCTATGGTTTATATCTGTGGTTCTATTGCTTTCAAAGCTTTACAACCTTTCTTAAAAGCTGGAGTTCTTGTTTCTTATGATGAAGGTTTCACCCCTTCAACAATGGGAAGTAAAGTAAAAAGATATATTACAGATTCTGGTAAAATCATTTATATCTGTGTGGATGATTACTTAAATCTCATAGGTAGAGGTGGAGATATTATCATGTGTGCTGATAATAATCTTCAACTTTATGTAGGTGTTGATGAATTCTTAACCATTCCTAATGCTTCTATTACAAATAAAGGCTTCTTAGAAGGTGGTCCTAGATTTATCGAATACATTGAAGACTATTATGTTGCTAATAACCAAAGAGTTAACATGTTAGTAAGTCAATTCTCTATGCTTCCTGGATACACAGAGCTTTGTGGTATGGCTACTGGCGTAACTGGAGCATAAGTCCTCTTTATTAAATTTCATTCTCTAGACCTTAAGGTTTTTTAACTTTAAGGTCTTTTGTTTTATATTTAATTAGCTAAATACAAATTAATATGGACTTAAAAGCAATTCAACAAGGTTTTAAACGAGGAGGAATTACTGACCCTAATGCAGTTCCCCAGTTTTTAGAAGGACTTCTTCAAATGGGTAAAAACTTAGGATATAGTAATCCTGTTATTTTTAGAGAACAAGCTTTAAATTTAATGAAACTTGAATCTGGATATAACCCTAAAATAACTAATTCTTTGGGTTATAAAGGCTTTATACAGTTTAGTCCTTCAGCTCAAAAAACTTATGCTTATGATCCTAATAGTATAACAAGTCAATTAAGTGCAATTGAAAAATATTTAAGAAATAATCAAGCTACTATGTATAAAATACATGGAGAAGAAGTTGTAAATAGAGATAAAACTGAAGATGGTTCATTATTATTAACAAGTATTTTTACAGGACCAGCTGCAAAAGGATTAAAAGATCCTATTAAAGCAGGAGCTAAAGACGCCTATGGCACTTCTGTTCCTACTTACTATAAAAATATTACAAATATCCCTAAAGAACTTAGGGAATCTACTTTAGTTAAAGAAGCTAAAGAAAATACTCCTCAACCTCAGCAAACGACTCAACCTCAACAAGAGTTTAAATTTGCTATTGCTGATGATGCTATAAAACAATTTGCAGAGTATTATAAACAACAAGAACAAAATAAATTACCTCAGCAACAAGGTCAAACAGAAGCAAAGATACTTTCTCAAAAGATTCCACAATCTATTCCTCAACCTATATATAGGGAACCCGAAGTTGAAGATTTAAACAATCAACTGGGTTTAGATAACTATACTCCAGCTTCTAATATAGGATATGAAGGAAATCAAGGCTATCAAGGTTATGAAGGACAACAAGTAGCTCAGCAAGAAGCTCAACTTCCTCAAATATATCAAGACCAAGGAGCTCAAATAAATATAGACCCTTTGTTGGGGTTTTATCAAAATCAACAACAACAGGCTAATCAACAAATAAGATCTGGCTCTTTAGAATTACCTACTCTACAAGGTTTACCTAATTTACCAAAATTAAGTTAATTAAAGATGTTAAAAGTTACAATTTAAAGATACAAAACTAAAAGTAATTAACATGGCTATAGGAAATACAGGATCTCCCTCTGGGCAAGTAGAAAATTTATATAAAGCAGCTCAATTTTTACAAGATTTAAAAAATAAAGGTAAAGATATAAATATATTAATGCCTCAATTTGAACAAATGTACCAACAAGCAGCTACTACAGCTCCTTCAGGAACTATTCCAGATATTAACAGTCTTTTATCTTCTACTCCAGCAGCAACTCCAGTTCAAGCTCCTATGGCAGAGCCTATTTCTCCAGAAGTTTCTTCTCAAGCTATAGCTCCAAGTGCTTCTATCCCTTTAAAAACATCAGAAGCTCCGCTTTCTATTCAAATGCCTAGTGCTTCTTCTGAACAACAAACAAATATTGCAGGGTGGACTCCTCCAGCGAATACTACAGAAATAGCTCCTATAACTCCTTCTTCTTCTAGTGCACTATCTGCTTCTATTGATTATCCTTCTCCTGCAAATTTAGCATCTAAAAATGAACCTTTATATGCTTCTCCTCAACCCTCACTTGCACCTCAAACTCAACAAATTTCAGAAGGTCCAACTTCAATGCAGAACACTTTTGGAATGCCTTTAGGAAATGCCCCTGTAGAGGCTCAGACTCAACAAATTCCTCAAACTCCTACAGCAGATACCATAATTAAAACAGACCCTTTATCTTATGTATCTGAATTTGAATCATTAACTCAAGGAGATGATCAAGGAACTAATATAATAAATAAAATATCAAAAGACCCTAATTTTTTAATGAATTTCACTACAGTGCCTAGAAGTGCAATGGTACAATCTCCTAATTTACAGAAATTTGTAAATGAATATGAATCCAAGTTTCAACTACAACCTCCTACAGAAGATAGTCCTGATAAAGGAATATTTGAAGATGATGGAGCTATTTTTAAAGACCCTATTTCAGGAGTTCCAACTTCAAAGTCTTCTTTTTGGAGAAGAGTTAATGCTCTTTCTAAAGGAGCCGCAGGTGTTTTTACTCAAGACGATATTAAAAATGTTATTAAAAATGAAAACTTAAAAGACCCTGTTTCTTTAAATTACATATTATCTGATCCTAATGAAGTAGCAAGTTTAGCTAAAAGCTTAGGAAATGGAGGACAAATACAAGGGACTACTGTAGAACCTGAATATGAAGCTTTAAATCCTGGAGAAACAAGTGAAGCAGTAATGGAAGAATCCCCTAATATGAATACTTTAAATCAGTTTTACCCTGGACAAAGTATTCCTTCTGAAGTTGGTTCTCCTTCAACCCTTTCAGCAGTAGACCAGTTATATGGTGGACAACCTAGTCAAATGTCTCAACCTTCTATAGGGTATTTAACCCCTTCTCAAGGTTTTTCACAAGGTACAGGTGGTCAAACTCAGCAAGATTATAATGATTTTAGAGGTATTTATAACAATCCTTATGCTACAGCAGCTGACCAAACAGTTATGAATTATCTAAGTAGTACTGGTTATCCTTCTACAACTCCTCCGCCTGATTTTGCTCAACAACCTCAGGTTAATCCTTCTTTATTAGGAAGAATTCGTGAAAAAGTATCTAGTTTAAATCCTTTTAATAGTTAAAAAATTATGACTCTTGGCTTAGTACCTAATTCAGGTTATTCACCTTTTATACAGAACTATTTACAAGAAGGTTCTTATCAAGGAACACAGAATACATCTCCATATCAATATATGACTGGATTTGGAGGAAGTGATCCTCGAAATACAGGAATGTATTCTAATATAGTAAATCCTAATTATGGGACTTTTAGAACAGATTTAGGACTTCAACCTACGGCAGAACCAAATAATAGGTATCTTGATACAAGTGGTTCTCAATTGCCAAATAGTACAACAGCAGCATATACAAAAGCCAATGCTGGTATTTATACCCCTGGCACTGGTTTTGAATATTATGGAAATCCAAATAATGTAGGTTATGGAGATTTAGGAATAAACTATCTATTTAGAGAAGATAATAATCCTGTACAAACTGTAGGAGATAAATCTTTAGTAGGAGTTAAAGCTGAAGATTCTTCAGGAGCTGCAGCAACTTTAAAACAAGCTTCAGGTAATCCTTCTTATTCATGGAAAGATTCTAATACAATAAATGATTACTATAATAAGGGTCAATCAGGAGAAACTGGAACAATCACTGCAAATTTAAAAGCCCCTTCAGCAAATGATTTTACCTATGATAATACAGTTAAAAGATATACAGCAGGTTCAGGATCTACAACTCAAGATTATGGTATTCAAGGATCTGCAGGAGGTACAGGAGCGGTTGAAACAAAAGTTAATCCTTGGACTCAAATAGGTACAGGTATTGCAGGAGCTGTGGGAACTGCTGCAGGAAGTGCTTTAGCAGGACCTATAGGAGGTTTTATAGGAGGTACAATAGGAAGCTCTATTATTCCTGCCATTTTTGGAGGACCTACAACTTCTATATCAGATGTGGGTTATGCTACAACTAATGTAGGTCAAGAAGCAAATGCTAAATTAGGTTTACATGCTCCAGGTAGTGTGTCCTTAAATAGAACAGCTACTACAGGAAATACAGCTACAGGTGTATCTCCTATTTTTCAGAATGTTACTACAGCGGGAGCTAAAACTATAGCAGATCAAGACTTAAATTTAGAGGTAGCTAAAAAAGGAGACACAGCTTCAGGATTTACAACAAGTGATGTAAATGCAAATATTTTATCTGGATTAAATCAAACTACAGATATGAAAGCTAAACCAGGTTTCTTAGGAATAGGAAGTGGAATGGATGTTAAATCTAAAACAGACCCTTTTTATAAACAAGAAGTATCTCAAAAAACAGGAGCAGGGTTAGACTTAAAGAGCAGTGGAAAAACTGAAGGCAATGTAGTTACTAATGCTTGGATAAAACAAAATCTTCCTGAAAATACTATAAAGAACTTTGAAACATTAAGAAGTGTTTTCCCTGAAGTATATGGTAAATTTAAAAATCTTCAAGAGTATGCACAATCTCAATATGATAAAACTAACCTAGGTAAAACTGCAGGAAATGTTTCTCAAACAACAACTACAGATTTAACTTCTGGACAAGCTTCTACAACAGCAGGAACAAACACATCTCAGAAAAATACAGTAGTTTCTTCTGAAAATGTAGCAGGTTCTGTAGAGGGACAATCTGCTCTTACAGGTAGGGCAAAAAATAGTATTGAAGGTACCTTTACTAATATGGGTCAAGGAAG
>MOYB01000007.1:78632-95894 GCA_001899385.1 Candidatus Caenarcanum bioreactoricola | reverse complement strand
CTACGGGAGTAAGCTTTAGGGGGCTGGGGGGCTCAAGACAGAAGATATAAATTCTTTTTTAAAAATTGTGGAAAACAATCATTAAAAATTGCTTTTCTCATATCAAAAGTAAGATTTAAAAGTCTAAATAAATTATGAACTGCTAAATAATAATAAACTGTTATCTCTTTTCTTAAAAATAAATGCTTTAAATAAGCTCTAGTAAAAGTTTTACATGTAGGACATTGGCAACCTATTACAAGAGGATTATCATGATCATCAGAAAAATCTTTTTGACTTACACTTTTAAAACGTAAACCTTCTGAAAAATATCCCCCGTGTCTAGCAATCCTTGTTGGCAAAACACAGTCAAACATATCTGCACCTGATAAAACTCCTACTATTAAATCTCTTGGCATACCTATCCCCATAATATAACGAGGCTTATTAATAGGTAATTTTTTTGTCATATTTGAAATTACTTTTTCTACTTCTTCTCTGCTTTCACCAACACTAACTCCACCTAAAGCATAACCTTTTGCATCTAATTTAGTTATTTCTTCTAAACTTTTTTCCCTTAAATCTTCGAATTTACCCCCCTGTACTATAAGAAATAAATTTTGATGCTTTTGTAAAGGAAAGTTTGTACATTTTTCAGCCCAATCCCTAGTTCTTCTAACTGCAGTCTCTACTGTTTTTCTGTCAGCATTACCAGCGGGACATTCATCAAAAGCCATAACAATATCTGCGCCAAGTCTTTTTTGAATGTTCATTGATTCATTAGGACCTATAAAATGAATCTTGCCTTCAAGATCGTCTTTAAAACTAACACCTTGGTCGTCTATCTTTGCCTGTCCCCTTCGTGCAAAACTAAAAACTTGAAATCCACCTGAATCTGTTAAAAAAGGACCTGTCCATTTACTCCATTCTTGCAAACCGCCAGCTCTTTCAATAGAAGCTTCCCCCGGTCTTATTGTCAAATGATAAGTATTAGCAAGAACTATTTGAGCTTGTAGTTCAGATATAGTACGCCAATCAACTCCACGAACAGAGCCTTTAGTTGCAACAGGCATAAAAATAGGAGTTTCTATTATGCCATGTTCTGTATGAATTTTACCTGCTCTAGCACCTGTAATTGGACAAGTCTTTTCTATTTCAAAAAAACTAGGCATGAGAAGATTCTAAAGGTATTTCTGTTGTTTGAGTTGCAATAATAGTGTTTGCATGTCTTATTGAATCAAGATTAATTCTTCCCTTGTTATCAATACCTCTCACTTTTATTATAACTTCATCTCCTATATTGAAATCAGCAGAAATATCTTTTCTTTCAGTATTTTCAACATTATCTCGATTTTGAGGAGGTCTTGATCCGAATCTTCTATTTCCTCCACCCATTCTATTATTCATTTGCATACTTGATGTACGGAATAATCCTACTTTACCTGGAGTAATTTCAACTAAAATTCCTATTTCTATTTTTCTAACAACAACGCCTTTATATTCAAGACCTTCTTCTATTTTAGTAGTTAATAATTTTATTTTTTCTTCTGCTTTTGATACTGTATCATCTACTCCAAATATATTTACTATTCCTTCATCTGATACATCTATTTTTGTTATACCAGTACTTTCAATAAGTCTTTTAATAGTCTTTCCACCGGGACCTATTAAAGCGCCTATTTCAGATGAATCAATAGTCAAAGTTAATATTCTAGGTGCATATTTTGAAAGTTCTTCTCTTGCTTCAGTTAATTCTTCTTTCATTTTTGAAACAATATGCTTTCTACCTTCAAGCGCCTGATCTAATGCGATTTTTAAAAGCTTTAAAGATATACCCTGACTTAATTTTAAATCCATTTGTAAAGCAGTGATTCCAGTAGTAGAACCTGTTACTTTAAAATCCATATCTCCAAGAAAATCTTCTAATCCTTGAATATCACTTAAAATCGCACAATCGCTACCTTCAATTATTAAACCCATAGCAATTCCACCTACAATTTCTTTTACAGGAACGCCTGCGTCCATAAGAGCAAGACAACTTGCACAAGTTGAAGCCATACTTGTTGAACCATTAGAACTTAATACTTCAGAAACAACTCTTATTGTATATGGAAAATCTTCTTTATTTGGTAATGTAGGAATAATAGCTCTTTCTGCTAATGCTCCATGTCCTATTTCTCTCCGTCCAGGAGTTCTTGCACCTCTTGCTTCTCCAACTGAAAATGCTGGGAAATTATAATTATGAAAATAAGGTTGTTCTTTTTCTATCCAAATACCATCAATAGGTTTTGCATCTGATTCACTACCTAAAGTTACAACTGAAAGGACTTGTGTTGAACCTCTTGTAAAAACAGCACTTCCATGTGTTCTAGGTAAAAGAGAAGTTTTAGACCAAATAGGTCTTATTTCATTACATTTTCTGCCATCTACTCTTTCTCCTTTTTCAATGATTTGCTTTCTCATTAAAGCTTTTTCAAGATCATTAGTATAAGCAATTGCTTTATTTAATTTTTCTTCTTTATTTTCATCTGTTGAATTTTTAAAATATTCTTTAACAGCAGTATAAGCTTCTTGAACAATTCCTTCTCTTTGTTTTTTATCTGTTAATTTTGATTCTATTGATTCTAAAAGTTTATTTTTTGTAATTTCTTCAACTAATTTTTGAATTTCAGAATCTTTTTCTAAAGCTTGAAAGTTTATTTTACTTATATTACATTGTTCAAATAATTCTTCTTGTGTTTTAATTTGTTTTTTTATAAATGGTTGAGCAAAATCTATAGCAGCAAGCATTACATCTTCTTCTATAAAATTAGCACCAGCTTCTACCATTAAAATATTATCTTCATTTCCACTAACAATTAAATCTAAAGAACTATGTTTAAGTTCACTATAAGTAGGATTAATAACAAATCTATTTTCTATAAGTCCTACACGAACAGCAGCTATTGGTTGAGCTGGTAGTCCCGCAAGATTTATTGCAGCAGAAGCTCCTAATATAGCAAGAGTTTCTGGTGGATTTTTTTGATCAAAACTTAAAACTGATACATTTATTTGTACATCATTATAAAAATCTTTAGGAAAAAGAGGACGAATAGATCTATCTACAAGTCTTCCTGCAAGAATCGCTTTATCAAGAGGTTTTGCTTCTCTTCTCATATAAGAAGAAGGGATTTTACCTATTGAATACATTTTTTCTTCAAAATCCACTGTTAATGGAAAAAAATCAATACCTTGTTTTATTTCTTTTGAGAAACAACATGTAACTAATAGAATTGTTTCTTCAGATTTTACAATTACAGAACCGTCAGCTTGCATAGCAAGACATCCAGTTTCAATGTGCAAAAGCTTATCTTTATCCAGCCTACACATTGTGGATTTAATACAATTTACATTATTCAAATTTAATACCTCTTTATTTAACCTCTTATTCCTAATTCTTGAATTAAGCTTTTATATCTTTCTGGATTTTTTTTTGCTAAATACTTCATTTGACGTTTTCTCTTTGAAACAAGTTGTTGCAAACCACGAAGAGAAGAAACATCGTTTTTATTTTCTCTTTGTAAATGATGCATTATATCTGTTATACGTGCTGAAAATAAAGCTATTTGTGCTTCTGGGGATCCAGTATCAAGAGTATGTCTTTGTCTTTTTTCTAAAATCTCTCTTTTTTGTTCTTTTTGTAACATTATTATAATTTAATTTTTTAATATTCTTTAAAATTTTATAATTTATATTGATTTTATTCAAGGGAGATTAATAAGTATTAATATTAGTTGTTTAATAATTAATATTAATTCCTTACTATATTTAGTTTTCTTCTATTTTCTTTAAACTTTCAGGAGTTAAAATCTTTTTTCCATTATTTTCAAAACTAACTGCATAAAATCTTTTAATTCCACTCCCCATAATACCCGAAACAATGCCTTTCCCAAAAGTAATATGTTTTACAGAGTCTCCTTCTTCAAAAATAGCTTTTGGTTTTACTTCTTCAGTAGTAGGCTTAGTTTGTACATTATTAAAATTAGATCTTGTATTTGCAAGGGATCTAACAACTGAATTCCCAAAAAGAAAATTTAATTCTGTTTCAGGCATTTCTTTAAAGAATCTACTTTCTTCTGCTGATTCTCTAACTCCCCAAAGTCTTCTGTATTTTGCTCTTGTTAAATAAAGCTTTTCTTCTGCTCTTGTAATTGCAACATACATAAGTCTTCTTTCTTCTTCTATTTCATCACGCATTTGTGCTGAGATAGCTCTAATATGAGGAAAAACCCCTTCTTCTAATCCTGTTAAAAATACACAGGGGAATTCTAATCCTTTAGAGGAATGAACTGTCATTAATATTACTTTATCTTCTTCATTTTTCATTGAGTCTGTGTCGCCTATAAGCGAAATTTGGGACAAGAAATTTTCTAGGCTCACTTCTTCGTTTTGTTCAAGAAAATCTTCTGCTACGTTTATAAATTCTTCTATGTTTTTATTTCTATCTTCTGCTTCATCTGGATTTAATTCAAAAAGAGCTTTACAATAAGCTGTTTTATTAATTATTTTTCTTAAAAGTTCTGCTGGATCATTAACTTCAGCATCTTTTTTTAATTCTTCAATTAATTCTATAAAAGAATGTATTGCAGTTGTTATTTTTGGAGTGAGTGTATTTGAATCAAGCAAATCACTAAGTGCTGAATATAAAGAAACATCAAGTTTATTTGCTCTTTCCTCTATCTGTGCAATAGTGCTTGGTCCTATGCCTCTTCTTGGTGCATTTATAATTCTTTTTAATGCAGTAGCATCACTTGAATTATAAATTAATCTTAAATAAGCAATAAGATCTTTAATTTCAAGTCTATCATAAAATCTAATACCACCAATTATTTTATAAGGAATTTTCGCTTTTATAAGCCCTTCTTCTATTGCTCTACTTTGGGCATTAGTTCTATATAAAACAGCCATGTCACTCAATTTATATTTTCCACTTAGACGTTTCATTTCACTAACAATAAAAAAAGATTCATCATGTTCGTCTTGTGCTTCAAATACTGTTATTTTTTCGCCATATCCTTTAGTACATTTCAAGACTTTATCTATTCTTTGGACATTATTCTTTATTACAGAATTTGCGATTTTAAGAATAGATTCAGTAGATCTATAGTTTTCTTCAAGCTTCATTATTTCAGCTTCAGGGAAATCTTTTTTAAAATTCAAAGCTATTTTATAATCAGCACCTCTCCAAGAATAAATAGACTGATCAATATCACCAACCGCACAAAAACTTCTATTTTGCCAATTATTTTTTTCTTCTGAAGAGACTACTAAAAGATTTAAAAAATCATATTGAATTTTATTTGTATCTTGGAATTCATCAACCAAAACATGACAAAATCTTTCATAATAATAATTTCTTATTTGAGGATTTTTCTTAAGAATTTTAATAGTAATAAGTAGCAAATCATCAAAATCCAAAGAATTACTTTTTATAAGTTTTTCTTGATACATCGAATATATTTCAGCAATTCTTATATCTTGAAAATCTTTTGCAGTACGACTATATTCTTCAGGGGTTTGACCATTATTCTTTATACCGCTAATTATATATTGAAACTTTTTAGCTTGAAATTTTTTTTCATCAAGCTTTAATTCCTTGATACACTCTTTAATAAACGATTGTGATTCATCTGTATCAATTATTATAAAATTCTTTGAATATTTTTCATTATAATGACGGATTTCGCTTCTTAAGATACGATTACATATACTATGAAAAGTCCCAATCCACAAATCTCTACTTGAAGCAGAAGAAATAGATTTGTTTATACGATTTTTCATTTCAGCAGCAGCTTTATTTGTAAAAGTAACAGCTAAAATGCTTTCAGCATCAATCTTTTCATTATTTACAAGATTTATAATTCTTTGAGTGAGGACTCTAGTTTTACCGCTACCAGCACCTGCAAGAACTAAAAAAGGTCCTTGTTTGTGTAATACAGCACTTGTTTGTACAGAATTCAGATTTAATACTGCTGAAGAATCTACCGCTCTTTCCATAATGAAATTATTTATTTAAACTTCTAATTATAGAATAGAAAAGAGAAAAATATAAGGTAAAATTAATTTATGAGGTTTAAGTAATTATGATTAGAAAATTTTCTTTAGAATATTGGAAAGATGAAGATTGGTATGTTGGTAGATTAAAAGAAATCACAGGTATTTTTAGTCAAGGAAAAACTCTTGAAGAACTTGAACAAAATATAAAAGAAGTATTTATTCTTATGTTGCAAGAACAACAACAAGAAAAAATTACAAATAAATTAATTCATATTAAAGAATTAGAGGTTGAAGTGTGAAACGGAATGAATTAATAAAAATATTAGAAAAACAGAATTATAAATTAAAAAGACATGGTGCAAATCATGATATATATGAAAATCTTCAAAATAATAAAATTGCACCTGTTCCAAGACATAAAGAAATCCCAGATTCTCTTTGTAAGCTTATCTTTAAACAATTGAAGTTAATTATAGAATAATAGAAAAGAGAAAAATATTTTGTTATATTTAGATAATTATGAAAGAAATCATATTTACAATAAAAGAAAATTCTAATGGTGAAATAGAGGCACAAGCTTTAAACTATTCAATATTTACAATTGCAGATTCATTTGAAGAAATAAAAGAAAAAATAAAAGATGCTGTTTATTGTCATTTTGATAAAGAACAGATACCTAATATAATTAATTATCAATCAAAATTAAGATAAACAAATTTTTCTTTTATTATTCGATCAATTTCCGGTTTTAAATCTTTTGCTATTGTTTGCAACCCTGTGATAATCTGAATATCTTCTTCCGTTGGCTTCATTGAGTAAGATAGTTTTTTAGAAAGTACTTCTAGTTTTCTTAATTGTTTATCAACTTCTGTAATTTCTGGAATTCTATCACTTAAAAATTCTATATCTAGTTTTAAATAGTTATCCGCTATTATTTGTTTAATATCAGAAGTACTAAATGAATCTTTATATATATTTCTAGCATAACCTTTTCCATTAATTATTCTATTTAAATCATTTGATAATTTTCCTAAAGATTGTTTTTGTGCATTTGTTGTTAAATACTGAATATTATAGACATGCTCTAATCTAGCTTTTGCGGATTCAGAATCTGTTCTAAAATTAGCTAAAAAAGAAATTTCTTCTTTAGATAATTGTAAAAATTGCTTAGACTCTCGAGCTTTAGTAATAGCTTTTTCCATTCTTTCTCCATATATAGTTTGTAATTCAATTGGTAAACTACTAAGATTAGGATTAACAGATCTAGTATAATCAAATTTTTCTATAAATTTATCTAAATCTTTTTTAGGTAATGTTTTAAATTGAGCTTCAAAATAATCCATTGCTTCAGACATTTCTGCTACTATTTTTTTTGCTTCTTCTGGATCTTTTGATGTTTCTATTTCTGCTAAAAGTTTCTTTTTTAATTCAGCGAAACTTTCATATTTGGGAATGTAATCAGCTGAAATATTTCTGCTAAAGATAGAATAAATATCAGATAAAGCCTCGTGAAGTCTAGTTCTAACGGGATCTTCAGCAACTTTAGGATTAACATCTTCTGCTCCTTGTTTTATTCCTGCTTCAATATCTGTTTTCTTTAAATTTTTACTTATTTCTATTCCATGAGAAGAAGCTGCTGCTGAAAAAGAATTTAAAATAGAACTTAAAAATCTTTCATTTGAAATTTCTTCTCCATTAATAAATCTTCTTCCTTCTAATTCTGTTGTTGTAGATAAAGCTTCTGCAATACCTTCTCTTAGTATAGTATTCTTTACAGTTTGTGAAATTTTTACATTTGAAGAAAGAAAAGCTTCAATAGAAGAAGCAACAGCAACTATTAAAATTTCTTTCCAATTAGGCAAAAGAGATAAATCATTATTCTTCCATGCTTCTAGTGCTGAAGGAGCAAGATTTGTTAATGTTCCAGAAGTTGTGCCCGCTAAAATTTTCATAGCAGAATTATTAATTCCAGACAAAGCAAAAATTTGACCAGTAATCATACCTATAGTTAATCCAATAGACATAGATAAATTACCTTTTGCAGATTCGTATGGATTAAAATCTTCATTTTTTATTGTTGATTCTATTGCATCATAAGCCATTCCTGTTGTTATTGCTCCTGAAAAGCAACCTATTCCAGATCCAACAAATCCACCTACTACTCCTCCTAATTCTGGACCTCCAGCCCAAGATCCAACAGCAGCTCCTCCTTTTGCTCCTAAAGTAGCTCCCCCAATACAACCACCCATTTGTATTGAACTTTTTAACATTCCAAGAAGTAATTCTTTCCAATTAAAATTTTCTGTAGTTCCTAAAATTCTATTTACATCATGAGTTAGATAATATTCTTTTCTTTCTCTTTGATCATATAAAAGTTTAGTTGGCGGATTGTTATTAGTAGAAACTTTTTCTTGTTTTTTTTCTTTTCCTCTAATTAAAGGGGATTGTTGATATGGACTATATTGTACAAAATTTTCAACCATAAAATTAATATCCAAGTTATATTAAGGGAATATAAAGATTATGAAGGGGGGGGTTAAGGTGTGGTTAAGGAGATTAAACAATCTGAACCATTGATTACCCTGATTTTTATGATTAACTATGATTTTTAAGGAAAGTATATTAGTATTAAATCAGAGAAATCAAGTTAATCTGTGTAATCAATGGTTCAGACTATTTAAAGATTCTCTTTCTTCTTTTTTCTATACTCCTTTTGATATTCATTCCATTTTTTTCTTTTTTCTTCAGGAGTTTGCTTTTCATGATCTTTCCAACGAGATAAATTGCCTTTCTTCCCTATTTTACTAAAATATTTTTTTACTTCTTCAGGCAAATTTTCCATAAATTAAAAAAAATTAATATGCAAAAGATTGATATATTTTCGCAGCGGTGATATATTTTCTATATAAAAGCAAAAAAGCTTTGACATAAAAAAATATACTAACTCTATGATAGCAGGAGCTAGTGATTAATGTACATATTACAAAATAATAAAGACGATAATAAGCAATTAAACATAAGAATTCCTTTAGAGCTTTATCAATGGTTAAATGAGACTGTTATATTAGTAGCGAAAGTACATGGAAAGAAATTATCCAAAGAAATGATAATTAAAGTTTGTATAGAATCATTAAAGGAGCAAGATTTAGATTGGCATAATATTTCTACTGAAAAAGATTTAAGTAAAAGACTTTAAAGAAAAGGATTTATAATTTTTAATTGATTTTTTATAACTTGATTATGTTGTAAATCTTCAGAATATAAAATTGAACAATTATTTTCAAGAGCTGAAGCGATTATTAAACTATCATAATAACTAAAATAAAGAGTTTCACAAATATTAAAAGCTAATTTTATAGTTTCATAAGTTATCAAGGATAAATAACTTTTAGAAATTAACTTTTGAGCATGTTTAAATGCAATATTTTTCGGTAATTTTAATTTTTTTATACAGACATTTATATTTTCATTAATTACTTGAGTACTAACAACAGGTTTTTTTAATAATAATTTTTTTGTAATTTCATATTTATCTTTATCTTCTTCAAATAAATATATAAAAATGTTTGAATCGACAAAAAAATTATCTTTCATTTGCTTCTTCTCTATTAAACTTATAGTTATTTAAATTTAATTTATATTTCGAATAAAAATTATCTATATCTAATGAATTTTCAGAAGAAGTTAATAATTGTTTTTTTAATTTTTTAAACTCTTCAAATTTATTATTTACTTCAGCTTGTACAAGCTTTTGAATTAAATCTAATATCTTAGAATCATAACCTTCTTTTATAAGTTCTTGAATAAGTTCAGAATTATAAATATTTTTATTTTTAAATTTTTTCATAATTAATAATTATATCTTTTTATAATAGTGAAGAATAGTATTATTCCCTAAGAGTTTGAAAAATTAGTAATCAATGGTTCAGACTTTAAAGAAAAGGATTTATAATTTAGATCTTTTATCTATGACAATGATATCCACCTTTTTTTCTATCATTATGGCAACCATTTTTATCTAAACCACCACCATGTGCAAAACATTGAGAAGTTAAAAAACTAATTATTAATAATAAAAATATTTTTTTCATAATTAGTAATTTTATCATGAAATTAAAGAGGGCTTCCTTCACCCCTTGAGCCCCTAAAGTCTGAACTATGATTTTTAGGGAAAGTATATTAGTCTAAATCAGGATTCATAGGATTTTTTATTTTAATCTCTTTATAATTTGAACCATTGATTAGGGGCTCAAGATAAGGGCTTTTTAAGAGTTTTATACAGTATTTAATATTGCTTGTTGACTAACCCTATATTGAATTGCTTCTGCTATATGTTCATCTTCTATTTCTTCATATAAATCAAGATCTGCTATTGTTCGAGCTGTTTTTAAAACATGATCATAAGTTCTTCCTGTTAAATCAAGCTCCATAGCTGCATATTCAATAAGACTTTTCGCTTCTTTGGTTAATATGCAATGTTTTCTTATAAGTTTAGGAGTCATATGTCCATTAGATTTAACATATTTTTCATTTGTAAAGCGCTCTTGTTGAACTTCCCAAGCTCTTTTTATTTTTTTTCTTAAATCTGCTGAAGAAATTTGTTTCTCTGGATTAAAATCTATAAGATCATCTGGTTTTAAAGGGGGTACATATACCACTAAACCAAAACGATCCCAAAGTGGTGCTGAAATTATAAGTGTATTAGTCTTTTTCTTGACGCCTGAAACAGGATTGCAAGCTGCTATTAGCAAAAATTTACTTGGATATTCTATTGAAGTCTTTGCTCTTGAAATTATTACTTTTCCGCTTTCTATAGGTTGTCTTAAATTATCAAGAGTTTTTTTATCAAATTCTGCTAATTCATCTAAAAAAAGCACCCCATGATGAGAAAGACTTATTTCTCCAGGTCTAGGATTACTTCCCCCTCCTATTAATCCAGCTCCTGAAATAGAATGATGTGGAGATCTAAATGGTCTTGTGGTAATTACAGATTTACCAGAATTAAGAAGTAAACCAGCAACACTATGAATTTTAGTTATTTCTAAAGCAGATTCTTTGTTTAGGGGAGGCATTATAGAAGGTAGACAATGAGCAAGCATTGATTTCCCACTACCTGGTTCTCCTACAAAAAGAAGATTATGAAAGCCCGCCGCAGATAATTCCAAAGCACGTTTTGCTTGATATTGTCCTTTTACATATTTTATATCATGTTGAAAATCTATATAATGTTCTGGTGCAAAATCATGAGTAGCTACTAAAAATTTTTCTTTTTCTTTTTCTTCTGAAGTTAATACTTGAACTACTTGATTTAGATTTTCAGCTCCATAAACTTTTATTCCATCAATTAGAGCGGCTTCTTTTGCATTTTGTGAAGGAACTATAATAGATTTAATGCCAAGTTTTTTAGCAGAAGCCGCAATAACAAGCATTCCATTTATAGGTCTAAGTTCTCCATTTAAAGAGAGTTCCCCTATTAACCAATATTTTTCATTTTCCTTTATAGAAATTTGTTCAGAACTTAATAAAATACCAATAGCAATTGCAAGATCAAAATGAGATCCTTCTTTACGCATATCAGCAGGAGCCATATTTATAACAATACGACTTAAAGGTAATTCAAAACCAGAAGATTTAATAGCAGATTTAACTCTTTCTCTTGCTTCGTTAACTGCAGTATCTGGTAAGCCCACTATAACTATTTGAGGTATTCCTCTTGATATATCAAGTTCAACAGAAACAGAACAAGCTTCTATACCTACTAAACATGCTGAATATGATTTTGCAAACATTTAATACTTTTCTAGAAAATTCAACTTTTATAATAACATTAAAGTTATTTTATTTTTCATAAATTAGTTATTTATTTTAGCTTTATATTAGTGAGAAATAATATTTTCATATAAATTCTTTTTATAATAACTTACTTATTTAATAAACTATTATGTCTACTTATGAGTCTATTATTGCAGCACGTGAAACAAGAAGAAAAACTTTAGCTGAACAGGCTCGATCTTGGTATAAAACTCCTGAAGCTCAAAGAATTTCAGAAGGAAATAAAAAATACTTTACTCCAGAAAGAATAAAAGAACTTTCTGAAGAAAACAGAGCAAAAGTTAAATTAGGTCTTCCTACTAAAGTTGTTGATTGGCTTAGTAAACCTACTAAATTAAAATTCCTTGCAATTCTTGGTTTAGCAGGTGCTGCAACTTTTTTAATTGCTACAATGCCTCAAATAACTATTCCATCATTAGCACTCAATTATATGGCTGTGAATTATGGTGAAAGAATAAAAAATACAAGATTAGCAAAGACTTTAGGAGTTTTACCTGAAGATATAGAAAAAGGGATGGGGGCAAAAAGTCTATTGGGGCATTTTAAAAGTATTATAGAAACATTTAAAGAAATAGCTGGATCTACAGTATCTGGAAATAGCATGTTTACTGCAGAGTCTCAAGCAAAGCTTTTAGAAAGAAAAGAAACACAAGCTAAAAACACTATTGATTTTGTAATTCAAGAAGACTGGGATTGGCTTGTAAGATGTGTAGCTTTACCTTCTTTAATGGTAATAACAAGTGCAGTACCATTTTTAGGAACTTTTGGACTTTTAGGAACTCCGATTGCTTCTTTAGGAGGAAGTGCATTTTTATCCACTTTCCAATCATCTACTACAATGGGACTTTTTATGGAATATGTTCATAGAATAGCAAATGGGGAACAGGATATAACAATGAGCAGGGTAGTTCAAGGTACTTTAAAAGAAATTTTCGGAAGAGAATTAACTGTTGCAGAATTAAGTACTATAACTTCTAAAGATTTAATGGAAGCAGCAGGTGGAAGTGGTGTATATGTTGTAAAACGTGCACTTCAAGAATTAAGCAAAATAACACGAAATGGGGTAGAAGCTGTTTCAGAAGAACTTCCAGACAATTCATGGACAGCAAAAATTTTTGGAATAAAAGGAGAGTTTAGAGATTTTACACAAGGGTTTTCTGAGTTAGTATAAAAAAATCGGACCGGACGGGACTCGAACCCGCAACTTTCGCCGTGACAGGGCGATGCTCTAACCATTGAACTACCAGTCCATTTAAAATACAAATATTATCATAAAATTTATAAAAAAGAAAAGTCTTAAATTTAAAGATCTATTTTAAATCTTTATTACAAATGACCAGTAAAAGGAAATTCTCTTTCTATCTGTTCTAAAGGTTTTTCTTCTAGTTTTGATAAAAGAAATTTTAGTTCGGAAATAATTGAAGAAAAAGGAATACTTCTATTATTTAAAAGTATAGATATTTTTTCTTTAGTGCTTTTGTTATCATATTTTAATTGTTTAGAATTATCATGTACTAAACGATTTCTCATTAGACGGAAAAATCCCCATGTCTCCGCATTTTTAATAAAACCATGGTCTTTTAGTATAGGAGGAAAGGTTTCTACATGTACCTCATCCTCTGTCTTAAATCCAAAATAAATGCAAAATAACTTATTTATTGATTCATTAATAGTTTTCCAAGAGACAACAAAGCTAGAAGATATTGCATCTATATTTAGAGAATTAGAAAAATTAGGATTCTTTTTTATAGATTTAAAGATTGCAGAGTTTTTTTTAAGAAAGTCTAAAAAAACTTTTATAGACTTTATAGCTTGCTCTTTAGTTATAGGATCAAAAGATCTTTCAACAATCTTTTGAGATTTAAGTTCAGCAGTAACAGCTTTATTTTTACGATCTTTTATTACAACTTCTGTACTCAAACCTTCCTCTTTATGTTCTAAAATAGTATCTAAAAATCTATTTATAATAGCTGGTTTTATTCCAAAATCTTTAGGAATTGCAGCAATTGCAAAATTCCACTTTTCAGCTATTATTTGAGTATTATTTTCAGCTATTATTTGTATAGGATCTAAAATTTCTAATTCATAAAATCTTATTACTGAATTTATAGCTTTTTCTAATTCTTCTTTGTTCTCTGGGAATTTTAGTATTGTCAATAATCTTAGTAAATATTTTTCTTGTATTTCCTTCTTAACATAATGAACAGTATTTTGTAAATTTGTCATTGTACTACCATTTCCATTAGTTGGGGAATCTAATATCTCTTTTCTTTTTTTATTTTCTTTTTCTAATAATTTTAAAAAGATTTCAGTTTTTTCTAAAAATAATTCTTTTTCTGATAATTTTATTTCTTTAATTTTTGCAAATAATTTACTTATTTCTAGTTTCATTTCTAAATATCTTTTAATATGATCTGTTGCCTCTTTACTGTCAAAATGAGGAGTAAAAATACAAGCATTAAATTCTCTTAATAAAGATTCTATTTTTTCTTTTGGAATTTCATTAGCTTCTAATAATTCTTCGAAACTTTTAATACGTTCTTCTAGTTTTTTAGGATTACTTATAGGTGACCCTAAAAGGTTTTTCATTTCAATACTTGCATGTATTCTTAATAATGGCTTAGAAGTTGATTCATTATTAATTATTCGTTCTAAAAATAGATATTCATGTAACAATTCAAATTTTATTTCTGTTGAAATATTGTTTTTATCTTCTCTTTTAATATCTTTAAATTTACTTATTTGGACTTTAAAAAGCTCTAATATTTCTCTTAAATTTTCTCTGTTAAAATTAGGGTTTGATTGACATAACTCTTCTATTGTTCTTATATATTCTGTTATTCTTTCTAAATCTTTTTCATTAAGTAAATCGTTTTTATTAGGTAATTCTTTTTCTCTTTGTTTAAACCATTTAGAAATACCTACTAAGTCTATTAAATCTCCTTCTTCTATGTTTAATAGATCATGATTTCCTTTTTCTTCTTGTAATCCTAATATATCATCTGTAAGTGGATAATTTTTTATTTTTAGACCTACTAATGGCTTCCTATTAATTAATTGATCTAAAATAGAATATTCATTTAATAATTTATATTTTATAGAAAGAGCTTTTCCTCCTAGATTTTCAAATTTATTTATTTGTTCTTTAAAAAGCTCTAATATTTCTCTTAAATTTTCTCTATTAAAATTAGGATTTCTTTTACATAAATCTTTTATTAGTCCTATATATTCTATTATTCCTTCTAAATCTTTTTCATTAAATAAACTATTTTTTCTTTGTTTAAACCAATTAGAAATACCTATTAAATCTATTAAATCTCCTTCTTCTATGTTTAATAATGAATCAGGATTTATTTGTTGTATATCTTCTATTTCTTTAGGTCCTAGTCTTCTCTCTTTTTTATAAGTGCATGTTGTTGTTCTAATTGTTCTCTTGTTTCTTCTGTAAATGAAGAAGGCTGTTTTATTCTAGCAATTTGAGATCTTTTTTTATATATATAATGATGACCAATAGATTTTAAAATAATTAATGACATTATTAAAGATTAAATAAATATTAAAAAACTTTAATAAGTATAACAAATACATGTCGTATTTACAAGTCTCGGTATAAAAGACTTTTTAACTTCTAACTTCTTCTTCAACCTGTGCAGACTCTTCTTTTTCTTCTTCTATTATTTTCTTTTCTATATTAAAGATTAATTTTTTCTCATTATTATCAAAATTAATATGAATTGAATCTCCTTCTTCTACTTCTTTGTTAAGTATTTTTTCTGCAAGTATATTTTCTATTTCTCTTTGAATAATTCTAAGTAAAGGACGAGCTCCATCTTTAGAAGTAGTTTCTTGTCCTTCTACTAATATTCCTACTCCAGGTCTATCACTTCTCTGAGATTCTTGACATAAATAAACCTTTGCTTCTTCAGTTATATCAATATTTAATTTCTTTTCTTTTAATCTTATTGTTAATTCATTCATCATTAAATCAAAAATTGAAACTAAATGATCTTGATTAAGCTTATGGAATATTATTATTTCATCAATTCTATTAAGAAATTCAGGCTTAAAAGTTGTACGCATTTGTTCCATAACTCTTCCTTGCATTCTTTTATATTTTTGTTCTACTGATAAAGATTCTTCTCCTGCAAAACCTAATTGTTTATCATTTTCAATTGCTTTTGCTCCTACATTTGAAGTCATTATTACTATTGTATTTTTAAAATTTACAACTCTACCTTTAGAATCTGTTAGCCTTCCATCATCAAGTATTTGTAATAATATATTGAAAACATCTGAATGTGCTTTTTCTATTTCATCAAATAACACTACTGAATAAGGACGTCTTCTTACTTTCTCAGTTAATTCACCACCTTCTCCATAACCCACATAACCAGGTGGAGAACCTATAAGTCTACTTGTAGTATGTCTTTCCATGAACTCACTCATGTCTACTCTTATAATAGCTTCTTCAGAACTAAAGAAGAAAGATGCTAATGCTTTTGCTAATTCTGTTTTCCCAACTCCAGTAGGTCCTGCAAAGACAAAAGTACCTATTGGTCTTTTTGGATTTTTTAAACCTACTCTTGCTCTTCTTATTGCTTGACTAACTGCTCTAACCGCTTGTTGTTGCCCAATTACTCTTTCATGAAGTATTTCTTCCATATGTTGAAGTCTACTTGATTCAGTTTCTGTTAAATCACCTACAGGTATTCCTGTCCAACGACTAACAACTTTTGCTATTTCAGTTTCTGTAATCTTTAAATCTTTTACTTCTTCTTCATGTAAAGTCTTAATTTCCTTTCTCATATTATCAAGCTGTTCAATAAGATTAGTTTCTTCATCTCTTAAAGAAGCTGCCTTTTCAAAATCTTGGTCTTTTATTGCACTTTCCTTTTCCCGTCTAACTTTTGAAAGCTCTTTTTCTATTTCTTTTCCTTCAGGTGGAAGTATATTAACTTTAAGTCTTACATATGAACCAGCTTCATCAAGTAAATCAACTGCTTTATCTGGTAAAAAACGATCTTGTATATATCTTTCAGAAAGAATCGCGGCTGCTTTTAATGCATCATCAGAGAAAACAACACCATGATGTTGCTCATATCTTTCTCTTAAACCTCTTAATATTTCAATAGTTTCATCAATAGAAGGTTCACCTATATTTACCGGTTGAAATCTTCTTTCTAATGCAGAATCTTTTTCTATATGTTTACGATATTCTTCAAGAGTTGTTGCCCCTATACATCTTAATTCTCCTCTTGAAAGTACCGGCTTAAGAATATTTGCAGCATCTATTGCTCCTTCTGCCGCACCTGCCCCTACTAATGTATGTATTTCATCTATTACAAGAATTACATTTCCTGAATTACGGATTTCTTCCATAATTTTCTTGAGTCTTTCTTCAAATTCTCCTCTATA
>MOYB01000007.1:61047-78390 GCA_001899385.1 Candidatus Caenarcanum bioreactoricola | reverse complement strand
TTCAAATTCTCCTCTATATTTAGTTCCTGCTACAAGTAAACCTATGTCAAGTTGTAAAATTCTTTTATCAAGAAGTATTTCAGGAGCATCACCATTTACTATTCTTTGTGCAAGTCCTTCTGCAACTGCTGTTTTACCAACCCCTGGTTCTCCAAGAAGCACTGGATTATTTTTAGTACGACGACCTAGAATTTGAATAACTCTTTCTATTTCATTTTCTCTACCTACAACAGGATCAAGCTTGCCTTCTAAAGCAGCTTGGGATAAATTAGTTGAAAATTCATCTAAAGTAGGTGTTTTAGATCTTCCACTAGATGAAGTTGACCCCATTCCAGCACCTACAGTTGCAGGTCCACCCATACCTGGAGATACATTACCAGTTTCACTAAGCATTCTTAAAACATTACTTCTAATTCTTCCAACATCAACATTAAGACTTTCTAGAACTTTAGCAGCAACGCCTTCACCTTCTCGAATAAGTCCTAATAATAAATGTTCAGTACCAATATAATTATGACCAAGCTGTCTTGCTTCGTCCCAAGCTAATTCCAATATTCTTTTTGCTCTAGGTGTAAAAGGAATTTCAACAGCAACAAAACCAGAACCACGACCTATTATTTTTTCTACTTCAATGCGAGCATCTTTAAGGTTAATACCAAGTTGTTTTAATGCTTTAGCAGCAATGCCTGTACCTTCTCCAATTAATCCTAATAAGATTTGTTCTGTACCGACAAAATTATGACCTAAACGTCTAGCCTCTTCTTGCGCTAACATTATTACTTTTATAGCTTTTTCTGTAAATCTTTCAAACATAATTACTTTCCGTATACGATATTTTTATATAAAGTTATAAGCACACTATAATTAAGTTTTGCCCAAATATTTTTACTTTGTCTTGAGTCTAGCATTTTTTTTATTTTTATTCGATTTGTATATCTAGATTTGAATTAACTAAATTATTTATATAAGATCTAATATAATATTTTAAGTGTAAAAAAAATCTAAATGTCAAAGTTAAAAGAAATTTCAAATGAAGATTATTGCCTTAAAGATAATATAGGCTTTGTTTCACTTATAGATCATTGTGGAAATGATTTAAGCGTAGTTAATTCTGCAAGAGTCTCTTTTGGTAAACGTATAGATGTTATGGAAGAAAAAGATGAAAAATTAATAAAATTTCTTTTAAACCATGAACATGGAAGTCCACTTGAACATAACAGTTTAACTTATCTTGTGAAATGTCCTATTTTTGTAGCAAGACAATGGCATAGACATCGTATTGGTATAAGTATAAATGAAATTTCTGGTAGATATACTGAAATAAAAGAAGAGTTTTATATTCCTTTAAAATTTCGTGAACAAAGTAAAAATAATAGACAAGCCTCTATAGAAGGCGAACTTAATAATCAAGAACTCTTAGAAATTTATAAGAAAAGTGTAGATGATTCTTTTTCTGCATATAAAAAATTATTAGAAGGTGGAGTTGCAAGAGAACAAGCTAGAGGAGTATTACCTTTAACTGTTTATACTGAATATTATTGGACATGTAATTTACGTTCACTTTTTCATTTTGTAAGACTTAGAGATCATGATGATGCTCAATATGAAATAAGACAATATGCTTCTGCAATGATTAGACAAGCAAAAAATATTTTTCCTAAAACAATTAAAATTTGGGAAGATTTAGGTAGACCTTAATTATGGATATAGAGAGAATAGAAAAAGCTGTTAAAGAGATAATAATCGCAATAGGCGAAGATCCTGAGAGATCAGGCTTAAAAGCTAGCCCCAAACGAATTGCTTTAGCTTATAAAAAAATTTTTAATGGTATAAATCGTGATCCAGAAAAAGAAATTCAGGATTTTTTAGAAGATAAATATCACGATTTAATAATACTTAAAAATCTTGAATTTATGAGTATTTGTGAGCATCATTTAATGCCTTTCTTTGGTAAAATTAATATTGCTTATTTACCTAATGATCAAGGTAATATAGTAAGTTTTGGAAGAATAAGAGAAATTGTAAAAATTCTATGTTCTAGACCTCAAATTCAAGAAAGATTAAATAATGAAATAGCAGAAGTTCTTTATAAGAAACTTGAGGCTAAAGCTTTAGTTGTTAGTATAGAAGCATTACATGTTTGTATGATGATTGATGATATGAAAAAAAGTCCTGAAATTAAAACTATTAGAAGTTTGGGTCAAGAAATCCCAAATCTTTGTTTTTAAGTTTTGATATAATAAAATCTATGGAAAATAAAAATATAAAAATCGCTTTTTTTGATGCAAAGCCTTATGATATAAAGTCTTTTGATCTTGAAAACAAAGCATTTAATTATAAAATTGAATATTTTAATTATCGTCTAAATAAAGAAACTGCTATTACAGCAAAAGGTTATGAAATTGTTTGTGCCTTTGTAAATGACATAATTTCAGAAGAAGTAATTAATATTCTTTATGAAAATGGTACAAAACTTTTAGCTTTAAGATGTGCAGGTTTTAATAATTTAGATTTCAAAGCTACTCTGAATAAAATACATGTAGTTAGAGTACCAGATTATTCACCTTATGCAATAGCAGAACATGCAGCAGCTTTAATGCTTTCTCTCAATAGAAAAGTTCATAAAGCTTATTATAGGACTAGAGATAATAATTTTAATATAGATGGATTTTTAGGTTTTGATATGCATGCTAAAACTGCAGGTATAATCGGTACAGGTAAAATAGGTAAAGTCCTCATAAAAATTCTTAAAGGTTTTGGAATGGAAGTTTTAGCTTATGATGCATTTCAAAATATAGAAGCAGAAAAAGAATTAGGTTTTAAATATGTAGACTTAGATACTCTATATAAAAACTCTGACATAATTTCATTGCATTGCCCTTTAAATAAAGATACTTATCATCTTATAAATGCTGAAAGTATAAATAAAATGAAAGATAATGTCATGATTATAAATACAAGTAGGGGACAAATTATAGACACAAAAGCGTTAATAGAAGGACTTAAAAATAAGAAAGTAGGTAATGCAGGCTTAGATGTTTATGAAGAAGAAAATGATTATTTCTTTGAGGATTTTTCAGCTACTGTTCTAGAAGATGATACACTTGCACGATTATTATCTTTTACTAATGTTTTAGTTACGTCACATCAAGCATTTTTTACTAAAGAAGCTTTACATAATATAGCAGAAACAACACTTTTAAATATAAAAGAATATATTGAAGGGAAACAACTTACCAATGAAATTTGTTATAAATGTAATATGTTAGGTTCTGATTGCCGAAGAACTAAAGGTTTAAATTGTTTTTAAGATTTTTAGTTTTTAGAGCATGATATTATATTAAAAATAATAAAAAATATTATGTGGGATTATACAGATATAGTTAAAGAGCATTATAGAAATCCTAAAAATGTAGGAGAAATTTTAGATGCTAACGCAATAGGTGAAATAGGTAGTGTTGTTTGTGGTGACGTTTTAAAATTATATTTAAAAATTGATGAAAACGAAATAATAACTGATGCTAAATTTCAAACCTTTGGTTGTGGTTCTGCAATAGCAAGTTCAAGTGTTTTAACTGAAATGCTTATTGGAAAGTCTATTGAAGATGCTAAAAAAATTACAAATAAAACTATAATAGATTATCTTGGGGGGCTACCTAAAGAAAAAATACATTGTAGTGTTATGTGTAAAGAAGTTTTAGATGAATGTCTTAAAAATTATTATGAAAAGAAAAAATAAAAATGAATCCATATGAAAAAATAATTTATTTTGATAATAATGCAACAACAAAAACAGATGATGAAGTAATTTCTGTAATGTTGCCTTTTTTAGGGGAAATGTACGGAAATCCTTCTAGTATGCATACTTTTGGAGGACAAGTTGCCAAAGATATAAGAAAAGCTAGAGAACAAATTGCTACTGCTTTAGGGGCAGTGCTTCCTTCTGAAATTGTGTTTACTAGCTGTGCAAGTGAAAGCTCAAATATGGCTGTTAGAAGTATACTTGAATCAAATCCTGAGAAAAAACATCTAATAACTACTCAGGTTGAACATCCTTGTGTATTAAATCTTTTTAAATGGCTTGAACGTCATAAAAACTATAAAGTTACTTATATAGGTGTTGATTCAGAAGGACAATTAAATCTCGATGAATTAAAAGTAAGCATTAAAGAAGATACTATTTTAGTTGCTTGTATGTGGGCTAATAATGAAACAGGTGTAATTTTCCCTATAAAAGAAATTGGTAAAATCATAAAAGAAAAAAATCCAAACACTTATTTCTTTGTAGATGCAGTACAAGCATTCGGCAAAATACCTGTTGATTTAAGTGATGGAATAATAGATCTTTTAAGTATTTCAGGACATAAATTTCATGCTCCTAAAGGTATAGGTGCTTTATATATTAGAAATAAAATTAAATTAAGACCTTTGTTAATAGGTGGACATCAAGAAAAAAGCAGAAGAGCTGGCACTGAAAATGTAGCTGGAATAGTTGCAATGGGTCATGCTGCTGAACTTGCGGTAAAATATCTTGAAGATGAAAATACAAGAGTAAGAGCTTTAAGAGATAAATTAGAACAAGGTATAATTTCAAAAATTCCTTATACAAAAATAAATGGTATAGGTACTGAGCGAGTTCCAAATACAACAAATATAAGTTTTGAATATATTGAAGGTGAACTTATACTTTTACATTTAAGTGATTTGAATATATGTGCAAGTTCTGGAAGTGCTTGTACAAGCGATACGCTTAAGCCTAGCCATGTATTAGATGCAATGGGAGTACCTTTTTCTTTTTTACATGGGAGTATAAGATTTAGTTTAGGTAGATATAATAATGAAAAAGAAGTTGATTATGTCCTTGAAATAATGCCTCAAATAATAGAAAAATTAGCAAGGATTTCACCTTTTAGAAAATAAAAATTTCAAATTTTTTAAATTTATTATATTTTCTTTTGTAATAAACATCCTATTTCCGCGCTTAAAATAAATACAAAAGATGAATAATAAAACCAAAATGCAATGATTACAAAAGATACATAAGTTCCATAAATATAGTTTAGATTACTAAATTCACGAATATAATAAGCAAAGATATATTTAGCAATTTCCCATAAGACAGTTGCACAAATAGCACTTAAAAATGCAACTCGCTTTGATGGACGTTCATTTGGTATTAAATAATAAAAAATAAAACATATTAATAATGTTATTAAAGGTATTATTAAATTAACTATATTACTAATTTTTGGATTTAAATAATTTAAATAATTAGGTGTTTCAGTTATTTCCATTGCATGTATTAAAGATTTTATAAAACTTAAAGATGGTAATAAAAATAATAAAAGAAAAAATATTAAAGTAATAAAAATCATTCCAAAATCTTTAAGTTTATTTTTTAATGGATGAGATTTACTTTTTATAGTAAAAACTTTATTTAATATTTTTCTTATTATTCCAAAAAGACCACTTGCTCCAATAAATAAACCTATTATCCCTAAATAACCTGCTTTGTTTTTGCTTTCTAAAAGTTCTCCTATTCTTGATAAAATAATATTCTTTATTTGTTCTGCTTGTTCAGGAGACGGAATAATCTTTTCTACAAAAAAACATAATTGTTTTGTAAGTGAAGAAGATTCAAAGATTAATCCTAAAACATAAAGAATAATTAAAATTAAAGGAAAAATACAAATCGCAAAAAAAAATGTTAAGCTACCACTTAAAAGAAAGATATCATCTTCATCTATTTTTTTTAAGAATGCTCTTAATTTTTTCACGCTAAACTAAACATCCAATCGTTGTTCTCTTACAATATGATTATAAAAATAATCGTTTTTTAATCCTCTATCTATAAAAGTAATATGACTAACTTTTGCTTTTAATTCTAAAGCAATATATTGAAAAGCAGTTTCAGGCATTATATGCTCTCCACAAGTATATATATCCATAGATGCATAACCTTCATGAGGCCAAGTATGAATTGATGCATGTGATTCTGCTAATAATATTATTCCACTTACACCAGTAGGTGAAAACTTATGAAATTTTGAGGAAATAATTGTAGCCTTTGATTTAATTACGCCTTGCTCCATCGTCTCTTTTATAAAATTAAGATCAGCTAATTTTTCAAAATCACAACCACTGAAATCGACGATTACATGACGTCCAAAAGTACCGAAAACACTTTCTTCACTTAAATTAACATTTTGATTAAGTGATTTAGCGGAAACGCTATGGAAACAAAGGGTATTTTGCAATTATTTTCATTTTCCTCCAACTAAAGGATTTAAGAAATTTAGATTATAACAATAAATTTTTTTAAAGTAAAATATTTGATAAAATTTATAAGAAAAATTTTAAGATATGAAAAATTCAAATATATGTGTGATTGCTGGAGGAATATCTAGTGAACGAGAAATTTCTTTACGATCAGGTCAAGGATGTTTTGATGCTTTACAAAGATTAAATTATAACGTTTCTTTTCTTGATATTCAATCTATAAATGATTTACTTGATTTTCATAAAAAAAATAATATTAATTATGCTTTTCTTTGTACTCATGGTAATTTTGGGGAAGACGGTAAGCTTCAAAGTGTTTTAGAATGGCTTAATATAAAATATACAGGTTCAAATGTTTTAGCAAGTGCTCTTTGTATGAACAAATATTTTTGTAGACAAATTTTAATTTCTAATAATTTAAGAGTTTCAGATGGTGGACTTTTTAATGAATATAAAAATAAAAAATTTCCTTTTATGCTTAAACTTAAAGAATCAGGTTCAAGTGTAGGAGTATATAAAATTAATAATCAAAAAGAATTTGAAGAAATAGTCCAAAAAGAAAAGATTCATGAAAATTCTAATAAATGGTTTATTGAAGAATTCATAAAAGGACGCGAAATTACAGTTAGCTTAATTGAAATAAATAAAAAATTAGAAATATTACCTATTCTTGAATTAAAACCTAAAAAAGATTTTTATGATCTTGAAGCAAAATATACAAAAGGTTTAACTGATTTTATTTTACCTGCACCGTTTGAGGAAAAAATTAAAAATAAAATAGAAGATTATGCTTTCAAAGCTTTTAAAAGTCTTGATTGTAAAGGTTTTGGACGAGTAGACATGATAATCCCCGAAAATCAAGATCCAGTAATTCTTGAAATTAATACTTTACCAGGTATGACTGAAACAAGTGATTTACCAGCACAAGCTAAAGCCTTTGGCATTGACTATGATAAACTTGTTGAATTAATGCTTGTTAGCTCTTTGTAAAATTTTTATTTTTATTTAAAAAGAAATCTTTATTTTTTATTTGTATTTATGTATAATATTCAGCTATACATATTAACGAATTATTAAGTTTTTTTTATTATGGTTTTACCTATAAAAAGCCGTGTTGCTTTGTTTGTTATAGTAACAATATTTACTGCTACAGAAACAAGGCATCCTTATCATGTTTTAGAAAGAACTGCTAGAAAATTAGGGTTAAGTAGAGGATCAGAGACATCACATACTACTCCTAAAGAAGGAAGAACTCCTTATTTTCCAGAAATTCCACATATACATACAGAACCTAAGGTTATAACTGGAGAACCTGAAAAATTAAGACTTATTAAAAATAATAAACACCGTAAATTAATAAGATAATTATTATTAACAAAAACTTTTTGTATCTTTCAATTTTATTCTGATATTATAGATTACAATACACTTTTCAAAAATAAATATGAAAAAAATCTTTGTTCTTTTTTTATTGATATTATTTATTACTCCTTCTTTAAAGGGCTGGGGAGCTGACCAATTAAATAATAATTCTGACTTGACTATAGAAGAACAAGAATTAGATTTAGATTCAGAAGAAGAAATAAATGAAACTGAAGAAGTTAAACCCGAAGAAGAAACAAAATCAGAATCTATTGTTATATTAAAAGAAAGTTCAGATAAATATACTTATAAATATTTAACTTATGAAAGAAATCAAAAATATTATTTAACTCCTAATAATTTAAAGATAAAAGATTTAAGAAAAACTGGACCTTTAAATCCAACTCTTTTTGATTTGGTAAGAACTGATGCCTTCGGAGAAAAATATATAGAAAATGAAAAAGAAGAGGGCGGTTGTAATCTTGAAGAAGCTTTTAGAAAAACTATATTTCAAAGTTATGGTGTTAATATAAGACGTTATTTGAATGCTTTATATGTTGCATCTTGTGATTCATTAGGTTCTGCTGAAGAAAAAGCACTTTGTAATTATTATAAAGAAACTCCTGCTTGTCAAGGAACAGAGCTTGTTGCTTTTTTAGCATTGCCTCTTAATAGTCAAGCTGAAACTTATTTAACAACAGCTTCGATTAGTCCTTTTAGTTGTACAATAGCAAAAGAAAAAATATCAGCAAATAATTATGTACCTAAAGAATCTGCTGAATGGGACAAAATCAAATCAGATTTAGTTGATAAACAAAGAAAAACTTTTGTAGCTAATTTAAAAAATAATGTACCTACTACTGAAATAAGAAATAATGTTTTAAGTCAAAATCCTTCTGCAAGTGAAAGAGATATTCAGTTTGCGATACAAGATTATATTTTTGAAAAAGGCAATAATTTCACTGCTGAAATTTCTGATCCTGAAATTCAAAGTATTGTAGAATCTCGTTATGCTCCTTTTGGTGTAATGGAAAGTTTAAAGTCTTTTAGCTTAGAAAATGCTTCTTCTTGTGCAAAAATGAATAATCGTTATTGGATAAGAACTTATGGTGAAGTAATAAATATTCCACCACATTTATTATTAGTATTTAATGATTATATAGCTAAAAATAATTCTTGTTTATGCAATTAAAATTTTCAAAATATCAAGGTTTAGGCAATGATTTTATTATTATACAAGAGTTTCATTGCCCACCAGATATAAACTTTCAGAAATTAGCAAAAAATCTTTGTGATAGACATTGGTCTATAGGCGCAGATGGACTTATAATTCTTAAGCAAGAATCTAAAACAGCTGATTTTACATGGGAATATATAAACTCTGATGGAAGTTATGCAGAGATGTGTGGCAACGGTATGAGATGTTTTGCTAAATATATTTATGATAATAATTTTATTAATAAACAAGAATTTAAAGTACAAACAAAATTAAGAATAGTAGATTGTACTGTTATAGACAAAAATCATATTAAAGTAGACATGGGACAACCTTTAGTTGATTTTTTAAATAAAGAAATTCAAGTTCTTGATAAAAGATTTAAAATAAATGCAATTAGTATGGGTAATCCACACGCAGTAATTTTTTTAGAGGGAATTGTTTATAGTCAATTTCAAGATTTTGATGTTCAAAAATATGGCTCAGCCCTAGAAAATAATACAGAACTTTTTCCAAATAAAACAAATGTTGAATTTATTTATATTGAAGATAAACAAATACATTTAAGAGTATGGGAAAGAGGTTGTGGGGAAACACTTGCATGTGGAACAGGTGCTTGTGCTTCAGTTGTTGCAACAATATTAAATAAAAAAGCATCTAAAAACAAAGATATATCAGTCTTACTTAAAGGTGGAGAATTAAAGATTTTATGGGGTGATAATAATTATATTTATATGACTGGAGAAACAAAAAAAGTTTTTCAAGGAATAATTGAGATTTAAAAGAATTAATCATTTATACCACAATTTTTTTTCATCGTAGCAATTGCTTTATTATATCCAATAATAGCATCAATAAGTCTATTCCTTGCTTCTGAAAGATCTTTTTGTCTTGTTAATACTAAGAATATATTTGATTCAGCTCTTTTAAATCTTTTTTGTTCTTCTTCTAGTTGTGCTTTAGCATTTTTTACAGAGGTTTCAGCTGCTTTTATTCTAAATTCATTAATTTTTATATCATTAAGTGTATTTAAAAGTTCAGAATAAATAAGCTTTTCAAAGTTCTTTAAATCTTTTTTAGTTTGTTCAATTTCAAGACGGTTTCTATCAAGTTTTATTTTACTTATATTAGGACTAACTGGATATGAAATATTAAGTCCAACTTCTATTGTTGGAAAATTTCCTGATATCAAATCATCAACACTAGATGCAGCCTGATTTGAAAATAAACTTGAATTAAATTTTGTTGCTGATGTTAAATATTCAGATTTTTCTCCGGACAAGCCATTAAGCCTATATTCTCCAACCAAATTTACAGCTGGTAAACTTTGATTAAATATATATTTTTGGTCAATAATTTGTTTAGTTATATTATTTTTAAGCCTTTTTAATTCAGGACGTTTTTCAAAGGCTAATTCCAAAGCTTTTTCTAAAGAGATACCATTTTCAACTTGTTTTAATTCTTCTGTTAAAATCAAATCGGAATTCCATAAATCATTATTTGCAATTCCTGAAATTAAAAGTTTTAATGAATTCAAATCTTTAAATACAGTATTTTGAGTAGTTATAAGCTCATCTTTTTTATTTTCAAATTCAGTTTCAGAAGATATAACGTCTATTTTGTCATTTTTACCAGTTTTAAAACCTTCAGAAGCTTTTTTTAATTGTTCCATAGTTAAATCCAAAGCTTCTTGAGCAATTTTTTCTTTTTCTTGTGAAGACAAAAGATTCCAATAAGCTATTTCAGTATCATAAATAATTTTTTGAAGTTTTTCTTTTAAATCTGCTTGTGCAATAAAAAAATCAAGTTGTTTTTGTTTAATATTTAACCTATTATCATCTATCCATAGATCTTTTAATAATGGTTGTTCTATTTTAAATTTTAAATTAGTTGTATATTGAGGACTTAAAACTATATATTGATTATTTGTTTCTCTTTTTTCATTATTAAAGCTTATTTCATAACTACTTCCTAAAGGCAAATAACCTTTTAAATAAGATTTAGATCTAAAACTATTGTTATCAAGTTTCCCTGTATAAGAACTAAGACTATCAGCAGTAGGTATTTTTTCATTGGTAAAAAAAGTTTCCATTCCAATTTTTGGATAATAAACTTCTTTTGTTGTTTCTAATTTTAAAAAAGCAATATTCAAAGCATCTTTTTCTATTGACAAATCAAGATTATTATTAACAGCAAGATTTAAAGCATCTTTTAGAGAAAGCTTTATTTTATTATCACCCCCTAGCCCCCTTGTAAGGGGGAATTTAACGGTCTGCTTGTTTTTTTCTTGACTAATTAAAAACTCAATTTCATTATTATTTTTTATAAAAGAGATATTATTTATTTGATTTTCATTACCTTCAATAAGAATTCTAACAAAAGGCTCTTGATTACTAGTATCTATAATTTGAGAAATTCTAAAATTCAAATTATTCCATTCAGTAGAAAAAAATAATTCAGGAAAAGTTATTTTTTTAAGATCAATAATTAATTTATTATTATTTTCACCTAAAATAATTGAAGGTAATAACTCTTTATTAATAGAATCTTGCAATTCTTCTGCAAAAGATATTTTTATTTTATTTTCTTGAGTTTTTATAGTAGTAATACTATTAAATTCAGAAGAATTATTTTCAGCTAATACTTGAAATGAGAAAAGATTATATATGCAAAATATTATAATAAAAAAAGTTCTCATTAATTTATTTAGTTAGATACTTATTTAAAATTAGAAAATAAAATTATAAAATAAATTTTGATTTAGATGAAATATAGTTTATTATTTAGATTATGGAGAATAAATTATTAACAATAAAAGAAGCTAGTGAATGGGCAACAGAACATTTAGGGAGAATTATTACTATTTCTAATATTAGTTATTTAATTCAATATGGAAGAATAAAAAAATTTGGAAATAATGGTTCAACACAAATTTTAAAAAATGAATTAATTGAATATTATAGACTTAATGAAATTCAAAAATCTTCATGGAAAAAACAACTAGGTAATAATTTAAATTGGACATTATCTTTTGAAAAATATAAAGAATCTGAAACAACAAAACATGTACATAGATTACATCCATATAAAGGCAAATTTATTCCTCAATTAGTTGAATATTTTTTAGATAATCATATTGATAATTTTAAAAAAGAAATTTATTTTAAAGAAGGGGATATAATTTTAGATCCTTTTTGTGGTAGTGGTACAACTTTAGTACAAGCAAATGAATTAAATATTCATGCTATTGGTATTGATATCTCTGAATTTAACTCAATGATAGCAAATTCTAAAATTACAAAATATAATTTAATAGAACTCCAAACAGAAATTCAAAAAATTACAAGAACTTTAAAAGCTTTTCTTGAAAATTCTAATATAATTAAATTTGAAGAAAAACTTTTAGAAGAATTATTTAATTTTAATAATAAATATTTCCCGAATCCTGAATATAGATATAAAATAAGAAATAAAGAAATTAATGAAAAAGATTATGGAGAAAGTAAAGCAAAAGAATTTTTACCAATTTATAAAGATTTAATAGCAAAATATAAAATTGATTTAAATATAGATAATAAATCTAATTTTCTCAATAAATGGTATTTTCAACATATTAGAAATGAAATTCAACTTATATATAAAAAAATACAAGAAATTGAAAATATAAATATAAAAGAAATTATTACTATAATATTAAGTAGAACAATTCGTTCTTGTAGGGCTACAACACATGCAGATCTTGCAACCTTAATTGAACCAGTTACTACTACTTATTATTGTTCAAAACATGGGAAAATTTGCAAACCTTTATTTTCAGTTTTAAAATGGTGGGAGTCTTATACAAAAGATACTATTAAAAGATTAATTGAATTTAATAAACTAAGAACTAATACATTTCAAAATTGTTTAACTGGTGATAGTAGAGAAATAAATATCTTAGAAGAATTGAAAAGACAAAATTTAGAATTTTTTAATTTTATTAAAAATAAGAAAATAAAAGGAATATTCTCTTCACCACCATATGTAGGATTAATTGATTATCATGAACAACATGCTTATGCTTATGATTTGTTTAATTTCAAACGACGAGACAATTTCGAAATAGGCCCATTATTTAAAGGACAAGGGAAGGAAGCAAAACAAAATTATATTGAAGGTATTGTTAAAGTTTTAAAAAATTGTGAAAAATTTTTAATAGAAGATTATGATATTTTTTTAGTAGCAAATGATAAATATAATATGTATCCAAGTATTGCAGAAAATTCAGGAATGAAAATTATAAATCAATTTGAAAGACCTGTATTAAATCGTACAGAAAAAGATAAAAGAGCATATTCTGAAACTATATTTCATTTAAAGAGAAAATAATGACATTATCAAAATTACAAAAAAATAATATTCAAGAAGTAATTAAAAATTGTATTCGTAATAAATTTAAAAATTACAAAGCAGAATCTAATAATATGCCTTTTCATTATCGACTTTTAGGAAAAGATAGAATGGCATTATATTCTTTTATTCAATCTCTTAATACAACTTTTGGGACATCTATATTTGAACCAGTTGCTGTAGCACTTGCAGAAAATAATTTTAAACAAGCAAAAGCTCAATATATAGTAGGTGATTCAATTAGTGAAAATTCTCAAAAAGTTATTCAAACAATAATGAATGAATTAACTTTAGGAAAAACTCCTAATAAAGAAGTAGAATTACAAACAATTAAAGAGTCTATTGAAAAAAATAAAATAAATCATCTTAAAACTGTTAAAGTTGATTTGTTCTTAGAAAGTTATAATAAAGAATTCTATTTTTTTGATTTAAAAACTGCTAAACCTAATATAAGTAATTTTAAAGATTTTAAAAGAACTCTACTTGAATGGGCAGGTATTGCTTTAACACAAAATCCAGAGATTAAAATTAATACTATAATTGCCATTCCTTATAATCCATATGAACCTCAACCATATCAAAGATGGACAATAAAAGGAATGCTTGATGATAAATATGAATTGAAAGTTGGAGAAGAATTTTGGGATTTTCTTGGAGGACAAGGTGCTTATAATGATCTGCTTGATTGTTTTGAAAATGTTGGTCTTGAGATGCGTTCTGAAATAGATATATATTTCTCTAAATTTAAATGAAATTCCTCTTATTAATAATTTTACAAAGCACTTAATTTCTCTAATTCTTCGACTGTATGTTTTATATCAAAACATGAATATATATCTTGTTTAAGGAAATCATTAATTTTTTCATTAAGATTTATAGCTCTATCTAAATTACGATCTCCACCTGTATATGCTCCTATAGTTATTAAATCTTCTGAATTTTTGTATAAAGCCATCATATTTCTTATATCTCCTGCTGCTTTTTGATGTTCTTGATTTGCAAGTTCTGGGAAAAGTCTACTAACTGAAGCTAATACATCTATTGCAGGGAAATGATTTTTTGCGGCAATTGCTCTTGATAATACTATGTGCCCGTCTAATATTCCTCTAACAGCATCTGCTATTGGTTCATTAAAATCATCACCATCTACAAGAGTGCTATATATAGCAGTTATTGAGCCTTTTTCAGAATAACCTGCTCTTTCTAAAAGTCTTGGTAAAAGTGCAAACACTGATGGAGTATAACCTTTCATAGTAGGCGGTTCTCCTACAGACAAACCAACTTCTCTACCTGCCATTGCTGTTCTTGTTACTGAATCAACCATTAATAAAACTTTTTTCCCTTGATCTCTAAAGAATTCAGCCATAGTTGTTGCAGTATAAAGACATTTAAGTCTAAACATAGGAGGTTGATCTGAAGTTGCAATTACAACTATTGATTTTTTAAGTCCTTCTTCTCCTAAACTTTGTTCTATAAAATCTTGTACTTCTCTTCCTCTTTCTCCTACAAGTGCAATTATATTTACCTCTGAATCGCTACATCTTGCAATCATACCCATAAGTGTGGATTTTCCGACCCCTGAACCTGCAAATAATCCTACTCTCTGTCCTACTCCTAAAGTTAAAAGTGAATCAATTGTTTTTACTCCAGTTGCAAATATTGTATCTATACGAGGGCGTCCATATGCTTCAGGAGGATCATTATCTATGCCTCTCCATTCATCTATATATTCAAGGGGCTTATTATCTAAAGGGCGACCCAAAGAATCAACTATACGTCCTAACATAGACCAACCAACAGGGATTTTAAGCATTTTACCAGTTGGATAAACTTTACTACCTTGATGAAGTCCACCGCCTGCTCCTAAGAGTAAAAGAAGTGAAACATCGTCTCTAAAGCCAACGATTTCAGCAATTCTATTATCTCCGGAGTCAGTTATTATATTGCAAAGTTCGCCTATAGTAGCACCAGGTATACTTGCTTCAATCATTAAACCATTAATTTTGCTTACTTTACCTACCCATTGTGAAAATTTCTCTTTTTCAATTACTTGAAGAGCTTTTTTATTAAATTCTTTTAAAAATTCATTAGGTAAATAATTCATAAAACTAAAAATCTATATATTATTTTATTATTCCATATAAATCTTTGATTATAATTAATATTATGTTTTATATTTGGATATACAGAATTTTATCTTTGTTTTTGCTCTTTGCATCAATAATATTTTTGATTCTAAGAAAAATAATTACTAAAAAAGCCTTTGGGAATATCTCAGAAAAACTTGGATTTTTAAATTTCAAAGCTGAAAAGGAAAATAATATTTGGATTCATGCAGTTTCTTATGGTGAAGTTAAAACAATTACTCCTTTTGTTAAGAAATTATATGAAGAATTTCCAGATAAATTAATATTTTTAACTGTAGGCACTGAAACTGGCTATACACTTGCCCAAACTAATTGTTCAAATTATGCAAAAATATTTTATGCTCCTTTTGATTTTTATTTTTGTGTAAAAAACTTCTTCAAAGCATTCAAAGCAGAAATAATAATAATTACTGAAACTGAAATTTGGTTTGAATTTTTATTTCAAGCAAAAAATCTAAAATGTCTTCTTGTTAATGCTCGTTTAACAGATAAATCAACGAAATTATATAATTTACCTCTTATTAAAAACTTCATGCAAATTGCTTTGAAAAGTTTTTCTCTGATTTTATGTCAAAGTCAATATGATCTAAAAAGATTCTTAAATATTGGTGCTGATCCTAATAAACTTAAAGTTATAAATAATCTAAAATTTGATTCAATTCAAATCTTTCCTAAAGAAAAACAAAAATTATTAAAAGCTTCTTTAAACATAACTGAAAATAATTTAGTATTAATTGCAGGTAGTACTCATGAAGAAGAAGATTTTTTAATTTTAAAAATCTATGCTAAATTAAAATTATTATATAAAAATATTTATTTAATATTAGCTCCTAGACATCTTGAACGAATCAAAGAAATAAATAAATTAATAGCAGAATTAAATATAAAAGATTTATTTATAGTAAATAGCATGGGGCAGTTAAATGAATTTTATTCTATTTCAAATATTGTTTTACTAGGAGGCACTTGGGTAAATATAGGGGGGCATAATCCTCTTGAACCAGCTATTTACGGCTTACCTATACTAACAGGTAAGTATACCTATAAAATAACTGAATTATTAAATGAATTAAAAGAAAAATTATATATAAAAGAAATTCAGGATTCAGAAGATTTATATAATGAACTAAAAAATCTTATAGAAAATTATAAAAAACTTTCAATAAATAATTTAAAATTTAAAGATTCTAATTTAGTTTCAGAAGAAATTTTAAAAGAATTAAAAAAATTAATTTTATGTTAGAACAACTCGAAAAATTCAAATTTATTTTTATTACTGCTACTGATACAAATATAGGTAAAACAGCTGTATCAATTTATATTTCAAAATATTTTTCAGAAAATAAAAATCTTAGCGTTGGATATTATAAACCAATACAAACAGGAGATACTGGTATTGAAGATGAAGTAGATGTGCTCACTGTAAAAAAACACTGCCCTAAAGTTAAAACACATTGTACTTATAGTTTTAAGTTAGCGGCAACTCCTGAATTAGCAGCAAAACAAGAAGATTCTTATATAGATTTTCAAAAAATAAAAGATGATTTAGAAAATTTTTCAAAAGATAAAGATATTGTTTTAATAGAAGGTGCTGGAGGACTCTTTGTACCAATTGGACAAAATAAAACAATGGCTAATTTAATTAAATATTTGAATATTCCTTGTCTTCTTGTTAGTGCAAATAAACTTGGCACTATTAATCATAGTTGTTTAAGTTTATATTATATGAAATCTTTAGAATTAAAAATAATTGGTTTTTGTTTTTTTAATCCAAGTAATCAAAATTCTGACGAAAAAAAAGTTTTAAAAACTAATGCTGATTTTATAGAAAGTTATTCTAATTGTAAGTTTTTAGGAGAAGTTATTTAAAAATTTTTAATAGACTTTATCCATGAATAATATAAACTTTCTCGCAATTTACCCCCAACCCCCTAAAGCTTACTCCCGTAG
>MOYB01000007.1:27247-59507 GCA_001899385.1 Candidatus Caenarcanum bioreactoricola | reverse complement strand
GGATTTTGAGGGGGAGTAAGCCTAAAGGGGGAGTAGTAGTGTATATATTCTAGCTAAACGCGTCGTTCTTTAGCTGGAATGTATGCGCTACTCGGGGTGAGGCTATTTAAGGCTTTATTTATTAATAAACTTTACCTTTTTTTAACAAATAAAAGTCAATAATAACTTTATTATAATTTGTAGAAAGTTTATAAAATTATTAGGAGCTAAAAATTTATGCAAAATTTAAATTTTAAAAAAAATATTAAAGTTTTTTATATTTTAGGGATAATTCTATATAGTTGTATAATTACAAAATCTTTTGGTTTAGATAATGAATTGGATGAAATAACAAAACAAAAAATAAAACAAGAATTAAAAGATGAAATGCGTGAAGAAGTAAAACAAGAATTAAAACAAGAGTTAAAAAGTCAAATAAAACAAGAAATTATTAAAGAAAAAGAAATTAAGCAACCTAAAAAACAAGTTAAAGAATTAACAAAACAACAAGTATTAGCTCAGGAGTTTAAAGAATGTCAAAAGAACTGCCAAAAAGAATATATCTCTTGTAAAAAAGATACAACTAGAGTTTTTGAATATCGCTGTACTGAGAATTTGTCTTGTTGTAAAAATCAATGTAGCTATATAGTTGAAAGTGATGAGGTCAAGAAACAAAGAGAAATAAGAGAAACTATAGAACATGTTAGCAATACCGCCGCGTCTGTAATTAGAAGTATAGATTTTTAAATTAAAATTTTATTAAAATAAGACTTTGATATGTTAATATTTTCTTATTATTAAAGATTTATTTTATTATGAAAAAAATAGCAGTAATATTATGTGGATGTGGAAGCTTAGATGGAAGCGAGATACATGAAGCAGTTCTTACGCTTCTTTCTATTGATAAATTAAATATGTCTTATCAGTGTTTTGCTATTAATTCACAGCAATCAAGAGTAATGAATTTTATAGATAAGAAACCTTGTGGAGAAATAAGAAATCAATTTGTAGAATCTGCAAGAATCGCTAGAAGTAATATAAAAGAATTAAATCTTGCAAATGCAGAAATCCTTGTTGAAGAATTTGATGCTTTAGTTTTTCCAGGTGGAATAGGCTTGGCTTTTAATCTTTGTGATTTTGCACAAAAAGGTGTTAATGCAAGAGTTCAACCTGAAATTAAAACTCTTATAGAAAGTTTTCATGCAAAAACCAAGCCTATTGGTTTTATTTGCATATCTCCTGCTTTAGCCGCATTAGTACTAGGTAAATCTTCTAAAACAAAAGTAATAATAACAGCAGGCGATATTAATGATCCTTGTGTAGATAAATTTAGAGATCTAGGATGTATAGTTGAAGCCTGTGCTGCTAATGATTGTATTATTGATCATAAAAATAAAATAATATCTACACCTGCTTATATGAATGCTAAAAAAATATCAGAAGTTGCAGAAGGTATAGACAAAACTCTTCAGGCAATTTATAATTTTTTATAAAAAAAATCTCTCTTTTTGGCTTAAAGAGAGAAAGAACTGTCATTTTTTAGAATTAATTGAGTTGCCAAAGTTTTAATTCCCAAATTTCTAGATTTTTAAACATTTTACATTAATTGTTTTTAATACTAAAGAAAATTAAATAGTGCTAAAATTTAGATTGTCCTTACTAAGCGGGAGTTTGATATGTCTGAACAAAAACCGATTACTTTAGAAGAAGTTATTGAATGCCATAAAGGCGGAAAAATAGAAACTACAAGTAAAATAAAAGTTAAAAACAAAAGGGATTTAGCTGTTGTATATACTCCTTGGGTTGCAAAAATTTGTGAAGAAATTGCTAGAGATCCCTCTAAAGCAAAAGAATTAACTATCAAAAAAAATACTGTGGCTGTACTTTCTGATGGAAGTGCTATTTTAGGATTAGGCGATCTTGGTCCCGAAGCAGCAATGCCTGTTATGGAAGGTAAAGCAATGTTGTTTAAAAATTTAGCAAATGTAGATGCTTTTCCTATTTGTATAAACGCAAAAACAATTGATGAAATAGTGTTTATTGCAAAAGCATTAGAACCTACATTTGGTGGCATAAATCTCGAAGATATAAGTGCTCCTAGATGTTTTGAAATAGAAGAAAGACTTAAAAGAGAAATGAAAATCCCTGTATTCCATGATGATCAACATGGTACAGCAGTAGTTGCTTTGGCAGCACTTTATAATGCTCTTAAAATTACTTCTAGAAATATTAAAGATTTAAAAATAGTAGTATCTGGGGCAGGTGCAGCAGCAGTAGCAGTTAGCAAAATTTTTATGAGTGCTGGTGCAAAAAACATAATATTATGTGATAGAAATGGAGCAATTTATCAAGGCAGAACAGAGCATATGAATTCTTCCAAAGAAGAAATTGCAAAAATATCTAATCCAAATAAAGAAAAAGGTAATTTAAAAGAAATTTTAAAGGGCGCAGATGTCTTTATTGGTTTATCTGGACCTAATCTTCTTGAAGTTGAAGATCTTAGTATTATGGCAAAAGATCCTATTATTTTTGCAATGTCAAATCCAACTCCTGAAGTAGATCCTATTGGTGCAAAAAAATATGCAGCAGTAGTTGCAACAGGGCGTTCAGATTTCCCTAATCAAATAAATAATGTTTTATGCTTCCCTGGTTTATTTAGAGGATTACTTGATAGTAAAGCAGAGATTGTAACTGAAGAAATGAAACTTTCTGCTGCTAAAGCAATAGCTTCACTTGTTTCAGAAGAAGAATTAAGTAGAGGAACAATAATACCAGATGCTTTAGATCCTCGGGTTGCACCTGCGGTTGCTGAAGCAGTAAAAAAAGAAGTTGCACTTTTAAAAGCTTCTAAATAAAAGAATATAAAGTTAAATGGCTTTCTAGCATTTTTTCAAATGAGAATTTTTCTTTGAGGAGCTCTAGATTAGCCATTTTTTTATATTCTTGATTGTTATATATTTTAATTAATGTTTGTGCAAACTCATCATAATTAAAAGCTTTTATAAGATAAGATTTATTATAATTTTCTAGAATTTCATTGATTCCACCACCTTTAAAAGCAATTATAGTTTTATTTAATAAGCATGCTTCAAGAATAGATATACCAAAGGGTTCTTCTGTAAAAGAATAAACATAGAAATCTATTATATTTATTAAAGATAGAGCTTGTTCTCTTGGTAGAGGGTCTAATATTTCAACATTATTTTCAAGTTTTAAAGTTTTAATTTTTTCTTTTAATTTACTTAATAATTTTTGATCTTGGCTAGGACCTATATAATAAAGCTTTGCTTGTGATTTTTCTTTTAGAATTCTTTTTAAGACATATAATAACTTTTCTTGATTCTTCCAATAAGCACCACTCATAAGCATGGAAGGAAAGCCATTTATTTTATAGGGAGCCTCTTTTAATTTTGGTAAATTTGAAATAGAAGGATATAAAAGAGAGATTTTATTTATATATTTTTTATTATAAAGTACTTCAAAACACTTCCTTATATAATTTGAATTTACAGTTATTTTATCGCAAAAATTTAAACAGAAGCGTTTTTTATTAGGCTTTATATGTTGCGAAAATATTATTTTTGCTTTTACTTTTATTATGCGACATAAAAAAGCTAACCATAATTCATGTTCTCTATTTATATGGATTATATCAACTTGTTTTAAGAGAAAAAATAAATTTATAAAATCTTTTAGAGAAAAAAAAGAAAAAGTTTTTAATTTATAATTTTTATAATTTTCAAATATTTCTAGGAAACGTTTAGAAGAGAAAGATTTTTCTTTAACAAGATGAATTACTTCTATATTACTTTGTTTTAATAATCCTTGTGTTAAAGAAACAAAATATTCTTGTACTCCTCCCCAATTAAAATCAAAAGATATTAAAAGAATTTTCATTGTTCTTTAATAACAAAAAGTCCATAAGGACTAAATAGATTAGGACAAAAATCTGCTAATAATCTTTTATCATTATAAAAAAATTTTCTTTCAATCTGGAAATTATTATTTTTACAAAAATTCGTAAAATCTAAAATACTCACTAAATGAATATTGGGAGTGTTATACCATTCATAAGGAAGATCTTTGTTTTTAGGCATCTTCCCAGTAAAGAATAATTGTGCTCTTATTGATATATGTGCAAAATTAGGAAAACTTACAATTACTTTTTCCCCTACACGAATGGCTTTTTCCATTACAAATAAAGGTTCATATGTTGCTTGTAAAGTATAATTTAAGATCACAAAATCAAAACTTTTATCTTTATAAGCTTCGAAGCCTTCATCAATATCGTCTTGTACAACAGGAATACCATTTTTTATACAAGATTTAACTAAGTCTTCGTTAATTTCAATACCTTGAATTAAGCAATTTTTATTTTTAAGATTAGAAAGTAAAGAACCATCACCACAACCTAAATCTAAAACCTTTGAATTTTCAGGAATAAGATCATAGATTATTTTATCTGCAAAGTTCATTTAGAGAAATTATATATTTATTTTCTTAATAACAAGTTTAGTATAAGGCTGACGATGTCCCTTCTTTCTTCTATAACATTTTTTCTTTCTAAATTTTAATACTAAAATCTTATCCCCTTTAAAATGTTCTTTTACTTCAGCAACAATAGTTGTTTTTGGGTTAACTACAATAGAATTATCATCGTTAACTAATAAACAAATATCATTTATTTCAAATTGACTTCCAGCTTCAGCATCAACTTTGTCAACTATAATGCAATCACCTTCGCTAACTTTAAATTGCTTACCGCTATGTTTTATAAATGCAAACATATTTTTTTATATTAAACTAATAGTAAATAATAATTTATCATAAAATGAATATTTCTTTATCAATTCAAAGTAAAAAAAATGAAGAAATTTCTGTGGGAAATTGGAAAAACTTAGAAACTTCTTTGATTTTTAACTTCCCATCAGAGATTTCAAAAAATTGGCTTAAATATAATTTAATTTTCAGATTACCCTCAAATGAAAAAGAAATTTTTCGTGAAATAGAATTTTCATCTGAAAACTTTTGTTTGTGTTTTAAGCCAAAAAATGAAATTCTGAAATTAGCATTAGATCTTGAAAATTTTCTAAATTCTAATTCTAAAACTTATAGATTCGAACCAATAGAACCTTCTTTTGAATTAATATTAGAAAAAACTCAATCTAAAGATGATTTAAAATTATATTTTTGGCTTGATAATGGCAATCTTTTAACAGACGCCCATTTTACTTGGGATGCTTTAGGACTTAGATTTATGTGTTCTATTGAAGAGATTCGGAGATTTTCCCATAACATCCAGCAATTTCTGCAAGCTCTTCAGGATAAAGAATCTCCCCCCCAATAGCATTACCATCAGGAAATACCCAATGTGGAAAAGGTCCCACTCCTTGCTCACTACATTCAAATCTGTTTGCTTTATTTTTGCAATTTACAAATTCAATAGGGAAATAACCTTCAAAAACTGATATTTGTGATTGTGTACGTCCACAATTAGGGCTACCATATAAAATAACACCTTTATTTGCAAGACAATCTGCAATTTCTTCAATATTTATGTTTTCTATAATTTGTTGTGAATTATATTCTTCAGTAGAATTTTCAGAAAAACTTTCATCACTATTATAATCATTATAATCTTGGGCTTTATTTATTAAGCTAAAACATAAAGAAAAAACAAATAAAAGAAAAATATAAGATCTGTTAAATTTATTCATTTAAAGCCCCTTTAAAAAGTTATAAGAGAAACATCAATATATATTTTATCATAAATTAACTATATAAAGAATTAGCTATTCCATCATAAATAAAATCTAATTCTTTTAATTTTTCTGCATCATATTGATTTCTACCGTCAAATATAATTGGTTTTTTTAATAATTTTTTCATCTCTTCAAAATCAGGATTCCTAAATTCACTCCATTCAGTTATTAAAAGTAAGCAATCACAATCTTTAAGAGTTTCATATTTATCTTCAAAAATATTTACTATATTATTTTTTAAATATTCTTGATTAATAGTATTTTTAAAATTATTTGAGGCAACAGGATCAAAAGCATTAATTGTACAACCAGCTTCTACAAAAAGATCTGTGAGAATAAGAGACACTGCTTCTCTTATATCATCAGTCATTGGTTTAAAAGAAAGTCCCCAAAAAGCAATTTTTTTATTTTGTAAATTTCCATTAAAATAAGTTTTTACTTTTTTAAATAACAATTCTTTTTGTTTTTTATTTCTAGTTTCTACAGAATGTAAAATCTCTGCATGAATATTTAAGTTCTCAGCAATATTAATAAGAGCTTTTACGTCTTTAGGAAAACATGATCCTCCATAACCAGCACCTGCATATAAAAATTTAGAACCAATACGATCATCAGTACCAATACCTTTTCTTATATCATTTATATTTATTTTTAAGGCTTCACAAATTTCTGCAATTTCATTCATAAAAGAAATTCTATTTGCTAACATTGCATTTGCGGTATATTTAGTCATTTCAGCAGCACGAATAGGCATAAAGAGTATTCTTCTGTTATCTCTCATGATAAATGCTCTATATAATTCATTCATTATTTTTTGAGTTCTTTCATTTTCACAACCTATAATTATTCTGTCTGGCTTCTCAAAATCAATAACAGCACTGCCTTCTTTTAAGAACTCTGGGTTACTTGCTATATCAAAGGTTAAATCAAGATTTCTTTTTTTAATTTCTTGTTTAATTATTTCTTTTATAGCTTCACCAGTACCAACAGGTACAGTAGATTTTGTTGCAATTACACAATATTTATTTATTACTTGTCCTAATTCTTTAGCAACTTGTTTTACGTACTGAAGATCAGCAGAACCATCTTCATTTGGGGGGGTGCCTACTGCTATAAATATTATTTCAGAATCAAGTAAATCATTTATATTAATAGTAAAAGTTAAATTTTTATTTTTTAAATTTTTATGAATAATTTCTTCAAGACTTGGTTCATATATAGGAGAAATACCTTGTTTAAGATTATTAATTTTATTTATATCTTTATCAAGACAAACAACAGTATTACCCATATCTGCAAAGCAACTACCTGTTGTTAAACCTACATAACCTACTCCTATTATACCTATTTTCATTAACTTGTATTTAAAAGAATTTCAACATTATATCAAATGCATTTGCATTTTTTAATTCATATACTTTTTAAATTCTGTATACTGTGATTCATAAAGATTTTTATTTCTATAAGGAAAGTTTGAATAAAAATTATTTATAATTCCTATTTTATAATTCTTTTTTGAATAACCATTATCTTGCATTGCTTTAGAAAATTCATTTTCATTTAATTCAAAATTTATTGAAAAAGTAGTTTTTATTTCATTTAAAATTTCCTCTTCATCTAAATCCATAATTTTATAAGGATCAGGATATATTCTTATAAATATTTCATTTGATTTTTGAAATAAAGCATATCTTTTATAAGTTACACTAACAACTGTATCATTAGCTATTAAATCAAAAATTTCTTCAATAGCTTTATTTTGCATTCTAACGCATCCATGTGAAACAAATTTACCTATTGATTGAGGTTCATTAGTCCCATGCATTCCATAATAGCCATTACCATCTGAATGAAAACCTATCCATCGTGTACCTAAAGGATTTTGTTCAAGATTTTTAATACGAGTTTTCCCTGGCGGATCATAAGGATGTTCCCAAATAGGATCTATTATTTTTGATAAAACTTTATATTCACCCATAGGTGTTTTATATTTTGCAGAATAACCTACTCCTACTGGATATTCTTTAATTAAATTATTATTATAAAGTAATTTTAAAGTACAACTAGGTATATTAATAACTATTTTAAAGTAATTTTGTTGTGCATTTAAAGTTAAAGCTCCAAATGATAGAAATATTAATAAAAGAAATTTTTTTATATTCATAGATTATTATTTCCACAAAAGGAGCATTATTTATTTAGTTATTAGCATTTTGCAAAAGTAAATTAAATTCTTCAGCAATTAAGCTAGCACCACCTACTAACGCACCATCTATATTCTCCATTTTCATTTGTTCTTTTATTGTTGAAGATTTAACGCTACCTCCATATTGAATTGTAATTTTAGATGCTATGTCTTTTGAATATAATTGAGCGATTTTATTTCTAATTAAACCACATACTCTATCTGCTTCTTCAGAAGAACAAGTTTTGCCTGTACCTATAGCCCAAATTGGTTCATAAGCAATTACTAAATTATTTCCATCTATGCTTATATCTTTTAAATCTGCTGTAAGTTGTGCTTCTATAATAGAATCAGTAATATTTTTATTTCTTTGTTCTTCGCTTTCTCCTACACATAAAATAGGAATCAAAGTATTTTTCATTGCAATTTTTATTTTATGATTTATTATTTCATCGGTTTCAGCAAAGAGACTTCTTCTTTCACTATGTCCAAGAATTACATATTTACAATTAAGGTCTTTAAGCATTTGTGCGGAGATTTCCCCAGTAAAAGCGCCCTTTTCTTCAAAATAGCAGTTTTGTGCACCAAGTTTAATAGGAGAATCTTTAATAATTTCATTTATAGTATCTAAGTATATAGAAGGTACACAAAGAGCTACTTCAAAATTAAAGTTTTTTGTATTATTTTTTATATTTTCAGCAAGTTTAATAGCTTCTGTTTTTGTAGTTGGATTAAGCTTCCAGTTCCCAGCAATAAGTTTTTTCTTCATTTTATTTTCCATTTATTTATTTATTTTATTATAATAAAAATCATGAAAATAAATAATTTCTTAATAGTAATATTAGTAATAATTCTTTCAACTGCTTGCAATTCATCACCCTTAAAATTAAAGTTTGAAAATTTGGAATTAGCAGATAATAATGAAGAAAGAGAAAAAGGGCTTATGTTTAGACAAAGTCTTTGTAAAAATTGTGCAATGCTTTTTCAATTAGATCAACCTGCACAAGTTTCTTTTTGGATGAAAAATACTTATATTCCTTTAGATATTATTTTTATAAAAGAAAACGGTCAAATTTCTGATATATATGAGAATGTAGAGATTTTAAGAGAAGATTTATTTTATACTTCTTCTTTACCTATAAAATATGTTTTAGAAGTAAATGCGGGTTATGCAAAAAAACATAATCTAAATAAAGATTTAATACTAGATTTAAATTATTTATATAAAGAAATTAAAAATTAATTATTATTCTAATTCTTGAATCGCTTTTTGTATATACTCTTCACAAGCTTGTATATACTTCTTGTAAGCTTTAATTTCATTATGTTTAGGCAAAAGTCTAATTCTTTCATCATGCGAAGATTGTTTAAGGAAGTCTAAAAATACTCCTTTTGCCGAAGTAAAATCTGTATTAGTTCCACTAATATTAACAATATATCCCTTACTAGGAATCTTTATAAAAATAAAAGGAGATCTATCACCATTTTCTATAGCAATAGCTGCTTCTTTTATAGCATTCATAGCAATCTTTACTATTTTTAACCTTGCAGGCGAAGCTTTTAATATTCCGTTTTTACCCCCCCGCAATACATATTACCGATTGTTTTTAAAGCTTTTGTTCTCATCTTTTTAATCCCTTTTAAAAAATAAAATATTATTTAAGTATAGACGGATTGAAAATATTTGTCAAGAAATCTTTTAATTCTTCGATTTGAGAATTAATTTCAGATATTCTTTTTTGTCTTTCAATTATTCTTTCTTGGTTTGCATTTTTAAGAAAAGCTTCATTCATTTGTAATTTTTCTTTTTCTTCTAATAATTTTTTAAGATTATTATTAAGTTTATCTATACGATCTTTAAGATTTACTTCTTCTGGAATTTCTATTTGCATTAAAAGCTTTATATCATTAAATTCAAGAGTCTTTTGAAGAGTGTTAGTTTCTATTGTATGCGCAGATAATTCTATAAATGCTAAATCTTGCCATTTACAATTTCCAAAAATATCTTCTAAATTATTAATTTCTCCATTTAAAGAAATTTTTATATTTTTACGATCATTTAAACCTAAAATATTTTTCTTTATTGATCTTATTGTAGTTATAAGTTTTTTCATATTTTTGAATTTAATTATTTCTTCTTTTTTATAATTAAATTCTTCTGTAAATGCTTGTGGATATTCTTCGAAAGCAATAGTTTGATTCTCAATATTATAAAAAATAGAATATAATTCTTCTGCTACAAAAGGAATTACTGGATAAAGTGCCAAAATAAGATTCTTTAAAATAAATAATAAAACTTCTAAATGTTCTTGTTCAAGCCTAAATTTTATTGTTTCAAGATACCAATCACAAAAATCATTCCAAATAAAATTTTCAAGATTTTCACAAAAATTAGTAAAATCATAATTTTCAAGATTATTATTTATGTTTTTTAATAAATCAGAAAATAAAGACAATATATATATGTTTTCTGTATAAATTAAATTATTAATTTCTGGAGTTTTTAAATCTTTGAGATTTTTATTTTCTAGTTTTTGAGAAGCAAATTTACATGCATTCCAAAATTTATTTATGAATCTTTTTTTGTTTTCTATTTCTTTATTGCCTGTAAACCGTATATCTTGATTTGAATTAATACCAACTGAACAATACCAAAGCCTACTTGCATCTGCTCCATATAAATTTACTAATTCTATAGGATCTATTGCATTCCCTTTTGATTTGCTCATTCGCTTACCATCAGCAGTTTGAATTACTGGGTGAATCAAAATATCTTTAAAAGGAAGTTTATCAGTTAATTTTATTGAAGAAAAAATCATTCTAGAAACCCATAAATTTATTATTTCTCGGGCAGTGCTTAATACATTAGTCCAATAAGGTTTTTCGATAGATTCTCCATGTTTTCTTTGACTTGCAAAAGCCCATAATGCTGAACTAAACCACGTATCTAGAACAGATGAATCTTTAATATAACCTCTATTAATTAATTCTTCTTCAAGTTTTAAATTACTTTCTTTAAGAACTAGTTGAATTTCGTCTTCTTCAATTTTAATGTGATAATCTTCTTTGCCCTCACCCCGCCCTTCGGGCGACCCTCTCCTGAAAGAGAGGGTAAAAACTATTTTTTCTTTAACTTCTTTTATATTATTTAAAATTTCTTCATTAGAAAATCTAATAACTTTACAACCAAGACTTGTAAGGAATTCTTCTCTCAAACTATCATATTCTTTTGTTTTTTCCTGAATTTCCCCATCAACTTCTATTATTAGTTGAGTTTCAATACAGAAGAAATCAACAATAAATTTATCTATTAAATGTTGTCTTCTAAATTTAAAACCTAATTTATTATTTCTTAATTCTTGCCATAAAAGATTTTCTGCTTCTGTAAACTCTTTTCTCATTTCTTTAGCAAAAGGCTTTAATTTTTCAATTAAGAAAATATCTGTTCCTTTTATCCTTACTCCCCTCTCTTTTAGGAGAGGGGTTGGGGGTGAGGGCTTCAAAGAAGCAGGACAGGGGGTTAGGGGGTTAGGGTAGTAAAAATATTTATTTAAAAATTCTTTTTCTTCTAATAAAGTATTTTCCTTTTCGATTTTTTTATAAAATACAGGGATTTCATGTCCCCACCAAAGTTGACGACTTATACACCAATCTTGTATGTTTTCAAGCCAATCTAAATAAGTCTTTGAATATCTTTCTGGATAAAATTTCACTTGCTCTGTTTTTAATGCAGTAATTGCTATTTGAGCAAGATCTTTCATCTCAACAAACCATTGTTTTGATAAATAAGGCTCTATAACAGTATCACAACGATCATGTAATGCTTGGCTTTGTTCATATTCTTCTATTCCTTCTAAAAGTCCTTGCCCTTCCAATTTTGAAATGATTAAATTTCTAGCTAAAAATCTATCTAAACCGTGAAATTCTTTTGGAATAAAATCTAATGCTAAAATACAAGCTTTATCATTAAATATATTTATTGCTTGTTCTAAAGTATTATTTGTTTTAGCTATTTCATAGTCATTAAAATCATGACTAGGTGTAATTTTTAAAGCACCAGTCCCAAAATCCAATTTAACATTTTCATTTAATATAACAGGGATTTCTTTATTTACAAGAGGAAGTTTAACAAAAACTTTTTCATTTTTTTGAATTTTAGAAATTATTTCTTTATATCTTAAATCTTGAGGATTAATAGCAACAGCAACATCTCCAAAAAGTGTTTCAGGTCTTGTTGTTGCTACAACTAAAAATTCATTAGAATTCAAATAATATTTTATTTTATATAATTTTGCTTTTTTATCTGAATGTATAACTTCAAGATCAGAAAGACTAGTTAAACATTTAGGACACCAATTTATAAGTCTTGTACCTCTATAGATATAATTTTCTTTGAATAGTTTAAAAAAAGCTTGTCTTACTTCTTTTACATAATGAGGATCTAAAGTGAAACTATCATGAGACCAATCAACAGAACAACCAAGAATTTTCATTTGTTCTTGAATTTTACCTTTATGTTTATTTGTCCAATCCCAAACCCTTTTAGAAAATGCTTGTTTCCCTAAATCATATTTATTAAGTTTTTCTTTTGCAAGTTGTTTTTCAACTACTATTTGCGTGCCGATTCCTGCGTGGTCTGTGCCTGTTTGCCAATGAACTTTATAACCCCTCATTCTTTTATATCTTATGAGAACATCTTGAAGAGTACAATTCAAAGCATGTCCCATATGAAGTTCACCTGTTACATTAGGCGGAGGTAATACTATTGAAAAATCTGCTTTTAAAGGTTCTTTTACAGAAAATATATTATTTTTAATCCAAAAATCATTCCATTTTTTTTCTATTTCAGAAGCTTCATAATTTTTATCAAAGTTCATATTATCAACATATAAATTCAAGTTTTAAAATTATACTAAAACAAATTAAAATTAAAAAAATTTTTAATAAGATTTAAAATGTAACACCAGAGTCTAGAAGTTCTAAAGCCCGAGTTGCTAAAGAATGATCTCTTTCTAATCTTTGAACCAATTCCACGCATGCTGGATCTCCTTTTAATTCTCCTATTGATTTTTCTGAATGAAAAGCAATACTTGTTAAACTATTTTTTACCAAATGACGTTGTTGCTGTGCTTGAAATGCTGCTTCTAAATAATTTAAAACTTCTTTTTTTGTATGATATTTATACTTTGCTTTAAAATTTAATTTTGTACTATTAAGACATATCTTCATAACTTATTAATTTTGATATAAACTTTATATTTTATACTAAAAAGCGATCGTTAACCAAACAAATAAATTTTCTTTTAAGAAACCCCTTCCACCCCTTTAACAGGGGGAATCTAAAGGATAAAAGTCTTTATAATGGGGTTGCCCCCCAAACCCCACAAAACTATGAATTCGGCTCCTCCTGTTAAGGAGGCGGGGGAGGTTTTAAATCGATATGTATTAATTAAAAATTATTTTACCTAAGGAAAAAATAATTCCTGAAAGTATCATACAAAAAGGAATTGTACTTGTCCAAGCAATAACTATATTTCCTATTATTTTCCAGTTTACTGCTGATAATCTTTGTGTAGTACCGACTCCCATAATAGAACTTGAAATTACATGAGTAGTACTAACTGGTATTCCAAAATGTGAAGCAGTTAAAATTACCCCTGCTGAAGCGGTCTCTGCCGCAAAACCATGTATAGGCTTAAGTTTAATAACTTTACTTCCCATGGTTTTTATTATTTTCCAACCACCTGCGAGAGTACCGAAAGCCATTGTTGCAGCACAAACTACAATTACAATTATATTTACTTCAAAATCCTTTAATTTATAAAAAGAAACAGCCGCTAATGTAATTATTCCCATTGTTTTTTGTGCATCATTAGATCCATGACTAAACGCCATAACTCCTGAAGATATTAATTGAAGTTTTTTAAACCATAGATTTGCTTTACAAATATTTGATCGATGAAAAAGCCAAAGTAAAGCTAACATAAATAAAAATCCAATAATCAAGCCTATTACAGGAGAAAGAATCATTGGAAATATTACTTTTTCTAAAAGACCTTTAAGATTAACTACTGATAAGCCTGCATTAGCAATACTTGCACCTAAAAGTCCGCCAATTAATGCATGAGAAGAACTAGAAGGCAAGCCCCAATACCAAGTAATCAGATTCCATACAATTGCACAAATCAAAGCAGATAATATCACACATTGACTTACACTTCCAGCATCAACAATACCTTTGCCTATAGTTGCTGCAACATGAGTTCCAGATAATGCTCCTATAAAGTTAAGTGTTGCGCCATAAATAACAGCTTTTTTAGGACTAAGTACCCTAGTAGAAACAACTGTTGCTATTGAATTTGCAGTATCATGAAAGCCGTTTATATATTCAAATAATATTGCGGCACTTATAACAAGAATAAATAATAAAAGTTCCATTAAATAAAAGTCTCCTTAAGAAACCCCCCAACCCCCTTAACAGGGGGAGTTTTAAGGGATGATTTTTCTTGTAATTCTATTTCTCTACTTTTAATAAAATCTTCAAGTTTATTTTTTGTATTTTTTATTTCATTTAATACTTCTTCATTTTTAAATCTAATAATTTTAATACCAAGTTCTTCTAAATATTCAGAACGAATCTGATCTTGTTCTTGTTGTAAATTATGAATTTCTCCATCTACTTCAATTCCTATAAGTAGTTCAGAACAATAAAAATCAAGAATAAATTTATCTATAGTTTTTTGACGAATAAATTTATATCCTGTTTTAGAACTTCGGAGAATATTATTCCAAAGATATTTTTCTGCAATAGTTTGATTTTTCCTTAAATCTTTTGCAATTTGTGCAATTTCACGATTATATTTAAATGTACCTAAAAAAGTTAATGCTTCATTAGGTACATTGTTTATATTCCCCCTGTTAAGGGGGTTAGGGGGTTTCTTAAAGATTTGTTTTTCTTTAGCCATTTTTTATCCTTTTAGACTCCCCCTTATAAGTGGGCTAGGGGCTGATAACAAGAGCTTTAACTATGTTTCAAGATTATATTTAAGACATTTTCAAAGACCCATGAACAACTATTAATTGCTATTTCAATTTTTCGATATAAATCACTTAGTTTGATTACTTCTATTGGTTCATGATTACCAGAAAAAAGATCTTCCATTGCATGAAGCAAAATCTCATCTCCCCTTGATTCTATTTCTTTCATTTTATAGCTACTTTCAACTATTTCAGCCATTGGTTTTGCTTTAGTAAAATGAGATAATATAAAATTCATTTCTTCTACTGCTTCTATTAATAAGCCTGCCTGTTTTTTCATTGTACGATCAAATTCTTTTACTCGATAGACTTTAAGATATAAACAAGCTTTTGCAACTCTTCTTACTATTTTGTTGAGTAAAGATATAACTGATTGTATATCTTCTCTTTCTATTGGAGTAATAAATGATGTATTAAGTTTATTAAGTGTTTCTTTAACAAGATCATTACTTTCATGTTTTAATGCTTTTGCCTTTATAAGATGTTCTTCATTTAGTTCATTATTAACAATACGATGAAAAAGTTTAGCAGTTTCAAGACATTGATTAGCTCCCTGCTCAAAATAAAAGAAAAAAATCTTTTCATCTGGGGGAAGTAATTTTTGTAATAAGTTAAATTTATTATTCATTTAATTAAAAAAATAAGGCAATAATTAAATTTCTTAGATAGTATAGTTTAAAAGCTAAAATAATACAAATTTATTAGAGGTATATTATGGTCTCTATATATCCAGAAGATATAACAAATATATTAAAAGAACAAATTACAAATTATAAAGAGAGTCTTGAAAAAAAAGATTATGGGACTGTTATTTCTTGTGGAGATTGTATCGCTAATGTTTATGGACTTTCTCAGGCAATGCAACAAGAACTTGTTCAGTTCGACGATCCTGAAAATACAATGGGAATGGTTCTTAATCTCGAAAATGACTTTGTTGGAATAGTACTTTTTGGACAAGGGATAAATATAAAATACGGAAGTAAAGTTTATGCAACTGGTAAAATAGCTTCTGTACCTACTGGTAATGCTCTTATTGGTAGAGTTATAGATCCTTTAGGTAATCCTTTAGACGGTAGAGGAAATATACAAAGTGATAATTTACGTCCTATAGAACAAAAAGCTTGTGGAATAATAGAAAGAAAATCTGTTAATGAACCTCTTCAAACTGGCATATTATCTATTGATTCTATGATACCTATAGGTCGAGGACAAAGAGAATTAATAATAGGAGATCGACAAACAGGTAAAACAGCTATTGCAATAGATACAATTTTAAATCAAAAAAATCAAAAAGACCGACCTATTTGTATTTATGTTGCTATAGGACAAAGACAAGCATCTGTAAACCAAGTTTATAAACTTTTAGAAGAACAAGGAGCAATGGATTATACAATTATAGTTTTTGCTTCTTCAACAGATGCACCGGCATTGCAATATATAGCTCCTTTTAGTGGAGTTAGCATTGCTGAAGATTTTATGTATAAAGGTAAAGACGTTTTAATAATATATGATGATCTTTCAAAACATGCAGTTGCTTATCGTTCAATGAGTTTGCTACTTAGAAGACCTCCTGGTCGCGAAGCTTATCCGGGGGACGTGTTTTATTTACATTCAAGACTTTTAGAAAGAGCCGTTAAACTTTCTGATGAATTGGGTGGGGGTTCGATTACTGCCTTACCTATAGTTGAAACTCAAGCAGGAGATGTTTCAGCATATATTCCTACAAATATAATAAGTATTACTGATGGGCAAATATTTTTAGATTCAGATCTTTTCTTTTCAGGAATGAGACCTGCTATAAATGTAGGTATTTCAGTTTCACGAGTAGGTGGTGCTGCTCAAACAAAAGCAATAAAACAAGTTGCTGGGATTTTAAGACTTTCACTTGCTCAATATAATGAATTAAAGAAATTTGCACAATTTGCAGGAGATCTTGATAAATCTACTCAAAAGCAACTTTTAAGAGGCAAAATTATAAATCATTTATTGATACAAAAAGAAAATTCTCCTATAGAGTTAGCATTACAAGTTTCTATATTATTTGCTGGATTAGAAGGTATGTTAGATATGTTTGAAGAAACAAAAGATACAGAAAAATTTAAAACTTTATGGTCAAATCAAGCAAAAAATATTATTCCAGAACTTTATGAAAAATTAAATCAAGGACAAGCAATAACAGATGAAGAAAAAGAAATTCTTAAATCTGCATTGCAAAAAACTATTTCAACATTATAAAAATAATAGCTCTAAGGTATAATTCTTTCTAAAAGAAAGAGTTTAAGTCGTAAATGACAAATAAAAATATAAATCTTTGGCGTGTTCGTCTTATTCAATTATTATTTTTGTTATTTTTATTTATTATTTTTTTTAGAATTATTTATTTACAAGTTGTTTTATCTAAAGATTTAAAAAAATTAGCTGATAATCAAAAAAGATTTTCTACTTCTACTCCTGTTTTTAGAGGGGAAATAATAGATCGTAAAGGTATGACTTTAGCTGTTGATAGTATAAAATTTGATGTTTATATTCATCCTAAAAATTACAATCCTTCTATAGAAAAAGAAGAAAAACTTGCTGAAATTCTTAATATAAATGCATTTGATTTACAAAAAATAGCAAAAAGAAAATATATTTCAAGATTAGTAAGTGGTCTTGATAAAAAAAGTGCTAAACAAATAAATTTATTAAAAATTAGAGGAATAGAAGTTCATTCACGGAATTATCGTATATATCCTCAAAATAAATTAGCTTCTCATATTTTGGGTTTTGTAAACTGGTCTTTTTCTGGGGATAGTGGAATAGAAAATGCTTTTGATAGATATCTACAAATTGCTAAAGATCATCGCAAACAAGTAATTCTTCGAAGTGATGGGCTCCCTGTTTATCATCTTTCGCCATATGTACCAGTTATAAATAGCTCACTTGGACAAGTTATAGAATTAACAATCGATTCTGGGATTCAATATAAAACTGAAAATATACTTAAAAAAAATGTTGAAATAGCACAACCAGATAAAGCAACAGTTATTATAATGGATGTTAAAACTGGAGAAATCTTAAGTTGGGCAAATTATCCTGATTTTAATCCAAATGAATATTCAAAATATCCACTGGAAAATATGAATAATTGGTCTATTACTCAAATGTATGAACCAGGTTCAACTTTTAAAATTTTAACTTTAGCTGCTGCATTAGAAAAGAAAAAAATTAAAGAAGATTTTAAATATTTAGATAAAGGTAAAATAAAAGTAAATAAAACTACTATAAAAAATTATAATTATAAAGCTGGTTATGAAAAAGAATTAGATTTAATAAATATATTGCGACATTCTTCTAATACAGCCTCTGCAGAAATTGCTTTATCTTTAGGTGCAGAGAATTTTTATAAAGAATTAAAGAAATTTGATATTGGTGAAAAAACTGGCATAGAATTACAAGGAGAATCAGCAGGTTATTTAAAAGATTATAATCAATGGTCTCAAATAGATCTTGCAACAACAGGTTTTGGGCAAGGGGTAGTTGCTGTTACTCCAATACAACTTGTTACTGCAGTTAATGCAATTGCAAATAACGGTATATTAGTTAAACCTCATTTAATTAAAGCAATTAAAAATGCTGATAAAAGAAAAATAATTAAGAAAACTCAAATAAAAAGTAAAAGAGTTATTTCAAAAAAAACTGCTAAAATTATGACTACCATTATGACTGAAAGTGTAAAAGAAAATCTTGAAGATCAATCACATTTATCAGGAAATATAAAAAATATAAGTGTTGCAGGTAAAACAGGTACTTCTCAGAAATTTTGTAAAGAAACAGGAACTTATTATCCAGATCAAGTAATAACTTCTTTTATAGGATTTTTCCCTGCTCAAAAACCTAAATATCTTATGTTAGTTGTTTTTGATAATCCCAAAATAGGAAGATTTGGTGATACAGTAGCAGGTCCTGTATTTAATGAAATAGGAGAATTTCTTACACAAAATTAACATTCTTGTTTGACTCAATATATCAAAAAAGAAGATACTTTCTTAGAATTTTTTAATATATTTTCTAGAAAATAGAAAGAAGATCGTTTATCATTATTTTTCTAGAAAAATTAAATAAAACAATGATAATTTCTTTTTTATTACCTAATTTTTTGAAACACAATAAAAAAATTATTTACAGGGCAAAATATACTTTAAGAAAGGAGAATCTTCTTTCTAGTATTTCTTTTTTATTTTCAAAGAGAAATACAAAAAATTGATATATATCTTGATAGCAAAAGTAATATAAAGCTATAATATCTAATTATGAAAAAAGTAAAACCTAAAGTATTATTTTCCAAAGAAGAAATTCAGAAAAGAACCAAAGAACTCGGGCATGAAATAAGTGAATATTTCAAGAAGAATTTACAAGAAGATGATTCATTAATTGTTATAGGCGTTTTAAAAGGTGCATATATTTTTACAGCTGATCTAGTTAGAGAATTAGATGTTGCTGCACAAATAGAATTTGTAAGAATAGCTAGTTATGGAGATAATACACAGTCTTCAAATGTAATAAAAGCTCCGGATCTTAGCTTGCCATCTAATATTTATGGTAAAAATATTTTACTTGTAGAAGATATTGTAGATACTGGACAAACTTCTGCTTTTCTTAAAAAATACATAGAAGAACAATTTAAGCCTTCAAAACTTGTTTTAGTTAGTTTACTTAATAAACCATCAAGAAGAGAAGTACAAATAGAACCTGATTTTTATGGTTTTGAAATAGAAGATAAATTTGTAATAGGTTATGGCTTAGATTTCGCAGAAAAATATAGAGAACTTGATTATTTAGGGGAACTTGAAGGTCGTTTAAGCTAATAAAGATTATCTGCAATAATCTTTGAAATAAAAGGTATTAATTCTAAGTTTTCACTTTGATTAGCTGTAAAAATTACAAATATATATTTTTTATTGTTAGGTAAGATAATATAGGAAGCATCATGTCTAACTTTAGTTGTCCAGCCTGCTTTTGAATAATATTCAGAATCTTTTGGTAGATATTTAGCAGAAAACATTAATGCTTGATAATTTGTATTTTCTTCATTAATACTTTCTTTTGCTGAATTAATATCTCTTTTTAATAAATTTTTGATATTTGAATTTGTTTTTTGATCTAATATTTTATCTGTAAAAATCTCATATAAAAGCTTTGCAGTATCATTAGTAGTTATTTTACTAGAATAAGGTATTTGATTTTCCCGTCCATATTTGCCTTCATAAGCAGGTTTATTCCAAATTTGGATATTATAACCTTTATTTTTAAAATATCTATTAATTGAATTTCTTTTGTATAAAAATTCTTTAAGTTTTTTATTTGAAAGTTCAGGACCGCTTGTTGTATTAGTAAGTAAATCTATTATATACGAAGTTGCATCATTTGAAGAAATTGAAATCATTTTATTAAGAGCATATTTTATTTGTTCATTTTCATTAATTTTATTTTGTAGAATTTTATCTTCAAGCATTACTAATAAAAATAACTTTAAAATACTTGCTGGATAAAATTCCTGTTCTCCTTGATATTCAGCTTTGATAGGTATATTTTTATTTGTAATATCAATAAGTGTAATTGAAATATCTTTAGCAATAAAATTAGGAAATTTTTCTTTACTTTGATTAATTGCTTCTAATAAAATATTTTGTAATTCCGATTGATTTTTAGCAAAGCAATTAGAAAAAGAAAAAACAAAAAATAAAATAAATAAAACTTTTTTGAACATTAATGTAATACCAATTTTCTTTTTAAAAAACCCCCGAAACCCCTTAACAGGGGGAGATTGAGTTCATAATTTTGTGGGGTTTGGGGCGACAGCCCCATTTTAAAGACTTGTATCCTTTAGATTCCCCCTGTTAAGGGGGCGAAGGGGGTTTCCCTGAGAAATTTATTTGTTGACTAATGATCACTTTTTAATGTAAATTATTATAATAAAAAATTGGGCAAAGAGAGACTCGAACTCTCACATCAAAAGATACATGATCCTAAGTCATGCGCGTCTACCAATTCCGCCATTCGCCCAAAAAATCATTAGAATTATATCATATAATTTCAAGCCCATTCATATATTTTCTAAGAACCTGAGGAATTTCTATATCTCCATCTTCTTTAAGATAGTTTTCAATTATTGCTGCCCAACATCTACCTATTGCTAATCCAGATCCATTTAAAGTATGTAAAAATTCTGGTTTTGATGCATTATCTCTTTTAAATCTAAGATTAAGCCTTCTTGCTTGAAAATCTCCACAATTTGAACAACTACTTATTTCTCGGTAATTATTTTGTGAAGGGAACCAAACTTCAATATCATAACATTTTTTAGCAGAGAACCCCATATCACCGGTACATAAGAGTATCCTTCTATAAGGCAATTCTAATTTTTCTAAGATTTTTTCTGCATTTCTAACAAGTTTTTCATGTTCTTCTTCACTATCTTCAGCTTTACAAATATGAACTAATTCAACTTTATCAAATTGATGTTGTCTAATAAGCCCTCTAGTATCTCGTCCTGCTGCTCCAGCTTCTCTTCTAAAACAAGTAGTATATGCACATAATCTTTTTGGTAAGTCTTCATTATTCAAAAGATTATCATTTGCAAAGAAATTAGTAAGAGTAACTTCTGCAGTAGGTATAAGATATAAATCATCTTCTGTTAATTTATAGAGATCCTCTTCAAATTTAGGAAGTTGTCCAGTACCTTTAAGTGCATTTGATTTTACTATTATTGGAGTTGAAATCTCTGTATAGCCATTTTGAGAAGCTTCATCTAACATGAAATTTATTAAAGCTCTTTGAAGTTTAGCGCCCAGTCCTACAAAACTACTAAAACGACTTCCGCAAAATCTTGTTGTATTGTTTTGATCCCAAATATTTTTTCTTTCTGCAATAATAAAATGGTCTTCCACTCGAGTTTTAATAGGTATTTGTCCATATTTTTTTATCTCTACGTTTTCGCTTTCATCTTTGCCTTGGGGCACTTCATCGCTAGGCATATTTGGCAAATACCAAACTATTTGATTTATTTCTTCTTCATATTGTTCTGATTTTTCTTCTAATAAATTTATTTGATTATTAATTTCTTTTACTTTTTCTTTAATAGTTTCAGCTTCTTCTTTAGATTTAACAGATTTACTTAAACTATTTCTTTGAGATTTAAGCTCATCGATTTGAATTTTTAATTTTCTTATATTTTCATCAATAAAAAGAAGTTCTTCAAGTTTTTGAATAAATTCATTATTTCTAGATGAAAGTTTATTTTTTACTAATTCAGTTTCTTTTCTTATAGTCTTTATGTCAAGCATATTTTAAAAAGTTCTAAGAAAAATAATTTTACTATTTTATTCAACTTTTTGATTGATAAAAACAAGATTAATTTTGTACATATCAAATATATGATTGAAAATTTTGAAAATAATAAAGAACTTGCTTTTTTCTTAACTAAAATTGCTGAACATAATAGATTTCTAGCATCAGATAATCTAATAAAAAGTTCTGCACCTAATGCAAATGAACTTTGCACAAAAAAATTAGATTTTAAAGAATTAATGCATAAAATATCTACAGAAAAAGATCTTTCTTCAACAAATATAAAAAAAGCACTTGAAGATAGTAGCTCTCCGACAAAGGTTTCATCTTCTGTTAGACTTTCTTCAATAGAATTTGCAGATGCAGTAAATATGAATTCAGCTATGAATAAACTATTAAGATTTTCAATAAGAGAAAAATCAGCAGTAGTAGATGGATTTAAGCCCTCATAATTTTTAAAGGAGTTAATATGTTTGAAAATACAAATAGAAATCTTCTTAAAAGTGCATTAAAAGCATCAGAGGATCTTGGCAAAATAGTCTCAGTAAATATTGCAAATGCAAATACTTTAGGATATAAAGCATTAGTAGGTAAAATCGCACCTAATTGTGAATGTTTGTGTTTTGAAGATATATTAAAGTATTCTTCTAAAGGTGCAAAGCCTGAAATAAGACTTGAATTAGAAAGAGATACAAAAGAAGGGAAAAAAGTTAAAATTAATGGAGAAATGCAAGAAGGTTCAAATGTAAACACTACAGAAGAACTTAAAAAACTTGTTAGTGCTAGTATGATGACAAAAAGCATATTAGCTTGTATTTCTGTTAATAATACAATGGAAAAAGAAATTTTAAATTTAAGTAGTAGTTAAGCAAAAGATTTTTGATTCATTATAAAATCAGCTTTTTCAAGTATTCGTACAACTTTATAGCCATTAAAAGCATCACTAAGAGGTCTTTTGCCAGATTTTACGCAGTCTAAGAAATGCTCACATTCTAATCTTAAAGGTTCATCTTTTATATAAATAGGATGTTCTTCAAGTATTTGTCCATCAGGAAGCATACTATATAAAGAAAGTTTTCTTTCAGTATCTACATCATTTAAAACAGCTGTTTTTTTACTACCGTTCACTGTTAATAAGCATTGTTTAAGAGGATCTATCCAAGTATTATGTATATGAGCAGAGATATTACCTTTAAAACAAAGATCTAAATGTGCAACATCAAAAACATTATCATTAGAAGTTGAAAACCCCTTTGCATCAAGTAATTCAATTTCGCATTCTTCTTCGTTATCATCGCTTAAAATATAATTTATCATTGAAATGTCATGAGGAGCTAAATCCCAAATCACATTTGTATCACCTCTAACTGAAGAGAAATTACGTCTATCACTATTTAAATAACGGATTTCACCAAGTGCGCCTTCGCCAATAAGTTCTTTAAGTTTATTAACAGCAGGATGATAAAGCAATAAATGTCCTACCATTAAAACAAGATTTAATTCATCAGCCATTTGCATAAGCTCAATAGCACCTTTTTCATTTCTAGCTAAAGGTTTTTCAACATAAACATGTTTGCCTGCTCTTAAAGATAATTTTGCAAATTCTTCATGGAGTTTTGTAGGAGCAGAAATAACAACTGCATTTATAGAAGGGTCATTTATTATATCTAAAAAAGATTTTGTTAATTTAACAGTAGGAAATCTTTTATTTATTTTATTTAAAGCAGAATCGTTAGTATCACAAATTGTTGATAAGACACCAAGTTGAACAAAGTTTCTTATAAGATTTTCTCCCCATCTACCAGCACCTATTAATCCTAATTTCAATATTTTATAATCCTTTCAAGAGTTTATTATATATTAATTTTCTTTTTATGATAGACTATTAAAAATTTATTTTCTATTTATAGTTTTTTGTAATTTACATTATAAGTAAATAATATTGCAAGTTGATAGGTATAGTTATATTCAGGAATCGAGATTCTCGAATAGAATATATTTATGTTATGGGAATTCGTTCAATAATTAACTTAACTAAAAAATAATGATTAATTTTGCAGGGATGGTTCAACCTCTTTTAACAGCTTTTAGTATATTGGCTGTTATGGGTAGTACTCCAAAATCTAAAGCTTTTTTAACAAAATCAATGCATACAAAATCATCAGTACACTTCAGGGATAATAATAGCAATCCAAATACTGCTTTAAGAAGGGCAATGAGAGCACAAGAAAAATTAAAATAAAAAATTTAAAATTTTATTCCTCTAAACCAATCTTCTGCATTCATAATATTTTTATCTTGTGGTTGAACTTTAATTAATTTTATAAATCCATCTTTACATTTTACTAATATATTATTATTAAATTTAAAAATCTTATTATTGTTAATGTCTAACAGATTTGAATCAATACTTTTTTCTTTTAAGAATTCTGCTGAAATTATTTTTATTAAGCTAATTTTCTTATTTAATTCTAAAGAAAAAGAAATTTTAGGAGAAGGACTAAGCGCTCTAAGTCTTCTAATTATAGTTTCCCCAGTCTCTTTTTCAAGATCAATAAATCTTAATTCTTTAGTTATTTTCTTTGCATAAGTTGCTTGAGAATTATCTTGTACAATAGGACTTATATTTTCATAATTATCAAGAGTTTCTATAAGTAAATCTGCACCTAATTGTGAAAGTTTCTTCGTTAAAATCTCATTATCATCAGTATCTTCAATAAGAATTTTTTTCTGTTTAAGAATGTCTCCAGTATCAAGTCCTTGATTTGTGAGCATAATTGTTATGCCTGTTTCTTTATCTCCATTAAGAATAGCTGATTGAATAGGACTAGCCCCTCTCCATTTAGGTAGTAAAGAAGCATGTACATTTAAAGTTCCAAATTTAGGAACTTCTAAAATTTCAGAACTTAAAATTTGTCCAAAAGCTGCAGTAACAAAAAAATCCGGCTTAAGATATTTTAATTCATCAATAAGTGTTAAATCTTGAGATATTTTTATACTTTGTCGAACTTCTAAATTATTAGTTAAAGCAAAAGTTTTAACTAAAGGTGCTATTATTTTTTGTCCTCTACCTGTTGCTTTATCTGGTTGAGTTATTACAAGAATTATTTTATGATGTTTTCTTAATAATTCAAGACTTGGAATAGCATATTCAGGAGTGCCAAAGAAAACTATTTTATACATAAATTTATTTATTATAATAACATATAATTTTATATCAATTATTGTTAATATCTTCCTTTTTAATATAAAATTAAAGATTAAAGTTTAGGAGGAAATTATTGAAGAAAAAAAATATTATTAGAGTTTGTTCTGTTTGTAAACAAAATTTTAATAGACAAGAATTAATAAAAATTACTTGTTTTAAAAATAAAGAAGAAAAGCTTAATATTATTTTAGATTCGAATTATAATATTCCTGGAAGATCTATTTATATTTTTAAGTCTAAACATTGCGTAATTGAAGCTAAAAAATATAAGAAGAAAATATTAAATAAATTAAAGAGACCTTTATATCCTGAATTAGAAAAAGAATTAGAAGGAATATTAAATTATTTAATTGAAAACTTACCTGAAAATAGTTGCCCTTTAGTTAAATCGCTTGAAGTTAGTTGAGGAGAATATATGAGTCCCGAAAAAGAAAAAATAAGAATTTATGACTTGGCAAAGAATCTTGTGCCAAATGATTTAACTGAAAAAGAAAAGAAAAATGTTCAAAGTATTAAAACAAAAAGAATACTTGAAATATGTAAAGAATTAGGCGTAGTAGTTAAAACAGCTTCAAGTTCTTTAGAAAAAGAGTTTGTTGCAAAAGTTCTTTTGTATATAGACAAAGAAATTCCAAATTCAGAAAAAATATCTCTTACAACAGAAAATACTCAAGCTTCTAAAAAAATATCAAGAGTTGTTCGTAGAATAGTTAAAGAAGAAAATGAAATAGAAGAAGAAATTTCTACAAAAGAGGAAGAAGATTTAGAAAATTCTTCTGAAAAAACTCAGGAAGATATTTTAAAAGAACGTATTACAAGTTTCAACAAAAAAGTTATAAATAAAATTGAAACTAAAGAAATGAAATTTCCTCCTATTCAAGAAAAAGAAAAATCTATTATTCAAGAAAGTCAAAAAGAAATTATTGAAGAAATTCAAATAAATAAAACAGAAGAAATTCAAGAACAAAAAATAGAGGCTTTACCAAAGAAAGAACTAAAAGAAAATTTTGATATAATAAAGAAAGATAAGATTATTGAAAATACAAAGCCTCTTGAAAATGTTAAGATTGAGAAAGAAATAAAGAAAGAAAGTGTTAAAGAACAACCAATAGGGAAAAATCAACCTTATAGAGTTGCAAAACCAGTTAATATTCATCTTTCTAAATTTAAAAAGAAAGATAAAGCAAAACCCCAAAAGAAAACCCAACAATTGAATAAATTTCAACAAAAAGGAAGAGATACTCTTTCTGTAAAAGAAAAGCCAAGTATAATAGAAGTTAATACTACTTTGACTATTCATGATTTAGCTGAAAAGCTAGGAATCTCTGATACTGAAATAATAAGATGTCTTTTTATGCAAGGCATAATGAGAACTATAAATCAAGTTCTTGAAAAAGATTTAATAATTAAAGTTGCTAAAGAATTTAATTGTGAAGTTCTTTGGGAAGAAGCTAGTACTGGTAGTAGTGATTTAACTGAAAAATTAAAACAACTTGTAGATTCTCACGGTAAAGATGAATCTGTTCTTGAAAAAAGATCCCCTGTTGTTACTATTATGGGACACGTTGATCATGGTAAAACTACTTTGCTTGATGCAATTAGAAAATCCAAAAAAGATATTACTTCTACTGAATCCGGTGGAATTACTCAACATATCGGTGCTTACCAAATAAAAATAAAAGATCATGAAGGTAAAAGCCGAAAAATTACTTTTTTAGATACCCCTGGACACGAAGCTTTTACTGCACTTAGATCTAGAGGTGCTCAGGTAACAGATATTGCTATTCTTGTTGTATCTGCTGATGATGGTGTTATGCCTCAAACCCTTGAAGCAATTTCACATGCTAGAGCTGCGAATGTGCCTATTATTGTTGCTGTTAATAAAATAGATAAACCAGATGCAAATGTAAACAGAGTTCTTGGACAACTTGCAGATAATAATTTAGTAGTAGAAGATTATGGTGGACCTGTTGTTTGTTCTCATATAAGTGCAAAACAAAGAATAAATCTTGATGATCTTCTTGCAAAAATAACTCTTGTTTCTGACATAGAACTTGCAGAAAAATTAATGGCTGATCCAAATGCTCGTGCAGTCGGTGCAGTTATAGAATCAACTCTTTCTTCGAATAAAGGTTCAATAGCAACTCTTCTTATACAAAGTGGTACCCTTAAAAAAGGTGATGTAATAGTAGCAGGTGGTGTTTTTGGAAGAGTGAGAGCAATTCTTGATGATGAAGGAAAAGAAATAGATTCAGCTCCACCCTCAACTCCAGTGCAAATTTTAGGGATAGATGGACAACCTCAAGCAGGTGATACTTTCGAAGTGGTAAAAGATGCTCAAACAGCTAAAGCTCAAGCAGAAGCACATAATCAAAGAGAAAATTTAAAATCAGGAAGAAGTCTTGAAAGATTTTCTTCAATGGTAAGAGAAGGAGAGGCAAAAGAACTTCCTGTTATAATAAAGACAGATGTGCAGGGTTCAGCAGAAGCTATTACTCTTGAATTAAGTAAACTAAACACAGAAGAAGTTTTTGTAAAAATAATACATTGCGCTTCTGGTAGAGTAACTGAAAGCGATATAAATTTAGCTGCGACAGCAGGCGCAATTATAGTAAATTTTAATTCAATTATGGACTATAATGCCTCTAAAATGGCTCAAGATAATAATGTCTCTGTTTATACTTATAACATAATTTATCAAGTTACAGAAGCAGTTAAGAAAGCACTTAGCGGTTTACTTGAAGATGAAAAAATAGAGATAAAACATGGTTCTGCAGAAGTAAGAGATGTATTTTCTGTAGGCAAAAATAAAATTGCTGGTTGTTATGTACTTGATGGCAAGATTTTAAATGGAAGTATTGTAAAAATTTATAGAAATAAAAAAGAACTTATTACTGCAAGTCTTAGTTCCTTAAAGAGATTTAAAGATAATGCAAAAGAAGTTTTACAAGGCTTTGAATGTGGTGTAATAATTGATGGTTTTAATGATTTTGAACAAGGGGATATAATAGAATCTTGGGGCGTGCAACTTAAAGAAAGAGTATTAAGTTAAAATATTTTATATAAATTATGATTGAAATATTTAGCTCAGAAAATAATAAAATAAAAAAGTTTGAGAAATTAGAAGAGCTTTCAAATGGAGCTTGGATAAATGTTTATTTGCCTAATGCTGAAGAAATTGAAAATCTTTCTAAGTTTTTAAATATAGATGAACAAGATATAAGAGATGCTTTAGACGAAAATGAAAGATCCCGTATAGATGCAGATCCAGATGATAATCGTGTTTTAATAATTATGAATTATCCTATTCTTGAACCAGGTAGTTATGATACAAGTCCTTTAGGAATAATAATTACAGATAAATTTATAATTACTATTTCAAAAAAAGAAATAAATTTTCTTAATGATTTTAAACTTGGTAAAGTTAAAACTTTTGATACTCAAAAAAAAGCAAGATTTCTTTTTCAAATTTGTTATAGGATTTCTTTATTATTTGTTACATATTTAACCCAAATGAGTAGAAAAATAGATACTGTAGAAGGAAGTCTTAAAACCTCTACTCAAAATAAAGAATTACTTAGGCTCTTAGATCTCAATAATTCATTAATTTATTTTTCAACTTCACTTAGAGCAAATCAAACAGTGCTTGAGAAAATTAATAAAATTCAACCTTTTCGTATATATGAAGAAGATCGTGAACTTTTAGAAGATACTGTAATAGAAAATAAACAATCAATAGAAATGACAAGTATGTATATAAATGTTTTATCAGGCACAATGGATGCTTATGCTTCAATAATTTCAAATAATTTGAACGCTATAATGAAATTTATGACTACTTGGACTATTGTTATAATGTTGCCTACTTTTATAGCAAGTCTTTTTGGTATGAATGTAAAAGTTCCTCTTGCAAATAATCCCTTTGCCTTTTTTATAATAATTCTTATTTGTTTTGTTATAAGTATTGCTTTAATATTATTTTTTACAAAGAAAAAGTTTTTTTAATTATTAATTTTCCTATAAATAAAATAATAAAAAATATAATTCCTCCTAAAGCATTAATAAAGAAATTCTGATAATTTTTTTCTTTGATTATTTTAAAATATTCTATAAATGAAATTATACTTAAGCTTATTAAAGCCAAGATAAAAGGGAATAAAAATTCTTGATTAATAAATCTTGTTGTTAAAATAAAAAATAAAAAAGATATTAAATTTGAAATTAAAGAAATAATAATTGCCTTTTCTATTCCGAATTTTGAAACAATACTTTGAATTTTATATTTTTTATCAAAATCAAAATCTTGAATTGCATAAATAATATCAAAACTTGCTATACGAAAAGCATTTGCTAAAGTAAAGAGAACTGCCCCTAAAGAAATTTCACCACTAACAGCTATCCACCCACCTAAAACAGCACCACTAACAGTTAAGCCTAAGAAAAAATGACATAAATATGTCCAGAATTTTAAATAAGAATAAAGACTTATCATTAAAATTGCTAAAGGAAAAAGTTTTAAACAAATAGGAGGTAAATTTAAAGTAGCAATAAATAATAATAAAATATTAAATAAAGCAAATAATAAAGCTTTCGATTTTTTGAGTATTGCTTTCGGAATTGCTCTACTAGATGTTCTAGGGTTTAAAGAATCTAAATTAGCATCTATTATTCTATTTAAGGTCATGGCACAAGAACGTGTAGCAAATAAAGCACAAACTATCCAAAATAAAGTTAAAAAAGAAGGAAATTCTTCTTTAGCAAGTAATATAGCAGATAACATAAAAGGAGCTGAAAATAAAGTATGTTCAATTTTTATCATTTCAGCCCAAATTTTTATTTCTTTGAAAATTTTAAATATTATTTTCTTTAATTTAATGAATAGTGTTTATTTTACATTATCTTATACTTAAGTATTACAGCTTTAATTTTTCTATTATTTTTTCTTGTAAATTAAACATAATTTTTTCTTCTTCTATGCTTTTTTCATGATCATATCCTAAAAGATGTAAGAATCCATGTGTTAAAAGAAAACAGGCTTCTCTTTCTTTAGAATGATTATAAAGTTCTGCTTGTTCACAAAGTTTATCTATTGAAATAAAAATTTCTCCTAAATATAATTTTTTTATGTTTTTATTTATTTCAAAAAAAGAAGGAAAAGAAAGTACATCTGTTGCTTTATTAATATTTCGATATTTATTATTTAAAAGTTGAATTTCATAATTACTAATTATATATAAAGAAAATTCACATTCTTTTAATAAATTTATTTTAAAAAAGGTTTGAGTTTCTAAGCTAATTAATGCTAGTTTTATAGATATATTTTCCCAGTGAAAATTAAATTCTGATTTCTTTCTTATAAATAAATTAACTCTTACCTTTAAATGAGACATTATGAAAACTTTTAGACTAATATTTTTAATTATTTTAACTTTATTTTCAGTTTTAAATGCAGAAGCAAAAAGAAATACTAATACTTACAAAAAAAAGACTGTTAAAAAAGTTGCCCCTTTAAGAGAATATCCTGAAGTTAAACCTCTTTTTCTTGGATGTAATGGGGAAGAAAAAACCGCTAAAGAAATAGAAGAAATATTGGGGAAAATTGAAATAGCATGGAATAATCATCAAATAAATGAACTCCTTAAGTATTATGCTGTTGATTTTAAAAGTAAAGATGGTGCAGATATTAAAAATGTAAAAGAAAATTTAAATGATTTTTGGAAGAATTATCCAGATGCTCAATTACAATCAATAATTTCTTCTATTTATGTTTGTGGAGATTATGCAACTATAAATTTAACTGAAATTGCAAAAGCCTCTGAATATAACAATAATAAAATAAAAGATAATATCTTCCATTTTAAGGCAATTGTAAGCGGTTTTACTTATCTTAAAAAAAATGGCGATTCTTGGCAAATAATAGATGAAGATATAATTTCTGAAACAATTTATAAATATCTTGGTAAATCTGCTAAAGATTATATTGAAAAAGGTTATTTAAAGCTTATAGGACCAGACAAAGTAGAAGCAAATGAAAATTATATTGTTAAATTAGAATATAATCTTCCTGCAGGTATAGAAGGTTTAGCTTTTATAGATAAAGAACTTTTAGGTGATTTCCCAGAAGAAGACGTTAAAGATAACAAGAAAAAAGAAAATGATTTTACGACTGAAGAGGAAATTCAAAAAGAAAAACAAAAAATAGCAGAAAATACTAGAACTATAGGTGGTGGAAGTGGAGAATTAAAGAAGCTCTTTACTGCAAATAGTTTAAGTCAAAATGAAATGATTAGAAGTCAAATAGAACTTATTTCTTTTAATAAAAATAAATCTAAATCTAATAATAAAGAATTTTATCTTGATGGAATTATAATAATTTCAAAAAGAGTGAATACTATACATCCTCAAAAGCCGGAAGAAAAGAAAACTTTTACAAAAAAACCTTTTAAAGATTTATAAATTAATATTCTCCGTCAATACACCTAGACAATTTCAAAATTAATTATGTAAACTGAATATATATAAAGAATAACTTTTCTAGAAAAATTTTCTAGAATTATTAGAATAAGAAAACGTTAAGTTAATTTAGGGAGTAAATAAATGGAAAATAAAGTAGAACCTATAGGAAAAAAAGAAATTCATCGTCCTAAAAGGATAGCTAGAAATGATGGTGGTCTTAATGGTACAGGTGGAATTTAATCGTTAAGAATCATCTTTATTTTTATTATTTTCTTTTTTAAATAATTTTCTTAAATAAAGAAT
>MOYB01000007.1:25477-26834 GCA_001899385.1 Candidatus Caenarcanum bioreactoricola | reverse complement strand
AATAATTTTCTTAAATAAAGAATAAGAGGAGAAATAATTAAACCTCCTAAACCATAAGCAACAAAATCCCCTGCTATCTTAAAAGGAATTCCTTTTACTAATGCAGCTCCTATTGAATGTCTAGGAGTAAGATTATATCCTTTTTTATGTGTATATCTTGGTAGCAATTCCTTTTCATTTATTTTTTCTGATGGCACACCTACAAACATATATTTTAAAGGAGTATGATCTTCTAAAATATCTCTTACATATTTCTTTAAATCAGTTAAACCAACCATTTCTGCTATATTTAAAAAATCAAATTCACTGACACGTTTAGTTCCTCCTCCTAAATCTTTTATTATTCGCCCAAATAATCTTAATTTATCTTGTTTTTCTTTTGTTAAATGGCTTCCATCATGTTCATGTGCATAAACTTGATGAGTTGTAATAGGTGCAATTAAAGAAAATGCTTTTGTCATTAAATTTGCTTGATTATAAAAAGCATCTCCTGCTACTAAGGCAGTTTCTATAAGAGGATGTAAAGTATTTTGAAATTTTGAAATAAAAGCTATTTTTGTTTTAATTAAAGTTTTTTGATTTTCAGTAATCTTATTATTCCAATATAATTTGTTTGAATAATCTTTTAATATATCAAAAAAGGTATTTTGTACTATAAATTCTTTTGTTGTTGTTTCGTTTCCAAAAGAATCAAGAGGAATTTCAGATTTTCTAAACCAATTTACTTTTCTTAAGCGACCTGTTGGATTTTCAATGGATTTTCTTGTATCAAAAAAATGATTTGCATTTCTAATGGATTTATCAGGCCAATGATCAATTATATAATTCATCCATTTTTCATAATCATATTTATTTTGTTTAAACCAATTTATAATTTCTTGTTCCGATTTTTGAGCAATTTGTTTTCTTATAATATTTTGTCTTGCTTTTGCTTCTAAATATTGTTTTTTTATTTCAGCTCTTTGATTTTTACATGTATGTTCACTTTCATATTTATCTATAATTTCTAAATCTTTAGTCTCTAGCATTTTTTCTTCCATCATTAAAGGAGCTATTGCTTTAATTGCTTTACTTTCATTATTTAAAAAAGCTTGTTCTCTTAAATCATTTTTTTTATTATTAATATAAAAACTATGCCATGCTGGAATAAAAGCAGCAACATGAAATTGTCTAAATATATATTTTATAGATAATAAAAGATAGCTTATTAATATCCCAATTAAGCCTTTTGTTTGATATTGATAAAAAATTCGATCAAAAATTTTTTTCTTTGTTAATTTATGTTCGTCATCATCGTCATTATTTTCTTTGTCATTAATTTGAGGAGATTGTAGATTAAAATTAACCCCTGAATTTC
>MOYB01000007.1:19127-24052 GCA_001899385.1 Candidatus Caenarcanum bioreactoricola | reverse complement strand
ATTTTGAGGGGGAGTAAGCCCCCGACCCCCTTAACAGGGGGAGATTGAACTCGTGGTTTTGCGGGGTTTGGGGTGGCAACCCCAATTTAAGACTTGCATCCTTTAGATTCCCCCTGTTAAGGGGGCGAAGGGGGTTTCTTGGGAGAATGTATTATCGGTTAATGATCGCTTTTTAATATAAGAAGCTTCTCAAATATAAAAAGCTTGGCAGATCAAGCAACATATGGAGTAGCAAACCTTTTAAATCTTGCTTATTCAAAGATGAATGATTTAGAATATAAAACTTTTTTAGAAAAGAATCCTCTTTTAAAGACAATGGAAGCACTTTCTGTTAGAAAATTTGGAACAACTAAAGATCTTGTATGGCAAAAATAAATAAAAATTAAATAAAAAACTTGTACAAATATGAGTTTTTGTTTTAATATAATTCTTTACGAAATAATATAAAATTAAGTTTCTAATGCCAACATTAAATCAATTAGTTAATAATAGAAGAAAACTAAAGAAAAGAGCTAGTAAATCCCCTGCTCTTCAGTCAAATCCAGCAAAAGCAGGAGTGTGTACAAGAGTTTATACTACTACTCCTAAAAAACCTAATTCTGCATTGAGAAAGGTTGCTCGGGTTAAATTGTCAAATGGAATAGAAGTAACTGCATATATTCCGGGAGAAGGGCACAACCTTCAAGAACACTCTATGGTTCTTATAAGAGGTGGAAGGGTTAAAGATTTACCTGGTGTAAGATATCACATTATAAGAGGATCTCACGATACTACAGGTGTTGCTAAAAGAAAAAGATCTCGTTCTAAATATGGTGCAAAGAAAAAACAAGCAGCAGCTCCAACAAAAGGTAAAAAATAAATAAGAGGAAATAAAAATGTCTAGAAAAACAATTCATCGTAAAAAAAGAAAAATAACTTTAGAAGCAAAATATCATAATCTTTTATTATCTAAGTTTATTAGAATGCTTATGTGGAATGGGAAGCTAAGTGTTGCTGAAAATTCCGTTTATACTGCATTAAATCTACTTGAAAATAAATTCAAAGATTCTGCAATAAATATTTTTCAGAAATCTTTAGATAATATAAGACCTCTTGTAAAAGTAAAAGCTAGAAGAGTAGGCGGTTCAACTTATCAAGTACCTATAGAAGTTTCTGAAGAAGCTGGATTTTCAATTGCAATGCGTTGGATAATAACTGCTGCTAGAAATAAAAAAAATGCTGATATTGCTCAAAAATTATTCTTAGAATTTTCAGAAGCTTATGAAAAAAGAGGGGATGCTTTCCGTAAAAGAGAAGAAACGCACAAGATGGCTGAAGCAAATAGAGCTTTTGCACATTATAGAATTTAATTAAATTTATAAAATAAAGAAAAACCTCCTAACTAAAATTAAAATAAGTTAAGGAGGTTTTTTTTTATGAATAAGTTATTTTATTAACCATTACCTTTAAATGCTTGAGTACCAATACCACTAACAGTAGTTACAAATGAATCAAAGATTGCCATTTTATTATCTTGAAGAGGTTTTAGCAATTTATCCATATATATCTTAAGATTTTGTGCTAATTGATAATTTGTAATGCCGGTTACTGTTCTAAGTGGATCTCCACCATCTATTAATTCTCTAATTTCTTTATCATCCATTTCTTTACCTTGAGAAACATCACTAGTATTAGCAAAAACTTTTTTGAAAAGAAATGCACTAAATAATTGCGCTCTTAATTGAGAAACTCGAGCTTGTGCCAGACAAATACCGGGATCAAAACTTATAACAGTAGATCCAGCGCCTATATATCCAAAGACATCATCTCCTGTTAGATAATTAAAGATTCCGGATTCTTCAAATGCTTTATCTAGCTCAGATTTCATTTCAGCTTGTTTATTAGTAATGGAAGTTAATTTATTTAAAACTGCTGCTAAAGGTTTATTATTATTTGTAGTAACTAAACGTCCAATAGGATGAAGAATCATACTTCCAATATTAATATTACCACCACCAACTCCACTGCCACTTCCACCAGCCCCACCAGCACTACCTCCTGCGAGTACAGAATTTCTAATATTTGAAACAGAAAGTAATAGTTTTAAATAAAGAGCAATTTCTTTTTCTTCTGCTTTATCGAATTTATAGGCAGAAGCATTTAAATAAAGATTTGTATAATATGGAATTGCTTGTTCTAAAGTAAATGTATTACTTTCAAAACGAAATCCTGCATTAATAGTTTTTGCAATACAAGGAATAGAAATTTTATCATTTGTTAAATCATCTTTAAATTTCTTAATTCGTTCTTCTGCAGCTTTTGCTGTATTTGGAACACCTTTTAAGAGGTCTTGAATATCAGTAGAATAAGCTCCTTTTATTTCTTCTTTTTTATCTTCTAAGCCCACAGGGAAATCAAAAGGAATATTATTAAAGAAAGCTTCACTTACGTTTTGATCAGTATCTAATTTCTTTACAGCATCTCTAACTGTCATTGCAGATGTGACTTTAGGCATGCCTATATTACTATTGTATAGATCTCTCATGAAATCAGGATATTCTTTTATAGATGTATTAGCCTTAAGTAATTTTATAAAAGCTTTTAATATATCATCTACTATAGTTTTATAAGATTTAAATTCAGCACTTCCTGCTTCTCCTTCTTTGAATTTTGTTTGAGTATATTTATCTAAAGCATCTGTAAAAGATTTATATTCTGTTTGCGTCTGAAGTTCAGCTAAAGCATCTCCCTCTACTATTTCTTTAATATCATTTATTAAATTTGGTCCTGTTATATTATAGAAAGTAAGTTCAAGATTTTTTATTGATTCTTCTCCATATTTTCCACTTTCAGGCTCAAGGATTTGTGCTATACTTATTTTCTCTGCATTTAAGATTTTATCAGTATTTCCATTTAATAATTTATCAAAGAAATCTCCTCTTGTTATAACATCTCTATATTCACCTTCTTTTAAAATAGTAGCCTCTTTTATTGCCTTTACTAAAGCGTCTCCTTTTGGACCATTTATTAATTCTTGCATTCTTCTAAGTTCTTCTGCTATAAATTGAGGACTTGATATATATCCAAGCCATGTCCAGCTTTTCAATGGTGTAGCAGAATTTAAAGGATTATTAGGTCCAAGACTTTCTCTTCTTGATCCAAAAGTTGGATTTGGAGTTATTGAACCTGAAGTTGTTGCATTATTAAATATTTGTTCTATTTGTGTTTGTATTTGCTGTAAATAAGATGGGGCTACTCCTCCTAATGCATTTTTAAGTTGTTGTATTTGTTTAGGAAGTAAAGAAGTTTGTGGTATTGGAATTATAATAAATTGACTAATAATTTGGAGAATTTTTTGCTTTTCTGTATCTGCTAAAGCTTGAAAATTTGGACCAGTTATAGTGTTTATTATTTGAGTTGATAATGTACTATTAATTATTTGTTGTATTTGTGTTTGCATTTGCTGTAATTGAGATATAAGTACTTTTGGTAATCCGGTCTTAAGTTGTTGTATTTGTACATTAGTTAAAGAAGTTTGTGTCCCTGAAATTACAGTATATGGACTAATAATTTGAATAATTTTTTGTTTTTCTGCATCTGCTAAAGCTTGAAATTTTGAACTAGTTATAGTATTTATTATTTGATCTGTTATTTCTTGTGATGTTAATGGTGTTAATCCACTAATATAAGAAGAGATTCCTGATACACTACTAGCCATAAACTCACAAACGCTTAATAATTCAACAGAATTTGCGATATGAAAGGAATTTGTTCCTCTTTTAAAATTAATCATTATCATTAACTCCAAATCTTATCTTTACCTACTATAAAAAGAATATTTATAAAAAAAATATAAAATATTAAAAAAGATTAATGTTTTTATGAATTAATTTAAATCTGAAAGAATTTGAGCATAAGCTTCTTTTGGTATTTCTATTATAGGTATTCCATTTGGATCAGGATTTGAGTTTTTAACACCAAGGGATTCATAATGTTTAACAAAAGCTTTCATTGTTTCTATACTATTTGTATCTATAGATTTTAATGAATTAAGCTTTACATTAGTACCTTCAATCTTATTATTAGGTGTATGATTTGACATCCATTCTTTGAAATCTAAACCATTATAAGAAATACGAACAATTTCAAAAAACATTTTTAAATCAAAAGGAATATTATCTTTATTTTCCTTTATCTCTACTGGAGGGTTAGCTTTTAATGATTCTAAATCTAATAGTATTTTATCTATAAGTTCAGGATACAAAAATACACGAGAATAATTCTTGTTTTCATGATCATTAGTTATTTCTATTTGATTTGGATATTCTTTTTGATAAATATCATTAAGCTTTTTAAATAAATAAATTTTATCTTTTGGAAAGAAGAAATCTATAATAGTTTTTTGACTATTTTTATTATATTGATATCTTCTTAAGAATATAGCGAAATTTTCATTGCTTGCATTTTCTGTAATATCTGCCAAGATTTTACCAATTTCTTTTGTTATTCCTTCTACTGTTGAATCATTAGAAGAAGAATTTAATTTATTAAAATCCGTAGTAGGAGTTTGTTGTTCTTTTAAATAACTATCTAATTCAGTGCTTGTTGGAATATAAATTTTTCCTCCTTGCAATAATTGACCTCTTTTATTAAAAGCCTCAGAACAATTATTTCTAACATAAGTTTCAAAAGCTTTTGAATCCAATTTATGCTGTGCAGCTAATTTTGAAAGTGTTTCGCCTTTTTTAACTATATAAGATTGCATAAGCTTATTTTATTTTAATATTTCTGTTTAAATTATTAGTTGTAGAAATTATCTTTAATTTAAGAAAATTTTTCTAAGAAAATCTCATGATTAAATCGGCAATCTCTCAATAAAGAAATTACTTTAATCTTTGTTTTTTTTCTAATTCTTAATTATTTTTAACTTTTATTTTTTTATCATG
>MOYB01000007.1:0-18426 GCA_001899385.1 Candidatus Caenarcanum bioreactoricola | reverse complement strand
TTCCAATCATTAATTACATTGATTTTACATTAATAATTAATTAAAAAATTCATTTAAAAATATATGATATAGTTTTATGTTTTTTTTATTTTTATAATCATAGTTAATCATAAAAATCAGCGTAATCAATGGTTCAGACATTTAATCCCAAAACTTTCAATAAATTTTCTTTATTTTTTATTTCAAAAAAGTTTAACTCCGTAGGTTTTAAAAGTAAAATTGCTGTTTCTACAATTATTTCTTTTTTAATTTTCTTTTTATTAACTCTTTTAGTTATACGAACTATTTCATTAAGCCATTCATTTAATTCAGGAGCTATTCTTATATTTATTTGTTCTTTTTTATTTTCATCTTCTTTATCAATATATCTATATGCTAATATATTCATTATTAGCTCCTGTATGTAATAATATAGGTGTTAGTATTTAAAAGTTATTTGTTCAAAAGCCTTTAGCTTTTATATTAATAATATACCCCCTGACAGAAAATATATCAACCTTTTTGAATATTAATTTTTTTTAATCTATTATTTTATGAATAATAAAGAAAAAATAAAAAAAGAAATTTTAAAAGAGCTTACAAAAAAAGCTCGTGAAGCTCGTTGGAAAGATCATGAAAAGCAAACTCCTGAAGAAAAAAGAAAAAAAATGGAATGAATATCAAAAGGAGTATAGAAAGAAGAAGAAAGAAAGTCTTTAAAATGTCTGAACCATTGATTACACAGATTAACTTGATTTCTCTGATTTAATATTAATATACTTTCCTTAAAATCATAGTTAATCATAAAAATCAGCGTAATCAATGGTTCAGACTTATAATATTTCGTATTTATCTCCGAAATATTAAAGATTTTAAAGATTGAACTAGCCTAGAAAAACCTGAAGGTTCTGGATCATCAGGAAAATTTAATTTTTTAGAAAATGGTATTTCTTTACCTAAATATATTCTAGAAAAATCCCCTTCAGAAATACTTTCTTTGGTATTTAAAGAATATCTCCAAATTTTACCTAAATATTCTATTTCTAAAAAATTCTCACCCTTATATGAAGCAAGTTTATATGTCATATCTCTAGTATTAAAAACATGATTATATTTTTTTCTAAATTCATGTGTTGAAATATCTTTAGAATTTTGAAAACTTATCTTAAAACCATCGCCTGTGCGCCAAACATAAGGAACTAAGCCTAAGCTTTCAATAACATAATTTATTTGAGAAAAAGATTTATTTTTGCTGGTAAAAATTTTCTTCCTAATTCTAATTGTTCTTGAGTTCTTAAATGTTCTGACACATCAAGAAAATTAATTTTAAAAGCTGCTGGTTTTGCTATTATTTGCCTTGTTTTTAAATGTATAGCCGTTACTTTTAGCTGTACATTACTTCTTTCTATTCGTCTAACCATTTATTTAATTAAAAATTTATATTAGTCTATACTAGCAAAAAAATAATAATTATGTAAAGTTATTATAAAAAAAAGACCTTGAATTTCTGTTTTAAGCCCCCTAAGGGGAACTTACCCATTTTCAACCCCCAACCCCCTGAAAGGGGGCTTTCAAGGATATAAGTTTTTAAAATGGGGTTGCCACCCCAAACCCCGCAAATTAACAATGCATTTTAAGCCCCCTTTCAGGGGGTTGGGGGTTTTCTAAAAATTGCTTTAACCCTTTTCTTGCTAAGCAAAGCAATTTGAGGGGGAGATGATTCAAAGGGGTTAGAGGGCTCCTAAAAAAAAGACCTTGAATTAAATCCAAAGTCTTATTATTAGAAGAATTTTTTAATAAATTAAATTCTAGATGCGTATTTTTCTATTTCCCAAGGTGAAACAGTCATTCTATAACTATCCCATTCTTTTTCTTTTGCAATTATTATTTGTTCAAAAATATGTTCTGTAAAAGCTTTCTTTGCTATAGAACTATTTTTGAATTCCTGAAGTGCTTCATTTAAACTACCCGGTAAACTATCTATATCTCTTTGTCTTCTTTCTTCTTGATCTAAGTGATATATGTTTAACATTGTAGGTTCAGGAGGAAGGATTTTATTTTCTACTCCTTCAAGTCCAGCAGTTAACATCGCTGCAAATGCTAAATAAGGATTGCAACTAGGATCTGGGGAACGAAGTTCTATACGAGTTGAATTGCCTCTTTTTGCAGGAATACGAATTAACGCACTTCTGTTAGAAGGAGACCATGCAATATATACAGGAGCTTCATAGCCAGGTACAAGACGTTTGTAGCTATTTACAGTTGGATTAGTTACAATACAAATTTCTCTTATGTATTTAAGTAAACCACCTATATAATACATGCAATTTTGACTAAGTTGATAATTTTGTTTTTCATCTAAGAAAACATTTTTACCATCAATATTGCTTAAAGACTGATTACAATGCATACCAGAACCATTAATTCCTGCGATTGGTTTAGGCATAAATGTTGCATGTAAACCATAATCTGAAGCTATTCTACGAACAACACTCTTGAAATTAATTACATTGTCTGCTGTTATAAGTGCATCAGAATACATAAAATCAATTTCATGTTGACCTGGTGCAACTTCGTGGTGAGAAGCTTCTATATTAAAGCCAAGATTTTCTAAAGTTTCTACAACTTTAACTCTTACTTCTTCTCCTAAATCATCAGGAGCTAATTCATAATAACCAGCTTTATCTTGAGTTTCTAATAAAGGCATTCCATTAGAATCTTTCTTAAACAAGAAGAATTCAAGTTCTGGACCTACATTATAAATAAAACCAAGTTTTTCAGCTTGAGCAATTACTCTTTTAAGATTATTTCTAGGACAACCTTCAAAAGGAGTACCATCACAATTGTGAATATCACACATGAATCTAACGGTTTTTACGCCACCGCAGAGCCAAGGTAAGATTTGGAAAGTTCTTTTATCTGGGAAAAAGAACATATCAGAAGTTTCTATTGAACGAAATCCTTCTATAGAAGATCCGTCAAGCATGATTTCATTATTTAAAACTTTTGAAATCATATCTGCGTGTACAGTCATTTGCTTTGGAATACCGTGGATATCAACAAATTGAAGTTGAATAAGTCTTATACCTTCACTTCTTACTATTTCTTGAATTTCCTGATCAGAATATGTTTTGCGTTCATTTTTCATAGTTGGAGCTACTGCCATAATTTTTTATCCGGACAAACCTTTAAATTAATTGTTTCAAATATTCTAAATAAAAATAAAGTAGTAATAAGAAGATTCACTTATTACTACCATAAAAAATATATATCTTGGCAAGACATAATCAGTATTAAAAGCTTTTAAAGCTTTAATTAATATTTAAGCAAAGACTTCTTGGCTTGAAAATCTAAGTGTTGCTAAAAGTGCAGAAAGTCTATTATTTGGTTGATCTTTTTTTTCGTTAATATGTATAGGAGGAGATTCTTTTTCATAAGCTTCTACTATTTGTCCTCTAGTAGTCTGTATAGTTGGAATATACACTTTACCATTAAATAATCCACTGTTATTAGTACCTTTAACAATTCTTACGACAGTATTTACTTCTGGCTCTTCTTCTGCCGGCTTTTCTTGTTGTTTTTGTTCTTTATTGCGTCCACCACCATTGCCGCCACCATTTTCAAAAGTTTCACTTGATTCTTCTACTTCTACTTTTGCAAGTTCTAATGGATCGTCTACAATATCACCTTCGCCTTCACCTATATCAAAATCTCTAGCAAAAAGAGTCGAAGATTTACTAGCAAAATCATCATAGACAGCTTGTCCTAAAGGGACTGCAGAAGGTTTTTGAGCTGTAGCTAATCGAAGTGATGCTTGCGTTGGTTGTTGCCCTGTTGCAATTCTCTGCCTAATTGCTTCTCCAAATCTTAATTTTGGATCTATTCCACCAGCTCCTGATACTGAATTCATTATTTTATCTCCAAATTTTATAAACGAATATTAAAAAAAATATATTAAATACTTCTAAAACTATAAGATTTTTTCTTTTTAAAATTTTAGGGATTATTAAAAAAAATTAATTAAAAATTTATAATACTCAAATAAAATCTAAATATTATAATATTAATTTATGATTGAACAAACTTTTGTAGCAATAAAACCTGATGGTGTAAAAAGAAAACTTATTGGAAAAATAATTTCCAGATTTGAAGATTTAGATTTTACACTTAAACATGCAAAGCTTATGAATGTATCTAGAGAGCTTGCAAAAGAACATTATGTAGAACATAAAGATAAAGCTTTTTTTTCTGATTTAGTAGCTTTTATTACTTCTGGAGAAATCTTTGCTATGGTATGGGAAGGGGAAAATGCTATAGAAATTACAAGAAAGATTATAGGAAGTACAAATTGCATAAAAGCTGATGCAGGAACTATTAGAGGGGATTTTGGTAATGAATTACAAAAAAATATAATTCATGCTTCAGATAGTCTTGAAAGTGCTAAACGAGAAATAAAACTCTTTTTTGAATAAAATAAAAATGGTGGAGGCGGAGGGAAACTGCCCCCCTCGTCCATAAAGTCCTTCTATACAAAGCCTACAAGCTTATTCTCTTTTTATCTTTTACTGAGAAAGAATAGAGACATTCAAACAGGTTTTTGAACGGTTATACAGTATTAAAAATCCTCGTTCTGCGAATCTTTATACTGGTCAATTAATTTTTCAAAACAAAGAACATTGACATTTCTTTATTTTGTTCTCGCTTGAATTAAACTGCTACTAAAGCAGGTTCATATGCAGGTAAAGCTAAGCATTTTTCTAAAAATGCTACATCTTTAGCGCTAGCGAGTTGTTCGGTTGTTTCGCCGTGTATTGTTTTTTTCTGGAAGTATTTACGAGAGTACCAGAAATTCTCGACTTGCCTTCATATAGTCAGATATCATGTCAAATCTAAGCGCCCCCATTAAAAAAGGCTTAATTTGCCTGTCTATTTTTAATTATACCTCTATTTATAAAAATTTCAATATTGATTGAATTTTAAGCGTATTTATTTTAAGATTATATATTCTTAATAAAATAGGTTTGATAAAATTAGTTATTATGGAAAAAAATAAATATAAAGTAATTTATTTAGTTTCTCTAAATGTTGAAGAGAAGGTTATTAATGAATTCATTCAAAAGTTAGAAAATGAAATAATTTCTTTAGAAGGTTCTGTTGGAAGAACAGAAAAACAAAAATATTATTTAGCAAAGACTTCTACTAACAAAGGTGCTAGAAATATAAATATGATTACAACTTTTGTTGAAATGCCTGCAAATAAAATTTCAGAATTAAAAAGATTTTTAAAACTTGCAGATACAGTGATACTCAATCATTTGATTTTAAAAGAACAAGAAAGATCTAAAATAGGAGTTTAATTATGAGTTTTTGTAAAGGGTATTTTACTGGCGAAATAATAAGTGATATAGATACTCGTTATAATAATGAGGATTCAGAAATTTCAAAATTTTCACTTAAAACAGCTGGCGTAATATTAAATTGTAATTGCTGGAATACTCTTTCAGAAGCAGCTAAAGGTCTTAAACAAGGTGATATTGTATTTTTAAGTGGTGGAATTTTGACTTCTACTTATAAACCTCAAAATTCTGAAGTAAGTAAAAAAAGATTTGAAATAAATGTTAGAACTATACAAAAATTAGGAGGTGTACCAGTAGAATTAACACCAAGTAATTTTGAAAAATCTAATACTAAAAATTCTTCGAACTCTAACGAAGAAGATATTTCAGGAGTATTTTCAGATGATGAAGAACTCCCTTTTTAATTAAAATAAAAAAAATTAAATTAAAAAATTTTAGCCCTCTATTATTTTTAGAGGGCTTTTTTATTTAGACTATTTACCAATAATTTGCTGAGCAATACTTGAAGGAACTTCTTGATAACAACTAAATTCCATTGAAAATACTCCTTGTCCTTGTGTTCTGTTTCTTATGTCTGTTGCATAACCAAACATTTCAGAAAGAGGTACTTTTGCTTTTACTTTAGAAACTCCACCATCACTTTCCATTCCTTCTACTTGACCTCTTCTACTTGAAAGATCTCCTATTATATCTCCCATGAAATTCTCTGGAACTTCTACTTCTACTGCAAATATTGGTTCAAGTATTATAGGAGTTGCTTTTTTAAAGCCGTCTTTGAATGCTTGACTTCCTGCAATTTGGAATGCCATTTCACTTGAATCAACTTCGTGGAAACTTCCATCATAAAGAGTTACTTTTAAATCTATAACTGGATGCCCTGAAATTACCCCGCCTTTCATTGCTTCTACAATACCTTTTTCAACTGCAGGTATATATTCTTTAGGAATTATCCCCCCTACAATTTTATTGACAAATTCGAAACCTTTTCCAGCAGGCATTGGTTCAAGTTCAAGCCATACGTGTCCGTATTGTCCTTTACCACCAGTTTGACGAATATATTTTCCTTCAATTTTACTTGTACCTTTAATAGTTTCTCTGTAAGCTACTTGTGGTTTACCAACTGTTGCGCCTACTTTGAACTCTCTTAAAAGACGATCAACAATGATTTCTAAATGAAGCTCTCCCATCCCTGAAATAATTGTTTGTCCTGTTTCATGATCAACATGTACTTTAAAAGTAGGATCTTCTTCTGCAAGTTTATTAAGAGCAACAGATAATTTATCTTGTTCAATTTTACTTTGTGGTTCAATTGCAACAGATATAACTGGCTCAGGGAAATGAATAGATTCAAGAGTAATAGGCTCTTTTTCATCACAGAGAGTATCACCGGTAAAAGTATCTTTAAGTCCTACTGCTGCACAAATATCTCCTGCATAAGCTTCTGCTATTTCTAATCTTTGATCTGCTTTAAGTTTAACAAGACGACTTATACGTTCTTTTTTACCTTTAGAACCATTATATACATAACTACCAGCTTTAAGACTTCCAGAATAAACTCTTAAGAAAGTTAATCTACCTACAAAAGGATCAGTCATAACTTTAAAAGCAAGTGCTGCAAAAGGTTCATTGTCATCAGATTTTCTTTCTTTTTCATTCCCATCTTTGTCTAAACCTTTGATAGCAGGCACTTCAACAGGTGAAGGTAAATAATCAATAATAGCATCAAGAAGTAACTGAACTCCTTTATTTTTAAAAGCGGATCCGCAAAGTACAGGTGCTATTTTTAAATTACAGATAGCTTTTCTTAATGCTTTTTTTAAATCTTCTTTAGATATTTCTTCACCACCTAAATATCTTTCAGCTAAATTATCATCAGTTTCAACAATTGCTTCAATAAGAGATGCTCTATAGCTATCAGCTTTTTCTTTCATATCAGCTGGAATTTCAACTTCTTTTATATTTTTGCCCATCTGATCATCTTCTTGGTACATATATGCTTTTTGTTCTATTAAATCAACAATGCCCCAGAAATTATCTTCTGCACCAATTGGAAGTTGTATTGGGTGAGAATTACAACGAAGTTTTTCTTTTGTTTGATTATATACTTTATAAAAATCTGCACCAGTTCTATCCATTTTATTTATGAATATAATTCTAGGTACTTTATAACGATCTGCTTGAGTCCAAACAGTTTTAGTTTGAGGTTGTACGCCACCCACAGAACAAAGAACTATAACTACTCCATCTAAAACACGCATAGATCTTTCAACTTCTATAGTAAAATCTACGTGCCCTGGAGTGTCAATAAGGTTTATATGTTTTCCTTTCCAAGTACTACTAATTGCAGCAGCAGTAATGGTAATACCCCTTTCTTTTTCTTGTTCCATCCAGTCTGTAACAGAAGTTCCTTCATGTACTTCTCCTATTTTATGGATTATACCTGAATAAAATAAAATTCTTTCTGTAGTAGTTGTTTTGCCTGCGTCGATATGTGCAGCGATTCCCATATTACGAATTTCGGATAAAGGTACTTCTCTTACCACTTTAAAACCTCTTTATATTTAACTTTTTTAACGATCAAATAATTTTATCAATCTTTATGTTAATTCGCAATATAAAGATTTAAATATTCTTAAAATTTATTCTACTAATACTGCTCTACGACTTATAATAATTGGTTTACTTTTCTTATCTTTATCCATTTTTTGAGAAAAAGAATCTTTTGAATTTACCCAAATAGTTATATAATAAATCCCTCGTCCTAGCTCCCCTAAAGGAATAGTTGCATAAAAATTTCCATCTAATTGTGAAGTAACTCCCCCTTTAACTTCTACATCATGTGTTTGATAAACCGAATTTACTTGTTGTAAAAGTACTTCCATTAATAGCATACTAACGCCATAAGTAAAAGGTGCTGCAACTGTTGCAAGAATCATACCCCCGAACTGAGCAGCAGTTTTGGCATTAGAAGATTTTTTATCTAAATAAATAACTTGATCTATTGGAGGAAAATATAAAGAAGCTTCTGTTTCTATATTCTCAATTTTTTTATATTCTTCTTTGCTCAAACCTATCCATGCAAATTTATAATCATCTTGAACTCTACCACTTATAGAGATTTCATTGTTTTGATTTTTTAAAGGACTTAAATTCGCCCCAGTAGCAATAACTTCTATTACTACAGCAAGTTGTTTTTTGTTTGGAGAGAGAACAAAAGCAGTATTAATAAGATTTGCTTCTTTATTAAAAATTATATCTTTTTTATCTTCATCATTTAGTATAGAATCTACAAACTGATGTGCAAGTTCTTTGTTAATTTCAATAGGCTTATCTGAAAAGAATCCATTAACTATTTCTGAAACCCTACCATCACCACCTTCTTCTGTATAACGCAGATCTGGATTTTTACTATCTTTACCATAATAAGAAAATTGTCCTGTTTGTACTAAATAGCTTGCATGTTTAAGAGCCATTTCTCCTGCAATTTCATCTATATCAAATTGTCTGAGTTTTCTTAATTTCCTTTCTTCATTTATTATTTCAATTATTAAATTTGAAAGTTCTTTTTGATTTTCGAGAATTTTATACTCTTTATTATTTCTTTCTATTTCTTTTTTAAATTCCCTTTCAGAAGATTGAGGGTTACTAGCAGAAGCTAAAGGAGCAGGGGGCTTTTTAAAAGATTCAGGCATCTTTGTTTTAGAAACAAGAAATATTTTTTCAAGTTTATCTATTCTAGAATTAAAATCTAAAGCCTGAGAATTGGATTCTGTTGTAAAAATATATTTTTCTAAAGTTGAAATTCTTTCTTCAAGAGGTTTTTCAGAATTAGAAAATCCAAGGATTTTAGTTTCTATTCTTTGGAGTTTATTTTCATATTCAGAACTAAGTTTTTGATTTATATTATCGCTTAGAATGCTTATAGGACAAAAACTTATAATATAAATACAAAAAAATAGTAAAGTTAATGATTTTTTTTGATAGAATTTCTTCATAATTATTGATTTTAACTTATTTACTTCTGTGAAAACTATTTTTAAAAATAATACGAAAATTATATACTTTATTTTCTTATTAACAATCATAATAAGCCAAGCAATAATTAATCTTTTTTTAGATGCATTTTTAAATCAGAGTGAAAGATATTTACAGGAAAGAAATGATCAATGGTCTTATTATCAAAGTAAAAGTATAAAAAGTAAGTTATATGAAATAGAAAAAAATAACTTAATCTTTACATTTAAGAGTGAAAGTAATAAGAATAAAAAAGAATTATTAGAATTACTTATAAATAATTTAGATACAGAAATACAAAGATATAAAAGAGAACAAAATGATATTCAAAATAGTGCTATAAGACTTGATAATAATCATTTATTGATGAACAATAAAGCTCAAACTCTTCAATTTGCTAATAAATTTTTATTTATAAGTTTCTGGATTGTAATTTCAGCAATTTTATTAAGAATTAAGAATTTTTATATATTTTTATTTAGTACATTGAGTCTTGTTTTTAGTCTTCTAATTTTTATATTTGTATTATTTATATAAAATCCCCATGAAAAAAAAGAAAATAGCTATATTAAGATTTGGTGCAATAGGAGATATAATCCATTCTTTGCCTTTTTTGTTTATGCTTAAAGAATCTATTAAAAATGTTGAAATAACTTATATAACAGCAAATTCAACTTATCTTATAAACCTTTTAAAAGCAGTTCCTTGTATAGATAAAGTTATAGGGGTTGATTTAAGTTTTAATTTTAATATAAATGCTTATTCAAAACTTAAAGCAGCTATAGATACAATAAAAAAAAGTAATTTTGATATGTTTTTTAATTTACATCCTTCATGGAAAACAAAATTATTTTGTGAAATGGCTAAACAAAAAGAAGTATATACTTATAAAAGCAATGATAATACTACTAATGAACATGTTTGGAAAAATTTTGCAAAAACTTATTTTAATAAAGAACAAATAGAAAATTTTAATCTCAATTCATGTTTACCATTAATTAGACCTTCAAAACAAACTTCTGAAAAATTATTTGAGACGATGCCTTTTTATAATTCAAAGAAGAAATTAATAGGTTTAATTCCATTTGTTGGATTTAAAAGAACACATAAAGCTTGGGATCTTGAATATTGGGTTTCTTTAATAAAAATCATTGCTTCACAACACGAAATAATATTATTTGGAGGTAGAGATTCTGGTTTTAATGCAGAAATAATAATGTCAAAAATCAATACTGCCCAAATTCCTGTTCATAATCTTACTGGTAAATTAACTCTTTTAGAAACCGCAATGATTTTATCTAAAATGGATATTATTGTTGGTGCAGATACTGGTCCTACTCATTTAGCTGGAGCAATGAAAACTAAAACTTTAGCACTTTTTGGACCTACAAATAAAGATAGACATAGTCCTTTTTATGGAAAATCTCTTAGAAGTACATATAATTGTGGATTAGGTTGTAGTGAAAAAAAATGCACACAAAAAATTAATAATAATTGTATGTCTCATTTAACTCCAATATTTGTTTATAATCAAATTCAAGAAGCTTTAAATTAGCTTTTGTATTTTTCTATAAGAGCTTTAGCTGTTTTTAAATCTTTTTCAGAGCCCTCTATATCTCCTAAAGCTTTTTTTGCAATTGCTCTTGCAATATAAGCGTCTCCATATTGTGAATCGATTTTAATTAAATTATCAGCTGTAAAAATAGCTTCTTTATAATCTCCAATATTTATTCTTGCAAAAATTAAATTTAAATATGCTTCTAAAAAATCTGGATTAATTTCTATTACTTTAAGATAATCTTGAATAGCAGCTTCATAGTTCTTCATTTGTAAATTTGCAGTACCTCTATTAAAATATGCTAAATTTGCAAATAAATCATCATCTTTTAAATTATTATCATTTATAACAAAATTACAGTCTTCTAAAGCACCTTTATAATCACCTAGTTATAATTTTATAAAACTTCTATTTATATAAGCAAACATAAATTCAGAATTTAATTCTATTGTTTTATTGTAATCTTCTAGAGCACCTTTGTAATCGCCGAAACTAGCTTTGGCAGAAGCCCTTGCAAGATATAAAAAGCTATTTGAAGGACTTTCAGATATTTTTCTGTCATATACTTCAAAAATACTTTCTTGTTTAGGTTCTTTAATTTCGTTTGTTATTTCTATATAAGGCAATTCTTTATTTTCAAGCATTTGTACAAGACTTGTTTCTTGATTTTTGTTTTTCAAATAAGAAATACCTGCCTGTACATTATTTGAAAAGCTTAATAATATTATTATAAAGATTATTTTATTCATTAATTAAAGGTAAAAATAATATCTAAAAATTAAATTCCTTAAACTTTAAACATTAAAAGCTTTATCAGACTAATGGTTTTGATTAAAAAGTATAATACTTAAAGATGACTAGCTTTAAATACTTTGAATAGAAAAGCTTTTTGAAAAATAATAAAAAAATAATTTAAGGGGGCTTCCCTTTATTTTAATAATAGCTTAAAATTCTATATTATACGGCGACATAGCCAAGCGGTAAGGCAGAGGTCTGCAAAACCTTTATTCGTCGGTTCGATTCCGACTGTCGCCTTTTTTTTAAATATATATTATTATTTTAAATTATGAATAATATTTATGTTGTTTTGCCTGCATATAATGAAGAAGCTTCAATAGAACCTTTATTTGAACGATTAGCTGAATTAAAATCACAAAATCTTAATAATTTTGATTTGAATGTAATAGTTGTCGATGATGGAAGCACTGATAAAACTATTGAAAAAGCAAAAGAAATTTCTTTAAAAAAAGGTTTAAATCTTATATTGGGAGAACATAAAGTAAATTTAGGATTAGGAAGAGGTTTAGAAACAGGATTCAAACTGTTTTTAGGAAATGCAAAAGAAAAAGATATATTAATAGTAATGGATTGTGATGATACTCATCCTCCTGATTTAATAAATCAAATGCATAATTTAATATCTCAAGATCAATGCGATATAGTTATAGCTTCAAGATATCAAAAAGGGGCAGAGATTCATGGTTTAGCTAAATACAGAGAGTTTTTAAGTTTAGGAGCAAGTTTTTTATTTCGAATTTTAAGTAAAATTAAAAATGTAAAAGATTTTACTTGTGGTTATAGAGCTTATAGTTTTTCATTTGTTAAGACTTTTTGTGAAAAATATGATGATGAAATGTTTTCAGAAAAAGGTTTTACTTGTATGGCAGAACTTTTATTAAAAGCAAGAGTTTTAAATCCAAGAATAATAGAAATACCTTTGATTTTAAGATATGATAGAAAACAAAATGAAAGCAAAATGAAAATTTTAACTACAATATTTAAAACTTTAAAAATATTATTTAAATACAGAAATTAAAATTACTTTTTGTTTCTAAAAATTCCTTAAGTTTTTGCAAAGATTTTTTTTCTATTTGCCTTACTCTTTCAATACTAACACCTGTAATCTCAGATAAATCTTTTAAATTCATGGCTTTATCTTCGTATATACCGAATCTTAAAAGAATTATTTTTAACTCTCTCTCATTTAAAGTACTTAGAATAGCCTCTTTTAAATGTTGATTCATTAATTTTCTTGTTATAATATCTTCCGGAGAAAGATTTGATTCATCACAAATCCCGTCAACTAATGTAAATTCACTACCATCATCGTTTGTACAAATAGGTATATCTAAAGATAAAACCTGTAAAAGATCTTCTTCTATGTGAAATATCTTTTGAAGTTGTGTATTAGAAATTTCTAGAATTGAAGTTAATTCTTGTGGTTTAATAGGTGTTTCACGGTTTCTCTGTAAAATTTCTTTTAACTTATTTATTTTATATATTGTTTCTATAATTGAATTAGGTATTTTTATTAACTTATCTTTCTGTAAAAAAACATTTATAATGGCTTGTTTAATCCACCACATAGCATATGTTGAAAATTTATAACCATATTCAGGCTTAAATTTTTCAGCGGCTCTAATAAGCCCTAAATTACCTTCCTGTATAAATTCATTTAATTCTTCGGTTGTTCTAGCATATTTCTTAGCAAAACTTATTACAAGCCTTAAATTACAAAGAATTAATGTTTTTTTGAAATCTTGTATTTTATCTTTAGATTTCAAACCATTTTTTAAAAATTCTTTTATAAGTTCTGCTTCTTCTTCTACAGATAAATAATTAATTTTATCTACGAATTTAAAATAATTATCTAAAATTGTAGCTTCTTTTTCCTGAATATATTCTGAATTCAAATTCAAGATCTTTCTCCTAAAATCTAAATCTCACTCTTCTAAGAATTAAATGCCATAAAAATCAATGTTTTTTTCAGGGCAATCTTTTTTTTGATCAGGGAAGAGCTTCTTTTTATATAAGAGATTAAGGGATATCAAGCAAATTCTAATAAAATCTTTTCTTTAATAATAGCGGAAACATCATATTCTTTAAATAAATATTCAAGTAATTTTATTGTTGCAGTTGATTCTTTACAAATAACTTCATCTGCGCCCATTTCTTTAAATATCTTAGTTTCACTTAAAAATCGACTTCTCACAATGATTTTTACTTTAGTATTTAAACATCTTATTGTAGATAATATAATTGAAATTGCAGTAGAATCTGAAACTGTGATTATAACAAGCTCTGCATCTTGAACTTTAAGAGATTTTAATAATAATAAATTACTTGCATCACCAAAAAAGATATTTTCATTATTTGCTTTTTCTTTACTAACTGTTTCTGAATTTGATTCTATAATTAAATAAGGTCTATTTAAAAGTTTTGCTGTTTTTGCTATTGCTTTACCACTTAATCCAAAGCCAATTATTACTATATGATCTTTTAAGTCAGCTTTTACTTGAATATTTGTAGAATTAAATTCTAATAAATCTAGTTTTTGAAATAAAGAATTTTTAACTATATAATCTGAAAATTTATAAGCAAAATATATTATTAAAGGTGTTAAAGCCATACTTATGACAGATACTGACAAAAACATTTGATAATCATTTTGATTTAATATAGAAAGTCTAAGCCCTTCTTTAAGCAATACAAAAGAGAATTCACCAATTTGGCATATAAAAAGAGAAGTTAAAAGTGCATTTCTTAAAGGTAATTTTAAAAATATACAAATTAAAAATATTATTAATGTTTTAATTAACATAACCATAAAAACAAAAAAGCTTATTATAAAGAAATTTGAAATTATAAAATTTATGTTTAAAAGCATTCCTACTGATATAAAAAAGAAACTTAAAAATATATCTCTAAAGGGAATTATAAGACTTAAAGCCTGATTATGATATTCTGATTCTGAAATCGCAAGCCCTGCTAAAAAAGCACCCAAGCCTAAAGATAAGCCCAAAGAAGAAGATATATAACCTACAGATAAGCAAATTAAAATTATTGTAAGTATAAAAAGTTCTGGGCATCGATATTTAACAATTACTGATAATAAACGAGGAACTATGGCTATTGCAATAAAAAGTACTGAAATAATTAATATTAAAGCTTTTAAAAATGGAAAAAGAAAAGAAGAAAAATCTTTAGAAGAAGCAAAAACAGGCATTAAGAACATAATAAAAATAGCAATTATATCTTGAAAAATAAGCATTCCAAGAGCTGTTTTGCCATGTGGACTATCTATCTGCAATTCTTGTTGTAATAATTTCATAACAATAGCAGTACTACTAAGTGATATGAGTGAAGCAAAAAATAAAGCTTTAATTAAAGGAATTTTAAATATATATAAAAATATAAAAAATACAAAAGAAGTTAAAAAGAATTGAAGAGGTGCTCCTATAAATATTACTTTTTTTATTCTAGAAAAATTTTCAAAAGAAAATTCTATTCCAAGAGTAAAAAGTAAAAGCATAATACCTAATTCTGAAAGCATATCAACACTGCCAAAATCTGAAATTAATTTTAAGCAGAAAGGACCGCTTATTATGCCTACCAAAAAGAAAGCAATTATAGAAGGTAAATTTATTTTACGACATATTAATATACTAATTGCTGATAAAGCTAAAATACTTACTATTTCTTTTATAAGGCTTATTTCCATCTATTTACTATAGCATAGGTGCTTTAAATAAGTAATGTTGTCTTGTTTCTTTGTCGAATTTTTCAATTGCATATCTAAGCATGGTTCTAGGCATTTGTTTGTAATAAATATTAAGAAAATCTTTTAATAAATATTCTTGTTTTTTACCAACTTCTCTTAACATCCAACCAACTGCCTTGTGTATTAAATCATGTTTATCATTAAGTAAAATCTTAGCAATTTCAAGCGTATTATCATATTCTTGGTTTTTTATAAAAGTATAAGTTGAAACAATAGAAATTCTTCTTTGCCATAAATTCTCTGATTTAGCATAATTATATAAAATTTGTCTTTGTTCTTTAAATAATAAAAGATAATTTCCAATGATTTTAGGAGCAGTTAAATCAACTAAATCCCAATTATTTATATATAAAACATTATCAAGATAAAAATTAAAAATTTCTTTTTTCTTTTCTATATCAAGAGTTTCATATTTTTGAACAAGAATTAATAATGCAGTTAATCTATATTCATGAATGTTTTCTTTAAGTAATTCTTTTATTTCTTTTAAACTAATTTCTTTATATTTTTTAGCTAATTTTCTTTGTTCAGGCACAGTTATACCAAGAAAAATATCACCTTCTCCATATTGTCCTTTTGCTGTTTTAAAAAATTTAGCAAGAATTTTTGCTTTATCTGGATTTGTTAAATTTTTTAATTCTGCTTTTAAATTTGTCATAGATTTTTTATTTCATTTACATATCCCTAAAACAAATTCACCTTTTTCTTTTATTTGCATATTAACAAAATCTTTTGCTTTAGCTCTTAAAACTTCCTCATATAATTTTGTTAATTCTCTCCCTAGGCATATTTCCGCTTCAGGGCAATTCTCCGCTAAAAATTCTAAAGTCTTTTTTATTCTATAAGGGGATTCAAAACCAAATAAAATTTCATTAGTTTCTATTAATTTTTTAAATTTACCTTGTTTTCTAGGGAAAAATCCACAAAAGAAAAATCCTGAACTTAAATTAAAACCGCATACAGATATTAAACAACTTAAACTTGAAACACCAGGGATAGGAATTATTTTAAAACCTTGTTCTGCGATTTTATTTACTATAAGATTCCCAGGGTCAGATAAACCCGGTGTGCCGGCATCTGAAATATATGCAACAGATTTTCCTTCAGTTAAAAATTTTAAAATATTATTTATTTTGTGTTTTTCAGTATGTGCATTACATGAAATAAGTTTTTTTTCTATAGAAAGATGTTTTATAAGCTTCGAAGAAACACGACAATCTTCACAAAATATATATTCAACATTTTTTAAAGCTTCGATTGCTCTTAAAGTTATGTCTCCTAAATTTCCTATTGGTGTGGCTATAATATATAAAGCATTGTTCATAAATAAGATCTATTATTAATCAAATGATTATAAATAAAATTAAAAGTTGGGACGAAATTTCTGAATTTAGTATAAAGCATGAATTAAATATTTTGCCTAAAGATTTAGAAAAAATAAAAGCATTTTATGAATTATTAAAAATTGCTAATGAAAAAATGAATTTAACTCGTTTAATAAGTCTTGAAGATTTTTTAACTTTCCATGTTGCTGATACACTAAGCCTTTTTATTCTTCTTAGAAAAAACAATATAAATATAAATCCAAAAGGTCATTATTTAGATTTAGGTTCAGGCGCTGGAATACCTGGTATTATTTTTGGAATATTTGCTAATTTAAAAACTACACTTTGTGATTCCATAACTAAAAAAGCTGTATTTCTTAAAGATTGTATTGAAAAATTATCTTTAGAAGATTTAATTAGAGTTGAAAATAAAAGAGCAGAAGATTTAACAAAAAAATATAAAGATTACTTTAGTATAATAACTGCTCGAGCCTTTGCAAAACCTATAGAAACAATACAAGCAGTAAAACCTTTTTTAAAGAAAAATAATGAAGCTTTCTTTTTAGCACAAACAGCTTCTTCTCTAAAAACAGATGAAAATTATATAAAATTATTAAAGAAAATGAATTTACATATTTTTGATGAAATTGAATTTACCTTAGGAGATAAAAAAAGATGTGTTTATTTAGTTAAAACAATGTTTTCAACACAGACTGTATCTTGATCTCCAAGCTCCATAATTTTTAAAAGATTTACAAAAGCATTATTTGATTTATCCCATACATAAATATTTTTTAAATCAACTTCATTATCAAAAGCTAAATCAAGTTCAAAACTTTTATTTGAAACTTCAAGTTTTGGAGTACAATAACCACCAAATACAGGGGGTTTAATACCTCTTACAATTTTACCTTTGATTTGAAGTTTAGAATTACAACTTTTATCAGGAATAATTATTTCTTCTATATTTATTTTTCTTATATTTGCTTCTTTGTAATTACATTTTGCACAAAAATAAACAAAAAATTTCTTTGCTTCTAAAATATCTTTTGCTTTTTCGGTGGTGCTTCCTAAAAGACATTTATTATGTTCTTCTGCTTTAACTACATAAGAAATAAATAATATAAATAATAAGATAAATAATTTTTTCATAAAATTTTTAAATAAATACTTGCATTTAATTATATATAATTGATAAACTTTTATCTAGTTTTTATAAGGTCCCATCGTCTAGTGGTTAGGACACACCCCTTTCACGGGTGTAGCACGAGTTCGAATCTCGTTGGGACTAAGTTTTGAGCCCCCCAGCCCCCTAAAGAGCTTACTTCCCTACAATTTATTTTGTCGCTTGCAAAGAGAATAAAGCAATTTTTTAAAAACCCCCAACCCCCTGAAAGGGGGCTTTTCAAGGATAGATTTTTTTAATATTATTAAATATAATTATTTATTATAACGAGATTATATTCTAAAATTATGATTTAAAGCTAATAAAATTATTTTATTTAAAATTTATAATAGAAAATTATTTCTTCAGATTGCCTATTTTACCGTAATAAAATAATCTTATTATGGAAAATTTTTTATCCTTAAAAGCCCCCTTTCAGGGGGTTGGGGCTTACTCCCCCTCAAAAT
>MOYB01000067.1 GCA_001899385.1 Candidatus Caenarcanum bioreactoricola | reverse complement strand
AAACCTATTAATCTTGTAGCAGATTGTTGTTTAGATTGTTCTGAAGTTAAAGATATAGTTGTAGATGTATTCTTAGGTTCAGGTACAAGTCTTATAGCCTGTGAAAAGACTAAAAGAATATGTTATTCAATGGAGCTTGAGCCAGTCTATGTTGATAGTTCAGTTAGAAGGTGGGTGAGATATATGAAAAAAGAGGGTTTAGAGGCTGTGATTAAGAAGAATGGGGAAAAGATAGAAGATTTATTTTAAAAATTTAATTTAAACTTAACCCCCCCCCTAAAAAATATTTAAGTTTGATTATGTAAGATAAAAAATATAAAGAAGGAAATAAAAAGGAGTTAAATTTTATGGCTGATGATTGTACAACTTTATTTAATAAATTTACTGGTAATACTAGTGAATTAGCTCCTAAAATTGTTTTTGTAGTATCAGCAAAAACTGCAACTGATAGAGAACAAGAACAACAAAATGGAATAAGTGCTTATGAAATTAATAAAGGACATATTGCTAAGGCAATAGGATACACTAATATTATTTCAGAACGTGAAAGTTTTACTTCTTCTACTTCTTTTACTAATAGTTTAGAAGCTGGTTTAACAGAAAAAGATATAAGACATTTAGTTTTAGTTGGGCATGGAGCACAAGATGCTTTTCTATTAGGACAAGAAGTTTTGAAATATGATATAAATGATGGTAAATTTCATTTTTTAAAAGAAACTCCTGATAGTTCTAAAGGTTTTACATATAAAGAAACAGGTATTGATGCAGAAAAATTTATTAAAGAAAAGCTTAATGCTCCAATTTCAAAAGATCATAGTTCTTTAATTTTTATAGCCTGTGGAACAAATAGAGAATTTTCTCCTAATATGCTTTCCCATCTATCAAATTTAATGCCAAATAAGACTATAATTGGATTCACAGACCCTGTAGAAATAGAGGAAGGAACTGATATTAATTCAAAGAATAATTTTACTTGTAAATCTTTAGAAGAACTTACAAGAACTTCTTGTGTTAATGGTAATTGTACAACATCAAAATA
>MOYB01000066.1 GCA_001899385.1 Candidatus Caenarcanum bioreactoricola | reverse complement strand
TTAATCGATCAAATTAATGTTTTTCTGGGAAATAGAGCTTACTCCCCCTCAAAATAATAAAATATATGTTATAATGAAAGTATTATTAAAAATAAAAGAAATTGGAAAAAGAAAATATTCAGATAATAAAAGAAGTTTTTGATAATGAATTTTCTAAATTTGGAAAGATTTTCCAAAAGAACTTCTGGGAGCTAATTCTCGCACTTTTTTCTAGCCAAACCTCTAATCTCGCCAAAACAGCTGTCTGTATGGGGAAATATAATAATAAAACTTTTAAAAGGAATGAGCAAAAACTTCAAAGAATCATACAATTAAAAGATTTTAAGGTCTCTGATAAATTGTGGAGAGTTTATCTTAATATTCTTTTCTCTCTTCTAGAGGGGCAAAAGATTGTTAGTCGTGGTTGTACTATTCCTATAAATATTGATTTTACATCTATTAAAGATAAATTTCTTATTCTTTCCGCCTCGATTCCTTTTGAAGGAAGAGCGATCCCAATTTATTTTTCAATAAGAGTTTATCCCAAAAAAGCTAAAATGTCTAGCCAAAAAAAGATGGAAGAAGCCTTTTTAAAGCAATTAAAACATCTTTTATCTAAAAAATATGAGTATACAATCGTAGCTGATCGAGGTTTTGGGCATTCAAGGTTTATAAATGACTGTTTAAGACTAGGATTTAATTATATACTTCGTGTAAAAAACAATTCTATTATAGAAATTGGAAATAAAAAACTTAAAATAACTGATTTACCAAGGGAAAAAGATGATATTGAGATAGTGCTTTCACGAAGTAAAACAAAAACAAGAATGATAATAAGCTTTGCAGATAAAGAATCTCAAGGATGGTATATAATCACAAATTTAGAGCAAGAATCTTATGAAGAGTTAATAGTGCATTACAAGCAAAGATTTCATTGTGAAAAAATGTTTCAAGATCAAAAAAGTAGTATATTTGACATTGAAAATTCGAAAGTAGAAGAATATTCAAGATTTTCAAATTTATTTTTTTCAATATGTTTTACACAAATGTTAACAATGCTTGTTGGAAAGGAAATAGACAAAAACTATAAAAAATTAAAAAAAAA
>MOYB01000065.1 GCA_001899385.1 Candidatus Caenarcanum bioreactoricola | reverse complement strand
TATTCCTTATCACAAGCAGATTGTATTGATTCTTTGGCTGTATTGAAATTATTTATAGATTCATCTTCTAATAAATAATCTTTAAATAATTTAGTATAATCATGGTCAAAAGGAAAAATAAAAGTGCACACATTTTTTAGCCAAATCTTCTGGTATTTCAGAGGTTTTACCTTTGTATAAAATACCTTGTTCACCACCTAATTGCAGGATTCTATCATATATTAATGATTTTCTTTCAAATCCCTCAATTCAAATATTATCCCTCAGATTTATTGATTTCATTTTATGTAGTTTTAGATACATCAACCCTTTCAACATGGGTAAACAAAGAAACACCTGAATCCCTTTTGAACCATACTTGATATTCAGGGGTAGCAGCATTTTCCTCAACATCATCAAACAGTTCAGATATACAGTAATATTCTATTGTATTGTTGTGGAATTGATATTGACTCCAGACAGGAATTACCTTTGAAAATAATGATGACAATGTTTCAAAATCAGAATTGTCAATAACTGGACGTGATATTTTTATTACACCACGTTTTTTTAAATTTATTTGTGCCATGTTATTTCAATTTTTCAATTAATGAAAGGTTGTATTTTCAATTATCTCTCCTAAATTTATTTTTCTTTCTGACATATTAATTTATTTATACAATATTCAATAGCTGCTAAAAAAGCTTCTTTTAAACTCTTCCATATTGGTATATCATCTGGCTTTTCTATATCAGGAAATTCAATTCCACCTACAGTATAAGTAGATTCTATTTTAGTTAAAGTATATGACCACATTAAATTTAATTCTTTATATTCTCTTGGGTATACTTCAATCCAAATTCCATGATTATCATACAACCACATTACTATATCAGCTATAGTATAAGTTTGATATTGATTTTCATCAAGTGGGTATTCAGTGTCAAAAGCTTGATAAAGTACCTCTCTATTCTTTAATTGATGCTCTCTAATATTATTAATCTCATCTTCATAGAAATGTACTTCATCAACCTCTATTTTAATACCCTTGTCCTTTAACAGTTTAGTTGTATTAAAGTCTACAAATGTGTTCATAACTAATTAGTTTTGTAAATAATGCAATATTCCTTATCACAAGCAGA
>MOYB01000064.1 GCA_001899385.1 Candidatus Caenarcanum bioreactoricola | reverse complement strand
ATACTTGGATAAGGTCTATTATTTGTAAAGATGTAATTATAAACAGAAGAAAATAAATTATGTTAAAAATTTTTATTAAGATTTACAATTTCTTACAAACTTTTAACTTTTTTATTAGAATTTTTAAACCTTAGTAGTAAAAAGTGATCATTAGCCAACAAATAGACTTCTTAAAGAAACCCCCTTCACCCCCTTAACAGGGGGAATCTAAAGGATACAAGTCTTTAAAATGGGGCTGTCGCCCCAAACCCCATAAAACTATGAGCTCAATCTCCCCCTGTTAAGGGGGCTGGGGGGGTTTCTGGAAAGAGAATTTAATTGAGTTTTTGTCATACTTTGATTACTTTTCGGTATTATTTGAAATTTAATTTACGAACCTCACCCCTTCCGCTTTCGAGCGAAGTGGAGGAGGGATGAGGTTATAAAAGGGCTCTAGTGGTAAAAACAGAAATTCATAGTTAATCATAAAATCGGCATAATTAATTACTTAACAAAGTCAAACAGTGTTTAAGAAAATCATCAGAAGCGATTTCAGAATTATTAAGTTTATATACATTTTCTCTTATTACTTTGTGTATATCAAGAATTTCATATCCTAAAGATTTTAATATATTTTCTGTTTCTTCCATTATTTGAAGCATCTCAGACGATATTTTTGTATCTTGATTTTTATTTGTATAACGGATAGAGAGATTTAATCCTTGTATTTTATTTTTTAATTCAAAAATTATTCTTTCTGCTGTTTTTTTACCAATACCTTGTGCTGCAGTAAAAATATTAATATCATTTTCTAAAATGGCATTACAAATTTGTTCTGGTGTTAAAATATCTAAAATAGAAATAACAGATTTACCACCTAAGCCTTTTACAGAAGAAAGTAATTCAAATATTTTTTTCTCTTCTTCCCATAAAAAGCCATAAAGTTTTACTCCTTCTTGTGAAAAAGCAAGACTAGTGAAAAGAATATGTTCTTCATCTTGTTTAAGTTCTTTCCAAGAAGTTTGCGAAATAAAAACAAGAAATCCTAATCCATTTACTTCTAGGACACAAGAACTTAATGAAGTTGAATTTAAAGATTTTTTTCTAATATAACCTTTTAAAAAATCTAACATTATATTGTTTCTAA
>MOYB01000063.1 GCA_001899385.1 Candidatus Caenarcanum bioreactoricola | reverse complement strand
TCACGAAGAGAAGAAGAAGGAGGGTTAAAAAATCAATCAAATAGTGGATTGAAAAAACAAAGAAAATATGACTAGCTAGGGAAAAATTCAAGTAGTTATATATTTAAAAGGCTATTTGAAACCTTGGAAGAAACTTTAAAAAACAAAAATATAGTTATACAAGAAGATCGTATTAATACTTCTTTTATAGATGCAAATCAAAAATTTTTATCAGTTTACTTTAAAGAATATTTATGTGAAGTATATTTAAACAAAACAATTACAAATCATAAAAAATTAAATGTCGCAATTGAGCTCATAAAAGAAAAAACAGAAAATAATTCCTTTATTTCTTTTTTAGATAAAGATTTTAATGACTTAAAAGAATATTTAATTTTAGTTTTAGAGAATATAAAAGAATCTGATGAAGATATTAATTTTATTAATAATATTCAAAATACTAAAGAAAGTTTAAACTTTTTAATAAGCAACTTAAAAGCTTTATATAAAGAAGAATTTGAAAAATTTCAAAAATTATCTTTTAGAGATTCTATAAAAAATTTAACTTTAGAAAAAAGTAAAGATTTTTCTCTTGATTATCAAAAGGCAATACTTAAAATTTATGGAGTAAAAATTAAATTAACTTTTGCTGAGAATGAAATGTTTAATAAATTATTTCTAAATCCTGATGAATTAATAACATATACTTATCTAACAGGCAGTTTAAATCAAAATAGTGATGATGGGAATTCTGCACATCAAAGAATAAAAAAATTCCATTCTAAAGTAAGAGAAAAATTATTAGAAAATAAAATTGAAATTCCTAAAAATTTTCGTATTTTAAAAAATGAAAATAAACTGGGATATAGATTAGAAGATAAATTTAAAAATTTGATTTCTAAAAATATATAAATATAACTAAATTTTTTTTAAGAAAAGACAGAAAAAACATAATTTTGATAGGAAAGACAGAATAGCCAGAATACTGACCCAGAGATTAATTTAAATTTGTTTTATCTTTAGTTTTTACATAACTTAAAGAGGACATTTTAAAAAATGAAAGAAATAGAAATATTTCCCGACGGAAGATTAACAACAGAAAACGCTAGTCTATATTTAGGAATATCAAAGAAGACATTAGCAATATA
>MOYB01000062.1 GCA_001899385.1 Candidatus Caenarcanum bioreactoricola | reverse complement strand
GGAATCTTAGGGAAAGGTTGATATGGTTGTTCTATTTTTAAGGGGATGTTATTTTTATTACATGTTAAGGGTGCTTCTTCTTTATTATCATTATTTGTCATATTACATTAACTCCAGTATAGATTTAAGGGAATTTTTAAAGGTTTTTTAGACCCTTCAAGAGTTGCAAGCCTTTTAACAAGAGATTCTAAAGAATTGGATATTTTATTTATTTGATCTAATAGGGCTATTCCAAGAGTTTCTGTATTAGCCTGTTTAATCCATTCTAATTTCATTAATTTTTTAAATAAGGGTATGTTTCAAGTATACCCTAACTTAAATGAAAAATAACACTTAAAGTTCATTTAAAAACAAATAAAACCATAAATCTTTTTTACCTCTATATTTTATCCAATCATAGACAGCTTCAATGGTTTCTATTTTAGCTATCTTGATTGTATTACCTTCTTTATAGATTAATTCCTTTTGCATTTGTTTTTTTTCTGTATACAAAAAGATAAACACTTGCTCAAAAGAAAACTCATTGAGATAGTCAAAAATCATCTCAAGGGTTTTAAGCTGTGAGGACATGTAAGTAAGATCATTTGAGATTGTATATAGCCCACTCAAAGATTCTCTTTTGCGTTGGATTAACCTTTTGAGTTGTTTTTTTAAAGACCTACTCAACAGGTATCTTTTTAAACACTTAATCATTTTGTTTCTTCCTTTTTGATTATAAGAGTTAAGTTATACTGAGGAGTTAAAAACTCTGAGCAACAGCAAGACCCTTCAATAGGGTTTAAAACCTTTAGGTAGTCAATAGAACCATCGAAAAAAGTATCTAAACATTTTACATAGTCTTGTTCAAACTCTTTATTAAGTTTTTTAGGATGTTTAGTTAAGATAAAAGAACCCCTTAAAGAATTTATAGAACCTTTGCTAATGGTTTCTTCATAACTTTGTATAAGATTTTCTTTTGCTATGGTTTCTGCTACAGATTTGCAATAGGCTTTTAAAAGATAAAACCATAGCAAAAGGTATGCCAAGCAAAAAGAGTTTAATCCAATAAAGCTATTCCAATCATTAGGTATAAAAAGGAAAGACATTAGGAAGAGATGTAATAAAGGTATAAAGCAAGATATAGCAGGATATACTATACATA
>MOYB01000061.1 GCA_001899385.1 Candidatus Caenarcanum bioreactoricola | reverse complement strand
TAGGGAATATATCAGGAATAACTCGAATAGTTAATGATTATGAGATAGGCTCTAGTCTTTGGACTAAATCAGGAGATAACTTAATATTGAATTTTGATGCTAGCAATGTAATTACGATAAATAATTTTTATACAACAGGAAAGATAGAGAATATTATTTTAAATGCAAATCAGGCACCTATATTTTCAGGGGACAGGACTGCAATAATAAATGAAGGTTCAACTTATATTTTAACTTCTAGTGATTTAAATACTACAGATATTGATAATACAACAGCTCAATTAACATATACAGCAAGTGGATTAATAAATGGAAGTATTCGAGTTAATGGTATTGTTTCTAATATTTTCACACAAGCACAAATCAATAGTGGATTGGTTAGATTTTGGCATAATAACAGTCAAACAGGAGATTCAAGTTTTAACTTTACTGTAACTGATGGAACTAACATTTTAACTTCTCAAGCTTTTAATATTACTGTTATTCATGATAATGATGCTCCTGTATTTTCTGGAGATAAAACCGCAATAGTAAGTCAGGGATTAACTTATACCTTTACAACATTAGATTTGAATACAACAGATATTGATAATACATTAGCTCAATTAACATACACAGCAAGTGGAATAACTAATGGAAGTATTCTTGTTAACGGCACTGCTTCAAATACTTTTACACAAGCACAAATTAATGCAGGACAAGTTATATTTCAACATAATGGTTCTGCAACTACAACTGCTAATTTTAACTTTACTGTTAGTGATGGAGCTAATACTTTAACTTCTCAAAGTTTTAATTTAGATGTTTATAAAATTATTAATGCTATTTTTGTAGACTCTTCTATTATTACTGGTATTAAAAATTCATATGATGCAGAATGGGGAGATTATAATAATGATGGATTTCTAGATTTATATGTTTCTAACTATAATCAAACAAATGACTTATATAAAAATAATGGAGATGGTACTTTTACTAAAATAACTACTGGTGATATTGTTACTGATAATAAAATTTCAATGAATGTAGCATGGGGAGATTATAATAATGATGGATTTCTAGATTTATATGTTTCTAACTATAATCAAACAAATGACTTATATAAAAATAATGGAGATGGTACTTTTACTAAAATAACTACT
>MOYB01000060.1 GCA_001899385.1 Candidatus Caenarcanum bioreactoricola | reverse complement strand
GGCCCATGACCAGCATAGCTGCAGCCAACTGCAATGTAAATAAAAGTACTTTATTTATAAATTAAGATCAAGATAAACATACTCTAATTCAGCTTGAGTTATACCTATATATCGCATTGTGATACACGGAGAAGCATGGTTAAATATTTTCTGTAATGTTTCAATAGGAGCTCCTTTAATTCTTGCATGGTAACCAAAAGTTTTACGTAAACTATGGGTTCCTACTTTATCTGTTATGCCAATTAATTCAGCAGCATTATTAAGTATTTCATATGCTTGTATTCTTGTTATTGGTGAGTTTTCACCTTTTTTAGACTTAAAAATATACCAGTATAATTCATATGTTTTTAAACTACTGACATATTCTTTAATAGCCTCTTTTACAGTTTTATTTATAGCAAATACTTTTTCCTTACCGGTTTTATTTTCCCGAATATAAATCGTATTTTTTATTTTTCTATTATTATCCTCCATGACATCTTGTAATTTTAGTTTCAATAGGTCGCTGATCCTTAGCCCAGTATTAATGCCCATAGTAAAAAGAAGATAATTACGGATACTTTTACTTTTTAAAACTGCTTTCATTGCTTTTATTTTCTTTTTGTCTCTGATAGGTTCAACCGTATTCATATCTATTTTCTGAATTTCTTTATGTTATAATTATTTAACAAAATATATAAAAATAATATATTATGTAAGATATAAAAACAATATTTAAAAGAAAATATTATCAAAATATTTGCAAAGCTTTTAACGATAAGGATTTAAAGGTAATATTCAAATCTAACATAATAGATATTAAGTTAGATATAGGTGAATATAATGAAAAGAAACTGGGAAATAGATGAATTAATTGAAAATTTCACATTCTTACCAAATGAAATGTCACAGATTGGAAATAAAACTGATGAGAATAGATTAGGTTTTGCTGTTATATTTAAATTCTTTCAACAAGAAGCCAGATTTCCAATTACTAAACATGAAATACCAAAAGTAGTAATAGATTTTATTGCAAAACAGACAAAAACTCCTGCAGATCTATTTAATACTTATGAGTTTAATAATAGAACCTATTTTAGCTATAAAGCTCAGATAAGAGAATTTTTTGGTTTTCGAGAATCTACTGATGTGGATATTAAAATAATGACAAACTGGTTATATGAAAATGTAATATACCACGAT
>MOYB01000006.1:47661-69725 GCA_001899385.1 Candidatus Caenarcanum bioreactoricola | reverse complement strand
ATCGTTATACTTGGATAAAATCTCATCAAAGAATTAGAGGCTTTTGATATTAATAAAATAGATCAAAGATTTGAAAAATTTTTTAATAATTGGTTGTTTATAGAAGGACAAGAAAACTTGATCTTTGATACAGGAGGAGCAACTAGATTTGGAATTTCTGAATTTGGCCACCCAGAATTAAGTTCAGCGATAAGAAATGGGGTTTTAGAAGAAAAACATGCAAAAGTATTAATGTTTAAAAAATATTGGATTGAAAGTGGTGCGCCTGAAATAGAAGATGAAAATCTTGCTTTTATGAATGCTGATGCAGCAGGAAATCAAGGGCTAAAAAGAGCTAATTATTTCTTAGAAGAATCTAAAAAATATAGTACTAATGTAAAAGAAAGATATGAAAGATATAGAGAACTCCGATTACTTTCTTATCAAGCAGATGAATCAATAAAAGAAGAATTCCGTTCTCCAGAAGATTTATGGGAAATAAATGGAATTGGTTGGTTAAACAGAATTGATAAATTAGATGAATTTGTTGGATATACAAATGAAAATAATAGATTTAAAATTTATCATAGAACAGTTACTTTAGATGAAGATAAAGATATTAATAAAATAGCAGAACTTTATAATATTGAGCCTGAAGTAATTAGAATTTTTAATGGAATAAATGATGATTCAACTATTTTAAAAAAAGGTAGTCGTTTAAAAATACCAAGATGTGTTTATAAAATAAAAGTTGGAGATAATATTTCAAATTTAGCTGAAAAATATGGCATGTCTGCTGAAGATTTAGCAAATATAAATAACATTGAAGATATTAATTCTATAAAAGCAGATTATCCATTATATTTTCCTATTTCACTTCATATAGTACAAAAAGGAGAAACTTGGTCAAATATTTCAAATAAAACAGCTTTTTCTTCAGAAGAATTAATGCATCTTAATAATGAAAATATTCCTGAAAGTCTTCAAATAAATCAAAAAATTATTATTCCTGGTGTTTTTGATGTTGGTTATACAGAAGAAGAAGTTGAAGCTGCAACTAATAAAACAAATTCTCCTTCAAATTCTTTTAAAGAATATAAATTTTCAAAAACTCCTACTGGTACTCTTGCAGAAACAATTCTTAAAAGAAAACAGAATATTAAAACTCCAGCTGTCTTAGTTGTTAATGGAGAAACAAATGAAATTTTATTACAAAAAGGTAGTGGAGTTGAATTTATTCCTGCAAGTTTAACAAAATTAGCAACTTGTTTATGGGCAATAAAAACACTTGAAGAATATACTAAAGCTAATAATTTAGATTTAAGAGATTTTTTAAAAAAAGAAATAATTGTTACTGCTAAAGATACTTATGGTGGTAGAGAATGTGAAAAGAGTCCTTTTCAAAAAGATCAAGTTAAAAATGGACCTAAGAGCAAAACTGAATTTGAACTAAATTTTGAAACACTTTTTATTTGGACACTTGTAGCTTCAGATAATTATGCAGCAACTGCTTTAGTTCGTAAAATTGTTGAATTATGCAAGATTAAAAATGGTTATTCAGGAGCTATATCTCAAATTAATAATTTTATAGATAATGAAATCGGTTGTCAAAATACGGATTTATTAGATGCTACGGGATTACCTTGTTGGACAGATGAGAAGAATTTACCAAAGTGGGTAGAATATGATAAAAAAAAGAGACCTTTAAGTTTATTTAGGTATAGTTGATGAAAAAGGGAATCGTTTACCTTTAGAAACACGAGTAATAAATGGAATAACTCAATATAAATTAGAAGGTCGTACAACAACACTTGATATTTATAAATTATTAAAAGCTGTTAATGATAATCCTATTTTAAATCGTTATAGTAAAACTGTAAATTCTTGGAATACAAACTATAAAAAAAATGGAGTAAAAACTACTTTTTTATGTGAACGATCTGATCGGAGAATTAAATTCGATAAAACAAGCATAATAGATAATAATAAAAAGAATGGTTTTGAAATCGGTGTTCGTAAAAGTGGTTCTACAGATTATGCTGGTAGTACTTTTGCTTGTAAAATAAATGTAAATAATGGACCAGATATTTATTTAGTATTTTTCAAAGGACATCGCATTAATACTATTTCTCCAGATTTTACAAATATAATAAAAGCATTAAAAACAACAAAAATAACCTCAGAAAACTTTGTAAATAATACTAATAAAGTAAATCCTGAATCAAATACTGATACTAAAATTACATTTTTAGAAAATCCTTCAATAAAAAAATTAAATATTAGTACTGAATTAGAAAAGAGACTTATTAAAGAATATGGTGCTTTATGGATAAATCAAGATTCAGAATGTAAACTTCCTAAAAAAATAATATTTGAAACAACAGAAGAAGTAAAATCTTTTCAAGAAAATTTAGATTTAGTTAATTTTACTGAAAATTGTAAACTACAAAGAAAAGCTGTAATTTCTTTAAAAAAAGCAAAAGAAGAAGCAAAAAAACAAGGACTTTCAATCTCACCAAGAGGAAATGATTCTGGCTTACGTTCATATGAAAAAGTTAAGGAATTATGGCTTGATAGGGTTAATACTAATCTAGAATATTATTTAGAAACAGGAAAAATTACAAAAGCAGAAAAAGAAACTATTGAGAAAGCAAATTTAAAAGAACAAGTCAAATTAATTTTAAATTTAGAAGAAACAAAAAACATATTTTTCAGTCAAAATAGACAATATTCTATTCTAAGATCAGTTTCTGCACCTGGAAGTTCTCAGCACTTATCAGGACTTGCTTTTGATTTAAAAGAATTCGAAGATCCAAAAGTTAGAAAAATTATGAATAAATATGGATGGTTTCAAACTGTAAAAAACGATCTTCCTCATTTTACTTATTTAGGAACAACTGAAGAAAATTTAAAAAACTTAGGATTAAAAAGAATAGAAGAAAATAACTTTATCTTTTGGATCCCTGATTTATAATTTAAAAATTATTTATTCTATTGTAAAAGTCTTTAATAATTCTTCTGCTTCTTGTTTTTTATCTTGTGGAATTAAAACACGAGCTTCATAATAATTTTTTCCAGTACGACTTATTGAAGAATAACTAAAAATTAAAAGATTTTTTTTATTATCTATTTGAACTGAATCTAATTTAAGACCAAATCCTTTCCAACAATGAAAATTTTCACCTATAAGTACTGCATTTTTATTTATATAAACTTCATGATTTTTTGTATTTAAATTTTTATTATATGCAATTTTTATTGAAAGATAAGCTGTAATTCCAATAATTAAGATTAATCCAAACATTATATAAGAAACTATAATGCCATTTTCTTTATCAAAAAGAGGAAATAATATTGCAAATAATAATGCCCAAGCTGTTATAATCCAAAAAAGCATAATTTTAATAGATTTATCACTTTCTAAATCTTTTTCTATAAATCTTTTCCATTCAGTTGAAGTATATGTCCAGTGAATTAAAATATTTTCCTTTTTTAAAATAGAATCTTTTTGTTTTTCAAGTCTTAAGAATATAAATCCACTAATAAATGCTGTTAAACAAATTACAATACTAATAAAAGATAAAGCAAAGCCTCCATTCATTCCATCAATAAATTTAGGAAATAAAAATATAGCAAAAAGACTTAAAAATGAAATTAACCAAGATATTTTTGAAGCACGCATAGATTTTATTTTTTATTATAAAACTAATTTGTATTATTCTTAAATAAAGTCTATTATTTAATATTATGTATTTTTAAATTAAAATGAAATTAGAGTCTTTAAAGGTTGCTTTAATTCAACAAAGTTGTGAAGAAGATAAAAATAAAAATATTAAAAAAACTTGTGAACTTATAAAAGAAGCAGCTATATCTGGAGCTAAACTTGTTGCTCTTCAAGAATTACATACTAGTCTTTATTTTTGTCAAAATGAAATTATTCAAAACTTTGATTTAGCTGACGAAATCCCAAATAATACTACAAATATTTTTTGTAATATAGCAAAAGAATTAAAAATAGTTCTTATAATTTCACTTTTTGAAAAAAGAACAAAAGGACTTTATCATAATACAGCATTGGTAATAGATTCAGACGGTTCTATTGCTGGTAAATATAGAAAAATGCATATACCAGACGATCCTGCATTTTATGAGAAATTTTATTTTACAGAAGGAGATCTTGGTTTTAAACCTATAAAAACTTCAATAGGAAATTTAGGGGTATTAGTTTGTTGGGATCAATGGTTTCCAGAAGCTGCTCGACTTATGACATTAAACAATGCAGATATATTAATTTATCCAACGGCAATAGGTTGGGATCCTTCTGATAATGATAAAGAAAAAGAAAGACAAAAAGAGGCATGGATTACTATTCAGAGATCACACGCAATAGCAAATGCTTTACCAGTTTTAAGTATAAATCGAGTAGGTTTTGAAGGGGATATAGATTTTTGGGGACATAGTTTTGCATGTGGTTGCCAAGGTCAAATAATAAAAATGGCAGATTCTAAAAAAGAGGAAATTCTTATTGCAGATTTAGATATGACTGAAACAGAAAAAATAAGAAGAATCTGGCCCTTTTTACGAGATCGACGAATAGATAATTATAAAGATTTAACAAAAAGATTTATTGATTAATTTTTAAGAGCTTTATACCAAAAAGTGATCATTAGCCGACAAATATATTTCTCAAAGAAACCCCCTTCACCCCCTTAACAGGGGGAATCTAAAGGATACAAGTCAAAATGGGGCTTGTCGCCCCAAACCCCACAAAACTGCAAGCTCAATCTCCCCCTGTCAAGGGGGTTGGGGGGTTTCTAAAAAGAAAATTTAGTTGAGTTTTTGTCATACTTTGATTAATTTTTAAGAGCTTTAGAAAGTTCAGAAAGAAAAAAATGTTTATTAAGAGTCCAATCTGGAGTAATAAGTTCTTCTTGACTTGAAGATTCTGCCATTAATCTATGTATTATTATATCTTTTCGTAAAACTTTAAAAATCTTTTTTAGTATTTCTATATATTCATACATAGTTAAAACATTTATTTCACCAGTTTTATATAAATTTTCAAGGGGAGTATTTTTTAAAATATAAAGATTATGAATTTTAATTCCATCAATAGGTAATTTATTTAAAAAATCTATTGTAAATAAAAAATCTTCTTCTTTTTCTTGTGCTAATCCTATAATAATATGACTGCAAATTTTTACTTTAGGAGCAAGCTTTTTTACTAATAAAACTGCTTTAGCAAAATCTTCTGCACTATGTCCTCTATTTACAAAAGATAAACTAGAATTATTTGCAGATTGTAATCCTAAATCTAGCCAAATTTCAAGATTTTTACTATAAGAAGCAATAAGTTCAATATTTTCTTGATTTAAACAATCAGGACGAGTACCTATTGCCATCATAATAATTTCTTCAAAATTTAAAACCTCGTCATATATTTGTTTAAGCTTTTGAACAGGTGCATAAGTATTTGAAAAAGATTGAAAATAAGCAATGAATTTTTTTGCATTACGACTTTTCTTTTTTATTTCAATCCCTTTTATGATTTGTTCTTTTATAGAAAGCTTTGTCTTGTATAATTTTGAAGAAGAACCATCTTCACTACAAAAAATACATCCTTTGTCCGAAAGCGTACCATCTCTGTTTGGACAAGTAAAGCCAGCATCTATGGGGATTTTCCAAACACGACAATTATACTTTTCTTTCAAATAATCATTAAAGCTAATATGCATAAACATATTTTTTTATTGTTATAATGATTTAATTATGCAATATTCTAAAAGAATTAATTTAACTTTTAGCTATAAATTTAGAGCTTATCAGAAAAAATTTCCTCAACCATCATCTAGAAGAACTCTTAATATAATAATAAAAAATGCATTGCTTAATGAAAAAAATCCAAAGTTAAGATTCGATATTTTATTTTTAGAAGAAATGATGAAAAGAGCTGAGACATTAGAAGCTGAAATATTAAAAACTGAAGATAAAGAAAAAATCTTTGAATATAAACTTTTAATAAATCAAATAATCGGCGAAATAAAAAAATTATTTCCTAGAGAAAGAGAAATTATTTTTTTTCTTGAAGCAATGAGAGATTCTTTTAATACTTCTTTTATTTGAAAAAAATTAGAAAGATAATTCAAAAAATAAAAAGAATAAATTTTTAAATAGATTTTTTAACATAATTCTTTGGAATATAATAATATAGAAAGTTAAAAAAAATGATGTTTTTTATTCTTAAATGTTTAAAAGAAAGTTTTGAAATATTGAAAAAGAATATTTTCTTAATATTAATTCTTATAGGAGCTGCTTTTGCAATAATAATTGTCGGGGCTTTAATAATAAAATTTTCTAAAGATCCTATAAATTTAAAATTTGATGAATTTATTAGATTAAATACTTTTTCTATTAATATAATATTTTTTATTTTAAGTCAAATTATTACTATAATTTATTTCCCTGTATTTATAAAACTTGCAAAAGGAGAACAAATAAGTTTTCCAAATTTATTATCTAAAATGTTTTTTTTAAAGATTTTAAAACTTTTTGGATTAACTTTTTTTCTTTTAACTATATATTCAATATATTGTTTATTTATTTATGGAATTACTTTGATATTTATAGGAATAGGATTACCTTTATTAGGACCATTAGCTCATGATTTATGTCCAGGTATGTTTGGAAGTCTTGTTTGTATATTTTTATTAGGATTAACTTTAATAATTATTTTTGATAGTATTCCTTTTCTTATTTTTATATCTAAATATCTTTTTTCTTATTTCTCAATTGTTGATGGGAATTTGGGAATTTTTGAATCTTTAAAAGAAAGTTCTGATATAACAAAAGGTTCTAGATTAAAACTATTTTTCATATTCCTTTTTTCTTTTATTTTAAATTTAATCCCTTTTATTGATATTTTTACATCTGTTTTTTCAATGCTTTTTTATTGTGTAATTTATAAAGAACTATGTATAATTCATGGAATAATGGAAGACAATAATAATGAATAATTGGGAATAATTTAATATACAAAAAATTAAATTAATGGAAAATCAATCTTATTTGTTTTTATTTATAATTCTAAGCTCTATTATTTTTAGTTTATTTACTTATTTAATCAGTGAATATAACAAATTAATTTCAAAGAAAAATCAAATCGAAAATGTACTTTCTAGCCTTGGAGTAGTTTTGAAAAGGAGATATGATTTAATTCCAAACTTGATTGCAAGTGTAAAAGCTTATATGCAATATGAATCTGAATTATTAACTAAAATTACAAATTTAAGAATCTCAGGTTTAAATCAGAATATTCCTGTTGAAGAAAAATTTCAAATCGAAAATCAAATTAGTAATTCTTTAGGAAAACTTCTTGTTTCAGTAGAAAATTATCCCGATCTTAAAACAAATCAAAATTTCTTACAATTACAAGAAGCAATAACAGAAATAGAAGAAGAACTTTCTGCTTCGAGAAGAGCTTATAACGGAGCAATTACTGCCTATAATAATGCCTTGGAAATGTTTCCTAGTAATATGATAGCTAGTTTAATGAATTTAACTTATAAAAATTGGTTTGAAATAGAAGAAAAAGAAAAAGAAAATATAGACGTAGCAAAAGAATTTAATATTCAATAAAAATAATGACTTGTTCTGAAAATAAATTTTGGGAAATAATAGATAAACTAGATCCTGTAATAGTAGAATTAGAGGAAGGAAGAAAAAAATATTTTTGGAAAATTTCATTAATAGGAATTTTTATAGGTATTATACTTATTCTTTTTTTTAAAGTCTTAATAATTGTTTTTTCTTTTTTAAATTTTAATTTATTTAATTGTATATTGGGATGTTTGTTAGCTTTTTTATTTTTATCTATTAAATTTGAAGATGATCTCCGCCTTTTTAAAGCATTTATTCTTAGAGATTATATAAAAAGTTTTAAAGAAAATATAATTAAAGTAATTTTTGAAGAGCTTTATAAAGAAAATTTCAAGAGCTTTTTATATAAAGCAAAAGGATTTATTTCATTAAATGAATTCTTAGATAGTGCATTATTTACAGAATATATAACTAATAAAAACCAATTAAAAATTTATGGTGATGATTTTGTTGAAATAAAAACTTCTGATTCTAAAATTAAATTTTCAGAATTACATATCAAAAATCAATATAAAAAATCAAAACATGATCCTATTAATGTCTTTAATGGTCTATTTTTTGTAATTGAATTTCAAGAATCTTTTAATTGTTGTTTTGGAACTTCTATTTCTTTAGGTTCAGAAGAAATTATCTTTGATAATGCTGAATTTAATGAATTATTTAAGGTTTATGCTGATGATATAACACAAGCTTTTCGTATTTTTTCTCCAAAAATCTTGGAAAATCTAAGCAGTTTTGTTAAAAATAAAAATATAACTCTTGATTTCTCTTTTATTAATAATAAACTTTATTTTACAATTGGACGTTTTTCTAAGTTTGCTAAAGTCTCCTTAAATTGTAATTTCTTTGAAGCACCTTTATTTAAAAGTTTATTAGATAATAGTATTTATGAAGAATATTATAAAACTTTTCAATTAATAATTGATGTTATAGAAGAATTAAAAAGTTTAAAGAATTAAAATTTTGAAAAAATCAGATAGTTTAGATAAAATTATATAGATCTTACATAAAATTAAAATTATGAAAATATCAAGAGTATTAATTGCAACTATTATTATATTTGTTTTACATACAGTAGTAGGTATGCTAACTTGTGGAAAATACTTTAGTTGGATTTATCAAATTGAACCAACCAATGTTTGGAAAGCTATGACAGGTTCTCCTTCTTTATTGTTTTTCCTTTCAAGTTTAATTCTTTGTTCTTTTCCTTTTGCATTATTTTATGGTGTTTTACAAAAAGCTATTCCTGGAAATAATACAATAGTAAAAGGCTTAGTTTATGGACTTATAATTACTATATTAGGTTTAATACCTGGTATGATCTCTACATATTTCTTTATGACTGTTGCTTATCAAGTTATAATTTATTGGACTATTTGGGGTCTTATTATGAATTCTATATCTGGTGCAATCGTCGCTGTTATATATGGAGAATAATTAAGAATATAATGAATACATATTTTGAAGAAAGACCTTGGGGAAACTTTACAGTACTTGAAGATTCAGCAACTTTTAAAGTTAAAAAAATAGAAGTTAATCCTAATCAAAGACTTAGTTATCAAAGACATTTTAAAAGAAGTGAACATTGGTATATGGTTTCTGGAAGGGCTATTGTAGTACTTGATAATAAAGAAATTCCTTTAGAAAAAAATCAATATATAGATATTCCGTTAAAAGCAGCACATAGAATTCTTAATCCAGATTCAAAAGAAAAATTAGTTTTTATTGAAATTCAAACTGGTGAATATTTTGGAGAAGATGATATAGAAAGATTGTCTGACGATTACGGAAGAAATACTTAATATATGATATTATTCTTTTATTAATTTATAGAGAAGGGAAAGTTTTTCTTCTCTGTTTTTCTATTTATGACAAAAGATAAAATAAAAATTGCAATTGTTGGAGCACCTAATGTAGGTAAATCAAGTTTCTTTAACAATCTTATTGGTGGTCGTCGTGCTATTGTTGAGGATATAGAAGGCATTACTAGAGACAGAATATATGCAGATATAAATATAAATAAGTTTTTTAACGAATATACTCATTTCGAAAATGTGATTTTTATTGATACAGGTGGATTATTTTTTGAAAAAGATAGTCTTTTTGAAGGGGTACAAAAACAAGTTGAACTTGCTGTAGAAGAATCAGATTGTATAATTTTTATGACTGATGGTAGAAGAGGTGTAACCCCTATTGACAAGAAAATCGCAAATCTTATGCGGAAACATAATAAACCTATTATTTTACTTGTTAATAAGCTTGATTCTGCAGATCTTTTTAATTTAAGTGCAGAATTTTATAAATTAAGTCTTGGAGATCCAATAAGTTTTTCTTGTAAACCTCAGGCTTTTCGTTCAACAATAGGTGCTTTACTTGAACGACTTGAAGAAGAAGATTTACTAAAAAAAGGTAAAGAAAAAACTGATACAGAAGACTTTCCTAAAATAGTTTTACTTGGTAAACCTAATACTGGAAAATCAAGTATTTTAAATAAAATAGTAGGTTATGAACGTTCTTTAGTTCATGATGTAGCAGGCACAACTAGAGATGCTTTAGACACAGAATTAATATATGAAGATAAAAAATTATTATTAATAGATACTGCAGGATTAAGAAGAAAATCAAAAGTTTATGGAGAACTTGAAAGATTTTCTGTAGACCGTTCAATAAAAGGTTTAGTAAGAGCAGACATTGCAGTTTTAATAATAGATGCTACTGAAGGAGGTATAAGTCATCAAGAAAAAAAACTTGCTTCACTTATTAAAGATAGGCTTAAGGGTTGTATTATTGTAATTAATAAATGGGATTTAATAACTGAAAAAGATTTTGAAGCATATAAAGATTTTATAAAAGGAGAATTAAATTTTTTAAATTATGCACCTATAGTTATTGTTAGTGCAAAAACAGGACAAAGAATTAAAAATATTCTTGATGAAAGTTTAAAAGTTTATGAAAATCTGCATAAAAAAATAAAAACTAATATTTTAAATACTGCAATAAGAGAAATAACAGCTTTAAGAGTTTTAAATTCAAAATTAAAGATTTATTATGCAACTCAAAGTGGAGTAAATCCTATTTGTTTTACAGTATTTGTAAATGATCCAAAGCATTTTGATCCAAATTATAGTCGTTATATTGAAAATTCTTTAAGAACTGAATTTGGACTTGAAGGTGTACCTATTAAATGGGATGTTAGAAAATCTGAAAATAAAAGTAGAAATTAATTTTTATTAAAACTTATTAAACTGAAATTACATTTAAAGCTGTTAATTCAATAATTTTATTTTTAATTTTTTGGAGTTCTTTAGTATCTAAATTTTGTAAATGTCTAATTTCATAATCTCTGAAATCCTCATGTCTTCCTCTATTTTCTCTATGCCAAATAAGTGGATAAGGTCTGGAAGGAGTATTCAATTGAATTTGTGAAGGATTTATTTCTTTTATAATTTTACATAAATCTTCTATATTTTTATCATTAGAATTTAAAGGCATAAGCATAATTTGCAAATCAACAGCTTTATTAAATGAATCAGTAAAATCTTTTATGTTTTTTATAATTTCAGAGATTTTTATATTTTGCAAAGGTCTATTCATTATTTCAAATAGTTTCTGTTCGATACAATCAAGTTTTATAACAACATGATCAAGAGTTAATAAACTTTTTTTAACAGAAATTTCATTTAATAAACTTCCATTTGTAAGTATTAAAATAGGCTTTCCCGTTAATTTTCTTAATTCAAAAATTATTTCATTAAGATTTTCTGCTAAAGTAGGTTCTCCACAACCAGAAATACTAATTACATCAAAATCTTCTGAAATTTCTTTAAAATCGGAAATTATTTTATCTGTAGGAACATAAATTTTTCTTTCAAGAGTTTGTATTTGAATATTACCTAATTGACAATATATACAATTAAAAGAACATATAGAAGATTGGAAAAGAGGATCTATTCCTAACGATTGCCCAAATCTTCTTGATTTAACGGGTCCATAAACTGTTTTATTTATATTATTCAAATATAATTTAAAATTTCTTGAGTTTCTATATCTTTATTTATAATTTCTTTTAAGTTTAACATAGAAGAAAGCAATTTGTTTTTATCCTGATCTTGAACAGAAGGGTCTATTTCTATTATTTCTTTAAGAACTCCTTCTTCAATTAATAAATGATCTTTATTCTTTTCTTCATTATTTAAAATTTTACTTGAATTATTTTCTATATTATTTGTTTTAAAAAGTACATGTAAAGCACCCATTTTTTTTATTTCTTGAATTAATTCATTTAAATGTTCTGTTGAAATATTAAAATTATTATGATTTTCAATTTCAATAAATATTATTGCTTTAGTTTCTTTTAAATTAAAATAATTTTCTACTTTTTCTTTAATAGAATTAAACATTTCAGTACAATCAGAAAAATCTTTTGTAGAAATTCCTGAAAAAATCTTAAATTCCCTTTGTTCATAATCAATTAAAAGTCTAGTTTGAATTTCTTTATTTTTATCTACTTCAACTAAAAGTCCTCCACGACTATCAGGCATTTCTTGTTTTCTTATTTCTGAAATGTTCGATGCTTCTAAAGAACCTGCATTAAATATAAAATCTTTATTATTGAAATTAACTATTTTATAAAATTTATGAATATGTCCTAAAGCAATATAGTCTACTTTTTCATTAAAAATTTGAAAATCTGAATCAGCAATTCCACCTCTATCTAATGATAAACAACATTCATGTCCACCATGAAACATAAAAATTCTAAAAAAATCTTCTGGTGTTTCTAATTGTTCTAATTCTTTTGAAAGTTGTTTTAATTTATCGGAAGCTCCAACAGAATACCATCTAGAACCTATTATTCTTATGTTATGTTCTCTTATTTTTAAATCTATATAAGAACGATTAGCTTTAAAGATAAAACCTTCTTCATTTTCTTCTAAATACAAAAATTGTAAAAGTTCATTATTTGCAAGAGCCTGATACCAAGAACCTCGTATATTAAGCATTCGATGAACTTCTTTAAAATCATGATTTCCTTCTATTGCAATAACAGGAATATTTTTTTCTTTAAATTTTTTAAGTACAAAAACTGCTTGATTATAAACATCTGGTGAAATACTTCTTTGATCAAAGAAATCACCAGTTATAAGTACAAAATCAATATTTTCTTCTATAGCAGAAATACAGACACTATCAAAAGCTTTGAAAAAATCAATTTCTCTTTCAATAAGTCTGTATTGTCTGTACCCAAGATGTATATCGCCTAAATGTAGAAACTTAAACATGAGCCCCCTAACCCCCTACTCCCCCCTCAAATTGCTTTGCTTAGCAAAAAAAGGGTTAATGCAATTTTTAAAAAACCCCCAACCCCCTGAAAGGGGGCTAATAAGGATAGATTTTTTAATATTGTTGAACATAAATACTTATTTTAAGAAAATTATACTCTGAAATTTGTGATTTAAAGCTAATAAAATTATGTTGGGGGTCAAAAACAGGAAGAGCCCCCCTAAAGGGGGAATTTAAGAGAAATTATTGGCAATTTGTATTATATAAATTTTCTATATCAAAAAATCCGTAAAATAAAGAACCTTTGCTTGTTTTCCAAGTAGGAAATGTTGTTATATCCTTACACTGACTTGTGTTTTCCGCTTTAGAACAATCTATTAATTTTATTGAATTAATAACCTCTCCTAATTCGTTAAGCTGTTCAACAGAATATTTATCTCCAGCTTTTATATATAAAGAAAGATTTTTGCCAATAAGACATTTTGCAGTTTCATTTTTAAAATCGAAAACAGCTTTATTAGACATAGGTAAACTTTCTTGTTGTTGTAAAGGTTCATAAGGAGAGTCTTGAGGTTTTACTTCTATAACATCAAAAGTATTATTAGTATTAATTTCTGGTTGTTTTATTACTTGAGGTTGAACTCCATTACAACCAAAAGTAGAAGCTATTAATTCAAGAGTTTCAGGTCTTGCTAATTTTTTGCCAGTACTTGGTTGATACCAGGTAGGGAAAGGAAAAGTATTTAATTGTACGCATTCTTTTTTTGCAGAACCAGCACAATCTTTAAAGTTTTTATAAAGATATTTTTCGAAATTACCGCCAAAAGCTTCTTTGCCATGACTACAATGACTACAAACAGGAGAACCATAAAAATAAACATCTTTAGCTACAAGACATTTTGCAAGATCTTCAGAAGTACCATAATTTCCAGAATTTGAGCTTGTTTGATAAGAATTCATAGCTTCTCCGCCTATTTCTGCTAAAACTTGATCTCTACAATCAGCAACATCCATTAAAGCTTCAAGACTTGTAGGTCTAGTAATTTCTTGACCATTATTAAAAGTCCATTTTGGAAAAGGTCCAACATTAGCAGCTTTACATTGTGCTTTACCATTAGCACTTTCTCTACAATCTATGAACTGCACATATTTATCGAAATTGCCAAGAAACATTTCTTTATTATGATTACAATGGCTACATTTTTTAGCACCAAACATTTTTGCATTTTTACTTTTAAGACATTTTCCTAAAGCTGCAACTGCTTGAGGATTAGTTTCAATGCCTGATTTTGCTATCTCAGACGTAAATAAACATAATAGTAAACAAATTATAAAACTTAAGAAATAACTATTTTTCATAAAATAAAAATTTTAGTATTAGAAATAAATTATTATCTCATAAATTAAAATTTGCAAATAATTTTTTATTAGGGTATTGACTCTTTTGGATAAAAATGTCAATATTATACAATCTATATTTACTACATAATAATGATGTTTGATTTTAAAATAACAGGGATTACAATGAGGGAGAGACATCATTATGTATTGAAAACAAATCAAGGAAATGCTCAGAGAATAAAAGGAGGAGATCCTGCGAGGCTAACAGCTTTAATAGCTGCTCATCAAAGAGTTCAAAGAGGTAAACTTTCAAAGCCTATAAGTACAGGTACTGCTCTTGAAAATTTTCCATTTTATTTAGAAAAATATAAAAAGCCTTATTTTGCTACTCTTTCAGAAGTTCTAGATTTAGAAGAAAAATTAAGTAGTTTGAGAAAATTAGGAAAAGATGTAACAGTTCTCGAAGCAAAAAAACAAAGAATTTTAGCTAAATTAAATGAACCTTTTTTAGCTTTATTTAATGGAAAAGGTAATTCAGAAAGGATAGAAGAATTAATACAACAATTAGAAGCAGAAACTGATAATGTACAAATTCTTTTAGTGGAAAAAGAAAGAATAGATGATAGAACACAAAAGGAATTAGATGCAATACAAGCAATAGAAGTTGTAAAAAAAGGAAAAAACAGAAAATTAATACTAGAAAAACGATCTAATATAAGATCAGAACTTCAAAAAGAAGAAAGAAGACTAATTACTCTTGAAGAGGTTTTAAAAAAATCCATTCCATTAACTGAATTAGAATTTCGAACAACTGAAGAGATTCCTGATGGAGAAGTAGAAGAATTAGAAGCTTCTGGATCAGGAAATCCTGATTTTGAAACAACAAGACTTGCAGAAGAAAGAGCAGAGGATTCTCCTTTATCGGGCAGAAGTTTAGATAAAGTTCAAGGATTGTTAAGACGAGCTTTTAATCTTGTAGCCCAAGATAAAGTAAGAATAGAAGGTTTATTAGAAGAGGCTTCTTTTCAAATCACTAAATTATCGCAAAAAATTCAAGCTTTAGAGAATAGTAATTAATTATAAAAAAAATGAAAATTAAAATTCTTTAGTTCTTTTTAATTTAATTTTAAATTGGGCATAATATTATTAAATTAGAAGATGAAATTAAATGACATAATCTTTGCTTTCTCTATTTTTATAGTTCTAGGGATTATTATTATCCCTCTGAATCAGTTTCTGCTCGACTTTTTTATCTGTTTAAACATTTCTATATCAGTATTATTATTAGGCATTTCAATGTTTTTAAATCGTCCTATTGATCTTGCTGTTTTACCTACTATAATACTTGCTTCTACTATGTTTCGTCTTGCTTTAAATATATCTTCAACTAGAATGATATTATCTACTGGTGATGCAGGACATGTAATTAAAACTTTTGGAACTATTGTTGCTTCAGGTAATTTAATTGTTGGAATGATTTTATTTGTTGTTTTAACAATTGTTCAATTTCTTGTTATAGTCAAAGGTGCTGAAAGAATTGCGGAAGTATCTGCACGTTTTACTCTTGATGCAATGCCTGGAAAACAAATGGCAATAGATGGTGAGCTTAATATGGGACTTATTTCCCCTGAACAAGCTTCTGCAAAAAGAAAAGATCTTGAAAGAGAAAGTGCTTTAATGGGATCTATGGATGGTGCAAGTAAATTTATAAAAGGGGATTCTATTGCAGGACTTGTAATGACTGTTGTAAATATGCTTGGTGGACTTGGTGTTGGAATTTTACAAAAAGGTTATGAACCTAGTTATGCTGCTCAAAAATATATTATATTATCAATAGGGGATGCTTTAGGAGCACAAGTACCAGCACTTCTTTCTTCTGTTGCAACTGCATTAATTGTAACTCGTTCTACTTCTTCCGGAGAATCTCTTAGTTCAGATACTATAGAGCAATTTATGCACAATCCTACTCCTATAATGATTTCTGGAATTCTTTTTTCTTTTATGGGTTTAATTCCAGGTATGCCTTGGTATATTTTCTTTACAATAGGTGGAGCTATGATTTTTGCAGGTTGGCAAAAAATGCAATCAGGAAAACAAAGTGAAATAACTCAAATAGAAGAACAAGTTCAAGAACATAGCAAACCTCCCCGTTCACCAGAAGAGATGTATCCACTTTTAGGAGTTGATGCACTTTCAATACACGTAGGTACAAATTTAATTGAATTAGCAGATCCTGCAAGTGGCGGTAAACTTATAGAAGAAATAGGTATACTAAGACAGAATTTAACACTTACTTTAGGTTATATACTTCCACCTTGTCGTATTGCAGATTCTCGTATGATTTCACCTTATCAATATCAAATATTAGTAAGAGGAAGTGCTATTACTGGTAATGATCTTTATCCACAAAGATATATGATTTTAAAGAATCATTGGGATAGTGTTTTTAATGCTCCTCCACCTTCTTCACTTGCTGGATTTGAACCTGTACAAAAGGAAGAAACTTACTGGGTAAAAGCTGATTATCTTGATAGATTAATAAAAGATCGTAAATGGATCCGACCTTATGCAACACCTATACAAGCTTTAACTTATCATTTAGTAGAAACAGTTATTCAAAATATAGATGAATTGTTTACTAAAGTAGATGTAAGAAGAGTAATAGATCAAGTAAGAGCTGTAGATCAAGCATTAATAGACAATTTAATACCGGGAATGCTTTCTATAAGTGAAATAAGAAGAATATTAGTTAATTTATTAAAAGAAAAAGTCAGTATAAAAGATATACATTATATTATGGAAAGACTTGAGGATTTAGTTTCTTCAGTTAGAGATTCAGATTTACTTTCTGAGAAATTACGAATGAGTCTTGCTAGACAAATATGTACACAAAATGCTCCAGATAAAAAGATTTTTTCAATTACTTTAACTCCTGAATTAGAAGAACAACTTGAAAATTCATTACAAAGAATAGAAGATAAATTTGTTTTGACACTTGATCCAGAGCTTGCAAAAAATATAATAGATAAAATTAAAGATACTGTTGTTGCTACTGTTCAAAGATTTGGGAGAAAGCCCATATTGGTTTGCAATCCAGCTATAAGATTACCTTTAGCTCGTTTAATTCATAATTTTGAAAGTCAATTAGTTGTAATGTCTTATGGGGAAATAGTTCCAGACTTTAAAGTAGAAGTTTTAAATACAATAGACTTAGATTCCGAATCAGAAGATAATTCAACTCCAGAATCTTTAGTTTTAAAAGAATAACTTTCTTTATTTTCAATACTTATACTTTTTATTTTTTTTGATTCTATCAGTGAATTAGTTATTAATCCTCCTATAAAATCTTTTAAATTATTTTCTTTTATAGTTATTTCTTCAGCATTAAGTTCTTTTATTAATTTTTTTCTTATTATGCCAGCTAAACAACCACTTTCTAAGCTTGGTGTGAGCCATTTATTGTTTTTGTTTAGAAAAAAAATATTTGCTTTTGTTGTTTCAACTATTTCATTTTTTTCATTTATAAAAATATAATCATCAAAACCTTCAGATAAAGCTTCTTCATAAGCAAGATGATTTTTTAAATAATTAAAACTTTTTATTTTGTTTAATGGATTAGTTGATTCTATCTTCCATTTATTTCCAAGTTTTAATTTCAAAGATTTAGGCATATTATCTATATAATCTTCACAAAATATATATAAGCCTTGTTCTTGAGTTATTATAAGCCTTAAAACTTGTATAGAATTAAACTTTTTGTTTTTTAAAAAATTATTTACTTTTTCTTTTATTTCATCAAATCCTAAATCTAATTTAATTTTACATATATCTATTGCTAATAAAAGTCTTTCAATATGTTCTTCAAGGAATAAAGCATTTGTAGGAGGGAGTACTTTTATTGTTTCAAAGCAACCAATACCATTTCTTAAAGTCTTAGATTCTAAATTTATTTCTTTATTCATTTTTTTCGAGAAAGAGCTTTTTCTACTTGCTCACAAATATCTTTAGCAGTTAAGCCATATTCTTCAAGTAATTCATCTGGGGTACCACTTTGTCCAAAACGATCTTTTATTGCAACTGTTTCCATTGGACAAAAGAAATCAACTTCTTTAGAAATTAATGCCCCTATTATTTGATTAACTCCACAAACTTCATTATGTTCTTCTGCTACTACAACTGCCTTTGTTTTTTTCAAACTATTAATTATTGTTTCTTTATCTAAAGGCTTAATAGTTGAAAGATTTATAACTTCTGCAGAAATATTTTTTGCTTTTAACATTTCTACTGCTTCTAAAGCAATTGAAGTCATAACACCAATGCTTATAATCGTAATATCTGTGCCTTGTTTAAGAACTTGAGCCTTACCTATTTCAAAAACAAAATCTTTATCAAAAATAATTGGCAAAGGATGTCTTCCTAATCTTAAATAACAAGGACCTTTGTGTTTAACAAGTGCTCTTAACATTGCTTTTGTTTCATTAGCATCTGCTGGAACAAGCACAGTCATTTTAGGAATTACAGACATTATAGCTATATCTTCAATTGCTTGATGACTTGCGCCATCTTGCCCTAAAGTAATCCCTGCATGTGTAGCAGCTATTTTTACATTAAAGTCATTATGTGCAACAGAATTTCTTATTTGTTCCCAAGCTCTACCACTAGCAAACATTGCAAAACTTGAAGCGAAAACAGTTTTGCCTGCACAAGCAAGTCCTGCTGCAGTAGAAATCATATTTTGTTCTGCAATTCCCATATCAAAGAATCTTTCAGGGAATTTTTTAGCAAATTTTGCAGTACCTGTTGAACTACTTAAATCAGCATCTAAAACTACTATTTTAGGATGTTTTTCACCTAATTCTGCAAGCTCTTCAGAATAAGCCTGTCTTGTTGCAATCTTTTCTGACATTATAATTAATTATTTAACTTTGTTTATTTTAACATTTCTTTATTTTTACTTCATATTTCATAGAAACCTCTCTTTCCTTTTTCTCTTTATTTACTTTTACTATTAATTATTTCCCCCTATTAATCCTTCAATAGAACATAACCAATTTTTAAATAAAGGACATTTTTCTTTCATTTTTTCAATTCCTATTGATTTAGCAATTTCAATACCTGTTATAGTTTTTTTAAATTTATTATTTGTTAGTAAATCTAATCTTTTTGAAGGAGCAGTATTTTCTGAATTATTAATCATTTCAGGTTCACCACATTCTGATAATATCTTTTCAATATTATTAATATCAATATTTAAACCTTTAGCCAATAAATCTGAATTGCTAAATAATAATGCTTCAAATTCATGAATACTTACATAAGGAATAAATCTTTTTTTTGAATTATATGCAGGTAATAATTTTTCTATTTCTTCTTGAATAGCTTTGTTAATTATATTAGCTTTATCACTTGGTGAATTTCTTTGTCTAGCTTCATCTAAGTTTTTCCATTCTGCAATTCCATAAAAATCAATCATTAATGTTATATAAATATCTGATCTTTGTTTTAAGTGAATTTCTATATCTTTTTTTATTCGTGTAAATTTTATATCTCCCCCTTTTTGACCAGCTTTTGAAGCCATAATTGGAGTAATAAATATATTTTTTTTACTTAAATAAGGTTGTAATAGTTCTTTAATGAAATTTCTTTCAGTTGAACCTTCAACTATAGCCATTATTTCTATAATTTCACTCATGAACAATTCCTCCTTGAATTACATTTTTTGTCCAGAGTTCACCTAATGAATATTCTTCTAGCCATACTTTATAATTTTCAGGATTTAATCGTTCAAAAATTGATGCTCCCTCTTCTCTCTTTACAACTACTATATCTTCTACTGAAAAATTATTAAGCAAAGCAGGAGATTGAGTGGCAATAATAATTTGAGTTCTATTAGAAGCGCTTTCAATTAATTCGGCAAGAATATCTATTGCCTGAGGATGTAAGCCTAATTCTGGTTCGTCAATAATTAAAGTTGCAGGTGGTTCCGGTTGTAAGAGAGCTGTTGCTAAACAAATAAAACGAATACTTCCATCAGACAAATGATAAGATTGCATCGGATAGTCAGAACCTTTTGTATTCCATGCAAGAGATACTTTAGTTTTTTGTCCATATTCTTGAGATTTCAAAACAAAATCATCAAAATAAGGCATTACTAATTGACAAGCTTTAACTATTTCTTCATAAGATTCTTTATTTTCTTTTTTTAATCTTAACAAAAAAGGAGCTATATTAGATGCATCAGATCGCAGCTTTTCATTATCTTCAATGATTTCAGCATGTCGCATTTTTGATTCTTTGCTTGTGTCATGAAAGTGATAAATTTTCCAAGATCTAATCGCTTCATATACTGGTTTACTATATTGTGCATCAGATAAATTTTCATTTACTTCTTTTACTAGCAGTGATTTGCCGTCAGGGCTATTTCCTAAACCCCACCAACCAGTATGACCATAAGCATAATAGCGTTGTTCATCTTTTAAAAAAAATCCTTCTTGTGCATCTGCAAGAATTTTAAATCGATAGCCCCTATTACCAAATTGTATAACGAATTCCATTTCTTGTGTAATTTTTCGACCATTGAAAAGTAAATCACTAATTCCACCGCTTTCTTTTATATAAATATCTAAATTGTTATTCATTAAGCTTTGAAGTAATTGAAAGAATGAAATCAAATTACTTTTGCCAGCACCATTTGCTCCAACTAAGATATTTAATTTCTTTAATTCAAAGTTTTCCATTTCTCGAATAGACTTAAAACCACGAATTGTTAATTTATCTAAAGAATTATCCATAATATATCTTCCTTCTATACATCCTGAACATCGAACATACGCTTTTTAAATTCATTTAAGTTGTATATATTTATTCCAATAAGATAATTAAAAGTTTTTGGTAAATTATTTTTTATTTCAGAAAGAAGTTGTCTTTTGCCACCAATCCGTTTAACAATAGGATAAGTTGAGGTTTTTTTTTCTAAAAGAAATAAAGTCATAAATTTAATTTTTATTAATTTGAAATTTATTATACTTTTTAAAAATCTAATTTGCTAAAAGTCTAAATTATAATTTATAAGATTTACGCTGATTTTTATGATTAACTATGATTTTAAGGAAAGTATATTAGTATTCAATCAGAGAAATCAAGTTAATCTGTGTAATCAATGGTTCAGACTATTTTTTTAAAGACTCTCCTTCTTCTTTTTTCTATACTCCTTTTGATATTCATTCCATTTTTTTCTTTTTTCTTCAGGAGTTTGCTTTTCGTGATCTTTCCAACGAGCTTTTCCTCCTTTTTTCCCTAATTGAGAAAAATATTTTTTAAATTCAGGAGTATTAAATATATTTTCTGTATTATCCATTTAAAAACAGGGGTTTAAATTAAAAAAAATTAATTTGTGAAATGATATATTTTAGACGCGTTGTGTTATATTATTTATACAAAGCAAAAAAGCTTTGACATAAAAAAATATACTAACTCTATGATAGCAGGAGCTAGTGATTAATGTACATATTACAAAATAATAAAGACGATAATAAGCAATTAAACATAAGAATTCCTTTAGAGCTTTATCGATGGTTAAATGAGACTGTTGTATTAGTAGCAAAAGTACATGGAAAGAAATTATCTAAAGAAATGATAATTAAAGTTTGTATAGAATCATTAAAGGAGCAAGATTTAGATTGGCATAATATTTCTACTGAGAAAGATTTAAGTAAAAGACTTTAGAAATAGTCTGAACCATTGATTACGTTGATTTTTATGATTAACTATGATTAAAAAATAAAAGAAACATAAAACTATATCAT
>MOYB01000006.1:38906-46404 GCA_001899385.1 Candidatus Caenarcanum bioreactoricola | reverse complement strand
CAAAGGTTTTATTGCCTCACCCCTGCCCTCTCCTGAAGGAGAGAGAGCTAAAACGCACGTTCTTTAGCAGAATGTATGCGTAAGAATGTTTATTCTATAATTTTATTCTAGCAACTTCTGAAAATATTTCTTTTAAAGATTGTTTTATTGAATCTGGAGGCTCTGTTAAAGGCAATCTAACTTTAGAACTACAAATTTTAAGCTCAGAAAGAAGATATTTTATTGGACCAGGGCTAGGACTTGCAAATAATGATCTAAACAAAGGATAAAGTTTATTAAAGTCTTTTGCTGCTTCTGTAAAATCACCACTAAAGAATTTTTCTATAAGGATTTTCATTTGAGATCCAACAACATGACTTGCAACACTAACTATCCCTACTCCACCAAGCCCTAGCACAGGGATTATAAGACTATCATCTCCACTATAAATTTCAAAATTCGGAACTATTATTTGAAGTTGTGTAAGAGTATCTAAACAATTATCTGAACGTGATTCTTTTATTGCTTGAATATTTTTATGTTTTTCATGAAGCTTTGCAATAGTTGTTGCCTGAATATAAGAACTTGTACGCCCTGGATTATTATAAAGAATAATTGGAAGATCTACTTCTTTTGCTACTTCTGAGAAATGACAAAACATACCATCTTGACTAGGTTTATTATAATAAGGACTAACAAGCATAATTGCATCAGCACCATTTTCCATTGCATTTTTCGATGCTTCAATACAAGTTTTAGTACAATTTGATCCAGCGCCAAATATAATAGGGATACGACCTTTTATTATAGATTTACAGGTTCTTAAGAGTTGAGTTTCTTCTGCATGTGTTAAAGTTGGATTTTCACCAGTAGTGCCAGTTATTAAGAGAGAAGTAGTATTATTTTTTATAAGATGTTCAATTAATTTTTCAAGAGCTTGATTATCTATACTTAGATCAGCCTCACAAAAAGGAGTTACCATTGCAGTTATTAGTCTGCCAAATCTTTGTGAAAACATATTAATAATTCAATTTATAAGTTTATAAATAATAACATTTTTTAATATAAAATTATTTTCTAAATATAATTTATAATATTGAAATGTTAAATTTTCAGCAATTAATTGAAAAGCTTCATAGCTTCTGGTCAAGTCAAGGATGCATAATACAACAACCTTATGATGTAGAAAAAGGTGCAAGCACTATGAATCCAGCAACATTTTTGAGATGCTTAGGTCCTGAACCTTGGAACTTAGCAATTGTTGATGCTTGCAGGCGTCCTACTGACGGTCGTTATGGACAAAACCCAAATCGTCTTCAACATTATTTTCAATATCAAGTTATTATGAAACCCTCGCCTAATGATATTCAAGAAAAATATTTAGCAAGTCTTAAAACAATAGGTATAAACTTTGAAGACCATGATATTCGTTTTGTAGAAGACAATTGGGAATCACCAACTTTAGGAGCTTCCGGAGTAGGCTGGGAAGTCTGGCTTGATGGTATGGAAATAACTCAATTTACTTATTTTCAACAAGCTGGGGGATTAGCATTAAAACCTATAAGTGTTGAAATAACTTATGGATTAGAGCGTTTAGCAATGTATCTTCAAAACATAAATAATGTATATGATATTCAATGGAATGAAAAATTAAAATATGGAGATATCTATCATAAAGCTGAATTTGAATGGTCTAAATATAATTTTGAAAAAGCTAATATAAATCGTTTATTTCAAATTTTTGAACTCTATTATCAAGAAGCTTTAGATTTAATAAATGATAAAAATTATAATTATGTATTGCCTTGCTATGATTGTGTATTAAAATGCTCTCATTTATTTAATTTATTAGATGCACGTTCTGCAATAGGTAAAGATGAAAGAAGAGCATATATTCTTAAGATCAGAGAATTAGCACAAAAAACAGCAATGAAATACTTAGAACAAAGAGAAGAAATGAAATTCCCTTTAGTTATTTAGTTTTCTTTATTTAAGGCAACACTTATTCTTTCAAGTTCACGCATTTTCTGTGTATTATTTTGTATTTGTCTATAAATTTTATAATTGTCTTGAGAGCCTGTTGAAGTTAAAAGAGTTGTATTTTTAGGTTTTCTAACAAGATTAGGTTTTGTTTTAACCTTATTAACAGTAGTAATAACTTTAGGAGTTTCTTTCTTTATTTCAGCACTCAAAAGGACTTTTTCATTTATTTTATTTATAGAAATAGTACTTTCAAATTTACTTTGTTTTAATACTAAAAAGAATACAAGCAAAAATATTATTTGTATTGCAAATATTAAAATCGTAAAATTATTTGAAAGAATATTTTTCATATTTATATAACTAATACACTAATATAAATAACTTTATCATTTTATTTTCTAGAAACTAAGGTTTTTACACTAATTTTACAAAAACAAAACAAAATTTTATAAGATTTTACATATGAATGAATATTTTTCTTGGTACCCTGGACATGTAGCAAAAGCTTTACGTGAGTTTAAAGATAAATGGCTACCGTTAATAGATCTTGTTGTTGAAGTTGTAGATTCAAGGGTTTTCTCTTCTGCAAAATATCCTGAAATTGAAATTTTTGGAAGTAAAAAAGTAATTACGGTCTTTAGTAAAGGTGATCTCTGTAATTTGAAAGAAATAAATAAAGAAGCTTTTGTGATTGATTCACATAAACCAGACAAATGGAAAGCTAAATTCAAAAGATTATTTGAAATAAACACAGAACAAGTAAAAGAAAAGCTTGAAAGGCAAGGACGAAAAAGAAATCTTAGAATTGGAATATGTGGTTTTCCTAATACAGGTAAATCAAGTTTTCTTAATGCACTTTTAAAATCAGGTAAAAAAGCTAAAACAGGGAGTTTACCGGGAGTTACAAGAACAATGCAATTTGTTAAAAATGAAGACTTTGATTTACTTGATACTCCCGGTGTTTGTCCTGTAAAATTAGATAGAGAAAGAGCTTTGAAATTAACTTTATGTGGACTTTTACCTGAAAAATTATTTCAAGAAGAAGAGTTAATAGACTATCTAAGAAATATACTTTTATCAAAAAACATAGAAATTAAAGATGATAAATATTTAATTAGAAAATTTAGACAAGGTGAATTTGGAATATGTTTAGATCAATAAATCAATTAATCTAATTCTATAATTAAAGCTCCTTGTCTTTTAATTATTATTTGATCTTGAGAAGCATCTATAATAGTTGATTCTAAAGAATATTTGCAATTTTCTTCTTTGTTTAAAAGAATACAAGGAACTTTCCCTTCAAAATTTTCAATTATTTCTGAATTTTTATAAAGACTTCTTTGTCCAGATATATTTGCAGAACTTCCTGCTATAGGCGAACCTAAAAGATTTATAAGTTCTAAACTTTCTTTATGTTCAGGGAATCTAAAAGCTATTGTATCTATAAATTCTCCACAAAACATTTTGAAATTAATTTTTTTCTTTTTCTTTAAAATTAAAGTTATTGGACCCGGCATAAAATTATTAATTATTTCTTCTGCTTTAGGACTTATATTTTCTGCAAAATCATAAATAGTTTCTTTTTTAGAAATATGTAATGAAAAAGCTTTTCTTTTACTTCTAGCTTTTAATTCATAGATTTTATTTATTGCATTTATATTTCTTATATCAGCACCAATACCATAAACAGTTTCTGTTGGAAATATTATTATTTCACCTGCTTTAAGATATTCTAATGCCCTGCTTGGTAAATATGTGATTTCTGTTTTCAAATTATTTTTTGAAAGTAAGTTTTACTGAGTTGTTTCCTAAAGATAAAACTTCTATAGGTACTGCATATAATTTTAACTCATCATTATTTTTTACCCAAACCTGTGCTACGAGATTTCTTACTGTTGAATCCTCTGCAAAAAATACATCTATATTAGTTTCTTCATTTATTTCAATAAAAGGAGGAACACTTACTTTCCAGTTTGAATCTTTTGGTAATAAATTTTTTACTGAATCATTAACAGCATTTTCTATGTCTACAGATGCAAATGAAGCACTTATAATTGTTAAAGCAAAGAAAAGAGCTAAAGATAATTTTTTTATGATTTTCATTTATTTAGTTTAATTTTTACTCTTAACTCAAACAATCGGTTTATTTATCTTCTAATTTTAAGGGAAAACTCTTTTCCTGACAGAGTTATTATATATAGAATTTACCACAATTCTGCCTTTCTATATTCTGAAAAATATTTAAGTATTTTTATAGATATAATTAAAAGAAAAAATAATTATGAATTGCTTAAATGAAATAGCTTTAACTGCTGAAGCAATGAGAAAAGCTGATTCTATTACAATTAATGATTTTGGAATATCAGCTTCAACTCTAATGAAAAATGCTGGAAAAGCAATCTTTGAAGTTTTATGCGAAGAAATCCAAGATATAAAAAATAAAAAATTCTTGATTCTTTGTGGTAAAGGTAATAATGGCGGAGATGGACTTGTTTTAGCAGAATATCTAAAAAATTTTGGATGTGATGTTGAATTAACATGGGGAAGTAAAAATTATGATGTTATTGTTGACGGACTTTTAGGTACTGGCTTCTCCGGAAAAATAAAAGAACCTTTATTATCACTTATAAAACAAAGCAATAATTATAAAGCCTTTAAAGTAGCAATAGACATTCCTAGTGGATTAAATGGAACATTCGGTATTACGGAAGATAAAGAAGCAATTTTTAAGGCGGATTTAACAATTACTTTAGGTGCTTTAAAAACTGGATTTTTTATGAATTTAGCAAAAGAATTTACTGGAAAAATAAAAACTGTAGATATAGGGATTCCCCTAGAAGCTTTAAAACAAGCATTTGAAGATAAAACTCAAAATAATTTTAATTTACTTTCATATAAAAATTTTCAGGAATTAATGCCTATAAAAAGAAAAGGTTTAAATAAATATTCTGCGGGCTCTACAGTTTTGATAGGAGGTTCAAGAGGTTTTACTGGTTCGATAGTTCTTTCTAGTCTTGCTTCGTTAAGAACAGGGAGTGGTATAACAACTTGTGCAATGCCTGAAAATACAGAAGCTATCATTGCTTCAAAATTAACAGAAAGTCTAATTTTGCCTTTAAAGCTTGCACAAGACAAAGGTATTTCAAAAGATAATATAAATATTTTATTAGAAAAAAAAGCAGATGCTTATCTTATTGGACCTGGTTTAGGTAATCAAGATTCAACTAAAGAATTTTTATTTGAATTTCTTAAACAACTTCAAAAGCCTATTGTAATTGACGGATCGGCAATTACTTTATTAGCAGAAAATAAAGAAATTTTTAAATATTCAAAAGAGAATTTTCTTTTAACACCACATGAAGGGGAATTTAAAAGATTTTTAACTAAAGACAAAGATTATAATGAAAAAGAAAAAATTAATTTACTTAAAACTCTTGCTAAAGACTTAAATTCTGTTATTTTACTTAAGGGTTTTCCTTCTTTTATTGCAACTCCTCAAGGAGAATTATATGTAAACACTACAGGAAATGAAGCAGCTGCAACTGCAGGCACAGGTGATGTTTTAGCTGGTATGTGTGTGTCTTTAATTGCACAAGGACTTAGTCTTAAAAATGCTGCTAGTTGCGGGATTTATTTAGCAGGACTTTGTAGTGATAACTATACAAAAAAATATAGACAGAATTCAATGATTGCAAGTGATTTATTAGATGAATTAAAAGAACATTTATTTTAATTTTCCACTTGTAAGTTTTTTATATAAAATATATGGGTTAGGAATAGAAGAAAAAGGTCTATTCAAAAAATCTATTTGTTAGCCAATGATTACTTTTTAGTATAAATTCTTTGACTTTTCCCGTCAATACACCTAGACAATATTAAAATTAATTATGTAAACTGAATATATATAAAGAATAACTTTTCTAGAAAATTTTCTAGAATTATTAGAATAAGAAAATATTAAATTAATTAAGGGAGTAAAAAATTATGGTAAAAGCTGTTAATGCTACTAAAGGTTTTCATTCTACTATGACAATGAGGGAAAAAAATAAAAAACCTTCTGCAATAATAAAAAAACGGAAAATAGGAGTTGCCCCCCCCCCTCCTGAAGATGAAGAGCCTGGTGTGTTAGATGGTAAAAATTAAGAATCGTCTTTATTTTTTTGTTTTTTGAATAATTTTCTTAAATAAAGAATAAGAGGAGAAATAATTAAACCTCCTAATCCATAAGCAACAAAATCTCCTGCTATTTTAAAAGGAATTCCTTTTACTAATGCTATTCCTAAAGAATGTTTAGGATACATTTTATATTCTTGTTTTTTCTTGTATCTAGGTAATAATTCTTTTTCATTTACTTTTTCTGAAGGTAAACCTACAAACATATATTTTAAAGGGGTATTATCTTCTAAAACATCTCTTACATATTTCTTTAAATCAGTTAAACCAATCATTTCTGCTATATTTAAAAAGTCGAATTCACTAATACGTTTAGTTCCTCCTCCTAAATCTTTTATTATTCGTCCAAATAATCTTAATTTATCTTGTTTTTCTTTTGTTAAATGTGTTCCATCTTTTTCAATGGCATAAATTTGATGAGTTGCAAGAGGCGCAATCAAAGAAAATGCTTTTGTCATTAAATTTGCTTGATTATAAAAAGCATCTCCTGCAACTAAAGCAGTCTCTATAAAAGGATGTAAAGTGTCTTGGAATTTTGAAATTAAAGCTATTTTTGTTTTAATTAAAGTTTTTTGATTTTCAGTGATTTTATTATTCCAATATAATTTATTTGAATAGTCTTTTAATAAATCAAAAAAAGTATTTTGTACTATAAATTCTTTTGTTGTTATTTCGTTCCCAAAAGAATCAAGTGGAATTTCAGATTTTTTAAACCAATTTATTTTTCTTAAACGACCTGTTGGATTTTCAATGGATTTTCTTCCTTCAAAAAAATGATTTGCATTTCTAATTGATTTATCAGACCAGTGATCAACTATATAATTTATCCATTTTGCATAAGTAAATTTATTTTGTTTAAACCAATTTATAATTTCTTGTTCTGATTTTTGAGCAATTTGTTTTCTTATAATATTTTGCCTTGCTTTTGCTTCTAAATATTGCTTTTCTATTTCAGCTCTTTGATTTTTACATGTATGTTCATTTTCATATTTATCTATAATTTCTAGATCTTGAGGTTTTATCATTTTTTCTTCCATAATTAAAGGAGCTATTGCTTTAATTGCTTTGTTTTCATTATTTAAAAAAGCCTCTTTTCTTAAGTCATTTTTTTGTTTATCTTTATAGAAATCAGTCCATGCTGGAATAAAAGAACCAATATGAAATTGTCTGAGTATATATTTTATAGATAATAAAAGATAGCTTATTAATATACCGATTAAGCCTTTTGTTTGATATTGATAAAAAATTCGATCAAATATTTTTTTCTTTGTTAATTTATGATCATCATCATCGTCGTCTTCTTTTTTATTATTTTTATCATTAATTTGAGAAAGCTGTAAATTAAAATTAACCCCTGAATTTC
>MOYB01000006.1:0-38761 GCA_001899385.1 Candidatus Caenarcanum bioreactoricola | reverse complement strand
TAAAAATATTCTATTAATCTTCTTATAATATATAATAGCAAATTTTATGTAGATTTCTCTGTTATATTAAAAATATGTTGAAATAATTTAAAAAAAGAATTATTAAAAAATCCTAAAGATACTTCACTACTTATCGACGGGGAGAATGTCGTTTTTTTAGAAAAACTTATCTATAAGCTTCCAAATACCTAAATCGTTAAGTGTAACTATAACTACAAGCATTAAACATAAAGTTAAACCAATTTGAGCAGTATATTCTCTTATTTTTTCTATTTTAGAACGTCCAGTAAAAATCTCTATAATTTGAAATAAAATATGTCCTCCATCTAAAGGTAAAAGAGGAATTAAATTAAAAAGTCCTATATATATAGAAAATACTGCCCAAAGTTGAATTGCATAAGGAAAACCTTCTTGTACTATCTTTGCAAGCATTTCAGTTACTTTTATTATGCCACTTAATTCTTTGATTTGTACTGCGGATTTACCTTGCCCTGTTAAATGTAAAAATGGAGATATAATTATTTTTTTTATCATTGAAAAACAAAAAGCAAAATAATTTGCAAATTGTTCAAAAGAATATTTTATATTTTGAATAAAATTTGTATTATCTTTTTTGAATTGTGCTAAGGATGAAATGCTAATTCCAAAACGCCCTTCTTCATTAACTTTTAAATTTAAATTTATTAATTTATTTTCTCTTTCAATTATTACATTAACTTGTTTTCCTTTGTTTTTTCCTAAAATATTTATTAAATCCTCAGATTTTAAAATCTTTTTATCTTGAATTTGTATTATTAAATCAGCTGCTTTGAAATTTTCTTTGATTTCTTGAGAAGCATTATTTTCAATAGTAGAAATCATGATTCTTTCTACTGGCTTTCCTGAACTAAAAATTAAAATAAAAGTTAATAATAATGCAAAAATTATATTTGCCAAAGAACCAGCTGCAGATACTATAATCTTTTGCCACATAGGAAATTCTCTTTTTTCTCCTAATTCAATAGCAAATTGTTCTTCAAATTCTTTAGCACTTTCATCATCCATTTCTGGTATAGCTACATAAGCACCTAATAAAACAGGATGTAGCCTAAATTCAATATTTTTTGTTTTAAATATTATCCAAGTTGGACCCCAAAAAGGTAAGCCTAAACCAACAACAGGGGTTTTCATTCCAAAAAGTCTTGCTGAAATAAAATGCCCTAATTCATGAACTAAAATTATAAGAAATAATATTGCAATTGCTATTAAAACGGCTAAAAACATTGAATTTAATTAAATAAGATTTAAATATTATACTAATTTATTAAATTTAAAAGTTAATAAGCTAATTAAGAATTATAAAAAAAATACTCCCTCTTCATTTAAGAAAAAGGAGTATTAATTAATAAAAAGAAAAATAATTAGTTATTAATAACTACTTCTTCCTCTTCCGCCGCCACCGCCGCTACTATTTCTATTTCCGCCTCTGCTGAAACTTCCGCCGCCACCGCCGCTGCTTCCGCCTCTGCTAAAACCACCGCCGCCACCGCTACTTCTTCTGTTTCCATTAGAATTTTCTTTTGCTTCGGAAAGTTTTAAAGCTCTACCTTTGTATTCATAGCCATTTAAGTTCTGAATAGCAACATTTGCTTCTGCTTCATTTGCCATTTCAATAAAACCAAATCCTTTACTTTTTCCGCTTTCAAAATCTTTCACTATTTTTACAGAGTTGATTTCTCCAAAGCGTGCAAAAAGATCATTAAGTTCTTCTTCAGTAGCATTATAACTTAAATTTCCTATAAATAATTTTTTACTCATTTTTAGCTCCTTAACAATAAATTTCACTCAAGTCCTATTAGAAAACATTTACCGAAAAGATGCTAATGCTACTAAGAATACTTGAGAACAATCTTATTTCTAAAATTGTCAAACAATTATTATAGCACACTATTTTTATAATAATTGTTTTTTATAAAATAATTAAAGTAATTGCCATAATAAACATTCCAATTACTACACCCAATATAGAATAATGGTCATTAGAATATTCTTTAGAAAGTGGAATTAATTCATCAAGAGCAATATAAATCATAATTCCAGCAACAAAAGCCATTATAATTCCAAAAAAAGTATTATTTAAAAATGATCTTAAAAAAATAAATCCTATTATTGCACCTAAAGGTTCAGTAATCCCTGAAACAAAAGAATAAAATAAAGCTTTTCTTTTACTATTTGTTGCATAATAAACAGGCAAAGAAATAGAAATACCTTCAGGAATATTATGAAGAGCTATTGCTATTGCTATTGAGATTCCCCAGGTAGGATTGTTTAAAGCACTCATAAAAGTTGCTAATCCTTCAGGAAAATTATGAATAGCTACTGCTAAAGTAACTAACAAACCTACTTTTTTAAATCTTGTAAGTTGATTTACTTCATTTTTTATAATATCTGCATCTAAATGATCTGGTATAAATTTATCTATTAAAGCAGTTATTAAAATACCAAAAAGAAAAGAACTTAAAAAAATTATCGAAGCATAAAGTTTATTATGAGAAGCAAATAAAAGTTTTTCAGCATCAGGCAATATTTCCATAAAAGAAACATAAAGCATTACTCCTGCTGAAAAACCTAAACATAAAGATAAAAACCAATAATCTTTTTTTTTAACAATAAAAGCAATTAGTCCACCTATAACAGTAGACATTCCAGCTAAAAAACTTAACAAGATTGCGTTTAGAACATTATTATCCATCATATATTATAAAAATATTATAAAGTGAGAATTTCTTTTATAAGTCCAAAATTAAAATCTTTTGTTTTTTCATAAAATTCTTTTGTATGTCCCCAAGGTTTTTTCTTTACCCATAACCAAATATGAATCATTGCATAAAATAAACTTTGAGAAATTTTATCTATATCTTTTTCTAATAAAAAATTCTTTGAAAGTCTAATTACAGGAGCAAAACTTTTATCTTCAAAAATAGTAAAATCTGATAATTTATGACAATGTTTGCCTGAACCAATACGATCTGACCATTTAACCCGACAATGCATTATTTCATTATTGAAATGTGTTTGATTTATTACTATAAATAAATTTGAAAGAAACGAATCACAAAGTCTTGTCTGTTTTTTCTTTTCACTATCTGTTAATTGTTCATATTCTTTTTCTTTTAGTTCAAGATTGACTCTCATTATTCACTCCCTTAAATAAAAATTTTTAAAGTATAATTAAAATACTTTTAATTGCAATATAATATCATATTTATACTCAAAATGAAAAAAAATTTTGTATTTAGTCTTTTAATCAGCATTTTATTATTTCTTTTAATGCAATGTAATGCTCAGAACAAGGAAATTTCACAAAATTTAAATGAGTTTCCTATTTATAAAACCTCTATAGAGTATTTAAAATCTGAATATTATGATTCAACTAAAATTAATAAAATATTAAATCAAAAAAATATAAATAACTGTTCAAAATTTTTACCTAAAGAATATTTAGCAATTAATTGTTTATTAAAAGAACTAAATGATCCATTCACTAAAGTTTTAGATCCTATTGAAACAAAAACTCAAGAAAATAAAATTAAGGAAACTTCTTCTTTAAGTTTTGGAATAATAGTTGACCCTATAAATCCACAAATTATAAAATCTATAATTAAAAATTCTCCAGCAGATGAAGCTACTATTAAAGCAGGCGATATAATAATTTCAATAAATAATACTCCTATCTCTATTTTAAGTGAAGAAGATATTATTTCTATGGTTGAAAGACCTCAAGAAAAATCTGTTTTACTTAATTTGAAAAGACAAGGATTTTTATTTTATTCAAAGAAATTAAATGCTAAAACATTAAAAATTTCTTCTATAAAAACTAAAATGCTTAATAATTCTATTTTTTATATTAGGATTTCTGATTTTCTTTCAAAAGAAATGCCTGAAGAGTTTCATGATATATTACAGAGTCAAGAAAGTTTAAAAAGTAAAGCACTTATTTTAGATTTAAGAGGTAATGGAGGCGGACTTTTAACAAATGGTATAAAAATCTCTGATATGTTCTTATCTAAAGGCACTATAATTAAAATAAAAACTAAAAAAGTTATTTATAAGATTCAAGCAAAAGAACAAATATTATATGAAAAACCTATTATAATTTTTATAGATAAGAAAACAGCAAGCTCAGCAGAGATTTTAACAATTGCTTTAAAAGAGAATAAAAGAGCTTTTATAATAGGAGAAAAAAGTTTTGGTAAAGCTTCAATACAAAAAATTAGTTATTTACCAAACAATACTTCTATTCATATAACTATAAATAAATTTAGTTCACCATTAAACAATGAAATAGATTTAAAAGGTATTGAACCTAATTTAAAAGTTAAAAATGTTTCTAATACTCAAGATTTAATAATAGAAAGTCAAAAATATTTAAAGTTGATTTAAAAAATCATATAATAAAGCCATTCTTATAAATAAACCATTTTTAGCTTGTTGATTAATTAAAGAAATATTTTTATTATCCATATATTCTGAAGAAAGTTCAACATCACGATTTACAGGACCTGGATGTAATATTTTTATGTTTTTAATATTTATTTCATTAGCTTTAAGATTTTCTTCATTAATTCCAAAGTTTTTTATATATTCATTTATATTATTAAGAAAGCTATGTTCTTGTCTTTCTTTTTGAAGACGCAAAACCATTATAAAATCTGCTTTAGATAATCCTTCTTTTAAATTATGAAAGATTTTAACATCTAACTCCTCAAAACATGATGGTATTAAAGCCCTAGGACCTACAAGAGAAACATTAATTCCAAACTTTTTCAGCAAATAAATGTTAGATCTAGCAACTCTACTATGTAAGCAATCTCCTATAATAACAAGATTTTTATTTTTTAATTCTTTGAATCCGCCTACATCTTCATATAAAGTAAATAAATCTAAGAGTGCTTGACTAGGATGTTCATTACTACCATCTCCTGCATTTATAATATATATATTTTCTTCTTCAAATTCTTTAATTAAAGATTTATAAATTTGTGAAATAGAATGTCTTATTACAAATATACGACTTCCTAAGTTTAGAAGTGTTTGTATTGTATCTTTTAAGTTTTCTCCTTTTTGTATAGAAGAAGTTTTTATTTCAAAATCAATGATTTTACATTTTAAATTTTCTGCAGCTATTTGAAAACTCTTTTTTGTTCTTGTACTGTTTTCATAAAATAAAAGAGAAATTATTTCTTTTTCAAAATTAAAATTTAAACTTTCTTTTTTAAAGTTAGATGCTAAATAAAATATTTTTTCAATAAAATTAAAATCTAAATCTTTAACACTAATAAATTTTTTTATATTTTTGGACATCTTAAAATTTACGAATAATAACTAATTTAAAAAATTTATTGTCCCGGCCAGTTTTCTAGTACGTTTCTATTAACATTTTCAGCCCCACGGCCATTAAGTCCCTGTAAGGCGCGATTTTCTGGAATAAGATCAAGATATTTTTGAATTTCTGGTGTTGGTGTTGGTTTTGGTGTTTCTTTTATTATATTTGATGCTGCATTTGGTCTTGATGTTGGTTGTTGATAATTTTTATTTGTTGATTCTGCCGGCCTTCCACACCCACTTAATGCTACAGTAGCTATTGAAAGAGGAACAACAAAATATCTAGTAAATCTACTAGGTCTTGCTGCTTTAAAAGTAATTCTTTGTACATTTTGTATATTCATAATATATTAATTTTTCTATATAATATATAAATTATAACTCATATTTTATTGGAATTTATAATTTAATTTCTCCTTCCCAAAATTCTTTTAAATTAGATTTCTTATTTTTACCCCTAGCTTCAATAAGTTGATCTATTCTGAAATTTGCTAATTTGTTATTCCCGTTTAAATTTGCAAAAGAAAATCCTATTTTAAAACCTTTAGATAAAATATCATTAATATGTTGTCTTACACATATAGCTGTTAAATCAAAAGGTTCTATTTCTAATGGTTCAAAAGTTAATTTGTATTTAAAATCTTGTAGTATTTTGTTTTCGTGTTCTAATGGAATCCATAAACCTATACCTGTATGACTTAATTCACATCCTGAAAATTTAAAAATATATTTTATTTCTTTATTAAGATCTGAATCTAAATTAAGTTTTAATTTCAAAGGAATTTTAACTAAAAATCTTTCATGTTTTCTTAATGAAGCCTCTGTCTGTAAACGTAAATCGTATAATTTATATTCGTCTAAGCCCTCTCTAAAGCCTAAGAATTTACTTATTTTAGCTGACCATAATTCAAAAATCTTACCACTATGAAAAGCAAAATGTATTTCTGTCTTCTCTGGAATTGGTTTATTTATAAAATTAAAAATTGATTTTTGAAAAGGACGCTTACACAAAAGACTTACATTATCATCATTGTAAACAAGAATCTTTATAGGTAAAAATCCTACCTCTTCATTAGGGAAATATACCTTTGCCCAAAAATCTTCAATGTAATAATTAGTCTTCATATTATATTTTTAATCTAAAAGAGTTAAGCCTTAGTTAATTTTTAGGGAAATTTCTTTTATCTATATAATAACCCCTATTTTTAAGATATTTAAAATTTTAAGTAAGGAAAATTATAATTATGGCGAAATATAAAAAGAATTTTTTAATTAAAGGTAGTAATGCAAATGATATTCTTACTGCTGGTAGCGGTAATGATAAGCTTTTAGGTGGTGATGGCGATGATATACTCTACGGTGGAGCTGGTAATGATCGTTTGTTTGGAGATAATGGTGATGACACTCTTTATGGTGGAACAGGCAATGATTTCTTGTATGGAGGCTCAAATAACGATATCTTAAACGGAGAAAGTGGAAGAGATAGTCTTTATGGTGGTAGTGGCAATGATACTCTTAATGGTGGTAGTGATAAAGACTATTTATATGGGGACTCAGGTAATGATGTTTTAAATGGTGGAACAGGTAATGATAGGCTTTATGGTGGAACAGGTAATGATGTTTATATATATAGGCTTGGAGATGGACAAGATTTAATAGTAGATAATGCAGGTTTAGATAGATTAGACCTTAGTAATTTAATAGGTAATATTAACGGTATTATACAAAATAATGATAATTTTATAGTTAAGAGTGATTTGTGGATTAAAAGCGGAAATAATTTAACATTAGATTTTACAGATGGTGGAATTACAATTCAAGGATTTTATACAGCGGGTAGAATAGAAAATATTAGATTAAATCAAGCACCTATAATTACTGGAGATAAAGCCGCAACTTTTAGTGAGGCTAGACGATATATTATAAATAATTTAAGCAATTTTGACATGAGGGCTACAGATCCAGATAATATTGTTAGTCCTAATGAATTGATTTTTACAGTAAATAATTTATCTTCAAATATAAAAATACAAGAATGGAATGGTAATCAATGGATAGATAGTGATGGAAATTTTACACAAGCACAAATAAATGCTGGACAAATAGCTATATTACATGATAATTCTGAAACTACAAATGCAAGTTTTGATTTTGTTGCTAATGATGGACTTGATTCTTCAGCTTCTCAACATTTTAATATTAATATAAATTTGCTTAATGATATTACTAATACACTTGTTGATATGCCTGATTTTCTTATTCCAATAAATAATTTAGGTAATCAAAGAAATGCACATATAGAAAAAATTGCTAATTGTTTTGTAATTACATGGCTAGAAAATGGTAATTTCATATCACATTATCTTGATACAGACGGAAATCCTATTGGTAATGATTTTGCAGGTAATTCTTTTACTAATAATAGTAATACAGAAAGTGATACTCTTATTTTAGATAATGGAGATTCTATAAGAGCTTGGCAAGATTATTTTTCTAATGGCGTAGATTGTGTAATAAAAGTTGAAGTTTTTAATTCAGGAGGTCAAATATTAGAATTTGATATTTCAAATACTCCATATACTAGTTATGGTCAATACAATCCAGAAATTACAGAACTTTTAAATGATAGATTTGTTGTAACTTGGTATGAAATCAATCAAGTTACTGGTCATTATAATGTTAAAGCTAGTTTATTTGATATAAATGGCAATATTATTAAACAAGATTTTTTAGTTCCTGTTTCTAATCCCAATAGTATAGATCAACAAAATCCAAAAATAATGGCATTAGATAATGGTGGATTTATAGTTGTATGGGAGAGCTTAGATTATAATAGTTCAAATAATATTTCAGATTATAATATAAAAGGGCGAATCTTTGATGCAGATGCTAATCCTATACAAGAACTTGCAGGAATTGGTACAATAGGAAATGATCTTTTAATGTCTTTTAGTTCTGAAAGAGAATTACTTATTGGTAAAGAAGGTAATGATTTATATATTTTTCAAAATGATTTTGGTAATGATACAGTAAGAGATAGTAATGGCAATGATTCTATAGATCTTACAGATTTTGCATTTAGTTCTGCAATATTTACTCAACAAGATGGTAATGCAGGAGGTGATGATTTATTAATAACTATTGGTACAAATACTATACTTATAGAAGATTATTTTAATGAAGCTGGTACTGGTATAGGTACAGGATATATAGAGCATATTGATTTTGCTGATTTACAAAATTATAGTTATTTTTAATATAACGATATTTGGGTAAAAATTAATTATGTTAATCAAAAAGAAATATTTAGAAGAAATTTCAATACCTAAGTTAGATGATGATGAAGTTGTTTTATCAGAACATAAACCAGAATCTAAGCCACAACAAAGTTTGCCAGATATTGAAAATGAAGTTAAAACTAGAATAGAAGAACAAATTAACATTGAAAAAGAAAAATTAGCTCTTGAAATAAAAAAATTAAAAAAAGAAAAAGAAGAAATTGAAAAAGAAAAAATTCAGATTAAAGAATATGAAAAAGAAGCATTTCTAATATTAGAAGAAAAAGAAAGAGAATTAATAGAACATATAGCTATTGTTGAAAATATAAAATTAAAAGTTGCTTTAGAAAGTGAAGAATTTTTAACTGACTTAGTTATTAAATTAACTGAAAAATTAATACATAAAAAAATTCAAGAAGATGAAAAATTAATACATAGACTTATGGAATCTGCACTTGATGATTTAAAAATAGGAGTAAATGAAGCTGCAAAAATAAGTTTTTCAGTTAATCCATTAGACTTAGATTTAGCAACAAAATATGCAGAATATATTAAAAAGAAAAGTAATGATTTGCTTGAAATAAAGATAATTCCAAAAGAAACTATAGATAAAGGAAGTTGTTATTTAGAAGGTAAATCCGGAGCAATAGATCTTAATTTTTCTTCACAGTTAGATTTATTTAAACGAAGAATGCTTGGCGGAAATTAAATAACACTTAAAAAACTATTTTTCAAAGCATTTAAAACAGCTTTCCCTTCTTGAGTCATTTGAATATCTTCGTTTTCATTGTTATGTCTTCTTAGTATATATCTAAAATTAGGACGAATTGATAAATAATATTTTTCATCAGCTAAAACTTTTTCTAAACAATAGCAAGAATGAAATATCTTTTCTAGAATTTCGCTTTTAATTTCTTTTTCAGTTTTTCTTTGATCTCTATATAGCATTATAGGAATTTCTTGTTTTTCATTCCTAATAATAAGTCTAAAGTCGCCATCTAAAGTTAAATTATGAAGTTTAGAAATAGGGAAATTTATTACAGAATCTTTTTTTTCATCTTCAAGTTCCTTTATAATAAATTTTGTTATTAATCGTGCAATTCTTGTATGTACTGGTTTAACTATTCTTGTAGGAAGAAAAAATTCAGCTTTTAATTTTCTTAAACTGTGTAATTTTAAATTTGTATTTGAAACTTTTAATAACATTTTACTTCATATATTTAAGAGTGAGTATATACTTTTGTTAATGTTAATGTCAAGACTAGGTATTATTCATCTAAATATTTAATATCTTTTAATTCTTTTGGTAAAAATTCTTGTTGAAAATCTGGCTGATCATGAGTATAAACATAATTAATACCATGTCCATATTTAGAAGCATCTTTATAATGACTATCTTTTAAATGAAAAGGAACTGGATAATTTTTACCATTTTGTATATCAAACATAGCTTTATCTAAAGCTTTATAAGCCTTATTAGATTTAGGAGCTTTTGCTATATATGCAGTTGTGTGTGCCAAATGAATTCTTGCTTCGGGCAATCCAAGCCTTTCAACCGCATCAAACGTTGCATTTGCAATTAATAGTGCTATTGGGTCTGCCAAACCAACATCTTCACTTGCTACAACTAATAATCTTCGTGCAATAAAACGAGGATCTTCTCCGGCTATAATCATTTTTGCAAGCCAATATAATGCAGCGTTTGCATCACTTCCTCTTAAACTTTTTTGATAAGCAGAAGCGTGATCATAATGTCCATCTCCACCTTTTTCATAATTTAATCGACTTTGTTGTGAAAGTTTTTCTAAAAGTATTGAATTTATCTCCCCTTCATTAGAAGCTTTAAACGCTAGCTCCAATAAATTCAAAGCACTTCTAGCATCACCATTAGCATAATTTATTATAAATTCAATTGCTTCTTCATTTATTTTAATATCGTTTAAAAGTTTAATTCCTTTTTGAATAATAGAAAAAATATATTCTTTTCTTAGAGGTTTAAGTCTAATTAAAAGAAGTCTAGAAAGCAAAGCAGGAATAATTTGAAAAGAAGGATTTTCAGTTGTAGCACCTATTAAATAAATAGAACCATTTTCAAGATCATGTAAGAAAGAATCTTGTTGAGTTTTATTATAATGATGGATTTCATCAAGAAATATAACTGTTTTTCTATTTTCAAATTTTAATCTTTTTTTTGCTTCATCAATTATTATTCTTAATTCTTTTACACCAGAATTAATTGCACTTAATTCAACGAATTCAGCATTTGCATTATTTGCAATTATTCTTGCCAAAGTTGTTTTACCAGTACCGGGTGGACCCCAAAATATAACTGAAAAAAGTTGATTTTTCTTTATTAGTTGAAATATTGGACTTCCTTCTCCTAAAAGTTCTTTATCTGTTAAAAAATCATTAATAGATTTAGGACGAAGAAGTTCTGCTAAAGGCAAATCTCTAGTTTGACTTATACTAAATAAATCCATTATTTCATTATATAATTATTAATTAATTTAAGCTAATTCTTCTGTTTTTGCATCAACTAAATCTACAACATAACCTATTGATTCAGAGAAAGACTCTAAAAGTGTTTTATTTAAAGTATTTGTATTATCATATGTTGAAGCTCCAATTGCCATCATATTAGCAAATAAATCTTTTATTCCTGTAGTTCCAGATTCTTTCATTAATTTAAAGATCTTTGCAATAGACGCTGCTGAATCAGTACTATCTTTAAGCATTGATGTAATATAAGTAGTAGTTGCAGTACTTGTTAAATCACTATTATTAGCAATTATTGCATTATATATAGCTGTGAATTTTTCTGTTATAGTTGCAGTTGAACTAACTCCTGAAGGAAGATTGAACAATGCAACCATTTCAGTCATTAAACTTGTATAAAAACTCGAACTAGTTGTATCTTCTACATTTTTAAGTACTATAGCATCTACTGCTTTTGCAAAGTCTTTTGCTATATCATAGATATTTGCACCTTTAATAGTATTAGTTGAACTTGTATAGCCTAGATCTGTAGAGCTAGCTGATGCAATATTAACAGTTAATTTTTTACTCTTTATTAATTCAGCTACAATTTCTTCTGGATAAGCATCAACTGTATTTTGTAATGCTGTAAGATTATTACTTATTAAAGTAGACCAATCTTCTGTAGGAGGTATTGATTCCATTGGAGGAATAGAAACTTCAACTCCTTTTGCTTTAAGTGCTGTAATAATTGAATTAGCACTAGTCATGAAAGTCTTATAATTTGTTAATGCTGTAGAAGTAGAAGGTGCTGTATTTATTGTATTCCATGATAATCCAGCTCCATTTATAACTTTTCCTGCATTAGTACCTAAAGAACTATTATCAAGTGAAGGCTTAAATACAAGACAATTATCTTCTATAACAAACATTGGATATTTTGTACAGAAAGATGCAAGAGCTGTTTTTTGAGCATCTGTGAGTCCCGTTAATAATATTCTTCTACTATATTTAACTGCATTTGTAGCATTGCCAGCATATTCAAACTGTGCTCTAGCAATAGCAGAGCTTAACATAGAAGTTAAATCAAGACTTCCATTAGCAGAAGAAGTTGCTGTAATGCCTGCACTTGAAATAACTGAACTAAGAGCTGTTTTTATTTCAGCAAAATATTCTGCATCGGTTTGAGTAGTAATAGGTTCATCGATTCCCAATAATGTTTTTACAGAAATAGTCTGATCTGTAAATTTAACACTTGTAGGATTACCAGCAGTACCTATTATTTTATATACTTTATCAGTAGCATTACCAGTAGAGTCTAGAATCGTTATTTTTAGATATTTTCCATTAGGTGCAGTAGAGTCAGTTATTATTTCTATTTTTGTTTTATTTTTAGCAACACCTACACTAAGATTTGCAGCATTTGAATTAGTTGCATCAACATTAAGTATTTCGGTTATACCATCTACTGAATTATTAGTTAAAAGGCTACTAAGTGAACTACTTGTTCCATTAGTAAATTTAATTGTTTTAGGATTTTTAACTTGAGTAGAAGAAGATCCACTTACAGTTTCTCCATATATTTTATATTTTTCAATAACTTTTCCATTTTTATCATAACCAGTTATATATATTATTTCTTTATAAGTATTACCTGATTTTGTATAAGTACGATTAACTTGTAATCTACTTGATTTATATGATTTAAGAGTTAAAGTTTCAGCGGTTTTTGAAGAATAAAGAGTTTTAGTAGTAACTGTAGTAGTTGGAGTTGTATTATTAATTTGATTTAAAAGATTGTTTAAAAAAGCATTGGTATCATTAAAAAATGTTTTAGGATTTCCAAATTCAAAACTATCACTAGCACTAGTTGTTGTTGGAGTAGAAGTAGTTTTGCTATTAGAAGTTTTACTAGCCGTAGCATTAGAAAATAAACTTGAAAAAAGGCTATCTATAGAAGTCATTATTTTAAATTTAATAAGAGTCTATCCCTGATATTCACTTTATTTATAAAAAAACATAGATAAAATAGATGATTTTTAAATTAAGCTGATTACCCCTTGAATACATGTATAATTTGTGGATTTAATAAATATATGAATGAAATAAAAATAATTAAAATAGTTCCTTTTATAAAAAATGGAGAGATTTTAATACTTGATATAAATACAAGTGTTAATACGTTAAATGCTATTGAAAATCAAGTTTTAATTATTAATAAAGTATATGAAGAAACTCCTAAAGAAAATTCTATTGATTTAAATACTAATTCTAAATTTAATACACTTAAATCTAGATATCAACAAGGATCAGAAATAATAACAGAAGAAGTTGTTAATGCTACTAGCACTAATAATGAGACAACAGTAGTATCAACGCCTATACAGAGAGATTTTTCTTTTATTGCAAAATCTATGCAAAATAAACAACTTGCTAATAAATTTATACAAACACAAGAAACCAAAGAAGAAGTACAAAAAATAGAAGAAATAAAAAAAGCTCCAGAGCCTTTAATAGAAAGTCCTAAGCAAGAAGAATATATCCCTAAAAAAAGAGAATTAAAAAATCTTATTAATAAATTAAATCAGTCAACTTCAAATTAGTTATAATTTAAGATACTTATAAATTTTATATAATATATGCTTCCAAAAGGATTCAAATCTTCAGGCATTGCTTGTGGACTAAAAAAATCAGCTAATAAAGATTTAGCTGTTATTTATTCTGAATACGATTGTAATTGTTCTGCTGTTTTTACAACAAATACTGTAAAAGCTCAATGTGTTTTGGATAATCAAAATATTTTAAATAATAATTCTAAAATAAGACTTATAATTGCAAATTCAGGCAATGCAAATGCTTGTGTTGGTGAAGCTGCTATTCAGGCTATTAATAACATAAAAAAATCTGGTGCAGAGCTTTTTAATATAAAACAAAATGAAATTTTAACTGCAAGTACTGGTATTATTGGAGTACCTTTAAATTCTGAACTTATAATTCAAGGTTTAAAAATTCTTAAAAATCAACTTTCTCAAGATTTTAAAGACTTTAGTGAAGCTATTTTAACTACTGATCTTAAAACAAAAGTTTTTTCAAAAAAATTAGGTAAATTCAGCCAAATAACAGGTATCACAAAAGGCTCTGGTATGATACATCCTAATATGGCAACAATGCTTGCTTTTATTATGACTGATGCGAAGATCTCTACAGATAATCTAAAACAAGCTTTAAAAGAAGCAAATGAAATTTCTTTTAACCAAATATCTGTTGATGGTGATACAAGTACAAATGATATGGTAATTCTTCTTAGTAATGGTGCTTCTAATGAAGAAGTAAATATAGAAGAATTTCAAGCTGTTTTAAATGAAGTTTGTATTGATTTAGCAAAAAAAATTGTGATAGATGGTGAAGGTGCAAATAAAATCTTTGAAGTATCTGTGAATGGAGCAAAAAGTCTTGAACAAGCAAAGAAAATTTCAAGAGGCATTGTTTCTTCTTCTCTTGTTAAGTCTGCTATTTTTGGAAATGATCCTAATTGGGGACGAATATTAGCTGCTGCTGGTCAATATGGTGATTTTAATATTAAAGAAACTTCTCTTAAAATATTTGATGTAATACTTCTTAAAAATGGTCAACCAGTTAATTTTAATAAACAAGAGCTTTCTTTGAAAATAAAAGAAAATAAAGAAATTTTCATTAATTTAGATCTTGCATTAAATCTTGAAAATAAACATTCTTCTATTGCTTGGGGTTGTGATTTATCTTATGATTACGTTCGTATTAATGCAGAATATACAACATAAAAATCTATTTTTATAAACCTAAAGAACTCAAATATTTATTTTTTGTTTCTTGTAAAAATTCTTCAAAAATAATATTTATATTTTCTTTATTAAAGTATAGTAAATCTTGATTTAAAGTTTGATTTCCTTTAGCAAGTCTTACCATACCTTCATAACCAGTTGATGCAAGATTTTGAGCAAGTTCTTTTATTTCAGGATCTTTTATATTTTCAATAAGATTATGTAATCCAAGTGATAATAACAAAGGAATATGACTTATAAAAGCAACTGCTTGATCGTGTTTTTCTGGACATGTATAAACAATATTTGCATTAGTCTTTTGAATTATACTTTCTAAAAGCTTATTTTCTTTCATAAGCACCCAACTTCTATTTTCAAAAAGACTAGGGAAAGCGTTTTCAAAACCTTGTTTTTCAGTACCTGCCATTGGATGCCCTCCTATAAATTCACAATCAGATCTTATGATTTGTTGCGCCTCTTTACAAATAAAACTCTTAACGCTTCCTACATCAGAAATAATAGTATTTGCTGTAATATAAACTTGAATTTCTTTTAATATATCAAGGATTTTGTTTAAAGGACTACAAATAAATACTATATTACATTCTTTTAGTTTTTCATAATTAGTAAAAGCTTTCCCATTCTTTAAAATTAAATTTTTGTTTGTAGTAAAAGCATAGACATCAAAACCTTGTTCTATAAGTCTTAAAGCTAAAGAACCTCCTATTAAACCTAAACTAATAATTCCTATTTTCATTTAGCTTCTAAATTCATTAATTTCATTCCATCAGAAACTTTTTCTCCACCTTTAATAACTAATATTAAATCTTCTTCTAATCCTTCTAATACTTCATATTGATTATTATAAATATCTCCTAATTTTATTGGAAGAGTTTTTGCACGAAGAATTTCTTTTTTATTTTTATCTAAAGATTTTTCTGCAACAATTACAAAATTATCACTTCCTAATCTCTTTACTGCACTAACAGGTATAAGAAAACCTCTTCTTTCTTCCCAAACAATTTGAGAAGAAACTTTTTGTCCACTTCTTAGCTTATGATCAGAATTTTTATATAAAGCTTTTACTAAAACAGTTTGTAAATTATCATTAACTGTAGGTGAAATAAAAAATATAGATGCTTTGCCTATTAATTTATTTTCTGAATCAAAAAGTTCAATATTACTTCCTAAATCTAATAAATTTATTTTTTCTGCAGGTACTTCTATATAGACTTCTAATTCATTTATATTTGAGACAGTTGCTAAAAGCGTAGTAGGATCAACATAACTTCCTTGTTTTACTGCTATATCGCCAACAATCCCTGCAATAGGAGATCTTACATAATAAAATCCCAATTCTGCTTCTTTATTACCAACTTCTGCTTTTGCTTTTTTTACTTCTTCTTCACTTACTTTAAGTTTACTATAATACTGATCAAGAGCATCTTTACTTATAAGTTCTTGATCAAAAAGTTTTTTATATCTATCATATTGAGCTTTTGCAAGATTATAATTTACAATCGCTTGATCTTTAGAAGCACCTTCTCTTTTTACTTCTATTGATTGCTGTACTGAATCAAGTTTTATTATTAAATCTCCAGCATTAACTTTTTGTCCAGATTGTACATAAATTTTTTGTACATGAGAATTTACTTTTGGAAAAAGATTAACTGATTGTTTAGAATCAAGTTCAGCAATATGCTTTGATATATCTTTTATCCAAGTTTTTTTAATTGTAATTATTTCAACAGGCATTGCCATTTCTTCTTGTGGCTCCGGCTTTTGTCCTAGCCCAATACAAGAGGAAAGTAAAAATATTAAACTTAATAATATTATAAAATTTATTTTTAATTTCATGATTTTTTATACTTTAGCAATAGTTACTTTTTCTGGTTGATCTTGATATTTGCCACTTCTTTTAGCATAACTAGTAGCACAAGGATCTCCTTCAAAAAATAATAATTGAACAACTCCTTCATTAGCATAAATTTTACAATCTGCTTTTGAAGAATTACTAAATTCTAAAGTAAGATGTCCGCACCAACCAGCCTCAGCAGGAGTAGTATTTGCAATTATTCCACAACGGGCATAAGTACTTTTACCTATTGCCAAACAAGTTATATTTTCAGGGAGATTAAGCCGTTCAACAGCAACACCTAAACCATAACTATTTGCTGGCAAAATAAAATATTTATCACCTTTTTCATCTTCATAGAGTTTTGCTTTTTCAAGATTAGCTGGATTAAAACTCTTTGGATCTAAAACAGTACCGGGTATATGTTTAAATATCCAAAATTCTTTTTCAGATAATCTTATATCATAACCATAAGAACTCATGCCATAACTTAGTAATTTTCTATTTTCGATTAGATTTATAAGTTTTGCTTCAAATGGTTCTATTATTTGATTTTCCTTGACTTTTTCAAGAATCCATTTATCATTTTTTATCATTTTGTATATTTTATCAGTAAATAAGATTTTAATAAATAATATGTTAAAATTCTATTGTAATTAATTTTAAAAAATATGTCATATCAAGAGATTGATGAGAAGGCGCTCCTTGTAAAAAATATCTTTTCAAAAATTGCTCAGAAATATGATTTAATGAATGATATTTTAAGTTTTGGATTACATAGATTTTGGAGAAGAAAAGCTTGTAAATCTTTATTATTAAATATTTCAAAGAATATAGATGAATCTCAAAAAGAAATAAAAATTCTTGATTTAGCTTGTGGAACTGGTGTTATGAGCTTTATGCTTGAAAAACTTTCTAAAAAATTTTTTCCAAATAAAACAATAAAAATAATAGGTGTTGATTTTTCGCCTGAGATGTTAAAAATTGCAGAAATAAAGAAAATTACTAAAAATTCTTTAGTTGAATTTCAAAAAGCAGATGCTTTAAATCTTTATTTTGAAGATCAGGTTTTTGATGGTGTTATGTTAGCTTATGGACTTCGTAATGTATCAAATTATAAAAGATGTCTTGAAGAAATAAAAAGAGTTTGTAAATCTAAAGGGGTATTACTTATATTAGATTTTATTCATTCTAATATGCTTTTTGAAAATATTTTAAATTTTTATAAAGTCAAGATTATTCCGCAACTAGGACATCTTTTAACTAAAAATCGTCAAGCATATGAATATCTAAGTACTTCTATAAAAGATTATTTAAATCAAGAAGAATTAGCACTTTTATTAAAAGAAACTGCATGGCAAAATATACAATACAAAAATCTCTTAGGCGGGATTTCTTGTATTCATAGATCAATTAAATAATTTTTCAAAAAGAGCTTTAATTAAAATATTATTTTTTAATCTTAAAGGTTTTGCGCTTTCATTAACAAAAACATGAATTGTATAACCACGATTTAAAAGTTTTTGATTCAAATAAGTTTCACATTGTAATTTTAATCTAGATCTTTTATTTTCATCATAATAAATTTTAGTATGAATAGTTAAAAAATCATCATATTTAGCTGGTAAAAAATATTCTAAATGACTTTCTATAACAGGCAAATATAAGTTATTTTCTTCAAGTAATTTATAAGGAAAGCCTATATCTCGAAGAGCTTCTCCACGAGCATATTCAAAATATTCGAAATATTTTCCATAATAAACAATACCCATTTTGTCTATATCTGCATATATAACTCTTATTTGACTTTTAAATTCTTTTGATTCTTTCATTGTTCTGCAGGTGGTATTGCCATTTTTGAAAATAGATTTTTTATAAGACTTTTTTGTCTTAGATTTTTTTCTAAAGAGGTTGAAATTCTATCTATTCTTTTTAAATTTTTCTTTAGAAGTTTTATACTATTTTCATTAGGATCTTTACTATTTAATTCAAGCATTATTTCTTCTGTTTCATTTATAATATTTTTAATTTTTTGGAAATCCGCTTTATCAATAGAATCAGTCATTTTTCTTATATTTTCTAAACTTACATTTAGATTTTTCAAAGCCGCGCGAATTTCTTGTTCAGAAATAGCATCTAATTTTCCTTCTGTTTTATTTAATATTTTATTTATAGTTATAATACTTTCATTTAAACTCTCAGATGAATTAGAAAGATTTAAAATAGTTTTTTTTATAGATTCATCTTTAATTAAAGCATTTACATTATCTAAGATTAAATCAACCTTTTTAATAGAAATTTTTGCAGATTTTAAAGTAGCACTTAGTTCAAGAACAAAATCATTTACGTTATTAAGAGTTTTTTGAGCTCCTTCCATAAAATCTTGAAAAGCAGGCATTTCTTCGCCTATAATTAAATCTTTTTTATTAATAAGCTTAGAATCTTCTTTTGATTTTTCTATAAAGATTAAAAACTCCGATGCAATAGTTGAATTGGGAATTATTATAAAACGATCTTTTTTATAAATTTTAATTGAAGGTTCGTCTATCTTTATATAAGTAATAATGCCATTATCTAAAACTTTAAAATTTTTAATTTGTCCACATTTTAGACCTTGGTATTCTACTATAGAACCTTTACGAAGCCCATGAACATTTTTAAATAATACTTGTAATTCATATGTATTTTTAAAAGGATCACCTTTTATCCAAATCATGAAGAATAAAGAAAAAATTATAAATAAAACTATTAATATACCTATTCGAATTTCTTTATTTTTCATTAATTAAAAATTTTTATTTAATAATTAAGTATAATTTAATTGACCATTTTCAAAAATAGGTATATACCTTAAAATAATTTTAGAATATTTATAAAATTTGAATTTTTCCGTTAAGCTTATTATAATTATTCTTTTAACTTTAATTTATGAAGAAAACCTTTAAGATCTTGAGAAATTCTAAAAAAAATAATAAAGACGATAAAAATAATAAAGATAATTTTGAATTTAAAATAAATCTTCCATTTTTAATGCTTGCACTTATTTCTATAATGCTTGCAATTTATATAACTAATCAAAAAACTAATAATGAAATTGATTATAGTGAATTCAAAAATATTCTTAAAAATAATCCTCAGTCTATTAAAAATGCTGAATTTGAAGATAGTGGAAGTAAAATTAAATTACATTTAGCTAATGAAGAAATTAAAATTGTAATACTTCCAAGAAATTTATCTGGAAATACTGAAATTCTCGATAAACTTGATGAAGCTGGTATTAAAACTAAAGTTCAAATAACTAAAAGTGATAAATTACTCTTTTATTTTATAAATTATCTTCTTCCTTTAATAATTATTCTCCCTCTTCTTCTTATGATGTTTAGAGGTAGTGGTGCAGGCGGAGGTATGTTTAGCTTCGGTAAAAATAAAGCTAAACTTTTTAAAGAACAAAATATAAAAATTACTTTCGATGATGTCGCCGGTGTTGATGAAGCTAAACAAGAACTAGAAGAAGTTGTTGAATTTCTGAAAAATCCTGGTAAATTTAGAGCATTAGGAGCTAAAATTCCCAAAGGTATACTTCTTGTTGGTGCACCTGGTACTGGTAAAACCCTTTTAGCAAAAGCAATTGCGGGTGAAGCAAAAGTGCCTTTCTTTTCTATTTCAGGCTCAGATTTTGTTGAAATGTTTGTTGGAGTTGGTGCTAGCCGTGTTAGAGATTTATTCGAACAAGCAAGAAAACAATCTCCTTGTATAGTTTTTGTTGATGAAGTTGATGCTGTTGGTAGACAAAGAGGAGTTAGTGGTTTTTCTTCGCATGACGAAAGAGAACAAACCCTAAATCAAATGCTTGTTGAAATGGATGGCTTTGAAGAAACAAATACAAATGTTATAGTACTTGCTGCTACAAATAGACCTGATGTATTAGATTCTGCTTTAACTAGACCAGGGCGTTTTGATCGTCAAGTAGTTATAGATTATCCAGATTCAAAAGGTAGAAAAAAAATATTAGAAGTTCATTCAAAAGGTAAAATCTTAGATCCTGAAGTAGATTTGAGTGTATTAGCAAAAAGAACACCTGGTTTTAGTGGGGCGCAACTTGCAAATGTAATGAATGAAGCTGCACTTATAGCTGCAGGTAAAAATAAAAAACATATAGAAAATGTTGATTTAGATGAGGCTGTTGATAAAGTTTGGATGGGAGTAAAAAGAACTTTAGCAATTCCTTTTGAAGAACTTGAAATGACTGCATATCATGAAGTTGGACATGCTTTGATTGCTATGACAGATAAAAAAATGCCCTTTCATAAAGTTACAATTATACCTAGAGCAACAGCAATGGGGGTTACTTGGTCTTTATCAAAAGATGATTATGTTCATTGGACAAAAAATTCTTTAATGACAAGAATAAAAGTTGCTTTAGGTGGAATCGTTGCAGAAGAATTAGTTTTTCATGATACAACAGCAGGGGTTGTTGCTGATCTTGAAAATGCCACTCAAATTGCACGTCGAATGGTAACTCAATTTGGAATGAGTCCTTTAGGTCCTGTTTCCTTTAGTAAAGAAAAAGAAACTTTTTTAGGAAATTTTGGTAGTGATAAAAATTATTCAGAATATACTGCGCAAGAGATAGATAAACAAATTTCACAAATAATAAATTATGGCTATGATGAAGTAAAGAGTTATATAGAAGCAAATAAAATTTTAATGGAAGCAGTTGTTTTGGAATTGTTAAAAAAAGAGACTCTTGACTTTAATGAACTTGACGAAATAAAAAATAAAGTCGAAAATAATAATTATAACTTTGATCTTGCAAGAGAAGAAGTACAAGTATTAAAAGAAAAAATAAATAAAAAAGAAAAAGATCATGATGAAAAAAAAGTATAAAAGAATTTTAGCCCTTTTTCTCTTCTTAAATCTAAACCTAGCATCTTTTGCTGAAAATCCTTTTATGAAGAGTAAAAATCAAAATGGAGATGAATTTGTTTCTTCAAAAAGAGCAGTAATGATAGTTTTAGATGCTTCAGGTAGTATGTCTGAAGAAGCAGAAAACGGTAAAACTAAAATCTTTGCAGCAAAACAAGTACTTGAAAAAGTTCTTTCAGAATTAGATTCTTCAGTAAAAGTAGGACTGCGTGTATATGGTAGTTCTGAACCAAGTTTTGATCCTTTTGAAAAATGTCAAGATACTTTACTTTTAGTTTCCCCTGCTTTAAATAATAGAGCTAAAATAATAAATGAATTAAGAAATATTAAACCTTCAGGAGCAACGCCTATAAGTTTAGCAATGAGAAGAGCAATAGATGATCTTAAATCTGTATCAGCAGAACAGAAATCAGTAGTTTTAATAAGTGATGGTATGGATACATGTGGATATGATCCTTGTTCTTTAGCGGAATCTATGAGAGAAAATAATTTAAATGTACAATTTAATGTAGTAGGTTTTGGTATAAAAAATGATTTTAATGCAATAGAACAACTACAATGTATTGCAAAATCAACAGATGGGCAATTTTATACAGCAGATACTTCGGCAGAATTAACAGAAGGCATAACAGATGGCTTAAATCGTTATTCTCTTAATGTAAATGCTGAAATAGAAGAAGTTAGATAATCTTATAATCCTAATGTAGCAATGTGAGCTACATCAACATTTTGCATTCCCATAAAATCTATATCTTCTATATATCCAGTACCAGCAGTATTTACAGAATCTTCCGCAAAATAATTTTCTATAAGAATACTTCCATTAGCTCCTATACTTATCAACAAATCATCTCCAGTGCTAGCATTTCCTTCTTGACGAGTGAATACAGCAGTAGAATATGCAAAATCATTAAGATCCATAGAATCTATACCAGCAGAATCTTTTACGATATCATTACCAAAAGTATCTCTAAAGATATAAAGATCATTGCCTGCATCACCAATAAGAGTATCTTTTAAAGTACTTTGAGATACAAGAAGATCATTAGCTGTTGTACCTATACCTGTTAAATCACCTAAAGGAGTACCATCGGCACTAAACATTCGTCCTCTTATATCAAGACCAGTAGTACTATTAGCACTTTCCCAAGTAACAATAAAATTACCATTTAATAAACTTGTTATTTCTAAATTTTGTTCATACCAATTATAATAATTAGAAGTAGAAATAATAAAATCAGAAGTACTAAGAGCGCTGCCATCTGCATTGAAAATACGACCTCTTACTTTATTAGAACCATTATCAGAACTTCCCCATACAACAACAAAACCACCATTTGATAAACTTGTTATTTCTTGAAAATATTGATCATTTGTATTAGAAGTAGAAACAAGAAAATCAGAAGTATTAAGAGGAGTTCCATTTGCATTAAATACTCTTCCTCTTATATCACAATTAGAGCCATTATCAAGACTTCCCCAAGTAACAACAAAATTACCATTTGTTAAACTTGTTATTTTAGGATAACATTGAACATAAGGATCAGAAGTAAAATTGCTTGTAGGAATCAAGAATTCAGAAGCATTAAGAGCTGTTCCATCTGCATTAAACACTCTTCCTTTTATTCCATAATAAGCTCCATTTTCAGAACTTAACCAAGTAGCCACAAAATTACCATTTGATAAACTTGTTATTTCTGGCTTCAGTTGATTATAGATGTTACTTGTAGGAACAAGAAAATCAGAAGCATTAACAGCTGTTCCATTTGGATTAAATATTCTTCCTCTTATATTATAATCATTTCCATTATCAAAACTTATCCAAGTAGCTACAAAATTACCATTTGATAAACTTCTTATTTCAGGCTCCTCTTGATTATAAGTATTAGAAGTAGAAATAATAAAATCAGAAGCATTAATAGCTGTTCCATTTGCATTAAATACTCTTCCTCTTATATTATAATCATTTCCATTATCATAACTTTGCCAAGTAGCCACAAAATTACCGTTTGTTAAACTTGTTATTTCTGGCTCCATTTGAAGATTTGCATTAGAAGTAGAAATAAGAAAATCAGAGGTATTAATAGCAGTGCCATTTGCATTAAATACTCGTCCTCTTATATCCGCAGAAGTATTATTGTAATTATCATAACTTTCCCAAGTAACAACAAAATTACCATTTGTTAAACTTATTATTTCTAAATTTTGTTGATTATCTATATTAGAAGTAGAAATAAGAAAATCAGAAGCATTAAGAGGAGTTCCATTTGCATTAAATACTCGTCCTCTTATATTAGAATCACTTCCATTATCATAACTTTCCCAAGCAACAACAAAATTACCATTTGATAAACTTCTTATTTCTGGAAAACGTTGATTATTTGTATTAGTTGTAGAAATAAGAAAATCATTTATAGCTTTATTATTTACATCATTAAATTGGTTTACATTAATATTAAAAAGTTCAACTTGAATATTTTCAGCAAAATTATCTTCAAATATAAGATAAAAATCAATACTTGTTAACGCTTCAGATCCATCATGTTGTAATCTAACAAAACCATTATTTATATCAGCTTGTGTAAAGCTATCATTATTTATCCATTCATTTCCATTCCATTTTTGAACTAATATAGGATTTAAAGAACCTAAACTAGTAGTTATTTTATAATTAATTTCATTTAAAGGCGTATCAGAATCTATTACATTAATATCAGAATTTGTGATTATATAAGAGGTATTTTCTTTAATTTCAATAGTTCCATCACCAGAAAATAAAGGCAGATCATTAACAGTAAAATTAAAGATTTGAGGCATAACAGGAGCAGAAGAACCATCTATATCATCAAATTGAAATTGAAAACTTGCATTTGTAGTTTCAGAGCTATTATGTTGAAATATGACTTGTCCTGCATTAATTTGTGCTTGTGTAAAACTATTAGAAGCTACACCATTAACTAGAATTTGCCCATTAATTAAATTATCTACAGTATATGTAAGCTCATCAAGAGTATTATCAGGATCTGTTAAATTTAAATCAGTATTTATAATTGTATATAAAGCACCTTCATCTATTGTTGCTGTTTTATCTCCAGAAAACACAGGATCATCATTAATTGGATTAACAGTAAAATTAAAGATTTGAGGCATAACAGGAGCAGAAGAACCATCTATATCATCAAATTGAAATTGAAAACTTGCATTTGTAGTTTCAGAGCCATTATGTTGAAATATGACTTGTCCTGCATTAATTTGTGCTTGTGTAAAACTATTAGAAGCTACCCCATTAACTAAGATTTGTCCATTAATTAAATTATCTACAGTATATGTAAGCTCATCAAGAGTATTATCAGGATCTGTTAAATTTAAATCAGTATTTGTAATTGTATATAAAGCACCTTCGTTAATTTCAGCAGTCTTATCTCCAGAAAACACAGGATCATCATTAATTGGATTAACAGTAAAATTAAAGATTTGAGGCATAACAGGAGCAGAAGAACCATCTATATCATCAAATTGAAATTGAAAACTTGCAGTTATAGTTTCAGAGCCATTATGTTGAAATATGACTTGTCCTGCATTAATTTGTGCTTGTGTAAAACTATTAGAAGCTACACCATTAACTAAGATTTGTCCATTAACTAAATTGTCTATAGTATAACTAAGCTCATCAAGAGTATTATCAGGATCTGTTAAATTTAAATCAGTATTTGTAATTGTATATAATGCACCTTCGTTAATTTCAGCAGTCTTATCTCCTGAAAATACAGGATCATCATTAACTGGATTAACTGTGAAATTGAAAGTTTGAGGCATAACAGGAGCAGAAGAACCATCTATATCATCAAATTGAAATTGAAAACTTGCAGTTGTAGTTTCAGAATCATCATGTTGAAATATAACTTGTCCTGCATTAATTTGTGCTTGTGTAAAACTATTAGAAGCTACCCCATTAACTAAGATTTGTCCATTAACTAAATTGTCTATAGTATAACTAAGCTCATCAGGAGTATTATCAGGATCTGTTAAATTCAAATCAGCATTTGTAAGTATATAGAATCCACCTTCATCTATTGTTGCTGTTTTATCTCCAGAAAATACAGGATCATCATTAACTGGATTAACAGTAAAATTAAAGATCTGAGGCATAATAGGAGCAGAAGAACCATCTATATCATCAAATTGAAATTGAAAACTTGCATTTGTAGTTTCAGAATCATCATGTTGAAAGATGACTTGTCCTGCATTAATTTGTGCTTGTGTAAAACTATTAGAAGCTACCCCATTAACTAAGATTTGTCCATTAACTAAATTATCTACGGTATATGTAAGCTCATCAAGAGTATTATCAGGATCTGTTAAATTTAAATCAGTATTTGTAATTGTATATAAAGCACCTTCGTTAATTTCAGCAGTCTTATCTCCAGAAAACACAGGATCATCATTAACTGGATTTATTATAAAATTGAAAACTTGAGAATCTAAAGTATTTGTTCCATCACTAACAATAAAATCAAAACCTGCACTTTCAGCTTCAGAGCCATTATGTACAAATTTAACAAAGCCATTATTTATATGAGTTTGTGTAAAACTATTAGAAGTTATTCCATTAACTAGTATTTTACCAGCTACTAAATTGCTTGCAGTATAAACAAGTTGTGAAGAAGTATTATCTATATCTGTTGTATTCAAATCAATATTTGTAATTGTATATAAAGCACCTTCGTTAATTTCAGCAGTCTTATCCCCAGTAAATAAAGGAGTATCATTATCATGATTAACTGTAAAATTAAATTTTTGAGAATCTAAAGTATTTTTTCCATCACTAACAATAAAATCAAAACTAGATTCTCCAGTTTGTAAATTATTATGCATAAATCTAACAAGTCCATTATTTATTTGTTCTTGTGTAAAATTATTTGAAGCTGTACCGTTTATAAAAATTTGACCATTTATTAAATTACTTACTGTATATGTAAGCTGTGAAGGAGTATTATCAGAATCTGTTAAGTTTAAATTAGTGCTTGTAAAAGTATATAAAGCACCTTCATTTATTTCAGCAGTTTTATCTCCAACAAATACAGGAGCTTCATTTGGAATTTCTTTTAAAATTATATTTTCAATATTTCCTGTTTGATAATAATTATTAATTGTAAGTTTACTGTTTGTATCAAAATTTAAAATTAAATTATTTCCATTTTTAACCCAAATTGTTGATTCAATTTCAAAATTATTTCCATTTTGTATAATTCCTTCAACTTTACCTATTAAAGTACTAAGATTTAAGCTGTCTATTCCATCATAGTCTTTAATAACATCATTACCTTCTCCAAATTTATATACATATTTATCATTACCAAAGCCACCATTTAAATAATCATCACCTATTCCACCATATAAATAATCATTACCAGAGCCACCATATATTTTATCATTACCAGCATCCCCTTTTAAGTAATCATCGCCAGAACCACCATATACTTCATCATCACCAGCTCCACCATATACTTTATCATTACCTGAGCCACCATCTAAATAATCGCTACCTAATCCACCATATAAATAATCATTATTAGAGCCTCCATAAATATAATCGTTGCCAGAACCTCCATAGATATAATCAATTTGAGCAGTCCCATTTAAAATTAGATTATTAGTAGATCTAGAAGAATTAATAGTTACCATAATATTTTTTGAAATAAGCTATCTTTATTTAATTCTTCCTAAAAATTTATTTTAATTTAAATTGTTTAGGGTTTTCTATAGTTTTATAAGGGAAATTTCTAAAAATAAAAATATAATAAAAAAATTATTTTTCAATAATATCTAGAGCATCTTTAATTAAATAATTTAATAATCTTTCAAAAGAATTAAATTCCCAATTGGCTTTTGCTAAAGTAAAATTTTTTTTATTTGTATACAAAAGAAATTTTCTTGGATATTTAGTAATTATAATTTTATATCCTTCATCAAGTTTTATATGATTATTCATAAAATTTAAAATATATTTAAAATTAATTTGTTTATTAGATGAAATAATAATTTCCTTAGGGACTAAAAAAAGATAAGAAAGTGTAGATATCATAATTAATAAAGCAAAAAAAATAAATATTATTGAATCTATATTAAAGTTAAAAATAAGAATAATAAGAATAATGAGAGAAAAAATAAATGTTTGCATATAATATTTTTCTAATGAAATTGGTTTAATAAATTTAGAATAATCAGTTAATTGAAGATTATTAGTAATTTTATTATTAAATATTTCTTTAAATTCATTAAATTCTTCTTTTTTAATAGAAAAACAAACTTCTTTAAAATATTTTGTTTTTAAAAAGACTTTAGAAGCAACTTTTGAATAAGAAAATTTAGTTTCTTCCATTTCGAGAAAATCTGACCAATTATATTTTTTCTTATAATAAAAAAACATTCTTAAAATTAAATATTTATCAGAGACTAAAACATAGGAACCTAGATAATAAATCCAAGAAAATAACATTAATAAAAAAGAAAAAATAAAAAGAGAAAAAAAACCTATACGATCATAATTATTATTAATAGAAAGTAAAAATCCTTTTTTTAAAATAAGATATCCTTCTTTATTAAATGGATTTATTTGAGGAAACTTATTTTCTTTACAACATTTTTTATCACAATTAGATCTAACTTGTTGCTTTTTAATTCCAATAATACAACATAGTCCTTTTGTAAGTGATACGTTATAAGAAATAAAAATAAATCCAATAAACATAAAAGTTGTAAGAAAGCAAAAAAATACATAACTTTTAGGTAATTTAAAAATCTTATTCATAATAATTTTATTCTCAACAAATTATTATGAATAAGATTTTTATATATAATAAATCTTTTGAATTTGATAAAATAAATTAAACTTATGAAAAAATTAGTTGTAGCTATTTTAGGAACTTATCGTAAAGCTGGGATTATAGACCAAGCTGTTGATAGTATGTTAGCATCTGCTGAATTGAAAGGTGCTCAAACTAAAAAAATCTATCTTTTAGATAAACAAATCGAATTCTGTATTAACTGTCGTATTTGTACTCAAGAAGAAGGTGAAAAAAGAAAAGAATGTATTTTTGAAAAAAAAGATGAAATGGCAGAAATTTTAAATGAAATAGAAAAAGCAGATTCTATTATTCTTGCCTCTCCAGTAAATTTTTATGATACTACTGCTTTAATGCGTCGTTTTGCAGAAAGATTGCTTTGTTTTACTTATTGGCCCTGGAAAAAATTAGGACCTCCTCAAAATAGAATTAAGAAATTTAATAAAAAAGCAATAATTGTTGCTTCTTCTGCAATGCCTTGGCCATTAGCATATTTTATGACAGGAACTTTTAAAACTTTAGGATTATCTGCAAATGTATTAGGAGCAAAAGTTATAAAATCTTTTCTTATCGGTTTTGTAGGACATGAAAAAAAAGAAATTCTTTCGGAAAGATTATTAAACAAAGCAAAGAAACTTGGAGAGAAATTAGTTTAAAATATAAAGAATAATGAATAATAAAATTAAAGCCGCAGGAATTTCAATAATTTCTAATACAATTTTAGTTTTATCAAAGCTTATTGTAGGAATTTTTACAAATAGTATAAGTATAATTTCAGAAGCAGTACATTCTCTTGTTGATTTACTTGCGTCTTTTATTGCTTTTATTGCGGTAAAAATCTCTTCAAATCCAGCAGATGAAGATCATCAATATGGACATGGTAAATTTGAAGAAGTATCTGGTTTTATTGAAGGTTTTCTTATTATTTTAGCTGCTTTTTATATAATCTATGAATCAGTAGAAAAATTAATAAATAAAAATTTTGATTATATTGATTCTTTTTTAGGCATTATTGTAATGAGTATTTCTATTGTTGCAAATATCTTAGTTAGTAAATATCTTTTTAAAGTTGCAAAAGAAACGGATTCAATAGCACTTCATGCAGATGCTGAACATTTACGTACTGATGTTATAACTTCTGCAGGAGTACTTATTGCTTTAATTTGTATAAAAATTACTGGAATTAAAATATTTGATCCAATTGTAGCTATTTTAGTTGGACTTTTAATAATAAAAGCCGGATTGAATCTTTGTATTGATTCTTCTAAAAATATTCTTGACAGTTCTCTCTCTAAAGCTAATCTAGAAGATATAAAAAAAATACTAAAATCCTATTGTTCTATACAAAAAATAATCTCTTTTAATAATCTTAAAACTAGGAAATCTGGTCCTAATAAATTTATTGAATTTACTATTGTATTGCCTAAAGGCTTAAGAATAAAAGAAGCACATATTATTTGTGATGAAATAGAAATAGAACTTAAAAATATTTTATTTAACTCTTCTGTTACTATTCATACTGAGCCTTGTAATAATGAATGTTTAAAACTTAATAAGTGTAGCCACCAAAATTTACAGGAAAAATGCCATTATCATAAAGAGTGTTTTTAGCCCAGTCTGCTTCTCTATAACCTATATGTCTATTATATTGTAAAGGATAACGATAAACAGGAGAAGCTTGTCTCTTATCACAAATATAACCTGGTCCCCTCATTGAATATTCTGGTAATTGAGCTATTAAAGGGGTTATTCTCTTTGGAGTATAATATTCATAAACTTCTTCTTTTACTCCGAAGTAAGGACTTTCATAAAAATTAAAAGGCTCTGCTTTAATTAGGTCAACAATGCCTAAAACTAATAAAAAAGTTAAAGTAAAAAGTATTATTTTTTTCATTGAACTTTGTGTTTTTATTTCTTCTAAATTTATTCCCTTAAAAATTAAGACTTAGTACAATTTAAAAAATTTATAATGAAAGCCCTATTGATATAGTCCTTTAGTATTAACTTAATTATTAATAAAATGGCTCAAGAAATAGAAGAATTAGTTATAAAAATTAAAGCTGATAATGAAGATTTTAAAATTAAACTAGCTCAAACTCAAAACGAATTAAAAACAACTTCATCTTTTTTTAAAAATCAAACTGTTGACTTAAGTCAAACTTTTAATCAAACTAGTAATTTTAAAAAAAGTTTTAATGAAATTTTAAGTATTTCAAATCAAATAGGAAATACTTTAAAAAATTCTATTTGTAGTGCAATTGAAACTGGTGAGTTTAATTTAAGAGAGTTTGCTAGTTCAATGTTTAATATATTTGCAGGGGTTGCTGAATCAATAAGTAGTTCAATTGCAAATAGTTTAATTCAAGGATTAAGTTCTTCTATGTCTGGAGGTTTTAATTTAGCAGGACTTTTTGGTGGTGGAGGTGGTAGCGCTGGTGGAAGTATTTTTAGCAGCTTACTTGGTGGGCTAGGGGGGATCTTTGGTGGATTTCGTGCGGATGGAGGACCAGTTTCTTCTAACAGTGCTTATATAGTAGGAGAAAAAGAAGCAGAAATTTTTGTACCTAAAACATCTGGGCAAATAATACCTAAAAGTGCTTTAACTAAAGAAAATACAAGGACTTTAGGAGCAAGTTCTTCAGTAGTTATAAATATAAGTGCAATGGATTCACAAGATACTATTAGAGCTTTATCTAAAACAGAAGTTCAAAAATATTTAGGAGCAAACACAATTAAAACAGTTCAAAAAACTTCAAATAAAAAACTAAACAGATCAAGTTTTGAATAGATTAAGATCTAAAATTCTCTAAAAATTTTTTTAAATCCTTGAATAAATCAAATTTTATATAGCCTTTTTGTGATGCGGTTCCAGGGGAATAAGCAAATTTATAATTATATTGTGTTGCTAAAAATAATTGAAATTCTGATTTTTCCTCTATAAATTGTTTATAAGTTAAATATGCTTGTAAATCTTTTTTTTCTTCATGATAAATCTTTTTATGTTTTTGTTTTTTCTTATCTAAAAAATCTTGAATTTCTTTCAATTCAGAAGGAGAATTTTCTTTAATAATATTAAGACAAAGACTTTCTAAATCTCGTGGTTCACAAATAAAAAGTCCAATCTTTAGGTTTTCGTTTATTTTAATAAATTTTTGATTTTCTATTGTTTCTTTAATATCAAGTTCATTAAAAGCAGCTTGAATATCCTTAATTGTTTTTTCTAATTTATTATCTGAATCAACAATTATTCCTAATATATTATTTTCTTCTTTAAATTTTTCTTTAATAGCATTTAATCTTTCTTTCCATTCAACTGTTTTAGTATATTTAGTTTTCATTTCTATAATTTCTATTTCTTTTTCATAATCAATTTTTAAAGATTCAAAAAACTGTTGAAAAAAACTTTTATCATCAGAACCTTCAACTAAAAGAAATTTTGTTTTTTTCATTTAACGAATCTCCAAATTGTATTCATTTAAAATAATTTTTGCAGAAGTGAGATTATATTTTGAAATATCAAAAACATTATCTTCTCCTTTAATTAATCTAAATATTCTTATTAAATCTTCTTTCTTTTTTGATTCTTCTTCTGCAATTTCAACAAATGCCTTTATACAATCTATAGAATGTGTTGTTGCAAAAATCTGAATTTTTTTCTCTTTAGCAAAATTAAATAAAAATTTCCAAAGAATTTTTTGAGAATCATAATATATACCATTCTCTATTTCATCAATTAATATAATAGAATTCTCTTTTAAACTCTCATCACCTAATAAGCGACAAATATATACAAAAAACTTTTTAGCTCCTTCTCCTAAAGATTCTAAACGAATTAATTTAGGTAAACCTATATCAATATAAAAAGCATCAAGAAATTTAATTGCTTGAACTTCAGGTATTAGTTTTTTAAAATTATCAATAAGCTCTTTTTCTTTCTTTTGATAAAGAATATTGTCAAATTTACTTTTTAAATCTGAATTTATAAGATCATTTGCTATATGAGAAAATAAATAAAAACCATTTCGTTGATTTGCATATTTTAAATATTTTTCATCTATTTTATTTTCAAATATTTCTTTTTCTTTTAAAATTTGTATAGATTCAAATTTTTCTTTTTTTCTTTTATTTTTAATAATTTCAAAAGAAAAATTTAAACCTTTTATTATTTCTATTAATGCTGTTGAAATTGATGACGAGGATTTTTCAGAAGAACTAATAATATCTTTTAAAGCAGTAATTATAATATTTTGTTTTTCTTGTTCTAATTCCAAGAAATTAAAAACAGAATTTATTTGAAGAGGATTTTCTGTATTTAAATTATAAAAAAGAGATTCCATAGAAAACCTTGATGTTTTATTTATATTTTCAATTTTAGTAGTGTTTAATAAACCTCTAATTATATTTGTATTAGTAAGAAGACTAGGATTACTAGGATTAATTGCACAATATAAAGCTTCTAGGACTGTTGTTTTACAACTATTATTTTTTCCAAGAAATAAATTAATTTGTGCAAAATCATCAATCTTTAATTCTTTTATTCCTCTAAGATTCTGAATTGAAATTTCTTTAAACATTATTTTATTTAATAAAATCTTTAAAAATTATAAGCTATATTCAAGATTTAAAAACAGCTTTTGTTATAGTCATTTCATAACAGACAAGAATAATTTATGACAGATAAAATTTTTCCACTTTATTCAATAACAGGGGCTTCAATTAAATCAACATTCAATACTAGAATATGTAGATCTCAATCAGGATATAGACAAGCAACTAGTTTTGGAGGCGCTTATTGGCAAATATCAATAGAACTTTTAAGAAAGTCTAGACAAGAACACGATGAAATATTTGCTTTTTTAAATGCAAGACGAGGAAGATATGAATCTTTTAAAATTATAATTCCTTATTATTCATCAACTAAAACTAATTATAAAGGGGAAATAAAAGTTGATTTAGACAATCAAAGTGGTCGAATAATCTCTGTTTATGGAATGGAGGCAAATAAAAAAATTCTTGCAACAGGGGATTTTATTCGGTTTAGCGGACATAAAAAAGTATATCAAATAGAAGAGGACTTATATTCTGATTCAAATGGTTGTGGCTATTTAACTATTATTCCTAATCTTATACAAATACCAATAAAAGATGAAACTATTATTTATAATGATGTAGATTTTACAGTTGCCAATACTAAAGATGAAATAAGTCTAAATCTGGATTTACATAAAAAAGCTTCTTGGGCTCTTGAATTTGAGGAGGTATTTAACTAATGCCAAAAATTATAGATCAAAATATTTCAAATAAATTAAAAAGCCTAAATACTTCTGCAATTAATCTTGTAGAAGGTTTTTGGGATACAGGTATAGTTAGATTAACTAATTTTTCACGAAATTTAATTTGGAATAATAATGAATATATTTCAGCAGGACATCTTTTATCTATAGGAGAAATTGAAGAAACAAATAAATTTGAAGCAGTACAAAGTGAAATAAGTTTAAGTGGTTTAGATAAAAATATAAAAGCTTTAGTATTAACAGAACAGTTTGTATATAATCCTTTAAAAATTTATTTTGCATTACTTGATGAAACTACAGATCAAATAATTCATGAGCCAATTTTAATTTTTTATGGTTTAATGGATGGAATGTCAATGTGTGATGATTTTGAAGAAGCAACTTCAACTATAAACATAGCTTTAACTTCACATTTAGGTCGATTTGAAGATATTAAAGGACGTAAAACAAACCCAAGTGAACAAAGAAATTTATATCCTAATGATTCTATTTTTGATAGTGTGCCTAAATTAACTGAAAAAATTATAAATTGGTAATTAAATATATAAAATTTTCTAAGTTTTTATTGACAATACTATTTTAATTTATCTATAATTTTAATATTAAGATAAATTTATGAACAAATATTTAACTATTAATAAAGTTGTAAATAGAGTGTTAAAAGCTTCATATAGATATAGGAATTCTACATTTAATAATTTTAATTTAGCTAAAGAAGAAGAAAAGCAAAAAAAATCTAAAGAAATAAGTTTTTGGAAAGGATTTAAACATGTTATTAGAGAAATCGCTTTTTATGCATTAATATTAGCAGGTATGGGGGCAGCTTTAGGAGGATTAACTCGTGGTTATGTTATAAATAAAATTTTTGAAAGATCTGATAAAGAATATCTAAAAACTTTAGAAAAAGATCAATTTAATGAATATTACAAAGAAAATATAGGAATAAAATCGGCTTCAAAAAAACCTATTCCTTTTAAAATTAAAGAAACTTCAAACAAACCTAGAAGAAATCCAGAAGATGAATTATGGCGAGGACTTTTTTCGATTTTTGATTCGGGAATACTTTCTGTTTCTGGGCTTTATATAGGAGCAATCATTGGGTTTTTTAAAAGTTTTTGGGATTTTTTTACCTATGCAAATAATAATTCTTGAAAAAACATTAATAATAGGTATAATTAAAATATATGCCATATAAATTACCTACAAGAAGTTTAAGATTATTAGAAGAGCTTTTTCAAGATAGACAAAAAGCTGATTTTTTTGTTGAAGATATAGAAAAAGCTTTTCAAGAAAATGAAGATATTTTAAGAACAAAAGTAGAAACAAGCTTAAAAGAAGATGTTCATAAGTTAGAACTTAAATTTGAAGAATTAAAAGTTGAATTAAAAGAAGATAATAAAAATTTAAAGACTGAATTTAAAATATTAGAACATGAGCTAAGCTTGAAAATAGAAAAAATAGATATTGAATTAAAAACTGAAATAAAAATATTAGCAAATGAAATGCAAAGTATAAAAACTTTTATGAAATGGCTTATAGGTCTTATTGTTTTATTTGGAACTCTCTTGAATCCAACATTTGTTGAATTTCTTAAAGTCTTTATAAAATAATCTTTTATCCATGTAAATAATAATAGTAATTTTTTTGATTCATAAGCTCTTCATAACTTCCTTGTTCTATTATTTTCCCTTCATGAAGCACTACTATTAAATCTGCTGTTTTATGGAGTGGTATATAATCACTAACGAATATACATGTATTATTTTTAAAAACTTCAAGCATTTTATTAAAAATCGTAGCAACTGAAATCCTATCACAAAAAGCTAATGCCTCATCTAATATTAAAATCTTTGGATTAAGTAAAAAAGCTCTTGCAAGTGATATTTGACAAACCTGTCCTGCTGAAAGATTACCCCCTCTTGGATTTAATTCTGTATCAAATCCTTCTGGAAGTCTTATTAAAAATTTGTCAAGATCTGCCATTGAAGCAGCATCAGCAATTTCTCTCATAGGAGCATCTGGGCAACCTAATGCTATGTTGTCCCTTATACTTGCCCCAAAAATTGCGGGCTTTTGTAAAGCAACTCCTATATTCTTTCTAAGGCTTTCTTCGTCTATATCTGCAATATTATAATTATCAATAGTTATATGTCCTGTATCTGGTGTATAGAATCCTTGTAAAAGTCTTATTAAAGTAGTTTTTCCAGCACCACTTTTACCTGTTAAAATTACTTTTTGTCCTTTTTTAATTGAAAGATTTATATTTTCTAATGTTTGTTGATTAGCATTTTCATATTTAAAAGAAAGATTTACTATTTCTATATTACCTTGAATTGAATCAAGATGAATTTGTGATTTTTCTTGTGGAAGCTTATCTGGCAAACCAATAAGTTCTTTTAAATTATTAATTGAATTTGTTGAATCATTAAGTTTTAGTTGAGCAGTAATTAATTTTTGAAAATTATTTAAAAGAACTCTACTAATCATGTTAATAAACATATAAGTACCAAAGCTCATACCATGATTAAGAACTTCATATGCACCTACAAATAACGTTAAACTTGAACCTAAATTACTTATAAATCCAGCAGTAACACCTTCATTTATTTGAGAAAATCTTATTGCTTCACTTTTTAAAGTAATATTATCAAAATCATTTCTTATTGTTTTTGTAAAGAAACTCTTTGCATTAAGGGATTTAACAGTTTCTATTCCATGTAAAAACTCCATTATTCTTGATTGAGCTGTTTGTTGCTCTTTTGTAAAATTCGTCATGTCTTGTTTTTTAGCACCTGAGCTTGTCCATGTTAGAATCATCATAGGAACAATAGTTAAAAAACAAATTATTGCAAATTTTGCATTCATAACAAGTAATATTAAAAAAGAAAATACTGAAAGAAAAGCATCAGTACCATAAATAAACACTGTTGAACCTAATGCTAAATGTGTTTTAATTAATTCTGGTAATCCTTGAGTAAAAGCTTTTATTTTTTTTTCATTCTTTAAATCCTTAAAACTAATATTAAAAAGATTTTGATGTATATTATTTAAACTAAGCTGATCCAGCATGTTAAGCTGAAAAGATAAAACATAAGATCTAAAAAATTTAATTCCTATATCAAAAAGTAATATTATAAGTAATCCTGCAGAAACAACCCATAATGCCGATATATTTTGACGACCAAAAACTCTATCAAATATTATTAAACTTGAAAGAGGACTTGCTATTGAAAAAAGTTGAACAAAAATTGATGCTAAAAATATTTGTGATAAGAGAAATTTGTTTTTTTTAAATATTCTTAAATACCAAGAAGGTGTATAAGGCTCAGATCCTATAATTTTATCAGGAGTTTCTGTTAAAAATTCTAAATCATTAATATTTTCTTGTGTGTTTTTATTCTTTTGCGTTTGTTTTTCTTCAGGCTTCTCAACTATAAAATCAAGCTTTTCAATAGCATTTGAAATAGTATTTTTTTCTATGTTATTAGAAATATTATTTAAATTATTTATATTTAATAAAAGAATTTTTTTATTAATTTCTTCTGCTCTAATCTTTAATTCAGAATCTTTGAATAATATTTCTTTGGGGATTTGAAGCATTATTCCTTTTTGAAGAGATAATATATTGTAATTTTCATTTAAGCTTGCTGGATCAAGAATATCACCTACAATTAAATTTAAAATATTAGAATTATTAATATTTGAAACTTCTATTTCACCGTCTAAAATAAGAATATAATAATTTTCTTCTAATAAATAAATATCTGAAAGATCTTGATCTTTTTCAAAAATCAAGGCAGGACGCTCATTTTTACTAAGAGATTCTATAGAATATAAAAATTCTTGTTTCTCTGGATAAAGTGTTTTAAGTACTCCTAGAGCTAGTTTTTCTTCTTGTTGTGCAGACAATTTTATAAAATTTTAATGTATTAATTTACTTTTACCCAAAAATCAATACAGATCAATTTCTATGTTAAAAATCTTAAAATATCTTGCTTCTTCTTTAAATATAAACTTGTTAAAATTAATTAATGCAAAGAAAAATAATTAAAATTAATGAAGATAAATGCACTGGTTGTGGAGAATGTATTCCAGATTGCCCAGAAGGTGCATTGCAAATAATTAATGGTAAAGCAAGATTAATTAGCGATCTTTTTTGTGATGGATTAGGAGCTTGTATTAAAGCTTGTCCTTTTAATGCTATGACAATAGAAGAAAGAGAAGCAGAATCTTATAATGAATATAAAGTTATGGAAAATATTGTTAAAGCAGGGGAAGAGGTGATTAAAGCGCATCTTAAGCACCTAAAAGATCATAATGAAGAAATTTTATTAAAACAAGCTTTGGACTATTTAAAAGAAAATAATTATGAAATTCCTAAGCTTGAAGGGAAAAAAGCTTGTTCATGTTTAGGAAATATGCAGAAAAACCTTGCTATAGTTGAATCAACATTAAATAATTGGCCAATACAACTAAGTCTTTTAAATGTTAATGCCCCTTATTTGGTAAATGCAGAACTGTTAATAGTTGCTGATTGTGTATCTTTTGCTTATAAAAACTTTCATGAAAAATTTCTTAAAAATAAAGTTTTAATAATATTTTGTCCTAAACTTGATGATAATTCTTCTGTTTATATCGAAAAATTAACAAATATATTTAAAAATCAAAATATTAAATCTATAACAACTATTCGAATGGAAGTTCCTTGTTGTACTGGAGTTGAAATAATAGTAAAAGAAGCTTTAGAAAAGGCTGAAAAGCAAATAAATTTAGAAAATTATATTATTTCTTTAAAAGGAGATATTATATAAATAATATTATTTATATAGAACTATAAAGATAAGAATAAAAAGAAAACTAATAAGCAAATCCTTTAATCAAGGAGCCCCCCAACCCCCTGAAAGGGGCATTGCTAATTATATAC
>MOYB01000059.1 GCA_001899385.1 Candidatus Caenarcanum bioreactoricola | reverse complement strand
CGTACATATGATGCTTTGTCTGACCATAGTTAAAAAATCAGAACTTCCCGAAAATTCTTTTAAATTCTAGCATATTCCCTGTTTTTCCTTGCACGATCGCACACGAATGACACAGGGTGTTTGTATTACTTATTTAAAAAATTCTTACCCTTTTCAGTTAATTTATATTTTTGAGTTGGACTTTTAGGAGAATTTGGTTGAGTTAATTCAATTAAATTCTGTTTTATTGCAGGATAAATATAATTATTTAAAAATGTAGGTCTATGCTTTAAAGATAATTCTTTCATTAATTCTTTTATACTTTTTTCTGCATTCTTTAAAGAAAATAAAAGATTTTTTACTTGTTCGCTTACTTGTTCGTTTACTTGTTCGGTATTTTCTTCTAAAGATTTTAAATAATCTTCTTCAAAGGGAAATACAATTTCAAGAAAATTTTCACTTAATTTAAAAATATTTCTATCATATACTTTTAAAATACGATTCATTCCAGAACCTAAATGCTCAACCAATTCTAAATCTCTAAAAATCCTCATCAATTCACGATTACGGGCTATCGATCTCCCATTGAAAAATTCTTCCATAGAAAGTCCTTCTACTAAACCACCATATGAAGTAATAGAAAGACGATCTGAATATATCTCTACAATTGGTGTAACTTCTCGAGAATAATCATTATGAACAATTGCATTTATAAAAGCTTCTCTTAATGCAGTTTTATCAATCATTCTTTTTTCAAGGCGTTTAGCATCTCCTGTAATTTTTGTAAATGTCTTATTTTCAATTTCTAATTTATCAAGAACTCTTTCAGTTGCCTTTACTAAAGAACAAAAGCCATATTCTTCATTTTCAATTAAATTACATTTATCAATTCCTGCATATTTAGCAACTTTTATTGATACGCTATTCTTGTCAGCTAATAAATATGCAATATAATTAAATTTCCAGTCTGAAGTATATAAATCTAAATTTTGTAAAAAAGAATCATTGAGTTTTAATCCTTTTTCTTCATAATAAATTTTAAGCTGTGCAAAAGTATGATCTGTATATCTTGGAGAGATAATATTTCTTAAAGAATTTCTAGTACGAGAAGCATAAAAACTATCAATCATTTTTGTGTCCATCTGCTTAACACCAGTTCCTACTCTAAGAAAACATCCAGCAGGAGACATTCCATGCGATTTTAAATAATAGGGTTTTTCAGTA
>MOYB01000058.1 GCA_001899385.1 Candidatus Caenarcanum bioreactoricola | reverse complement strand
AAACAACAGGAAATCTTTTCAAATACTGCAAGATTCAAGATAATTGCATGTCTCCCCCCAAACGAAGTAGTATATGCAAAAGAATATAAGGAAATAAATACCATTATTACTGGTATGGAGGCATTGGGGAAAAACATTTCCCGTGTAACACGCACATTTGAACGTGATTATTCGGGGGATATGTATACCATTACGGCGAGATATATAAATCCCTTCAAGATAACTCCAGAACACCCATTACTTATCGCAACGGTGAACAGAAACGACAACTATTATGCAATGAAAATGGGCAAACGCACCAAAAAAACAGTTTGGAATGTTGTAAAACGCGAGTGGTTGTCTCCAGAAAATATAAAAAATATAAATTTTCGAGATAGATATAACAAAACGTGTTTGTGTATACCTAGAATAAAAGAAACATCTAATTTAACAGAAATAAAACCCGCATATAAACAAAAATCACATTGTAACAGAACATATTCTATAGAATCTTTACCACTTAACGAAGAAATAGGGTATATTATAGGATGGTATTTAGCGGAGGGATATAGTACTCAAAGTGGAATTTTCTATAGTTTGGGTCCACATGAAGAAGAATATGCGAATAATATTAAAATAATATTTGAGAAATATGGATATCGGCCTAGTATACGCAAAACAAATAGTATTATAAAAATATGGATATGTAGCAGTGCATTAGGAAGATTATTTAAAGATATGTTTGGTCATGGAGCGCCAAATAAAAAAATACCATTCGAACTTGCATTTAATAATAACGAACTATTTGTTAAATCAATGTTGCGCGGATTATTTTATGGAGACGGTTATTTAAATAAGAAAAATGGGCATTTTCAATATAAAACGTCAAGTAGAGATTTGGCATATATAATACAACTTATTTGTGCGCGGTTAGGATATATTGTTTCGGTGCGTAGATCAGAACGAAAAGATAATCACATCCAGGGGAGACTTACAAACAGCAAAGATTATTATAGAGTCGAATCTACATCGAAGAAATTACTCAAAGATATATATAAGTTTGATTCTGGTACAATACACAGAGAATTTGGATTTATTGATGATGATTATGTTTATGCACCAATAGACCGTATAATAAAAGAACATTACACAGGCAAGGTATACAACTTACAAACCGAATCTGAAACATATACTGTATCAAATATAATCTGCCATAATTGCGGAAGGAGGTTTGGAAAGACAGTTTTGTC
>MOYB01000057.1 GCA_001899385.1 Candidatus Caenarcanum bioreactoricola | reverse complement strand
TGTTATAGCAAAGTAGAATTGTCAGTAGATTTCCAAAAATAGAATTGTCAGTTTTATCTTGATACAAGTTTCGTGAATTGTAGCTCATGCGCTCATGAGAATATCTTTATATGACCGTACATTGATTCTTTTATAGTAAGTGTATATCAAGATATATGTTGATCTTTAAGTATTTGATAGGTAGTATTCATATAAGTTATAGTACCATCTCTCCTTAATGTCCTATCTGTATTTTTAGCAAAGACCCACTCAAGGTCAACTAATTCTTCTTTGGTAATTTTTGTATGATAGTTTCATGGTTCTTTTGCTGGTACTCCAAATTTAGCATTATGTTTTTTTATGTAATAATATTTGAGAAACCTGTTTGCTTGGTCATAGTTTTTAATATCCGCCAATCTCATTTCTTTTATGAGTCTATCCTGGTGAGTTCAAAAACCTCTTTCTACTCTTCATTTCCCTTCTGGTTGTTTAGAATAAATAACAATAATCCCTAGTTTTTCCATCGCTCTTTGAAAACGAGTTTTCATATCTTTATCAAACTGATCTTTTGGATGATTTACTTTGTAAGTGGAATGAGAATCTAAGTAAATTGCCTGAGGTTTGCCATGTTTCTTTAGATATTCTTTTCGAAACTCAAATATATCTTCTAATGATTCTCATTTAGCAAAGATAGATTCCACAACATTAGACGTAGCATCATCTACTGCGCACAATAAGCATCTTTTTTCTCAATTTTCTAATCGATCATGATAACTTCAGTCCATTTGAATGAGCATACCAAACGAAGGTCTTCTTTCTCTTTTTTGCCTAGCTATCGTAATTTTACGCTTATTTGGGACTCGCAAACCCTGTTTAATCATTCTTTGTCTAAGGGATTCCTTATTTATGATAATACCATAGATTTCTTCCAATTTTTCAGATAAAAGCGTTGGTCAAAAATCTTTAAATTTGGGAGCCGATATAATGGTAAAGATACTCGCAAACTTACTGGTATTGGGATTATGATTGGATGGTTTTCCCTTTAAACCATGTATAAATCATGGCGGTCATTCTGCTAAAAATGTTGCTTGATACCTATAAATCGTTCTTTCAGAACAATTAAGTGCAACACTTGCATCTTGAATACTAATAACTCAATCAATGAGTTTTTGAATAATACGAATTTTTTTCATTTCTTTGTCAGTATAGATAAATGTCATCTTTTATTTTGTTAAGGATAAATCCTTAACAATTTTACTGACATTTCTATTTTTGCCTAGTACTGACATTTTAACCTTGCTGTGACA
>MOYB01000056.1 GCA_001899385.1 Candidatus Caenarcanum bioreactoricola | reverse complement strand
GATAGGAAGAGAAAAAGTATGAAATATAGTTAAATAAAGATATAGTATGATGTTTTATGGTTGAAAAAAAAAAAAAAAAATAAAAATAAATAGAAATAAAACTTATAGTTATAATACAATTGTCGCATAAATTTATTTAAAGATAAAAATATCCTAAAATGCAATTATTTTTTCAATAAACATTTGAGAGTTTTAAATATTATTTATCTATTCTGCAACAAAATAATTTAAATACCAAACCACCTCTGGCTTTTTTAGATAAACCCTTTTTCTCCTGAATATTCCAATATGAGCATGTTATAAAAACTTTTTATCCAGTATTTTATTGTAACTACTATACTTCCAGATATTTCCTTCAACGCTTTTTACAACATTTAATCTTTCTATTGTTTTAACGAGTAGATTTGATTTTAATTCCTCTATGCAAACTCTGAAAATATGTTTTGAATAATAAAGCCCATCTCCGATAAAAAGATCAAAAAAGCCTGTCCCAAAATTATCTTTTGTATCTTTCAGTAATATATTTGCAGAATTTAATTCTGTGCCTTTTTTAGATATTTTATTGAATTTTAAAATTAAATCAATCTTACCAGGAATAAAAAGTACTTCATAAAGATTATGCCCAAATCCTGAACCATCCATTATTCCGCATCTTTTGTTTAATACTGGATTTATTAAAATGTTTTCAATCTTTTTTGCTATACAAATATTTATTTCTTCTATTTCCTTATCACATAAATTATTTGATAAATTACGAAAAAGTGTTGAGTCACTCGCTATCATTTTTCTTTTACACCCCAAAAATTTTTTAAAAAATGGCTCTCTGTTCAAATGGTCTTTTGATAAAAATGTCGGATAGTCCAATAATGAAGAATAAAGCATAGATAAAAATATATTAGCCAGAGGTATTTGGTATTTTTTTCTTTTATCTGTAAAATTGTTTATTTTGGATTTTATTTTAAAATTTTTGTTACAAAATCTTAAAAAACGTCTAAAATGTGTTAATAACACATTTTCCCCTCCCAAAAAATAAGATAAAGAAAAAAGAAAGAAAAAAGAAAGAGAAAAGAAAGAGAAAAGAAAGAGAAAAGAAACTGTGTGTAAAAACGAATATTCATTACTTTCCTTTTGGATTTTTTTTTCTATAACTATATTTAAACCTTTTGCTTATAATTTTGCAACAAACATTTTTCGACCAAGGGGATTTTTCTTTTTATATGAGAAATTTCTGATATGAAATAAAAAATCAACATCATAAAGATGCTTTAAAAGCATTCATAGGAACTAATTTTCATATAATCGA
>MOYB01000055.1 GCA_001899385.1 Candidatus Caenarcanum bioreactoricola | reverse complement strand
GTGCATTAGGTATTTTAGTTAAAGCTGGTATTCTTATTATCTCTTGGGCAAAAGAATATCCATTGCATATTCTTCTAAACCCAATTTAAATATGACCAATTGAGAATTATCCATACAATACACTCCTTATATATTTTAACGCGTTGTGCTAGTTAAATTTTAATAAAAAACTCTAACCAAATTCAATCATTCCAATTATAATTAAATTAACAAAACAAAAGTATAATAAGGAGATGATTGAAATGTTAGAGTTCACTTATTATAATACTGAAAAAATTGATAATTTAAAAGATTTTTTTACAGTTTCTTTTGTGTTAATTGACGATGTTTACAATGAAATAATACCTGATTCTATAAAAAATAGAAGAAACTTTTCAGAATCCAAACTTTCAGACTCTGAAATTATAACAATTAGTATAGTAGGCGAAGCCCTTACAATTGATTCTGAAAAAGCCTGGTTTTATTTCGTTAAAAAGAACCTACGAGATTTATTTCCTAATATTTGTGACAGAACAAGATTTAATAAGACTAAAAGAAATTTATACAAAGTAATTCTAGAAATACAAAAATATTTTTCTAGTCTGCCAATGTTTAAAGATGATGATACTAGGATTATTGATAGTATGCCTATTCCTGTATGCAAATTTGGAAGAGCTTACTTTAATAAATCATTCAAAGATATATCAACTTATAGCTATTGCGCTTCAAAAAAAGAGACATATTTTGGATTAAAACTTCATGCTTTAGTTACTACAGATGGCTTTATTACAGATTTTCTTTTAACTGCCGCTAATATAGACGATAGGGACGCTGTCTTTGAACTTGTTCAAAACAATACCTCTATTAAAATACTAGCAGATAAAGGATATATTGGTAATGAACTTAAAGTAGCATTAGCTAAAGAAAAAGATGTCTTACTTTTATCACTAAAAAGAAAAAATAGCAAAACTCCTTTAGACAAACGACTTCGTAACGCTTTGTCAAAGGCGCGTCGGAGAGTTGAAACTACTTTTTCACAATTGGCAGAACAATTTAATATCAATAGAGTTTTAGCTAAAACAAAATGGGGATTAATGCTGAGAATAACTTTAAAAATACTTGCTCATAATCTCTCATTTGTATTAAACACAATTACAGGAAATACTATACATGTAGGTCAAATTAAACAACTCATATTTGGTTAAAATTTTTTAAAAATTTGTTTAGGGATATTTTGCGCATTTTTTAAATTACAAAATTTGTAATTTTTAAATTAGCACAACGCGTTATTTTAAGGTTACTTAGCATATAAAAATAACTAGGACAATCAAAATTAAATTGCCCTAGTTATACTATA
>MOYB01000054.1 GCA_001899385.1 Candidatus Caenarcanum bioreactoricola | reverse complement strand
ATTTTTAATGGAACACTAGTGAATTAATATGTTTAAATCAGTTATTCTTTTTAAAGAAAAGAAATTAAGAGATATTTCAGATTATAGAAAACTAGAAAGATTAGACCCAAATTCAAAATGGGGATTTGAAGAGTTATTTTTAACTATTGACTTTGATGAATTAGTAGATCAAACAGAAGATCATCCTTTGAGAAAAGAAATTGAAATTTATGGATATGAATATTATCTTGAAATGAAAAGAGAGTGTGCATAATGAAAAGTTTAAAAGAAGTAGGAACAGAGTATTTAAATTATTTAAAAGAGAAAGGCTTATCAGATAGGTCTATTTATACATATGGTAATGATTTGAAACAAATAACAGCCTTCTTTGGAGAAGATAAAGAAATAGATAAAGTCTTAATCCCTCACGTAGGAAGGTTCTTAAAGTCTGATGAATTATTAAAAAAGAAAGATTTAGATAGAGCTAAGCCAACAATAGACAAAACAATTAGATTTTTTAGAATGTTAATGCTCTGGGCAAAAGAACAAGGATACATTGAAAACCTGCCTTTGCCTAAGGTTATGATGGGAAAAAATTAAATAGAAGGTCAATTTTACCTTCTAACTTTTTAAATCGCTTAAATTTGATTGTAGCGGGGGTAATTAAAATTAATCAAACTTTAGCAACTTTAGCAGCTTTAGCAAAATAAATTTATGAAAAAATAGGTTTTTAACAAATTTATTAAAAAATGCTTGATATGCTTGTGTACAAGAGTTAATGTGTAAGTATAAAGATTAGAAGAGGAAAATAAATAATGAATTTAACAGAAGAAGAAAAAAATATTTTAAGAAGAGAATTAAGAAAAATAAATAAGACAAATTTAAGATTACTTTGTTATAGACTATGTCCTGAATATTTAGAAAATACATATAAACTTGAAAAAGAAAATTATATTGCAGGACTTATGACTTATGGATTAGAAAATCCTAAATTCCCTAATTATTTACCATGTCCTGAAGAATTTTAGTTTTATTTACATGACTAAAATTAATCAAACTTTAGTTATAAAGAGGAAAACAAGTAATGAACAAACAAATATTAGAAGAATATAAAAGTTTAATAGAATTTACAAATTTATTAGAACAAGCAAATACGAGCTTATGGAATATTGAAAAAGGAGTTGATTTTAAAGAAGATTTTGAATTAAGAAATAGTATTTCTTCTTTGAGAGATAAGCTTATACAAAAGAATATAGAAGTTAAAAAGAAGATCAATTTAATTCAATCAGCTTGATCTTATATTCTTTATAAAGGTTAATGAATTCACTTAAAACTAAAATAATTATTTTGATGTTGTACAATTACC
>MOYB01000053.1 GCA_001899385.1 Candidatus Caenarcanum bioreactoricola | reverse complement strand
TTATAAAAACTAGAATGCCCTGTAAAAAATAATGAAGACAGAATATGAAGAACAAAAAGAGTTAATCAAATATCTAGACGATTTGAAGTTTAATTCTAAAAATCAAATTAAATTTAGTGCGATCCCTTTATCTACTCATACTGATTCATATCAAGAAAAGACTAGAAATACACTATCAGGGGTACGAGCTGGATTGCCTGATCTATTTTTAATAATAAATAAAAAATGTTTATTTATTGAAATGAAAAGAGAAAAAGGTGGAGTTTTATCAGATTTCCAAAAAAAATGGATTGAAGCAATAAACGAAAGTGAAAATAATATAAAAGCTTATGTCTGTAAAGGATTTGAAGAAGCTAGGGAAGTAATAGAGAAATATTTGATTAAAGAGTAAATGGAGGATAAAATCTAGTGAATATATACACGAACTTACTCAAAGAAAGAGCTATTAAGAACAATAAAGGGGCTTTTATAGTCTTTGATCCTGAAGTGTTTAATATTTTAGAATATTTTATAATCGTTCAAATGGAGAAAAAACTAAAGGGCTTTATTGAATTTATTCAAAATTATGATAATTTAGAAGAGGAATACTATCTTAATTGTGTAAAGCAATACTTTATACAATATGAGGCTTTAAATCAGTTTAACGCCTTTCTAGAAGAGCGTGATGATATTAAAACCTCTTTATGTAGTACAGAAAACTTAATAAACTTAAAACGATTTTTTAAATAATGAATAAATAAATTTGTTATAAATAAAAATATTTTGGGTACAAGATATTTAGAGGTAAAAATTGATGTTAAATATTGATAGTAGATTATTAGATTTAATTCCAGAAATTGGAATTGATGCCTTAGTTATTTTGCTCTTGATGGCTAGAGCAATTGGTGGAAATGAATTTGCTAATGAAAGATTCTTACAAAGAGAAACTAAGCTTGGAAGAATAAGAGTTAAAAAGGCATTAGAAGCTTTAGTAAACAAGAAGCTTTTAAAGTATAGACAATTAAAAATAAATGGGAAATGTACTCAAATAGTCTATTATCAAATAAAAACAGACTTAATACAAATAAGCTAATAATTAAAGAATAAATAAAGAAGTTTTAATAAGTATTTGATTAAAATAAGATTAAGCAATGAATGAATCGTGAAGTTTTAAAGAGTAAAAATTTATGTTATAATTAATATTCTAGGGTTGGCGAATGTCTATAGCTAACCCTTTCCTAAGTAGACATTAAGGAACAAATTTACTATACAAGATTTAATTAAAATTGAAAATAAAGATGACAAGAATTTAGTAAGTGCTAGAGAATTACATAAATTTTTAGAAATTGAAACTAGATTTAATGACTGGATTATAAGAATGCTTGAGTATG
>MOYB01000052.1 GCA_001899385.1 Candidatus Caenarcanum bioreactoricola | reverse complement strand
ATTGTCTCCTTTGGTTTGAATTTTCAAGTTTTTCTTGTGTTGTTAAATGTGACTTCCATCTAGGCACTGTTATCACGTTCCTCTAATAGTTGCTTCACTTGGAATAGTTGATGCATTGTTGTCTGTAACTTGCCGATTGTTTGTTCAATGTCAATGGTTGATTGTAGGTTGACTTTGCGTAGATCTGTTGCCAATATCATCAATTGGATGTTGGCGTAATGTAATGGGTCATCAATTGGTAACATAATAGTTTAATCAACTCCATTAAGATTTAATTTTTGAATGGACCTAGAAAACACACACATGATCGAAAAATGATACAAAGTGTCAAATTTGATAAGCATGACATAATTTTTGAATGCATGACTGACAAAAATAAAAAGATATGGTAGTTGTATGCATGATTCTACCTATGGATGTCAATGTCAAATTCAATGGTGTCATCACGGGGATCAATGTTGAGGTGGTATGTTTCATTTAGATACCTGATGATAGTCTCTTCAATGTCTAGCATGTCCATGTCACGGGGATCAATGTCTAGATCATCTTCATAGGTTATGTAGATGCGATAAGAGCCGTCTGGTCTAACCTCTAGGGTATCCATGTCAAGTGTGTAGTCAATGAGTTGTATGGACTCGGCAATGACTTGTGTGTGATCTTCCTGATCATCGTTAAAGTAGATGAATGGGAAGATGATGCTGTATGATGCTGTCATGTCATGGTCACCGGGGATGCTGGATACATTAGGTGGATAATTAGATAATGTCATGGTGTTAATCCTCCTTGTTAGGATTCTTACATAATATTTCAATGTCTATGTAATGAGTAAGTTTTCTATCTAAACGTGTAATCATACGTTCAAGAGTATCTAACCGTTCTTCTACTTTGTTTAATCTATCACCTATTGAACGGTATGGGACATACTGTTTACACATGTAATCAGCATTGTATGATCTTACATATGGACATTCATACTCACGTCCATAGATAGAGCATATGAGTGTTCCAGTTAGTTCTGATTCTTTCTGATGTTTGCAAAAATGATATGATGGCATGTTGTATTTACTCCTTTAATAAAGTCTATCCTATAATGGATAATCATCATTCATTTCAATTGAGTTTAGATATGTTTTAAGATTTTCAACTGTCTCATATTTTTCAAGTAAATATATCATTACAAACATACCTGAAAAATTATCCTTACCTATAGTCCATCTATTTGAATAACAGAACTTACCAAAATTTTTAATCTCATCAATTGTATATAGTTTAGCCATGATGGTTAATCCTCGTAGAAATCATCAGCAAAGAATGTTTTGGCTATGTGATCAAAGTGCTCATCAATGGTGATTCTTAAACGTAAGAGATCTGTATACATGAGTTGTTTCT
>MOYB01000051.1 GCA_001899385.1 Candidatus Caenarcanum bioreactoricola | reverse complement strand
TAAAAGTTTAACTTAGATTTTTCAAAAAAGAATTTGATAAATTCTTTTCAAATGAAAAAAATAAAAAAATTTGTAGAAATATTGATTAGATTATGATATAATAAGGTTTTCAAAATTCCCAAAAAAGGAGAAAATATGAAAACCCTATTTAAAACATTTAGATCAATTTTACAATTTTTTGGTTTAGATGTCAAGCTAAAAAAGATTTATAATGAAACAAGTTATCCAAAGGTAAAGAAAGTAAAAAATTTTATAAATCTTATTAAGACTTATATTTTAGGAGCAATATTTTATTATAATTGCTCTGCTAATACAATTTTTGAAAAAGATAATGACAAAAAAGTATTTTACAATCTTATAAAGCAAAAGAAATATGATTTTTCAAAATTATTGGTAAGTCAAGGTTTTAATTTACTACACTACTATTTAGAGAAACACAAACATCATAAAAAATATGATAGTTGGTCATCAGATAACATACTAACATTAGTGATAGATAAGATGGAGTGTCCAAGGACATCAGGGAATCATGAAAAATCAAAGAAATTGTATAAAAGTAAGAATGGACATTATTTAATCAATTTAGCATTAGTAGTAGGAGATAACAAAGAATTATTTGATTTAAATAGTGTTCTATACGATCCTGATTGTAATAAAACGAGTATAGAAGTAGCTTTAGAAATGCTTCAAGAAGTAATAACTTTTATAAAGACCCATAATATAGAAATGAATAGAATAAGATTTAGTGCAGATAGAGAATTTCTTACAAAGGAAGTAGTTAATTTTTGTAAAGATGAGAATTTATCATTTATAACGAGAGCAAAAAACAATACAGTATTTATAGATGGAGACTTTAAGTTTAATACAAGATGGTTAAAAGGTTTTTTGTTTCATATATGTTTTGAAGATTTTCGAATGAGTACACAATTGAACAGTTGGAGTGATAAACACAAAAAACCGAGATATAAATATTGGTCAAAGGTATTTCAGAGTAATTATGGAGCAGTTAAGGTAGTAGCAGTAATAGAATCAGAAAAAGAGATAACATTAAAAAACTTTAATAGAGCGATACAAATACTACTATGTTTTAATATAAATATGACAGCAATCCAGATAATAGAATGTTACAGGGGTCAGAGGTGGCAGGTAGAAGTATTTCATAAGAGTTGGAAGAGGGATATAGAGGTAGTAAAGAGTTATATAGGATTAAGTTTTATAGGATTAAAGAACCATTATATATTTCGGGCGTTGAGTTACCTATATTTAGCGAAATATAGGTATGATAAAGGGAGTTGGAAAGGAACAATAGGTCAAAATAAAAAGAAATTTGCAAATAAGCAGTAGAACAATACTTCTATAAAAAATAGATAATTTTGTCAGTGAAAATTGAATTCTATAAATTTT
>MOYB01000050.1 GCA_001899385.1 Candidatus Caenarcanum bioreactoricola | reverse complement strand
CGAGGGAGGGGTGAGGGCTTTATTGGAGGGGTGAGATTTGTAAGAATTTAGGTGCCTGAGGTAAGGCTAAAAATTTGATATACTTTTTCAATGAAGGAAAATGAAAGTTTTGAAGTTAAAATTGAAAATCTTGTATATGGTGGTTATGGTTTAACGCACAAAGATAATAAAGCAATATTTATAAAACATAGTGCTGAAAATGAAATTGTAAAAGCTTCTTATATTCAAAGAAGAAAAGGAGTATTTTTCGCGGAAATACAAGAAATTATTTCCCCTAATCTTGAACAAAGACGTAATGAATTATGTAGCTTAGCAAAAATCTGTGGAGGATGTTCTTATCAACATATGAACTATGATTCACAAATAAAAACAAAAGAAAAAATTCTTCAAAATATGTTCTCTGGGCATGAAATAAAGCTCTCTGAAACAATAAAATCTCCTATTGAATTTAATTATAGAAATAAATGCGATTTTACTTTTGGTAAAGATTCAAATGGGGAAATCATTCTTGGTATGCATCCACCAAATAGATATTTTGAGGTACTTGATTTAAAGGAGTGTTATCTTTTACCTTCAAAGATTCTAGAAATTTTAAAAGAAAGTTTAAAGCTTGTTCGAGAAAGTGGATTAGATGTTTATCAAGATTTAAGAGATCAAGGTTTTTGGTCTAATCTTATAATAAGAAAAAGTTTTTCAGATGATTCGTGTCTTGTAATCTGGAAAGTAAAAGATCCACAAAATCCTATTCTTAAACAAATAAGCTTTGAATTAATTAAAAAAATATCTGAAATAAAAGGTATATTAGCAATTCCTGCACCAAGAGGAAAAATAATAAATATTACAGGTATAGATTGCCTTTCAGAAGAAGTTGATGGAGTGAATTTTATTTATAGTGCTGAAAATTTCTTTCAAATAAATATTTCTATTTTGTCTAAAGTTTTAAATCGAATAAAAGAGCTTTTTGATATGAGTGATTGCGATACGATTTTTGATTTATTCTCTGGTATTGGTATTATAGGAATATTCTTAGCTAAAAAGCTTTCTGTTGAAGGTAAGAACATAAAAGTTCTTAGTGCAGAATCAGATAAAGGAGCTTGTAAACTCGCAGAACTTAATGCAGAGCTTAATGGTCTTGAAAAGAAGAATTATGAATGTTATTTTATGGATTTATTTAAGAAAGGTTGGTCTAATCTTTTTAAAAACATTTCAAATAATGCTTGTTTAATAATAGACCCACCAAGAGCTGGTACAAGTAAAAAAACAATAGATGAGATTTTTCAAATCAATCCTAAATATATAATTTATATGAGCTGTAATCCTTCGACACAGAGAAGAGATATTGATTTGTTAAAAGAGAGATATGAGCTTAAAAGCCTTGAATTGATTGATATGTTTCCGCAGACTTTTCATTTAGAATCATTAGCTTTTTT
>MOYB01000005.1:239207-258789 GCA_001899385.1 Candidatus Caenarcanum bioreactoricola | reverse complement strand
CTCATAAATCATTTTAATCAAAAGAATCATAGTTCAGATAGTAAAAAAAGTTGAGAAGACTTAGAATTAAGAGACTTAATTGCATATATACAAAAACAAAAAGCAAATATAAGCCAAAGTTTAACAAAAATTAGACCTAGAAGAGTAGAAGGTAATGCAAAAAAATCATAAAGACCATGAATTAAAATAGCAATACTTAAAGAAAATAGAAAAGAAGAACTTCTTATAAAACAATAAGCAAATATTGCATTCATAAAAGTATGTGCAAGTATACTTGTGAAATTTCTTCCAAATAACATTGAATAAATTTCATATAGTTCTGAAAAATTAAAAAAAGGAAATCTATCTTTAACAAAATAATCATATGCATAAAAAATATTTTCAGCAAAACCAAATCCAAGTCCTATAAGAGCTGCAAATATAAATTTATTTAAAGGATTTAAAGATTCTGTTTTTTCATAATGCTTAGATCCAAGAATAAAAAATAAAACTTTAAATGCTTCTTCTATAATTCCAGCTTCTATAAAAGATATAAATAAAGTAATAGTTAAAGTTTCTTTGATTGAGCTTTTAAGAGTTTGTGGAAAAAATAATTCTTTAAAAAAAATAACAGAAAGTACTGCTAAACAACCAAGAAGTAATGCTCTGTTAAAAATTACAAAAGGAAAGTCCTTTGGAAGAATATTTTTTATAAGTTTAGTATGAATAAAAAGACCAAAAAAAGGAATTGCAAAAAGCAATATAGTTTTTAAACTTATAATTATTATATTTTCAAGCAACATCTTCGAACAATTCACTTTCAAGTTCTAAAGAAGAAATCTTATGATTATTAAAAGAAGATTTAATTTCAATTTTTGATTGAGGAAATAATAATTGAAGGTTTCTTTTTACAAGATCTGCTATTTTTTCTTCAGAACAAGGAATACATAAAAGATTACAACTGTTTTCATCAAATAAATTTATGACAATTGGTGTCATGTTTTTTCCTCAGACTTTTACTTAAAATTAATTACTTATATAAGTTTGCATTGTTTAAAACATTTATAACAAGTGTATTTCTTAGATTTAAAATTTAAAGTTTTTTAAAGTTTCAACTCTTGACAAAAAACCATGTTAAGACCTATTTTATTTAGTCATATTTTTTTAAAATTAGTTTAAAGTAAAATTTAATTACAAAGTGGATTTTTCAAAAATAAAACTTCCTATTACAATAGAAGAAATAAAAAACATAATTCCTCATCGTTATCCTTTTTTGCTTATAGATCGTATTATAAAGGTTGACGCTAAAATAATCGAAGGCTATAAAAATATAACCGCAAATGAAGAATTTTTTAGTGGGCACTTCCCTGAAAAACCTATAATGCCGGGGGTATTAATGGTCGAAGCCTTAGCTCAACTTGGATGTTGTCAATTAATGCTTTCTAAAGATCTTCCTAAAGATAAAATAGGTGTATTTGGTGGTATTGATAAACTTAAATTTAAAAGCCCTGTATTCCCTGGGGATCGTCTTGATCTTAAATGTGAATTGCTTTGGGAAAGAGGAAATGAAAATAATTCTATAGGTAAAAGTTTATGTGTAGCATCTGTTGAAGGTAGAATCGCAGTATCTGGAGAATTGATGTTTGCACTTGTTAAAAAAGAGGCTTTAAATTAATGACAATACATCCCACAGCAATAATTGCAGATAATGTTATTTTTGGTAAAAATATAAGTATTGGGGCTTATTCAATAATAAAAGAAGGGGTGATTATAGGAGATAATACAATAATAGAATCTCATTGTACAATCGAGCACTCTAAAATAGGTCAGAATTGTTATATAGGATCAAATTGTATAATAGGTTTTCCTCCTCAAGATCTTCATGATAAAGGAATAGATACTTGGGTTGAAATAGGTAATAATGTTAGTATAAGAGAATTTTGTACAATACACAGAGGTACACAAAAAGGTAATGGTAAAACAATAATAGAAGATAACTGTCTTTTAATGGTTTATTGTCATGTAGCACATGATTGTCATATAAAACAAAATGTTATTCTTACTAATAATGTGACATTAGGTGGGCATGTTATAATCAATCCTTTTGCAATTTTAAGTGCGTTTTTCTTAGTACATCAAAATGTAGAAATAGGAGAAATGGCTTTTTGTGTAGCATTAAATCGTACTGCGAAAAGTATTCCGCCTTTTGTAATGGTTGATAGTTGTGAAAGTAATGCTCGAATCATGAAATTAAATACAGTAGGTTTAAGAAGAAATGGTTTGTCTGAAGAGGCAATAAAACAAATAGGTTGGGCATATAATACTATTAAATCTAAACCAAATAAAGAAGCTTTTGTTTTAATAGAAGAAAAAGCAAAAGATTTTCCTGAATTAAGAAGAATTATTGATTTTTATAAGAATACAAAAGTCCCTGTTTTAGCATTTTCTAAAGGTGAAGTTGAGGAATAAAAAAAATATTTGATATAATTTTGTTTAAATTAATAAATATAAAATTATGCCAATAATACAAATTCATCTTTTAGAAGGTAGAACAGAAGAACAAAAAAGACAAATGGTAAAAGAAGTAACTGATGCTGTTTGCAGAACAACAAATGCTTCTCCTGATAATGTTAAAATAATTATTTCAGATATGTCTTTAGAGAATTATGCTTCAGCTGGTGTTTTAATTAAAGATCTTAAAAAATAAAATGTTAATTTTAGAATCTCTGCCTAAAAAGTTGATTCAGAATTTAGATTTTGAAAATTGTTTTTTAGTTGGAGGTGCTATTAGAGATTTTCTTATTAATCCTAAAAATAAAATTAATGATTGGGACTTTGTTGTTTTTGATAAAAATAATTTAAAAGAAGAAATAATTAATATTGCGAATAAAACTTTTTCACATTTTGTTGAATTAGATAATGAAAATGGACATTACCGAATTGTTAATACTGAAGAGAATTGGCAAGCAGATTTTTCAAAACCTAAAGGTAAAGATTTAAAAGCAGATCTTTTTGCACGTGATTTTACAATTAATAGTCTTGCAATAAATTTAAAAGAAAATTCTTTAATTGATTATTACAATGGACTAGAAGATATAAATAAAAAACTTGTTAGATCAATAAATCAAAAAAATTATAATGATGATTTATTAAGATGTCTTAGAGCTTATAGAATAGGTTGTAAACTTAATTTTGATATTTTAGAAGCTGATAGGATTTATATTTCAAAATTAATGCATAGTAATAATTTTTTAGATCAGATATCAGCAGAGCGAATTACCTATGAATTATTTTTAATTTTATCTTGTAATAATAGTTTTAAATATTTATCTATGATGAAAGATGATTATATGCTTGAAAGTATAATTCCTGAAATACAAGCATTAAGAGATATTCCACCAAATAGTCATCATCATTTAGCTTTATTAGATCATACTTTAGAATTAATTAAACAACTTGAAGAAAATATAATAAATAAATATAAAAATAAATCAATAGAATTAAATCTTTTTATATTAAAGTTTGCAAGCTTATTACATGATATTTCTAAACCGGAAACTTGGTATATAGATGAAACTGGTAAACATACTTTTAGAAAACATGAAAGTTTAGGAGCAGAAAAAGCAAAATTAATTACAAAAAGATTGAAATTCTCTTCTATTCAAACTAAAGATGTTTATGATTTAATTCTTTCTCATATGAGTCCTTTTCAATTAGGCAATATAAATGAAAAACCTTCTGAAAAGGCTATGAATAGATTAATAAGAAAACTTGATAATAATTTTTTAAATCTTCTAGCCTTAGCTGAAGCTGATTTGCTTTCTACTAGAGGAGAATCAATGACTCGAGAAAAATTTGAGATGAGTCAAAAAAGACTTGAGGATCTTTTTATTCAATATGAAATATACAATAAAAAAAATCAAGAAACAAAGCCTTTTTTAAGAGGAGAAGAATTAAAAAAAATTATAGAAGAAATAGGTTTAGGGCAAACAAAATTAATAAAAGAATTATTGACAGAATTACGAGATTTGCAGCTACTCGATAAAATCAAAGATGTTAACGAAGCTAAGCATTGGTTTATAAAAGAAAGCAAAAGAAGAGTTAATTCTTCTGACAATAATTCTAAAATTTAAATTTCTATTTTAACTAAGCATTTATTATAAATAATTTCTTATTATATTTTTGCTTATCGTCTTCATCAATATAAACAGCCATTTCTTCTTGTTCTGATTGTCGTGTTTGAAGAGGACGTTCACCCGGCAATATTAACCACGGATTTATCCAAGGTCGATTATTTTGTCCAGTAATTAAACTTTCTAAATATTGCCGATTTTGAGTATTTTCATTTTCTTTTGCTTGATCTATTACTACAAGCTCCGGATTGTTTTCGTCAAATAAAGAAGATTTTCCTTCATCTTGCTCTTCTTCATCTCCACCCATGTAGAAATTAGAGCCTCCTCCTTCTCCCATTTGACCCATTTGAATTCCGCCCATGTTGCCTGGGGAAGGCACATTAGCACTTGAGAAATTTATAGCACCCATATTTTTATATATTCCTTTTTAAGAGTGTATGATTTATTCGAAAATTAATTATTTTTAAATAGAAATATTATCATTTCTTAATATAATAATAATATAAAAGAGGAACTTAATCAAGGGTTAATATATCTTAACAAGATAAAAAAAAATTAAGGTGCTTTTCAATAGAGAAAAAACCTCTAATTATAATAAAAAAAGAGGTTTTAACTAAAAGATAATAAAAGAAATGTATTAATAATAATAATAGTTTTCAGGACGATAAGAAGGTCTATAATAGTTTTGTGCTTGAGGAGCATATTGATAATTTTTATAATAGTTATAATAATCATAAAAATAATTTCGTGCTTGATAATTAGGTGATGCTTGTATATTTGTATAATTTCCTTGAGGAGAAGTAGCTATTTGTTGTTGTGAATTTATAATAATTTGTTGTTGACTTTGTTGAGGAGAAGTTTTATTTATTACAAGATCTTCTAATTTTATAAATCCTTTTTGTACTGCATTATATTCTTCTTTTGTAATTCTTACAACTTGAGGTCCTTGTTGATATCCTTGATTAGCTTGATATGAATAAGATAATGGTTGTTGTATTGCGGGATTTATTGAAGCTGAAGTATTATTTTCAGAATTTATAATTTGTTGAACTTCTTCTGGATTGTTTTTTATCCATTCTATTAAAGCAGGTTCTAATGAACTACTTATATGATCTGCTATTTTATCTTTCATTATAGAAGCATTAGAAGTTTCATAACTAAAACAATTTTTACTATTTATTATTAATAAAAATCCTATTAAAAATTTTAGGAAATTATTTTTTTTGAAAAACATATTCTTTTAAGATTCGGGTTTTATCTATATAAGCCTTAATTTAATTATTATTTTTTAGGGAAGTCTATAAAAAAGCTTCTATTCTAGGGTTTAACCTTTAAGTTAATTAAGAAAAAAATAAGGGAAGATAAATATTAAGTAAATGAGGATTTATAAAATGTCAAATATCATAGAAGAACAACAAAATTTGAATGCAGAACAAGCTACACAAGCACAAAATCAAAAAATTGAATTTAGAAAAGCAGAAACAACTATTTTAGGACCTTTAAACATAAATATTAAACCAAAAGAAGATAATGCAATGCCTAAAGGTTTAGATTTATTAGTTCCTATGATTAGTTTCGCAACTGAAATTAAAGTTTTTCTTCAAGTTAATTTTAAAGCAAATCAAGAATCAAATGAAATTAAACCTATTTTCATAAATATAAATCAAGATATTGAAACTGCTATGATTCCTGAACAGAATTCTGTAATGAGACTTTCTGTTAAATTTAATGAGAATTTTTATGAAAAATATAAAAATTTAATTGGACAAAATAAAGAAACAAATAATCTTAATCCATTTAATTTAATGACTTATATACAAGCTCTTATAGAACCAACAAACATTTAATTTATAATTTTAATTTATAATAAAATCCTTGAATTTCTTTAGTTTTTTAAAGCTAGAATTCAAGGATTTATTATTTTTTGAATAAAATTAGATAAAAGTTTTATTAATAAAGAGCTTTCTTAATAATTATTAAATTTTAAAAATATATGATTTAAATATGTAAAAGATATTAGGAGTATAAAATTATATGGTTTCATTAGCAGGATTAACTCCACAACAAATTAATGAATTATTTTTAATAAAAGAGAAAGAAAAGAATATATGGAATTTAAATAAAGAAACTCAAATAAATATTGGTAGTAATTTTTCTAGTACAGGAGATAATTTTTTTCAAATAGGTACTAATTTAATAAATATAGAAGTTGAAAGTTCAATACTTGGAGATTCTCTACTTTCTGTTAATAATACTTCTTTTCAAATAGGTGGACATCAAAAAATTCAAGCTCCTAATATTGTTTCAGGGAATAATACAACTATTGGTATTGGTACTACTGCAGAAGTTGTAGAAACTGATACTATTAAATTTCCAGCATTAGATGCTAAGTTTAAAGAAGAAATAATTTCTCTAAGTAATTTTATTGATGCAATAAATAATGCAACAAATGTATCAGTTCAAAATAAACAAATTTTTCTTTCAGAATTAAAACAAATGCTTGAAGAATTAAATGCTTATTATAAGAAATTAAATGATTTTAAAAAGGAAGAAGAAGCTAGAATTTTTAAAGATTCTTCTGTGAAAAAAGTAAATACTAAACTTCAAAAATTTCTAAAAGAAAAATATTATCCTTCTTTTAAATAAAAGAATTTTTTTATTTCTTTTTTCTAAAATTCTCTTCATAATCTAATATGAAAAAAAATATTATAATGTTTGAATAATGTTTTTAAAAGAAATAGTATTAAAAAACTTTAAATGCCATAAAGAATTTAAAACAAGCTTTGAAAAAGGTATTATTTCTATTTATGGAGAAAATGGAGCAGGTAAAAGTAGCATATTAGAAGCTATTTCATGGGTTTTATTTAACTTTACTCCTTATTCAAACATTAAAAAATTAATTAAATATGGTTCTAAAAATGCAGAAGTTGAATTGCATATAGAATCTTCCATAGATAATAAAATTTATATAATCATAAGAAATACTTCTGGAGCAGTTGTTGTTTATGATAAAGAAAAAAATAGTCTTATTCTTTCTGGAGTATTAAAACTTGAAGAATGGGTAAGAGCACAACTAAAACTTGATAAAAATATAAAACTTAATTCTATTTGTCAAAATGCAGTCGCTCCACCACAAGGGCAATTAATTAGTGATTTTATAAGAAGTCCTCAAGAAAGAAAAAAAATCTTTGATCAAATCTTAAATTTAGATTGTTATAAATTAATTGATGAAAAACTTAGAGATACACAAAAAGTCTTAGAAAATGAAAAAAACATAATTACTGGAAGTCTTTCTCATAGTAGTAAAACAGATGAAGAAATAGAAAGTTTGTCTAGTGAATTGCAAAAGAAAAATATAGAATTGCAAAGCCTTGAAACGGAATTGATTTTATTTAAAGATAAACTTTTGTTTGTTTCTGAAGAAGTTGAAAAAATAAAAAGAAATAAGATCTTATTTGAAAATAAAAGCTTTGAGTTAAACAAAATAAATATAGAAATCAATGAATTAAAAGAAATAATAAAGAAATTAGAAATAGAAAAACAAGAAAAACTTGAATTAGATGAATCAGCAAAACTTTATGATTTGAATAAAAATAAAAAGAAAGAATTTACTCTGTATAAGCAGGAATTTGATAATCTCAAAATAAAAGAAAATGAATTTATAAAAAATAAAGAATTTATTGAAAGAGATATTGAAAATATAAAGGTTGAATTGCAACGACTTGGAAATAGAGAAGTAGAGCTTGAAGAAATAAAACCAAAACTTCTTGAATTTGAGAATCTTAAAAATACTTATGAAAAACTTGATAAAGAAATTATAGAAATTCAGTTTAAAATAAATTCTAAAGAAAAATATTTTTTAGATAAAGCATCTTTAGTGGCTAGACAAATAGAAATAGAAAAAAATCTTGTTTTTATAGAAGAAAAAAGAGCTAGAGTTTTAAAGATAAATGAATTAGAAAATGAATTAATTAAATTAAGAGAAGTCTGCCAAACAGCAAAGAATCTTGAAAAAGAAAAAAATATTATAAAAGATAATAAATTATTTGAAGAAGAAGATATTAATAAACTTCAATTTGAAACAAAAGAATTAAAAACATTAGAAACTGAGTTAATGGCGCAAATAAAGTTTGCAGATGAAATATTACCAGAATTAAAAAAAACAGCTTTTTGTCCTTTATTTGGGAAGGAGTGTAAAAATCTAAAAGAAAATAACACTTTTTCAGGAGCTTGGGATGTTTTAACTTCTGAATTAAGAAATAAGCTTTCTGTTACAAAAGAAAAGCTTGAAAAGAATGAAATAAATATTAAATTAAATGAAAAATTAAAAAATATAAATATAAATTTGAATGAATTATTAGGAGAAAATACTATTGAAATTTTAATTCAAGAAGGAATAAAATTAAAAGAACTTTTAGAAGAAATAAAGCAGGATCAAGTCCTTGTTTCAAAAGAAAATGATTATAAAAAAGAATTAAACGATATAAAAAACAAGCTTATTGATTTAGAAATTAATTTAAAAGATATAGAAAACAAAGAAATTTTAATAAAAGATTTAATTCAGCAATTAGAAATTTCAAAACTTAGAATTAATGAGCTTAAAGAATATGATGATAAAGCAAAAATCATTAAATCAGAATTATTAAAATTAAAAATATTAAATGAAAACAATGAAATATTAAATAAGCGATTAAAAGCTATTATAGAAGATCTTGAAAATATAAAACAATCAAAAAATAAATATTTAAATATAGAAGTAGATTTAGCAGAAATTAATAATATTCTTGAAAAACTTGAACCTATATATAATAGATGGCATCAATTATTAGAAAGTGAAAATTCTTTAAATTTAAATATAAAAAAATATAATAAATTTGAAATTGAAAAAAAGGAATGTGAAGAAATTTTAGTAAAACTTGATCCAGAATCTTTTACAGAAGAAAAGATCCAAATTCAAACTCAAGAGAAAGAAGCATTAAATAAAGAAGTAAATGAAAAAGAAGCATTATTTTTAAGTATAAAGCATATTATAGAGGAAAAAAATAAAGATTTTAAAAATCTACTTAAGGAACAAGAAGTATTTAAGAATCAAAAGAAAGCATTTGAGGATTTATCAAATAAAATAATGAAAATTAATAAAATGAGAGAAATGTTTAAACAAATGTCTCTTAAGATGGCACTTTATTATAATACAGAAATTAGTAATAAAGCATCAAAGATTTTTTCAGAGATAATAGGAAATTCATCAGTTGAACTTAAGCTTTCAGAAACCTATGAAATTATAATGATAAATTCAGGACAAGAATTTAGTTTTGATGTATTATCAGGAGGACAACAAGTTTCAGCAGCACTTTCAATAAGATTGGCTATGTTGCAAGAACTTGCGAATATTGATTTTGCGTTTTTTGATGAACCTACAGTACATTTAGATGAAGAAAGACGTAATCAATTAGCTTTGCAATTATCACAAATTAAGTCTTTTAAACAGCTTTTTGTTATTACACATGATGAAAGTTTTGCAAGTTTTGCGACTCAGCCTATAAATATAAATAATTAAAAATTAACAAATTTTAACATAAAGCTTACAAAGGTTGGATTTAGAATACTTCCAAATAAAGTAATAAGACCCATAAGCCAAAATATTAAAAATTTTATATTCTTCATTTCAGAATCGACTTTATTTTCTAATATTTTAAAATCAGTTTTTAAATCAATATTTATTTTTTCTATTTTTATATTTAATTCATGTTCTGATATCTTAAAATCAGTTTTTAAAGTTTTAAAATCGTCTCTTAATGAAGTTTCTAGTTCTTGTATTTTATTTCTTAATGAAGTTTCTAGTTGTCGAATTTCGTCTCTTAATGAGGTCTCTACTTGTTGAACTTTTTCTTTTACAATATGAACATCTTCTTTTAAAGTTGTTTCAATTTTTGTTTTTAAAATATCTTCATTTTCCTGGAAAGCCTTTTCAAGGTCTTCTGCAAAGAAATCGGCTTTTTCTCTATCATGAAAGAGTTCTTCTAATAATCTTAAACTTCTAGTAGGTAATTTATATGTCATATATTTTAATTATACCTAATTATTTTTTAAATTTATTCTTTAAAGAAAATAAAGAAAATTTAGCCCAAAAAGAGAGTTTTTTATTCTTGCATAGATCACAGTTATTGCAATTATATTTTTTAACAGCATTTCCTGCAAATAGCTTTTCAAGATTAAACCATCTGCAAGTTTTTTCTTCTGAAAACCATTTTAAAAGTTCATATTTTTGTTTGTTTATATTAAGCTTAAAACCATCTCTAGCAAATAATTCTATTTGTTTTTGTTCTTCTTCTAATTTTTTTGTACCACCTTGAAAATCATCTTCACAAGTTATTATAGAAATTTCTTCTAATGCACAGTTAAAATTTAAAAAACAAATATCTTCATAAAATTCTTTAAGACTCTTTGGACTAGAATAGTAAACTAATCGTTTTAAATCTTTTTTTAATTTTATAGAATTTAGATTTTGTGATGTAAAAAGAGTTGGATCTTCTGAATTTAAAAAATAATCAATAGCATCAGTTCGCTGTTCAGGAGCAAGCTTTTCATTGTAAAATCTAAAGGATAAATCTGGATTTCTTTTGTGAAAATAAGTTGTTAAATCTGATAAATTTTTGTTCTCAGCTATAAAAACAAGTGTAGATTTCTTGTCTGATAAGGTTTTTAAAAGAAAATCTTTTTGTTGATCTCGTGAAAAACAATATTCTACTTCAAGTTTTATTTTAGGAAAAGAAAGCTTAGATGAATAAACTTCAAGTGTTGGTAAAAAATCTGTCATGAATTCAAGAAATTTTTCTGAAACACGTGTATTCATAAGTGAAATAGAAATATTTTCAAAAGATTTTAATATATTTAAAACTTCTAAGTATTTTGCTTTGTATAAATAATTTTCTTTACAAATAAGTTCACTATCAAAAACTATTATTTTATTTAGTCTATTAATTATTTTTAAAACCGCGTCCTTAAGATGAAGTTCAAGATTTTCATTAAGATCTTTGTCAAAAGATTCAGATAGTTTAGCTTTTAAAACAAAAGAAAACCAATATAAAAAAGTTTCTGCTGATAAGAAAAGCATCTTCCCAAAACCTTCAGAAATCTCTTTTACATAACTTCTTGCTTGACTAGGATATAAATTTCCGCTAAGTACACATATATGCTTAACTGTTTCAAAATTATTTATACAATTAACCGCAGAATCAAGAGCACTAGAAGATGGAAATAAAACCATTGTCAAATCATTGTTTTCATCAAAAATAAGTTCTTCATAAAACTTTGGATTTTGCATCAAAGAAGGACAAATAAATAATGATTTTTCATCCTCCCTTGATTTGATTTTTTTTAAGATTTGTTCTTGTGCTAAAAACATTAATCTTTTGAACGTCCTTTATATTCACCAGTTTCAGTATTCACAATGATTTTTTCTCCTGAATTTATAAATAAAGGAACTTGTATTATATGCCCAGTTTCTAAAGTAGCATTTTTCATTATATTTGTAACAGAATCTCCTTTAACAGCAGGTTCTGTATGTTCTATTGTTAATACCATAGAAAGAGGTAATTCAATGTCTATAGGATTACCATTAAAAGTTATTATTTGAACATCAATACCTTCTTTTAAAAATTTAATAGCATTTCCAAGTTTTTCTTTATTAAGTTCAAATTGTTCAGAAGTGTTAGTATCCATAAAAACATAATTATCATCATAACTATATATATATTGAGCAGATATTCTGCTTATGTCAGCTTCTTGAACTTCTTCTGCTGAACTGAAAGTCTTTTCAATCATTGAACCAGTAATTATATTTTTTAATTTAGTAATCATTTTTGCTGCCATTCTAGGCTGCTGACGTCTTGTAGCTTCAATTACTTTAAAAGGTTGTTGCTCTAGTAAAATTACTTGTCCGTTCTTTAATTTATTTGAATCCATGAAATTCCAAAATAAGATGAATATAACTATTTAAGTATACTCTAAAAGCTAAATTTATACTAATTTTTTAATTTGAAGTCGGCCTTTTATTTCTTCTGGGTTTATTGTTTCAAAGTCTGAAAATTTTGTTTTTAAAATTAATTGATTGTTATTAGGTGAAACTAAAAATAAAATTATTTCTTGCCCAAACCGAATTACTTGTAATGAAGCTTGAGGTCCCATTTGTAGAGTGTCTAAACGATCAAGATAAAAAGAATCTCTTTTTGTAGAGACATTTACAAATTTATATGATATCAGCAATAATACTAATAATATTGCCAATACTACTAACCATTTAATTAAAAATTCAATAGGCATATAATAAATAATATAATTAATCAATTATCTAATGCAAAAAAATTTAATTAATAATTTTGAAATTACTCCGAAATCTTTAGAAGAAATTTTGATTGATGTTGAAAAGGCTTGGGAAGAGAAACAAAGTCTGAGAATTTTAAGTTTTAATCCTGAAATGCTTATATATAGTACTGAAAATAAAGATTTTGATAATGCACTTAGAAAAGCTCAAATAATAATAGCTGATGGAATAGGCATAATTATTTTGCTTAAACTTATGGGTGTTAAATTTATAAAACGAATAGCAGGTATAGATCTTGCTTCTAAAATTCTGGAAAAAGCTTGTGAAAAAAATATATCTATTGCTCTTCTTGGTGGAACAGAAGATACTATCAAAAATACTATCGAAAAAATAAAATTAAAATATCAAAATATAAATATAATCTATAAAAGACATGGTTTTTTTAATCAAGAACAAGAAAAAAATATAATAAAAGAAATTTTAGAGCTTCAACCTCAATTAGTTTTTTTAGCATTGCCTTTCCAAAGAGCAGAAATTATAATTGCTGATTTGCAAAAACAAAAGCTCCACGCTATACTTATGGGCGTAGGCGGTACTTTTGATGTATGGAGTGGGGGAATCAAAAGATCGCCTCTTGTTTTTCAGAAACTTGGATTAGAATGGTTTTGGCGATTATGTCTCCAACCGCAAAGATTTCAAAGAATATTTAAAATGTTTGTTGGGCTTTTAAAGATAATTTTATTCCGTTATAATTAATAAAACTTAAATTTTAATTGAATTGTCTAAACATAAATATTTTGAAGAACAAATATCTTCAGACATCATATATACAGGGAAAATTATTAATTGTTGTCTTGATTCAGTAAAACTTCCAAACGAAAAAATTGCACAGAGAGAAGTTGTATTGCATTCAGGCGGAGTTGTAATAATCCCAATTACTAAAGATAATAAATTTGTAATGGTTGAACAGTATAGATATTGTATAAATCAAGCTCTTTTAGAGTTTCCTGCTGGTCGGCTTGATAAAAAAAATGAAAGCCCTGAATTAGCTGCTATTAGAGAACTCTCTGAAGAAACAGGTTATAAAGCTAAAGTAATAGAAGAATTATCTTATATTTTTACTGCACCTGGTTTTTCTTCTGAAAAATTATATGTTTTTCTTGCTACAGACCTTGAAAAGGGAGAAAAACATCCTGATGAAGATGAATTTGTTGATATAGTCTATTTAACAGTTGATGAATTAAAAGAAAAAATTAGAAAGTTTGAAATAACAGATGCTAAAACTCTTGCTGCTTATAGTTTATTTCTTTCAAGAATTATTCAATAATAACACCTACAGTCATGTTAATTTCAGGAGCTTTAACTATAAAAGTTCCTTTAAATTGTCTTTGGTTTTCTTTATCAGTTTTTATTAAATATAAATTATTATTATGTCTTAATAAAAGATGGCAAGGATCTTCTGGTGTACATTTAAAGCCTTTATAGCTTTTTCCAATATCTTCATGATTTTTATTTTTTCCATCTAAATAATGATAAATAATATTTGTAGATTTAAGCTCTGATTCAGGTGTAGTTAAGAAACTAACTATCGGTAAATTTGATTTTGGTCCAATATCAGTATGATAAGCTTTATTTACTGTATAGTTTGCCATAAAATATAAAAAGATTATAGATAAAGCAGAAATACTTATATCCCTTAAAAACCAGATTAAACCACCACTTAGAAATTCATATAATTTTTTATTAGGTTTTATTTTGTTTTTATGTTCAAAGAAATCATGTAAGCTGTCAAAACCTACAATTAATAATAAGCCCATTAATAAAGGCATTCCAAAAAACAATAATAAGTTTAATAATTTAGATAAAAAACCCAAGAAAGTTATTTGACTAACTAATGGTGCTAAAGTAAGTCCAAATCCACAAAATAAAAATGATTCCATTGGCATTTCAAATACAACTGTTTGAATATTAAATTTTGCATAATAAAGATATCTAAATATCCAACCATAAAAATATAAAGCCCCTATTATTAAAGTTGTAGAGCCTAAGATTGTTTCAAAAGGTTTTGCTTTTTTATTAGTTTCGTTGTTCATATTAATTTATTATCTAGTTCATTTAATAGATTTATTGCGAGTTCTGCTAATTTTGTTTCATCCATAGTTTTAAATTTAGACCATAATTTATAAATTTCATTTAAATCACTTACTAAATGTGGATTTCTGTTTATTAAATCTTCAACATTAGGATAAATTCTATAAGTTTGTATACATTTTAATAAAGATAAATTTTCATTTTGATGCTTACTAAGAGTTATTTCATCAAATTTTTTGTAAAGTTCTAATGTTGAAAAAGTTTTCTCGTTCATTTTTACAATTATAAAATATAAATAAAATTTTTTCTCCTTACTTTAAAATACTTAAATAATACTGATGTGAGAAATTATCTAATATTAAAAAATTTCCTTTAATTACTAAAAATAATAGATTAAGTTAGTATTTTCTATTTCTATCTTCAAAAAAATCTTTTTTCATTGATTTATGATCGTTGAATAAATATATTATATTATTTTTTATAATTTAATAATTTCTCACATCAGTATTTGATAAATTTAAGTTTAAAGATAACCCTATTTTAAATTTTTTGAATAATTATAGATTTATAAATAGAAAATTTAAGGAGATTTATTTTCATGGCAGGAGATAATGTAAACGTAGGGACAATAAGTAAGGACGGGGTATATATAAGGAATTCTAAGGAAGAAAAAACTTCTAGGGTTAAGATAAAAAGGCAACTTAGCTCAAAAGCACATATTCAGATTAATACCGCTAATACTCAAAGACCTCTTTCTGATACTGATCTTTTGTTGCAAGGAATAATTCCGACTCAATCAAGTAAAGTTAAAATTCTAGGAGCTAATAATAGAGCAGAACAACCTAGAGATACTCAAAGGAATAGGGATAAAGCTAAAGTTGAAAAAATTGAAACAGATTCTACTTTAACTTTACCTACTCTTCCTTTTTACCAATTTGAAATACCTTCTTCTCTAGAAGAAATAGAAAATCCTTGTAATTCTAACAAACAAGTAGGAACTTATTGTGAAGAATAAAATTATAATACAATAATTTCTCACATCAATATTTATTCAGATTTTTTTGCCTTGAGCCCCCCAACCCCCTAAAGGGGGAGTTTTAAATTCATCGTTATTTGAAAAATAGTCTGAATCAAGATTTTCAGGATTAAAGGATTAACAAGATTATAAAAAATAAATTAAAATTATAAAATAAAAAATCTTGGAAATCTTAAAATCCTGAAAATCTTTACTTTAAAAACTTATTGAAAATGATGAATTATCTTAATATGATCTTTTACATTTACTTCAAATTAATTGAAAATAAAAAACCGCAATAAAATAATTTCTCACATCAGTGTTTATTTGAATAATTATCTTTATTACAGATAACATTATATTATCTAAAATAATATCCTTTGAATTAATCAACTATTTAAAAGTTTTTTATATTTTTGAATTAAAGTTCGACATATTATCTGAAATTGAATTTTTAACTATTTAAATTTTAATTTTATCTATATCTATCGCCACCATAGCCAAAACCAACCATTGGCCCAGTAATTTGCATAGTACTTCCTCCAATTCCCAACATTCCAACTCTTGCTTGAGCTTCCATTTTAATTGGTTCTACAATTGCTTGTAAATTAGCTATTTGAGCCGTTAAGATATTTTTTATTGTTGGGTATGCTGTTGAATTTGATATTGCTTGAGGTATTGTTGTAAAAAACGCTAATATAGGATGATTTTTAGCATATTCCATACTAAACATTGATTTTCTAAAAAGATTTTCAATACCTATTTGCCCTTCTTCCGGAGTTATTTCTTGACTATTTATAGCATTTGCTATATCTAAATAAATTTCTATTAATGCTGTTATTCGAGGAAGATCATATCCTATTTCTTCTTTAATATAAGGAATATTAGACATACTTAATAAGGTAGTATAAATTTGGTTACAAAGATTAATATATTCCTTAGTTCTCTTTGAAATTCTAGGTAAAGACTCTTCTTGAATTCGTTTTAATGTTTCTTGTATTTCACTCGCCAAAGCTTGATCTCCTTTCGCCTGTGCTTGTCCAATCAATACATTTAACTGTGTAATAGCATCATAAGCAGCTTCTGGGTTAGTTGATATTTGATTATTAGCAGCAGCTATTGCTTCTGTTATCTTCTTTGTATTTACTCTACTACTAAAAGTACCAAAAGCAGAATTTAATGGCATATTAGGAGTAGAATAACTATGCATTGTTCTCTCTTTATAAGAACTTATACTTTCATTAACATTAGTAACCATGATTTTTCACCTTATTAAGATTTATTTTTTTAATTAATTATATTAAGGACAAAGAGCTAAAAGATTACTTGTTACAAGACTAGCATTTTGCATATCAACTCCAGCACGTTCACCATAAGCATCAGCAATAGCTCCAGCGGTTAGAACTTTTTCTTCAGCACCATAACCAGTTTTAGCTCCTATTAGCAAACCAGCATCTCTCGCTAGTGCTCCAGGACGCTTGCTAAGTTCCATTAATTTATCAATTGCAGACATATTCTTATCCTCAAATATTAAATTAGTATTTTATAAGTTTATTTAAAAGAATTATTTTATCTTTGACTAAACAAGATTTTTATTTATATTTTTTGAATCTAAACTTAAAAAATTTTAAGATAAGAGGGAATTCAAGGATGCAAGCCCTAAGCCCTCACCCCTCCTTCGCTTCGCTCAGGTGTCCCCTCTCCTGAAGAGAGAGGGGATTTTATGCATATATTCCCAACTTAAGAATAACGCATTATTAGTGGGGGTTTGGGGTGCAACCCCATTATAAAATTTATATCCTTTAGCTCCCTCTCTTTCAGGAGAGGGCGGGGGGTGAGGGCTTTTTCAAGGCTTCCCTAAAATAATTATTTTGATGGTTTTGTTTCTGCTTGTGGTTTTGTTTGTAATTTTATTTGTGGTTTTGGTTCTGTTTGTAGTTTTTTAACGTTTTTTACTACTCTAATTCCTCCATTCCTATTAAAAAGATCTAAAACAGCCGGTAAACTCCACTCTTCCCTAAATCTTCTCCTCATATGTAATCTTCTTCTTTGATCATATAAGGTTATTTTCATGCAATTACAATTGTTCAGTAATTTTCAATTATTATATTCTCTTATAATAAAAATAAGCCAGCCTTATTAGTTAAAATTTATTTAAGGAAAATAAATCTATCTAAAGAAAATATTCTATAAAGTTCTTTCTTGATATATTGCCATATTGTTATTTTATTTTTTGAATCTATATAAGCATAACCAGTCATACCAGGCTTTAATAATAATTCTGGATTATCTATTTCAACCCTAACATTCCATCTTTTCCTACTTATATCTGCTGCATCTTTTGAAGCTGTAGTAGGATCTAATTGTTTAGGATCTTCACTTGCAAGTCCAATCTTAGAAACCCTACCAATCATTATTTTTTCTGGAAAAGCTTTCACTACTAATTTAACTTCTTGTCCTGTTTTTAAACTTGCAAAATCATCTTGAAAAACTTTTATAACTATTTCAACTTGATTTAAATCTGCTAAATAAAGAAGTGTTTCTGCTGGAGAAATCATGACTCCTTTTTTTAGATCTGCATCTTCAGTTAAAACAAAACCATTAATAGGACTTCTTATTATTTGTAATCCAGATTTATTTCTAAGAAAATTTATTTGTCCACTTAATGCTTGATAATTATAATTTGCAGATCTTTTTACTTCATCTAAGAGATTCATTTCTTGTTTTAATCGTGATATTTCTTCTCTTGCAAGATCTGCTTCTGCTTGCGCTTCTTTTGCTAAACTCTTAGGCAAAGCACCTTTAGCGGAAAGTTTATTATAAAGTTCATATTTGCGAAGCTTTTCATTATGGGTTATTTCAGCTTGTTTTTGTTGAATTTCAAGTTGTTTCATTTTTAATTGACTTTGTTCTACTTGACTTTGTTCTGAAGCAAGCCTAGGAGCATACCCCCCACCATTTGAACCTGTTAAAGAACTGATTTGTTCCATTAATCCCCAATCTTTTAAAGCAATTAATTTTTGTCCTTTTTGAACTTGTTCTCCAGAAGAAACATAAATATCTTCTATTAATGCATTTAAAGGAGAAATTATTATTGCTCTTCTTTCAGGGATAGGTTTAACTTCTACATTTCCGCCTATTTTATAAGGCACTTTAAGCTGTAAAATAAGTAAAAGTAAAAGCAAAAACAAAATTCCAGAAGGATCAAAAGTTTTTTTAGGAGGATTTTCTTTAGGAGGAGGATTTGAATTATTAGGCACAGATGGAATTTCAACAGGGAGTTGCTGAGTATTAACAGGCTTAACTAAAGCTTTTTCTATAGAATCAAGCAAGCCTTTCCCTTCAAAAAACTGAATAAATGAATCAACATAAGATTCTTGAATTTTATATTTTTCAGCGATTTCTTTAGGAGTAAGTGTTGCTAAAGCTTTTAATAGTTGAATTTCATTATTATTAAGAAGATATTCTTCATTATTATTTGGATTTATAATTTTTAAAACTTTATCATTTATAGGTGAAGTTATTTTATTTATCTGTAAATCTGTTTTAAGTTTATAATACATATTATTTAAATTATTAATAATAATATTATTATCTAAAAGTCTTAATTTTAAATTAAATAATTTGTAAATATTTGTAAAGAATAATTTTAAAAAATATAATACTTAATATATGAAATTAATTAGTGAATTATTAAAAGATTGGGTAAATAAAAATTTTCCTCAAAAAGATTATGAAGAAACACTCAAAGAAATATGCTCAGAACTTTCTTCAACTCATGAAATTACATTTTTAGCTTTTAATGAACGTAAAAAAGAAATATTATTTAAAGTCGAAAACAATTTAAAATTATGTGATCTTCAATTCCAAAGCTTTAAAATATTAAATACAATTAATTTAAAATTAAAAGAAAAACAAGAAAAACAATTAGAAAATATAAGATTTCAATATTAATACTATTCCTAGAAACCCCATTTTAAAAACTTGTATCCTTTAGATTCCCCCTGTTAAGGGGGCGAAGGGCTTACTCCCCCTCAAAAT
>MOYB01000005.1:227909-238151 GCA_001899385.1 Candidatus Caenarcanum bioreactoricola | reverse complement strand
TTCAAAAATTTTTGAGAAATTAACTAGCTCTCTTATATAAGAGGGAGCTAAAACGCATCGTTCTTTGGGGAGGAGTGAGGGCTTTTAAGAAGGGGCTTTCAAGAAAAAATCTATTTGTCGACTAACAATCATTTTTTGATATTAAATTTTTATTCAGTGGAATAATCAAAGAATGAAATCAAAATTATTTTCTTATTTAAAAATATTTTTAATAATAATTTGTGGGTTTTCAATAAGTCTTTGTTTTAGACCTGTTACACAAAATGGATTTTTAACGAAAATAGAAGCTGATGCATGGTTTTTAGTTGAAGATTCTGCTTGGATAATACAAACAGGGAAATATATTTTAGAATACGGAATTCCTGCTACAGATATATTTTCATGGACTTCTTCTGATAAATCTTTTATAGTTTATCAATGGTTATTTGAAATTATAGTTGCCTTCTTTGATCAAAGTTTTGGAAGAGAAATTATGATTAAAGTTTTTATGTTATTAACTTTTTCTGCTTTTTTTATTTTACCTGCTATTTACGCTTCAAAACAAAAAGTACCATTTTTAATAACTTTCTTTGTTTGCTTTTTTACTGCATTGTTTGGGATAAAATTTTCAAGTATTAGACCAGGTATAATCAGTTGTTTATTTTTAGGCTTTCAATACATACTCATTCAGAGTCTTAAAGAAAAGAAAATTAAATTAAAATTTGCATTACCTTTATTTGGACTTATGTATTTAATTTGGGGGAATTGTCATACAGGGGTATTTTTAGGACTTGCTTTTATTTTAATTTTTATAATAGGAGATATTCTACAAGAAAAAAATATGTATGTATTTAATCCTGTAAAATCAGAAATAAACTCTTCAAATCAAGTAAAACCACTTAATATAAAATTTTATTTTTTAATAATGTTATTAGGCTTTTGTATGAGTCTTATTAATCCTTATGGAATAGGTATTTATTCACATCTTTTAAATATTAGTTTACAAACAGAAATGAATGGAACTATTGCTGAACTTCAAAGATCTTCGCCTGCAGAATTTATTTTAATACTTGAAATCTTTTGTTTAATGATATTTATAAATGTAAAAAAATGTATGTCTGCTCAAGATTTTTTATTTATATTAATTCTTAGTATATTAGGCTTATTAAACTATAGATTTTTAATGTGGGCATTTTTATTTTATGCTTTTATTTTTCCTAAAGCTTTATATAATTTTTATTTGTATAAAAAACAAGAAAAAGAAAATTCTTTACATCGATTTATAGATTCTTTTCAAAATTATAAAATATATGGAAAATTAGCAATATTAGGAGCGATTTTAGTTTTTCTGTATTTTCCTTTGCCTTTAGCTGCACATTATGGTATTTGTAATAAATATAAAAAAGCTATAGAAACTTTTAAAATCACAGAAAATTTATTTAATGATAGTACTATAGGCTCTTGTATCTTACTCCAAAAACCTCAACAAAAAGTTTTTATAGATACTCGTTTAGATTTTTATGGACAGAATTTTGTAATTCCTTGGCGTGAAGTATTATTCCTTGATAATCCGAATTGGCGAAATTATTTAAAAGAAAAAAATGTAAAAATTATTTTTATAGAAAACCATTATCCGTTAACTAAAATTTTAAAAGAATTAGATAAAGTGAAAATAATTTATAGTGATGAATATTCAACTATCTTTGATGTGAGTGCATTATTATATTAAATTTCTGATTTTTATAGTATTATTTCAATAATAATCTGCAAAATTTATAAATTAAATGGATTCTCTTCTTCAAAATTCTTATTTAGAATCTGCAAAAGAAATTTTTCCTCCTTCTAGTTCAGCTTTAAACCCCTTAGTTCTTGAAAAAGGAGAAGGCTCGTTTCTTATAGATCTTCAAGGAAAACAATATATTGATTTTGCTACAGGTGTTGGTATTGCACCAATAGGACATTGTCATCCTAGGGTTGTAAAGGCTATACAAGAACAATCTAAGAAACTTATAGCTTCTAATAATCTTTTTTTACCAAAAATAAAAATAGAACTTGCTCAAAAACTTATTGAAATCCTACCAGGTTCTATTGATAGTATGTTTTTATGTAATTCTGGTACTGAGGCTATAGAAGGGTCTCTGAAATTAGCAAGAAAAGCAAATCCTGGGAAGCCTAATTTCATTGCTTTTAGAGGTGGTTTCCATGGCAGGACTTTAGGGGCTCTTTCTATCACTGCTTCAAAAAGTATTTATAGAGCTGGTTATGATCCTTTATTGCCAAGTGTACATTTCGTAGATTACCCAAACAATGAAGAAACTCTTGAACAAACAGTAAAACAATTAGAAGATCTATTTGAAAATATCTGCCCCCCTTCATCGATTTGTGCAATAATAGTAGAACCTATTTTAGGAGAAGGTGGCTATATAGTTCCACCAGATAATTTTTTACAGTTATTAAGAAAATTATGTGATCATTGGGGGATTTTATTAATATTAGATGAAGTTCAAACAGGTTTTGGACGTACTGGAAAATGGTTTGCATGTCAACATAGCTCTATTCAGCCAGATATAATTGCTTTTGCAAAAGGTATTGCTTCTGGTTTGCCTTTAGGTGGTTTTGCTGCAAATAAAGAATTGATGAGTCGTTTAGTTGCAGGTTCACACGGTTCAACTTTCGGAGGGAATCCAATTGCTTGTGCCGCTGCTTTAGCAACAATTGATGTAATAGAATCAGAAAATCTTCTTAATCGAGTAGCTCAAACCGGTGAAAATATAATTAAACGGTTAAATGAAAAATTCGGAAATCATTTTGATATAAGAGGCAAAGGTTTTATGATTGGGGTTGAATTAAAAAATAAAAATATAGATATAAATATCAAAAATATATTAAAAAGATTTCAAAGTAAAGGTTTAATAGTAATTCCTTGTGGTAAAAATGGCAATGTAATGAGATTTATCCCTCCTTTAAACATTCCAGATGCTGTTTTAAATCAAGCTTTATCTATTATAGAGCAAGTTCTTGATTATGAAATTCTTCTTGCTACAGAATCCAAAAGATTTGAAAGTGCAGCTACTTAAGAATCTATAAAATTATATTCAGAATCTCTTTGAAAAGCTTTAAATCCTGCTTTTTCTATTTGTCGTATCAATTCTTCTTTATTTGAACTGCTTTTAATTGATCCGGCTGAAGCTACTACATTTTCTTCCATCATTATTCCACCGAAATCGTTAACTCCAAAAAATAAAGAAATTTGTCCTATTTCAAAGCCCTGTGTAACCCATGAAGCTTGAATATTATCAAAATTATTTAAAAATATTCGTGAAAGCGCAACTGTTCTTAAATAATCAAATATAGCTTCCTCTTTAGTATAAAGACTTTTAAGTTCTATTTTTGAATTATATTGGAAATTCCAAGGAATAAAAGCTCGAAACATATTTGTTTTACTTTGGAAATCTCTTAGAATCGCTAAATGTTCTATTCGTTCTTCTATAGTTTCCAGATGTCCAAACATCATTGTTGCACTTGCTTTTAAATTTATTTTATTAGCAATTTCCATAACCTTAAGCCAATTTTCACTAGTTATTTTTTTAGGGCTAATAAGATTTCTTACTCTGTCTATAAGAATTTCGGCACCGCCACCAGGGATAGAATCCAAGCCTGAAACTTTAAGTCTTTCAAGAGTTTCTTCTAAACTAATCTTTGAGATTTTAGAAATATATAAAATTTCTGAAGGTGAAAGAGAATGTATTTTTATTTTAGGGAAATCTTTTTTTATATTATTAAAAATTTCTTCATAATATTGAATTTTAAGATTAGGATTATGTCCTCCTTGCATAAGAATATGAGTACCACCTATCTCTTCTAATTCAACAATTTTTTCTTTTATTTGAGGATAAGTTAATGTAAAAGCTTGTTTATCAGAACAATCACAAGAAAAGGCACAAAATTTACATCTAGTTTCACAGACATTTGTATAATTTATATTTCTATCTATTGCAAAACTTACTTTTTTTTCAGCATGCTTTTTATATCTTATTTGATCTGCAATTTTAGCAATCTTAAAGAGTTCTACTTCTTTAAATAGAAATAAAGCTTCTTGTTTTGATATTTCTTTATTATTAAGTGCTTTATTAGATATAGAAGCTAATTTCATTTTAAAAGTTTATTTATTTTTTCTTCTGCAAGCTTAAATTCTTTCCATTCATCATCTGAGAGATTCAAAGCATTAGGTGGAGCAAAGTTTTTTATTAAATATTGCCAGAGAGTTTTTGCAGAGTCTTTATCAAATTCAGCTAACCACCATTGACATTTAGAAAAATTACTTAATTGAGTACTATATCTTTTATCTTCAGTACTTGAATAAAGCCCTATTTCATTTTTTTCTTGTAATCTATCAAGTTCTTCTTCATTACATTCAAGTAAATCCTTATATTTTCCAAAGAATTTTGTTTCTTTAAGATAAGTATTTTGAAAATTAGTACCTATAAGAATTGCTTTACTAAGGTTTGCTCTCCAAAAATCAGCAGAATCAAGATCTGCTCCTGTTAAATAAACACCTTCAAGATTTGTTTCACTTAAGGTTGCCCCTTGTAGAAAAGCATCTCTTAAAATAGCTTTTTTTAAATTACCTTCACTTAAATTAGTTGCGTAAAGATGACTAGAAGTAAGATTTGCATATTCTAAATTAACTTTCCTCATTATAGCGCTATCAAGATTACATTCTGCCATATAACTTTGTTTTAAATCACTATCAATAAAATATGTTCTTTGCAAATCAGCACCTTTAAAATAACAATTTTGCATTTTTGCATCATTAAGATAAGCACCTGAAAGTTTTGCATTATCAAATCTACAACCAGCAAAAACACCTGAACTTAATTTTGCATTTTCAAGTCTTGCTTCTGAAAGAATACAATTTTTAAAATTAACTTTTCTGCCTATCATATGACTGAGATCTGCTTCGAAAAAAACTTCATCTTCACATTCAGCATTGGAAAAATCGAAATCTTCAAGAATAAAAGGATTATTTGAAAGACCACTATTTATAAGACAAGATAAAACATAACCTCTGCCATAGCCATCAAGCCTTTGTATAAGAGCTTTAAAACGTCCCTGTAAAACTCTAAATTTACCAGTATTTATTTCTATTTCTGAATATTCTTCTGTTTCATCTCCAGATTCAATAGTATCTTGTAATTTATTAAACAGTTCGATTATTTCAGAATAAAGAAAGTTTTTTTTATTAAAAGAATCTTTATTATAATTATCTATTATTCCATTTTTAATAATCCAAGCCTTCAGAATTAATAGAATAATGCAAATAAGAGACCATAAAATAAAAAGACTTATAAAGATAATAGTTAATATTTGCAAAAAAGACATAATTTAAGAAATTTTAGATTTTATAGACACCTGGTTTACCTTCTTGACTTTTTAATTCTTCGAATACAGGAATTTCAATATTTGAAGGTAATTTTTCTTCTTTAATAATATCAACTTTTTTCTCCAAATTTTTATTTTCTTCTTTAAATTTTTCTTTCTGTTCTTCTTCTTTTTTTTCTTGTTGTTTTATTTCTATTTTTGTTTCTGTTTTTATTTCAGGAAGTATTTGTTGCTCTTGTTGTTTTTTTTCTTGTTTTGGTGTCTGTTCAAATTTTTCTTGAATTATCTCTTCTTGTTTTTCTATTATATTTGTATTATTAAAATCTATTAATTTATTTTCAAGTTCCGCAATACTTCCTGTTTCAATAGTATTTTCATTAGATTTTATTATTTCTATTTTTTCTTCTTTCTTCTCATTAATAATAATTTCTCTATTATCAAATTTTTCAAATAAAGGGAATATATAACCATTGCCACTACATTTATCACAGATTCTCCCTAGAGCTTCATAGAGACTTCTTTCTTGTCTATGCCTTGTAATTTCAACAAGTCCAAGATCTGAAAGTCTTCCAATTTGAGGTCTTGCTAAATCTTGTTCAAGGAGTTTTTCGAAATGTTCAAGTAATTTAATTCTATGATGTTTATCAGGCATATCAATAAAATCTATAACAATAACACCACCAATATTTCTAATTCTTAATTGTCTTGCTATTTCAGTTGCTGCTTCTATGTTAGTAAGTAAAACAGTTTCTTCGGGGCGACTAGAACTTGTAAATTTGCCAGAATTAACATCTACAACAGTCATTGCTTCAGTAGGTTCTATAAGTAAATAACCACCATTTGGTAAATTTACTTTAGGTAGCAAAGAATTTTTGAGTTCTTTCATAACATGAAATCTTTCAAGCAATTCATTAGAAGGCATGACTTCAATTTTTATTTGTTTATTTTTAGCCCACAAATCAAGATAATATTTGCATTTTTCTCTAATTTTTTCATTATCAACAGCTATAGTATCAATGCCTTCATGAAAAACATCTCGCAAAATTTTATAAGAAAGATCTTCTGCATCCTTCATTAAAATACATGGTTTTTTCTGATTTTCAAATTCATCAATTATTCTTTTCCAACGATTTAAAAATAGTTCTTTAAAATCAGCTTCTAATTCTGCTTCAGAGGCACCTTCTGCTTCTGTTCTTATTATAATTCCAAAACCTATAGGTGGTTTAAGTAAGCTTACAATTGCTTTTAATCTAGCTCTTTCATCTGGATTATTTATTTTTCGACTTAATATAATATTTTCATTTTCAGTAGTAAGTACAAAGAATCTGCCAGTGAGAGTAATATCAGTACTAATTCTTGGACCTTTATTTGCAGTAGGTTCTTTTATTATTTGGACAAGTATTTTTTGTTTAGGAAAAATCCTTTTATCGAGAGGACCATAGCCTTTAATAGAATTTGCATGAAGAAATCCCATTTTATTACCATGTCCTAGATTTACAAAAACAGCATCTATACTAGGTAATATATTTTCAACTCTTCCACAATAGACATCTCCTATTGAGAAATCACCACTTTCAAAGAAGAACTCAATAGCTTTCCCCTTATCCATAAGAGCGGCTAATTTAGCTTCTTCTGTTATAACCAATGTTTTCGGCATTAATTTAATTCCGTAAAATAATAAATAAATTTTTAAATTTCTTAGAAGTTTTTAAATAACTTCTTTTGAATATTCTTGATTAAATATAACTTAATTCTTAAAAAATTAGTATAGTAATACGAAATATTATTTTTGATGTTTCAAAAAATCCAATTAAATAAATTTTTATAAAAATCTTTTATGTGTTGACAGTTGTTCATATGTATTTTAAAATTGATTAAATAATTTACAAAAAAATAATATGCAAATAATAATGAAATGTATTAACGGGGGGGGCTCCCTTTAAAGGAATTTTAAAAGCTCATAGTTATAAAATGAAAGCAAAAATAGAACGTTATAGACATATAACTAATGATCCTGTTTGTGGTTCTATATTTTGGGTTAAAGGTGTATATGAAAATCCTGAGGATGCTGAATATCATCGTTTAAGTAAAGATGCTATTGAACAATATTTTAGAGAAAAGAGAATAGCAAAACAAAATAACTATCAGCTTAGACAATCTACTGATGCTGTTCAAGATTAAAAACTTTAAAAAATCCAATTAAATAAATAACCTACAATTAAAATTCCTAAAGAAACTATTCCAAAATAAAGGAATAAAAGCTTAGTTTTTAAAACTTGTTTTAATATAATCATTTCAGGTAAAGAAAGCCCTATAACTGCCATCATAAATGCTAAAGCTGTCCCCAACGGCAGTCCTTTTTCTATTAAAGCACTTATAACTGGCACTATAGCCGCTGAATTTGAATATAAAGGTATTCCAAGTAAAATAGCGAAAAACACTGCAAAAGGATTTTCTTTGTTTGCGATTTTTAATAATAAGTCTTGTGGAACATATTCATGAATAAAAGCCCCTAAAGCAACTCCTAATAAAACAAAAGGAAATATTTTTTTTATTAAATCAAAAATATAATAATATGAATCTTTTATTCGTTCTTTCCAAGTTTTATTTTCTATAATTAAAGAATTATTTGAATGTATTTGCCAAACATAATCTTGCACTAAAGATTCAAGTTTCATTTTTCCTAAAATATATCCAGCTAATATAGCTATTAATAGTCCTGTTAACCAATAAATAAAAGCAATTTTAAAACCAAAAAGCCCGAACAACATAGCAAAAGCTATTTCGTTTACCATAGGGGCTGCTATTAAATAAGAAAAAGTAGCACCTAAAGGCACTCCTGATTCGATAAAACCTATAAACAAAGGGATTGCAGAACAAGTACAAAAAGGAGTGATTGTACCAATTAAAGCCGCTAATATATTACTTAAAAAATCAAATTTTTGAGATAATAATTTCTTTATTTTTTCAGGTGGAATAAATGATCTAATAAGCGAAACAATAAATATAATTAAAGCTAATAATATAAATATTTTGATACTATCATATATAAAAAATTCAAGAGCCTTTGCAAAGATAGTATCGGGCTTTAATAAAAATAAATTATATACTAAATATTTTGAAAGCCATTCTAAGGGTAAAAATATGTTATTCATAATGTTTATTTAAATGTATGTTTAAGTTTTAATGCTACATTAACTAGAGTTATTAAGACGGGCACTTCAACAAGTGGACCAATCACTGCTGCAAAAGCTTCACCGGAATTTATTCCCCAGATTGCAACTGCAACAGCTATAGCAAGTTCAAAATTATTACTTGCCGCAGTAAATGATAATGTTACTGATTGTTTATAATTTGCTCCTATTTTTTTACTCATAAAAAGCGATACAGCAAACATTACAATAAAATAAATAATTAATGGAATAGCAATTAGAATTACATCTAAAGGGAGTTTTATAATATAGTTTCCTTTTAAAGAAAACATTATAAAAATAGTAAAAAGCAATGCAATAAGTGTAATAGGACTTATTTGCGGTATAAATTTATTGTGATACCATTCTTTGCTTTTTGTACGAATCAAAATAAAACGAGTAAGAAATCCAGCAATAAAAGGTATTCCAAGATAAATAAAAACACTTTCTGCAATTTGTTTTATAGTAATATTTTTAACTGCATCATTAGTTGGAATCCCGAAGTAACTAGGCAATATAGCAATAAAGAAAAATGCATAAACAGAAAAGAATAATACTTGAAAAATTGAATTAAAAGCTACTAAACCAGCAGCATATTGTGTATCACCTTCAGCTAAATCATTCCATACAATTACCATTGCAATACATCTTGCAAGACCTATCATAATAATGCCGTACATATATGGTAGATTTGCATTGTTTTCACCGGGGAAAATCTTAAAAAATGCTATAGCAAGTATAAACATTAAAATAGGACCTATAATCCAATTTTGTATTAATGAAAGTCCAAGTATTTTATAATCACGAAAAACTTTATTAAGCTCTTCATATTTTACTTTTGCTAAAGGAGGATACATCATTAATATTAAACCGACAGCAATAGGAATTGATGTTGTGCCAATCTGCATATTAGTTATGAATTTTGGTATAACTGGAAAAAAATATCCTGTTATTATTCCAATTAGCATTGTAAGAAATATCCAGAAAGTAAGATAACGATCAAGAAATGAAAGTTTATTATTCATATATTTTCTTTTATTAAACTTTTTATTTTTTCTGCAGAACAACCTCCTCCACTATGAACAAGCTTTTCATTAATAATAATAGCTGGAGTTTGCATAATACCCATTTGTACTATTTTTGTTATATCTTGTATATATTCAACCTCAATAGATTCAAATTCTAATGCTATTTTTTTTACTAATTCATAAAGAGTTTTACAATTTGTACATCCGGTACCTAAAACTTGAATTTTCATAATATCTCCTTTAAAAAATAAATAAAATTTTGTGCCTTTTTACTTAATTTATAATCAATAAATTTTCCATTTCTTTCACTTTCAACAAATCCAGTTTGTCTTAATTCATCTAAATGATAAGAAACTAATGTTTGAGAAAGATCAAGATGTGTAATTAAATCACAAACACAATGAGGTTTTTCATTTAAAACAAATAAAATCTTTAATCGTGCTTTTGATGAAAGAAGTTTTAATGATTCTTCTAAGTAATTTATATCTTTTTCTTTTAAAAAATCTTTTTCTTTACATTTACAGCGCTTAAAAAGATTTATTTGTTTCTCTGTTAATTTTTCCATATATAAATTTTACCTTATATTTAAAAAATTTTATATAAAAAATAATTTATATGTGTAAAATTAAATTAAATAATCTCACTAGTGTTCCATTAAAAAT
>MOYB01000005.1:204687-225621 GCA_001899385.1 Candidatus Caenarcanum bioreactoricola | reverse complement strand
AAAAGTTAATGGGACACTAGTGAAATAATCTAAAAAAATTAAATATGAAAAAAATTATTTATTTGTTATTTCTCTTTTTATTAACTGCTTGTACCTCTGCAAAAGAAATTTCTCAACAGATTGAAACTAATAATAAAAATCCTAATATAATTGTTTATTATTTTCATACTACACAAAGATGTAGCAGTTGTATAAAAATAGAAAAATATACAAAAGAAGCGCTTCAAGAAAGTTTTGCAAAAGAAATTGAAAAAGGAATAATAGAATTAAAAGTTTTAAATACTGATGAAAAGCCTAACAAACATTATATTAAAGACTATAATCTTTATACAAAGTCAATAATTATTTCTGTATTATCTAAAGGCAAAGAAACAAAATGGGGAAATCTTGAAAAAATTTGGTTTTATCTTAATGATGAAAAAGAATTTAAAAATTACATAAAAACTGAAATTAAAAAAAATATATGATTATAGCAGATATAATAATGGCTTTATGGATTGGAATACTTGTTTCAATTAGTCCTTGTCCTTTGGCTAATAATATAGCATCTATTTCCTTTATTTCAAACAAACTAGAAAAACCAAAAGAAACAATAAAAATAGGAATTCTATATGCAATAGGTCGTGTTTTAGCTTATTGGATTTTAGCAATTTTAATAATAAAACTAGGATTGTCTATTCCATTACTTGCAAATTTTTTAACGAATTATATAAAAATTATTCTTGCAATAATCTTGATTTTAACAGGAATTTTATTGTTAGATATAATAGACTCCCCCTTTAGGGGGTTGGGGGGCCTGTCTCTTAATCAAGAAAAACAAGAATTTTTAATTAAGCATTTAGGGAAATGGTCTGCTTTACCATTGGGTTTTATATTCTCTTTAGCTTTTTGTCCTATTTCAGCAGGATTATTTTTTGGGAGTCTTATTCCCTTAGCAATTAAAAATCAATCTATATTTTTTATACCTGCAATGTTTGGTGTTGGTACAGCTTTAATAGTTGTTTCTATTGCTTTTATTTTGTTTTTTAGTCTTGCTTCTTTAGGAAGGATTTTTAATAAAATAACTTTTTTTGAACTTTGTGCCAGACGAATAACAGCAGTAATCTTTTTGATTTTAGGAATTATATTATTATTACAATAGATTTTAAGAATATAAAATTTTTCTTAATTTTTTTTAATTCTATTAAATTTATATATAATTTTTTCTAAAATAAGTTAAGATTAACTCTTGCTGAAGGCGATGTTTGTTATGTGAACCCAGTGAGGGGGGAAACTCAGCAGCTGTAAACATTGCGATAGGTGCCTTCAGCTTTTTACTTAGATTTTCTTGAAATTTACAATGAATCAGAAAAATAATTCATCAAGTTTAATAGGCCAAATTCTTGTTGCTATGGGTAGAATTACAAAAGAACAGCTTGATAAGGCTTTGAAAATTCAAAGTGATATGCCAGAAGAATCAAAAAAGCCACTCGGGCAAATTTTTCTTGAATTAGACTTTGTAAGCCCAAATGATATTATAGACGCAATAAGAATTCAAGTTCAAATGCGTGGTGGCGATAAAGATGATATTTCCCCTTCACTTAATTAAATTTATTTCATGAACAAAAGTTTTAAAGATTTTCCTAAAGACTTTTTGTCAATTGCTGATTTTAATTTAGAACAAATAAATCAAGTTTTAACTTTAGCGAGTAAATTAAAAAAAGAAAGACCTAAACACAAACAAGTTTTAAAAGATAAAATCATAGGTGTTTTTACAACTAAGCCTAGTTTAAGAACTCGTATAAGTTTTGAAATTGCCATTTTAGAATTAGGAGGTAAAACTCTTTTTATTAAAGATGATGAAATAGGTTTAGGTAGTCGTGAAAGTTATTCTGATGTTTCACAAGTTTTATCAAGATATTTTAATGCTTTTATTATTAGGTCAAATGATCATAAAGGTTTATTAGAATTAGCTTCTATATCTAAAATATCAATAATAAATGCTTTAACAGACGAAGAACATCCATGTCAAATATTAGCTGATTTATTAACACTTCAAGAGATTTTTGGAGAATTAAAAGGTTTGAAATTATCTTATATAGGAGATGCAAATAATGTTTCAAATAGTTTAATGTTAGCTTCTGTAATTATAGGTATTGAATTTAAAATTATTTGTCCTGATGAATTTAAGCCACAAGAGAAATATATAAAAAAAGCAAAAAATTTAGCGAAAGAATATAATTCACCACAAATTCAAATATCAAATAATCCTAATGAATGTATAGATGCTGATGTTTTATACACAGATACTTGGATTAGCATGGGACAAAAAGTAGAAAAAAATCATAAAGAAAAATTTTCTAAATATCAACTTAATTCAGATTTATTAAAAAACAAAAATATTCCTGTATTGCATTGTTTACCTGCACATAAAGGAGAAGAAATAAGTATAGAATTATTTGAGAAAAATAGTAATAATATTTTTAATCAGGCAGAAAATAGACTTCATGCGCAAAAAGCTTTACTAGAAATATTATTAGGAGAGTAAGAATTTTTAAAATATTAACTTATTAGCAATTATTAACTTATTTTTATAAAATATAATAAAGCAAATAAATAAATAATGTATAAGCAAAATTATTATTATCAGGATCAAGAAAATTATTCAAATGATTCTGAAGAACCAAATCAAAATCATAAAAAATTAATTTTAAAAATACTTAGTTATATTGGTTATGCTATCTTAGGTTTTGTTATATTTTGGATATTATTAAATCTTTTTATTTCTCCAATTAATAGAATTCTAGGGTTGCCTCGAGTTGATAATCTTAACAATACAAATCTTTTAAGTTCTATTCAAATCTATGATAAAAATGGAGATTTTGTTTCTTCATTACAAGGTAAAGAAGATAGAGAGATTATAAGTTTAGATGAAGTGTCTACTTCTTTAAAACAGGCGTTACTTGCTTCTGAAGATAGAGCATTTTATAAACATGGCGGTATAAATTTTTTTAGTATTTTTAGAGCATGTCTTATAAATTTAAAATCAGGTAGAATCGTTCAAGGTGGAAGTACTTTAACACAACAATTAGTTAAAAATTTATTTTTTTCTTTAAAAGATTGGAAAACTTCTGGGCGAAAAATAAAAGAATTATTTTTAACTCTTGAAATAGAAAGAAAATATAACAAAGATCAAATCTTAGAACTTTATTTGAATAGTGTTTTTTGGGGAAAAAATTCTTATGGAGTACAAAGAGCTAGTCAACGATATTTTGGAAAAGATGCGAGAGAGCTTAATATAGCTGAATCTGCTTATCTTGTAAGCCTCTTGTCTTCACCAAGTACTTTACATCAAACTGAAAGAGCTTATATAATACAGAAAAAGATAATTTCAGATATGGCACATTTCGGTTATATAAGCAGAGAACAAGCTGAATATGCAAAAAATTACAAACTTGAATTTAAATCAGCACCACTTAATTTTTCAAAATATCCTTTTTATATGAGTGCAGTGTTAGAAGATTTAAAGTCTCGTTATAGTGAAAATGATCTTAGTACTGGTGGTCTAAAGATTTATACTTCTTTGGATCAAGAAGCACAAGAAAATGCGGAAAAAATTCTTGGAGACGGGATAAAAAGCGCTCCTAGGGGCATAAATCAGGGTGCTTTAGTTACAATAGATGTACAAAGTGGAGAAGTAAGAGCAATAGTAGGTGGAGTTGGTAATTTTTGGGATAATCAGTGGAACAGAGCATTAAGTCCTCATACTTTAGGTTCTTCTTTTAAACCTTTTGTATATTTAACTGCATTTATGAAAGGTGCATATTCAGCAGAAAGTACAATTTCAGATAGTCCTTTTTCTTATTTCCAAGAAGATTTAGGAACTACTTGGGAACCTAAGAATTTTGATAATGAATTCTGGGGTGATATAACGGTAAGACGAGCATTAATATATTCTAGAAATATACCAGCAGTGCGAGTAGCTAAAAAAGTAGGTATAAATTCTGTTATAGAAACTTCTCAAGCAGTTGGCTTAAAAAATATACAGCCATATTTAGCATCTGCACTAGGTAGTTCTGCTGAATCTCCTTTAACAATGGCAAATGCATATGCAACTTTAGCTAGAGGAGGTATATATATTAAACCTATTATTATTCAAAAAATAGTTGATTCAAATGGAAAAGTTATTGAAGAAACAAAAGTTGAAACAAAAAGAGTTTTACCCGCAAATCCTATATATGAATTAATTAGTATCTTAATTGATGTAGTTAATCAAGGCACAGGTGTTATGGCAAAAATTCCTGATTATGAAATTGCTGGAAAAACTGGAACAGCAGATGGCTCTCGAGATGTATGGTTTGCAGGTTTTACTCCAGATGTAGTAACTGTAATATGGGGAGGTAATGATAAAAACAAAGAAGCTTCTTCTTATGCAACTGGAGGTGGAGTTTTAGCATCTATTTGGAAAAAATATATGATTGAATATTTTAAAACAAATCCTGCAACACTTAAATATTTCCCTAGGCCAGCACAAAGAGTAAGACGATTAATAGACCCAATCACAGGATTACTTGCAACAAAAAGTAGTTTTAGACCAGAGTATAGAGATTTTGTAAAAGGAACTGAGCCTACAGAATATGCACCTAAGCCAACACAAGAAGATATAGATAAGTATTTAAAAGAAAATGCAAAGACAGCTGCAAATCTTGATGATGAAGAGGAAGAAGATAACGAAGATGAAGAAATAGTAGAAGAGCCTTCAGCTCAAGAGGTACAAATAACAAATAGAAGGTTTAAAAATATAAAACAAGAAAATGTAAATGTACATGAAAATATTTATAGAATGCCAAATGAACAACAACAAAATTACAAAATTTATGATTCTCAACCATCTAACCCACAACCAGAAGTAATTCCAGAGCCTAGGCCTGTTTATAGAGAAACACCTTATGAAAGAACAAGATTAAGTCCAAGACAAAGAGTAAAAAGATTTTTTGGAAGAGAAAGAGAAGAAACAGCACCACCATTAGAAGAAAGAAGAAGTCCTTATGAATAAAGTTAAAAGTTTTTATAATAAAAAATGGATAATAAATAAAGAAACACCTTCTAAAGAGTTTTTAGATTATTGTCAAGATGAATTACTTGCTAAGTTTCTTTGTTCTCAAGGTATTAAAACAATAAAAGATGCTTCTTATTATATTAATCCTGATAGTATAGTAGAAAGCTCTCCCAATGAGATCTTAGGCATGGCTAGTGCTGTTAATCGTATTGAAGAAGCTTTAATTAAAAATGAAAAAATTTATATTTATGGAGATTATGATGTTGATGGTACAACTTCAACTGCTCTTTTAAAAAGTACTTTAGATTTTTTAGGGGCTGATTGTAGTTTTTATATACCAGATCGTCTTAATGAAGGTTATGGATTGAATAATTCAGCAATAGTAAAAATTAAATCAAAAGGTAAGGCAAAATTATTAATTAGTTGTGATTGCGGAATAAGTAATATTGCTGAAGTTAAGCTTGCAAGATCTCTTGGCTTAGACGTAATAATAACAGATCATCATAGTCTCCCTGATGAGCTTCCTCCTGCAAATGCAATTCTTAATCCTAAAATGTTGGATCCAACCCATCCTCTTTATAATCTGCCGGGAGTAGGTACTGCCTATAAACTTGCACAAGCCTTATTAGAAAAATTCAATAAAACAGAGGAAAAAGAAAAACTTCTTGATTTTGTTGCATTAGGCATGATTGCGGATTTAGTACCTTTGACTGCCGAAAATAGAATACTTGTGAAAAAAGGATTAAAAGTACTTTCTTCTACTAAACGAATAGGTTTGCAATGTTTACTTAAAGAATGTGGATATTCATCTGACGAAGAAGCTGTTGGTTTTGCGATTGGACCAAGAATTAATGCTGCTGGGAGACTTGCTGATGCTTCTGATTGTGTAGAATTGTTTTTATGTGATAATCAAGAAAGAGCAATTGAATTAAGCAAAGATCTGTCAGAAAAAAATAGACAAAGACAAGAAATTTGTGATGAAATTTTTTTATCTGCAGTAAAAAAACTTGAAGAAACAAATAATTTTAATGAATTAAAAGTAATAATGCTTGAAGATGAATCTTGGCATCATGGTGTAATAGGAATAGTTGCTTCTAGGCTTGTTGAAAAATATCATTTGCCAGTATTCTTAGGCATGCTAGAAAATGGCTTAGTTAAAGGTTCTGCAAGGGGTATTTCTCAAATAGATATTTTTCAAGAAATGAATAAATTTAAAGATTTATTTGAACGATTTGGGGGACATAAAGCAGCAGGAGGATTTCTTTTAAAACAAGAAAATTGGGAGAAATTAAAACTTTGTTTACAAGAAGAATTAAAAAACAAATTAGGAGAAGAAACTTTAGAAGCAGAATTATATATAAATGAAGAAATTGAATTTTTTGAATTTTCTTTAGATAGACTTTCAAAAATTTTAAATTTAGCTCCTTTTGGAATGGGTTTTTCTAAACCTATTTTTACATTTAAAGAAAAAGTTAAAATCTTAAATATAAATAGTCTTGGCAAAGATAAAGCACATGTAAAAATCAATATAAATATAAATGAAAAATCTATTGATGCATTAAGTTGGCGTACTAATATAGAAGAAATAAATAATTTAAAAATTGGAGATGAATTACAAATTGCTTTTAATGTTTCTTTAGATAAATTTAATAATTTACAAATTATTTTAAAAGATTGGATAAAAATAGTTCATCGAGAAATTTCTACGACAGAATTTTTAAAAATTTTATGGAAATTTTGTTGTTTATTTCCAGAAAAGCATTTTGAAGTAAAAATCCAAGAATTAGAAGAAAAATTAAATTTTAAAAGAAATACTTTTTTACAAGGCTTTGAAGTACTTCAAAAAAGTCAAATATTAAAATATGAAATTATAAAAGATTTATTAAAAGTTCAAATATTAAATTCTAAGCCTCAAACAAAAATAGATACAACTTTATTAAAAAAAGAATTAGAAAAAGAAAAACAAGCTTTGTTTTAGAGCGTAGACTATAAAGCAGTTTTAATATCTTTTATAATATCTTCTATATTTTCTAATCCTATTGAAACTCTAAGAACATTTGACGAAGCACCTGCTTTTTCTCTTTCAGCTTCACTTAATTGAGCGTGAGTTGTTGAAGCGGGATGTATTATTAAACTTTTTGAATCTCCTATATTTGCTAAATGAGAAAAAAGATTTAATTTCTTTATAAACTCTTCACAAGCAGTATAACCGTCTTTTAAAGCAAATGTAAAAACAGATCCAAAACCTTTTTTAAAATACTTTGAAGCAATCTTATGATATTTATTTGATTTTAAGCCTAAATAAGATACCCATTCTACTTTTTTATGATTTTCAAGAAATTCTGCAACTGCTTGCGCATTTTCACAATGTTTTTTCATTCTAAGCGATAAAGTCTCAATACCATTAAGCGTTAAAAAAGCATTCATTGGTGATTGGCAAGCACCTAAATCTCTTAAACCTATTGCAATACCTCTAACAGTAAAAGCTAAATTTCCAAAAGTTTCATAAAATTTTAATCCATGATAAGAAGAGTCTGCTTCTGTTAATAATGTAAATTTATTATTTTGTGCCCAATCAAAGTTTCCAGAATCAACAACTGCACCACCTAAAGAACTTCCATTTCCACTTAAGAATTTTGTAGTTGAATTAACTACTAAGTCTGCTCCAAAATCAATAGGTTTACATAAATAAGGAGTAGCCATTGTATTATCAATTATTAAAGGAATAGCATGTTTATGAGCTATTTCAGCAAGTGCTTCTATATCAGAAACATTACCACCAGGATTTGCAAGACTTTCTGCAAAAATTGCCTTTGTATTGCTGTTAATTAAAGCAGAAACTCTTTGTAAATCATCAAAATTAGTGAATTTTACTTTCCATCCAAATTGAGCAAAACTATTTTTAAATTGATTTATAGTACCACCATAAAGTTTATCAGAAGCAAGAAATTCATCACCGGATTTTAAAAGATTAAAAAAAGTAAGCATTTGAACAGCATGCCCAGAAGAAGCACAAACAGCGCCTACTCCACCTTCAAGTGCTGCCATTCTATTTTGAAGCACTGAAACAGTTGGATTTGTAAGACGTGAATATATATATCCAAATTCTTTTAAAGCAAAAAGATTACGTGCTTTTTCACTATTCTTAAAAATATAAGAAGCATTTTGATATATAGGAACTTGTCTTGAACCTATTTCTTCATCTGGTTTATATCCTGCATGTAAACAAAGTGTATCAAAATTATAATTATTCATATTATATTTATATAAACTAATAATTTTGATTCTATCATAATGGGATTATTATAAAATTTAATAATATGTTTAAAAATTTATTATATTTATTTTTTGAAAAATCTTGTGCTTTTGGTTTTAAACATATAGATTGTAAAAGTGAAAATAATGAAATTTGTGAAGTTTGTATAAATAAATTTCTTGATTTATCTCTTATAAGTAGAAAAGATTTTAAATATATTAATGAAGTTTTTTCAACAAGTCCATATCTTAATGAATCAAAAATCATATTGCACGAATTCAAATGGAAAAATCCTTATTTAGCTGAACCAATAGCTCAAATTCTAAATAAATTTTTAAAAATAAAAAATATGAAATTTGATTATCTAATTGCAGTACCAGGTTTAAAAAGCAAAGAAAGAAAATGGATTACAAGTGAGCTTTTAACAAAAGAACTTTCTGTCTTATCAAAAATAATTTATTTAAAAGATTTTCTAAAAAAATTAAGAGAAACTAATTTTCATAAATTAAATATAAAAGGTCGTAAAGATAGAATTAAAGAATCTTATAGTTTAAATTTTAATAAAAATAATGAAAAAATAATTAATCTAAATAAAAACAAAGAAGAAATTACTATTTTATTAATAGATGATCTTATTGCAAGTGGTTCTACTCTTGATAAGTGTGCTGAATTAATAAAACAAGCTTTGCCTAATGCACAAATCTTTGGAATTACTTTTTGTTTAAGTTCTTTTTAAATATTAATTCTTAAATTGTCTAGAGCTTGAAGAAGCAAAACTTTGATATGGTTCGATGTTTTCTAAAGAAGCTTCTTTTCTGTGTTCTTCTGCAGCAAGAAATTCTTCTCTTCTCTTCATATATGCATAACCTGTTCCGCCTGGTATAAGCTTTCCTACAATTATATTTTCTTTTAAACCTCTTAATTTATCTGACTTACCTTCAAGAGCACTTTCTGTTAAAATACGAGTTGTTTCTTGGAAGCTTGCTGCAGACATAAAGCTCTGAGTATTTAAACTTGCCTTTGTTATACCTAAAAGAACATTCTTATAAGTTGCTTCTTCTCCACCTTCTTCTTTAATCTTTCTATTTGCTTCGTTAAGTTCATTTAATTCAACTAATTCACCTGGTAAAAAGATTGTGTCTCCAGATTCTTCAACTTTAACCTTCATACTCATTTGTTTTACGATTATCTCAATATGTTTATCTGAGATTTCAACACCTTGGTTACAATAAACTTTTTGGACTTCATCAACAAGATAAATCTGTACAGCCTCTTGTCCAAGCATTTCAACTATTTGATGTGGATTTGCAGAACCATCCGTTAAAACATCTCCTCTTGAAATCTTTTGATTGTTTTCTATAAGTACATTTTGTCCCATTAAAATATCTATTGAAACTTCTTCTTGTTCATTAGTAATTTTAATTTTGCCTTCTTCATCAAGATTTACAATACCATCTATAGGGGCAAGAAGTGCTGCTTCTTTAGGTTTTCTTCCTTCAAGAAGTTCTTCAACTTTAGGTAAACCTTGAACAATATCCCCTGTTTTTTGTTGTTCAAAAATAAGAACTGCTAATTGATCTCCTCTTTGCACAAAACTTCCAGATTCGACTTGTAGTTGTGTACCAGGACTAATAAGGAAAGGTCTCCCTTTAAGTAGTATAATTCCTTCATCTGTTAAACCAACTACTTGCCCACTTATATCAACTTTAAGTTTCTTTTTCTCATCAATAATATCTCCTTCTCTTATATAAGTTCCTACTTTTATTTCAGAACCTGCTTTTTGTGGATAATAAAGTAAATGATCTTTAGTTATAAGCATAATTTTTCTATCATCATCTTTACAGAGTCTTACTTCTCCATCATAATCGCTTAATACTTGAATTTTTGCTATTACATCATTTTCTTTTACTTCAGAATCTTCATCTACAAGTAAATAAGTTTCGCTATATTCACTTTCTTTCTTAAGAATAATTGAATCTTGAATAACTATCTTAAATTCATGATTTTTATATTCAACAAAAGCTTTTAAAAGACTAAGATCATCAGACATTTTTAAAACTAAATTTGTACGTAAAAGAGCACTTCCTTCAAGATTTCTTACTCTTTCACCATTTTTATAAAGAATATGAGTTATAACATCTATATTTATTGAATCAGAACTTGTATTGAATTTTAATTTTATATTAGGTTCTTTAATTTTAAATGTTTGAACAGGTCTTACAAATACTTTGATTTGTCCAGTTTCATTTTCTATACTAAGATTAACAATAGAAGTTTCTTTTACTTTAACTCCAGGTAATACAAGAGTTCCTGATTCAATAATAGTATCTTCTTCTATTTTTAAATCTTCTGGGTTTTCAATTTCATATAATTCGCCTGGTCTTATAATTACTTCATAAATAATATCATTTTCAATTTTTAATTCTACGATACCATCTATCCTTGCAATTACATCTTTTACAACTTCTTGTCCTGCAGTTACTTTATCTCCTGTTTCAACATATTTTAAACTTATGTCTTTACTGATGCTGTGAATCTCTTCTGGTATAAAGTAAATTATGCCTTCTTGATTAGGTTCTAAATTTCTCCTTTCATCAAGGGACTCAAGTCCTTCACCATAGCGAACTTCTCCACTACAATTAACTCTAGGTAAAATATCAGATTTTAATTCACCAATAGTTGCCATATCTTCTACAGATTCATTTGGATGAAGTCTTAAAAGATATTTTTCGTTTTCATTTACAATCCAAGAATAACCACCTTGTGAATTTTCTTCAACTTTAGCATTTTTAGCTTCTATAGAAGCAATTACTATATTTATTTCTTTACCTTTAATAACTTTATTATAAGGTTTTCCATCTTTCTTTCCTTTTTCAACTTCTATATCAGAAGAGAATTTAATTCTACCGCTATGTTCACAAAGTGTTTTTGTTTCACTAAAAACTTCACCTTCTTTAACTCTTTGACTATCATCAACAAGAATTTCAGAAGAAGCAGGAAGATTATAAACTTGACCTTCCATAACCCAAATAGTACCACTTCTAGTTGCAGAACGAGAAATATTACCAAATCTATCTTGTTTTTCATCAACTTCAAAATCAGAAAATACTACTTGTCCTGAACGATCTGAAAGCAAATCTTTAAAAGCTTTTTCAGTTAATGGTTTAACACTTGAATCATTATATTCTGCAAAAACCTGATTTTTTTCAATTTTAGTACCACTTGAAAATCTTATAGTAGCTCCTGTTGGCATTTTATATTCATGTGAAGCTATTTTTAGAACTAAATCTCTTGTTGTTTCTTTTACGTTTTCACCATAACGATTACGAATTTCTCTTGTGTAATCTTCATCAAAAGTAAGTATTCCTTCTTCTTTGTTTTTTATTTCAATTCTTGAACTTATCCCAGCAACAGCTCCTCCTGTGTGGAACGTTCTCATCGTTAGCTGTGTTCCAGGCTCTCCAATTGATTGTGCTGCAATAATTCCTATTGCTTCTCCTTCTGATACTGGCGTATTAGTAGCTAAACTAGCACCATAACATTTCGCACAAACACCATATGTATTTTCACAAGTAAAAGCTGAACGAATAAGAACTTCTTTAATACCTGTTGCACATATTTTTTTAGCAAGTTTTCTATCTACAATTTGATTTCTTTTTGCAATTACTTCTTTAGTTTTAGGATCAATAATATCTTGTGCAAGTGTTCTTGAAAATAACCTTTTCTCTAAACTTAAAATATCAGAACCTCTATTTTTTATAGCAACTAATTTTATTGCTTTTTGAGTACCGCAATCATCACCATTTACTATTACGTCTTGTGCTACATCAACAAGTCTTCTTGTTAAATAACCAGAGTCAGCTGTTTTAAGTGCTATATCAACAATCCCCTTTCTTGCTCCGTAGCTTGAGATAATATATTCTGTTACAGTTAAGCCTTCTCGGAAATTTGAAGTAATAGGCTGATCAATAATTTTACCTGCAGAATCTGCCATTAATCCCCGCATTGCAATCAACTGTCTTACCTGAGAAATATTTCCTCTCGCTCCAGAGAACGCCATCATTCTTACTGGATTTAAAGCATGTAAACCAGTTTTCTCGTCTACTACTTCTTGTGTTAATTTATCAGTAGTTTCTGACCAAGTATCAATTACTCGATTGTATCGTTCAACTTCTGTTATATCACCTTTTTCATATGCTCTTTTTGCTTGTAAAACTTTTTTATCAGCTTCTTCAATTAATTCTTTTTTAGCATCTGGAATATCAAGATCTTCAATTCCAATAGTTATACCAGCAAATGTTGCATATTCAAAACCAATGTCTTTTAATAAATCTGCAATTTCAGCAACAGCAGAAGTTCCATATTCTTCGTAAATCTCTATAAATAAATTACTTAATTCTTTTTTGCCTAATTGCTCATTTACAAAACGAAATTCTTTGTTTTTATTAATTTCATTTAAAACAGATTGAATTGTTTGATTAACAATAACTCTTCCTAAAGTAGTTTCTATTATTTTTCCTACGGCAATTCTTACTTTTATTTTTGCATGTACATGAACAAGACGCTCTTCAAATGCAGAAACAGCATCTCTCATTGATGAAAAGATTAAGCCAGCACCTTTACATTTATTTGCATCTGGATTATTAATAGTTAAATAATAAAGTCCTAAAACCATATCTTGGCTAGGCAACACAGAAGGTTTACCAGTTGCTGGAAGTAATATATTATTAGATGCAAGCATTAACATTCTAGCTTCTGCCTGAGCTTCTGCAGATAAAGGTACGTGAATAGCCATCTGATCCCCGTCAAAGTCTGCGTTAAAAGAAGCACAAACAAGAGGATGTAATTGAATAGCTCTACCTTCTACTAATATAGGTTCAAAAGCTTGTATACCTAAACGGTGAAGTGTTGGTGCACGATTTAAAAGGACTGGATGATCTTTTATTGTAGATTCGAGAGTTTCCCATACAACAGTTAAACCGTTTTCAATCATTTTTTTCGCGGTTTTTATATTAGGCGCAAGTCCTCTCTTAATAAGCTTTTCAATAATAAATGGCTTAAATAATTCTAAAAGTATAGGTGCAGGAACACCACATTGATGTAATTTTAATTTTGGACCTACAACAATAACAGAACGACCTGAATAATCAACCCGTTTCCCTAAAAGATTTTGTCTAAAACGTCCTTGTTTTCCTTCAATAATATCTGAAAGTGATTTAAGATGGCGACCATTTGATCCTAAAACTTCTCGTCCTCTTCTTCCATTATCAACAAGAGCATCAACAGCTTCTTGCAACATTCTTTTTTCATTTCTAATGATTATTTCGGGAGCATACATTTCTTTAAGCTTTATAAGCCTATTATTTCTATTTATAACTCTTCTATACAAATCATTAAGATCGCTAGTTGCAAATCTACCACCATCTAATTGAACCATTGGGCGAAGATCTGGAGGTAATACTGGTAAGTAATCCATAATTATCCAAGCAGGATCGATTTTTGCTTGAAGAAGTTTATTTGTAAGTCTTAAACGTTTAATTAATTTAACTTTTTTTTGAGCAGAGACTTTAGCAGTTTTTAATTCATCTTTTAATTGTGCAACTAAGTCTTCAAGTCCTTTTAATGAAATGATTTTACCTTTAGCATCTCTTTCATTTTCAGGAAATTCATATTCAACTTTTGTTAATCTATCAACTAATTTTAAAATACTTTCAGCACCCATGCCAGCTTCAAATTTTACATTATCTTTTTGGCAGAGTTCATCAAATTCATCATCAGTTAAAAGTTGTCTTTCTTTAAGTTCTGTATTGCCGGGGTCAATAACTATATAAGAATTAAAATATATAACTTGTTCAAGTTCTTTTAAAGAAAGTTCTAATAATAAACTAAGATAACTAGGTATACCTTTTAAGAACCAAATATGACATACTGGTGCAGCAAGTTTTATGTGCCCCATGCGATAACGTCTAACACGAGATTCAGTTACTTCAACCCCGCAAACTTCACAGATTATACCTCTATAACGAATTCTTTTATATTTGCCACAAGCACATTCCCAATCCTTAACAGGACCAAATATTTTTTGACAAAATAAGCCTTCTTTTTCAGGAGACAGAGTTCTATAATTTATTGTTTCAGCTTTTTTGACTTCACCAAAAGACCAATTCTTGATTACTTCAGGAGAAGCTACTTTTATTTGAATAGAATTAAAAGATTCTAATATAGATTCACTTGTAAAACTGCTTGGATCTAAATTCATAAATTTGTAATATTTCACCCAGTTTATTTGAAAGAATAAATTATATCACTTCATTTTAAACTTGGCTATTTTATTATAGAAATTTTTTTTGAAAAATAATAATCAATAAATAATCTTTTTGAATTATATTAGCAATACATAAAGTTTAATTTTAAATTAGGAGAAATTATTATGGCAGAAGACTCTTCTTGTGTAAGTAATAAAGGGACTTTATCTCCTTTAACTGTTTTCGGAAGACAAGTATCAGGGAAAGTTAAAAGTATAGAAGAACCAATCAAAAAAGATGATGAATTTAGATGTAATGCTAAAGATACAAATGGAAACCCTTGGAGTTTTACAATGACCATATACGGGGCAAGAGATTCTAATGGTAGAAAAAAAGATCTTGAAAAAGAAGAAATAGTAATTGGTGATTCTGTATTTGGCGATATTAAATAATTAAAATTTAAAAATGATCAAAGGTCTTAAAACTTTTGTAATTAAATTCTTGACCATTCAAATAAATTTTTACTAAAGAATCAGAAGCTTCTTTTACAATACCTATTTCAGTCCAATCATTAGAATTAAAATTATTATTAACTGTTGCTAATAATTCATAATCCTCCCCTCCTACAAGTATCCATTGCCAAATATTTTCATTTGCAAGTTTTGTACAATCAATAAGTTCTTTATTTATATTTATTTTTGATAATTCGATTTCTAAAGATACATTACTCATTTCAGCGATTTGTAATAGACCATCAAGAAGTCCATCACTTAAATCCATCATTGAAAAGCTTTTATTACTTTCTTTAATTAAATTTTCTACTTTTTCAGCTTTAGGAATCGGTTTTAAATGAGCTTTTACGCATTCAGGAAAGATTTCTGTTTTTTTGTTTTTTATAGCCCAAAGACCAGCAGCACTCATACCAAGATCCCCACTTATTATTATTTTGTCTTGAGGTTTAGCATTTGAACGGAAAGCTATTTTATTTTTATCCAAAGGCATACCAAAGATAGAAATAGAAATAGAAATTTTTTCAGCACCAGTAAGATCTCCACCAATAAGAATTACATTAAATTTTTTTGCACAATCATTAAGTCCTTGAAAAAATTCATTAAGCCAAGAATCTGATTTAGGAGGACAAGAAAGTGCTAAAGTAAAATACAAAGCTTTTCCTGCCATAGCAACAATATCACTAATATTAACAGCAAGGCTTTTCCATCCAAGATAATAAGGCTCTATATCACTTAAAAAATGTATGTTTTCAATAAGGGAGTCTGTAGAAATTAAAAGATTAAGATTTTCAATATAGGCACAGTCATCCCCTATAAAATCTCTTGATTCAGGAAATTTATGTTTTATAAGATTTATAATATCTTTTTCTTTCATTTCTTTATAATTTTAAAGCCTTAAATTCAAAAACACCTTAATGACTTTACATATTCTATAATCTTTGTTAATATATACTAACTTATTATAAATTTAAAAAAAATTATGGTTGGGAAAATAAGAATGCGTGCAGATTATTTGAGTAAAGTTTTTAGAATGTTTAAACCAAAGAGAACTCTAAAACTAGAGGCAGATGGAACAATAGTAGGATCTTTTGTAAATGCTGAAGAAAGAAATTATTATGAGCATTTTAACAACCTCAACAAGATGAGAGAGGGAATGGAATTTAAAGAATCTACTACTAAATTAGTACCTATGACTTCTAAAGAATTATTTATTATAGAAGGTATGTTTGGTACTTTTAATCTTAGCAACAATGGGGGTTATGAAAATTTCATTTTACCTAGAAAGAAAGTAGATTTAAAGAAAGCTGGTAAAATAGCAACTAGGCTTTTGAACATAAAGATAGAAAAAGCTGTGTTTGTACCTGTCGTTACGGAAAAAGGTACTAGATATACAATATATTCGGACCAATAATTTTAAAGCCTTAAATTCAAAAACACATTAATGACTTTACATGTTCTGTGTTTTTTGTTAATATGTACTAATTATTATAAATTTAAAAATAAAAATTATGGTTGGAAGAATTAATTTAAGAGATAAAACTAGATTTACTATCTCCCCCATAATACAGAATAGAAGATTTCGTGCAACTGCTAGAGAAGTTATTACACTTTTAGAAAAGGCTACTGGATTAAAAATGGGTGAATTTAATGAGAAATTAAGAATATTTGAAATTACTAGGAATAATAGAAATTCTTTTATTCATATACTAATTCAGGATGAAAAAGAAGAAAAAGAAGAAAAAGAAAATCCTGTCTATCTGGGTGTTTACAAAACTCTTGATGGAAACTTTACTCCAAACAATACATTTTCTTCAAAAAAACCTAGCCTTTTTCTTGAAGAAGAATTTTTAAATGCACTTAGCGATAAAGAAGCATTTGATGAACTTTGTCAAACAATTGGACTTACATAATTTTTTTAGATTTATAAAAAACCAATTTTATGAGATACTTTTATTAATCTCTAAATTACTAATTTTATGATATATGTAATAATTGGTGTAATAGCATTTATAATTCTATTAAGCTTATTTACTGTAACACAACAAACAGTTGCAATTGTTGAACAGTTCGGGAAGTTTCAAAAGCTAGCTTGGCCCGGATTAAATTTTAAATTTCCTGTTTTTGAAACTATTGCAGGTAGAATTAATTTAAGAATTCAACAACTTGATGTTAAAGTTGAAACAAAAACTAAAGATAATGTATTTGTTCATGTAATTGTTTCAGTGCAGTTCTATGTTATACCTGAAAAAATTTATGAGGCTTTTTATAAACTTTATAATCCAGAAGAACAAATTCGTTCTTATGTTTTTGATGTAGTTCGTGCAAAAGTACCTCAAATAAATCTTGATGATGTTTTTGAAAAGAAAGATGATATTGCTGATGAAGTAAAGAATCAATTGAAACAAGACATGGATGATTATGGTTATGGTATACAAAAGGCATTGGTTACTGATATTGATCCTGATCCTAAAGTAAAAGCTTCGATGAATGAAATTAATGCTGCTCAAAGACTAAGAGTTGCCGCTACTGAAAAAGGGGAAGCAGATAAAATTTTAAAAGTTAAAGCTGCTGAAGCAGATGCTGCCAGTAAAGCATTGTCAGGGCAAGGTATTGCAGATCAAAGATCCGCTATTATTAATGGATTGAAGAATTCTGTTGATGAATTTCAAAAAAGTATACCGGGAGCAAATGCTCAAGATGTAATGAGCCTTGTTATGATGACTCAATATTTTGATACATTAAAAGAAATAGGAATTGCTTCAAAAACAAATACTATTCTTATTCCTCATTCACCAGGTGGGATGACTGATTTAATGGAACAATTTAGAAATGCATTAATCACAAGCGGAGAAATAACAAAACAACATATTAATGAATAGAATCCCCAACCCCCCTGAAAAGGGGGCTAATATTAAATAAAAATATATGGCAAAAATAGGTATTTTAACATCAAGAAATAATATAACTACTTTAGGTTTATTAGAAGCTATTAAATCTGGAATATTAAAAACAGAGATAGCACTGATTATATGTAGTCAACAGAATCCAGAACTTTCTGAAATAGCACAAAAACATAATATAGAAATTATTATTCAAAAGCCCGATTTATTTGCGAGTATTGAAGAATATGATTATCAAATTGCAAAAGAATTTTCAAAAAGAAAAATAGAGTTAATTCTTTTATGTGATTATAGCCGTATGGTTTCAAATGTAGTATTAAATGCTTATAAAGACCGTGTTTTAAATGCTTATCCTGCCTTATTACCTGCTTTTATGGGGAAAGGGCTTTTTGGTAAAAAAATAATAGAAAAAATACTTGATCGTAAACTTAAAATAACAGGTTCTACAATATATATACTTAATGATGTTTTGTGTGAAGGTAAAATTCTTTGTCAAAAACATATTGAAATAAATAAAAATGAAGAAGAAGATTTTAATTCTTTAAAAACTAAAATTTACAATTTACAAATAGAAGCTTATGTTGAAGTTCTTAATTCTTATATAGATAATCTTTCAAATCTTGAAGATGTAAAAACTCTTTCTAAAGATGGTTCTTTTAGTGCAAGAACTAGTACTGAAGATAGTTATTTTAATGATGAACAAAAACGATATAGTGCTGAGTTTGAAGATAAAAAATGCTTTGCTCTTTGTGATATAGGCTTAAAAAGAAAAGAAAATATGGATACTGCATTTCTTAGTGAAGATGCAAGGATTTTAGGCTTAGGAGATGGTGTAGGTTCTGCTGTTAATGGCAAAATCACAAGTAGATTAATGTGTAATATAGTTAAAAATAAATGGTTAAATGAAGGTAGAACAAAAGTTTTTAAATCTTTAGAAATTGGAAGTTGGTTAAGAAATGCTGTTATAGAATCTAATCAAGAACTTATAAAATGGAATAACAGCCAAGCATCAAAACTTGATTTAGGAAGTACTTTTATTTGTGGACTTATAGATTATGAAAATAATAATATTTATATTTCAAATACAGGAGATAGTAGAGCTTATCTCTTCAGAGATAGTACACTTTATCGTTTAACAAGAGATCATAGTGAAAATTATAATCCAGAAACAGGTGAAGGTGGTTCTTTATTGTTTTATGTAGGCGGTAATAGTGAAAGATCTTTTGGTGTAGATTTATATCAACTTTCTATTAAAAAAGATGACAAAATTTTAATGTGTAGTGATGGACTTTTATATGCAACCGAAGAAAAAGTTGCTGAAGTCTTAAACAAAGAACTTCCTATAGAAGAAACTGCTGATGAACTTTTAAAAAGAGCTTATGAAGCAGAAGCTCCTGATAATACTTCTATAGTTTTACTTTTTTATTAAATAGTTTTTTTCCAATCACTCATAAATTTTTCAATTCCCTTTTCTGTTAATGGGTGATTTATAAGCTTATCAAAAAGTGTATACGGTATTGTTGCAATATCTGCGCCTGCTAAAGCCGAAGCACTAACATGTTCTGGTGTTCTTACACTTGCTGCTATTATCTTAGTTTTAATATTATGTTTCTCAAAAACTTCTTTTATTTCTCTTATTAATTCTATGCCATTATGATTTATATCTTCAAGTCTGCCTATAAATGGGCTTATAAAACTTGCCCCTGCAGCAGAACATAAAAGTGCTTGATTTACTGAAAAACATAAAGTTAAATTTGTTTGAATGCCATCGTTGGACAATTCTTTACAAGCTTTTAATCCATTTACATTACAAGGAAGTTTTATTACTATAGAATCATGCCAACGAGCAATTTCTTTTCCTTGTTTAATCATTCCTTCTAAATCTTCGCAGGTTACTTCAGCACTAACTGGACCTTTGATTATTTCACAAATTTTAATAACAGTTTCTTTGAAATCTTTTCCTGCTTTAGCAATTAAAGTTGGATTAGTTGTAATACCGCTTATTATGCCCCAACTATTTATTTCTTCAACTTCTTCTATAATAGCACTGTCAAGATATAATTCCATTAAAAAATAATTTTAGTTAATGATATTATTTTGACATAAATTTATAAAAAATAAAAATATATGCAAATTGCAGATATAAACCTTGCTGATATAGGAAGAAAAAGAGTTGAATGGGCTTGGAAAGAAATGCCTGTACTTAAAACTATATGTGAAAGATTTCAAAAAGAAAAACCTCTTCAAAATAAAAGAATTTCTGTTTGTTCGCATATTACAACTGAAACTGCGAATTTAGCACGTGTTTTAAAAGCAGGGGGCGCTAACTGTTTATTAATTTCAAGTAATCCCTTGTCTGTTCAAGATGACACTGCTGCTTGGATTGCAAAAGATTTAGAAATCCCTGTTTATGGAATTAAAGGACAAAAAGAAGAAGTTTATTATGAACATATAAAAATATCTCTTGATTTTGATCCTGAAATAATCATGGATGATGGCGGTGATGTTTTAGCATATCTTTTTGAAAACTGCCCTGCTAAAGCCAAGAATCTAATAGGAACTACAGAAGAAACAACAAGTGGAGTTACACGTTTCAATGCAATGGAAAAAGCCGGGCTTTTATCTTTTCCTGCTTTTGCTGTGAATGACTGCCAAACTAAATTTCTTTTTGATAATCGTTATGGTACTGGACAATCAACTATTGATGGAATCTTAAGAGCAACAAATATTCTTTTAGCAGGAAAGACTATAGTTGTAGTAGGTTATGGTTGGTGCGGCAGAGGAGTTGCCATGAGAGCTAGAGGTTTAGGAGCAAAAGTTATTGTTACGGAAATAAATTATGTAAAAGCTTTAGAAGCTTCGATGGAAGGGTTTCAAGTAATGCCTATTACAGAAGCAGTAAAATATGGAGATTTATTTATTACAGTTACAGGAAACAAGCATGTAATAGATATAGAACATCTTGAAGCAATGAAAAACAATG
>MOYB01000005.1:163955-204018 GCA_001899385.1 Candidatus Caenarcanum bioreactoricola | reverse complement strand
TCTTGAAGCAATGAAAAACAATGCTATCGTATGCAACACAGGGGCATTTGACTTTGAAATAAATGTAAAAGCATTAAAAGAAAGAGCTTTAGAAATAAAAGAAGCAAGACCTTCAGTACAGGAATTTGTTTTAAAGAATAATAAATCTATTTTTGTTTTAACAGAGGGTAGAATAGTTAATTTATGTGCAGCAGAAGGACATCCTTCTTCAGTAATGGACTTAAGTTATGCTAATCAAGCGCTTTCTGTGGAATATATAATAAAAAATAGGAATTCCCTTGAAAAAAAAGTTTATACCTTGCCAAAAGAAATAGATCAAGAACTTTCAAGGATAAAATTAGAATCAATGGGAATAAATATAGATAAGCCTAGTAAAGAAATGATTGAATATATGAATTCTTGGAAAGGATAATAAGGAGAAAAAATCGTGTTTATAGCTTTATTTTTAGCAAGTTTTGGATTGGGATTTTCTCTTTGTCTTGTACTTTTGGGTAAAACTGAAAAAGATAAAAATAAAAAAATAGAAGAATTAGAAAAAGAAAATCGTGAATTAAAAATAAAATATCTTGATAAATGTTGGAATAAAAAAGATAAAGACAAAGATAATGAAGATAAAAATATTTAATTGGATTTAGAGGCTTTTAAAAGGAATAAAATCTAGGTTTTCTGTATTTTTTGAACAATTATATATTTTTACTCCTCTTTCATTTAAAATAAAATATGCTTTTTTAAGTCCTTTAAGCATTTTAGGGGCATTGTTAATACTTCTTTTTTGACAAGATTCTTTTTCTCTTTCTGATGAATCATAAAAATGAGGCTTATCTGGATTGAAATTAAGTTCAATTCCCATTAAATAAATTTCTCTGAACCCCATATAAACAGCTATTTGTAATGCATGTAAAATAACAGTATTATTATCATATATAGGCTTTGTTAAATCAAATTGAAAAAAACCTTCTGATATTTTAGGTTCCATCAAGGTTTCATATATAAAAAGATTTTCTTTATCCTCTAAATCATATAATACACTTGTATTTAAGAAAAAATACTTTGAATTTTGTTGCAGAGCTTCTATTCCATAATCTCGAAAAGCTTCTGGATCCGCAATACAATAAGCATTTATATTTTTTAAGCCTTTATCTTTTAGGAGATAACCTTTATTTACACAAAACACAAATTCATTTTCAAGTTTAGATAAATCAAAATCATTAATAGAAGGTGCTGAACCTAAAATAAAACATTTTTGGTTTAAATATTTTTTATGAATAGTTTTAATTTTTTCTGGTGTAGTATGAGTAGATATAATACTTTTTACAGATTTAGTTTTTTTAATTTCTAATAAAATATTATTAATTTCATTAAGCTTTTTATCTTTAATTTTTAAATTTTCATAGATTTTATTAAATACTTTATCTTTAGTTTTTAAGTTTTCATAAATATTATCTAAGATCTCAATTTTATTTTTATATATACTATATTTTTGAAAATATTTATCTTTTTTATCTAAAAAATTAATTTCAAATAAAATTTTATATAGAATTTTTAATAAATGATTTAACATAAATTACTTTTTAATTTCGCCTCTAAGTCTTTATAATGATTAAATACATTATGCAATTGTATATCATTTTGATTTCCATGTACATTTAATTTCATTAAAATATGATCATCTGTGAAACCCTTGGAACGAAGCAAGTTTACATGTGTTAATTTCTTTATATTATTTTTAACTACTTTAATCTTTGTATTATTTAAAACCACCATAGCAAAAAACCATATATCATCAGCATTTGGACATAATTCCATAAACAAATCTTCTCTTGAAATATCTTTATAAAAACAATTATTAGGATATAAAACACCACCACATCCTGTAAAAAAATTTAAAAAGTTAGCATGATGGCTTCCTTTACAATTTGCTTGATAGGAAAGAATTTTATTATTATCAAACATTATTTTATGTGCTCTATGACAATGAATAAATTCAGGTTCTTTTTGCCATGATTCATATAATAACTCAAGCCAATTCTGTGGATAATATACATCATCATCAGCAGTGATTATAATATCATTAGGAAATTCTTTTAATGTTGGAATAAGCTTTTTATAAGATTTAATATCATTGCAAAATTTAATTTCTAAGCCATATTTTTTTAATTCCAAGACTTTTTCAGGAATATCTTTTTCTTTATTTGGGAATTGTTCTTCAGCTAACCACAAAATAAGCTTATCTGGCTTAAGACTCTGATTAAGCAGTGAAAATAAACAATAATGTATATCATTCATTCTAGGAGGGAAAGAAGTTAAAGAAATTATTAGTTTTTTATTTCTATGATTTATATTATTTGAATTTAAGCCTATTCCATTAAAATTCTTAATATCTTCTTCAAAACTTTCTATTAATTCATTTTGTTTTATTCTAAGTAATTCAATATGTTGAGATTTTGAATAATCAATATATCCCTCTATATCTTTCTTCTCAAAAAAATCAAAATAAGGCTTGTAATATTTTTTATATAATAAATTTCTATATTTACATTGATGATAAAAATTCATTACTTTTTGAATATATTTTTCTAGCTCTTCAGAAGAGGGACTTGTTAATCTCCAAAATTTATCATAAGCTAAGTCTAACTCTCTTATAATTCTCTTAAAATTAAATAAATAATCTTCTGTATTAAAATTAACAGAATTTATAAAATTAATAATTAACTCAAAAGACTTAAATTCATCAAAAAATTTTTTTATATTCATTGTTTTTCTTATTGAATCTGCTTGAATACGATGAATATAAAAAGTATCTTCTGCTACACGAAGTTTATTTGCATAATAAAAAGCTTTTAAAGAAAAAGGACCATCTTGAAGACAAGAATTATTAAAGAATTTTATATTATGTTTTTTAAGAAGAGAGTTTCTGTAAATTTTATCCCAAACTACCCATCGATGAAGTTTTTTATGCTTATGTTTAAACATAGTTGAACCTTTATGAACAGTTATTTTATCGTTATCTTCAGAGATTCTTCTTTCATATCCACGTACTATATCAGCATTTTCTTCTATTGCTTTATTATATAATTTTTTATAAAAGTCAAATTCAACATAATCATCAGCATCTACAAAACCAATATATTGCCCTTGTGCTTGTTCGAGCCCTTTATTTCTTGATTCTCCGCCACCAAAATTTTCTATGTTTTTTATTATTTTTATTCTTTTATCGTTTTCTTGAAAATCTTTAAGAATTTTTAAAGATTTATCATTAGAGTAGTCATCTATGCAAATAATTTCAATATCTTTAAGTGTTTGATTTATAAGAGAATTTAAACATTCTTCTAAATATTTTTCACCATTATATATAGGTATTATAATAGAAACTTTTATTTTACTTTCATTTTTATGTTTTTGAAAAGGAGCTTTCAGCTTTTTCTTAATAATTTTTATGTGATTTTTTATGGATTTAAACATTTAATTTATTTAGAAAAACTCCTTTTCTTTTTATCTCTTTTTTTAGCATCTAAAATATCTAAAACTTCTGCATCTTGATTTTCTTCTTTTTTCTTATCATGGTCTATTGCTTCAACCATTTCTTTAGTAATTGTATATTTTGTAATTTTTTTATTTTTTACTAAAGAAGGTGCTTCATACATAATATCAAGCATTATTTTTTCTACGATGCTTCTTAATGCTCGTGCCCCCATTTGTCTTTTAACAGCAAGCTCTGCAATTGTTGTTAAGGCATCTTCTTCAAATTCTAAATCAACTCCGTCTAAATTTAGAAGTTCTTGATATTGTCTTGTTAAAGCACTTTTTGGTTCACAAAGGACTTTCTTTAAAGAATCTGTATCAAGAGGATCTAAGACTGCTACAACAGGTAGTCTCCCTATAAATTCAGGAATAAAACCATATTTTATAAGATCTTCAGGACAAACTTTTTTAAGAGTTTCACTTTGTTTTTGTTCTTTTATATTTTTTGCTATTGGTATTGCTGAAAATCCTACAAAACTTTTTGCATTTACTCTGTCAGAAGTTATTTTTTCTAGGCCACAAAATGCTCCGCCCATTATAAATAAAATATGAGAAGTATTTATTTGAATACATTCACTATGAGCATGTTTTCTGCCGGCAAGAGGCACATTTGCAACTGTCCCTTCAATCATCTTAAGCAATGCTTGTTGAACTCCTTCTCCTGATACATCTCGAGTAATAGAAGGACTTTCAGATTTTCTTGATATTTTATCTATTTCATCTATATAAACAATACCTCTTTCTGCTTTTTTCACATTTGAATCAGCTGCTTGATATAATCTCAATAAAATATTTTCAGCATCTTCACCTACATATCCAGATTCTGTAAGAGTTGTTGCATCTGCTACCGCAAAAGGTACATTAAGAAGTTTAGCAAGAGTTTGTGCTAAAAAAGTCTTTCCGGAACCAGTTGGACCTATAAGTAATATATTTGATTTTTGGATTTCAATGGGGCTTTTTTTCTCAAGGAATGAAAGTCTTTTATAATGATTATAAACAGCAACAGATAAAATTTTCTTTGCATCATCTTGACCTATAACATAAAGATCAAGAAAATCTTTTATAGCTTTAGGGAGGGGGATTTTATTAAGATCTATTGGTTCAATATATTCTTCTTTTTGTTCTGTTATATAATCATCATCTATATTTTTTGAAAGTTTTTCAGTTCTTCTAGAAGAATTTTGAGAGCCTTTATATTTATAAAATTCCTCAGTTAAAATTTCATTACAAAGTTCAACACATTCATCACAAATATAAACTCCAGGACCAGCAATTAATTTTTTTACTTGGTCTTGAAGTTTACCGCAAAAAGAACATTTAAGTTTTTTTCCGGATTTCTCCATATAATTTTTTAATTTATTTATAGTTAGTATTTTAATATTAATTCCTAATTAAAAGTTCTAGTATAATTATTTTTTATTACAAATTTATATAATTTATGAAATTAGCTCCATATTTTCCTGATAGTGCTCAAATAAATAATAATATATTAGAAATAGGTGGTTGTAATTTAAAAGAAATTGCACAAAAATTTGGGACACCTCTTTATATAATAGATGAAACAACTCTTCTTAATGCTATAAATAAATATAAATCTGCCTTAAAAGAATTCTATCCAAATAGTCAAGTTTTATTTGCAGGCAAAGCTCTTTGTTTAAAAGCAATTTTTTCTATTTTAAATAAACAAGAAATAGGTGTTGATGTAGTTTCAGAAGGGGAACTTTATACTGCTCAATCAATAAACTTTCCTGCTGAAAAAATTTATTTTCATGGTAATAATAAATCTCTTAAAGAACTTCAAAAAGCTTGTTTATATAAAACTAAAATAGTATTAGATAATTTTGATGAAATAGATCGTTTAATTTCTTTAAATACTCCTGCAAAAGTATTATTAAGAGTTACACCGGGTATTGAATGTCATACTCATGAATATATAAAAACAGGTCATCTTGATAGTAAATTTGGCTTTGATCTTGAACAATTAGATTCAGCTCTTCAAAAACTTCTTGAACATAGACATATTGAAATTTTAGGATTACATGCACATATTGGTTCACAAATATTTGAAATTCAACCTTATGAAGATGAAGCCAAAATCTTAATGAATCTATATGCTGATATAAAAAGAAAATATAATCTTGAATTTGAAGAACTTGATATAGGTGGTGGTATTGGTATATACTATACAGAAAAAGATGAACCACCTTGTATAAGAGAAGTTATAGAAAGAATTACAAATAGCATAAAAGAAAATGTAAAAATTCTAAATTTAAAACTCCCAAAATTAATTTTAGAGCCAGGGAGAAGTCTTGTTGGAAGAGCAGGCATTACACTTTATACAGTAGGTAGTTCCAAAAAAATACCAGAAGGGAAACATTATATAGCAGTTGACGGAGGCATGGCAGATAATCCAAGAAGTATTACTTATGGTGCAAAATATTCTTGTGTTAGTATTGAGGATCCTTTAAAGCAAGAAGAACAAATAACTTATTGTTTAGCAGGGAGATTTTGTGAATCAGGAGATGTATTAATTAAAGAAGTAGAATTACCAAAGAATTTAAAACAAGGAGATTTATTAGTTATATTTAGTACAGGAGCTTATAATTATTCTATGTCTTCTAATTATAATCGTGTTGCAAAACCTGCAATGATTTTAGTTAAAGATGGGCAAGCTGATTTAATTTTAAAAAGAGAAAATTTAGAAGATTTACTTAGAAATGATTTATTGCCAGAGAGATTAAGATGAGAAAAAAATTATTATGTGGACTTTTAATATTCTTCTTTTTTAATCTTAAAGCTTTTTGTGGAAGTCCTCTTGAAATACCGGAGAATCCAGATGTAATAAGATTAAAAATAGATTTTGATTCTGCAAATAGTTTATTAGGCACTTCTGACAATGGTGAAATAAAGTTTCTTGAACAAGAAAATAAAGATCAAAGCATAGCATTAAAAGCTATGACTAAATATAAAATAAAAATAAATAGTCTTGGTGATTATGATTTATTATTTATAAAAAATGGAAAAGAATATAAAATAACTGATTTATCTGTGCCTTTTAGTATTAAAACTAAAGATGATTCTTTGATTTATCTAGGAAATCGCTGGTATAGAGGCAAAATAGAAATAATTAAAAATAATTCAGGCATTATAGCTGTAAATTATGTATACAAAGAACATCTTTTAAGTTCGATTATAGGGGCGTTGGTTGAAAATGACACAGCAACAGAAGCAATAAAAGCAGGAATTGTAATAATGCGATCTTCCTTTTCATGTTTAACTCAATCAAAAACTAGAATAAAAGATTATGATATAAATGCAAGAGACATTGATTATATTGGTATTGAATCAGAAAAAGATATTGTTAAAAGATTTATAAAAGCTACAGAAGGAGAAATATTATTAGATAGCAGGGGTAAGTTAATTTGTACTGATTTTAAGACTGCTTTTACAGAAAAAGCTTTTCCTTTTGTATTAATTGGAGAAGCAAATGATTCATGGGAAAAGACTTTTTCTTTTGATGAAATAACTTATGAATTAAAAGAAGCAAATTATAAAATAAATAATATTTTAGAAATAGAAAAAAGGATTATGCCTCAAACAAGTAAAATAATGATTGCAATAATAACGGATAAAGGACAAATTAATTTATCAATGTTTGATATGCAGAAAATTTTTGGACTTCCTAGTCAATTCTTTAGAATATATTCTTATAAAGATAAAAATAATAAAGATATTATTCAATTTATGGGGAATTTAGCAGGTTATAATGAAAAAGGACAATATCAATCTATTTTAAATCTTATTACTTCTTTGGAAGATTCTATTAGTTACCCAAGTCAAAACTATAAATCTTTATTAAAAGATCTATATCCTAATTCTTATTTGGCAAGATTATAAAGCTATAAAGAAGGTTCTTTCCAAGCTTTGAATAATTCATGTTTTATATTTAAAATATCAAGAACTTTTCCGCATAGAAAATCACTAATATCATCTAAACTCTTTGGCAAATGATAAAATGCTGGCATACAAGGAAGAATTACAGCACCATCTTGAGATAAAGAAAGCATATTTCTAAGATGAATAGTATTAAAAGGAGTTTCTCTAGGACAAATTATTAATTGGTATTTTTCTTTTAAACATATATCTGCAGATCTTGAAATTAAATCATTAGAAATACCATTTGCAATTCTTGCTAAACTCCCCATACTACAAGGAATTATAATCATGGCTTTTATTTTATTTGAACCACTTGCAATATCAGCACAAAGATTTTTATTATCATGTATTTGTAAATTTTTATGATTTATTTTAAATCCTTTACATTCATGTTCAAGAACTTTATATCCATTATCTGAAATAATAAGATTAATTTTATAATCTATATTTAAAAGAAAATTTAAAAGTTTTAATGCATAAATACTGCCACTAGCTCCTGTGATAGCAATATTAATCTTCATATAAATCAGCTCTTAAAAAGCTTGGGATATCTATTCTTATTCTTTTTTGTCCAGAGTTTGCGCCAATTGTTGCTTCTTCTTCTAAAGAAAGTTGTTCTATATTTTCTTGTTCTTGTTTTTCTTTTTTATTTTCAAAATTTAAAACTCTTTCTATAATAGGCTTTCTTTCTGAAGTCTCATTAATAATTTTTGAAACAGGTGTAACTTCTTTTAATAAAGATTCCATTTGTACACTTTGTTGTTGCTGATTAGAAGAAGTATTTCTATTTAAATTAAAACCACTACTACTAGAACTAGATTTATTTTTTAGAGAAAAGAGATTATAAGAAGTATTTGTTGCTGGGGTTCTGTGATGTGTAGAAAAATTCATTTGACTATTATTGCTAAATACATCTTGTCCTTGATTTTGTTCAAAACCCGTTGCAATAATAGTTATTTTAATTTGATTTTCCAAACTTTCATCAATTACTGCGCCGATTATAACATTTGCATCATCATTATAAAGATTTTTGTAAATAACATCTGCTGCTTCATTTACTTCATGTAAAGTTAAATCTGAACCGCCAGTAACATTGAATATTATGCCTTGGGCGCCATTTATTGGAGCATCTAAAAGAGGACTGCTTATTGCTTGATTTGCGGCTTCTATTGCGCGATTCTCTCCAGACGCATAGCCTACTCCCATTAAAGCAGATCCAGAAAGAGACATTATAGATCTAACATCTGCAAAATCAACATTTATTAAGCCAGGTATAGTTATTATGTCAGAAATACCTTGAACTCCATCTAAAAGAACTCCATCAGCAATTCTAAAAGCTTCATTCATAGAAGTATTTTTATTAATTATCTGTAAAAGACGATCATTAGGTACTATAATAAGAGCATCAACTGCATCTTTTAAAATTTCTAAACCTTGTTCTGCTTGACATTGTCTACGTCTACCCTCAAAAGAAAAAGGTCTTGTGACAACAGCAACAGTTAAAATTCCCATTTCTTTAGCAATTTCTGCAAAAATAGGAGCAGATCCAGTACCAGTACCGCCACCCATACCTGCTGTTATAAAAATCATATCAGCACCTTTCATGGCTTTAGAAATCTCTTCACGACTTTCTTCAGAAGCTTTTGTTCCAACAGTAGGATTCCCCCCTGCGCCTAATCCCTTTGTTAATTTATTACCAAGTTGTATTCTGTTTTTTGAAAGAGATCTGTTAAGAACTTGTCTGTCAGTATTTGCAACCCAGAATTCAACAGGAAGTCCTGCAGAAATCATACGATCTACAGCATTAGAACCGCCACCACCTACACCAAATACTTTTATGCAAGCTAAACCTTCATTAACTTGAGTTGAAATTATACCGGATTCTTCTGTATACAAAATATTGCTCCCTAAAGAATTAAAGATAACTATAATTAGTTTAACTCAACTCCTTATATGTTGACAAGAAAAATTCAATAATTTTTTAAATTCATCTTAAAAGTTTATTTTTAATATAAAAAATTGAGTATATAGAAAGTACAACAAATAATCTAATTTTTATGTTTGATGCTTATAATAATTCTGTAAACAGTTCACTTACTATACAGGATGCGCTTAAATATAAACAAGAAGATCTTTTAAATGTTAATACTCCCGGTTATCAATATACAAATAGAAAATTAAGAAACAGTGGTTTTGGTTTAATTTTAGAGGAAAATCAAAAAACACAAGATCCAAAAGCAGCTATTTTTATGAAAGGGGAAAAATTAACTAAAGTTAGTATTGATGATAAATATCCTTTTGTATATTTCCTTGTAAAAGATGATAAGAATGAATATCTTACACAACTAGGAGATTTTAAATATACAAGAACTAAAAAAGTAGAAGATACTTATATAGGAAAACAAAATGAAGAAAGAACTTATTTAACAACACAAAAAGATTATTTAGTAATGGGCTACCCTATTGGGAGTGGTCAAGTAAAGCAAAAACAAAGATATAAAGATCCTTTTAATAATGTAGAGCATCCTATTTTAGGAGAATCTCCTATTTTAACTCAAGAAAAAATTATTGGAAAAGACTTAGAATATAAATTTGGACCAATGGTACCTATTGATTTAACAAGAGATTCTAATGGTCTTATTTTGGGACGTTATACAGAAGTTGAGTTGGATTCTAAAGGGATAGTATATGGAAACAGAAAAGGACTTTTAGTTCCACTTTATAAGCTTGCTTTAGCTTCAATCCCTAATCCGCAAGGTTTAGCTTCTATAGGAGATACTCCTTATTTTAAAGAAACAGAAGAAAGTGGGCTTAGACAAAAGCCACCAGAGGGTGTTACAGTTAGACCAGAAACTTTGCTTAATAGTAATGTAAACACTAAATTTACTGCAAATGATTTTAAGAAATTAAAATTAACTTTAACTACCGCACTTTCTTTGCAAAAAGTAAATAATCAAATTATGCAAGAATTTCAAGGAATATTATCATAATAAAAAGAATTTAAACTGATTTTTGAAAAATTTATTTCTAATGTGACTTTCTTACTAAAGCGGTAGCCATTTTAGGTTTAATATTATTACCACCACTAAAGCTTCTACCAAATGTTGCAATTATAACTAAAGCAACAGCACCTGCAGATGTCACTTTATTAGTGGTAGTACTAAAAAACTGAGAAACACTAGAAAGAAGATCTCTTTTTTTTGTTTTTTTTCTCGCTGAAACATCTTTCATTATTAATTTATTAACAGGCTTATCGTCTAATAATATTTGCTGAGAGTTATTTGACGAAGCTAATCGACGAAAATTACTTTTTCCTGCTTCTATTTTTAAAAAAGTACCCATATATAATCTCTCTTATAAAAATTTATTGTCTAATTAATATTATATTATCTTCTAATTAAATTATACACTAAATTAAAGTTAATATGTTGTAAATTTACTTGCTAATTTGCATATATAGATTTATTATTAAATAGATTATCAATAGTTCATTAAAAAATTTATGAGTAAAAAAACAATAGTATTTATATTAGCTAGTTTTCTAGTTTTATGTTCTAGTATAAATGTCTCTGCAAGGAAATTTTATACGAATCCATGTTGTGATCCTTGTGCAACAGTAAAGCCTGAAAAAAAATTAAGCTGTCAAGAAGAATTAAAACTTGCAAAAGCAAAAATTGCAGAATTGGAACACAAATTAGCTTTAATAGAGAGAATTGAAGAAAAACAAGAAGTAAAAGATTCTGTTGTAGAAAGTTCTGATGATGTTATAGCGTTAGAAAAAGAAGTAGCTGAACTTAAAGCTAAGTTGAAAAAATCTCAAGAAGAAGTAAACAAAGTAAAAACTTCTCTTAAAGATTGTCAAGAAGAAGAAAAAATAGAACAGAAAGTAGAACAAAAAACAGAGAAAAAAGTAGAAAAGATAGAGAAGAAACAAGAAGTAAAAGAATCAAAATATTATAGAGGTGCATGGTAAAGAAATTAATACTAATTATTGTATTAATCTTTTCCTTTCATAGCATAGTAAAAGCAAATGAATCCGTTGAAATTCAAATAGATGTAGTTCAGCGGATTTTGTCTTTAATAGATACTAAGAAAAACGAAATTCTAAAACAATATTATGTCGGTTTGGGTATGAATTCATTTAAAACGCCAATAGGTAAATTTTTAGTAATAGAAAAAAGTAAAAATCCAGGTTGGATTAATCCATATAATAAAGCTGAAACTATAAAACCTGGTGAAAATAGTCCTTTAGGAACAAGATGGATTACTTTTCATAAAGATAGTGCTACAAATATAGAATTCGGTATTCATGGTACTTATAATTATCCATCAGTAGGGAAATATTCTTCTCATGGGTGTGTACGTATGTATATAGAAGATATAGAAGAATTATTTGATCTTATAGAAATAGATACACCTGTATTAGTTTTTTATGAAAGACTTAAAATAGATTTATTAGAAGATAATAATATTGCTTTAGCTATTTATAAAGATCCTTATAATTTAGAACCCTTAACTTTATCAAAAGTAAAAGAAAAAATACTTAAAAAATATCCTTTAGCAATTATTAATGAAGATGCAATCAAAGTTATGTTAAGTATTAAAACTAAAGAATATAGACTTGTAGGTTATATTGAAAATTAAATTAATTTAACAATTTATAATTTTTATTAAAGAAAAATTTTTATAAATATAGGATTTTAATATTTTTTTATTGGAGAGAAATATATGAAGAGTTTTAAATATAAAAATAATAAATATTGTTTACTTGAATCTTTAGAACAATGTTTTGAAGTGCAAGATTTAAATGGAGAATCTTTTCTTAGATCATATAATATTTGTTTAGGAGCATTAGGTGCTGGACAAGTACAATCAAAAGGTGTTTGCAATCAAATAATTGAGCCTTTTGTAGAAGAAACTTCAAAACTTCTTGGAAGACATTTACAAGATGATACTTATAGTTCTGAAAGTTTATTTGAGAAATTATTAAAAGAATTTTTTGAAGTTCAAAAATTAGATTATTTACCTGAAGATAAAAAGAAAGCTTATATAAAAGAAGTTATGGCAAAGATGATGCCTAGTTTAATCAAATCAACAACTAAAGAAGAAAATAATCCTTTGTTTGAAGCTTTAAAGGCAAAAATTGATAAATATAAAGAAAAATTAACTTTTGAAAAAAATTGTATCTTAGGATTTATAAAAGAAAATAGAGAAGAATATAATGAACAAGTTATTAAACCATTAAGTAAAGCTTTAGAAGATAATCCTCAAGAATTTTCTTATCAAAAATTTTTAGATTCTATAGATTCTATAGATTCTAGTATTAAAGGTATTAAAACTTCTGATTTAATAAAATATTTAGTTGAAATTGAAAAAGTTTTAAATCCTAATATTACGATAGATATAGTAATAAAAAAAACAACAGAAAAACCCAAGTTAGATCTTACTATATTAGAGCCTAATAAAGCCAACTATACATTAAATAATTTTGAAAATAGAAGACAAGCTTTAATAGATGATTGCGTTCAAATACTTTTTGATACAGAAGAAAAAAAACAAGCAATAAAAGAAAAAGGAAAAAAAGCGTTTACAGAGGTTCAAAATTTTATTTCTAAAGTTAAAGATAAATATACTCCAGATACATCACCTATAAAAGAAAATATTAAAGAAGTCCCAGTATCAACAGCAGATATTGATGATTGGGCAAGAGATATTCCTCTAAAACCTGATGTTCCTATTCCACCTATGCCTGAATTTCCTACAATAAACCAATTAATAACTAAAGGTAAAGATTTTTTAATAAAACAAGCAGAAGGAATAAAAAAAGATTTTAAAGATATTGCGGTTTTAAAAAGTCTTTTAGGTGAAGTTGTTCGTGATTCTACAGATAATGATTTTTATGATTTATTAAAAAACTCAATAGAAATAGGTGAGCCTATTAAAAATCAAATATCTATTATTTTCTTTGCAAAACGCTTAGAAAAGCCTGAATTATCTGTAAAAGAAATACTAACAGAAATAATTAAAGAAGCTCAAGGAAAAGAAGCTGGTGATCCTTGGATAGAAGCAGAAAATCAAATGGAAGTTCTTTTTGGAAGAGATAATTCTTTGTTTCCCAATAAAAAAAGCCCTCCTTTATTATAAAAGAGAGCTTATATAAAAATTTATATCCTTAAAAGTCCCCTGTCAGGGGGATTTAGGGGGTTGAGCTTCTTTGGAATTAGAAATCCATTCCACCACCCATTCCACCAGGCATACCGCCACCCATTCCACCAGCTCCACAGCTAGATTTTTCAGGTACTTCAAATACAATAGCACTAGTTTCTGTTATTAATCCTGCTATTGAAGAAGAAACTTGTATTGCAGCCTTGGTTACTTTTAATGGATCTACGATTCCAGCAGCAAACATATCTTCAAATGTATTTGCAGCAGCATTATAACCAATATTCAAATTCTTTTCTTCTTTTAATTTGTGAATTATAACAGATGCTTCTCTACCTGCATTTTCTGCTATTTGACGAGCAGGTCCTTCAATCGCTTTGTAAATGATTTTTGCACCTATTTGTCTATCACCTTCTAATTGATGAATAAATGCTTCTACTTCTTTTTGAGCATTTAAAAGTGCACGTCCACCACCCGGAACAATTCCTTCTTCACAAGCAGCTTTTGTTGCGTTTACAGCATCTTCTACTCTAAGCTTTTTATCTTTAAGTTCACTTTCAGTTGCTGCACCTATTTGTATTGTTGCAACTCCACCTGAAAGTTTTGCAAGTCTTTCTTGTAATTTTTCTTTATCATAATCAGAAGTACTTTCTTCTATTTCTCTGATTATAAGTTTCTTACGAGATTCTACTGCTTCTTTAAGATTAGCTTTATTTATATCTACAACAAGAGTAGTATTTTCTTTAGTTATAAGAGCACGGTCTAAGTGTCCTAATTGTTCAATGCCTACATTTTCAAGCTTAGTTCCAAGATCTTCACTAACTACTTCTCCGCCTGTTAATACTGCGATATCTTGAAGTATTGATTTTCTACGATCTCCGAAACCAGGTGCTTTTACCGCACAAACATTAAGAACTTGACGAAGTTTGTTTATTACAAGAGTTGTTAAAGCTTCACCTTCGATATCTTCAGATATTATTAATAAAGGTTTGCCTGTTCTTGCAATTTTTTCTAAAAGAGGTACTAAATCAGAAATCAAATTAATTTTCTTTTCACAAAGTAAAACAAAAGCATCTTTTAATTCAGCTTCTTGTCTTTCCATGTTTGTTGCAAAATATGATGAAATATAACCTTTGTCAAATTGCATACCTTCAACAACTTTAAGTTCAGTTGTTAAACTTTTACCTTCTTCAACTGTTATAACACCATCTCTACCTACTTTGTCCATTGCATCTGCTATGATTTCCCCGATTACTTCATCGTTTCCAGCAGCAACAGTTGCAACTTGTTTAATTTGATTACGATCTTTTACTTCTCTTGATTGAGCAGAAAGAGCTGCTACAACTTTTTCAACTGCTTTTTCCATTCCTCTTTTTACTTCACGAGGATCTGCACCTGCAGCAATAACTTTACGACTTTCATTTATCATTGTACGAGTTAAAACAACAGAAGTAGTAGTACCATCTCCTGCTTTATCATTAGCTCTACTTGCTGCTTCTCTTATAAGCTGAGCACCTGTGTCTTCAGCTGGATCTTCAAATTCAATTTCTTTAGCAATTGTAACTCCATCTCTAACGCTTTGAGGAGAACCGAATTTCTTTTTAAGTAAAACATTCTTACCTCTAGGTCCAAGTGTTACAGCAACAGCATCTGCGAGTTTATTTATACCTTCACAAATAGCATTTCTTGCTTCTTCATTATACAGAATCTTTTTCCCTGTCATTTTTTTACCTCATTAATTAAATCAACTTAAAAATTTTTTTTAAAAACCAAATACCCAATTATCCTTCTATAACGGCAAGCACATCACTAGCTCTAAGAATAAGATATTCTTTTCCACAAAGTTTGAGTTCAGTACCGCTGTATTTGGCATAAACAACTTTATCTCCGACTTTCAAGTCAGTAGAAATAAGATTTCCTTTTTCATCTTTTTTCCCTGGACCTGTTTTTAAGATTATTCCAATTTGTGGTTTTTCTTTTGCTGTATCAGGAAGAAGAATACCACCGCTTGTTTTCTCTTCAGATTCAACCTTTTCAACAACTACCCTGTCTTCTGTGGGATTCAAGTTGCATTTTGTCATTTTATATATAGTCTCCTTCTAAAAATTTTGAAACCAAATAAAATTATAACTTAAAAATTTAAAAATCAAAAGAAATAAAATTCGGAAAATAATGTTATATTTATATTAAGAGTAAAATACAGATATATTAAAGATGCGTAAAGTTTCTCTGATAATTTTAAAATCAAATTATCATTTAGCTAGCAATAAAAGAGCAGTTCCTTTAAATATTTTAGAAGCAACTAATATTAATGATGAATCTAATAAACCAAAATTAAATAAAGAACAAGAATTATTTCAAATACTTATGGAAAAAATAAAAGAACATCCTTTAATAACTCTTTTATTAACTTTTTTTATTATAAGGCATTAATTTTTCGTACTTGAGTAAGATCTAATAATAATGATATTATTTCTATAAATTATTTAGGGTAAACAATAGTTTATAAATCTAATCTCGGGGAATTTACTATATAGTTAAAGCTTAATTTTTTTACCAAATGAACAATAAAATAATTTACAAAATATTATGCTTAAGTCTTATATTAACTGGCATTTTCTTTTGTCCAAATCAAAATAAAGCTGAACCTGTTACTTTAGGAATAATTGGTACTGCTCTTGGAGGAACTGCTTTAGGTTTAACTTCTTTACATTGGCTTAAAGATCTTAGTAGCAATAATTGTTCTAATGGATGTTGTGGTGGTGGATGCATGCAAGCTATGCCTGTAGCAGCCCCTGTTGCAATGGCACCAGCGCCAATGATGAGTCAAGCTGCTTGCCAACCAGTAAGATATGTTGCTCCTTGCCCATATCCTGCAGCTTGTCCTAGTTATAATGGGTGGTATTCTCCATATGGAAATGTAGGTATGCCTTGCCCAACTTGTCATATTATGCCTTAAATTAAAGAATGTTTTTTAAAGATAGAATAACAACACTTTCTTTTTCTCTTAAAAGAATAAATAGTTTAAAATCTGAAATCGAGCTAATGGACAAATATTTGCTTGATTTTTTTAATTGGGAATTTTCTTCTCAAAAAACAGAATTACCAAAAATAATTCAAGAGAAGAATAAAATATTAATAAAAGTAAATGAATTATATGGTTTTGAAAATTATTTATTAAATGAATTATTAAAAACAAAGAAATTTTTATTTTTTGAAATTCCTTATTTAATAAGAGATTCTTTTCAATTATGTTATGCTTTGCTTAAAGAAATGCAGATTGAAAGTAAGAATCCAGAAGAAGATTTTTTTAGAATTTTTAAAGAAAATAAAGATATATTAATTTTAAAGGGGATTTCAAATATAGTAGATAATGAATTTAAAAATTTTTTAAGAAAATGTGAAGATTTTCACCTAATTTGTATAGATGAAAAAAAAGAAGAATTAGAAGATTTTCATTTAATTAATATAGAAGCTTGTGAAATTGAAAAAATAATGGATTTAGCTTGTGTTTTATATGGACATAATAGAGGTTCGGAAATTCGTTATCAAAGAGATTTTCAATTAATATTTAATATATTTTCAAGTTTTCCTAAATTTATATTTTCTATATTAGTTTTTATAAAATACAAGAAATATAATTTTTCAAAATTTGTTAAAGAATTAGAAAAAAATTCAAAAGATCCTATAAAAAGTTTTTTTAATGTAATTATTAAGAATCTTTCAAAAGAAGCATTGTTTATATTAAAAAATGTTTTATATCTTTCTAATATTGGTTTTAGTGTTGAACAAATTTATAGACTTTGCAAAGATAAATTTCCTATAAAGAAAGATTTTGAAAGTATTTTTGATTTTTTAGCTAAATTATTGTTTTTCGAGAGAAAACGAACAGGTATAATTGTTATATACACTATTCCAGAGTTCATACAAAAAAAATTAAAACAACTAATAAATCTTTCTTTTTCATCTTCAGAAATTAATAATTTGAATTTAGGTTTATTAAGTATAGTTAAAGATCAAAATTTAAAAATTAGAAAAACTTTATGGCTTTCACAAATTGAAGAATGTTTAGATGCTTTGAAAAAAAGTTTAGAGCGAAATATTTTTTGGAAAGAAAACTTAAAAGCTTCTCAAACTCTTTATATAGAAACATTATTTTTTGAAATGCATTATATAGATGAAATAAGAGATTTTATTTTACCTTTATGCCATCGTGAAATAGCGGAGTCTAAAAATAATGAAGAAAGAGGTTCTTGGTATAATCTTTTAGGTACAGTATATAAAGATCTAAGCATTTTTTCTAATAAAGAATTAAATTTAGAATTAGCATTATCTGCTTTTCAAAAATCCCTTAAATTTTATGATCATGAAAAAGAAAAGTATAAATATAGTTTTTCTTTTGAACAAATAGGTAGAATTTATATAGAATTAGCAGAACATACTATAAATGAAAAAGCTTCTTTAAATGCAGCAATTAAGGCTCTAGGGAAAGCCTTGTCTTTTGAACAAGAAGCAAGTAAAAGATATATAAATTTGATTTTATTATTAGCAGAAACTTATATAAAATTAGGAAAAATAGATGATATTAGCAGGCTTAGTGAACATAGTAAAAAAAGCTTATATTTTTATAGTAAAATCCTTAAATTTCTTGAATTAGAAACAGAAAATACTGATAAAATAAAATTCTACAGAGATTATATTTCAGAAAAATTAAAAATATTAAATATAATTTTATTTGAAAGTATATCTAATACAAATAAAGAAGAAGAAAAAAATACTTTTATGTTTTTAAATAAAGAAATTTCAAAAATTTTAAATACTAATTTATCTAGTTTATAATAAAAATTATGAAAAAAAGATTTTTGTCTAAATTAATTAGTATTTTATTATTTTCAGTATTGAATTCAGCATTAATTGCAAAAGAGGAAATTAAAGATTATAAAGAAGATTTAGATCCTATAGTTTTAGAATTAATTGTTGAAAAAGGCATTGATAATGAAACTTCAGAAATAGGAGATATTTTTTCTACAAGAATTTTAAATAATATTTATTCACAAAAAGATAATATATTATTAATTTCAAAAGGTAGTTGGATTACTGCTACAGTCAGTGAAAATGAATTATCTAATATGTTTAATAAATCTTCTAAATTAACTATAAATATAGATTATTTAATTATTCCTAATGGAAATTTAATTCCTATAAATAGTCAAATTAGTTTTCAATCTGATAAAACAAATAATGATGAAAAAAATAAAGAAAAAAATATGCTTGGAATTCCAGTTCTAATAACAAGCATAATAAAAATGCCTGTTAATATGCTTAAAGAGAAGCCAGAGAACTTAAGTTTTAAAGAGTTTGATAAGTTAAAAATTTATATTAATAGAGATTTTATTGAAAATCATATAAGAGAATTAAATAAAGAGTTTTAAAAATTAACTATTTAAAGAAGCAATTATTTGATCTTTATCAGAAGCATTTATAATTGAAACTCTTCTACCATTTTTTCTACCATTATTTTCTATTTGTTGTTGAAAGAATTGTTTGGAATCTGCCATAAATCCTGCTGATTGAGAGCTTAATCCAAAAGGAAGATTTTTTCTGGCACCTAATGCTTGTCTAACTGTTCCCATTGAAGTTCCATTTTCTATTCCTTTTGCCATAATAGCAATAGAAGCCGCACTTAATAAATTGTAGAAATTAGTTAAATTATTACTCCAAATATTACTCATTCCAGAAAGATCTGTAAAGCCTGCACCTAAAGCAGTTAAACCTTGTAATCCTGATGTAATCATTAAAGGTATTCCAAGTTTAGCAGGATCAAATTCTTTTTGTCTCTTTCCATTAGAAGCTTCAACTGCCCATCTTAGTCTATTTGCAAAAGCATTCTGATAAAATAAATGTCCTTGTACTCCATAAACTATTGGTGAAATTAAAGAAGCTCCAGTTATAGTTATTCTAGAAAGTTTTTCCATAAAGGATTGTCCACGAATAAATTTATCTTCTTTTTCTTTATTATAATTAAGACCTTCTTGTTTTTTATATTCTGTTCTAGCCCATCTTTCTCTAATATATTCTAATACGCTAAATAAACTAATAGTACCTAAAGAAGCTAAACCAGCTAAATTAAGAAAAGCTGCTTGACTATGAGGTCCCCACCATTTTACCCCATTAGTAGCAGATCTTCTCCAAGAAGGTCTTATAAGGAGAAAATTACTATCAATTGTTTTCTTTAACATTTGAGTATTCCATTGTGCTCCTGCGATACCTCTTGAAATAAATCTAGGAAGTTTAAATTCATTTTCAAGATATAATTGTTTCCGCTCCATATTCTTCATTAATAAAGCATTAATAGGTTTTAAATCTTCATAAGTTCTTTTATTAGGAGGTAATGCTATTAAATCTTTATCTAAATGTTTTCCAAATTCATTTTCTTTTATTGTTATATTATTTGCAATTTTTGTTAAAAAACCTTTTTCTTTAAATTTTGCTTCTGGATTTTTTTCAAGTCCCAAATATTCATCAATATAAGCACTTTCACCTTCTTGACCTTGCTTCTGTGCATTTCCTAAAAGCCATATAGGAAAAGATAACATAGAAGCCATTTGTTGAGTAAAGCCCATTGGCATAAAACCAGAAGCTATACCTAAGCCAGAACCTATAAGTTGAAAGGGCCATAATACTGGTTCTATAAAAGAAGTAGAAAGTCCTAAAGCTCCCATTGCAAAAGCGTTTCCTAAATATATCATTCTTGTAAGAAGACTTTTCTTTGCTTCATCATCTTTTTGTTGTTTTGCTGTTTTTTTATTTTTCTTAATTTCAGAATTTTGTGTTTCTATTGAATTTGCATTAGAAGCATTATCTCTTAAACTCAAATGACTTTTAAATTTAATAATATTTAGATTTTCATCAGGAGGATTATCTAAATCTTTATCTTCTTTGTTTTTATCTAAATAATCAATTACAACTTTACCTAAAGTACCCATACCAATAAGTCCAACTGCAGATAAAGCTAATTTACCAGAAATAACAGGAGCATTTTTTATTATATGAGCAGTATTACCATATACATTTTCAGGTAATTGAACTCGCATAATTCTATCAAGTTGTTTGCTCCATTTATGAGGAAGCATTATATAACCAGCACCATATCTATTTTTTTCAAGATTTTTTCTTCCTTCATAATTTATCATTTTATCAGTTAAGACATTGTAATCTATTTTATTTGGATCATAGTTTAAAAGAAGATCTACCATTATTCCATGTTTTGCTAGATTCTGATGCACATCAAAAGATCTACTTATTTTTGCTTCTAAATATTTTATTGCTTTTTCTACTGGTTTTCCTCTAAATTCTTTATCTGGATCCATTACTTGATTTCTATATTCTCCCCATCCAAAACCAACAAGTTTAACATGTCCTTTATCTAATTTTTCTAATCCAAATCTAAAAGTAGGAAAGGGATTTTCTAATCCTAATTGTATTATATGACCTTTAGATTTATCATTATAAAAATCTATTTGTCCTCTATCAACATTACCTAATAAAGCATGTTCAACTAATAAAGGTGCTATTTGATCTGCTTTAGCAATTATTTCATTAAATTTAGCTTCTGTTATACCTCCTTTTTTCTTAAGTTGTGTAAAAAAGTTTATAAAACCTTGTTTTATTTCTTCTTGTTTTCTTTCTCCACGAAGAATACAATCATATACAGCTATTAAATCTGTACCTTGACTATCTCCTCCTACAACAGCAGTTATATAATCTTTATAATCTTTATAAGTAGAAGTCTCTCTATATCCTTCAGCTTTACTTGCAACTGGCTGAAATTCACTATAAGGAGCTTTAGGTCCATTATCAACCTGCATCATTTGAGATTGAGCTATTATTGTTATATCTTTAATACTTAATGCATCAGCAATTTTTTTTATTTTTGCTTCTCTTTCTTTTCCTATTAAATTTTGAAAATCTTTATATTTAGGATCTAAAGTAAATAATCTTTCTGCATATTCTTTTTTTAGATTTTGTAAATATACAAACTGCGTAATACCTGAATAATTTACATTACTATCAGCAAAATTCATGAAATTTTTATATCCATGACTAAAATCAACATATTTTAATTTTTCTTGTAAATCCTTTGGTAAATCTTTTAAATCAGCATAATGATGTGTAAGATTTCCTATAAATTCTTTTGTTCTTTTATCTTGCCCATATAAATTAAATATACCAGCAAGATGAGTTCTTTTATACACATCAGACCATGCTGTTCCAACTGTCTCGTCCACATGAGAAACAGTTACTCTTGGGATACCTTGTTCAATTACAACTGGATTATTTATAACCCTACCATCTTTATCAAACAATTCACCATGAGCTCTTTTTGTTATAAGATCAGTTCCTGTTCCAGCAGAAGAACTTTTCCCATCCATTGCATGTAAACAAAGATTGAAAAGTCGCATTGAAAACCATTCACGGTACATTTCGTATGGATTTTCATATTGTTTTTTAATTAATTTTTGATACCATTCAGTAGGAAGAGGTATTTTACCTATTTGAGGTTTAGATGCATCAGTAAAATTAACAACAAGTTTTTCGAACCAATCTGCTTTATAATCAGGATTTACTATTAAATTCCCTTTTTTATCAACTATATAATTATGATATATATCTTTCACATAAGTTTGACTTTCTATAGTGGCTTTTTCTAATATATCAGCCATTTTCATAAAGTCTTTATATAAAGGTTCATCAACTTTAAGAGCCCAAGCAGGAATACTCTTTATTTCAAAAGCTGCAGCACCTACTGCCTCAGACCAATGTGCTAAAGTTTGTAATAAACCAAGCTTTAAATGAGTAAGATCTCCTCCTGCTAAATGTCTAAAAACTTCTTTTTGGTATTCTGCAAATTTTTTATTAAATTCTGATGGACTAAGATTGTATTTTTTAAGAGCTTGCTCTGTAGCACTTAATCTGGCTTCTGCGGCCTTTATTTCTTGTTCAGTAGCACCTTTTGTTTTTAAAATATTTAAATTGTATTCTGCTCTTTGTTTTTCAGCTTTTAATTCATTAGGTGCTTTTGGATTTAATGAATCTAAATATGCTAATCTAGCTTCTGCTTCAGGAGTTATAATACCACCTTCTTTAACAGTATTACTTAAAAAATCCCATGTTGCACTTGCATTTTCTATATATTTTTTATTGGGAGCAAAAGTAATTTTACCACCATTAGTTACTTGAAGAGGTCCGCCAAAACCCGCATAAGAGATAGCATCGAGAAAAGGACTATTAGAATCTGTCCCAAAAAGCATTTCAGAAGCAACTGCATCTACTGAAGTTTTAACAAAGACTCCTGGATCAGAAGGGGTTCTAAAAATTCTAGTAAAAGTTTCACCGCTAAAAGCAGTTGGTCTCATTGAAAGTCCATAATAAAGTCCTATTTGATCTATTTTTTCTTTAGGTAAATCCCACATAACATCAGCATAACCTCTAAGTCTTCTTTGAAAAAGCATTATTTTACCTAAATTAGCAATGTCTTCATTATGATTTGAACAACCTATTGAATTAGTCCACATTGCATTTTTATAACCTGTATGTCCATCAAAATCATAAGCAAGCATGGGCATACGTCCAGAAAGTAATATAGCTGAATAGTTTTGTACATATCTTTTTAAAGCTTTAATACCTTGTTCTCTTTGTTCTGGAGTTGTATGTAGCGTTTGTATATACCTATCTGGAATTATAATTTTATCAGGGTTAAGAAGAAATTCTAAAGCTCTATCAGCCATTGCAGCCATATCTTTAGCAGAAAAATATTCCTTAGCAAGTAATTCCCCAGCAAGTTTAGTACTAAGATCTTTGTCAAATCTAGAATCTAATCTTTTTTCTTGAATTTTTTCATATCCAAGTACTGCAAGGGAAGAAAGTGCAAAAGCTCCAGCTATAGGATAAGGACTCTTTAATAATTGTGAATAATCTTGCGGAAGAAGATAGACTGCTTGATCATCATCACGTTTTTTAGTTTTTTTAGTTTTTTTACTATCATCATCAATTTGAGGTGGAAATAATATATCCAAATCAGGATGAAGAGGAGGGGGGGCTATATATGGTACATTTAATATATTTTGAACTTTAGTCATAATATTGTTTTATTAAAATTTGTACTAATTTAAATTTGCATATAAATATTTTTATTTATAATACTTTCTCTATAGATATTATAATCTTAAATTATAATTTTGTTTTAATTTTTAGATAATTTTTCTTTAATTTAAACATTAATTTTTCTTAATCTAGGGTAAAAATAGTGAAAATAAGAATTTTTTATTTTAAAATATTAAATTTTAATAATATTTAGCTTAAGATTTTTTAATATTTTGAATTTTGAAAATCAAATAAGATTATTATTTATTTATTAGTCTGTATATTAGCATATTTATAAAAAAACTATTATTTTTTAACGAGTTTTTTTTATTTTCCTTTTATAATAATTAAATATTAATAAGAGAAAATATAAATTGAATAATGCAAATAAATTTTTAGAAATATTTAATTATATAAAAGGTTTTTTTTCATCTAATTTAACTTGGCAAGATTTTGTTTTATATTTTTTACAATTTTTAATTATCGGTTATTTTCTTTTTCGTCTTTATAAATATATAAAAGGAAGCTATTCAGCAACTATTTTAAATGGAATGCTTGTTTTATTACCTTTTGCAATAATTTCTTATATTTTAAAATTAACAATACTTATAAAAGTTTTTGAATTACTTTTACCTACTTTTTTCGTTGGAATAATAATACTTTTTGCTCCAGAATTAAGGCGCTTTCTTCACCAAATAGGCAAAGATGGCTTTTCTTGGGTGAATTTATTGTATTCAATAAGCGATAAAGATTTTAAGGCTGATGAAGACAACCAATCCATAGATAAAATTTCAGAGGAGATAATTAAATCAATTAAAATTTTATCTGGGAACAAAATCGGGGCACTTATTGTCTTTGATAGTACTTGGTCTGATAAATTGTATATAAGTTCCGGAAGGAAATTAGACGCGGTTGTCAGTACTGAGTTACTCCTGAATATCTTCTACCCTAAATCTCCTCTTCATGACGGCGCAGTACTTATTCTCAATAGACGAATATATTCTGCCGCCGTCATTCTTCCTATTACAGAGAATTCTAAATTGAATCCTTGGCAGTATGGAACAAGACATAGAGCTGGATTAGGAATTTCGGAAATTAGCAATACGAGTCTTTCTATTATTGTATCAGAAGAAACAGGAAGTGTTTCAATTGCAGATAATGCAAAAATAACTAAGATATCAAGTACTGTTGATTTAAAAAATCTTATTAAAAAAGCTTTATCTGAACAATATTAAGCAATAAATATTAAGATTAAACTAAAGCCTCTTGTTTTTCTTTTTCTTTATATTTTTCTTCTTCATGAACATTAAGCTTTACTCCAGAAACTTTACTAAAACCTTCTTTTCCTAAACAAACCCCTATTGCTCTTTTACTCCTTTCTAACATCGGTTTTCTAAGCGTTACAACTATAAACTGTGCTAACTCTGATTGTTTCTTTATCATTCTTGAAAGTCTTTCTACATTTAAACCGTCAAGAAACATGTCTACTTCGTCAAAAGCATAAAACGGCGCTGGATTGTGCCACTGTAATGCAAAAAGAAAAGAAAGTGCTGTTAAAGATTTCTCTCCTCCACTCATTGATTCAAGTCTTTGCATTTTTTTGTTCCTTGGACGCGCTTGTATAAATAAACCTCCCGAAAAAGGATCTGACGAGTTTTCTAACATAAGCTCCCCATGCCCAAAAGATAACTCTGCAAAAATTTCCTGAAAATGCTTATTAACTGAATCGTAAGCCTCAAAGAATGATCTGAATTTATGCTCACTATAATCTAAGATTCTTTTTTCGATTTCAAGCTTTTCTTCTTGAATATTATCACAACGATTTCTTACTTCATTTACTTTATCAAAGATTTCATCATATTCTGTAATTGCTTTCATGTTAACTGGCTCAAGTTTTTTCATTTCTCTTTCAAGCCTGTCTAACTCTGCTTTTAACTCGGACTCTGAACATTCTTTAAGATTTATATTTATTTGCTTTTGCATTTCTAAGTCAAGCTCTTCGTCTATTACTTCTTCTTGTTTTAATGCATTAACCCTTTGTTCTAAATCCATTAGATTCATTTTTAATTCAGCAATTTCTTGAGAATTTCTTTTTAGTTTTTCAACTAATTCTGTTTTCTTTTGCGTTAAATTAATTAAAGATTTTGAAAGATTATTTTTCTTGCTATTAAAACTATTTATTTCTTGCTCTAGAATAATTAAAGTATCTTCAAGTTCTTTTAATCTTAAGCAAGAATCTTTTAAGAGTGCTTCCTGTTCAACTGCTTTGTTCTTTAATTCATTTATTTTAAGCCTAAATTCTTCATTTTCATTATTGTTTTGAAGTACTGAGGCTTTCATCATTTCAATTTCTTTTAGGAAGTCATTTTTTTCTATTTCAAGATTGTGGAGATTACTTTCACAAGCCTTTCTTTCAAATTCAATTTCTTGAGAACTATTTATTAAAAGCTCTAAACCAGAATCTTTCATTTTGCAGGTTTCAGCAACAAGCATATCTGAAGCTCTTTTTAGATTTTTTTCTGTAATAAATAAATTCTTATCTAAAAGCTTTAATTCATTTTCAAATTCATCTCTTTGTTTAGATAAAGAAAATAAATAATTCCGTCCTTCTTCGCTCTTTGTTTTTGCTGTTTCATAATTAGAAAAATCAACCTCTTCTAATGCTCTAAGTTTAACAAATTCTTCTCTTAAAACTTGTAAATCTCTTTCGTTTTGAGCAATCTCTGCTTGTGTTTCTCTAAGGGAAGCTTGTGAATTGTTAATTCTACTATTTAATATATCATATTTTTTCTTTAAATCTTCTAATTCACGATTTTCTTTGTTTCCGAAAGCAATGCCTGCATTTGAATTATAACTGCCTCCAGTCATTGCACCACTCTTTTCAAGAAGATCCCCTTCAAGAGTTACCATTCTATAATTACCAAGTATTTTTCTTGCACTTGAGAGGTCTTTCATTATAAGGGTACTTCCAAAAGCATAAGCAAATACAGGCAAATATAAAGAATCACATTTTACAAGATTAAAAGCCCAATCTATTACACCAGAAAATCTATTTTTTATTGACGGAAAGCTTCCTATATCTTGGAATTTATTTAAAGGTAAAAAAGTAGCTCTACCTAAATTATTTTTCTTTAAGAATTCTATAAGTTTAGCTCCGATAGAATCATCTTCAACAACTATTGATTTTAATCGTGCACCTGCTGAAATTTCCAATGCCAAAGAATATTCAGAGGCAGTGTTGCCAAGCTGTGCCAAAACACCATGGACTCCGTCTATTCCACTTTTCAGAACTGCTTCTATACTTCGTCCGAAATTATGTTCTTCACTAACTTCTTTTTTCATTTGCATTTTAGATAATTTTCTTTCTATATCTCTTAAATGCTCTACTAATTCTTTTATTTCAGATTCAGCTTCTCTTTTTTCATCTCTAAGTCTAACAAGATATTTATTCAAAGATTCTATTTTATCTTGTAAAGTCTGGAGAGCACTTTTTTTCATTTTACTTTCGCTCTCTTTAAGATAATTAAGAAGATTTTCAAGATCTTTTCTTGCAGTAATTATAGTTTCTTCATTTTGTCTAAGTTTTTCTTCTGTAAGGGCTTTTTGAGTTTTAGCTTCGGACAAGACTTTTTGGAGATTATTTTGTTCTTCCTGAAGTTCAAATATCTTTGAATTACTTATACTACCACTTTGTTGAAGGATTTTCTTTTGTACTTTTTCATATTCAAACTGATATTCTTTAAGATTATTTTTTACAATAATTTCTTTTTGGTTTAATTCGTCTACTTTGCATTGACTTTCTTCTATTTTAGCTTGTTTAGATTTGTTTTCTTTGAAATTTTTGTCTATTTGTCTTTTATAATCTTCTTCTTGCTTTTTTATATATTCAATAGAAGATTCTATTTTGTTTGTATATTCTTTTGCATTATCAAAATCCTGTCTAAGAGCTTTTCTTTCATTATTATTTTTTTCTTCAAGAAGTTTTTCTATTTCTTCTATTTCTTTTTCTATTTTAAATATTTCTTCAGAATAATCACCTAAAGCAGAATTCAAATCGATTTTTTCTTGTGCTTTTACACCTATTTCTGCTTGAATCTTAGTTATTTTATTTTCTAGCTCTCTAAGTCTTACTTCTTTAAGTGTTCTTTCAAGATAATTTCGATTATTTCGAAGATCGCGATATTTAATGGCAATATCTCTTTCTTTTTTAAGTACTTCAAGTCTTTCACTAAGTTCACTTAATAAAATCGCCTGAGTATTTAGCTTATCAACAGCGATTTCAATTTCTTTTTTTGCTTCATCTATTTTACGGTCAAACTGTGCAACACCAGCTAATTCATCAATAATTCTTCGTCTTTCCAAGCCAGACATCGTAATTATTCTTGTAACATCGCCTTGCATTACTATGTTATAAGCATTAGACGAAATATTCTTTAATGCTAAATAATCATGCATTTGCGCTAAAGTAATTAATTTATCATTTAAAAAATAAGAGCTTTCATGTTGATTATTCTTTTTAAGTCTTACTTTTCTAGATATTTTGATTTGGGAATTATCTTTTTCATCAAATAAAACAACAGATACATTTGTTTCGCTTTTGCCTGACAAGTTATTCATCAAGTCAGTTACTCGTTCAGCTCTCATTGTTTTATTTGTAGAAAGCCCAAAAGCAAAAAGTAAACTATCTATTATATTTGATTTACCAGAGCCATTAGGACCCGAGACGCTAGTAAAGCCCGGAAACAAAGGAATAAGAATCTTCTCTCCAAAAGACTTGAAATTATCCAATTCTATAGATTCTATGTACAAATAAAATAATTAAAAATTTACAAGAAACAAGAATAGAATAGCATTTATAAAACTATTTTTCTATTATTTTACAAACTATTTTTGCTGCTAAAGATGCAGTTTCTTTTAAAAAGTTTATAAAATCAAAACTTGAATCTTCCCCTGCAAGATCACTTAAAGCACGAATAATAAGCCAATCTACATTGAAAGACTCTGCCACTTGAGCAACAGCCGCTCCTTCCATTTCAACTGCTTGTGCTTTATATTTTTCAAAAAGTTCTTTTCGTTTTTCAGGACAATGAATAAACTGATCTCCTGTTAAAATAGTACCGTAATTTATTTCTATATTATTTAAACAAATTTTTATTTTATTTAATAAAGAGTCTTTTAATTTATAACCAATCTCATCTGTAGGCATATAAAAAGGCAAATAACCTGCCTGATAAGTTTCAAATTCTTTATTTCTAATAAGTCCATAATCATATTGAATAATATTTTGAGCAATTACAATATCTTTTACTTTAAGTGACGGATCAAGTCCACCAGCAACCCCAGAGAAAATTATAAAATTACAATTAAATTTTTGAATTAAAAGAGTAGTAATTATAGTTGCATTAACTTTTCCCATGCCGGATTCAACTATAATAACTTTTTTATTAGCAATTTCACCTTCAAAAAAAGTAAATTTAGCTATTTGACTTTGCTTTTGGATATGTAAGTCTTTAAAATAAGCTATTTCATCAGGTATTGCACAAATAATTCCTATCAAAATAAATTCCTCAATGTTTATTTATTATAACTAAGCTTTATAAAATTTAATTATGAATTAATTTCAATTTCAAAAGGATTTTCAATACAATTATGAATTCCTACTTTATAACCTTTAAGTCTTAATTCTTCCGCTATAATTTGTGCGTGATTTACATCTCCAAAAACAGAAAAAACACTTGCTCCTGAACCAGAAATAATTGCATTTATATTTTTTGATTCAAGAAAACTTTTTAATTCTTCAACCCAAAAACAATTATTAATTACAACTTCTTCTAAAGAATTATATAAATTATTTCGTATTTCTTCTGGACCAGCATTATTAAGTAAAGAAACAAATGATTCAAAAGAGATTTTTGGTTTAAAAATTTTATTTTCAAATTGATCATATGCTTCATAAATATCTTTTGTTTTTGTTTCTAATTCAATAGGTGGTGAAATTAAAAGTATTATTAAATTATTCCTAAGAGGAAGTCTAATTAATTGATCTCCTCTTCCCGTACCAATCATACGCCCCCCCAAAAGACAAAAAGGTACATCTGAGCCAATTTCTTTCGTTATTTCAAGTAATTCTTCTTGATTAAGAATTTCCCCACAAATATAATTAAGTGCAAAAATTATTCCAGCACTATCAGCGCTACCACCGCCCAAACCAGCAGCTACTGCTATATTTTTAAAAAGATTTATATTTAAATTATAATTACTTATCTTTGCTTTTTTAAAAAAAGCTTTTGAAGCTTTATAAATTAAATTTTCTTTTATATTTTGAGGAAGAGCATCTTTATAAATTAAATTTTCTATGTTTATATTTATATTTTTATCTTGAGTATTTAAATCAAGAGATATTTCAAGTTGATCAAATAAGTCTATTGATTGAAATATTGTTTTTAAACTATGATAACCATTAAGATTTTTTGCTCCAACTTCTAAATAAAGATTAATTTTTGCAGCAGTAAATATTCTTAAAGATTTTGAAATATCCATTTTTTCATTTAATTAAGCCCCAGCCAATAACAGCAGAACTCATTACAAATAAAAACGCTATTATTGCAGTAATTATATTTAAACCCTTTTCAACAGTACTAGTGCTTTGAAACATTTGTGCAGTACTTCCTATACTTCCTAAGCCTTCTCCTTTAGCAGAATGCACAAGAATTAAAAAGCCTAGAAGAATTGCCGAAATCATTTGAATTATTTCAAAAAATATAAACATTAAAAATATTAAAAATATTAAGATTTAAAGAATATAATAACTTTAACTATAAAAAAAGACAAATTATTAAAAGCTTTTTAACTAGAAAAATTTAATAATATATGTTAATCTATAGGATCTATTAAAATATTTATTTGATGGAAGCATAAAATGGCAAAGAAAAAAACAGATAGAATAATAATAAAAGTTGTAGATAAAGAGCCTGATACAGAAGGTAAAACTTATACCCCTTCTATATATTGGACTGAAAAAAATAAGAAAAAAACTACTACTAAATTATCAATAAAAAAATATAATAAACATAAAAGACAACATACTATTCATATAGAAAGCAAATAGTCTTGATAAAAATAATTCCAGCAATAGATATTATTGACGGTAAAGCTGTTAGGCTCACACAAGGCGATTATAGCCGAGTTGATTATTATGGAGATCCTCTTGATTTTGCAAAAAGCTGGATAGACCAAGGTGCAGAAAGAATTCATATTGTTGATTTAGATGGCGCAAAACAGGGTTTTCCAGTAAATTTTAAAACTTTAGAAAAAATTTGTTCTTTAAATATTGAAATTGAATTTGGTGGAGGTATTCGTTCTATAGAAACTCTTAAACAAATTTTAAGTATAGGAGTTAATTTTACTATTTTAGGAACTTCTGCTATAAAAGAGCCTGACTTTGTAAGAGAAGCACTTTATTTTTATTCTGAAAAAATAATATTAGGTTTAGATGCAAAGAATAATAAAATAGCAGTTCAAGGTTGGCAAGAAGAATCTGAAATTACAACAGAAGATTTACTTACACAACTAAAAACTTTTGGTTTAAAAAGATTTATTTACACAGATATTTCTAGGGATGGGAATTTTACGGGACATAATATTGAAAAATTAAGTGAATTATGTGAAAAATTTCCAACAATAAAAGCTATTGCTTCTGGAGGGATAGGTTCAATTCAAGATATTCAAAATATAAGAGAAAAATGTTCTAAATTTGAAAATCTTGAGGGTATTATTTGTGGAAAAGCTTTATATGAAAATAAGTTTAAATTAGAAGAGGTTATTGAGCCCCCCAGTCTCGAACATTTATCCCCTACCCCCTCTCCTAATTCTTTGAAACCCTCACCCCCACCCCCTCTCCTAAAAGAGAGGGGAGTAAAGATAAAAGGGACAGATATTTTCTTAATTGAAAAATTAAAACCTTTTGTAAAAGAACTGCGAAAAAAAGCTACACAAGCAGAAAATCTTTTATGGCAAGAATTGAGAAATAATAAATTAGGTTTTAAATTTAGAAGACAACATCTAATAGATAAATTTATTGTTGATTTTTTCTGTGTAGAAACTCAATTAATAATAGAAGTTGATGGAGAAATCCATGAAAAAACAAAAGAATATGATAGTTTAAGAGAAGAATTTCTTAGAAGTCTTGGTTGTAAAATTATTAGGTTTTCTAATGAAGAGATTTTAAATAATATAAAAGAAGTTAAAGAAAAAATTGTTTTTACCCTCTCTTTTAGGAGAGGGTCGCCCGAAGGGCGGGGTGAGGGCTTTAAAGATGGGTCAACATAATGAATAAAAACTTCTATTTAACAACTCCTTTATATTATGTAAATGCTGAACCTCATATTGGCAGTGCTTATACTACTATTATTTGTGATGCTATTTGTAGATTTCAAAAATTTTATGGTAATGAAGTTTATTTTTTAACTGGAATTGATGAACATGGCGGAAAAATAGAAAACACTGCAAAACAAAAAAATCTTGAAGCACAAATTCATTGTGATTTAATGTCTGATAAATTCCAAGAACTATGGACTGATCTAAATATAAATTATAATGTTTTCTCTAGAACTTCATCAGAACATCATAAAAAATTTGTAGAAACTTTCTTTAAAAAAGTCTTTGATAATGGTGATATATACGAAGGAGAATATAAAGGCTTATACTGTCTTGCTTGTGAAGATTTTAAAAATGAAAGAGAATTAATTGATGGAAATTTATGTCCTATACATAAAACAAAAGTCCAAGAATATTCTGAAAAAAATTATTTCTTTAAACTTTCTAAATATACTGAAGAAATTAAACAATTTCTTAAAAATAATCCTGATTTTATTCAACCTCAATATAGAATGTCTGAAATAGAAAATTGGATTTCTGAAGGTTTAAGGGATTTCCCTATTTCTAGGCGATCTGTAAATTGGGGTGTAAAAGTGCCTAATGATCCTTCTCAAACAATATATGTTTGGTTTGATGCTTTGTTAGGATATTTATCCCCACTTGTAAAAAATCCTGAAAGTCTTGATGAATTAAAAGATTTCGAGGGTTATTATCATATTGTAGGCAAAGATATATTAAAATTTCATGCTGTTTATTGGATTGCAATGCTTATGTCTGCAGGAGTAGTTCTTCCACAAAAAATCTTTGGTCATGGATTCTTAACAAAAGACGGACAAAAAATGGGTAAAACCACTGGTAATACTATAGATCCTTATGAATTAAATAAAAAATTTGGAACTGATGCTGTAAGATTTTATTTTTGTTTTAATATTCCTTTTGGGGCAGATGGAGATTATAGTGAAAATGTTTTTATTGAACTTGTGAATGCTTATCTTGCAAATCGTTTAGGTAATCTTTTTTCACGAGTCTTAAAGCTTTTTGAAACTTATTTAAATTTGGAAATACCTAATATAAAACTTTCAAAAAACTCTCAAATAGCACAGATGAGCTTGAATTTACCTGAAAAAGTAAAGCAAGCAATGTTCAATCTTGAACCTCATAATGCTTTAAAAGAAATATTTACTGTAATAGATTCATTAAATCTTATTTTTACTGAAAGAAAGCCTTGGACATTACTTAAATCAGAAGATAATAATGAAAAAGAAAAAGCAATTATTCTTTTAGTTGAAATAATGGAAAGTTTAAGAATAATAAATAATTTACTTATGCCATTTATGCCAAATCTTACAGAAAAAATTTCAAAAATATTTAATACTCCCCCTTTAGGGCGCTGGGGGGCTCAAAAAACTTGGGGATATTTAAAACAAGGACAAAAGCTTAATAATACAGGTATAGTCTTTTCTAGACTGGAATAAGCCTATGTACTTAACTTTATCAGGTGGTATTCAGAATATTCATAATATTGAAAAATTTTTGAATGCACAAATAATAAAATATTCAAAATATATTAAGAATTTTAATAATTTTAAAGGAGTAATTGCTTGGGGTAATAAAAGAATAAAAGAATCTGAGCTTCTTGCTCAAAAACTAGGATTAAAACTTTTAAGAATAGAAGATGGTTTTCTTAAATCTCTTTTACCCGGAGAAGAAAATATAGGAATAAGTCTTATTCTTGATGATAAAGGTATATATTATGATACTTCTAAAGAATCAAAGCTTGAATTTTTAATAAATAATTTAGATGTTTATTTAAAAGAACAAAATATAAATAAAGAAGATTTGTTAAAAAAAGCTCAAAAAGCTATTGAATTTAAAAATTTACATGAGTTAAGTAAATATAATCATTTTACTGAAAGTTTTATTCTTAAATCAGAAGAAAAAACTAAAAAAATATTATTAATAGATCAAGTAAAAGATGATTTATCTGTGCAATATAGTGGTGCAAGTCTTCATTCTTTTGAACTTATGCTAGAAGATGCTTTAAACCTAAATAATGCAGAAATTTATATTAAACTTCATCCATCTAGAAAAAAAGATGAATTTAATTATCTTGAAGGTTTATTGTATAAAAATCCATTAATTCAGAGTAAAAATATAAAAATTATAAAAGAAGCAATAAATCCTATTTCTTTAATTAAAAAAATGGATGAAGTTTATGTTGTTTCTTCACAATTAGGTTTTGAAGCTTGTCTACTAAAGAAAAAAGTAAAATGTTATGCAAAATCTTTTTATGCGGGTTGGGGTTTTACAGAAGATATACAAGATTTTTCTCGACAAACAAAAAAAAGTATAGAAGAAGTTTTTGTTTCTAGTTATATGCTTTATTCTAAATATATAAATCCTTGTACTGGAGAAGAAACAGATATATTTTATGCACTTGAATTTCTAAAAGAAAATAAAAGGATTAATATTAGAAATTCAGGGAAGATTTTTTGTTTTGGATTTTCATTTTGGAGTAGTCAGTTTTGGAAAAGACATAGAATGAGGAAATTTTTATTTTCAACTGCAAATGAAATTTATTTTCCTTCAAATGTAGAACAAGCTAAAAGATTAGGTATAAATTCTAAAAGTAAAATCTTTGTTTGGGGAATAAGAGATGAAAAAATTAAATATCTTAAAGAATTAGCTTATAATCTTAAAATTAAAATAAGTCGTATAGAGGACGGTTTTATAAGATCTGTTGGTTTAGGTACTGATTTTATTTTTCCTTATTCTTTAGTCTTAGATCAAACAGGTATATATTATGATGCAACAACTTCTAATGATTTAGAAATTTTATTAAATTATTATGAATTTGATGAAGAACTTATTCAAAGAACAATAGAATTAAAAGAAAAAATAATAAAAAATAAAATTAATAAATATAATGTTCAAGTTCAGGAAAATTTTAATGAAAAGATTTTTGCTAAAGCTGAAAATAAAAAAAGAATAGTTGTTGTAGGACAAGTACCTAAAGATGCTTCTATAAAAAAATCTTGTGAATTTCCTATTAATAGTAATTATAGACTTTTAAAAAAAGTAAGAGAAGATAATCCATCTGCTTTTATAATTTTTAAAATCCATCCAGATCTTGTTTCAAGGAATCGTTCTAGAGATAATATTCCAAAAGAAAGTTTTTTAAAATATGCTGATTATATAGATTTTAAAAGTAATTCTATTGATTTAATAGAAAGAGTAGATGAAATTCATACAATGAGTTCTTTAACTGGGTTTGAAGCTCTAATAAGAAATAAAAAAGTAATTACTTATAGACGTCCTTTTTATTCAGGATGGGGACTTACTCATGATAAGCTTAATATATCTAACCGTAAAAGAAAACTTAGTTTAAATCAACTTCTTGCAGTTTGTTTAATTTTATATCCTACTTATTATAATCTTGACATAAATAGTTTTTGTTTAGCAGAAGATATAATTAATTTAATAATTGAAAAAAGAAAAGAAAAAATTCCTAAAAGATCAAATTTTGAAGCTTATTTAAATAGAAGATTTATACAGTTTAAAAATATTCTTCAAGAAATAGATAATATTTTTAGAGGTTTTAAAAATTAAAAATTACTTTAAGATAAATTCTCTTTTTACAATCCCATAGCAGCAATCTGAGTTAAATCAACAGAAGAATCATCTTGAAAACTAATATTTTCTATTAATCCAGTACCAGCAGTATTTCCACTATTCTCTGCAAAATAATTTTCTATTAATATACTATTAGTTTGTAAAATTATTAATAAATTATCACCAGTTGTAGTACTTCCTTCTTGTCTTGTAAATATCGCACTAGCTAACATGAAATCTGAAAGATCTATAGAGTCTGTGCCTGAAGTATCTCGAATTATGTCATTACCAAAAGTGTCTCTAAAGATATAAAGATCATTACCAGTAGCACCAATAAGAGTATCATTACCAGCGCCACCATCAATAGTATTATTAGCAGTATTACCAGTTAAAGTATCATTATAAGAAGAACCTATTATATTTTCGATATTTGAAAGTGTATCTGTTCCATCTCCAGTAGCAGTTCCTGTAAAAAGATTAACTGTCACTGCAGCTGTAGCTGTTGAATAACTTATTGTATCTGTTCCAGCGCTGCCATCAATAGTATTATTACTAGAATTACCAATTAAAGTATCATTATAAGAAGAACCTATAATATTTTCTATATTTGAAAATATATCTGTTCCACTTCCACCTGTAGCAGTACCTGTAAAAAGATTAACTGTTACTGCAGATGTCGTAGAAGCATAACTTATTGTATCTGTACCAGCACCTCCATCAATATTATCATTACCAGCACCTCCATCAATAGTATTATTAGCAGTATTGCCAATTAAAGTATCATTATAATTAGAACCTATCATATTTTCGATATTTAAAAAAGTATCATTTCCATCTCCAGTAGCAGTTCCTGTTGTAAGATCAATTATTACAGCAAAATTTGAAGTAACATAACTTATTGTATCTGTTCCAGCACCACCATCAATAGTATTATTACTAGAATTACCAGTTAAAGTATCGTTATAAGAAGAACCTATAATATTTTCTATATTAATTAAAATATCTGTACCTATGCTTGTTCCAATTGCTGTATAATTTGAAAGATTAATTGTAACAGCAGATGTCGTAGAAGCATAACTTATTGTATCCGTTCCAGCACCACCATCAATAATATTATTATTAGCAGCACCAGATAAATTTAAAGTATCGTTATAGGAAGAACCTATAATATTTTCTATATTATATAAATAATCTGTCCCAACGCTTATTCCAGTAGCACGGATATAATTAATATACCCTGTAAATATAATACCAGCAGTTGCACCTACATAACTTATTGTATCCGTACCATTAGCGCCATCAATAGTGTTAACATCATTAGTTAAAAATAAAGTATCATCATAAGAAGAACCTATTATATTTTCAATATTTGAAAGTGTATCTGTTCCACTTCCACCTGTAGTAGTACCTGTAATAAGATTAACTGTTACTGCAGATGTTGTAGAAGCATAACTTATTGTATCCGTTCCAGTACCACCATCAATAGTATCATTACCAATTCCTCCATCTATTATATTGTCATTAGCATTACCAGTTAAAGTATCATCGTAAGAAGAACCTGTAATATTCTCAATATTTAGCAATGTATCGTTCCCAGCTCCACCAGTAGCAGAACCGGTTGAAAGATTAACTGTTACTGCAGATGTTGTAGAAGCATAACTTATTGTATCTGTTCCAGTTCCCCCATCAATATTATCATTACCAGTGCCACCATCAATAATATTATTACTAGAATTACCAGTTAAAGTATCGTCGTAATTAGAACCTATTATATTTTCGATATTTGAAAGTGTATCTGTTCCACCTCCTCCTGTAGCAGTACCTGTAATGAGATTAACTGTTACTGCAGATGTCGTAGAAGCATAGTTTATTGTATCTATACCAGAACCCCCATCAATAATATTATTAGCAGTATTACCAGTTAAAGTATCATCGTAAGAAGAACCTATTATATTCTCAATGTTTGAAAGAGTATCACTTCCACCTCCTCCTGTAGCACTGCCTGTAATGAGATTAACTATTACTGAAGATATTGCAGAAGCATAACTTATTGTATCTGTTCCAGCTCCCCCATCAATAACATCATCTCCTTTTAATCCAGATAATATGTCATTTCCTACTCCAGCAATTATTATATCGTTTCCATTAGTTGCATTATATGTAAGAATGCTTGCAATATCAGCAGATGATAAAATACCATTTTGAAAATTAATTATTTCTATACATCCAGTACCAACAATACTATTACTATTTTCTGTAAAATAATTTTGAATTAATATGCTTCCATTTGTGCCTATACTTATCAATAAATCATCTCCTGCTGTAGCACTTCCTTCTTGTACTGTAAAAGTAGCATTTCCTATAATAAAGTCTGTTAAATCTATAGTGTCATTGCCTCCAGTATCTTGAATCGTATCATTACCAAAAACATTTCGAAAAACATAAAAATCATTACCTCCCAAACCCATTAAGGTTTCTGAAGAATTATTCATTGATCTTAATAGATCAGCAGAAAATGTACCAGTTTGATTGTCATAATTAGTATTTATTAAATCTCCAGTATTATTAAAGAGATGGGCTTTAACATTATTATTAGAAATCATAAAACCATTTGTTAATTTGGTTAATTGAATATTCTCATCTCCTATTATAGATGCTCCATCTGTTGAATATTCCATGGATAAGCTGGATTTAGAATTTATTAAAGTTCCACTACTATTGTATATTTGAAAATTTACTCCTCCATTACCCCAAGCAATCACAAAATTACCATTTGATAATTCTAAAATTTGTGGATTATTAAAATATCCTCCTGTAATTACATTCTTATTACTTAAAAATACAGATCCATCTGAATTGTAAATAGAGAAATTATTCGCTCTAGTATTCCAATCCGTCCAAGTTACTATAAATTTACTACCATTAGCTAATGTATCTACATCAAAACCATTGTTATATAAGTTTAAATTTTGAGGAGAAATTAAAAAGTCTTGCGTAGTAAGCGCTATTCCGCTTGAGTCAAATATTCTAGCTCTTATATTGTCATAAACACCATCACTTGCAGAATAATCATTAGAAGTCCAAACAGCAACAAAGTTGCCATTTGCTAAGGCTCTTAATTCTACATTTATTTGTTTATCAGTATTTGTTGTTGATATAGCGAAAGCTGAAGAACTTATAGTCCCATCAGCATTTAATATACATCCTTTTATATCATCAGTGCCATATCCATTAGTATCATCTTGCCAAGCTATAGCAATTTTTCCGTTGCTTAATAACGTAGCATTTTGCCATAAAATACCTCTTGTAAGTGTTATACTATTTTCAGAACTACTAGCTGTTCCATCATAATTAAATATTCTCCAAGTTAAATATTCATTACTAGAAGAATTATCCCAAATAGAAATAAATTTATTATTCCCTAAATCTAAGGTATTGTTTAGCAAAGAAGAAGTAGTTGAAATTTGAAAATCATTTACAACAATATTTCCTTGAGCATCAAATATTTTCCCATTGTTTCCCCAAGTAACTAAGAAATTACCATTTGATAATGAAGTTGTTGTAATCTTATAAGAAGATAAAGAAGTATTAGTAATAGATATAGTAGAGTTTATAAATGATCCTGCTGAATCCAATATACTTATAAAGACACCATTTGTATTATGTGTAGTTGCAACAACATTTCCATTTGTTAACGTTACTAATGTAGATCTATTATAAAACATGTTAGCATAACCATGATTAGCTTCACCAGATGCATTAGAAGAATCACTAGCTGGCGGAACATTAAATAATAAAAGTGGTAAAGGATCATTAAAATGATTAACAGCTATACTAAAACTTGTATTAGAGCTATTTATACTTCCATCATTGACTCGAATATTAAAACTTCCACTTCCATTTCCAGTGTGTAATGCTGAAACTTCTTTAGCTTCTAACTGTGCTTGTGTGAATTGATTATCTGAGATAGTCCATGCAGTACCATTCCATTCTTGTAATGTTATACTATTTATATTTGATACTGTATAAACAAAATTATTGCTTGCTGAGTCAGGATCAGTAATATTTAAATCCGAAGTTGCTAAGATATATCTTCCAAATTCATTTACTCTAGCATTTCCTGAAATTATCGGAATATCATTAACCGGATTAACATCAATATCAAAAGACTGAGAAGTTAATGTATTAATTCCATCATTAACTGTAAAATCAAAACTAGCAGTTGTTGTTTCAGAACCATTATGAACAAAACTAACTACCCCATTATTTATGTCTGTTTGTGTAAATGTATTTGAAGTAATACCATTAACAA
>MOYB01000005.1:156152-161604 GCA_001899385.1 Candidatus Caenarcanum bioreactoricola | reverse complement strand
AAATTAAAGAAAACCTTTACGAATGATTACGATCTTTCAACTCAGCTTTCTATCCTTGATTTTTAATGGAACACTAGTGAGTTTATATATATAAGTATCTGCTTTATTTCCACCATTTATTACATCATTACCTTTATGTCCTTGAAAAATAGTGCTTTCTGTATTGTTTCCAGTTATCGTATCATTAGCTTGACTTCCTATTATCTTTCCAAATTTACTTGATGTATTAAGATTTATTTTATCTATTCCGCTTATAATAGCATTAGTCGTTGCATTAAGATTTGCAGTTATTGCCTGAGTTAATGAAGAAAAATCTAAAGTATTTTCATAATATGGAAGTGTTGAAGTAATCTTTGTTACATCAATTATATAATCACTTCCAAAGTTATTTTCAAATATATATATCTGAACCAGCATCCCCATAAAGATAATCATTTCCTAGTCCGCCATAGAGTGTGTCATTATCATTGCCTCCATAGATTCTATCGTTACCGTCATCTCCGTAAAGAATATCTTCTCTAGCATCGCCTAATATAGTATCAGAATCAGCTCCTCCATAAATAGTATCATTGCCATCTCCGCCTACTAATCTGTCACTACCTGCTTCTCCATAGAGAATATCTATTCCAAGTCCGCCTTCTAGAGTGTCATTGCCTATACCCCCATAGATAGTATCATTATCTGCTTCTCCGTATAAACAATCATTGCCAGCATTACCTCTAAGAACATCATTACCTGCGCCACCATAAAGTACATCATCTTTGCTTGCACCTAGGAGAGTATCTGCTCCTGCTAAAGCACTTAAATGATAATTATATCCGTCATCTAAGGCGTTTAAGGTAATTGTAGTATTAGAAATATCTTTAAGCTGTCTATATCTATTAAGGATAATAGCCATTATTTTTATGAATTTTAGAATCTAAAATTAAAATTCCCTAAGATTATTCTTTAATTCTGATTCTTTAGGGCTTTACATAAGTTTTATAGGTTAATCTTCTAAATATTTTATAAAACCTAATACACCAAAACCAGCTGGATTATTTTTAGGAGTATAATGTGTATCAAAACGTTCAGGCCAACATGCTCCGGCAATATCTAAATGTACCCAAGGGGTTTCTCCTACAAATTGTTTTATAAAACATCCACCATTTTGAGATCCAGCTTGACCTTTTGAACCTGTATTTAATACATCTGCAATAGTATCTTTAAGAACACCATCTTCATATTCTTTATATAAAGGTAATTGCCATACTCTTTCACCTGCTAAATCAAAGGCTTTTTTAACTTTATCTAACATATCTTGATTATTAGTCATAATTCCAGCAGCACTTTCTCCTAAAGCTACTACTACTGCGCCTGTTAAAGTTGCTATATCTATTATTTCATCAGGCTTTTCTTGTTTTGCGTAATGAATAGCATCAGCAAGTGTTACTCGTCCTTCAGCATCAGTATTATCTATTTCTATGGTTTTACCACTCATTGATTTTATAACATCACCGGGTCTATAAGCTCTCCCGTCAGGCATATTTTCACAGGTAGCTATAACTGCGGTAACCTCATATTCAGGCTTAAGTTCCGCAATTACACTCATTAAGCCCATAACAGCAGCAGCTCCACTCATATCATGCTTCATTGCACCCATACCTTTAGCAGGTTTAAGTGATAAACCACCAGAATCAAAAGTAAGTCCTTTACCAATAAAAGCAATATGTTTTTTGGCTTTCCCTTCAGGTTTATAATTAAAATGTATAAGATAAGGTTCATTATGAGAACCTTTAGCAACAGATAAAAAAGCGTTCATTTCTAGATCTGCACAGTTATCTTCATCTAAAATATCTAAGCTTAAGCCTTGTTTAGAATATTTTTCTTTTATATCTCTTGCAACTTTTGTTAAATATTCAGGAGTTATTTCATTTGCAGGTTTCATTATAAGATCTCTAGAAAGATTTACTGCCTTAGATGAAATTACTGCTCTTTGAATTTCTTTTTCTATTAATTCATTTTCTTGTTTTAAAGATTCATTTAAAAATAATTTTATATCAGATATTTTTTCAAAATTATTATCATCATCTTTTTTAGTTTTATATTCTGTAAAATTATAAGGAGCTAAAAGCATTACTTGAACAGCACTTCTAATCATTTCTTTTAAACTTAAAATATCTATTTTATCTATAGAAAAAAGTTCTGTTGTAAGATTTTTAGCTTTAAGAGCAAAAGCTTTTCTAATAGCAAAAGCATAATTTTTTCTAAAAATATTTAAATCTTTGATTTCTTCTTTTTTACCAAGTCCTATTAATAATATTTTTTTTGCTTTGAATTTATCAAAAGTATTTATACAAAGAGATGTTTCAGCTTTTGCTTTAAACTTTTCTAATTTTATTAATTGTTTTATTTGTCCATTAAGTTTCTCATTTAAAGAATTTATTTTTTCTGATTCAATTTCTTCTTCATAAAGTCCTAGAAGCATAAGATCTGCTTCTTCATTTAATATACTAGTATATGAAAATCTAAAATTACTTAACTCTTTTATTTCATCCAATTTATTCTTCATAATAATTTACTCTTATATAGCGATTTGAAAATTATATAATGAAGTAAAAGTTTTTTGAATTATAAAGCTTAGAATTTATAATAAATCTATGCAATAATTTTAAATATTAATTAATTTAAATTAACATGGCTGTTAAAGTAAAAAAAGAAGAAAATATAAAAGAAAAATCATCTAATTCTACTGCTTCTACTACAATTACAAATCCCTCTAATCATGTAACTATAATTTCTCCAGAAAAGAAAAAAGCATTAGAATTAACTCTTAGTAAAATTGAAAAAGAGTTTGGTAAAGGTTCTATAATGAAATTGGGCGATGCAGCAAAAGTCCAAATAGATGCTATTCCTACTGGTTCAATTGGTCTTGATATTGCGTTAGGTATAGGCGGAATCCCTAAAGGTAGAATAATAGAAATTTATGGTCCGGAATCTTCAGGTAAAACAACGGTTGCTATGCATATTTGTGCTGAAGTTCAAAAGAAAAATGGCATTGTTGCTTTTATTGACGCAGAACATGCTTTAGATCCTGAATACGCTAAAAAAATTGGTGTAAATATTGATGAATTATTGGTTAGCCAGCCAGACACAGGAGAACAAGGACTTGAAATTCTTGATCAATTAATAAGAAGTTCTGCTATTGATCTTATTGTTGTTGATTCTGTTGCAGCACTTGTTCCTAGAGCAGAAATAGAAGGTGAAATGGGTGATAGTTTGCCTGGGTTACAAGCTCGTTTAATGAGTCAAGCTCTTAGAAAAGTTGCTGGTATTGCTTCTCGTAGTGGTTGTACTCTTATATTCATTAATCAGCTTAGACAAAAAATTGGTGGAATGTCTTATGGTAACAATGAAACAACTACTGGTGGAAATGCCTTAAAATTTTATGCTTCAGTAAGACTTGATGTTAGAAGAATTGAGACTCTGAAAAAAGATGATGTAGAGTATGGAAATAAAGTTAGAGTTAAAATAACAAAAAATAAAATAGCACCTCCTTTTAGAAAGGCAACATTTGAAATAATTTATGGAGAAGGAATTTCACATCTTTCAGAATTAATTGAAATGGGTGGCGAAATTGGAATAATTAAAAAATCCGGTTCTTGGTATTCTTGGATTGATGAATCGGGAGAAGAAATAAAAATAGGACAAGGTAGAGAGGCTGTTGCTGAAATGCTTAAAAAAGATGAAGCAAAGAATCGCTATATTGAAGAAAAAATTAAAATAAACTTTACTCCTAAAATAGATACAGACCCAACTGAAGATTAATATGGGCTTAGCAAATTTAAATATTTTAGTTTCGGCAGGAGAGGTTTCTGGGGATCTTTATGCTGGACAGATTATTAAAGCCCTTAAAGAAAAGACTTCTGCAGAAAATATAGATTTAAAAGTTTGGGGCATGGGTGGTGAAAAGCTTGCAAAACGTAATGCAGAAATTATTCAAGATTCTTCAAACTTAGGAATAATAGGCGGCATAGAAATAGTTAAAAATCTTCTTTTCTTTAAAAATCTTCTTGATAAATTTGCAGAAGAAATAAAATTAAGACAACCAGATATAGCGCTTTTAATAGATTATCCAGGTTTTAATTTAAGATTGTGTGAAATTATAAGACAAAATGCACCTAATTGTAGAATAATTTATTTTGTTGCCCCGCAAGTTTGGGCTTGGGGACAGTCTCGTATAAAAAAATTGCCAGGTCTTATAGATCGTTTGTTAGTAATTTTACCTTTTGAAGAAGAACTTCATAAAAAAGCAGGCTCATCTGTTAAATATGTGGGTAATCCTTCGGCATATTATATGAATCATTTAAAAGATTTTGATAAAACAGAAATTTTTGATTATTTTAAACTTGATCCTAAAAAAGCAACAATAGGAATCTTCCCCGGTTCAAGAAATAGAGAAATAGATTTTATGTTGCCTATTTTCTTGGAAACAGCTAAAATCCTTAAAGCCGCAAGAGAAGATATTCAATTTATTTTAGTAAAATCATCTAATATAAAAGAAGAAAAATTTCAAAAAATCTTTAAAAAGTATAATATATCGCAAGATATGTTTATTTCAATTACTGGAAAAAGTCATTTTATTTTAAAATCAATAGATTTAGCATGGTTAACTTCTGGCACTGTAACTCTTGAATGTGCATGTGCAGGAACTCCTTTGATTTTGGGATATAAAGAATTTCCTCCTTTTTGGAAAATATTTGAATTAATAAGTAAAGTCAAAAATATTGGTTTGCCAAATATAGTTGCAGAAGAAAAAGTTTGTCCAGAACTTCTTCAGGAAGATTGCATTCCTGAAAACTGGCTTAATTTAACAGAAAGATTTTTAAGTTCACGTGAACAATGGCAAAATATGAAAAATGAACTTTATGAAAAAATTTATTTAAAATTACAACCTGATTTAAATCCTTTTGAAAATGTTTCTGAAGAAATTCTTAAGGCTTATAAATTAAATATGTTATGCGAAAAAAATAAAAAATATATACAAAAAAGAGCAGAAGAAAATAGTAAACAAAAAAGTAGATAATTAGTTAATACTAAAAAGTAATCAAAGCATGACAAAAACTTAACTAAATTTTCTCTTTAAAACCCCCCGACCCCCTTAACAGGGGGAGATTGAACTCATAACCTTGCGGGGTTTGGGGTGGCAACCCCATTATAAAATTTATATCCTTTAGATTCCCCCTGTTAAGGGGGCGAAGGGGGTTTCTTGAAAAATTTATTTCTTAGCTAACGATCACTTCTTAGTATTAACTAAATTTTCTCTTTTAAAACCCCGCAAAATAGCAATGCACTATTAGCCCCCTTTCAGGGGGTTGGGGGTCTAAAGACGGAGAATGTCCGTTTAAATCAACTTGTAATTTTGCAGGGGAGTTAGTGGCTTAGGCTTGCTCCCGTAGGTTTTAAGTAGAAT
>MOYB01000005.1:146523-153317 GCA_001899385.1 Candidatus Caenarcanum bioreactoricola | reverse complement strand
TCTCCTTCAGGAGAGGGCAGGGGGTGAGGCTTCTTAGGAAGCTAGGGACTGGGGGCTCCTCTCCAATGATTCAGACATACTTAACTATAATTTATTTGAAATTTATTTTAGAGATAAAAATTCCTAAAGAAAACCCTAATTTTAAACAATTAAACTAATAAGTATAGAGCAAAAAACAATAAGGGTGAAAGTTTATGAGTGAAATAACACTAAAAAAAGCAGGTGTAGAAAGTCTTTGGAAACTTGCTGAAAAAGAAATTAAAGAAAAAAGTCTTAATACAACAAGAGCTGAATATTTAAAAGCATTAGGAGAACTTAATAAAGATTACTTTGATTGTATTGAAAAAGATGGAGTTATTACTTCTGTTGAATTTAATAAAAGAGCAAAATCAATAGGAAAAAATAAAAAAATTCAACTTCCTGAATTTGACAATAATAAGAATTTAACAGTACCTGATCCTAAAACTAATTCATTTAAAATAAATGGATGTGAAACTTCATGTCCTCCTACTAGTAATAAATCTAGTGATTGTTATACAGATACTACTAGTGATTGTTATACAATTCAACCCGGAGATAATCCTTCGAAAATTGCAAATAAATTAGGAATTTCTGTTGGAAAATTAATGGTATTAAATAATCTTGACGAAAACAGTGCTAAAAAGTTAAAAGTCGGCGATACTTTAAAAATAAATGTTCCAATAGGAGCAGCAAATACTACTGGTCAAGTAAACAATGCTCAAAAAGCCAATAATGCCGGCGGTAATCAAAATTCAACAACGAAATTAACTCCGGAAGAGCTGGATAAGATTAATAATATTTCAGATTCAGCTGATCAAAGAGGATTAATAATAGCGTTAGCAGATGCTTTAGGAATAAGTCTAGTAGAGTTAAAAAGTAATTATAATTTAGACACAAGTGCTACTAGCTTTGATTCGAAAATTATCGTGAGCATGGCTTTAGAGCTTAAAGCTAAAGATTCAACTACTTTAACTACTATCTTAAGTAACTATTAACAAACCAATTAAAAGGAGAAAAAAACAATGACAAATTTTTATATTTGCGCAAATGCAACAGATGGTTCAGCACCTATGCTTAATATCACAGGATTTGATTTTAATAGAAATGGATATTTAGGTGAAAGTGAAGAAAAAGCAGCTAAACAAGCAATAATAGCAGCCGGTTATACTTTAAGTGATTTTTGTACAATAACTACAACAAAAGAAGAAAGAGCTGATGCAATAGCTATTGAACCGGAAACAATACCAACACAACCGCCTGCAAACGGGGATGCTGGTGCAGAAGCAGAGCCGACCCCTACAGTAGCAACACCGCCACCAGTAGCAACACCTACACAAGCAACAGATGATGATGACGTGCCTGCAAGTGGAGGTGTTAGCGGAAATACACCAGCGTCTACAGAGAAGGAAGAGGGTAGTGGAATAAGTGGGGTAAAGAGAGGATTGTATGGATTGGGAGGCGCTACTAGTGGTGGTCTTGTTGTTGGTGGAGGCGCAGCGGTTGAAGCAGCCATACATAGAAAGGAGGCTTTAAAAAGGTTTGATGCTGAGACAATAGAACAAAAAGCTGCATTAGATAAAAGTTCAAGTCCGGAAATTCAAGGAATCGAGTATAATTTATTACCATTAAAGAATGATAAAACAGTACTATTAAATATATCAGACGCTAATAGAGGTATTTTAAGTTTAATTAATTCACAATTTGATGTTGCTGAAGAAGGTTCTTTTAAATTAAAATCAGATGCAACAATACCTTTAGAGAATATAAAAGAAAACTTATTAACTCATTTAACTACATATGATGAGAAAATAGAATTCGTTAATAATACTGAGGGAATGCCATTTTCTGGAGAATTTAAAGCAAAAATAGTAGAAGGAAGAACTTTTCTTTCAAATTTAATTGATAAAATTTCTCAAATGGAAGAAGAATCTAAAGCAGTACCCTCTTCAGAAAGTTGGTTTTCAAGAACAGTAAAAAAAGTAAAAAATAAAATTCCTTTTAAGAAAAAAATAGTAGAACCTATTACTATTCAAAAAGAATTTTCTGAATTTCAAAAATTTGATGGAGAATTGTATCAGCTAGGAATGCAAAGAGCAAGATTTATAGAAAAAAATACAGATGATATTCATAAAATACAACAAGAAAAACTAGATGCATTAACTGAAACAAGAAAAGTAGGTAAAGCCGAATTAGAAGGTACTGAAAATGCAAGACTTAAGAGGAATACAATTGCAGGCGCTGCAGGAGGTGCAGTAATATTTGGGATTACAGCAGCTGCTGCACCAGAAATAAAAAGAGGTTTTGATTGGGTTGCAGAAAAGATATCGCCCGGTTCAACTATAAGAGGTAGTCAATCCTTAGCAACACCTGTAGCACCTACACCTACACCAACTGTTACACCTGCACAACAAGAATAAGAATAATAAAATAGACTTTTAAAGAAGCTTTTTAGAAGAGATCTTTTTCTTTTAAATTAGCTTCTTTTAAATTGTCTGAACCATTGATTACACAGATTTTTATGATTAACTATGATTATTTAAAGGAAAAGATATTAATACAAAATCATATTAATCAAGTTAATCAGCTTAATCAATGGTTCAGACTATTTTATTTAATTCCATTGAATTTTTTGCATCAATCCAACCTTCAATAGCATCTTTTAAATTTTCTTGTAATTCTTCTAAAGTATCAGCACATGTATTACAGCCAGGTAATGCAGGAACACATGCACACCAAACTCCATTTTCTTCCCAAATTTCTGCTTTTATTTTCATAATATTAATTTTAACCTATTTATTTGAAAATCTATTATTAATCTTTTTAAATCAAAATTAAAGATATATAGATAAAAATTATGGTTATTTTTTTACCAGCTAATAATAATATATTTGATAATGATGAATTTAAAAGGGAATTTCCTAAAAAGGTTTCTGCTATAGTTGAAACAGCAAAAACAGCTCTTAGGAAATGTCCTTTAGATCCTTCAGATATAGCTTCGATGATAGCAGTAAGATATGGAGTAAATCCTTTTGCTGTTGAAGCTTTAAATGGTGTACTTAATGGTGTTGAAACTTTTGCTGAAGTTAAAGAAGGAGAGCGATTAGGTAGAAAAATAAGTCTTTCAGAAAAAGTAGATCGTTTTAGTCATAAAAGTTTAAATGATACAGAATACCTTGGTGCTTTTTATACTTTAAATAAATTATTAGGGAAAATAACTTTAAGAAAATATTCTAGTTTTTCCTCTTCTTGTGCGGTGTTATATTTATTATATAAAATGACAACTTCTGAAACCGCCGGAGATGCTAATTTCAAAGCTATTCTAAGTAAAGAAATTTTGGATAGAAATATTGAATATTTAAAAGAAGAATTAAAAAATATAAAGAATTTACCTATAAAGGAAAAAGTTAAAAAATATAAAGATTTAATAACTGTTTACGGAACTATAATGGAAAGTGCTCAACTTTTAATAGAGAAAGAAGAATTAAAAAATAAAGATATTATTGAATCTTATAATAAAGAAATTACTAGTTTATCAGAAGCACTTTTTCAAAGTATAGAAGAAGAATTACAAATCCCTAAGAGTTTTATAGAAGAATGTATAATTAATGAAAAAAATCCTTTTGATGAATTTTCAAATAATTTTTCTAAACTTCTTGAATTAGAAGAAGAAGTTAATTATTATAAAGAAAATCCAAGAGGTTTTGTTCAAAGTAGAGAACTATTTGAAAGATTTATAGAACTTGATGATATTTTTAAAGATTTTGATGAAAATACTGAAATAAGAAAAATATTAAATTCTATTGAAAATAATTTTTCAGATATTAATAAACAAGAAGCTTCATTAAATCAAAAACAAGCTTTTAAAGAAGAAATCACTGAATTTAAAAATCTTTTAATTAAGCGAGCTAAAGAGCTAAAAGAAATAAATGATAATCCAGTTAAAAATACTAAAGATAGTTTGTCTAAAAAATTAAAAATATTCAAAGAACTTGCTAGAGAATTTAAAGAAATATTAGAAGTTTTTAAAGGTTTAAGTATTTTAACAATATATGATGAAAATGAATTTGAAAATATTAATGATGAGTTTGATGTTATACAAGCATTGTTTTATGAAACAATAGCAAATGGTGTATTGCAAATGAGTGCCAAAACTGACGAGGCAATAAATAATGATACAATATCAGGTAAATATAAATATAAATCGCAATATATTCTAGAGCTTTATGATACTTTAGAAAAATATGATCCAATAAAACTAGCAGAAAAAATAGATTTATTTAAGAATTCTTCATATCAAAATAATTATATAACGCAAGATGATAGGATATATTTACAAAAAGAATTTAATGAAATGAAAGTTATATATGCAAAAGATTTTTATAAAGCAGGAGATATTTCAAGATTTTTAAAAGTATTACAAGGAGAACTCTTTAATTTAAATGTATTAGAATAGAAAGTGATCATTAGCTAACAAATAGATTCCTTCAAGAAACCCCCTTCGCCCCCTTAACAGGGGGAATCTAAAGGATGCAAATCTTTAAAATGGGGTTGCCACCCCAAGCCCCGCAAAACTACGAGTTCAATCTCCCCCTGTCAAGGGGGTTGGGGGGTTTCTAAAAAGAGAATTTAGTTAAGTTTTTGTCATACTTTGATTACTTTTTGGTATTAGAATAATAAAAAAAATAAGCAGTTTTAAAAATATTTTGATACAATTTAGACTTCATTTTATATTGTATTTAAAATAAAAAAATGTCTAAAGTTAAAGCAAAAACAAATAAAGCCTGTAATAAGCGTTATAAACGCACAGCATCAGGGAAGTACTTGGCTAAGCAGTCAGGTATTAAACATATAAATGCTAAAATGAGCAGTGGCGTTAAACGCAAGCTTCGTAGAGCAAAAACTCTTAATAAAGCTAATACTGCAAGATTGAGAATGTTATTACCACACGCTTAAAGTTAAATATCTTATGGAGAAGGAAAATGCCTAGAGTTAAAAGAGGAAATAGTGCAAGAAATAAACATAAAAAGGTTCTAAAAGCTAATAAAGGCTATAGAGGAGCTTCACATCGTCTTGCAAATACAGCTGGAGAAAAAGCTTTTCTTAATGCTGGGGTGTCTGCTTATAGAGATAGAAGAAAAAGAAGACGTTTCTTTCGTAGTATTTGGATAATAAGAATAAATGCTGCTGTAAGAAATCTTGGTATGAGATATAGTGAATTCATAGATTGTCTTCAAAAATCTGAAGTAAATCTTGATCGTAAACAACTTGCACAGCTTGCGGTAGAAAATCCAAAAGCTTTTGAAGAAGTTTTTAATGTTATTACAAAAAAATCTTAGTTTAGTTTAATCTTTGGGAGAATCATTTTATATGGAATTTGATAAAAATCTTATGCTTTGTATTTGCGGAGCATCTTTGATTGGGCTTATAACAGCAATTTCTCTTATTGTTATTATTATGAGAAAGCCTACTGGTAATGAGAAGATGAATAAAATCTCTGCAGCAATTGAATCAGGTGCTTTAGCTTTTTTAAATAGACAATATTCTATAATTACAATTGCAGGTATTTGTTTAGCTCTTTTACTTTTATTATTAGGACATGCTTATTCTTTAGGTTTTGTAATAGGAGCTTTTTTAAGTGGACTTGCTGGTTATATAGGAATGTTTGTTTCTGTTATGAGCAATGTTAGAACTACACAAGCAGCAAAAACCGGAATAGCAGAAGCTTTTGATGTTGCTTTTAAAGGGGGCGCAATCACTGGTCTTTTTGTAGTTAGCTTAGCATTACTTTCTTTAATAGGTTTTTTAACCTTAACTAATTTCTTTCCTAATGGCGAAACTTTAAAATTCAAAATGGAAGCAATCGCTAGCTTAGGTTTTGGAGCAAGTCTTATAAGCGTATTTGCAAGATTAGGTGGCGGTATTTATACAAAAGCAGCAGATGTAGGAGCTGATTTAGTAGGTAAAGTCGAAGCAGGAATACCAGAAGATGATCCTAGAAATCCTGCAGTTATAGCAGATAATGTTGGTGATAATGTTGGTGATTGCGCAGGTATGGCAGCAGATCTCTTTGAAACTTATGTTATAACAGCAATTGCTGCAATGATATTAGGATTTTTATTTTTCACAAGAATGGGTAGTAGCACTGATATAGAACCAATTAAAGCAGTAGTTTATCCGCTTTGTTTAGGAGCAATTTCTATAATAACTTCTTGTATAAGTATTTTCTTTGTTAAACTTAATAAAAAACAAAATATAATGGGTTCTCTCTATGGTGGACTTATTACAAGTGGTGCTTTATCACTTATAGGATTTTATTTTGTAACAGAATTTTTATTAGGTAGTTCAGTAGATAAATTTAAGCTTTTTCTTTGTTCAGTAGTAGGTATAGCAATAACTGCTTTGATTTTTATAATAACTGAATATTACACTGCAACAACACATAGACCAGTAAAACTTATTGCAAAAGCATCTGAAAGCGGACATGCAACAAATGTTATAGCTGGACTTGCAATTTCAATGGAATCAACAGCACTTCCTACAATAATTATTGTTTTAGGAATTCTTGTTTCTTATTTCTTAATGAACATATATGGAATAGCTATAGCAGCAGTTTCAATGTTAAGTTTAACTGGTATGGTAGTAGCACTTGACAGTTATGGACCTATAACAGATAATGCAGGCGGTATTGCTGAAATGTCTGGAGCAGATGATGAAGTAAGAAAAGCAACAGATGCTCTTGATGCTGTAGGGAACACAACAAAAGCAGTTACAAA
>MOYB01000005.1:139159-146406 GCA_001899385.1 Candidatus Caenarcanum bioreactoricola | reverse complement strand
AACACAACAAAAGCAGTTACAAAAGGTTATGCTATTGGTTCAGCAGCTTTAGCTTGTTTAGTATTATTTAATTGTTATTATGAAGATTTAAGTAAAGTAATAAGAGAAGTAAATATTGAAAAACTTGCTTTCTTAAACTTTAATTTAGGAGATCCTTTTGTAATATCAGGACTTTTCATTGGTGGTTTAATAGCTTATTTATTTTCTTCTATGTCAATGCTTGCAGTAGGAAGAGCAGCAGGTAAAGTTGTAGACGAAGTTCGTAGACAATTCAAAGAAATAAAAGGCATTATGGAATATAAAGCAGAGCCTGATTATGCAAAGTGCGTTGATATAGTAACTCAAAGTTCTTTAAAAGAAATGGTTATACCTGCTCTTCTTCCAGTTTTAACACCAATTTTAATTGTTTTATTAATTAATCCTTTAATGGATATTCTTAAAGGCTATAATATACCAGTTGAATTCGCTTCAGCAAAGATTCTTGGGGGAGTCTTAATTGGAAGTATAGTGGTAGGGCTTTTCTTAGCAATATCAATGACTAGCGGTGGTGGTGCATGGGATAATGCAAAGAAATATATTGAAATGGGTAATTATGGAGGAAAAGGTTCGGAAGCACATAAGGCAGCAGTTACAGGAGATACAATAGGTGATCCTTATAAAGATACTGCAGGACCTGCAATTAATCCAATGATCAAGATTTTAAATATAGTAGCTTTATTATTAGTTAAATTCTTGGCTAAAGTTTAATTATAAATATTAATGCAAAGACCTCAAAATCCTCCTAGAGGAACTATTGATTTACTATCACCTGAATCTCTAAGTTGCCGATATATAGAAAATCTAGCACAGAGAATTTTTGAAAGTGCTGGATTCCAAGAAGTAAAAACTCCTATATTTGAAGCAACAGAGATTTTTGTGAGAGCTGCAGGAGAAGCAAGCGATATTGTAAATAAAGAAATGTATACTTTTGAGGATCGTTCAGGTAGATCTTTAACTTTAAGACCTGAAGGTACTGCTGGTGTTGTTAGAGCTTATCTTACCAATGGATTAGATAGAAAAACTAAACCTGTTAAACTTTGGTATTCAGGTGAGATGTTTAGATATGAAAGATCTCAAGTAGGTAGGTACAGACAGTTTAGACAAATAGGAGTTGAGATCTTTGCTTCTGGGGGGGTGCTTATAGAATTTGAAGCAATTACTCTTGCATTAAAACTTTTTCAAGAATTAAAAATAAAAGATTTAGTACTTGAAATTAATTCTGTAGGAGATTTTGAATCAAGAAAAATATATCAAGAAGTTTTAAGAAGCTTTTTAAAGGAGCACGAAAATAAAATATGTCCTGATTGTCAAAAAAGAAGTGAAAGTAATCCTATAAGAGCATTAGATTGTAAAATTCCAGAAGATCAGGAATTATATAAACAAGCACCAAAAATAAAAGATTATTTGAATAACGAATCTTTAGAGCATCATAAGCAATTAATTAAGTTGCTTGAAGATTTTAATATAAATTATATATGGAATGAATCTTTAGTAAGAGGCTTAGATTATTATAATAATACGGTATTTGAAATAAAGACAAATAATAAAACTCTTGCAAATCAAAATACAATTTGTGCAGGTGGACGTTATGATTCTCTTGTTAAAGATTTTGGTGGAGATAACACTCCTGCTTTTGGGTGGGCTTTAGGACTTGAAAGAGTTATGCAAATTGCTGAAATAAATTTAAAACAAAATATAGATTTCTTTTTAATCAATGAATTAGGACAAGAAAATATAATAGAAATTATTTCTTTAGCAAATAAACTTAGAAATTTAAAATTTAAAATTTGTTTTGATTATGATAATAAATCTCCAAACAAACAGTTCGAGCTTGCAAAGAAGTTAAATGCAGAAAAGATAATTATTTTTAAAGAAGGAAAGCTTATTTTAAAAGATTTATTAAATGAAAAGCAGTTTGTATTTGAGAATTCAGAAGAATTAATAAAAAATATTATTTAATCTATTCACAAAGTCCTTTAAATTTAGTAAAATTACATCGTTCAATATTATTATTTTAAAAAAATGAAAAGAAGAAGTTCTGTAAAAAAGATCTGTAGCCATTGCAAGCTTGTAAAGAGAAGTGGTATACTTTTCGTTATATGCAAAGATGATCCTAAACATAAACAAAGGCAGGGTTAAATCAAGGAAACAGAAATAAAATCAAAAGTTAATTATAAAAATAAAAAGGAAAAAACATGAAAATTGCGGGAATAGATATACCAGATAAAAAAAGAATATTAATAGCTTTAACTTATATTTTCGGTATAGGACTTAGTTCATCTAAAGAAATCTTAGAAAATTTAAAAATAAACACTGAAATCAAAACTAAAGATTTAAGTCCTGAACAAGTTAAACAAATTCAAGATTATATTACTAATCATATTAAGATTGAAGGTGATTTAAGAAGAGAAGTAAATTCAAATATCGCTAGAATGATAAGTATAAGTTGTTATAGAGGTATAAGACATAGAGAAGGCTTACCTGTTAGAGGACAAAGAAGTAGAAATAAAGGTGGTAAAAGAAGAGATAGCAGAAGGAAAAAAGCTAGAGCAGTCTAATGCAAAATAAAAAATAATGCCATCAGAACTTGAAATAAAAATTTTAGAATCACTTAGAGATGTACCTGATTTTCCTAAAAAAGGTATTGTTTTTAAAGATATAACACCCTTACTTAAAAATCCAGAACTTCTTAATTTAACAATAAAAGCTCTTGCTGCAGAAGTTTTAAAGACTGAAGCAAATATAATAATAGGTTTAGAAGCTAGAGGTTTTATTTTTGGTTCTCTTTTGGCACAAGAATTGAAATTGCCTTTTGTACCTATAAGAAAACTCGGGAAACTTCCTTGGAAAACAAAGAAAATTGAATATGCATTAGAATATGGAACTGCTTCTATAGAATTACATGAAGATGCACTTTCAAAAGGAGATAAAGTCATTATTATTGATGATTTATTAGCAACAGGTGGTACTTGTGAAGCTGCGTGCAAGCTTATAGAATCTTTCGAAGCAAAAGTTGTTTTATGTGCATTTGTAATTGAATTAGCTTTTCTTAAAGGAAGAAGCTTATTAGAAAAACATTCAAAAGTAATATCTTTAAGTAAAGTTAAATGATGTATTCAAGCCCTTATAGTAAAATAAAAGCTAGAAATTTAAAATTAATATTATTTTTTACAATATTATGTGGATTATCTATTTTTTCTTATTATTTTTATTTTCTTTTACAATTAATTAACTATGAGTTTGCCTTGTCTATTGAGGAAGGTAAAAATCTTTATTATACAAACATTTCAGATTTAGCATTTCAAGGGAATAATATATTTTATTCTTTATTTTTAAAGATTTTTACTTTAATTACAAAAGATTTTTTTATTTTTCGAATAATAAGTTTTTTTGCTTTATTTGCCTTGATTTATAAATTTTTTAAATTAAATACTAAAGAAAAAGTTTTACCTATATTTTCTTTTATTTCAATATTATTATTTTTATCTTTAACACTTACACAAATTAATTCTATTCAAGCAGTACCTTATATATTTGCTTTATTTTTAGATTTACTTGGGCTTTCTTTGTATTTTTCTTTAAATAATGAAGATTCTCAATTAATCAGGATTTTTAAATCTTTATTTATTTATTTGTTTTTTATTTTAGGCTTAGTTTTAACAGATAAATTAACATTTTTATGTTTTCCTTTATTTTTGCTTATTAATTTTAATAAATCTAAAAATCTTACGATTATAACTATGGCTTCTGTTATTTTGATTCTTTTTATAAAAAGTCTTTTCTTTAATAATTATCTTAGCTGGAAACTCTTAAACTTATTTTCAAATTTAAATTGGTTAATTGAATCTTGGTCATTATTAACTATATTAATAGTCTTATCACCTTTTATGCCTTATAAAAACATGAATATTAAACATCCAGCAATTTTTATATTTGTTGTAGCAACTATTTTAAGTATTATAGATTCAGGTTTTGACAATAATTCATCAGGGATTTGGTTAATAAGCGCCTTTGCTTTTTCTTGGATAACAGCATTAAGTTTAAATTATATTTACAATAAAAAATCAAATTCTTTAATAATAAATTTTTTACCTATATTTTTAATTTTACTTTTGATTCAAACTCCAATTTTAGGTAATCCTTTATTAGTGAAATTATCAAAAAATTCTGCACTTATAAAATCAACTAATTTTTGGTTAGAAGAAAAAGAAAATAAAAAATTAGAAATTCTAGAATTACCTACACAAGATATGAGTTTAGCTTTATTTACTAAAAGTAAAGCAATTGATCTTTATAAAATTTCAAAAGAAGATTTAGAAAATAAAAAATTCAAATATATTGTATTGAAAAATAAAACAGATCTAAATATTTCTCCTGAATTATTAAATCTTATTTATGAAAATTATTCTCCTCTTTATAGATTAATAGTTGCAACAGAAGAAGGTTTTCTTTATGTTAGAAAAACTGACAAATATAATATTAATGAAATATCTGAAGCACATAATGTTTTTGCTACATTCTATCCTAATAATTAATTTAATTTAGTTTTAGGGTAAAAAATAATTAGTGATTAAATATATAAAAAAATATTTCTTTGTATTTCTTATACTTCTTTCTTTGCCTATATTAGCAAATGAAAGTGAGAATATTAATGATTTGGCTCTTATACCTATAAACTATAGCGAGGTTATAAGAAAAGATTCGAAATTTAATGAAGATTTTGGAAAAGAAGAATTTGAGATTGGGATAAAAGAAGTTCTTAATTTTGCAGAAAAACAAAATCTTGATATATTGAGTTCTTATTATGAAGCCGAAGCCTCAAAAGGAGCTTATTGGTCTAGTTTCGGATCACTTTTACCTTCTATGACATTACAATCCTCAAGAGAAGATTTTCAAGGGGGTGAAATAATAACTTTTGCGCAACCGGTTTCTTTAGATAGAATAACTTATCGTCATATGAGTATGATAAGTTATAGAATGCCTCTCGGAGGAAAAACTTTCTTTAGAGTCTTAGCAGGTAAAAATGACTATGATTATAATCTTGCTCAATATAGTTCTACTTCACAAAAAGTAATTGCACAAGCATTAATGGATTATTTTTCTTGGTATAAAGATATGGCTGAAATAATGCTTGCTGAACAATCTATAAAAGAAACAGAAGAACAATTAAAAGCTATTACAGCTCGAGTAAAGAGTGGATTTGGAACAAAATTAGAATTAATGCAAACTCAAAGTCTTTTACTTGAAAGACAAAATACAAAATTAGAAGCACAAAAAAAAGAAAAATTATCACAAAAAACTCTTATTAATGATTTGAACTTAGGTCCAAATTTCCGTTTAAAACCTAAAATCTCTGAAATGAGTCCTCTTTTATTTTTAGATACAGAAGAAAATATACTTGATGATTTTATAGAAGAAGCTTATAATAATCGTCCAGATCTTTTGGCTTTAGATCAAGAAATAAAATATAATAAAAATCTTTATCGTCAAGTTCGTTCAGATTTATTACCAAATGTTAGTCTTAGTGCTTATTATAGAAGAATAGGACAAGAAAAAAATTATAAAGAACTTGATGAAAGTACTCAAAATATGATTTCTATTGATTGGGATTTAATGAAAAGCTTTGGACCAGAAACAATAGGTGCAATAAAAAGTTATAAAGATAAAGTAAAACAATCTGAAACTAATAGAGATAAACAAATTAATGAAATTGAAAGAACTGTTTCAGAAGCATTCTATAATGTAAGACTTTTTAAAGAACAAATGGAAGTAGATCATAAAAAAATCCTAGCAGCAGAAGAAGCTTATAGGCTTGCAGATGTACGTATGAAATCTGGTTTTGGATTGAATCTTGATCTAATAAAAGCGCAAACAGATTTAACTAAAGCTAGATTTGATTATACTAATTCAATTATAGAATATAATAAAGCACAAATAAGACTACTCTACGAAAGTGGTTTGATTAATTCTAAAGATATTTTAGAGATTTCTATGTGGGGAGAATAAATTATTATAAATAGAGAAGTCTTGTTTTTTGATCTTTTCAGGAGGAGGAACCTTAAGTCCACGACTTGTAAACCAACGTTCTTCTCTTCTCTCTCTTTCTCTTATTAGTTCATCAATTGGAAGATTCCCTTTTTTTTCTAATCCATTTTGTATTCGTCCAATTAAATTAATTTCTGAATTTAAAAATCTTAATTGTTCTGGGCTAAGTAGCTGTTTAATTTTATTATAATATCTTTCTGCAGAATAAAAATAAGAACCTTCTATTTTTTCTTCTATTATTCCAATTAAACCTATAATTTGACGACTCCCTTTTTTTTCTAATCCATTTTGTATTCGTCCAATTAAATTAATTTCTGAATTTAAAAATCTTAATTGTTCTGGGCTAAGTAGCTGTTTAATTTTATTATAATATCTTTCTGCAAAATAAAAATAAGAACCTTCTAAATTGTCTTTTATTCTCTTAATTAAATCTAAAACTTGTCTTTGAGTTTCTTTCGGCAACTCTTTTAATATTTTATATTTAAATAATAATTCAGGATTTTTATAATAGGAAATTCTAAAATTAGGAGGAATAGCTTACTCCCCCTCAAAATAATAAAATATATGTTATAATGAAAGTATTATTAAAAATAAAAGAAATTGGAAAAAGAAAATATTCAGATAATAAAAGAAGTTTTTGATAATGAATTTTCTAAATTTGGAAAGATTTTCCAAAAGAACTTCTGGGAGCTAATTCTCGCACTTTTTTCTAGCCAAACCTCTAATCTCGCCAAAACAGCTGTCTGTATGGGGAAATATAATAATAAAACTTTTAAAAGGAATGAGCAAAAACTTCAAAGAATCATACAATTAAAAGATTTTAAGGTCTCTGATAAATTGTGGAGAGTTTATCTTAATATTCTTTTCTCTCTTCTAGAGGGGCAAAAGATTGTTAGTCGTGGTTGTACTATTCCTATAAATATTGATTTTACATCTATTAAAGATAAATTTCTTATTCTTTCCGCCTCGATTCCTTTTGAAGGAAGAGCGATCCCAATTTATTTTTCAATAAGAGTTTATCCCAAAAAAGCTAAAATGTCTAGCCAAAAAAAGATGGAAGAAGCCTTTTTAAAGCAATTAAAACATCTTTTATCTAAAAAATATGAGTATACAATCGTAGCTGATCGAGGTTTTGGGCATTCAAGGTTTATAAATGACTGTTT
>MOYB01000005.1:95139-138495 GCA_001899385.1 Candidatus Caenarcanum bioreactoricola | reverse complement strand
GGGAGTAAGGGGGTTGGGGGGCTTAGAACAGAAAAGTTTCTGTTCTTAATTTTCTCAATAATTGCTTTTGTCATATCTTTAGTAGTTGCACTACCTCCAAGATCAAATGTTGTATATTTTCCTTCTTTAATTACTTCATAAATTGCTTTTTCAATATTATCAGCAACTATATTTTCTTTTATGTATCTTAACATCATAACTGCTGATAATAATAAAGCTGTTGGATTTGCTTTATTTAAACCTTTTAAATTAGGGGAACTCCCATGTACTGCTTCAAATATTGCATAATCATTACCTAGATTCGCACCAGCTGCTATGCCTAAGCCTCCTACTAAACCGGCACAGAGATCTGAAATTATATCCCCATAAAGATTTGGCATAACAAGCACTTCATAATTTTCTGGGACTTGTACAAGTTGCATACACATATTATCTACTAAAATTTCTTCATATTTTATATTAGGATATTTTTCTGCAACTGTTCTGCAAGCTTCAAGAAAAAGCCCATCACTTAATTTGCAAATATTAGCCTTACTCACTGCCGAAACTTTTTTTCTATTTTGTTCTACAGCATAATTAAAAGCTGATTCCGCTATTCTTAAAGAAGCTTTTCTTGTAATTATTTTTATTGATTCTGCAGTGTCTTCATCTATCTTTCTTTCTATTCCAGCATATAAATCCTCAGTATTTTCTCTAAAGATTACTAAATCAACATTTTCAAATTTTGTTTTTATTCCTTCTATGCTTTTAGCAGGTCTGAGTGAACAAAATAAATCTAATTTTTTTCTAAGAGTAACATTAATACTTCTAAATCCAGTTCCTATAGGTGTTGTTATTGGTCCTTTTAAAGCTATTTTATTTCTCCTAATTGATTCAATAACTCTATCAGGAAGAGGAGTGCCTTCTTTTTCAATACAATCACTGCCTGCATTTTGTATTTCCCAATTAATTTCAAGATTACAAACAGAAAGTACTGATAAAACAGCTTCTGTAATTTCTGGACCTATACCATCTCCCGGAATTAATGTTATATTATGCATTAAAATTTTTTCTTATGTTTTAATCGCTTTCTAATATAATAAACAAAAACCTTTTATAATAATTTAAAATTTAATTTATCTTTGTAAAAAGTATAAATCATGAGTAAAAAATCTTTAAAAGAAAAAAATTCTTCTATATTTCAGAACTTTGAATTTCTAAAACTATGGTTTGCACAAATAATCTCCTATACCGGCGATAGAATGAGCCATATGGCTATATTAGGCATACTTAGTGGTAGTGGGACACAAACTGCTCCTGAAATGGCAAATATCACTTTTTTTAGTGTATTACCTGGTTTTTTATTTGGACAAGTTGCTGGTATGCTTTCAGACTCTTTCTCTCGGAAAAAACTTCTTATAATTACAGACATATTAAGAGCAATTTTTTTAATTATTTTTTTATTTCTTTTAAAAATTAATAGTTCTATTTATTTACTTTATATTTTTGCTTTTTTAGTTGGGACTTGTACTGCTTTCTTTTATCCTGCAAAACTTGCAATAGTTCCTAATCTTGTTTCCTCAAATCAACTTAAAGATGCTAATGCTTTAGGGGCAGGTACTGCTCAGTTTGCAACTTTAATAGGTAGTTATTTAGGTGGATTTATAGTTAGTAAATTAGGTGTAGATAAAGGCTTTATAATAAATATTTTTACTTATATTCTTTCTGCTGTATTTCTACTTTCAATGCGTGTTCCTGAAAGTATAAGAGAAATAAATAATAAATTTGAAATTTTCACATTAAATGATTTTAAATTTTGTGTAAATTATTTAAGATCCCATAAAAAAGTTTTAAATTCTATATATCTTGCAATAGGACTTTCTGTTCAAACTTCTTTCTTTTATATTTCTTTAACTGCAATTGCTACTGATCATTTTAAACTTAATTCTGAAGGTTATGGAAAAGTACTTGCAATATTAGGACTAGGCATGATTTTAGGGGCAGCTTTTATTATGTTCCTTAAAAAGACTGTTAAAATGAGAAAACTTTTAATTTATTCTTTTTTAACTTTATTTTTAGTTACAATTACAAGTCCTGTAGTAAATTCTTGGATTGAAGCTTGGATTTGGCTTATAATATTAGGTGCTTCTAATTCCGTGATTTTAGTTTCTTTAGACACTTTCCTTCAAAAGTCTATTCCGGATCGATTTAGAGGTAAGATTTTTGGTTTCAGATCAGCAGTACAAACAGCATTTTTTCTTATAGGTATTCTTTCTGCAGGCTTTTGTGTAAAAAGATTTTCTCCTTTTTCTATTTTTCAAATTCTAGGTATTTTTTCTTTTTTACTTAGTTTAGTAATTATTATTCAAAATAGATTTTTAGCTTATAAGGCAATAAGATTCTTTGTAAGTAAAACTTTTAAATTTATATATAATGTTCAAGTCGATGGAATAGAACATATAAATAATATAAATTCAAATAAAGGTTGTATATTAGCAGGAAATCATACTGGTTGGCTTGATATTCCTATTATTGCAGGTGCATGTAAAAGACCTATTACTTTTATGGCTCATGAAAATATTTTTAAATGGTTTTTTATAAAAAATGTATTAGAAATAACAAATATGTTAAAGGTTTCACCAGGTAATAGTAAAGAAACTCTTGCTAAAGCAGTAGAACGTGCTAATAAAGGCGAAATGATTTGTATATTCCCAGAAGGAAAGCTTTCAAAAGATGGCGGTGTTGATCGTTTTCATAGAGGAGTTATTCGTATACATAAAAATGCAAAAGCTCCTATAATTCCATTTTCTATACATGGAGGTTATGAAGCTTGGGCTTGGAATAAAAAATTACCTAAACTTAGAAAGCTTTATATACAATTTGGAGAAGCTATACAACATAAAGCAGAACAAAAAGAAGATGATGTTTTAAAAGATTTGCAAAAAAGAGTTGAATTTATGAAAGCATCACAGACTAGAAAAGAAAATTATGAAAAAGAAGATCTTTATGCTAATAGTGTATTATCTCTTATGGAAAGTAAATCAGATATCTATGGTCATAAAGTAGCTCTTGCTATAAAAGATAAAAATCATAGTTGGAGAGAATTAACTTATATAGAATTATCACGAAAATCTTTAGAATTATCTGATTGGTTAATAGAACAAGGTATAGAAAGAGAAGATAGAATTGCGATTTTTTCTGAGTCTTGTCCTGAATGGTCTGTTGTATTGTTTGCAAATATAAGAACAGGTGCTATAACAGTGCCTCTTGATATAAAATTAACTGAAAAAGAATTAGAATCTATACTTTCTGATTGTAAACCTAGAATACTTTTTGTTTCAAAAGATTTATTAAAGAAAACAAAGCATTTACAAGAACAAATAACTTCACTTGAAAAAATTATAATTCTTGATGAAGGTGAAATTTTTAAATTAAAAGCAAAAAATAGTTATACAGGAAGAGAAAGACGATTTGATGATACTGCTTTAATAATTTATACTTCAGGTACAACAGGTAGTCCTAAAGGAGTAATGACAAGCTTTGGCAATTTGATTTTTCAAGTGCGTGCTGCTGAAGAATTAGACATGGTAGAAAACAATGCAAGACTTCTTTCTATCTTGCCATTAAACCATCTTTTTGAATTAACATGTGGTTTATTAGCTGTTTTACATAAAGGGGGAAGTGTTTTTTATAGTAAAAGCCTATCTCCTAAAGAAATTACAACAATAATGCAAGAAAAGAAAATAACACATATGATAACAGTGCCTTTATTTTTAAATGTACTTAAAAACAGTATAGAAAATAAAATTAATTCACTTAGTACTATACAAAAGCAAATCTTTGAATTATGTTTTAATTTTTCACAAAAACTACCAGTTTCTTTACGAAGAATATTATTTTTCTTTATACACAATGGATTTGGAGGTAAATTTAAAGCATTTTATTCAGGAGGTTCGCCTTTATCAGTAGACATTGCAAATTTCTTTGAAACAATAGGAATTAATGTTTATCAAGGTTATGGTTTAACAGAAACAAGTCCAATTATTTCAACAAATACAAAGAAAAAAAATCTTATAGGTTCAGTTGGTAAACCTCTTAAAGGAGTACAGATAAAACTTATAAAAGAAAATGTTTTACAAGAAGAAGGGGAAATATGTGTTAGAGGACCGCATATAATGAAAGGTTATTATAATAGAGAAGATTTGACAAAAGAAATTCTTGAAGATGATTATTGGTTTCATACAGGAGACATTGGGAAGCTAGATAAAGAAGGTTATTTGTATATAACAGGAAGACTTAAGAATCTTATTGTATTAGCAGGTGGAAAAAAAGTTCATCCTGAAGAAGTTGAAATAGCATTTGCAAAGATTAATTTAATAAAAGAAATGTGTGTATTAGGAATAGCTGAAAAAGAAAAAGAAGGAGAAGAAGTTTGTTTAGTAGCAGTACCTTCAGATTTTCTTGTAAGTCAAAAAAATAATGATTTAAAAGAAATTGAAAAAGTTATAATAGAAGAAGTAAAGAAAGTTTCAGAAGAGAGTTTAGCGACTTATAAAAGACCTACGAAAATAATTATAAGACTTGAAGAATTACCAAAAACTTCAACTAAAAAAGTAAAAAGAAAAGATTTATTAAAGGAATTAAATAATTAGGGAGAAAATCTTTTAATAGCATTTTATATATTTAAAGCGTTATTTAATTTATTTATTAATTCTAAAATAATTTGAGTCGGTTCTTTTGTTTGTTTTCTTTTATTCACCGGTAAACTATCCTTTCTTATAAACATTAATTTTAAAATTAAGGCTTGAATTTCGCTTTCAGAAAGCGTTTTTTCTTTTAAACTTTCTGTTATATCTTTTTCAAGCCTTTTTAAACGCGTAAACCTTATATTAACAGCTTTTAAAAAGCTAGTTATAATATTTATATGAGATAATATTCCATTGAATGCTTCACTTCTTACCTTAAGCTTACTCTTTAAAGTTCTTGTAAAAGGAGAACCCCCCGCCAATATGCATTATCCCCATAATTTCCCCTATAAAATTTTTACATATATTATTATGTAATTATACATATGATTTAATCTAATGTAAAATCTTACTAAATAAATTTTTGCAAAAAACAAATTAAAAGCTTAAAATACCAATGTAATAATTCTGATTCTTATAAATTATGAAACGTATTTTAATTACATTAATCCTTTGTTTTTCTTTGCTTACAATAAACAACCAAGCTTCTAAGGCAGCAGGGGAAATAGGTATAATCGATAACTATAAAATTATGAACGATTATAAAGAAGCTAAAGCTGCTCAAAAGCAAATAATGAATCTTAAAGCTGAATTAGAAAAGACTTTTGAAGGACTTAAAGATGAATTAACTAAAGCTTTACAAAACACAAGTCTTAGTGATGCTGATAAATTAAAGAAACAAAAAGAAGTTCAAACTAAATTTGAAACAGAAAAAGCAAGATTTGATTCTGTTGTTGAAAGTGTAAGAAAAGATATAGACGGTAAAATTGAAACTGCTATTAAACAAGTTGCTTCTGAACAAGGTTTATCTGTTGTTATAAGCAATACAGTTGTTTATTTTGGTGGTAAAGATATTACTACTTCTGTACTTTCTAAGCTTCAATAAATAAGATAAACATGATAGAACTCTATAGATTAAATAAAAAATATAATGAAAATGAATTTGTTCTTAAGGATTTGAATTTACATATTCCTATTGGACAAATGGTTTTTCTTATTGGGGAAAGTGGTGCAGGGAAGTCCACTCTTATGAAAATTCTTTATAAAGCAGAGAATTTTACTTCTGGCAGAGTTCTTATAGGGCGCGTTGATATATCTAGACTTCAGGATTCTTCTCAATTAAGAAGAAGAATGGGTTTAATATTTCAAGATGTGCCCTTACTTCCTTATCTCAATGTTTTTGATAATATTGCTTATATTTTAAGAGCTAGTGGAGCAAGTGAAAGAGAAATTAAATATAGAGTAGAAGGTTCACTTAATGTTGTAGGACTTTCACATAAAGCTAATGACATGCCAAATCATTTATCTGGCGGAGAAAAACAAAGAATAGGAATTGCTCGTTCTATTGTAACTAACCCTCCTATACTTTTAGCTGATGAACCTACTGGTAATCTTGATCCTGTTAATTCTTTAAGAATTTTTCAACTTTTTAAAGAAATAAATCAAAAACTTGGAATGACTATGGTAATTGCAACACATGATCCTCGTGTTCATCAATTAAAGAAAAGAATAATACAATTAACTAATGGTCAAATATCTATGGATACTGAACCTAGTAATTTATCAACGTTTGGTAGCAATTATAGCCCTAATTAATAAATAATTATGATAAGAACAACTCATATGCGTCGTTTTAGAATGTTAACTCGAATCTTTATAGAAGCAGGGTTAGGACTTCTTCATAGTCGATGGCTAAATTTTGTTATAATAAGTATTTTAGTTTCAGCACTTATAATCTTTGGTTTAATGTTAACTATAAGTGTTAGTTTTAAAAATATTGCTAATTCTCTTGGTTCTAAAACTGAGTTTTCTGTTCATATTAAAGATACTTCAAATATGGATTCTATTATACAGAGAATTAATTCAATAAAAGAAATTAGACAAATAAGAGTTAGTAGTAAAGAACAAAACTGGAAAAGACTTTTAAAACATTTGGATATGCAAATTGATGATTCTTTCAATAAATTACCAAATACTTTAGTAATAAATATTGATAATTCAAATAATATAATGCCTGTTATAAATAAAATCAAACAAATAGTAGGCGAAGATCTTGAAGAAATTGAGCATTTACCAGAAATAGTTAGAAAACTTCAGTCAGTAAAAAATATTTTAATATTCTTTGGTATTTTAATTTCAATGTTATTGGGTATTGCAACCTTTGTTATAAATTTTAATACTATAGAACTTGTGATTAGATCAAGAAAACAGGAATTAGATCTTTTAAATTTCATGGGTGTTACAGAATGGTATATAAAAGGACCCTTTATTGTACAAGGTTTATTTTATGGTATATGTTCTTCTGCAGTGAGCTGTGCATTACTTTCCATGGTTTATCAACTTATTAGAAACAATAAAGATGCTGCTAATATTCTTTCTTTTTTAATGCCTAAATCTTCAATCTTTTGGCAAATCATTTGTCTTTTATTTTTAACAGGAGTTGTCTTTAGTTGTTTTTCAAGTTATTGGGTAACAGAAAGAAAAATAAGACTTAATAGTTAATCTTTTAAATTAATGAATAATAAATTAGACATAAGTTCATTAGATAAAGCAATTAAACAGCTTAAAAAAAGTATGAAATTTGCTTGTTCAGATCTTGCAAAACAAAACAATGAATTGTTCTTTCAATTTCGTGCAGCTACTATACAGGGTTTTGAATTCACTTATGAATTAGCAATTAAATTTTTGAGAAGACAATTAGAACAAATAGAAGCCTCTAGTGAAATTGTTGAACAACTTGGATTTAAAGATTTATTAAGATTAGGTGCTATGAGAGGTTTAATTAATTCTCCGGAAGCTTGGTTTAATTTTAGAGAACAACGAAATATAACATCACACATTTATGATGAAAATAAAGCACAAGATGTATATGAAATAATCCCAGAATTTTTGGAAGAAGTTCAATTTTTCTTTAGTGCTCTTCTAAAAAGAAATTCATAATGTATATTGAAGAAAAATATCTTGAAATAGTTTTAGAAATTTTAAAAAAATATGCTTTATTATATGAAGTTTGGGCTTTTGGATCACGTGTACATGGAAGAAATCTAAAAAAATTTTCTGATTTAGATTTAGTTGTTCAACAAAAAAATAATCCTAAACAAAAAATTGATAAAAAAATTTTACAAGATTTAAAAAATGCATTTGAAGAAAGTAATATTCCTTATAAAGTAGATATAATAGATTGGGCAGTAATTAATGATGATTTTAAACAAATAATTTTAAAAGAATATAAAATTTTATATTAGCTAAGATTTAAAAATTCATGCCATTAATCGCTAAAGTCCTCATAGATTCTAATTCAAATAAAAGTTTCAAACAAATATTTGATTATAAAATAGCAGAAAATCTCTTGGGACAAGTATTTATTGGTAATCTTGTTAGTGTAAATTTTGGCATAAAACCTTGTAGAGGCTTTGTAATTGATATATATAAAATAAGCTCTGATGAAATTCAGGCTTTAGACTATGAATTAAAAGAAATAAAAAGCATTCTTAGAAATAATTTGTTTTCTGAAAATTTCCTTAAATTATTTTCTTGGGTTTCAGAATTTTATATTTCTGATTTGTTAACTAGTCTTAAAGGTATACTACCTACCGGCTTACTTGAAAAGCATGAAGAAAAAATAAAGTTATTAATTAACAAAGAAATAACTAAACTCTCTCCTTTAGAAATGCAAGTTGTTGAATTGTTGAAAAAATCCCATTCTAAAAGTTTAAGTCTTAATTTTATAAAAAGTAAAACTAAGATTAAAAGCCTTAGTCGAATTATTAAAAATCTTGAAAACAAGAATATTATTGAGAAAATTTCTATTGAAAAGAAAAAAAGAAAAAGTTTAAAAGAAGCTATAAAAGCTATAGAAACAAATCCTAAACAAATTATAAATCTTTCTCCTAAACAATCTGAAATCTTTGAAAAATTAAAACAAGCTTATATAAATAAAATAGAATCAACATTTCTTATAAGAGGTGTTACCGGCTCTGGTAAAACCGAAATTTATTTTAAACTTATAGAAGAAGTTCTTGAACAAGGGAAACAAGTTATTTTTCTTTTACCTGAAATTTCACTTAGTATTCAGCTTCTTGAAAGAATGAAAAAATATTTCCCTCAAGAAAAAATTCTTCTTTGGCATAGTAATTTAGCTGATAGTGAACGAATCAATTCTTGGGAAGAATGTATAAAAGATCAACCTCTTATTATATTAGGTGCTAGATCTGCTATTTTTGCACCTTTGCCTAATCTTGGACTTATTATAATAGATGAAGAACATGATTCTTCTTATAAAAGTTCAAAAGCTCCATTTTATGATGCGAGAGTTATTGCTGAAAAAAGAAGTCAAATTGATTCCGCAATGCTTGTTTATGGTAGTGCTACCCCTTCAGTCGCAAATTATCATAAAGCATTAGAAAATAATTCTTTGTTAACTTTAGAAGAACGATTTCATAAAAATCCTTTGCCTTTAGTCAAAATAATAGATATGAGACAGGAACTTCAAGAAGGAAATCGTTCAATATTTTCGCGAGAACTACGAAAAGAAATACAGGGATGTATTAATCGAAGAGAGCAAGTAATACTTTTACTTAATAGAAGAGGTTATTCAAATTATGTATTTTGTAGAGATTGTGGTTTTACTTTTTTTTGTGAGCAATGTTCAGTAGCTTTAATTTATCATTTAGACGGTAATATAATGATTTGTCATCATTGTGCAAAAATCTATGAATTAACTGAATATTGTCCTGAGTGTAAAAGTAAAAGAATAAAAGGCAGTGGTTTTGGTACTCAAAAACTTGAAGAAGAAGTTAAAAGAAATTTTGCAGATACAGAAGTAATAAGATTAGACAGAGATGTTTCTTCTAGACGTTATGGAATGAAAGAAGTTTGGGATAAATTAACAGACTCTTCTTCCCAATCTAAAGCGCAAATACTTATAGGAACACAACTTGTAGCAAAAGGCATAGACTTAAGAAGAGTAACTTTAGTAGGAGTATTACAAGCAGAATCAGGTTTGTATATTCCAGATTATAGTGCAGGGGAAAGAACTTTTCAATTGTTAACTCAAGCAGCTGGACGGAGTGGACGTTCAGATCTAAAAGGCAAAGTTATTTTTCAGACATATGCCCCAGATAATAATATAATAAAACTTGCATCAAAACATGATTATTTAGGATTTTACAAAAATGAAATAAAAGAAAGAAAAAAACATTTTTATCCTCCATTTTCAAAATTAGCTAAAATAGTATTATCTTCTGAAGATGAAGATTCTGCACAAAAAGAAATTACTTTGGTTTTTGATTATATTAAAGAAAATTTAGATAAAGAAGTAATAATTTTAGGACCAGCACCTTGCCCAATAAAAAAGCTTCAAAATTTTTATAGATGGCATATTCTTCTTAAAAGTTCAGATTTAGAATTTTTTAAAATACTTGAAAGTTTACAAATTAAATTAAAAATAAAATCAAGATTATTTGTTGATATAATGCCTTTGAATTTTTCTTAATGCTTATATTTCTTTGTGTTTATTTTTTTCTTCTTAAATTTATTGTATAATACTTGATTCTAGGAAGATTTACATAAAAATAATGCAAGATTATAACCCTCTTGAAATCGAAAATAAATGGCAAAAATTTTGGGAGAAACAACCACCTAAAAATAAAATCTCAAAAGGTAAATTTTATTCACTTGTGATGTTCCCATATCCTAGTGGTGATTTACATATGGGACATATGAGGGTTTATACTATCTCTGATGTAATCTCCCGTTATAAAAGAATGCAAGGTTATGAAGTTTTAAATCCAATGGGATTTGATGCTTTTGGATTGCCTGCTGAAAACGCTGCTCTAGAAAGAAATATACATCCTGCAGAATGGACTTATTCTAATATAGATAAAATGCGTGCTCAATTAAAAAAAATGGGCAGTAGCTATGATTGGGATAGAGAAGTTATTTCTTGTTCTCCTGATTATTACAAATGGACTCAATGGCTTTTCTTAAAACTTTATGAAAAAGGTCTTGCTTATAAAAAATCTGCGGCTGTAAATTGGTGCCCAAAATGCGCTTCTGTACTTGCTAATGAACAAGTTGAAAATGGTTATTGTTGGAGACATGGAGATACTTTAATTGAAAAGAAAAATCTTTCTCAATGGTTTTTGAAAATCACTGATTATGCAGAAGAATTACTTAATGATCTTGATAAACTTGAACATTGGCCTGAGCAAGTTAAAACAATGCAAAGGAATTGGATTGGCAAATCTGAAGGTTCTGAAATAGATTTTCAGCTTATTGATTCTCAGCATAAAATCACTGTTTATACTACAAGAATAGATACTATATTTGGAGTTAGTTATATTGTTCTAGCCCCAGAGCATTCTCTTGTAGAAGAATTGACTCATGTAAACTATAAAGAAAAAGTTAATGATTATATAGAAAATTCTAAAAAACTTTCTGAGACAGAAAGACAAAATGAAAATCGTTCTAAAACAGGAATATTTATAGGTAGAAAAGCAATTAATCCTTTTAATAATCAAGAAGTTGAAATTTGGATTGCTGACTATGTACTAGCTAGTTATGGTACTGGTGCTGTAATGGGAGTGCCTGCTCATGATCATAGGGATTTTGAATTTGCAAAAAAATATAATCTCCCTATAAAAAGTGTGATTCTACCTAGTCCTAAGGCTTTTAATTATAATGATTTTGAATTAATTCATGCTAATGAAAGCTATATAAAAGAAGCACTTCAAATAAGCAAAGATTATATAAAAGATTTAATGGAAGAAGTAGGTGAAGAAGAAACTTTAAATTATTTTGAAGAAGATAATAAAAAGAATCTTCAAAAATCAAATTGTTCCTCAAATCTTTCTAACGATAGTGTTTTAAATGAATTGCTTTCTGTAAAAGATAATATATTTTTCTTACTTAAGGAAAAGAAAACAGGAGAATTTATTGCTTGTGTATCTGCACGGAGATTTGATACTGAAAGTTGTGAAGTAAAAAGACTTTTTGTAAAAAAAGCTTTCCGTAAAAAAGGCTTAGCTGAATTTCTTTTAAATAATGTAGAAGCTTGGGCTAAAGAAAAAAACTATAAACAAATTTATTTAGAAACACATCACAAGCAAATTCCTGCTGTTAGTCTTTATAATAAATTTAATTATAAACGAATAGAAGTTTATCATGATAAGCTTCCTTGTGATGATATCTTTCTTAAAAAAGAACTTGATTTTGCTTTTGTAGATTATGGACTACTTATTAATTCTGGAGAGTTTACAGCTTTAGATTCAAACACTGCAAAGAAAAAATTAACTCAATATGGAAAAGAAAGGTCTTTTGCTTGTTTCAAAATAAAATATAGACTTAGAGATTGGCTTATAAGTCGTCAAAGATATTGGGGTTGTCCTATTCCTATTCTTTATGACAAAGAAAACAATATAATTCCTGTTGATTACGATAAACTGCCTGTAAAATTATTAGATAAAAATTCTAAAGAAGAAGAAACAAATGAATTATTTCGTCGTGAAACTGATACTATGGATACTTTTATTTGTTCAAGTTGGTATTTCTTAAGATATAGTGATCCTAAAAATACTGAAATGCCTTTTTCTAAAGAAGCAGTTGAAAAGTTCTTACCTGTAGATCAATATGTAGGGGGAATAGAACACGCTATATTACATCTTCTTTATGCAAGATTTTTTACTAAAGCATTAAGAGATATTGGCTTATTAAACTTTTCAGAACCTTTTGTTCGTTTATTAAGTCAAGGCATGGTTACTATGTATAGCGATAAAGAAGGTAAAATTGCTAAGATGTCAAAATCAAGAGGCAATGTAGTAGGCATAGATGATTTTGTAAATGAATATGGAGCAGATTCAGCAAGACTTTTTATGCTTTTTGCAGGACCACCTACCGATGAAATAGAATGGTCAACTACTGGTGCTCAAGGACAATCAAGATTTCTATCTAGGATTTGGCGTTTAATATATAGTCTTAAAGAAAAATTTCAAGAAAATAATGAAAATTATATAGAATCAGATTTTTCAAAAGAAGATAGTCTTAAAGATTTAAGACAAGAACAAAGTGCAATTATAAAACAAATACATTTTACAATTAAGGCAATAACAGAAGATTTAGCAGAAGATAGATATTCATTTAACACTGCCATTGCAAGAATGTTTGAAATGATAAATGCTGTTTATAAATTTCTTGATAATAGAGAACTTTCAGAAACAGATTTAAAAGTTTTAGGATTTTTTGCAATTAATTTCTTGAAATTGCTTAGTCCATTTAGTCCACATATAAGTGAAGAACTATGGCAAAGTATAATTAAAGAAAAATCGTCTGTCCATGAACAAATTTGGCCTGAATATAATGAGAAAATAATAGAAGAAAATAATTTTGAGCTTGTTATACAAATAAATGGTAAAAAAGTTTCTTCTTTATTTTGTTCAAAGAAAGCTTCTAAAGAAGAAATTGAAAAACTTGTATTTGCGCAAGACAAAGTTAAAAATAGACTTGAGGCTAAAGAAATAAAAAAAATAATATTTGTAGCAGGAAAATTAATTAATATAGTTTGTTAGAGGACATGGTAAAAAATAAAATTAAAAAAGCAATTTTAATAAATGATACAAGTTATGATTTACATCATGGTTGTCGTCAAGTCATAGAAAATATACATAAACTTTTAAATGTCAGAAATATAAAAATAATTTTTTCATTAGATTTTAGGAAGAATTGGCAAAAAGAAAAAGAATTTTATAAACAAAGCAAAAAAGCAGATATTATAATTATAAATGGTGAAGGGTTCTATTCATTCAGGACGAGAACGTGCTTTAAATCTCGTAAAAATGGCTAATTATGCAGAAAAATTAAATATTCCATGTGTTCTTATAAATACTGTATATCAAAATAATCCGGAAAATTATAAAGAATATTTAAAAAAATTCAAATTAATAGCTGTTCGAGAAAGTAATTCTTTTAACGAACTACAAAAAATAAATATAAATTCTCTTATAGTTCCTGATTTAACTTTATATTCAACATATAATGAATTAAATAAAAGAACTAATTTAATTGGTTTCACAGATAGTATTTTTAAAGATATTACAAAGATACTTTATGAAAAATCCTGTGAATTAACAAACACTATTTATTTATCTTTATATGCAGATTATTGTGCTTCTATTTTAAATCCACAAAGAATTAATTATTATTTTGACAATATAATTTACAAATTAAAGAAAATCTTTAGTTCTCAAGCTCATCAAGACAAATTATTTTCAACACCTTTAGAATATAAAAGAAAATTAGCAAGTTTAAAATTTTTAATTACAGGACGTTTTCACAGTGTTTGTTTTGCGCTTATTACTAAAACTCCTTTTTTAGCAATTCCTTCTAATACTTATAAAATAGAAGGATTACTTTATGATATAGGACTTTCTAATAGACTTATAACAAAAGATCAAGTTTCTTTAATAAATAATGAAAGTAATTATGAATTTACAGAAGCAGAGATTCAAAAAATAGATATATTCTTAGTTAATACAAAAAATAAAATAAATGCTTTATTTGATAAAATAGCAGAATTAAGCTGCGGATCTAGCAATTGAAATAGCATCTTGATCTAATTTTGAGCTGCTATAATATATACTTTTTTCAGCTTCTAAAAGTCTAAACATTTGACTTAATTGAGCAAGTTCTGTAGGTAAATGAACATTTGAAGTTTCTAAATAACTTTGAGCAATACGCGCTTTTTTAGAAAAATCTGCAGAAATTTTACCAAGATAATTACCTGTTTTATAATCAATTACCTCTCCCTTTTGATTAATATTTAACTCAAAGCTACTCCAATCTTTATTTTTAGGATCTTTATAAGTTATTTTTAAGGGAATTTCATTAGATTCAGTTACAAGAAGTCCTTTATTATTAAATTTAAAACGACCATCTCTTGTATATTCACCATTTTCAAGGAGAAAGCCTTTACCTTCTCCGTCAATTGCTAAATCTAAAGATCTATCACTTCTAATAAGAGAAGCAGCTGAAGTTTCTTTTATATTTTCGCCTTTAGAATCTTTATAAATATATGTTTTCTTATAATTTGCTTTATTTGCATTAGCTATATTATTCATTAAGATTTTCATATCATCTTGAATAGATTTTTCTTCATTAGTTTTTCTTTTAAGTTCAGCGCAATTTATAGGAAGAAAATCTGAATGACAAGGATCTTTGCATGGAGAAAGAAAATCTTCAAAAGACTTTTCAGCTCCCTTATTAATATTTTTTTCTTTAGGGGCATCAATCTTAAAAAGATCATAAAGTTCATTAGAACTATTTGATTCTATATTAATTTTATTCATAATTATGCGCTTTTTATTTTTATACCAATTAAGTTTAATTTCTAATCAGTAAGCTTATAATTTAAGAACTTTTCAATATATTTTCCTATCATATCTGCTTCAAAATTTAATAAATCTCCAGTTTTCAAATATTTTAAATTTGTATTATTCCAAGTATGTGGTATTACTGCAACAGAAAAGACATTTGAATTTTTTTCAATATTTGCTACTGTTAAAGATATGCCATTTAAGCAAACAGAGCCTTTATTTACTATATATTTAGCTATATTTTCGATTATTTCAATATAAATTAAATAAGCTTGTCCTTGATTTTCAAAACTAAGAAATTTCGCAAGACAATCTACATGTCCACTAACAAGATGCCCGCCTAATCGTTGATTTAAAGATACTGCTAATTCTAAATTTACGAAATCTCCTATTTTTATAAAATTCAAATTTGTTTTATTAAGAGTTTCTTGAGAAGAAAAAAAGCTTGCAAAATTATTATTTAAACTTTCAATTGTATGACAAGAACCATTTATAGCAATACTTTCACCTATTTCGAGATTATATTTAAGCAAATCATTAACATCTACCTCAAATCGTTTTCCTTTTGGAAGATTTGTTATATTTTTTATTTTTGCTATTGTTTGTATTATACCTGTAAACATGATTATTAATTTAACTTCATAATTTCTTTTACCTTAAATAAACATTCTTTTGCCTGTATTTGAGCTTTCATATTTCCTTCTTCTAAAATTTCAAGAACTTCTTTATCTGTAAAATCATTTCTTTTTTCTCTTATTTCTTTAAAATAAGCATTTATAATTTTTCCAAGTTCTATTTTACAGTCAACACATCCTCGTTGAGCAGTTTCACATTCTTGTTTTACTTTATTAATAATCTCTGTATTAGCAAAAATTTCATAATAAGGGAAAGCAACTTGGCATCTTTTAGTACTTCCTGCATCGGAACGTTTCATTCTTAAAGGGTCAGTAATCATTTTTTTTGTTTGATTTATAGTTTCCTCTTCTGTAGCAGAAATTTTTATATCATTATTAAAAGATTTACTCATTTTATTATTATCAACGCCTTTTAAAGAAGCAGTATCTGTAAATAATGGCTTAGGTTCTGGGAAAAAATTAGTATTAAAAATAAAATTAAATCTTCTTGCGATTTCTCGTGACATTTCTAAATGTGCTTCTTGATCTTTACCTACTGGTACAACTTCCCCTTTAAAAGTTAATATATCTGCTGTTTGTAAAATAGGATAACCTAACATACCATAAGTTAATTCATTTATTCCGCTATTTTTAGCACCTTTCACAAGATCTTTTAAAGTAGGATCTCTTTCTGCCCAATTATTAGGTGTTAACATCCCTAATAAAAGAAAAATCTCTGCAATTTCAGGAATTGCAGATTGAAGATAAATAGAGCTTTTCTCAGGATTTAAACCACTAGCTAAAAAATCCTTTGTTATTTCAATAATATTTGATTTTAAATTAGCAGTTTCAGAATATTTAGTTGTAAGAGAATGCCAATCAGCTATAAAGAAAAAACAATTATAATTATTTGAATTTTGAAGTACAACCCAATTTCTAAGAACCCCCATATAATGGCCTATATGAAGTTTGCCAGTTGGGCGCATTCCAGAAACTAATGTTTTCTTAAGCAATAAGTACAGATGGTTTTGGAGCAATATTATTTCTTAATTGTCTAATTTGTCCTCTTGTTTTGAGCTTAAGAATAGCATCTTTAAGAGCAAACAATACATTAGCAGGATTTGTTGAACCATGGATTTTACAAACTACATTATGTAAACCAGCTAATTCAAGTGCTGTTTTTACCATTCCTGCTGCAATTAACCCAGTTCCTTTTCTTGCTTTGAAAAGATGTAATTCTGAAGCATTAAAATGTCCTAATATATTGTGAGGAATAGAACCTTGATCGAAAAGTATTTTTACAACATCTTTTTTAGCATTTTCTATAGCTTTTTTTACTGCATCAACAACTTCTGCTGCTTTACCTAATCCAACTCCGAAACTCCCTCTTTCATCACCTATAACAACTAAAGCTCTGAAACTAAGATTTTTTCCACCTTTAACAACTTTTGTAACCCGACTAATTTGAACAACAAACTCTTTCCATTCGCTATCTTTATCTCTTTCTTGTCTTGAATTCTGTTGAAAATCTCTTCTAGGAGCTCTTCTTTCAGAGTTTTCAGGATTTCTATTGTTATTATTGTTGTTGTTATTTCTATTATGTCCAAAATTATTCTTATTCATTTTTATTTCCCTTAAAAGTTTAAACCATTTTCACGTGCAGAGTCTGCGAGTTCTGAAATTCTTCCATGATAAAGAAAGCCACCTCTATCAAATACAACAGAACTTATCTTTTTATCTTTAGCAATTTTAGCTATTAATTTTCCTATAAATTTAGCAGCTTCTTTACTTGAACCATTTTTTAAATTAGAAGAAGATTTAAATTCTTTTGATAAAGAAGAAGCAAAAGCTAATGTTTCAGCCTTTGTATCATCAATTATTTGTGCGTAAATATGCTTACCACTTTTATGTACCGCAAGTCTAGGTTTCTCTGTATCACCTTTAATTTTCTTGCGAATTCTTATTTTTACTTTTCTTTGTTTTTCTTTTTTAGTTAAGTTTGCCATTTATCTTCTCCTTATTTCTTACCAGTTTTACCCGCTTTACGTCTTACAGTTTCATCTTTATATTTAATACCCTTACCTTTATATGGTTCAGGTTTTCTTATTTCTCTTATATTTGCAGCAACCTGTCCTACTTCTTGTTTATCTATACCTGAAACTATTATAGTTGTTTGATTAGGTACTTCAAGCTTTATATCTTGAGGTGCTGTAAATTGAACTGGATGGCTATAACCCATTGCTAAATTCAAAACATTACCAGCGAGATTTGCTCTATATCCAACCCCTTCTAAATTTAAAGTTTTACTGAATCCTTCAGAAACTCCAACAACTGCATTTTGAAGAAGACTTCCATACAAACCATGAAAAGCATTTAATTTCTTTCTTTGATTTTCATCTTTAATAGCTAAAGACAAATTATCTTCTTCTTTTTGAAGTATAAAACCCTCAATCATTTCAACAACAAGATTTCCTTTAGGTCCTTTTATAATAATTTTGCAATCTTGTTGTTCAGCACTAACGCCTTTTGGAAGTTTTATAGATTTTTTTCCTATTCTTGACATTATATTTTCCTCATTACCATATTGTACAAAGTTTTTCGCCGCCTATACCCTTTTCTTGAGCTTCTGCTTTAGAGAGGACACCCTTACTTGTACTTAAAATAAATACAGCATGTTGTGGTTCTATTCCATAAGCTTTTTTCTTTTTTATTTCAAGAAGAGAAGTATATTCTCTACAACTAGGCTTACTATTACGAATTATTTTTTCTATGACAGGTTTACGATTTACATATTTTAGAAAAACTTTTATATATTTTCTATTAGTTTCTTCAAACACTTCATAATTTGAAATAAAGCCTAAACGAAGAAAAGCATCAATAATGCCTTCTTTTATTTTTGAATATCCAATTACAACTTCTTTTTTCTTTATAAGAATTGAATTGCGAATTTTTGTGAGCATATCTGCTATAGGATCTGATATTGTCATATTTTACTTACCTTAAATTTACCAACTAGCTTTTCTTAGTCCAGGGATTTGACCGCTATGACCCATTTCTCTTAAACAGATTCTGCATATACCAAAATCACTATATACAGCTTTAGGTCTTCCGCATCTCCAGCATCTGCTATTTAACTTAACTTCTGACATTAAGCCTTTTTCGACCAAAATTTTCTTTTTTTTGTCTCTTTCAAGTAAAGATTTCTTTGCCATAACATTTATTATTAGAATTTTCTAGTATAACTCAAAATCAAAAATTTTTCATATATTTTTATTACATTATTTTGATAAATTCTATTAATAAAAATTTAATATTTCTTTTAGACATTTATTAAATCCTCTTGAATTAAAGATAACAATCTTGGTTTTATATATTTTACTGAAATCAAATCAACTTTTATTCCAATTAACTCTTCAAAATAATCCCATATATTAAGAGTTTCAAAACCATTTATTTTTTCGAACTCTACAAGTAAATCAAGATCACTATTTTCAGTCGCTTCTCCGCGAGCATATGAGCCAAAAATGCCAATTATTTTAACCCCATGTTCCTTTTCAATTTGAGTTTTATTATTTTTTATTAATTTCCTAATTTCTTCTAATGTTTTCATATATTTTATTTCTTTTATTAATTATAACCTAATTTATTTTTTCTTTAACCTTTATGAGTCATATAAAACTTATACTAAGAAATTTTTAAAAGGAGAAGTAATGATAAGTTTTAATTCAGAAAGAACTCCTATACCACAAGCTGATACTTCTCCTAAATCTCCTCTTACTTTAGATAGAAACACTCTAAATTATACAGCTCCAGATCTTGCAATTGTAAACGGAAAGACCTCAGTTCTTACTGTTGGAAAGGATGCTTGGGAAAATGCTACTAATATTTTATCTGTCGATATTACAGACTACCCTCTTGCAAATAATATAGCTTTACAATTTGAAGAAGCTTTAACAAAAGAACAAATAGATGAAGTTGTAGGATCTTTAGAAGGAACATTGAAAGAAATAACAAAAGAAGATAGCCCTGCAGGAGAAAGAGTTTCTGCGGGAGAAAAAGAACTATTATTAAAAACTCTTACTGATAAAGAGATTCCTCCTTTTTTACTTACATTTAATAAAGATGAGACAGATTATGAAACATGGTATTCTGAAGATAATAAATTAAGTATTTATTCAGGTACTAGTTTTGAAGAGCCTACTCCTCTTGTTTCAGAAGAAGAACAAAAAGAAGAATAGCTTATATCTTTTCTACAGGGCAGTTTTGTTCAAAATCATTAATATTATCAACGCAATTACATTTAAAACTAAATATTGCTGGTTCTAAAATAACTGTTGATTTATTGTCAAAACTGCTTAATTTCCCGTTATCTTTAATTTCATAATCCCCAGAAAGTCCTTTTTTATCATCAAAGTTATTGATTTTTACCATAAAGTTCTCTGTATTATAAGTAGTAAAATAATTAGGAGCAGTAAAATTTAATTGAATATCTGCAGTTGTTCCGGAATTTCCACCAAGGAATGTCCCAATAAAATTATTTGCTTTTCTAATATTAATTTGAAGTGAAGGAAAACCAGAAGTACTTTTTGAATTAGAAAAACGAATCATAATATCATTGCTTTTATTGGCTTTAGGCATATATGAACAATATATAGAATCGAATTCAAGATTTTCTGTTTTATCTCCACTGACTTTTATTTTCATTGCAGTGCTATTTGAAGCACAACTACTAAGCGTTATTGCTATAAAACTTAAAACTATTATAAAACTTATTAATTTTTTCATTTAAAAATTATAACATAAAAGTTTGAATAGTTGATTATTAGGTTAAAAACTAGGCTTTTAAAGTATAGTAAGATTTATCCCAAATAAAAAAACAAGAAACATTCCCTTAACCATTACTTGACTTTTTGTTAATTTAATTTTAATATTATATTATAGAAATATAAATTTTTAAATAAGAATTAGTTTTTAAATACTTACTTTTTATAATATAAAAAAATATGACTCCTTTAGCAGCAATAAGTCAAATTCATGGGACTTTTCGAAGCGTTAATACTTTTCGAGCATCTCCTGAAATAGAAAGTGAAATAAATAATTTTTTATTAACATTAGAATTTAAAAAAGAAGAAATAAGCATGCTTTTAAAAGGATTTTCTGAAGAAGAAAAAAAAGCTATTTCTCAAGCATTAAAAACTCCTGAAGGAAAAAAAGCATTAGAAAGTCAATTTTTAATGATAAAAAATAAAATAAGACAAACAGAAACAGTAAAAACACAAACACAAAATTCTTCTACTACTAAAGAAAATTTTTGGACTAAAGTAAAAACAATATTTACTTCTAATGTAATGGGGAATATATTAAAAGTAATTCTTGCTATAGGTGCGATCTTAGCTTTGGTTTTTGGAGGTAAAAAAGCTTTACAAAGCGAAACCGCTAAAAATCTTAAAGAGAAAATAGATTTAAAAAGACAAAAAGAAGAATTACCTTTACTTTCAATTCCTGAAGCAAAAAGCAGTTATAAAGAACTTGAAGCTAAAATAGAATCTATATTAAATTCAAATATTTTAAATTTATCTTTAGGAAATATGCCTAATACACTTTTTGATAGGGCAGAAGAAGCTCGAGAAATAATGAATAACCCTTCAAAAGAATCAAAAATACCTATTGATAAACGAAAAAATTTAGAATTATATTTTCAAACCTTAAATGAAATTGGAGGACAGACACTTTCTTATCTTAGAGCTTATTTTACTCATCAAAATCCTTCTACTGTTGATTTAGATAGACTTAGCAAAAATACTGCAACTCTTGAAATGATAGAAAATCTTGATTCTCCAGAAGGTTCTTTATATGTAGCTATTGCTGTTATACAAGAAAGACATAGAAATGGTAAAATGCCAAGTCCTGAAGCTATAATAAATAGACTTTCAATTTACGGGACAGGTAAAGCACTTTTAACAGCAAAATATCCAGATTCAACTGAAAAAATTTCACGGACAGAAAGGGCAACTGATACTATAAAAGGTTGGACTAGGAAACTTCGGAGATGGGCTTCTGGATAAAATTAGAACCTAAAACTTTAAGTACTTCTTTGAAATCGTCGGGTAATTCACATTCAAAATGCATTTCTTTTTCTTTAGTTGGATGAATAAATCTTATTTCTTTTGCATGTAAACATTGTCTATTAATTAAAATATTTCTACTATGTTTATTTCCATAAGTTGGATCACCTAAGACAGGATGTTTAATATAAGAAAAATGTACTCTTATTTGATGGGTTCTTCCTGTTTGCAAATTTATTTTAACAAGAGAATGTTTTTGAAATTCCTCAAGCAATTCCCATTCTGTCAAAGCATAACGACTTTTAACATAATTTTCAGGCAATACAGCCATTTTTTTTCTATCTCTAGGATTTCTGCCTATACTTGCACAAATACTACCTTCATTTGCAGATAACAAACCGTCTACTACTGCCCAATAAGTTCTCTTTAATGTTCTTTGTGCTAATTGTTTTGATAGATGTGCATGTGCAATATTATTTTTAGCTACAAGCATTAGTCCTGTAGTATCTTTATCTAATCTATGGATTATACCGGGACGACTTTCATCTAAATCAGAAAGTTCTTTAGCATATTTATATAATAAAGCATTTACCAGTGTGCCTTCTTTTAAATAATCAGTTGGATGAACTATTAAATCAGCAGGCTTATTAAGAACTATAAGATCTTTATCTTCATAGATTATATCTATTTCAATATCTTCCGGCAAAATATCTTCGTCTTTTTCAGGTAGAAGACATAAAAAACCAGAGATAATATCATTTTGTTTAAGAGGTAGTCCTGCTTTTTCAGCAATTTTATTATTTACAGAAATTCTTTTTTCTTTTATATTAAGTCTAATTTGGGAGCGGCTTAAGCCAGTCTTTTCCGCAAGAAAAATATCAAGTCGTCTATTTATATATTGATCTTCAAAAGAATAATTTATTTCAAGATTATACATAAAATATTTTATTATCTAAAAAAGAATTTATTTAAAAATCTTTCATCAAATTTTGGAAATAAATGAATTAATGAATCTCTAAGTTTTAATTTTATATATCTTGTAAATATTCGTGCCTTTTGTAAAAATTTTATATTTGGATCAGACAATGATTTACCAATTATTAAATAAGCTATTTTAAAATCTTTAAGTTTTAACCATTGTTTTGCATAATGCAAATAAGTATTAAGATAAATTTTAGAAATATTAAGATTCCAAGAAGCTATTTTAGGATTTTTAAGAAAAAGTTCATAAGCTTTTATTCTATTTCCAAGTACTTCTAATGCTCTTTCACTATTTTTAGTAAGACTTCCATTTTTAAATCTTTGTTTATATATATATTTAGGAATAAATTTTATTTTTGAAAAAGCATTAACAAAAGCTCTTAAAATAAATTCCCCATCATCACTAGTAGTTAAATCTTCATTAAAAGAACCTATTTCATCAAAGAATTCTCTTTTAATCATACAAGAACCTAAAGTCCCCCACCATGATTTTAAATAATTAAAATTCTTATTTATATTCTTTATATCAAGTTTATTTTCATCAAAAACAAATTGTTTTTCGCATTCTGAGCCGTCTTCATCTATATAAAACTTTGTACCTGTAATTACTTGTAATCTTTCATCTTTATTAAAATTTTCTAATAACAATTCAAGAGAATTTTCATAAAACAAATCATCACTATCAAGAAAGCTAATATATTGTCCTTTTGCGTTTCTTAAACCTAAATTTCTTAATTTTGCAGGACTCTTAAGTCGTTCAGTTTTAACATATTTAATTCTAGAATCTCTTTCTGTAAAATCTTTTATAATAAGAGGACTTTTATCTGTTGATTCATCATCAATAATTATAAGCTCCCAATCTTTATAAGTTTGATTAATAATTGATTCTATAGCTTCTTTTATAAATCTTTCTTCATTATGAACAGGCATTATTATAGAAATCATAAAAATTATTAAATCTTTTAATTTTTAATAAATTATCTCATATTTTTATAGTTTTAATAATACCTCTTTTGAAAGCCTTACAACTTCTTCAATTGAAATGCCTTTTGAATAATTCCCACATAAATAAAGACCTTTAGGCAAAATAATTTCTTTAAAAATATCTTCATGATTAATTTTATATTGAGGCATTGCTTGTGGCCATCTTTCTATATTTAAAATATTTATTTCATTAAAATTATAAATTTTATTTAATTCGGTTTTTATTATAGAAATAATCTCTTGATCTGTTTTTTGTATTATTTGAGGATTTTTATGTCCTCCTAAAAAACAATTTAAAATCATTTTATTATTAACTTTAAAGAGATTAGAAGAATGTATAAGTCCAAGTAATTCTGTATTTGAATTATTTGAAGAAAGAAAACCTACATAATTCTCAAAAGCTTGTTTATAAGGAATTTCACAAGCTATATTTATTACAGCTAAATATTCTATTTCCGAAAGTCTAGATAGATATTTAACATAGATCTTAGAAGCTTTATATGCAGGCACTGCTAAAATTATCTTAGAAGCTTCTAATTTTAAATCTTTAGTTATTACTTCAAAATAATTATTATTTTCTTGAATTTCTAAAACTTCTGTATTTAATTTAATATTATTATGTTCTATAAAATCAGCCATTGAGTCAGTAAATTCATTTAATCCTTTTTTAAAATATATTAAAGAATTAGATTTTAAAAACTTAGGAAAAAGACTCTTAGATAAAATACTATAATCTCCTGCATAAAGTCCATTAATCATTGCAGATATTACTTTTTCACTAATTTCTTGACCTAAAACTCTATCAGCAAATTCTTTTATACTTTCTTTTTCTTTTAAAGCTTTAACCCTAAAGAATACTTTTCCTATTAAGTCTAAATAAGCCTTGAAACCTAATATTTGATTTTGACTATATAAAGAATCTTTATAATAAATAAAATGTTTATTTGCTTTTTTATTTCTAGTTAAAATCTCTAAAGATAAATCTTTGATTATTTCTTTAATAACAGATCCTGCTCTTAATCCAGTACTCCCACATTCAATAATTTGATTGTTTATATTTTTTGTTCTTATAGAACCACCAAGTTTATTAGAAGCTTCTAATAATAAAAAATTTAATTTTTGTTTCTTTGCAAAAAAAGCGGAAGTAAGACCTGCTATACCTCCGCCTATTATAATTAAATCAAGCATTAATTATTTTTTAGATTGCTTTTTCATTGGATTTTTGAATTCTATTTTTTTATTCCACCAGCCTTTTTTCATGCCGTTAAGATTAGTATAATAAACTACTAATTCATCTTTTGTTAAGATTTCATCTTTGTTTTTATCTGCAGCAATAAAACCTTTTTCATTAAAAGATTCAGGAGTTTCATCTTTGGTTATTTTTCCATCTTTATTTTTATCAAAGTTATTAAGAAGAGTATTAGCTTGTTCTTCAGGACTTTGAACTTCAGTATTTGCTAAGCAAGCACTAGTTGAAACTAATGCAGATAATAAAAATAATACTAGAAATTTGGATTTCATAATATTTCCTTTTTAAATTTTTAGATATTTAGTTTTATTATTTTAATATATTTTAAGTTTATTAACCTGTCAATTTGTTATAGTCAAAATATAAAAGATTAAAACTATCATGGAAAATTTCAAATTAACAGAAAAACAATCATTAACTTTAAAATATCTTGAAGATCCTAATATAAATGAAGTTTTATTTGGAGGAGGCGCTGGTGGAGGTAAAAGTCAATGTGGTTGTTTCTGGCTTATAAGTTCTTGTCTTAAATATCCAGATAGTCGTTGGATTATGGGAAGATCTGTTTTAAAGACTTTAAAAGAAACTACTCTTAATAGTTTTTTTGATCTTATTAAAATCCTTGAAATTGATAAAACAGATTATAAATATAATATTAGTTCTGGCACTATTACTTTTAATAATAATTCTCAAATACTTTTAAAAGATCTTGCACATAAACCCTCAGATCCTAATTATGATGAGTTGGGAAGCATAGAAGTCTGTGGAGCATTTATAGATGAATGTAATCAAATTACTCATAAATGTAAAGAAATTATAAATTCTCGTATTCGTTATAAATTAGATGAATTTAATTTAACTCCTAAATTACTTATGACATGTAATCCTGCTAAAAATTGGGTTTATAGTGAATTTTACAAACCTTGGAAAGACAATAAATTAAATGAAAATAAAAAATTTGTGCAATCTTTAGCTGCTGATAATCCTTATATTTCAAAACATTATATTAATAATCTTTATAAAATAAAAGATCAAAATACTAAAGAAAGACTTCTTTTTGGAAATTGGGAATATGATGATGATCCAAATAAATTATTTGATTATAATGATATAAATGATCTTTTTAGTAATTGTATTATTAAAGAAAAAGAATTTTATTTGAGTTGTGATGTAGCAAGAAAAGGGATAGATAAAACAATAATAATTATATGGCAAGGATTTGAAGTTATAGAAATAAAATCTTATGATATAACACTTGTAACAAAAACAGCAGAATTAATAAATCAATTCAGAGAAAAATATAAAATTGCACTGTCAAATGTAATAGTTGATGAAGATGGTGTAGGTGGTGGAGTAGTAGATATTTTAAAATGTAGAGGTTTTATTGGAAATGCTTCTCCTATAAATAATAATAAAAATTCTAATTATAGAAATTTAAGAAGTCAATGTTATTTTAGGTTTGCAGATTTTGTAAAAGAAAAAAAAATAAAAATAAATACTTCTCCTTTAATAGAAGAAGAAATAAAAAAAGAATTTCAATATATAAAAGATAAAGATTTTGATAAAGATAGCAAACTTGCAGTTATAAGTAAAGAAAATATAAAAATAGCTTTAGGGAAAAGTCCTGATTATGCAGATGCACTTATGATGAGAATGTATTTTGAAGTTAATAAAAAACAAAATCATTATAATCTAAGTATTATTGAATATTAAGCTTTTTAAGAAAATTCAAATATCAATTTCCATTTTTAATTTATTAATTATCATTTCTTTATCTTTATCATAGCCTTTATTTACTGTTGTAAGAAGTTTTTCACCACTCGGAATATTATTACCACCAGCTAAAAAACACAAAGCTTGTTCTTCTAAAGTCATAGATTCCCGTCCTGCAGCAATTGATATTTTAGCTTTAGGCAAGATTATTCGAGTTATAGCAATCATTTTTACAAATTCTAAAACTTCAAATCTTTCTCTATTTTCAAGTTTTGTTCCTTGTATTGGAATTAAAATATTCAAAGGCACAGTAGAAGGTTCGATATCAGCTAAAACCGCTAAAAATTCAAAACGATCTTGAAGGCTCTCCCCCATTCCAAAAATACCACCACAACAAAGATTTATATTTGCTTTTTTAATATTTTTAATAGTATTTATACGATCTTCAAATTTTCTACTACTTATAATTTGTGGATAAAAATTAGGACCAGTATCTATATTATGATTATAAACAGAAAGTCCTGCTTTTTTTAAACTAAAAGCTTGTTCTTGAGTTAATAATCCAAGAGTTGCACAAACTTCAAGACCTAAAGCTTTTATAGAAGAAATCAAATCACAAAAATATTGAAGAGAAGAATCTGGCAATTCTCGCCATGAAGCTGACATACAAAAATGTGTAGAAAGATTTTCTTTAGCTTTTTTAGCTGAAATAAGAACTTCTTCTTTATTAAGAATAGGATGACTTTCAATCTTTGCTTTATTATGAATACTTTGAGAACAATAAGCACAATCTTCACTACAAGCACCTGTTTTAATACTGCAAAGTGTTGCTAATCTTATTTTTCTAGGATCATGATTTTGTCTATGAACAGTTTGTGCTGTAAAAATCAAATCAGTAAAAGCTAATTCATAAAGTCCTTTTATTTTTAAAAGAATATTTTCTTCTATTTCATAATTCATAAAAAATATTTAATTCAAAAAGTAATCAAATTTCAGAAACCCCCCAGCCCCCTTAACAGGGGGAGATTGAGTTCATAGTTTTGTGGGGTTTGGGGCGACAGCCCCATTTTAAAGACTTGTACCCTTTAGATTCCCCCTATTAAGGGGGCGAAGGGGGTTTCTTTAAAAAATCTATTTGCTGGCTAATGATCATTTTTTAGTAGTATATTTAATTCCCTTGAATAAACATGGAACTAACACTTTCCCCTGAATGTATTCTTTTAATAACTTCTGCTAATAAAGGCGCAATTGTTAATTGTTTTATTTTATTTATTTTTTTCTCTTCTGAAAGAATTATAGTATCTGTAATTATAAGTTCTTTCAAACAAGATTCTTGAATATTTTTCAAACCATTTCCAGATAATACTCCATGTGAAGCACAAGCATAAATTTCAACTGCTCCTTTTTCTTTTAATAGTGCTGCTGCTTTTGAAATTGTACCTGCTGTATCAATTAAATCATCAACTAATACACAAGTTTTATTTTCAATTTCTCCTATTATATTTAAAACTTCAACATAATTTTGTTGATTTGGAGAACGTCTTTTATCGATAATTGCTAAAGGTGCATCTCCTAATATTTTAGAAAAAGTTCTTGCTCTTGCAACTCCACCGACATCAGGGCTCACTACTACTAAATCTTTAAGATCAAGCTTTTTAATATATTCTGCAAGTACTGGTATTGCACTTAAATGATCTACTAAAGTATCAAAAAAGCCCATTATTTGATTTGCATGAAGATCTATACAAACAATACGATCTGCTCCCGCTGTTTTTAAAAGATCTGCTATAAGTTTTGAGGTAATAGGTTCTCTACCAGAGGCTTTTCTGTCTTGTCTACTATAACCAAAATAAGGTATAAGTACTGTTATACTTCCTGCACTTGCTCTTTTAAGTGCATCAATCATAATGAGAAGTTCCATTAAATTCTCATTTACTGGTGGACTAGTTGGTTGAATAATAAAAATATCGTCTTTTCTTACACTTTCAAGAATTTTAAGATAGATTTCCCCATCTGAAAAAGGACTTATTTTTATTCCTCCAAGTTTAATATTTAATACTTTTGCAATTTCTTCAGATAAAGGTAAATTAGCTCTTCCTGAAAATAATTTAACAGCGGATCTTGGAGATAAAAACATAAAAAATAAAAATAATTAACGTTTTGAATATTGAGGACTCTTTCTTGCTTTTCTTTTATAATAATGCTTTCTTTCAACTTCTCTTGAGTCTCTAGTAAGTAAGCCTGCTGCTTTTAATGGGGTTCTATTACTTAAATTAAACATTAAAAGAGCTCTTGCTAAGCCCATTTTAACTGCATCACTTTGACCTTTTATTCCACCACCGTTAACATTTACTAAAATGTCAAATTTATTCAAATTATTTGTTCTAACAAGTGGCTCTTTTATTGCTTCAAGAAAAGATAAATTATTACAAAAATATTCATTTACATCTTTATTATTAACAATAATTTTGCCAGAACCAGGTTTAATAAAAACTCTAGCTATTGCTCTTTTTCTTCTTCCTGTACCATTATATTGAAGTGTTGTCATTTTTTTTCTCCTTAAATATTAGATATTTCTTGTATTAAAATAGGGTTTTGTGCAGAATGTGGATGCTTATCTCCAGCATAAACTTTTAATTTCTTTAGTAAAAGGCTTCTGAGATGTGTTGCTTTAGGAAGCATTCTACTAACTGCATTTATAAAAACTTGTTCGGGACGACGCTTTAAAAGTTCACCTAAAGTTTCAGTTTTTAAATGTCCTATATATCCGGAATGTTTATAATATTTTATATTATCTTCTTTGTCTTTGCCTGTTAACATAATGTGTTCTGCATTTATAATAATTACAAAATCTCCATTATCACAATGAGGAGTAAAATTTGCTTTTCTTTTTCCTCTAAGAATTCTTGCAACTTCACATGCTAAACGACCTAATACTTTGTCTTTTGCATCTATAACATACCAATTCCTTTGTCTTGTTGATTCATTAACAAAAGTTGTTTTATTATAATTTAAGTTTTCTTTTGTTTCAGCAGTCATATTCTTATTTTCTTTACATTTTATTATTTAGAAAGCATAGTTTAGCATTAAAATAAAATTATTTGCTAGTTAAAAAAGAAAGATATTATTTATAAACTTATCAGTTAAAATTAAAGCAAGTTTAGTTAATTAATTAATGTATAGTAATAATAGTAATAGTAATTTTAAAAGAGATAATTTCAAAAGAAATGATTATAGACAAAGCCCTTCTAGAACAGAGAATAGAGATGATTCAAGAACAAATTATAGACAAAATAATTCTTATGGACAACGGGCTCAAACTCCTACTGTTCAAAGAAATATAGGGGGACCATTAACTCCTGCTGGTAATAAATTAAGAATAGTTCCTATTGGAGGACAAGGTGAAAATGGTCGTAATTGCTGGGTATATGAACAAGATAATGAAATTCTAATTATAGATGCTGGTATAGGATTTGTACCTCATGGAATAAAAGGTGGAATAGATCTTCTTTTACCTAATTTAGAATATCTTATTAATAATAAACAAAAAATAAAAGCACTTATAATAAGTAATCCTCATGAAGAATTTTCAGGAAGCACTCTTAAATTCTTAAATGAACTTGAAATAAAAGATTTATATTTACCTGCTCTTTATTATGAACTTATAAAAGATGAATTATCTAAAGATATAAATATAAATCTTTTAGAAGGTGATTCTGTCTATAAAATTGGAAATAAATTTTCTGTGCATGCTTTACCTGTTAGTTTCTCATGTCCTGATAGTTTTTCTTTTTTACTTGAAATTAATAAATTAAAAATTTTTCATGCTTCTGCTTTTAAAATAGATCATTCAACACCGATTTTTAGATTTTCAACAGATCTTAGTCAATTAGCTTCTGTAAATCCAGATGGTGTAGATTTACTTATCAGTCCTTCTGTGAATTGTGAAAACAGTGGTTATTCTGCTTCTGAATCTTCTATATCTAAAACTTTTGAAACTATATTTGAAAAAGCAAATTCTAAAATCTGTTTACTTATAAATAATAGTAATATGCAAAGATTACAAGCAATATTTGACAGTTCTGTAATAACTAACAAAACAATTTGTCTTTGTGGAGAAGAACTTCAAAAATGGTTTACTGTTATGAAAAAGCTTAACTATTGGGAAAATATTGAAAAAGTAAACTTTTGTTCTTTAGAAGATACAAAAAAGAATAAAATTAAAAATAAAGATCTTGTTTTTGTATTATCTGAGACTGAAGGTGAAATACTTAATGCTTTAGCACTTTTAACAGATAATACCTTTGGAGATATTTCTTTAGAAAAAAATGATACATTAATAATTTCTTCAAATATACCTTTAGGCACAACAAGACTTTGTACTCGTATGATTGATGAACTTTCTTTTAGAGGTATTAAAGTTTTTACTTCAAGAGATAATAATATTCATGTAAATAATTTTGGAGGAAAAGAGGAATTAAAATTTCTTTACAATCTTACGCGTCCTAAATATTTCTTTCCATGTAATGGAGAAGCAAGACAATTAGTTCTTCATGCAGAGCTTATAGGTAGTTGTGGCATAGATCCTAAAAAAGTTCTTATTCTTGATAATGGGAGTATTCTTGATTTTGATGGTTTAAATGTTGAATTAAAAGGCAAAATACAATGTAGTCCTATTTTCTTTAACAAATCTTTAGAAGTTTCAATGAATACAAAATCTATTGAAGAAAGACAAATATTAGGAGAAGACGGTACTATCCTTATAGGTTTAACACTTGATATAAAGAATTCTAAAATAATTGCAGGTCCTTCTATAAAATCTTCAGGAGGCGGTTTTACCGAAAGTGCAAATTGGAAAGAAATAGAAGAAAAGATTTCTAATGATATTAAAGATTGTCTTAATAAAGCTTTTACTAATAATCAAAAAGATCTAAGTTTATATAAAAGACTTATTAATGAAATCTTTCAAAGACGAGTAAGAGAAAAATTCGGTTCATTTAATTCAATAGTTTCAATAGTAATTCAAGATATTGGAGCAAATGAAAATTCATCAGAAGATTAAATAAAAATAGAAACTTTCCTGCTTTGAGCCCCCCAACCACCTAAAGGGGGAGTTTAAGGATAAATTTTTCAAGAAACCCCCTTCGCCCCCTTGACAGGGGGAATCTAAAGGATATAAGTTTTTAAAATGGGGTCGTCACCCCAAACCCCACAAAACTACGAGTTCAATCTCCCCCTGTCAAGGGGGTCGGGGGGTTTTTGTTTTTGAGTTTCCCCTTTAGGGGGTTAGGGGGCTCCTATTCTATTTCTTTTTTGTTTTTACAGAACTTTTTTTGATTTCTCTTCTTATAAGATCTAAAGCAATAAAAGCCTCAAACAAAGAGCCTCCTTTACCATGATTTTTGACTGAGCCGTATGCTCCTGCGGCTTGTGATAATATAGAGTTTGTGATTAATGACCATTGAAAATTATCTCTTCTTTTTAAAGTAATACTTGTAGCAATTATTGACATAAAGAAAATAATTAAAGCACTTATCCATTGAAAATTTTGAGTCCAAGCTTTAATAGTTAATTCATGTGGTATTTTTAAAATTAAAAAAACTATTGCAAATATTAAAGCAAACAATGCACCAAAAAATAAAAGTAAAATTGAAGGTAATTCTTTTTTTAATTTTTCTATATTTTGCATACTATCTTGAGCAAGTTTATATGCATCTTCAAAACTTAACTTTTTTTTATCAAATCTTTTTATAACTTCTTTACAAATTTCTTTTTCTGGATCTTCTTCTATTTTTTTTATTAAATTAATAATCTTTCGGAAGATAGACAAACTTTTTTTATTTTCATTAACTATTTTGTTTACAATTAAATACCATTCTTTAAAATTAACTTTTGCTTTTTTAAAAGTTGGTTGTTGTTGTTTTATTTGTTGTTTTTTCATCAAAAATTTACTTAAAAATATATAAATTTAAAACTATTATAATATAATTTTTAGAACATCTAGTGAATTAGCAAATTAAAGAATGTCTGAACAAGAAAAATATATCCCTAAAATAACAGAAAATGCACATATCTGGTTTGGAATATCAGGTTTTTTTCTTATTTTAAGTTTAGTTGGAATAATAATATCTTTTATAAAATTTGGAAGTCCTGTTTTATTAGGTTTAGATTTTAAAGGTGGCACAAAAATAGAATATAAATTCTCGAAAATTACTGGAGAACTTACTTCTAAAAATATAAGTAAGTCAATTCTTACAAAAGTTCATCCTGAATTAGCAGAAAGTTCAATAGTTCAAATTGCAAATAAAAATCTATTAATTATAAGAACAAGAGAATTAAATCTTGATGAAAAAGAATTATTAGAAAAAACTCTTGCAAAAGAAATAGGAGTATTTACTCCTGAATCAGTTGAAACTATAAGCCCTATAATAGGTCCTCAATTATTATGGTCTGGTTTATTAGCTCTTATTGTTGCTATTTTAGGAATTTGCATTTATGTCTCTTATAGATTTAGACAGGATTTTGCTATTTGTACTATAATTGCACTTATTCATGATGTATTTATAGTAGTTGGTTTATTTGCTTGGCTTGGAATATTTAAAAATATAGAAGTTAATACTCTCTTTTTAACGGCATGTTTAACTGTTTTAGGATTTTCAGTACATGATACTATAGTTGTTTTTGATAGAATAAGAGAAAATATGAAGTTTCTTTCTAAAAAAAATTCTTTTAGTCAAATAATAAATTTAAGTATTGGTCAAGTTTGGTTTAGAAGTTTTTGTACAAGTTTTACTGTTTTAGTAGTACTTTTATCTTTATTTTTGTTTGGTGGAGATACAACAAGAATTTTTTCTGGAAGTCTTTTCACAGGATTACTTGCAGGAACATATTCAAGTATATTTGTAGCAGCAATACTTTTAGATAAATGGAAAAAATATACAGATAAAGTCTCTGGAAAAAATAAATAATATTCTAATTAAATGAATAATATTCTAAAAATAGAAAATCTTTCAATTAGATTTAATGATAATTTTGTAGTAAAAGATTTTAATTTAGAATTAAAACAAGGGAGTTCCCATGCTTTAATAGGAGAATCTGGTTCAGGTAAATCTATTAGTTGTCTTTCTGTTTTAGATTTACTTCCAATTAATGCAATTAAAGAATCTGGAGAAATATTTTTTCTTGAAGAAGATATAAGTCTAAAATTAAAAACTTATAGAGGTAAGCAAATTGCATATATACCTCAAAATCCTAGTAGCTCATTAAATCCATTAATGAAAATAGGAGAGCAATTTATAGAGATTATAAAATTACATAATCCTAATGCAAATAAAAAAGAAATTGAAGAAATTTGTGGCTCTTTACTCTTTGACGCACAGCTTTCTAAAAATAAAGAAATAATGTCTCTTTATCCTTTTGAACTTTCGGGAGGAATGTGTCAAAGAGTATTAATCGCCATGGCTTTAGCCCAAAATCCTTGTATTTTATTAGCAGATGAGCCTACAACGGGTCTTGATGTTATAACTCAATCTGAGATTATGTCATTAATTTTGAGCTTAATCGCAAACAAGAAAATGAGTCTTTTATTGATTACTCATGATTTACCTTTAGCTTTTCAAAGTTGTCAATATATGACGGTTATGAAAAAAGGTCTTATTTGTGAATCTGGTTTAACAAAAAATATAATGCTTAATCCATCGCATCCATACACGATTGAATTTATAGAAAATGCCAAAGCTTTAAACTATTGACTAAATCTATTTTTTTGCAGAAGATTTTTTATTGTTATTTTTCTTTTGATTGTTTTGTTTTTGATTCAAGTTTTTAGCAACCGCTTTAATAGGACTTGCTTTTTTAACAGTAACTTTTTTTGTTATAGCTGTTTTTGAAGCAGTTTTCTTTATAGCTGTTTTTGCTTTAACTTGAGTTTTAGATTGAGCTTTAGGTTGAATTTTAGATTGAATCTTAGCTTTAGCTTGGGCTTTAGGCTGAGCTTTAGCTTGATTCTTTTGATTATTTTTTTGGTTTTGGTTTTGGTTTTGGTTTTGATTTTGGTTCTTTTCATTTAAAGAAGAAATCAAAGAATTAATTTTCTTAAGAGCTCTTTCTAAAGAAAGTTTATTCGGAGGAAATTTTTGAGATAATTCTTTCTTTATTTCATTTAAAGAACTTGAAATTTGATTTTGTTCTTTAATAGGTGCTTTTGTTACCATTTTTGAAACCTCGTTGTTGAAATTTTAATATAACTATTCCCTTTTCATAAACAATCTTAAAAATATCATATAAAAATATGAGATTATTAGGGCTTATCTTTTAAGCTACCCCCTTGTAAAAAAAAACTTCTGTTGTTAAAATTAAACATCTTAAACTTATAAAGTTATAATTAAATAAGGAATCTTTGATGTCTAAATCTAAAGCCAGAATACGTCCTTTTTATACTGAATCTGATAATCTGAGTTTAAATATTTTACCTGACCTTGCTGAAATTCAAAAAAATTCATTTGAATGGTTTTTAAAAGAAGGGTTAGCTGAAGAATTAAAAGCTTTTTCTCCAATTAAAGACTATACAGGAAGACTTGAACTTTCTTTTATGCATGAAGATTATTTCTTTGAAGAGCATACAGAAGATAAAAAAGCAAAAACTCCTGCTGAAGCAAGAAGTAATGAACAAAGTTATACAAAGAAATTTTATGCAAAAATAAAACTTGTTGATAGAGAAAATGCAGAAGTAAAAGAATCTAAAATGTTTATCGGTGAAATTCCGATGATGACAGAAAAAGGTACTTTTATTGTAAATGGTGCAGAGCGTGTTGTAGTAAGTCAAATTACACGTTCCCCTGGTATTTATTATAAAAAAGAAATTGATTTAAATGGAAAAAGAATTTTCAACGCAACACTTATTCCTTCAAGAGGTTCATGGTTAAAGCTCGAAGGAGATGCTAATGATATTTTATATGCAAAAATAGATAAAAACAGAAAAATTCCAGTTACTACTTTTTTAATGTGTCTTGGTTATTCAAGAGAAGAAATTCCTAAATTATTTCATCATGGTGAATTTCTTGAAAAAACTCTTGAAAAAGATCCTGTACAAAATAAAGAACAAGCACTTATTGAATTATATAAAAGACTTAGACCGGGTGAACCTCCTAGTGTTCAAGGTGGTCTTCAAACTTTAAATTCAAGATTTTTTGATAGTAAACGTTATGATCTTGGTAAAGTAGGTCGTTATAAACTTAATAATAAACTTTCTCTTAATACACATGAAAGTATTACTGTTTTAACAAGAGAAGATTTAGTTGCTTCTGTTGATTATCTTATTAGTTTATATTATGAAATAGGTATTCTTGATGACATAGATCATTTAGGAAATAGAAGAATCAGAGCGGTAGGAGAATTACTTAGAGATCAATTTAGAGTTGGATTAAATAGACTTGAAAGAATTATAAGAGAAAGAATGACTCTTGCTGATGCAGAAACTCTTACTCCATCAAGCCTTTTAAATCCTAAACCATTAATTGCTGCTATAAAAGAATTTTTTGGTTCAAGTCAGTTATCACAGTTCATGGATCAAACAAATCCTCTTGCTGAATTAACACATAAAAGAAGAATTTCAGCACTTGGACCTGGTGGTTTAAGTAGAGAAAGAGCTGGATTTGCAGTTAGAGATATTCATCCTTCACACTATGGAAGAATATGTCCTGTAGAAACTCCTGAAGGTCCTAATGCTGGATTGATAGGAAGCTTAGCAACTTTTGCAAGAATTAATAGTTTTGGATTCCTTGAAACCCCTTACAAAAAAGTTGTTGAAGGAAAAGTTACTGATGAAGTATTTTATTTATCAGCAATAGAAGAAGATATTTTCCGTATAGCACCAGGTGATACAAAAACAGATAAAAAAGGAAATATAATTGAAGAATTTGTTCCTGTAAGATATAAAGGAGATTTCTTAAGAGCAATTCCTGAGCAAGTTGATTTTATTTCTGTTAACCCAGTTCAAATAGTTTCTTTAGGAACAGCTCTTATACCTTTCTTAGAACATGATGACGCTAACCGAGCGTTAATGGGAGCGAACATGCAAAGACAAGCAGTACCTCTTCTTAAAGCTGAACGTCCTATAATTGGAACAGGTTTAGAAAGACAAGTTGCAAGAGATTCTGGAATGTGTTGTATTGCTCGTAAAGATGGCAAAATTGTTAGTATTTCAAGTAAAGAAATCGAGATACAATATAAAAATGAAACTAAAACTAATAAATATGCTTTAAGTAAATTTTTAAGAAGTAACCAAGATACTTGTGTTAATCAAAGACCAATAGTTGGTTTAAATGAAGAAGTAAAAGCAGGACAAGTACTTGCTGACGGTCCTTCTTCTCAAGATGGTGAATTGGCTTTAGGAAAGAATTTGCTTGCGGCATTTATGCCTTGGGAAGGATATAACTTTGAAGACGCGATTTTAATTTCAGAACAACTTATACAAGATGATGTTTATACTTCTATACACATTGAGAAGTTTGAAATTGACGCTAGAATCACTAAATTAGGACCAGAAGAAATTACTCGTGAAATTCCTAATGTTTCTGAAGATTCATTAAAACATCTTGATGAAGACGGTATTGTTAGAGTTGGTTCTATGGTTAAATCAGGAGACATACTTGTAGGAAAAATCACCCCAAAAGGAGAATCAGAACAACCTCCTGAAGAAAAATTACTTAGAGCTATATTTGGAGAAAAAGCAAAAGACGTAAAAGATAATTCACTTAGAGTACCGCATGGAGAAAGTGGACGGGTTATATCAGTGCATGTGCTTGATAGAAACAAAGGGGACGAATTACCACCAGTTGCAAATAAAATGGTAAGAGTTCATTTAGCACAAAAAAGAAAAATGCGTGTAGGAGATAAAATGGCAGGAAGACACGGAAACAAAGGTATTGTTTCTAAGATTTTGCCAGTTGAAGATATGCCATTTTTACCAGATGGAACTCCTATAGATATAGTGCTTAATCCTCTTGGTGTGCCTAGTCGTATGAACGTAGGACAAATTTATGAAACTACTTTAGGACTTGCTGGATGGCTTTTAGGTGAAAGTTATGAATTAATGCCATTTGATGAAAGATTTGGAGAACAAGCATCAGCAAATCTTATTAAAGAAAAAATCAAAGAAGCAAAAGAAAAAACTGGATTTGATTGGATAACTGACGATGGAAAAATTCATCTTATAGATGGTCGTACAGGTGAACCATTTGACCAACCAGCAACAGTTGGCAGAATGTATATGTTAAAGCTTGTTCACCTTGTTGATGACAAGATGCATGCTCGTTCAACAGGACCTTACTCTTTAGTTACACAACAACCACTCGGAGGTAAAGCTCAGTTTGGAGGACAAAGACTTGGAGAAATGGAATGTTGGGCATTAGAAGCTTACGGAGCGGCATATAATCTTCAAGAAATGTTAACTGTAAAATCAGATAATGTTATTGGAAGAAGCAAAGTATATGAAGCAATAGTAAAAGGTCAAATTTTACCTCCACCAAGTGTGCCTGAATCTTTTAAAGTACTTGTTTGTGAATTACAATCATTAGGTTTAGATGTTAGAGTTGTAAGCACAGATAAATCTGGTACACATGAAGTTGATGTTAAAATGAATGAAGGAAGTGTATTGTCTGATATTTATGATAGAACAGCTGATATACTTGGTGAAATAAGTCCAGAAGGTTTTTCAAAAGAATTACCAAAAGGAGATCCTTTATTTTCATCAATAGTAGGCAGCAATGTTAATTATGAACAAGAGTAAAGCGTAATATGAAAAAAATTATTATTTTAATATTTTTATTTTTGTTTTTATTATCATGTTTAGTAAATGCAGATACTTTAATTAAAAGTAATTGGAAATTAGAAGATCCAAAAAAAGATAAAACTCCTATATCAGCAGTTGAATTTGAGACACTTGAAGTAAAGAAAAAGCAATTAGCAGATGAAGAAAAGATTGAAGAAGCAAAAATGCAAGCTCAAATTGCAGTTATAAAAGAAAAAAGAAAAGAATTGCTTAAATGTATGAGTGAAAAGGGGGTTTTATTATTCACTTCTGAAAAGCCTAATTGTGAAGCCTGTAAACAGCAATTAAAATACTTTGGAGATGATGTAGAAGAATTAAAAAGACTAAAAATATATATTAATTGTGATTCAAGTGCTTTTACTTGTCCGCTTAGAAATATTAAATATTATCCAACTTGGTATTTAGGGAACACACTAGGTATAAAAAGAGAAGGATTAAAAGATCTCGAAAAACTTGCAAAAATGATTGATTGTCCTTGGTAAATTATTAAGAAATTTATTTTTGATTTGAATAAATAATTCTTTCTAAAATTTCACCAGCATCGCCTACAATAGAAGCACAATTTGTTCGTCTTTCAGGAGAGTTGAACTCATAACCTGCAGATAAAGCTTTACAACAAGTAGCTTTTCTTCTCTTTTTAAATTCATCAATAAAATTTTTTGAAATATCTTTAATTTCAGTATTATCTGTTTTATTTTTTCTTCCGAAAAGTAAACCTAAGCTTATTTCAGAAGCAGCAACAGCTCCACATAAACAACCACTATAACCTATTCCACCAGAAAAAGCTGAAGCAATTTTATTTAGAATTTCAATATTTATATTTTCATTAATTAAATCTTGTTCTTTTATTGCTTTAATGATTGATTCTGAACAAGAGTAGCCTGAATTGTAAAATTCAATAGCTTTTTCTTTTAAAGAAATCTTTTCCATTTTATTTTAACTATGTAAATAAGTTTTATAAATAATACTATTAATTTTATATTTATTAATCAAAAAAAATTAGGAAATTTCTATTAAAAACTCCCTAATTTATTTATAAAATAAAAATATTAGTATTAAACAATACCAAAGATTTTTAAACTTTCAAGAAGTAATTTAAAACCACAAAGAACAAGCGCTAAAACAGAAACAAATATTGAAAAGTTTACTTTAAAATCAATTTTTTGTACTTCTTTAAAGTCTTTATTATATCTTGTTTCTAATTTCTCTATTTTTTCCTTTAATTCTTTGTTATTTTGATTTAAACGATCTTCTATTCGTCCAAGAGTTTCCTCTAAACTCTTAAATCTTAATTCAAAATATTCTTTTAAATCTACTTTTATTGTTTCTTGTTTCATTTTAAACACTCCTTAAAACAATTTCTGTTATCAGTGCAAAGATCTATGCAATTTATAAGCTCTTTTTTCTTTATTTCAAAATTAAGTTCACGATTTCTTAGTTCTATTTCTCTTGTTTCATAAGGTAAATTATCTTTAAGAAAAAGTTCAGTTAATTTATAAAAAGTTTCAATTTCTTCTTTACAAGGATTTTCTACAACAGAATTATTTGCTTTAAATCCAAAGAATTTCAATTTAAAAGCCTCTGCTCTAAACTGAAATAAAAAAATTAAAATTAATATAAAAAATATTTTTTTCATTAGATTTTATTTATTTCAGTCTTTAAATTTTCTGCAAGTTCATCATTATTGATCTTTTCATTTGAAGAATCAAAGCCCCAACTAAATAAAGCTTTTATTAATTCAAATAAAAATATTGTCCAAGAAGTTCCATTAAAAGGATTAACTTTCATTAAAACATTTCCTAGTATTTTTAAAAATGAAATTATAAATTCTATAACTTCTAATGCCTCAATTTTATTATTTTTATTAGTATCAAGTTTATCAACGAAAAAATTCATAGTTTTTAATCTCCAAAAGTTATTTACATAAAATACTTTATCAAATCACTTTTTTAAGTTAAAATTATAATTTTCAGAGGTAGTATAATGGGATTTTCATCTTCATCAAATAATCGTAGACATCAATTTAACGAAATAAATATAACTCCTTTAACAGATGTATTTCTTGTTTTACTTGTAATAATGATTCTTGTAGCACCTTTGTTAGATGATCAAACCTCTTTAAAAGTAAATCCACCATCTGCAACTTCTTCTTCAAATTCAAAAGGAATTGATAAAGCAAAATCTATTCTTATTGAAATAAATAAAGATGGCGCTATTGCTTTAAATGGTGAAATAATTGCTAATGCAGAAGATAAAACAGAAGGCATTTCTGAAAAACTTTATCAAAAGATTCTTGAAAAAAGCGGTGTTTCTAAAGATACTCCTGAAAATGAAAAACCTAAAATAAAATTAAAAGCAGATGATTTAACTACACACGGTAGAGTTGTTTCAGTTTATGATGCAGTTGCTAAAGCTAAAGAAAATGGCTTAATAGGTCAATTAATTCTTGTTACAGTTAAGCCTGCAGTTAATTAATTATTTTAAGTTATAATTTTTAAAATACTTTAATAACTATATAAATGTCTTTTCATAAAAAATTAAAAACCTTAATAAAACAAGCTTTAATAAAAATTTATTCTATAGAAATCCCAAATGAAAATTCTATAAATCTTGAAATTCCAAATAATTATAATTATGGGGATCTTTGTACAACAGCACCTTTAATTTTTGCAAAAACCCTTAAACAATCTCCTCTTAAAATAGCTGAAAATCTTTGTAATGAATTAAAAGAATCATTGAAAGATATAGCAGAAGTTAATTTTGTTGCACCTGGTTTTATAAATTTTAAATTAAAAGAAAAAGCCTTTGCAGAAATACTTTTAAAATTTCAAGATAATAATATTATAGAAAAAGTCCCATCTGAAGAAAAACAACAAATTTTAATTGAATATGTTTCTGCTAATCCCACAGGAGATTTACATTTAGGACATGGAAGAGGTGCAGTTTTAGGAAGTGCTTTAGTAAGTATTTTTAAAGCTTTAGGTCATAATGTTTTAAGTGAATTTTATATAAATGATGCAGGGGAACAAATGCTTAAACTTGGAAGATCTGCATCAACTATTTATTTTGGAAAAGAAAGTTCTAATGAAGATGAATATCCTAAAGAATTAATCGAAAAATATGTTGTAGATTTATCTGCTGGGCTTTCAGAAGAAGAAATAACAATACAAGTAAAAGAAAAGATTTTAGAAAAACAAAAACAAATTTTAAAAGCTTGTAAAGTTGAATTTGATTCATGGATAAGTGAAAAACAAGAAATTCATGATTCTGGTATTTTAGATCAAACACTTCAAGAACTTAAAAACAATGACTTAGTCTATGAAAAAGACGGTGCTACTTGGTTAAACGCAATAAAATTAGGAGATCAAAGAGATAGAGTTTTAATAAAATCTGAAAATCAAAAAGCTACATATTTAATGGGTGATTTAGCTTATCATAAACATAAATTTGCAAGAGCAGAAAAACTCATTAATCTTTGGGGGGCAGATCATCAAGGACAAGATGTAAGTTTAAAACTTGGATTAAAAGCACTTAACAAAAATCCAGAAAATTTAACAGTACTTTTCCTTCAGCTAGTAAGTCTTTTTAAAGATAATGAAGAAGTAAAAATGTCTAAAAGAAGTGGTACTTTAATTACAGTTGAAGAAGTACTTGAAGAAGTAGGAGCAGATGCTTTCAGGACAACGATGTTAAATACACATGTAAATAATAGACTTATATTTGATGTAAATTTAGTAAAGAAAAAAGATGATTCAAATCCTGTATTTTATCTTCAATATGCATTTGCAAGAGCTTCTGGCATTTTAAGAAGAGCTTTTGAAGATAATTTTAAAGGGGAAAAAGCTTTTACTTCTTTAACAGAATTAGAAGAATTTTCTAAAGATATAAATAATTTAACTTTTGCTTTTATAAATATAAATGAAAATGAATTAATTGCAAGTAAAAATTTACTTTTAAGGCTTGAATTCTTTAACCAAGAACTATACAATTCTGCAAAAAACCTAAATCCTTGTAATCTTTTAAATTATTTAAGTGAAATAGCAGGACTTTTTCATTCTTTTTATGCACCATGTAAGGCGATTAATCCAGAAAATAAAAATTTAAGTTTAGCTAGATTATGTTTAATTCAGGCTTTCAGAAATGTAATGAAAAATGGACTTGAAATATTATTAATAAGTGCTCCAGAAATTATGTAATCATGGAGAAATTAATTAAAGATTGGTTAGAAAAAATAAGTCTTAAATATAATATCCAATCATCTATGAATTTTTATTTTGGAGATTTAAGTCTTCGAGAAAAAGCTTTTGCTGATTTAGGATTTAAAGAAAATTTATCTTTTCCTAATAAAGAAATTTCTATTTCACATTCTAAAGAGATATTTGTTTTATTAAAAATACAAGGTTTTAATGGAGTAGGTATAGATCTTGAATTTAAACAAAGGAATTATTCTAAAAAACTACGAAACAGAATTATAAACTTAGAAGAAAAAGAAGTTGTAAAAGATTTTGATACACTTAAAATTTGGACAATAAAAGAAGCGCTTTTTAAAGCAAATCCTCAAAATAATAATACAATAATAAAAAATTATATAATAAAGAATTCTGAGCTTGCAAGCTTTAAATCAAATAATTCAGAGATTATTTTTGAATATTTATGCCTAGATTTAAAAGATTTTTATTTTAGTTGTGCTATTAAAATTTACAAAATGTAAAGCGTATATTATAATATTGCAAACTACTAAAAAAATAAAATGGCAGTACTTCCAGAAAGAATTTCTATAGCTAATTTTAGAAAAAGAAAACCTATTCCTCCCTTACTCCCCCTCAAAATCC
>MOYB01000005.1:78525-92568 GCA_001899385.1 Candidatus Caenarcanum bioreactoricola | reverse complement strand
ATTATTTTGAGGGGGAGTAAGGGTGAAGGGGGCTCCTATTAAAAATTAAATTTCTATAGATTGTATTTTAATAGGGAATTTAAAATTATTTAAAATTTCTTTCATTTCTTCAAAAGTTGTTGTAGCAGCTCCTGATTTTCTTATAACAATGCTTGCAGATAAATTTCCTAAAATCATACAAGTTAAGAGATTTAAACCACAAGCACAACCTACACTCACACAAGCGGAAACAGTATCTCCTGCACCAGTAACATCAAAAACTTCTGCTTTATTAAAGGCAGGGATAAGATATATTTTATTATTTTCAACAAGCATCATGCCTTCAGAGCCTTTTGTAATAAGATAATTAGAACTTCCACCTTTTTCTTTTAATTTTGAAATAAGAATTTTTAAATCATTTATATTATTTGTATTAATTTTTAAACCTATTTCATTTTCAGTATCAGGCTGATTAGGTGTCATAAGAAAACAATTTTTAAATTTCTTAAAATCATTTGATGGATCAACTATTATTTTTATTTTACTATTTAAAGCAGATTCAATAACTTCTTTTGACAAGACACCAAGCGAATAGTCTGATAATAAAATTGCATTTGAATTTTCAGTTTTTATTATTTCAATAAGTTTATTTGTATATTCAAGATTCAAGCTATCCCTATTAATTTTATCAATACGTAGAATCTGTTGTACAGAAGCATTTCCTGAATTTGCAAGACTTTTGCTTTGATTACTTGCTAAGATTCTACTTTTAAGAGTAGTGAATTTATTTTTATTTTCAATAGCATTTAACTTTATATTTTCTTTTAAACAAATTTCTTTTAAAATTCTAGCTGAAGAATCAATTCCAATTTCACCAACAAGAGAAACTTCAGCACCTAAACTACTAGCATTAACTGCTGAATTTGCGGCACCACCTAATCTATAAAAATTTTCTTTATATTCAAGTATTAAAACAGGTGCTTCTCGTGAAATCCTTTCAGGATAAGCTATTATATATTCATCTAAAATTATATCACCAACAACAGTTATCTTAGGCTTTTGTTTTTGTATTAAATCAATAGCCTTAATTAATTCTTCTTGAGAGATTTCAAGCTCTTGTATATTCAATTAATTTAATTATTAACTTCAGAGTATTGAATTCTAGCTTTTTTACCTTTAAGAGCTCTCATATAATAAATTTTAGAACGTCTTATTTTCTTTGCACCTGTAGCAAGAATTTTAATGTTCTTAATATAAGGACTATGTATTAAAAGAACCCTTTCAAAGCCAATACCTGAAGATATTTTACGAACAGTAATTGTTTTTGTTAAACCAGTGCTTGCTTGTGCAATTACTAAACCATCAAGTCTTTGAGTTCTTTCTTTGCCACCTTCTTTTATTGATAATAATACACTAACTTGATCTCCTGTTTTTATTTCAGGTAAATCGCTCTTTAAATATTCTTTTTCAGCTAATTCTACAAATTTATCTCTCATTATTATAGTTTTATAAGTAAATCTAATTTTATGACATAAATAAAATTTAATCAAGAATATTTTGTAACTTATTATAATCTTCAATTATTAGAAATTATAAACTTTTTTATAAACTAGTAATACCAACTTTGTTATTTTTTAATTTCTTTGTTCTAAAGCTATATTTAAAAAATAATGAATATATACAAAAGTTTAGTTATAAAGATTTAAACTGGTAATACCGATTTATAAAGTCATTTATTAAATTAGATTTTTAAATTTTCTAAGAAAACCCTTAAAGCTTCCCCTTTTAGAATCAATTAATTAAGGCTTTCACTCTTTCTTTTAATTAAAAATAAGGAAAAATCTTTTTATGAGGAAGATTTTAGGGTTAAAGATATTTTTAATTTTATTGCTTTGTTTTTCAAGTCTTATAACTTTTGCAAAGCCTTTACTCCTTATGATTGGGTTAGAAAATAGGAATCTTTATTTTCAAGATAGAGAAAGGCTTAAAAATTATAAAACAGTTGTTAGATATAATATGGAAACTAAAGATGTTATTAATTTTGCAAAAGAATTAAATGCAAATAAAATTCTTTTTAAATATGAAAATACTGCCTATGAATATGATTTAAAAACTGATAATAATTTTAAAGTTTCATCTGTAATTCCTATAAATAAATTCCCTCAAGAATCACAGATTTCTATAGCTTCTTTTCCCTTACCAGGTTATGGAATTCCTGAATATGTTTATCCTAATACAAATAAAAGTTATCTTTTTGGAGAAGGCAAACAAAGAGAACAACCTCAATCATTATCAAAAGGTCGTAGATATATAAAAGAAATGGCAGGAATTTCAATGATGAATACATATCCTACCTGGTTAGAAAATATGCTTGTAGTCTCAAATCCGGAAGTTTATAGAAGTTCTACTAGTGATGATGGTGAGTATTCATATGAAACTGCACGTACTACTTCAAATGCAGTTTCTGGTGTAGCTGTAATAGGGCAATGGATTTCAAGTTTTTCAGGAACTGGAGCTGTTGTTCTTGATGCTTATTTAGATCATAAAGAAATACAAAAATATAATAAAGAAAGTCAAAATGATGCTAGGGGTACCCCTTATTATTATTATCCAAATAATACTTATACTTATTATAATTATACGAATAATACTCCTTTTGCTTCTTATTAAAATGCGCTTTGATATAATTAGTCTGTTTCCAGAAACAATAGAAAACTATTGTTCAGTTAGCATATTAAAACGCGTTTTTGAAAAGAAACAAGCTGAATTATATCTTCATGATCTTAAAAATTATGGTATTGGAAAATATAAAAAAGTAGATGATAAGCCATTTGGCGGTGGTACAGGGCAAATTCTTAGACCTGAGCCTATATTTGAAGCACATAAAGCCATAAAAAAATTAGATAATTATAAAACAATTGTTTTATGTGCTAATGGACAAATTCTTAAACAACCTTTTATTAGAAATAATCTTGTAAACTTATCACAAATAATAATTATCTGCGGTAGATATGAAGGCATAGATCAACGAGTAATTGATTATTTAGCAGATTATTCAATATCTTTAGGCAACTATGTATTAACTGGTGGCGAAATAGGTGCAATGACAATTATAGATAGTGTTTGTCGACTTTTACCTGAAGTTTTTACCAAAGGCTCTGAAGTTACTAATAAAGACAGTTTTTCTGATGAAAAAGGCGAAGAATTAGAATCTGCACAATACACAAGACCTAGAGAATATTTAAATATGAAAGTTCCAGATATTTTATTAAATGGAAATCATAGTGAAATTGAAAAATGGAGAAAAATAATTAAAAAACATTAAATAATTCTATGATAAAATAATATTAAGATTAAATTAATATTTATTAAATTGAAATTAAAAAATCTAACTTTAATAACTTTCCCTTTAAAAGATCATAGGACTAAATTTTTAAAATTCAAAGCTTCTCAAGAAAATTTTATCTCAAAAATATTTAATCCTTCTGTAGATAAAGATGAAGATAAAGAAGAACTTTCTTTTTTTCCCAAACTCCCTTCTTCAAAATTTTCTGAAACAATACAAGCTTTAGATGAAATTGGATCTTATAAATATGATTATTTAAGAACTAATGTTTGGTATATGTCTAATGCTTTTATGCAACTTAAAGGAAAATTAATTTCTGCTAATTATATTCCAACTAAAATTGATGCAAATAATATAAAAGAAAATTTTCAAATATTAAAAAGCATAAGTCAAGATATAAAGAAATATCAAACAATTCTTGATATTGATAATAATCGTAATTATTTAACTGGTGAAATTCAAGCGAAAATTTATGGTTATATAGCCGCAGTCCAATATCTTTTTGGAAGAAATTATACTCTTGCGGTTGAATTAATGAACGCAAGTAAAGATCCTAAAATAAAATTTGAAATAAAAAATACAATTCAACAAGAAGCTGCTTGCAATGGTGACTTAGATAAAGAAATTAATAATAAGATTATTTATTATTATCAACAATCTTTAAAATACAGAGAACAATCTTTAAGACTTTGGGAAAAAGAAAATGAAAAATTAATTAATGATGAAGATAAAAGTAAATCATCAAAAATATTAACTGAAATATTATATGCACAAAGGGCTATATTAACAGTACACAATGAAATAGTTAGACTCTCTGAAGATAATTCAAAAATTACACAAATAAAAGAAAATGCAGAACAACGATTATTTAATATAATTCAACAATATCAAATGTATATGGTTTATTCTGTTGCTGATGGAATAAAGAACTGGAAAGATATATTACCTAAATTTATAACTGACAGTGGAAATTTTATTTGGTTAGCAATTTTTAGTTTGTCAGCATTATTAACTAAAGATAAGCTTCAAGAATTTGGAGTGGCTACAACTGAAGGTAGTAATGTAAAAAATCTTTTAGGAGAATTAACTAAAGCATTAAAACCTTTTCCTTTTGTTGAAAAATCTTATAATTTCTTTACAAAATATGCTTTGAATTCTTTTTATAATTTTGCTTTATTTACAACTATTATAGGTTTAACTGCCATTATGTCAAAAATAATGCTTTCTTTATTACTTGAACCAATACTTAGATTCATATCAGACAAGAAAAAAGTTTCATGGACTTTAGCTATACTTAAAAGTGATAATAAAATTTTAAATGTTTTATTTTCAGATTATTTAATAAAAAAATCCCCAGAAAATTATTTACAAACAGCATTAACACTCTTTCAATATGCAAGAGGTAAAACAAATGAAAAAGAACAAATCTTTTATTTAAAATCTTCATATAAACTTTTAACTAAATTAATTCATTTTATAACAGAGCATCCTAACTCAATAGAACCTAGCATATTAAAAATTGCTACTATACATAAAGAATATATAGAAAAAGAATTTAAACGATTAAAACTAAACTAAAAGGGGGAATAAATATTATAGAGTTTTCCCTTTTTTCATAATGTCTTCTATAAATAATATTTCGGGATTACCCCAATATAATAATTATAATAATTATAATAATTATAATAGTCTTTCTTCAGTTAGAGAGCCTTCTAATTCGTCAACTATTCCATTGCCTTCTATAAGAAAAAAATCAAAAGGTATTTTTTCAAAAGTTTTTAGTTATTTTAAAAACATAGGCAAAGCTCTTATAGGAAAGCCTGCAACTGAAAATAAAAATAATTCAGAAATTGCAATGAGACCTTCTGAATCACAACAAATTGATTTTAAAGTAGATCCTAGCTTAAGTGCATGGCCTGATCCCTCAGAAGATGATGATGAATTAAAACAAGAAGATTTAGAAACTATTAATGATCCACTTGGTTTAAATTTAGCAAATAAAGAAGATCAAGCAAAAAATCCTGATTTGGAAAAATTTGCAGATAAAAAAAGTATGCAGCAATTACTTGAAGAAATAAAAGTAATGAAAGAAGAACAAGAAAGATTATTAACTACAGTTAGAAATAGTGGAAATTCAATTAACCCTCTGAATCCATTTGACCAAAGTGGGCTAGCTATGCTTAATGGACTTTATGGCAAAGCTGATGAACTGAATACAGAATCTTTTGCTTAAGAATTTATTTAATTTAGTATAATATATAAACTTTGTATAATCTTAATAATATAAATGAAAACCTTAGAAGTTTTACCCTCTTGGAATCTTAATGATCTTTATTCTTCAATTAATGATTCTAAAATTCATGAAGATTTGAATAATATATTAAAAGAAGCTCAAGATTTTAATCAAAAATATAAAAATTCTTTGATAAATCTAAGCCCTAATGAATTAAATCTTTGTATAAAAAAATATGAAGAAATTAATGAAATAAGTCTTAAAGCTGTTTACTATGCAATGCTTTTACATTCAGCAGATAGTTCTAAACCTGAACACGGTGCATTACTCTCAAATGTAGAACAAAAACATACTGAAATTGGAGATTATTTAACTTTTTTTTCAATTGAGTGGAATGAAATAAATCAAGAAATTGCTGAAAAATTAATTAATAGTCCTGAATTAAAGCAATATAGTTATTTTTTAAAATCCTTAAGAAAATATAAATCTCATCAACTTTCAGAAAAAGAAGAAATTTTATGGCAAAATACAAATTTAACTGGAGCTAATGCTTGGACTCGTTTTTTTGATGAAATACTTAGTAAACTTAAATTTAATATAAAATTTCCTGATGGACAAGAAAAAGAATTAAATGAAGAACAAGTTTTAGCACTTCTTTATCATCCAGATCGTGAATTGAGAAAACATGCTAGTGAAGTTTTTACTCAAGTTCTAAAAACTCAAAATCATAGTTTAATTTATATTTTTAATGTACTATTACAAGATCATTTTATTGAAGATAAATTCCGTAAATATGCAGATATGAAAAGTTCTCGTAATCTTTCAAATGATATAGAAGATGAAACAGTTAATAATCTTATACAAAGTGTTGAAGCTAAAAGAAATATAGTTGAAAGATTTTATAAATTAAAACAAAAACTTTTAGGAGTAGATCGTCTTTATGATTATGATCGTTATGCACCTTTAAATCTTAAAGAAACTAAACAATGGACTTGGGAAGAAAGTAAAGATTTTGTTCTAAAGGCATATGCTGATTTTAGTCAAGAAAGTGCAGACATTGCACGAAAATTCTTTGATAATTATTGGATAGATGCAGATCTTCGCGAAGGCAAAAGAGGTGGTGCATTTTCTGCAGGCGTAGTTCCTAGTGTACACCCATATATTTTAGTTAATTTCACCGGTACTTCAAGAGATGTTTCTACGCTTGCACATGAATTAGGACATGGTATACATCAATATCTTTCTCGTTCCGTTGGATTGTTAAATGCTGACACTCCTTTAACAACAGCAGAAACCGCAAGTGTATTTGGAGAAATGCTTGTCTTTGAAAGAATGCTTGAACAAGCTAAAGATAATAAAGAAAAACTTGCATTATTAGTAAACAAAATTGATGAAATCTTTGCAACAGTTTTTAGACAAATATGTTTAACTCGTTTTGAAGAAGAAATACATAAAACCAGAAGAAATAAAGGAGAATTAACTTTAGAAGAATTTAATTCTTTTTGGACTAAATGTAATGCTGATTTATATGGAGATTCTATAGAATTAACTGAGAATTATTCTTTTTGGTGGTCATATATAGGACATTTTGTACATAGTCCTTTTTATTGTTATGCATATTCTTTTGGTTTGTTATTATCTATAACACTTTATAACGAATATAAAAATACTGATAATAAAAAGCTTTTTGCAGAAAATTATTTAAAAGTATTATCTTCAGGAGGAAGTTTAAATCCAAATGATTTATTTAAAATAATGAATATAGATTTAAAAGATCCTAATTTTTGGACTAAAGGCTTAAATCTTGTAGAAAATCTTATTTGTAAAGCAGAGGAATTGGTTATTTGAAATTATATATTCCACCAATGGCAAGCGTAACTGATTTAAGTTTTCGCAAAGTTTTACGTTATGTTTTAGGTGAATTAGAAGATCAAGTTTTATTTGCAACAGAAATGATTTCAGGACGAGGTATTCATCATCAAAAGAATCCTGAAAGATTAAAAATTGCTTCTGAAGAAAAAAATAAAGTAGTTGTACAACTTTTTGGACATGAAATCCCCATAATGGTTGAATCAGCTTTGCAGGCTGAAGCTGCTGGCGCAAAAATAATAGATATAAACATGGGTTGTCCCGCTCCTAAAATAATAAAAAATGGGGATGGAGCTTTTTTAATGAAAGATCCTATAAAAGCTCAAGAATTATGCAAAGAAATAGTAAAAGTAGTAAAAATACCTGTTAGTGTAAAATGCAGACTTGGTTGGGATAAAAATAATATAAATGTATTAGATTTAGCATTAAGATTAGAAGATATAGGAATTAATTTTCTTACAATACATGGAAGAACAAGATCCGAATTTTATTTAGGGCAAGCAAATCATGAAGAAATAGCAAAAGTTGTTAAAGCAATAAATATTCCTGTATTTGCAAATGGAGATATTGATTCTCCAGAAAAAGCCTTTGAAGTTTTAGAAATAACAAAAGCTAAAGGTATAGCTGTTGCAAGAGCTTGTATTGGGAACCCATGGATAGCAAAAGAAATCATATCAGCATTTTTAGGTTTACCTTTTATAAAGCCTAGTTTAGAAGAAAAATTAAAAATATTTGAATTACATTTAGATATAATTTTTGAAGATAAAGGAGAAATAGGGGTACAAATCATAAAAAAACATTTAAAGGGTTATTTAAAAGGTTTTAAAGATTGCAGTATTTGGAGAGATAAATTTGCAAAAGCTAATTCATATAAAGAAATGAAAGATTTATTTAATATATTACAAAATTATTCACAAGATTTTAAACATTCTTGATAAAGTTCTTTGCATTGTTCTGCACTACCTGTAGCAGCTGGAGGAGTTGCCTCTTCTATACATCCTTTAAGTTCAAGATAACATTGTCTTTTACAACTTACTGATTTATTAGGATTTTCCATATTCATATCTACTTTTACTTTAGGTAAATCTTGATTAGACAAATCCGTCTCAACGCTTACTGTATCAGTTGTTACGCTTATTTGTTTATCGCTTATTTCCTTTGATTGTTTGCTATTACAAGAAACACATAAAAATAAAGAAGTAAAAATTAATACTAAAGGAAGTGTTTTTTTCATATTTCATATTTTATTTTAGAATAAATTATTTATAGCAAAAAATTAAGGATAATAGTTATGATTTTTATATCTCTTACTAAAGCCTTTATTAATAATTTTATTGTTATTATATAAATTAATTTCATTTTTTTATAAGAGAATCTTTCATAGTCTTTTCCTGAATTGAATAGAAAAATCTAGCTATTCTATCTATAAATCTTTCTAAAAGTGATAAATCTTTATTTTCTTTATTATTTGTACTATCTTCATGGATTTTAACGGTTCTTTTATAGTTATACCAAGCGATTAAGATTCCAAGCGGTAATGCAAAAACATAAATTGGTGCATGCTGCTTCATGAAATATGTCCATTTCAGCATTTTGTTATATTTAATTGGATTTTCTATTGCTAATTTTTTAACCTTGTTTAATTCAAGAACTTTGCCTTTATAAATACCGTCTATATCTTTTTTAAGTGGAATATAACCATGATCAAAAGGATCTCTTTCTCCTGTTTTAACTTCGGCTTTCCATGTTTTAAAAGGATTAGATATTATATTTCCTACACCAAAAAGTGCTGCTGTTAAACCACCAAAAATTGTACCTGCAATTTGTTTGAAGAAAAGAATTAAAGGCCAAGAAGACAATAACATTCTTCCTACATTTTCTTTTGCTTCTGCTAAATTTAATGCAGTAGTATTATAACCATAAGCAGCTGCAGGAATAATAGTTGAAATTAATAAACTTCTTGAAAGACTAAATTTATTACCAAGATCAAATATTTTAGAGAATTTTTCAAAAAAAGCAAATTTATATAAGCCTGATCTAAACAATAAATAAGTTAAAGCTAATATAGTTGGCACAGTTAATAAAATTAATTTTAAAGCATTTTTAATATTTTTCTTTGCTTGAATTATTGCACCTTGTCCATCTTGATCTTGATTATCATTAGTTTTTAATCCTGATATTTTATAAAAATTAGTTGTTTTTAAGAATTTATTTGTTAATAATACTCTTATTGCAGGAGCCATTATTTCAGCTAAAATAACTAAAGAAGCTACCCCTAAGAAATTCATTGATTTACCAAGACATACTCTTTTATATAAATCATTATTAAGAAAAACTTCTTTAGGATTTACAGTACCAATACTGGCATGTTTATTAAGATAATCTTTCTTTAAATCAAAAATACGTTTACCTAATAATTCATTATGAGGAAGTTTTAATATAGAAGCTAAAGGACTAGACAAACCAATAGCACCTTTAGTTGAAAAGAAATAAAGAGCATACCATTCTAAAGGTTCTACAAGTGCTTCATGCCAACCACCCATAAGAGAACCTTTTAAGAAAAGAGGAATAAAGAATTTAGGAGCTAACATAGTATTAATTTCTTGTATACTTTGAGTTACACCTTCACCAAAACTAGCACTTAAAACAAATTTAGAAACAGGCATAGGAGAAACACCAAGAAGATTTCCTATAGGTTTTCTAAGGAATTTTGGAAAATCGGCAATTGCTTTTGCAGATTCAATAATTGCTTCTGGATTCCCTTTGAAATAAGCTTGTTTTCTTTTAAAATAGGGATTATTTTGAATAATATTTTGTATAGTTGGAGATTGATTTATCATAAAAATTAAATATTTGTTAAAAATAAAAATTAAAAAGTAATAAAAACTAAGGCTTTATTTCGCAATAAAAAATTATAAAAATAAGAATATAAAAATTTTGCGATTGATTAGCCTTTTATAGACTGATAACATCGCATTCGATTAATAATAAAATTTAATGAATTATTTCGCATTAAAATTATCTTTAGATTAAAATTATTATAATACATAATTACTTGAAAATACAAGATACTTGTATAGTAAGCTATATTCTATAGTTATAAAATGTAAAATTTATTTGTTTTAGCTTAAATAAATTGTTAGACTTTAAATAACTACCTAATAATTTTATTATGAGTATTCATATTGAAGCAAAACAAGGCGAAATAGCTGAAAAAATATTATTACCTGGTGATCCTCTTAGAGCTAAATATATAGCAGAAAACTTTTTAGAAAAGCCTTTTTTATATAATCAAGTGCGTGGTATGTATGGTTATACTGGATATTATAAAGGTGAAAGAATCTCTGTTCAAGGTACTGGAATGGGAATTCCTTCTATTTCAATATATTTAAATGAATTGATAAATGATTATAAAGTTAAAAAACTTATTAGAGTAGGAACATGCGGAAGCCTTCAAGAAAATGTAAAAATAAGAGATATAATTCTTGCAATGTCTGCTTCTACAGATTCAAGTATAAATAAAATAAGATTTTCAGGAATGGATTTTGCTCCTACTGCAAATTTTGATTTATTGTCTAAAGCAAATGAAGAAGCAAAGAAAAAAAATCTTTCTGTAAAAGTTGGAAATGTAATAACTACAGATACTTTTTATGGAGATAGCTCTGATTCATGGAAGATTTGGGCAAAATTTGGAGCATTAGCAATTGAAATGGAAACAGCTGGATTATATACTTTAGCAGCAAAATTTGGAGTGGAAGCTCTTTCTATATTAACAGTTAGTGATAGTTTAATAACCTATGAGCTTACCAGTGCAGAAGAAAGACAAAAAACTTTTATGAACATGGTGGAAATAGCTTTTGATAGTTTATTATGAAAAATTTATTAAAGATTTTTTTGTTATTAATCATTAATTTTTCTTGTTTAGCACAAGAAGAATCAGCAGAAGATGTCTTATCTTTAGAAGAACAAGAATTTGAAGAAGTTTCTCCTTCTAAAGAAGATCAAGAAATCACAGAAGAAGAAAAAGTAAAAATAGAAGAAAATATAGATGCTATTAATGTAAGCGTAGAATCATCTTTAGAGTTCAATCCAAAAGCAATTTGGGGACCAATAAAAGCCAGACTTATACCTGATACAAAACATACATTTGCTAGAATAGTTTCTAATAATATTTCAAATATGAGTGCTAAAGATTATAGATATGCTCATGATCTTACAGAATATTTAATGGAAAATGAAGAGGCAAGAGAAAGAGTTTTTGAGTTAACTGGATTTAATGAGCGAGATTTAAAAGTTGCTAGAAAGTATTTTGATAAATACGGCAAAGGTAGATTTACAGCTTCTAAAGCAACTAATTTTGCATTGAAAACTTCTTCTCATGGCAAAGTATCTAAACAAATAGGTGGGTTATATCAATTCTTATTTGAATTAAGTGAAGTTAATAATCAAGTTATAGGAGATAGTCTGAAATTTGCAATGATTAAAGGCACTACTGTATATCTTAGAAATATTTGGTCAGAATTATATGCTGACTGTAATGATGAAGAGCCTAATATGTGTACTGAAAAAACCAAGAAATTTCTTGATTTAAATGATGATACAATAATTGATCAAATAGACATTGATATTGCTATGAAAAGCCTTGATTACACAGAGAAAAAAATATATGGCAAAATAATTTCTAAAGTTTCTTCTAACTGATTAATTTTCTGTTATAATAATATTAAGAAAAGAATAAGATTTAAATATAAAATACTTTTATAAAATAATAATTTTTAATGTTATTAAGAATAGAAAGAGCATATCAAAAAAAGCCTGCTAGTCCTTATAAACTAGTAAGTACTATAACATTAAGATCAGAACTAACAAAAACAGAATCAGCAACAGATCAAAAAATTAAAAAAAATGATTTTAAGCATCAAATAAAAGATTTTCTAATAAAAATAATTTCTTTCCCTAGTATTATTCTTGGAATGTCAGGCTTTCATTTCTTTGGAGTAGCAGGACTTTTAGCTGGACTAGGAGCATCTTATTTATTTGCCTCTTTAGAAAAAGCTTTTCATCATAAATTAAATGATTTCTTTGAAGAAAAATTTACAAATCCTTTATTATTAAAGATTTCTCATCTTATTACTAATATTTCTTCTGCATTTTTAATAGCAAGTTTAGCTTTAGTAAAGACTATCGCAATATTTTTTACTGCAGAAAAATATAATGAAAAAAACTTAGAATCAATTAGTCTTATAAATAGTTTAAAAAACAAAGTTTTAAATATATTTTCAAAGCGTCTAAAAATCAATGAATTAAATATATTTGCAGATCATCTTAGCTCAAAAAGATTACTAGAAGTGCCTTTTGAGCTTTCTGCTAAAGTGAAAACTTTTAATAATTCAATTAGAGCTTCAAATCTATCAATAATTAAAAAAACAATTTTAAGTTCAATAAATTTATTTCTTGAATTCATGCTTAAAATGAGTTCTTTTAAAAATTGGAAAGATTTAGGAAGATTTTCTTTTAAGGATTTAACACCTAAGATTTTAGGCTTAACAGCAGCATTTACTATTATAAATTTTATATTTTTGTCTTTGAGAAAACTAATTAATTCATTATATAAAAATCATCATAAAGAAGCTTAATTAAGTAATTCTTGTATTTTTTTAGCTGGATTTTCTGATTTTATGAGTGTTTCTCCAATTAAAAAACTATTAAAACCACAAGAAACTAATTCTTCTATATTTTGTTTTGTTTCAATGCCTGATTCACTTACCCAAAGTTCTTTGGAATCTGGTTTTTTATATTTTGAAATTATTCTTTTCGAAGTTTCTAAGCTAACTGTAAAGGTTTTAAGATTTCTATTATTTACACCTATTATTTTAGGATTTAAACTTAAAATTCTTTCTGCTTCTTCTTCATCATGCACTTCAAATAATATATTTAATTTTAAGTCATTTGCTAAAGTATTAAATTTCTTAAGTTGACTATCTGAAAGAATAGCTGCAATTAAAAGAATAGCATTTGCACCTATAAATTTAGATTCCCATATTTGATATTCGTCAAATATAAAATCTTTTCTTAATATAGGCAATTTAACAGCTTCTTTAACAGAAATCAAATCCTTAATTGAACCTGCAAAAAAATTTTCTTCTGTTAAAATAGATAAAGCAGATGCACCGCCTTTAAGATATTCTTGTGCAAGTAAAATTGGATCTAATTTATCTTTAAGCATGCCTTTTGATGGTGAAGCTCTTTTTATTTCACTTATTATAGAAGGTTGCTTTTTCTTTAATTCATTAAAAAATTTAAAATCTTCATTTTCTTTAAAATTACTATTAACAACAATATCTTGCAATGCTTCTATTTTTAATCTTTGTTTTTGAAGTTCAAGATTATATTTTTTTCTTTCAACAATTGAATTTAAAATATCATTCATAACAAAAAAATTTAAAGAAAATTTCTATATTTTTAATTTTCATCTAAATATTATTATAATATAAAATTAAGAATAAATGAAAAAAGACTCATTTCTATATTATTCAAAATCTTTAATAATATTTAAAATTTTTGAAAATATTTCTCTTAATATTTTCTTTGTGTTAATTATTTTTAACTTTTATTT
>MOYB01000005.1:55183-77201 GCA_001899385.1 Candidatus Caenarcanum bioreactoricola | reverse complement strand
CAAAATCTACGGGAGTAAGCCCTTTTAGGAGAGGGAACTAAAACGCATTGTTCTTTGTGGGACTAGGGGGCTCCTCGAGGTAGGAGAGATAAGGCTTGTATCTTTCTTGAAAAGCTAAGCTATAACTGTAGAATAACTTATAATTATTAATAAATTGTAAATTATTAGAGTTTTTCTAAATTTAAAGAAAAATTTTGCCAAATTAATAATTTATAATAAGTAATAGAATTTATGAGGCTTTTAATATGAAATACAAAACAACATTTTTTCTTATATTAGTTTTTCTTTCTTCTAATATTTTAGTATCTGCGGACAATAGCAAAAGTTCTGTAAAGTTCTATAAAAACAGCCATAGCTATAGTCATTCTCATAATCATGATGAAGATAATGAAAATAATACTGATTATAAATATAAAAAAGAGAAGAGTAGTACAAGTTATTTCGATGAAACACGTGCAAAATCTGCTTTTGAATGGGGAAATATACATTTTAAACAAGGAAACTTTGAAAGAGCACTTGAAAGATATAATGAAGCACTTAAATATGATCCTAATTTTAAACAGGCTCGCAAAGGACAAAGACTTGCAAAAGCTAATTTAGAATTTATTTCAGAAATGGGATTATTCTAGATATTAATTTTTTGCTATATTTATAAATATGAATTCTATAAAAAAACTTGCACCTGAATTAGTTAATAAAATCTCAGCAGGCGAAGTTGTAGACAGACCTGCTTCTGCTATAAAAGAACTAATAGATAATTCTATTGATGCAGGCGCTAATAAAATACAAATAGAAATCCTTGATAAAAGTGCTAGAAATTTCCGTATTACTGATGATGGTAAAGGTATAAAAGAAGATGAAATAGAATTAGCTTTTGCTCTTCATGCTACAAGTAAAATTTCAAATATAGATGATCTTAATAATATAAGTACTAAAGGCTTTAGAGGCGAGGCACTTGCTGCTATATCTTCAGTCTCTGATATTAGTTGTATAAGTAAACATATTAATTCAGATAAAGCCTATAAAGTTGCTTTTAATGAAGCAGGTGAAATAATAAAATCCATTGGAGTAATAAATAAAGGTACTTCAATAGAAGTTAAAGAATTGTTTGCAAAAGTGGCTGCAAGATTGAAGTTTTTAAAAAAATCTGAAACAGAATTGCAAATAATATATGATTGTGTAAAAAGTCTTGCAATCGCTCATCCAGAAATTCAATTTGAATTAAAATTAAAAGATAAAGTGATTTTTAATAGTAGTGGTTCTGCTAATTGGAAAATTGCAACAAAAGAAATTTTTCAAGAAGAAATCCCTTTTAAATCTATAGAAAGTGAATTGGAAGATGACCAAATAAAATTAGCTGCTTTAATAGCACCTCTTTCTTTTGCAAATAGTAATTCTAATTCTGTTATGACTATTGTTAATAAACGACCAATTCAATGTCAGGTTATGAAAAAGGCAGTGAAAGAAGTCTATAGCGGTATTCTTCCTAGAAATAAATATCCAAGAATTGTTTTATATTTAACAATGCCTTTTGATAAAGTTGATGTAAACGTTCATCCCACAAAAAGAGAAGTTAGATATTATGATGCTTCGAAAATTTATTTGTTAGTTAAAAGAGCTATTGAAAAGCATTTAATTCTTAATTCAGGAGCACCTTTAATAGATGATGAAAAAGAACCTCAAAAAATAGAAATAGAAGCTGAAAATATCAAATCAGAATTGGAATTTGATGAAGATGCATTGGATTTTCGTAATAGGATCGCTGAAAAAAAACTTGTAGACTTGCTGGAAGAAGGCGAAATTAATAAAGAAAAATCAGATTTAATAAAAGAAGAATTTCGAAAACTTATAGAAGCAAAAAAACAAGAAACTCTTATACAAAATTCTTTAGATCCAATAACTCAAAAAATTAAAGATGAGTTCCGAAAAAAAAAATCTCTGAATTTTAATATTAATATTAATTATGAAAATTCTTGTTTAAATAGCAATATTAACTGTGAAAATCAAGAATTAAAAGAGTTTTTTGAAAAATATATTGAAGAATTTCTTGTAAATCTTAAAGAACTAATAAAGGCTTCGGAAGGTTCTGGAACAAATGAACAATTAAATATAATTAAAATAGAAACTAGCTCAAAATATCATCGAAAAGCAAATAGAGAAACTCTTGAAAAAATCTGGAAAAGAGATGGATGGCGTTGTGTTTATTGTGGAAAATATCTTCTACATCCTTTATTAGTACGAGAATCTATAAAAAAAGATCCTTTTGCTAAAATAAAAAAATTAACTTTAGATAATAAACTTATAGAAGTACATCCTTTAAGAGAGCATTTAGCCTCATATGATCATTTAATTCCTTTTAGTCAAGTTTCTAGCTTAGATGAAGAAGAAAATAATTTATATGCTTGTTGTAAAGAGTGCAACCAAAGAAAAAGTAATTCTATAGATTACAATAAATGGAAACCTAAAAAATTTGCTCCATGGATTAATCAAGAAGTTCAGATAGGGAATTTAATTTTTAAATCTGGGCAGTGAGGGACTCGAACCCCCAACCTCCTCGGTGTAAACGAGATGCTCTACCATTGAGCTAACTGCCCTTGAAGATATAAATATAACAATTTTTTCTTTTATTAGCAACTATTTAATCACTATAATTTATACTTAAAATATTAAAAAAAATAATTTATGAATATAAAAATTGAAGATAAAGATTTTGATTTGTCAGACTTAGCAATAAAAGCAGACTTGGCTGATTATTCTCCTGTTAGAGGTTGTATGGTTATAAAGCATTATGGTTATGCTATTTGGGAACTTATACAAAGTTTTTTAGATAAAGAAATTAAAAGAGCTGGACATAAAAATGCTTATTTTCCTTTATTTATTCCTGAAAGTTTTTTAAAAAAAGAAGCAGAACATGTTGAAGGTTTTTCTCCAGAATGTGCTGTTGTTACTCACGCAGGCGGTGAAAAATTAGAAGAACCTCTTGTGGTAAGACCAACTTCAGAAACTATAATTTATTATATGTTTTCTAAATGGATAAAATCTTGGCGTGATTTGCCTTATTCAATTAATCAATGGGCAAATGTTGTACGTTGGGAAAAAAGAACAAGACTTTTTCTTAGAACAACAGAATTTTTATGGCAAGAAGGACATACTGCACATGTAGATGAAGAAGATGCTCAAGCAATGGCAAAAAAAATGCTTGAAATTTATAATAAATTCATGAAAGAAGTTTTGGCTTTAGCACCTATTGTAGGAGAAAAATCTGCTTCTGAACGTTTTGCTGGTGCGGCTGATACTTATTCTTTAGAAGTACTTCTTCGTGATGGCAAAATACTACAAGCAGGAACATCACATTATTTAGGTACAGCTTTTTCTAAAGCATTTGAAATTTATTATCAAAATAAAAATAATGAACTTGCACTTGCACATCTTACTTCTTGGGGAGTTTCAACAAGACTTATAGGTGCATTAATTATGGGACATAAAGATGAAAGAGGTTTAATTCTTCCTCCAAAAATCGCACCTATTCAAGTTATAATCATACCTATATATAAAAATCCAGAAGATCAAGAATTAATTATTTCTGAATGTAAGCAAATAAAGCAAGAATTAGAGGAATTAGAAATTCGTACAGAAATAGACGCAGATGATCAAAAAACAGCTGGTTATAAATTTAATGAATGGGAATTAAAGGGTGTTCCAATTAGAATACAAATTGGTAAAAGAGATATAGAAAATAATGTTGTAGAAATTGTAAGAAGAGATAAAAAAGAAAAACTTAGAGATATTTCAAGACAAGGTTTAACTGAAAGAATACAAGCTTTACTTAATGAAATTCAAGAATTTTTATTTCAAAGAAATTTAAGTTGGAGAGAGGAAAATATATATACTGCAGATTCTTTAGAAGAAATAAATAAAATACTTAATGATAAAGGTGGTTTTATAAAAATAAATTGGTCTGGTGATTATGAAGATGAAATAAAATTAAAAGAAATTTGCAAAGCAACAGTTAGAGTGAAAGCCTTAGAAGAGCCTAATAATAAATGTGCAATCTCTGGAAAAGATGCAAAATATAAAGTTTATATAGGTAGAGCTTATTAAAAGAACTAATATTTTTAATTTATCTTTCTTGATTTTTCGGGTTAAAATATAACTTATTCTGTAAAAATTTTATTATGTCTTTAAATATAGGTCTTTTAGGATGCGGTACTATTGGTTATCAAGTAGCTCTTGAATTAATCAGTAAAAAATTTGAAAATCTAAATTTAAAAAAAATTCTTGTTAAAGATTCTAAAAAGATTAGAGAAAATATAGATAAAAGTTTGTTTACTACAAAAGCTGAAGAAATTCTACAAGATCCTAATATAGATCTTATAGTTGAAGTATTAGGTAATGAACAGCCAGCTTTAGATTATGTTTTGACTGCTATTAATCAAAAGAAACATGTTGTCACTGCAAACAAAGAATTAATGGCAAAACATGGTAAAAAGATTTTTTCTCTTGCCTTAGAACAAGGTGTTCATGTTCAAATGGAAGCAGCTGTAGCAGGTGGAATCCCTGTTATAAATACAGTCCAAAATGATCTTAAAGCAAATCATATCACTGAAATAATTGGCATACTTAACGGTACAACGAATTATATACTTAGCGAAATGAAAGGAGGAGAAGAATTTGAAGAAGCATTAAAACAAGCACAAGAAAAAGGTTATGCTGAGCCTGATCCTACAAATGATCTTGAAGGTTATGATAGTAAATATAAAATCTCAATTCTTGCTTCCCTTGCTTTTAGAAAATATATTAGTCCTGATTCTGTTTCTTGTGTAGGTATAAGATCTATTTCAAAAAAAGACTTTGATTTAGCAAAAGAAATGGGTTTTTCAATAAAACTTTTAGGTAGAGCTAAATTACTAAACGATAAAAGTCTTTCAATAAATGTTTCTCCTTATCTCATTTCTTTAGATAATCCTTTATCACAAGTAGATGGAGTACTTAATGCTGTAGAAATAAAAGGAGATCTTGTTGGGGAGCTTATGTTGATAGGGGCAGGAGCAGGTCCTAAACCAACTGCAAGTTCAATATTAGGGGATATATTAACTATTAAAAATAAAGGACATAAAGTTTTTCTTCCTTATAATTGTAAAGAATCTTTTGTTATAACAGATAAAAATATTTCCAAGTTTTATTTAAGATTAGAGGTAAATGATGAAAAAGGTGTTATTCGTGATATAGGATGTGTTCTTGCTGAAAATGGTTTAAGTATAGAAGCAATAGTTCAAAAAAAAGAAATAGATTCAGCATGTTTAACTTTAATAACTCATGAAATAGAAGAAGCTTTGTTTTTTAGTTCTCTAAAGTCTGTTGAAAAGCTTTCTTCAGTAAAAAAAATATCTTCAAACTTTAGGGTATTATAATGTCTATTCCTTTATATCTTAAATATAGACCTTCTAAATTATCTGAATTAATTGGGCAAGATATAATAGTTAGAACTTTTACAAATAGCATAAATAATAATAAACTTGGGCATGCTTATTTGCTTACTGGTCCGCGTGGTTGTGGCAAAACTTCAACTGCAAGAATATTTGCTAAATCTCTTAATTGTAAAGAAGGACAAAGTTCTAATCCTTGTGGTAAATGTATAAATTGTATTGAAATTTCACAAGGGATTTCGCCTGATGTAATAGAGTTAGATGCAGCAAGTAATAGAAAAGTTGAAGATATTGAACCCCTTATTGAAAAATCTTATTATGCAGCACAAACAGCGAAATATAAAATTTATATACTTGACGAAATTCACATGTTCTCAGGACATGCTTTTAATGCACTTTTGAAGACAATAGAAGAACCTCCTCCTAATGTAATTTTTATATTAGCAACAACAGAAGAACATAAGGTCTTAGCCACTATAATAAGTAGATGTCAAAGATTTCTTTTTAAGCCTATTGATGAAAAAAGTTTAAACAAAAGATTAATAGAAATAGCAAAACTTGAAAATATAAACATTACAGAATCAGCGATTTCTATTATATCTAAATTAAGTAGAGGGGGTTTTAGAGATGCATTAAGCTTATTAGATCAAATAGGAGTGTTATCTTCTGAAAATCAAGTTATTGATAAAGATCTTGTTTCAGAGCTTTTTGGGAAACTATCAGATAATTTATTAGAAAATTTAACTAATGCACTTTTAAATTATAACTTTGAAGATACACTCAAAGCATGTGATGAGATATTAAATAAAGGTATAGATCCTGTACAAGGGGTTAAAAATCTTATTGAATATCAGATTGATTTAATAGAACAAGATCTTGAAAAAAAGACTTTTGATATAAATAAGAAAAATAGACTTTTAGAAATAATAGAAGAATGTTTAAAATTAGAACAAAGTCTTAAATATAATACACAAAGTGCTTTAAGATTTAAAGCTTCAATGCTATCTTTTAGCCTCCTAATAGCGTCACCCCCAACCCCTCTTAAGCCCCCCAACCCCCTAAAGGGGGAGTCAAATCTTAGTTCTATTTTACCCTTATCCCCAACTCCTCTTTTAAAAGAGAAAGAAATAGAAAGAAAATCAGATGATCCTCTTGAAACTTTAATAAATAATGTGAAATTACCTCCTTTTAAAGCGCTTTTATCACAACAAGCTTTTATTATTTCTGATACTCAAGAAGTTTTAACAATAGGTATAGGAGAAGCTTTCTTTAATAAAATTAATGATGAAAGCAAAATAGCTGAAATGCGAAATATTTTAGGGAAGAATGTAATAATAAAAAAAGGCGAAAAGCCGATTAAAAACCCCCCAACCCCCTTAACAGAGGGAGAAGAGAAAACTTCAAAGCCACCTAGCCCCCTGCTAGAAAATGATATAGATATAGAAGATGAAGAATATAAAATCGTAAAAGTAGCACAAGAATACTTAGGAGCAAAGCTTGTAGGAAAAAATGATTTCGAAAACAATCAAGAGGAAGATATAGACAGCGAAGAAAATACTTAATATAATTTTTACGAATTCTAAAGATAGTTTAGTATAAAATAAATAGTATATTGAAAAAACTTATATTATGAAAAAACTTATATTATTTATTTTTATGTTTATGGCTTTAGGAGTAAAGGCTGAACAACATAAAATTATAAAAGAAATAATTGCAAATGCTAATTCTTGTGTTCCTCTTTATTATTTCTCTAAAAGTCAGATTAATTCAAAGACAAATTATAAATTTTATTCTGAAGCATTAAAAGATTTTACTAAAAATAAGAATTTCTATTTAACAAAAGATTCTAATCTTATGCCTGTTAGCAACTGTATTTTAAGAGCAAATAGAAATTATTATAAAAATATAAAAACTCTTAACGAAAATTTTAGGGTTACTACTGTTATTAATACAGATCTTTTAATTAAAAATCTTGTTGAAAATAAAGTACAAAAAAAATCAACAATAAATGAATTGTATTTCCCCATGAGTTCAAGTGAATATCCTAAAGTGCAAAGTGCAAAATCTTTTATTGAAATTCTTAAGAGTTTATCTCAAGCAACTCCTCAAAACAGAGCAATAATTACATGTTTCTTTGGGAAGCATAGAACAGGTCTTATTTCTGCTTCTTATCAGTTCCTCCTTGAATATGCACAAAACAAAGAAAAGGCATGTAAAGAAATTGCCACTGAAAAAGATAAAGCTTATCAACAAATGCTTAATATAGCGAAAATAGGACTTTTAATTTATGATATGCCTGATTCATTCAAAGAATTTTACAAAGATTTTGCTAAATCAGTATGCGAAGAAAATAGTAAAGAATTTTTAAATAGTTTGCTTAATTAAAATCCTATTTTGTTATCATTAAAAAAATGAAGAAAATTTTTATAATTAACGGACCAAACTTAAATCTCCTTGGTAAGAGAGAAGAAAATATCTATGGAAGTGAAACACTTGAAGATATCAACAAGAAAATAAGTCAAAAAGCTGAAGAACTAAAGCTCGAAGTTGCTTTTTTTCAATCAAATAGTGAAGGTGAAATAGTAAGTAAAATCCAAGAATTAAAAAAAGAAGGCTTTTCAGGACTTATAATTAACCCTGGGGCTTATACACATACAAGTATTGCTATACGAGACGCTATTGCCGGAGTAAATATCAATACTATAGAAGTACATATATCTAATATTCACAGTCGTGAGGAATTTAGGAAGCAGTCATTTATCGCCCCAGTATGTATTGGGCAAATATCCGGTTTATCTTATTTTGGTTATATTTATGCTTTAGAGTATTTTGCTAATTGATTTAGTTTTTATTTTATTTATCCTCTGTATTGGCCTTTAGCGCCTCAACTTGAGCTCTTATCTCATCAACTGTAGGTAGGTCTTCTTCCTCTCCTCCTAAAAGTGATTTTCTTGCGCTTTCTGTTATCGCCTTTTCTAATTTATTCATTTCCTCTTTTTCTTCTTTTGTTTTATTAGGCTTTTCTTTTAATTCCGTATATCTTTCTCCATCAGAAAGAATTTTGGTATTAGCTTCACCACCACCAGTCTTACTTTCACCAACTCCTTCTCCTTTAGCTCCACCAGCATCTCCACCTCCGCCGCCGCCTTTACTAGCATTTAAACCTTTTAAAGATTGATTTAGTGCATTATATACACCTACTAGGTCCCTTTTTTCAGCATCAGTTGCATCAGCAGGTAAACTTTGCATTTTCATTGCTACTTTTGTCATCATAGCTTGTATTTCTGTCTTTTTAATCTCTACAATACTTTCTGCAGGAGTACTTTCTTGCGCTATTTCATTTAATTTATTATATTCAGTTATTAAACTTGCTAAATTTGGATCATCTGCTTCTGCTGTTTGTAATTGTTGTTTTATTGCTTCCATTGTAGCTTGTTCTTGTTGAGTAAGAGGGAAAGTTTCATCTTCAGCAGGTCCACCAACTTCATCACCATATCCACCCATCATTTGTGCAGAAGGGTCATTACTTACTTTTCCACCTTCTCCACTACCAACTCCTTCTCCTTTAGCTCCACCAGCATCTCCACCGCCGCCTTTACCTTCCAATCCTTCTTCTAGTGCTTTAGCTACTGCTTCTAAAGTTTTCCCATCTTGTTTAGTAAATCCATAAGCATTATCTTCTTTTGCTAAATCTTTTACGGTCTCTGCCCATTCTCGAGCACCTTTTGCTTCTTCTTTTGGAACTTGATTTAATGTAGTTTGAATATCACCAGCTCTTCTTCTTTTTTCTAATGCTGACTCTAAATATTGTTCTTTAGCGTCCTCTCCAGAAGTTTTTCCAGCTAATTTTTCTAAGTCTCTAGCTTCATCTAAAAGTGCTTCTTGTTGTTGTTTAAGCTCCGGTACTGATTCTTTTATTGATTGTTCACGTCTTGCATTAAAATCATCTATGTCTTTATCGCTAGGTGCTTCCATTAGAAAAGGATTTACCCCTTCATTCTCACCAGCACCGCCTTTTTCTCCATCACCAGTGACACCAAAAGGATCATTCATTGCAAGTTGTTCTTTTTTTGCTAAGTTTTCTTCCATTGCAGCTTTTTCCCCACTAAAAATACTTAATGCATTTTTTTGTGCAGCTGTTCTATCTTTTTCTGGAATTGAAGTAATATGATCTATAACCTGTTGATGAGTTGCTATATTCTCAGCTAATTCTTGAGGTGTACTAGTTCCTCCAAAAGGTAAAGAATCTTCATTTTCAGCAGGAGGGGTTAGTAAAGGAGGTTGTTCATTAAAAAGTTCTTGTACATTTTCAGGTACTATTCCTCCTATTACACCTTGAGGTTGTGGCTGTCCTATTTGTGATTGCTCCCCAACAGGCTGATTAAACAATCCTTGCCCTTCTCCCGCTATTGAAGGATCAACTTGTAGCCCTCCATTTATTGCTTGCTGTTTCTTTTGAGTTGTTTGTTGTTCTTGAGCGGCTTCTTCTGCTTGTTTTCTTTCTATTGCAGCTTGAGCTTCTGGACTAAGTAATTTAAATATAGATCTTGTCTGATCACCACCGTCTTCAACAGCTGGCACAGTAGGAGGTTTTCGTTCTCCATTAGGAGTACCTTGAAGTGCTTCTAATGCCCTATTTTCCGTTTCTGTTCTATTTGGATTATCTTTTAAATTCTTAATTACATCTTCTGGTGTTAATTCATCACCAGGTGGCACAGTAGGAGCTTCTTGTGCTTTTGGTTGATCACCTGTTGGTTGTTCTTCTGGAGGGGGTTCAGTAGTAGGAGTTTGCTGGTTCTCGCCTGGTCCGTCTGTAGCGGGGGTGTCTCCACCTTTCTCTGTAGGGGCAGTAGGAGCTTGGGCTTCTGTAGGAGTTGATGATGAACTAGTAAAAGAGTCAGCAGCGGCAGCTATACTACCAGCTTTAGCTTCTGTTTCCGTTTCCGTTTTATTAGCTACTTCACTAACCGCTGTTTTAGCTGCTTCACTAATTTGACTAGCGAAAGTGTCCCCAGAAGAAGATGATGTAATATTAGTAGAAGCACTATCTCCTGTTTTAGAACCTCCACCTGTAGAGGACCCTGAGCCTCCAGTAGCCTCAGCAGCTTTAGCAGCCCCACTATCTACATTATTTGGGCATGATGTAGGTGTTGATGCTGGACTTGATAATGATTGTCCTGATGGTGATGTTGGAGTAACCATAATAATATTTTCCTTATTAATTTATTAAGCAATAATCTTATTTTTCCTTATTAAAAACTTTTTTATCTTGGAAAACACTTTAATATTAAGGGATTATCATATTGTCTGAACCATTGATTACACTGATTTTTATGATTAATTATGAAAAAGAAAAAATGATAAAATTCTTAGAACCCCCTCTTATAAGAGGACTAGGGGATGATCTCCCCCTCGAAATTTATAAATTGATATTGATCTGGAGAGGCTTTCCCTATTTTCAACCCCCAACCCCCTGAAAGGGGGCTTTTAAGGATAAATATTTTTTCTCAATAAATTTATTTTGCTATGATTAAATGGGGGAATTGAAAAATCTGTTTTTTATAATAATTTTTATCTAAAATAATTTTATTAGCTTTAAATCACAAATTTTATAGTATATTTTTTCTAAAACAAGTATTTACGTTTAGCAATATTAAAAAAAATCTATCCTTGTTAGCCCCCTTTCAGGGGGTTGGGGGTTTTTAAAAAATTGCCTTGCCCCTTTCCATGCTAGGTAAAACAAATTGAGGGGGAGTAAGAGGACTAGGGGATGATTTTCAGCGTAATCAATAGTTCAGACTTTTATATCTTTTAAAAAATGTTAAAATTATTTTTTATGTATGAAGAAATAAAAATTGAAAATTTTCGAGGTATTAAATCTTTAGAATTAAAGGATTTTAAAAAAGTAAATTTATTTGTAGGAAAAAATAATTGTGGAAAAACTAGTATCTTAGAAGCAATATTTTGGTCATTAAATCCTCTTGATATTAATATTCCTGTAAGTTTAGGTATTTTTAGGAATTTTCATGGATCTGAAGCTCTTGAAATTTCTAATTTTTTTAAAAGATTTGAAACTTCTTTAAAATCTTTTTTTTATAGACTTGAAGATAATAAAATATCTATTTCTTCTAAAATTTTTGGAAATAAAGAGAAAATTGAAATAGAACCTTATTATGGAGAGGAAAATATTCTTGATTTAAATATTTTAAGTAAAAAAGGGAAATTTCAATCTAAAGAAGTAATAAAAGGTTTAAAATTTAATTTTCCTTTAAAAAATATTGATTTTAAAGTTTTTATAAAAAATGAAAATAATAATTATTCTTTTGTTATAGATCCTTTAGATTTGAATTCAGATATAAAAAATATAACTACTTATAAAGGGAGATATCTAAATGATGAAATCTCTAAGATAGGAGATGCAATCAAAGAATTTTCTGATTTGTTAAATAATAAAAAAGAAGAAGATTTATTTAAATTATTAAGAGAAATAGAACCATCACTTGAAGATATATTAATTACAGAAAATTCAAATTTATTAGTAAATCTTTCTGGAATAAAAAAAAGACTTCCTTTTGAAATTATGGGAGATGGTTTTAAAAGGATTTTTAGAATAGCTGTATTTCCAATAAATGACAATAAAACTCTTAAAAATGGTGGAGTTCTTTTAATTGACGAAATAGAAAATGGTTTACATTATTCTATACAGAAATTAGTTTGGGAATTTTTAATTAAATTAGCAAAAGAAAATAATTTTCAAATTTTCGCAACTACACATTCACTTGACTGCATACAAGCACTTATGGAGATAGGGACGCAGGATTCAGATGATATTAGAGTTTATAAACTATTTAAAACCGAAGAAGATTTATTTAAAACAGCAACTTATAACAAAACTAAATTAAATATAGCTTTAGATGAAATGAATTTGGAGATAAGATAAATGAATAAAGAAAAAAAAGAAAATTTTTATTGTTCGAAAATCTTATTAGTAGAAGGTCTTGGTGATAAAAGTTTTTTTGAAAAATTCTTAAGCCACCTTAATTTAAAAGAAATTTCTGTTATAAAGATTAAAGGTAAAACTGAAAATTTATTTAAAGCATCTATAGAAAATGTATTTGATAATATAAATACGCAAGGTAAAAAGTTAGAATCTTTAATTTTTATAAGAGATTCAGATAATGATGATATTAAGAATTATTTTAAAGATATAAAAAAAATTTTTGAAGAAGAATTTAAGAAAATTTTTGAAGATTATAATTATAAATTTTCAGAAAAACCTAATGAAATAAGTAATTATAATAATTTAAAAACAGGAATATTTTTTATAAATTCTAATCTTGAAGATTTATGTCTTAAATCTATAGAAGATAAAAAACTCTTAGAAAATATTAATAATTTTATAGAAAATAATAGTGATAAAACTGGATGGAAAGATAAAAGTAAAAAATATTTAGCTACATATTTAGCAACAAAAGAAAAAATAAAATTTGCTTATGAGCCGGGTAGTGCCACACAAAGAGAAATAATTAATTTTGATTCACTTGTTTTTGAAGAATTAAAGGATTTTTTAATTCAGGCTTTTCAATAAATAATATAAAAACTACGATTATTAAATTTGTTCTTCTATTGATAATTGAGGAGAAAAGCCCATTTCTTTTAAATTATTATAAGCTTTACGAGATAATTCAGTACCTCTTTGTGATTGTATTACTTGTACAAAGTGTTTTACTGCTTCAAGATTATTTCCTTGTTTTCTTGAAATCATACCTGCTAAATAAGTAATTCTATCTCTAAGCTTTGCAAATTCTATTGTTAATTCTCTTTCTTTCTTTGCTGTAGATATTGCTGCGGAATTTTCTTTCAAAGCTTCATATATTTGTGAATGTAATTCAGTTGTCTCAGTTAAAACAGGAAATAATGATTCAACTAAAACAGTTGCTTCTTTTATATTAGCTGAATTAAATAATGATTCTGCTTGTTCAACTTGTGTTGTTGCAGAACGAACATTTAAAATTATTTGTGAAGTATTTGCTAAAGATCCTAAAGATAAAGCAAATATTAAAATTAAAAATAAAACTTTTTTCATAATATTAATTATTTAAGAATTTTTGTCTGTACCCCAAATCATTGTAGTAGATTTAGAATTTTCTTTTTTTACTGGAACAGAGTTTATATTAACAGAACTAGGAACTAAAAGAAAGACTCCTTCTCCTACTCTTTTCTGTGAACCATCAAGTGCATAAATTCCACCACACACAAAATCTAATAATCTTTGTGATTCTTCTGATTCAAGATTTCCTAAATTTAAAACAATTGATGAACCTTTTCTCAAATATTGAATGATTTCAACTGCTTGATTGAAAGTCATAGGCTCCATAACAATTACTTCATTTGTTGGAGAATAAGAAGAATTGTCAAGTACTTTTAAATGAGAAGGAAGAGGCACATTTGATTGAATTTTTTTAGAATTTTTTTGAGTCAAATCTTTTTCTGCTAAAACTGCATTTAACGTATTTGCATTGTTTAGCTTAAATAATTGATCAAAACCATCATCGTAGGGCTCCTCTGAGCCTAACCAGAAATTTTTTAATTTATCTACAATTTTATTCATTAGTCTAAGTAAAATTTTAAAGCCTTAGCTGTCTTGATGTCAAATATTAATTGAAATTTTGTTATAATATTTAAACTATAAATTCAATTTTAAAATGTTTGAAAGCTTAACTGACAGTCTACAAGATGTTTTTCATAAAATAAAAGGAAATAACAAATTAACTGCTGAGAATGTTGATAGTGCACTTATCCAATTAAAAAAAGCACTTATTGATGCAGATGTTAGTCTTATTGCTATAAAATCTTTTCTCGCAAAAATTAGACGATCTGCTGTAGGAGAAAAAGTTGTTAAAGGTCTTACTCCTTCTGATAAATTTATACAAATAGTAAATGATGAATTAATAAAACTTTTAGGAGAAAAACCTGAACCTCTTAATTTTACAAAAGAAAAAAACAATATAATTTTAATGATGGGTTTGCAGGGATCAGGTAAGACTACTACTTGTGCAAAACTTGCTTTAACTTTAAAGAATCAAAACAAAAAAGTTTTATTAGTAGCATTAGATTTACAAAGACCAGCAGCAATAGAACAATTAAGTATTTTAGCTGAAAGTATTGATGTAGAAATATATAAAGATCTAAATTCAAAATCTATTTTAGAAGTTGCTGAAGGTGCTTTTAATTATGCAAGAGAAAATAAAATTAATGTTTTAATCTTTGATACTGCAGGTAGATTGCAAGTAGATAGTGAATTAATGGCAGAATTATTAATTTTAGAAAAGAAATATAAACCCTGCGAAAAACTTCTTGTTATAGATGCACTTATGGGACAAGAAGCTGGAAAAGTAGCACAAACTTTTGATTCTCAAATAGGCATTACAGGTGCTATTTTAACAAAAATGGATGGTGATTCAAGAGGTGGGGCTGCTTTATCTTTTCTTGAATTAACTGCTAAGAAAATTAAATTTGCAGGATTTGGTGAAAAAATAGAAGCTTTAGAAACTTTTGAACCAGAAAGAATTGCAAATAGAATTTTAGGTTTTGGAGATATAATAGCTCTTGTAAAGAAATTTGAAGAAGAAGAGACTCTCAGAGAAGCAGAAATGCTTGAAAAATCTATTACAAAAGGTAATTTTACTTTTGAAACTTTTATTGGATTTATTAAGTTTTTCGATAAATTAGGGGGTGTTGCTAATCTTTTTAATATGTTAGGTGGTGCTTCTGCTTTTGGAATGAATATGAAATCAAAAGAAAAGCAGGAATTTATAGAGGATGGAAATCAAAAGATTAAACTCTTTGAATGTGCGATACAAAGTATGACTTCTCAAGAACGGAAAAATCCTGATTTACTTTATATAGATAAGAGTAAAGATTCAAGAATCAAAAGAATTTCAAGAGGAGCAGGAATAAAAGAAGAAATATTAAAAGAAATGATAGATAGATTCAGTCAGATGAGAAAATTCACAAAAATGTTTGGTGCAAATAAGAATAAAATGTTTAATGGTGGTATAAATCCTTTAGAGGCAGCAGAATTTTCTCAAAAATTTAAAAAAGAAGAGAAAAAAGCTTTAAAAAAAGAAAAGGGTGATATATTTTCCGGTGGAGCTTTTTTTAGATTTTAAATTTAAACTTGACACCTAAATTTAAAAAAAGTAAAATAGACAAAATTGACAGTTAAAAAAAGAGGGTATTTTTTTGATAGAGACAAAGAGAGATGAACAAGAATCATTAGATTCTTTAATAAAGAGATTTAGAAGACAAATAACAAAATATAAAATTTTGCAAGAAGTAAGACAAAGAGCTTTTTTTGTATCTGACTCTATTAAAAACCGTCTTAAAAGAAAAAGAGCTGAAGGTGGCAAAAAAAGACGCTCAAATAAACCTATAAATAATAAATACACAAAAAATAATCCTAAATTAGCAAAATAATTAGGAACTTAAATCTTTGTTTTCAGTCTTTAATTCATAAAGAATAGGATTTTATATTTAAAAATTTATGGAATTAAGACATTATCAAAGAGAATTAATAGCAGAAATCAATGCTGAATTTATTAATAAAAAAAAGTTATTAATACAAATACCCATAGGTAGTGGTAAAACTATTACAATTTCAGAATGTATAAAGTCATGGATTCTGAAAGGTGAAAGAATTGTTTTACTTTTACATAAACCACAACTTTTAAATCAAGTTCTTAAGAAGTTTTTTAAACAAAATTTAAGTGTTAAAGTTATAGAAAATAAAGAAGATCTTAATAGTTCTAATCTTTTTTATATTATTAGTTCAGAAACTTTTTTAGAATTAAAAGATAATATGAATTTTGATATTCTTATTATTGATGAAGTACATCATTATTTTGAAGATAATATATATGAAAATCTTATTAAGAATCTAAATAATAAAAAAATATTAGCTTTAACCTCTACACCATGTAGAAAAGATGGTACAGCCCTTGGACAGAATCAATTTGATGTATTAATAAAAAGTCTATCTATTTCAAAACTTATTTTAAATGCTTCTCTCTCTGATTATAAAATCTTTTCTTCTATTGATGAAAAAATACTTGAACAAGGAAATAAAACTATTCAAGGAACAGAAAACTTTAAAACTTCTCTTCAAAAAATAAATAAAATTGAAATTAAAGATTTAATAGAAAATTGGTTTCGTTATGCATATGATAAACAAACTATTATTATAGCGTCAAATAAAGAAGAAGGAAAAAAAATAGCTGATGAATATTGTGCTTCTGCTATAAATGCAATTTATATAGATTTTGAAGACGAAGATATAGATATTATAGTAAGAGCTTTTATAAATAAAGAAATAAAAATTATAATAACTACAAATTTACTTAAACATGGTTATAATTGCGGAAGTATTGAATGTATACAATTCGCAAATCCTAACGAAGATTTTGTTTCTTATATGCAAGCTTGTAATCAAGCGCTAATTCCTGCAGAAGATAAGAATTCTGTAATAATACTTGATCATAGTAATTTTATAAATAAATATGGCTTCCCAGATGATAAATTTAATTGGTCATTAGATCAAAATATCTTTAAAAATAATTCTAAAGAGGAAAATGAAGAAGTTTTAGAAGAAGATTTCTTTGAAAAAATAAATTTAGCAATTAAACAAGTTGGGGAAAGAGATTTTAGAGAAATTTGTAAAGCTGAAGGAATAGAAGAATTACATGGTATTGAAAAATTTATATATAAAGATCCTGAAGAAGAAATAAATAACGATCCTATTTCTTTATATTTAAGACAATTTGAAAGAAAATGTATCTCTGCTTCTGCAAATATACAAAGATTTACTGAATATTATACAGCGCTTGAATCTTTAGGAGCAGAATATGTAAATCAACATGAGAAAAGAAATTTAGCTTTACAATGGTATTTTAAAAATCTAAGTGCTACTCCTTCTGAATGGGAATGGCAAAGAATAAATGAAATACTTGGTTATTCTCCTGATTGGTGGAAATATCAAAAATCTTATATTCATTTCAAAAAAAGAAAAACTCCTAAAAATATAAATATATTTAAACAAAAAATTACTTCTATTTAAATAATATTTTTAAAAGTGTTATAGTTTTTTTATTTAAAATTTATGTTTAAAGATTTACTATTAAAATTAATTCCTTTATATTTAATGATTTTTCTTGGATATATTTCTGCAAAAAAATTATCCGCTCAAAAAGAAACTATTGCTAAATTACTTATATATATAATTGCACCAGTAATAATATTTTTCGGTGCATTAAAAGTAGAAATTAATTTTGCAAATATGTCTTTTCCTTTTCTCTTTTATTTTGTTTGTTGCTTTATTTGTATATTATTTTATTTTATAGGAAAGTTCTTTTATAAAACTGATTCAACAAAAAATATACTTGCTTTTACTTCAGGAACAGGAAATACTGGTTATTTTGGTTTGCCTGTAATAGGAATATTATTTGGAGATCAGGCTTTCAATTTAGCTATTATAATGATTTTAGGGACTATATTATATGAAAATACTTTAGGCTTTTTTATTACAGCAAAAGGAAATCATACAATAGAAGAAAGTCTTATAAAAGTTGTGAAACTCCCTGGTTTATATGCTTTTGCCCTTGGAATTATTTTAAATTTATTACATTTAGAGCCTAATGAAATTATACTTTCAACAATACAACAATTTAAAGGAGCTTATACATTATTAGGGATGATGATGATTGGTATGGGTTTATCTACAATTAATGGTTTTTCTTTTGATTTAAAATTTATTTCTTTAGCGTTTTTAGCAAAATTTATTGTTTGGCCCTTAATTATTTTTGGACTTGTATTCTTAGACAAATCCTTTTTTCATATTTATAATTCAATGATTCATAAAATATTTCTGTTAATGTCAATTGTTCCTTTAGCGGCGAATACTGTCGCCTTTGCAACCGAACTTCATTGTCATCCAGAGAAAGCCGCCTTAACTGTTTTACTTGGAACACTATTTGCTTTATTTTATATTCCTCTAATGGTAAGTATTTTTATTTTAAAGTTTTAAAACGAAGAAAAAGTAATTTCTCTTAAATTATTATTTGAAACTTTTATTTGTATTTTAAAATTTATAGGGAGTTTTATTTCAGGATTTTTTTCATATAAATTTTCAAGCCATTCAATAAAAATAATTGCTTTATTATCTAAAAAAATTTCTTCTAATTCATTTTCATTAATACAATCTCTATAAAAATCTAAATGATAAATATTGTAATTCTCAAGTTTATATTCATGCATTTTTGCAAAAGTAGGACTATTAACTTCTTCTTTTAATCCTAGATCTTTTAAAAAATATTTTACAAAAGTTGTTTTCCCTGCACCAAGATCTCCTGACAGCTGAATTAAACAAGGTAATTTTACTTTTTGTATTTTATTTAGCAAATAATCTGTAATTTGATTAATTTCTTCTTCTTTTTCTATAATAAAAATTTGAGAATTCATTTATTTTTAGAGTATATAAAGTTATATTTAAATTTTATATTATAAATTTTTAAATTTAATAATAATTAATATTGTATTTAAAAGATTTCCTTGTTATAATTGCTAAATGCCGAAATGGGGGTATAGCACAGCTGGTAGTGCGTCTGCCTTGCACGCAGAAGGTCAGGGGTTCGAATCCCCTTGCCTCCAAAATTTGCGTCCTTAGTTCAGTTGGTAGAACGCAGGTCTCCAAAACCTGATGTCAGGGGTTCGAGTCCTCTAGGACGCGATCTTATGTTATCAAAAATAAAAGAAAGTTTAAAAAATAAAAAAGCGCTTAATTTTGAAGAAGCAGTTTTTCTTTTTGAAAAAATTGATTTAATGGAATTAAGAGAAATTGCGCATGAAATCAAATTTGGAAAAAATAAAGATATAGTTTATTGGAATAAAAATCTTCATATAAATCCAACAAATATATGTATAGGTCAATGTAAATTTTGTTTATTTTCAAAAGAAGAGAATCAAAAAGATGCTTATCTTTTAACATATCAAGAAATTCTAGATAAAATTCAAACAGTAAAGCATTTTAATATAAAAGAAGTTCATATAGTTGGCGGATTAAATCCAAAACTTTCTCTAGAATATTATTTAAGGCTTTTTGAGGAAATAAAAAAACTTGATTTGAAATTACATATAAAAGCACTTACTGCTCCGGAAATAGATTTCTTTGCAAAAAAAGAAAATATAACAATAGAAGAATGTTTGAAAAAACTTATTGAATCAGGACTTAATTCTTTACCGGGTGGTGGGGCAGAGATTTTTTCAGAAAGAATAAGAATTTTATATTGTCCAAGTAAAATTCCTGCTAAAGACTGGCTTTATATACATGAAACTGCACATAAATTAGGATTAAAATCAAATGCAACTATGTTAACAGGTTTAGGAGAAACAACAGAAGAAAAAATTCAACATTTATTTTTATTAAGAGAACAACAAGAAAAAAGTCATGGATTTCAGTCTTTTATTCCACTTGTTAGACATAATAAACAAGGAAGTATTTTAACTGCTGTAGAAATTCTTAGAAATATAGCAGTTAGTCGTTTAATATTACATAATTTTGAACATATAAAAGCTTATAGAGTTCAACTAGGTAATAAATTAACTCAATTAGCTTTATTTTTTGGTGCTGACGATATAGACGGCACAGTTATAGAAGAAAAAATAACTTCTCAAGGGAATTATAAATTTATTAATGAAGAAGAAATAAAAAAGCTTATACAGACTAGTGGTTTTACAGCAAAAGAAAGAAATAGTCTTTATGAAGAAATAGAAATATAATGGCAATTGTAATTTTAGTTTATAATAACTTTAAAATATTAAATAGTTGATTTAATTATTTATGAATCAAATTAGAATAGATGGCTCTTTTGGAGACAAATTTAACAATAAAAATGTTGATAATAAAACACAAATTAATACAACAGCAATTTCTTCTGATGCTAATAAATTAGATGCAAAAAGTTTTGTAAATAGAGTTTTATATTCTCTAAATAATAGTAATGATCCTAAAGTTAAGGCTTTTCTTGAAAGTTTCAAAGTTTCACAAAATAATATTCATACAATGGCATTAACTGTTTATGCTTCTATTAAACATCTTTTAGGTAAAAAATTAAAACTTTCTGAAGAAGATGAGACTATATTATTAGAACTTATTAAACTTGAATATGAAGAACAAGAAAATATAGAAAAAACAACAGTTCAAGAACAAGAAGAAAAAAAAGAAAAAAAGAAAAAATTAAAAGATAAAAGTAAAAAGAAAAAAAGGATTTCTATGTTTATGGATATGATAGAAAAATCAATTAATAATCTTGTAAATAATAACGAAAAGAAAATTTCAATAGAAGGATAATTAAATGAATTTAGCGATTTTCCCTGGTACTTTTAATCCCCTTCATATTGGGCATCTAATGATTGCAGAAAGTGCTTTGCAAGAATTTAAACTTGATAAGATTCATTTTATTCTTTCTCCAAATCCACCACATAAAGTAAAAGACTTAATAGATGTAAAACATAGAAAGGAAATTCTAGAAGTTGGTATTGCTAATAATAAAAAATTTACCCTTGATTTACGTGAAATAAATAGACAAGGGCTTTCTTTTACAATAGATACCGTAAAAGAATTTAAAGAAGAAAATAAAATAAAAAACAAATTAGGAATGATTTTAGGTTTAGATTCTTTTTTAACGGTAGAATCATGGCAAGGTTCAAAAGAACTAGCACAAGAATGTAAATTTTTTATTGCTCCAAGAAGTGGTTGGGATATAACAGATATAGAAGATTCTTTCCCTAGCTTTTATCACGAATTAGAATGGCATATGATAGATAGCCCTATGTTGCCTGTTTCCTCTAGTTTAATTCGCCAAAGAAAAAGAAATAATCAGTCTTATAGATATTTATTAAGTGATTTATGTTTTGAAATATATGAAAAAATCTAAACAAATAATTTTAGGTATAGATCCTGGTATTGCAAGATTAGGTTATGCTTTTCTTGAATTTGAAAATAAAGATTCATTTAAGCTTCTTAATTGTGGAATAATAAATACTTCAAAAATTCATGATTTAGGACATAGATTAAAAGAAATAAGACAAGATCTTCATGAATTAATTACTTTGTATAAGCCTGATATAATGGCGATAGAACTTTTGTATTTTGCACAAAATCGTAGAACTGCAATAACAGTAGCACACGCAAGAGGAGTAATAATAGAAATTGCTTCTTGTTTTAATTTAAAGATTCTAGAATTTACACCTACACAAGTTAAACAAATAATTACTGGAAATGGTAAAGCAGAAAAAAAAGATATACAAAATGAAATAATGAGATTTTTTAATTTGAATAAAAGAATAGAACCAGATGATGCTTGTGATGCGGTCGCAATTGCTGTATGTTGTACAAGAAATATTTTATAATACAAAAAAGTGATCGGGATATGACAAAAACTTAACTAAATTCTTTTTTTAGAAACTCCCAACCCCCTGAAAGGGGGCTAATAGTGCATTGTTATTTTATGGGGTTTGGGGCTTACTCCCCCTCAAAA
>MOYB01000005.1:45853-53124 GCA_001899385.1 Candidatus Caenarcanum bioreactoricola | reverse complement strand
CTTAAAACCTACGGGAGTAAGCCCTGTTAAGGGGGTGAAGGGGGTTTCTTGAGGAATCTATCTGTCATGCTAATGATCACTTTTTAGTATAATACAAAAAACCACTATGTAAGTTTTACTTTACATAATGGCTTTTATTTTAAAAATTAAAGAATAGCTTATTGTTTGATTAAGCTCACAGTAACAGTACCTGTGTATGTACCGGGCTTATCATTAGCTACTTCTACAGTACTTTCGTCAACGTCTCCAAATATTCTTAATAAACCATAACCAGCAGTAGTAACATCAGTTGCAACTAAAGTAGGAGTTGCTACTGATTTAGGTCCTAACACAGAAAAGCTTCTTCCCTCTGTATCAATATCTGAAATATTATTTCCTATCCAGCCACGTAATTTAACGGAAATTTCACCATCACCAACAATACCATTGTTGTAAAGTGCTATTACTCCATTTGTAGCAGATGCAGGAGCGTTATTACCTTCAGCTTTTACTATAACTTCTCCTCTAGGATATGTAAAAATAACTCCATTTATTGCAAAATCTGCTTGTGTACCAGTTTGTACATTGTCAGTTGTTGCTAATAAATCAGCCATTACCTCACTTGGATCATCAAAAGTAAAGTCGGAAGGAAGTAAGAACTGGCTTGGTGCTGCAGCAAATACTCCTGCACCTGGATATACTGGTGTAGTTGTGCCGTGATCAAAAATCACCATTGCCATTAAACCTTCTATCTCATAATTAAGTTCTATGTCCATACTAACAGAAGCATCTTGACCTGGACTGTTAACTTGTCCCCAGTTTGCCCCTTGATCTGTTGAAGTACCACCAGATGCTTGCACATTACTGATTTGTGCTAAAGAAGGCATATTACATGCCAAAAGAAAAGCGAACGAAAGTCCTGTAGTTAAAAGTATTTTTGAAAATTTCATATTAATCCCCTCTTGTAAATCATAAATTTCATTTTAAGATCTGATTTATAAATCAGTCTACTTCAATATCTACCGTTTTTTTACAAGAAATTAACATTACAATGCGGTTTTTATAGTGATTATTAGGGCATACTAATAGGGTTTTCCTGAGATTATATTCTTCTTAACCAATTTAAAGCCTCTTGAGAAATTCTCCATCTAATATCATTTCTTTTCATTTCATTAAAATTAAATTTCTTTATTATATTTGATGTTTTCCCTATAAGTGCCATAAAAATCGTACCAACAGGCTTTTCTTTGCTCCCACCATCAGGACCTGCTATGCCTGTAACAGATAAAGCATAATCACTTTGACCTTTTATTAAAGCATTTTGAGCCATTTCTATTGCACATTCTTCACTAACAGCGCCCTTTTCTTTTAATGTTTTTGCTTTTACTCCTAGAATATTAATTTTACTTTCATTTGAATAAACAACCAACCCTAATTTGAATACTGCAGAGCTTCCTGCTATATCAGTTAATCTTTTTGAAATTAAACCACCTGTACAAGATTCAGCAAGACTTAAACTTAAGTTCTTTTCTTTAAAATGTTTTATAACTACTGATTCTAAAGTTTCTTCATTTTCACCATAAATAAATTCACCAACTCTTTGTCTTATTATATCTTCAATTCGTTGAATTTCTTTTTTAGAATATTCTATGTTTTCTGATTTACAAGCAATTCTAAGTTTACATTCCATACCCGAAGCTAAAGGAGCAACTGTTGGACTTTCTAAATCTAATAAATCTTGTACTTTTTCTCCTAAAAGTGCTTCTGGAATACCATAGAATTTTAATTCTTTATATATAAGTTTTTCTTTTGATTTTTTAAGTAAAAGAGGTTTAACTTCTAAAGACCACATTTCTTTCATTTCTTTAGGTACACCCGGAAAACTTATAATAGTTTTTTTATTTATTTCCCAAAACATACCTGGTGCAGTACCTGCTAAATTTTTAATTATAAGTGCTTGTTTAGGTAATAAAGCTTGTTTTTCATTTGAAATAGGCATTGCTATTTGTCTAGACTCAAAATATCTTTTTATATCTTGAAGTGCTTCCTGTCTCAAGACTAAAGGTTCATTAAAAAAAGCTGCTATTGCTTCTAAAGAAAGATCATCACTTGTAGAACCTAACCCCCCAGTTGTAATTATAATATCACTTCTTTCTACAGCTATAGACATTGCAGCTTTTATACGATCAGGATTATCTCCTACAACTGTATGGAAAAGACAATCTATACCTAATAAAGCTAATTCTTGAGAAAGGAATTGAGCATTTGAATTAATTATTTGTCCTAATAAAATTTCACTACCTATTGCTATTATTTCTGCTCTCATAAATATTACCAATATCCTCTAACAGAGCCGTTTTTATTAGAAGCTTGATTTTTTGTTTCAGAAGGAAGATATCTTCTATATGCCCTAGGTTTTGGATAATAATTTGAATCACCTCCTTCACAAGGAGTTGCTATATAAAAATCCCCACTACAATGAGGTTGTACAGGTTTCTTTGCTCTAGAACTACCCCAGCCTAAACCAGCGGTATTAGAATTTGCATCTCCCTTTTTCATATCAAGCGCTCCAGTTGTAGCCCCTAATGCAGTACTAAAGCTCTGGGCATTTTGTTGATAAAGACATCTCATATTTCCCACAAGATTTGCACCTTTTTTTGAAGCAAGTTGAGCTACACCTAATAAAGCAGCTTCCGTAGAAACATAATCTTCCATATATACATAACCAGTACCTAAATAATTAACACATTGAGGTGGAATTTCTGTTTGTATGCTACAGACAATTACTTGATTAATTTTATTTTCATTTTTTGAAAAAAGAGGCATCTTACCTACACCAGTAGAAATATATTCTTTTTCATCAAAAACACCTAAAAATACATCTTTAAAAGAATCTCTTATTCGAGTAGTAGTGTTTACAAGACGGCAAGAGCTAAAAGCAGAAGAATCATTTATAGTTTTACTTTTATGAAAAAGGAGTTCTACAGGTGTAAAATTCCAAGGACTATTGTAATAAGCATCAGAGCTATAAGTATTAGGAGAACTTACTATTGTTGAAGTTATTCCGCTTGGGACAGGGGTATCTGCATAAGATGTGTTATAAATACTGTCTGTTGGTTCAAATAAAATAGCATTTTGATTATTATTTGTAGGGGTAGTTGTTTGCGAATATATAGGTGAATCTATATAAAAATAATTTAAAACAGCGGATAAACCAAATAAAATTACACAAAAATTTCTATTTATATTCAAATTTCAAAATTTATAAGAACTTTTATTTTAAGACAAATTTAAAATTTCTTTGTTCCTTAAGTTAAGATAAATATTTTTTAGTTAAAGCCACAAATACATCTTCAAGACTAGGTTTCTTTTCTAAAATTTCAGGATCTTTGCATTCAGTCTTTTCTTTAATAATATTTTCTAAAGTTTGAATACTTAAATTTTTAGGAATTATACAATGTAAATGTCTTCCGAAAATTGTAATTTGTTCTATTTCTTTTATTTCTTGGAATAGAGCATAAATTTTCATTATTGGCTCCCCACTTACTTCAATTTGCTTATAATTTTCAGGATATAAATCTGGTATGTTTATTAAATCATCAACACTGCCTTTAGCAATAAGATCTCCTAAATAAATATATGCAACCTCATGACATCTTTCTGCTTCATCCATATAGTGTGTTGTAACAAACATTGTCATACCTTCAGAAGCGAATTCAAATAATAAATCCCAAACTTCTCTTCTTGCTACAGGATCAATCCCTGCAGTTGGTTCATCAAGAAAAAGTACAATGGGTTTATGAAGAAGTGCACAAGCTAAAGCTAATCTTTGTTTCCAACCTCCGGATAATTGTTCTGCTTTATGATTTATATAAGGAGTAAGTTTTATTCTAGCTGAAATTTCATTTATTCTTTTACTTAAATCATTTTGATTTACACCATAAATTAAGCCATAAAATTCCATATTTTCTTTTACAGTTAAATCTGAATATAAACCAAATTTTTGTGAAACATAACCAATAGATTTTCTTACAAGAAGACTCTCCTCTGAAGCATTAATATCTTGAATAAAAGCTTTACCCTCTGTAGGTAAAAGCAATCCACAAAGCATTTTTATAACAGTAGACTTACCTGAACCATTAGGACCAAGAAAACCAAATATATCTCCCTTTTTAACAGTAAAATTAACTTTATTAACTACTTTTTTATTACCGAAAACCTTTGTTAATTCTTCAGCTCTTATCATATTTATATTTTTTGCTTTCTATTTTTGGTAATAAGTTTTAATCCCTAAACCTAAAAGATTTATAAAACCTTTTGCTGAAGAATGATCAAATATATCTTCATCTCCATAACTTGCTAATTTTTTATTATAAAGTGAATTCTCAGAAGCCCTTCCTACTACTTGGAAATTACCTTTAAATAATTTTACTCTGATAGTTCCAGTTGCTTTTTTCTGTGTTTCTTCTATAAAAGCATCTAAAGCATTTCTTAAAGGGGAAAACCAAAATCCATTGTAAATAAGTTCTGAATATTTTTGATCTATAAGGCTTTTAAAATGCATTGAATCTTTTGGATTTACAAAATATTCTAATTCTTTATGTGCTCTTAAAAGTACTGTTGCTGCTGGTGCTTCATAAATTTCTCTGCTTTTTATTCCAACAAGTCTATTTTCTATTTGATCATAACGCCCAATTCCATGATTTCCAACTATTTTGTTTAATTCTTCTACAAGGCTCAAACTATCTAATTCTTTATTATTAATTCCTGTTGGTATGCCTTGTTTAAAATTAATTTCAATATATTCAGGCTCATTAGGGGTATCTTTAATAGGCTTTGTTAAGCTAAACGCATCTTCAGGCGCCTCTACCCATGGATCTTCAAGTATTCCACATTCAATAGATTTACCCCAAGCATTTAAGTCTATACTGTAAGGTGATTTCTTTGTAAGACTAATAGGAATATTATGTTTTTGTGCATAATCAATTGCTTTATTTCTATCGAGAAGTTCAGCTCCCCATTCTCTTGCGGGAGCAATTATTTTTGCATTTGGATTTAATGCTTTCCAAGCTAATTCAAATCTTACTTGATCATTTCCCTTGCCGGTACAACCATGAGCTAAAGCATCAGCCCCGACTTCTTGAGCAACTTCATTTACAAGTTTTGCTATAAGAGGACGTGCAATTGCTGTTGCTAAAGGATAACCAAATTCATAAGAAGCATTTGCTTTTAAAGCTTTCCAGACATAATTTTCAACAAATTCTTTTTTCGCATCTTTTATAAAAGACTGAGAAGCTCCTATTTTAAGTGCTTTATCTCTTATTGCTTCAAGATTTTCTTCTTTTTGTCCTACATCAATAACAACAGTAATAACTTCTTCTGCTTTGTTTTCAAGTAGCCATTTTACTGCAACAGAAGTATCAAGTCCTCCTGAATATGCAAGAACAACTTTTTTTGCTTCTTTTTTCATAATAAGCCCTACAATAATTATATTATTTTACTTGCGTCGAGTTCAAAAGCTGGACTCATAGTTGATTTAATATAAATAGATTTAAAGAAAACTCCTTTTGCACTAGAAGGTTTCATTTTTTGAAGAGTTAAAAAAGCTTCTTTTATATTTTTAATTAAATCATCATTAGAAAAAGATTTTTTACCGACTGAAAGATGAACTACTCCACCTTCTTTTTCTGCTCTAAAATTAATTTGACGTCCTTTTTTTATATTTTCAACTGCATTAACAATATCATTTGTAACAGTGCCGTCTTTAGGATTAGGCATAAGTCCTCTAGGTCCAAGAATTCGTCCAAGCTTACCAACATCTTTCATCATATCAAGAGTTGCTAAAAGTTTGTCAAATTCGATTTTTCCAGATTCTATATCTTTTAATAAGTCTTTATCACCCACAAGATCAGCTCCTGCGTTTTTCGCTTGAGTTGCAAATTCTCCTTGTGCAATTACTGCAACTTTTATTTTTTTACCAGTACCAGCAGGAAGGATTGCAGTACCTCTTATTTGCTGATCTGCTTGTTTTGTATCAATTCCAAGATGGAAAGCTAATTCTATTGACTCATCAAATTTAGCAGAAGGAATTTTTCTTAGATTTTCTAAAGCAGAATCAATAGAAAGTTTATTTATTTCTAAACCTTCCATACATTTTTTTACTGTTTGACTTCTTTTTGAATTTTGTTTATGTGACATTTTTTTGACTCCTAGTTTAATTGACCTTCTATTGTGAGACCCATACTTTTTGCACTACCAGCAATGATTTTTGCTGCAGCATCTGCATCATTTGCATTAAGATCTGGCATTTTTTGTTCAGCTATTTTTCTTAATTGTTCTACTGTTATTTTTCCTACTTTGATTTGATTAGGTCTTGCAGAACCAGACTTTAATTTAAGTTCTTCTTTTATTAATATAGAAGCAGGAGGTTGTTTTAATATAAAAGTAAAAGTACGAGTCTTTGTGTTTACAGTTATTATTACAGGTACAACTAAACCAGGTTTTAAAGTTTTTGTTGCATCATTAAATTGTTTACAAAATTCCATTATATTTACGCCAGCTTGACCTAAAGCAGGTCCTATAGGCGGAGAAGGGTTAGCTTGCCCAGCAGGTATTTGTAATTTTATTTGCTTGAATAATGGTTGACTTACGGCATCTTTACCGGTTTTTCCTTTAGACATGATTTTATCTCTTTTTTCTTATAAAAATACTTTAGCTTAAAAGTATATCAAAATTATTTGAAAAGTTAAAACAAATTTTTAATAATTTTTTTTATTATATTATATTTTCTTAATAAACCCTTTACAAGAATCAAAAAATTATCTATTATTTATTAACAATCCCTTAATAAAATTTTTTATGCAACATAGAATGTAAAAGTGTCTATGCTCCTATAGCAAGAACATATAAGGCTCAAAGAACTTTAAGAGCCGTATCTAAACAAGTAATAAGACAAATTGCTGCAGCCCTTCATAACGTTTCTCTTCAAGTTCAAGTAGCGAAAGAGAAGGGGGAATTTGTTGGACCTGTTAGTAGGGATGCTTTAAGATCTTATGTAAGCCCTATTATTGATAGATCCGATTTTCTCGGTCGAAATAGAGAAATGTGGGGAAATGTTCTTGCTGAGGAATTAAGAAAAAAAGTAGGATTGTCAGCAGATACTAAAGAAATTCCCCAGACTTTAAATGAACAGACAGATATAGAATTTCTTGTAACCTTAATGAGTGAATTTGATACAATTCGTGGAAATTTTATAAAATAAATTAAAATTCCTTAAAAAAAATTAATGTAAA
>MOYB01000005.1:40486-45050 GCA_001899385.1 Candidatus Caenarcanum bioreactoricola | reverse complement strand
TTATTGCCTCACCCCCGCCCTCTCCTGAAGGAAAGGGAGCTAAAACGCGTGCGCTACTGCTCCCCCTTTAGGGGGCTGGGGGGCTCAAAGGGTGAGGCTTTACAATGAAGGAGGTATAGGTCCATCTCCTATAGGTGGTGTAGGTGGAGGGCAAGTTCTTCCGAAAGGTTTAATAGGATTAATTCTAACCATAATTTTTACTCCTTATATAATTAATATTAACAAAAAGAAAGAAATTAAAGCTTGAATTGAGGCTAAAAAATGAACAATAAGATTTTCAGACCAACCTTTCAATTCCAAATGATGATGAAAAGGAGTCATCAAAAAAGGTCTAATATCTCTTTTTAAATATTTTCTTGAAAACTTTGATGAAATCACTTGAAGAACTACTGATAAAAGTTCAATAACAGGAATAAATGCAATTAAAAATAAATACCATTCAGTTTTACTAAGCAATGCTAAGGTACCTAATGCCCCACCTAAGAAAAAGCTCCCTGTATCCCCCATAAAGACTTTTGCAGGATGTTTATTTATCCACCAAAAGCCACAACATATTCCTGCCATTACAAGAGAACATATGATTGTTTCAGTATTATTTTTTATCAAAGCTAAACTAGAACAAACTAAAATAATTAAACCTAAAAATGACCAAGCAGAAACAGAACTTCCTAAACCATCTAAACCGTCTGTGAAATTTACTGCATTAACAATGCCTGCTAATACACAAAATATAAAGATATAAAAGATAGGCTTAAATAAGGTGATTTCCTGTCCAAAAAAAACAGTAGAGCTCCTTGAAAGTAGAAAAGCCAAGATAATAGAAGTAAATATTTGTAATAACAATTTTTGTTTAGGCTTTAAACCTTCATTTTGATTTTTTACTTTTTTTAGATAATCATCAAGAAAGCCTATTAAACCAGAAAATGCTGTTATTAAACAAAAAGTAAAAAGAAAATTAAAGTCTGTTTTATTAGCATTAAAAGAATTATATATAAAAGAAAAAAAAGGACAAAATATTAAAGCAGAAAAAAATATTAATCCCCCAGCAGTTAAAGTATTATTTTTTGCTTGATGTGAAGCGGGTCCTTCTTTTCTTATTTTTTGTTCAAAACCTATTTTTTTTAAACAAGAAAGAAGAAATTTCTCTGAAAAGGCTATTATTAAGCATGGAAATAAAAAAGAAATAATTAGAAGTAATTTATTCATAATTTTTGAAATTTAATTATAATAGATTATAAGAAATTTTGAATTTATGCTTTATTTAATAACAGGTACTGATCCTTATAGAATTCAATTAAAACTCAAAGAATTAAAGCATGAGTTACTTAAAACTGATGTTAAATTCATTAATTATGATCCTAAGATCGATGATTTAGAGACTCTTTTATTCTCTTTAAGTTTTTTTGAAAATAATAAACTTATTGCAATAAATCTTAAAGCTTTTGAAAAAAAGAAAAAAGATAAGGATAATGAAAGCACTGAAGATAAGTTTCCTTTTGAACTTTTTGAAAAATACAAAGATATTCCAGAGAATATAAATGTAATTTTTTATAGTTATGAAAAAGTAGATAAACGCCTTAAATCAATTAAACTACTTGATAAAATTTGCGAAAAACATGAAATAGAAGAATTCAAACCTTGGAAACAAGATGAAATTGCAAAATGGCTTCAGGAACGCGCAAAAAATAAAAAAATAAAAATAGATAAAGATGCTATAGAAAAGATGATTGAATTTTATGGTAATGATTCAGCAGTTTTAGATAATGAATTAAACAGACTAGATAATTTTGCAAATTCTGAAGGCATTTCTTCTACACTTATTGAAGAAGCTTGCAAAACTAATATAAACATGTTTCATTTTGTTGATTATTTAATAAAAAAAGATTTTATTAAAGCCTTATCTTCTTTTAAAGAGCTAATCTCTTTAGCAGATAGTCCTTTAATAATAATAGCTGGATTACAAACTGTTTTTCGGAATTATTTACTTTTAATAAATTTAAGAGATTTAAAGAAAAAAGAAAATGAAATAGCAGAATTAATAGGAATACATGCTTTCCGTGTAAAAAAAGATCTTGAAAAACTTAGAAATATTAAAACAGATTTTATTTTTAATGTTTTAAAATTCCTAAACAAATCTGAATATGAGATTAAAAGCGGTATGTCTTCAGAAGATTTCTTAAATTTACGATTTAATTTTTTAACTCATCAAAAATAATTAATAAAAAAACTTTTCAATTATTAAGAAAAAAAGTTAAGATAATTAGAAATGCTAAAAATTAAAATTAATGTCAACAAGAGTTTTATTAATTGAAGACGAAGTACCTCTTTTAGAAGCTACTACTTATTTTTTACAGCAAAAAGGTTATCAAGTAGTTGGTGTAACCGATGCAGAAAGAGCTCTTGAAGCATTTAGACTTCAACCTTGCGATTTAATAATTCTTGACTGGAATTTACCGGGTGCAATGCAAGGTATTGATTTTCTAAGAGAACTTAGATCTGGGCAAGAAGCAGTACCTGTTATTATGGTAACTGGAAGAACCGGCAAAGAAGATATTATTCAAGGACTTGAAGTTGGTGCTGATGATTATTTAACAAAGCCTTTTAATCCAGAAGAACTTATTGCTCGTATAAGAAGTGTTCTTCGTAGAACTCATCAAGTTTCAGGTAGTCCAAACAGAAGAATTGTTTATGATAAAATCATAATGGATCTTGATGCACACAGAATTTGGGTTGACAATGAAGAAAAACAACTTTCCCCAAAACTTTTTGGTATGATGCAACTTTTAATGATGAACCCAAGAAGAGTTTTCACCAGAGGACAAATCCTTGATACAGTATGGGGTAACGAAAATGTTGGGGAAAAGTCAGTTGATGTACATGCTTGTTGGTTAAGAGAAATCTTAGGGGAACAAGGGAAGCATGTGGTTACAGTAAGAGGGTTTGGTTATAGATTTGGTGCTTAATTTAAATGAATTATGAATCACCTTTAAAAGACTTAATAGATCATTTTAGAAGATTTCAAGGAATTGGTGCTAAATCTGCTCAAAGATTTGCTTTTCAGGTCTTGTCTTGGCAAAAATCAGAGGTCTTGGCATTTGCAGAAAGTCTAAAAAGAGCTTGTGAAGAAATAAGTCTTTGTCCTCAATGTTTTAATTTTAGTTTAAAAAATCAACTTTGTGAAATTTGTACTGATAATAAAAGAAATAAAAATACTATTTGTATTATAGCTTCCGCTCGAGAATTAACAGCATTAGAAAGAACTGGGGAATATAAAGCTTTGTATCATGTTCTTCATGGATTAATTTCACCGTTAGATGGAATAGGGGCAGAACAACTTAAAATAAAAGAATTATTAAATAGAATTTCAGAGAATAATATTGAAGAAGTTATAATTGCTTTAAACGCATCAACTGAAGGGGAAGCAACAACACTTTATCTTGTAAGACTATTAAAAGATCTTGTTCCTAAAATTTCCAGATTAGCTTTTGGTTTGTCAGTAGGCTCAGAAATAGAACAAACAGACGAATTAACTTTATCAAAAGCACTTAAAGGAAGACAGATTTGTTAATTTAAGATTTAACATTCATATCTGCAAGGATTTTTTTTACATAAGGAGCAGTTTCTGATTTTAATAAAGCTGTTATATCATCTATATCAGTGCTATTAGCTTGTTTCATTGCGTGTCTAACTGCACCTGGTCCTGCATTATATGCTGCCAATGCTAAATCAAATCTTTTGAAATAATCTATTTGTTTCTTTAGATAAAAACTACCACAAGCAATATTTTTTTCTATATTAAAAAGCTCATCTTTTTGAAGATTGCACTCGCCTAAAGCTGTGCTTGGCATAAGCTGAGTCAAGCCCATTGCACCTGTACGGCTCACTGCTAAAGGATTAAAACTTGATTCTTTTTTAATTAAAGCTCTTATTAAATTTTCTGGTAGTCCAGTTTTTATAGCTGCTTTATTTATTGCTAAATTTATTTGTTCTGTTTGAGAGAGTTCTTCCTTTGAATTCCCTAAATCTAAATATGGATTATCTACTATTTCCACATCATCTTCATAATAATTTCTAAAATATTCTCTATCATAATCATAGTTTTCTTGTTTTTTTGTTTCTATTATTTCTTCTTTTTCTTTAATTTTAGATTTTTTATGCTTTTTATATTGACTCTGTTCATCATTATAATTTTTAATACTATAACTTATTTTTTTATTTTCTTTTATTTCAACAGTGTTTACTGCTTGTTCTTCAAAAAATGGACTCATATAAAAGTCTTCTGCTTTTGAATTAAAATTTATTGAAGTCATTATTGAAAAAGACAAAAATAAGAAAATTGTTTTTCTACCCTTCATGATTAACCTCTCATCTTTTTAGATGGTTAGTTAATCGACAAAAAAACCTAGGTTCTAAACCCTTTAGACTAGACCTTTAGTACTAGACCTAATTTATTAAAGGATAACCCTAAATATTTATTGCATAAGAATTTTTTTAATTATAATTTATAAACAGCAATACTTGTATTATCACCTTTAGTGGGCTAGGGGCTTACTCCCCCTCAAAA
>MOYB01000005.1:16106-38493 GCA_001899385.1 Candidatus Caenarcanum bioreactoricola | reverse complement strand
GGATTTTGAGGGGGAGTAAGGGCTAGGGGGCTCTTAAGTCCAAATTTTTTTATTGCTCTCCCGGAAATTTTTCTAAATCCCCTTCTGTAAAAGTTAATTTTTTTCTAACTTTTGTAGATGCTTGAGATAAAGCGTATTGAAGTCCTGTTCTTATCTTTGTTCCTTTTTCAGTTTGTATATTTTCTTGAAATTGTCTATATTGATGATTTAATCTAGTAACTTGTTCATGTTCAGGAAGTTTAAAAAAACCTCTATTAGTTCTAAATCTTCTAAAAGTTTTAAATTTTATTTCTAATTTTGATATTGCATCGACCATTAATTTTTTCTCATCTATAATCTAGAAATAATTTTAGCACAGAAAAAATTCTTGATCAAGACAAAAAAGTTATAAATGAAATGGAGCGGACGAAGGGATTCGAACCCTCGACCCCCTCCTTGGCAAGGAGATGTTCTACCACTGAACTACGTCCGCTTAATTTTTATAATACTAACATAAATTTATTTTTTTGTTCAATATAAGTTAAAATAAAAAAATGTTTTTAGAAAAATTAGAAAAAGCTAAAAGGAATTCATATAATTTAGCATCTATGGATCATCAACTTAGATGCCAAATAATTGAAGATATTGCTAGTGTTTTATCAGCGTCTAAAGATTATATTTTAAAAGAAAATCAAAAAGATCTTTCTCAGGCTGAAATAGAAAATATAAGTGTTTCTCTTAAAGATCGTTTAAAGCTTGATGAAAAAAGACTTGATTCAATGATAGATAGCTTAAGAAAAATCATTGAATTAGCTGATCCTTTAGTTGAGGAAAAGTCTTGGACACATAAAAATGGCATGACCATAACTAAAGTAAGAGTTCCTATTGGTCTTTTACTTGTATTTTATGAAGCACGACCAAATGTTACAACTGATACAATCGGACTTGCTTTAAAGACTGGAAATTCTGTGATTCTTAAAGGAAGTAGACAAACAAAATATACTAATATTGCAATAGAAAAAGTAATTCAAGATGTATTAAGAAAATATAATCTTAAAGATAATATATTATTTTTTTCAGACTTAAATCATGAAGAATCAAAAGAATTACTTAAATCTTCAAAAATAGATTTAGTTATACCTAGAGGAGGCGAAAATCTTAAAAATTTCGTAAAAGAAAATTCTTTAGCTCCAGTCTTAGGTGCTGGTGGTGGAGTGTGTCATGTCTATGTAGCAGAAACCGCTGATTTGAAAAGTGCTGCTAATATAATTTTTAATGCAAAAACTCAAAGACCTAGTGTTTGCAATGCTCTTGAATGTGTGTTAATTCATGAAAAACATCTTAATCAAGAAAGTTTTGATTTATTATTTAAAAAACTTATTGATTTTGGAGTTGAAATAAGCGAAAATTCAGAAGATTATGGTAAAGAATTTTTAGACTTAAAATTATGTGTAAAAACTGTAAATTCACTGGATTCAGCAATTGAACATATAAATTTTTATGGTACTGGACATTCTGATTCTATAATTACACAAGATATGGATGAAGCAAAAATCTTCTGTAAAAAAATTGATTCTGCTTGTGTCTATGTAAATGCTTCAACAAGGTTTACAGATGGAGAAGAATTTGGTTTTGGTGCAGAGATAGGTATTTCTACCCAAAAACTCCATGCTAGAGGACCTATAGGACCTGCTCAATTAACAAGTTATAAATATCTGATTTTAGGGAAAGGACAAGTAAGAGATTAAATAATGATTTTTGAGAGTTTAGCAGAATATATAAAAAAATATATGAATACAAGGCATTCAATAAAGCCTTTGTTATTCAAATGGATGAAAGAAAAACTTGAAAGCCTTGATCTTAAAGACAAAACATCTCGTATAATTAAAGCTGAATTCTGTTTATCAAGAGTTCAAAAAAATGAAAAAGTTTCTTTTATTGTTCCTAAATCAGGAAGAGCATCTTTTTTATTAAAACTCTTACAAGAATATATAAATGTAATGGAAGAAACAAGATTAGAAAGACTTGCAAACCCATCTGCTACAGAAAAAAAGAGAAAAGTAAAGGTTAAAAAATGAAACAAGGGAAATTAATAGTTATTGTAGGACCTTCTGGAGTAGGTAAAGGGAGTATCTTAAAAGAAGTCTTTAAACAATCAAATAATCTTGTTTATTCTATTTCAGCAACAACACGTTCTAAAAGAACTGGCGAAACAGATGGTATTGAATATTTCTTTAAAACAAAGCAAGAATTTCAAGAAATGATAAAAAATAATGAATTTCTTGAATGGGCACAGTTTGTAGATAATTATTATGGTACACCAAAGCAATATGTTTCAAAAAATATAGAATTAGGAAATAATGTTATTTTAGAAATAGAGGTACAAGGAGCAAGACAAATAAAAGAACAAATGTCTTCAGCACTTTTTATTGCTATATTACCTGAAAACATAGGAATATTATTTGACCGGTTAAAAAAACGTTCAACAGAATCAAAAGAATTAATAGAAAAAAGACTTGAAAGAGCAAAACAAGAATTAAAAGAAATAGAAGAAGCAGATTTCTTTAATGCAAAGATTATAAATAGAGAGGGTTTATTAGAAGAATCTATTCAAGAGATTTTAGATATAATTAATTAATAGCCATTCGATGTGTCTTTAATTTGCTTTTGAGAAGGTTGAGCTCGTCCTCCAGTTATAGCTTGTAGAAAAGCAGTTAGATTTGCTGTCATTGCTTGAATTGCTAATACTAATTGACCTATATCATTGGCATTATAGCTTTGTGCATGATTCATAGGCATTATACCTTCGCCTTGAGATATTGCTGGCTGTTGTCCTGATCTTCCTGTTATCGCTTGTCTTTCTCTTGAGTCTACTTCATCATTAACTACTTGAGCATCATGAATTTTTGTTGTCTGTTCTTGGACTCTCTGATCTGGATTTAAGAAAGGGAGAATATATTGATTGTATTCAGGATTAAAAGCTTCTGGAATTAAATCTGAAATATAATCTTTAGCTTCAAACTGTTTTATTCTATAATCACAGCTTTCTATTTCTAATCTAAGTTCTTCTATTGCTTCTTTAGCTTTATATTTTTCTCCATAAAAAATAGGCGGTATAAAAGGGAAATTGTATTTATTATTATAATCAATTTCTAAATCTCTTAATTTCTCTTGAGCTCTTTTTTTCTCTTTTTTTAAAGCTTTTGTGAATTTTTCTTTACTTCCATCATTAATTGTCTTAATTAGAAATAATATTCTACCTTTTTGTTCTTCTATTTCTCGTTTTATTACATTTATTTTAGTTATTATTGGACTATCCTTTTTTGCCTTCTCTTGAAGTGCAATATCTTCAAGACGATTTAAAACTCTTATTAATAAATGTAAATCTGTAAGTTCTCTTACAAATAAAATATGTTCGGAGTTAGAATTTTTAGAGGTTTCCAATTCTTCAAGAGATCTTCTAAATTCTTCTTCTAAAAAAATTTGTTCTATTAATTTACGTCTATAAAGAGGATTTCCTCTTAATTCATCATTTGTTCTTGAATTTACAACTGGATCTAAACGATCAGTTTGATTATACATTGAAGCACCCCAAAATGAAGATTTCTGAAGTTTTCTCTCTCTTAATGCTTGAAGTTCTTCATTGCAACGACTAAGTTCTCGATTATTTTTGTCAACACGTTTTCCTAATCTTTTTCCTACAAATTTTTTAACATATTCTAGATGAGGACTTTGTGTATTTTCATTATCAATAATTTTTTTTACTTCTTCAATAAGTACTTCAGGACTAGATTCCTTTTCAATGTCTATTCCAATATCTACTGTTCTTATATCAAAATCAGTTATTTTTCCGCTAACAAAATCAAAAACGGTTTTTTCTTTTTTAATTGATGTTTCATAATAATTTAGAAATTTTTGTTCAAACATTGGTAAAACAACTTCTCTTATAAAATCATCACCTTTATTAGCTTTTGAATATAGAAATTCAAAAAAAGTTATTTTTTTTGTTTTTAATATATCTTCAAATTCTTTATTTAAGAGTTCTAATCTTTTAATACTTAAATTTTGAAGTAAAGTTTCTTTAAGATCAGTTATTGAAAAAGAACATCTATTAATTAAATAAAGAAAATCAGTAGGATTATCACGATAATATTCTAAAAAAGTTGTAATATCCTTTACCGAAGATTGTGCTACATAATGATTTATTCTAAGATGTTCTGAATCTGTTAAAGGAATAATATCTTTTTCGGTTATAGGAGGACTAGGAAGTGCAGAATTATGGCGAATATTATTTCTTTCTAAATACTCTTCCCATTTATTAAGAGAATCTATAATATTCTGACTATTACCAGTTGCTGAATAGTCTTTTATATTATAATAAAGCACTAAAAGAGTTTCTACTTGTGCTTCTGTTAAGTCTTTAGTAATTGTTAGGTATTTTAAAAAATCCTCTGAATCTTTTTTTCCTTTATTATTTTTATGAAAATATTTTTCCTTTATTGATTCTAAAATTTGTAAAATATTAGGTAAAGGAGGAAGATTTATACTAGAAAAAATATTAAGATTTTTTTTATGAACACACTCAAAAAGTTTTTCTTTCGATTTAGTATCTTTTTGTGGTATTAAATGAGAAGAAATAAATGTTTTTGTTATAGATATTGCTGGCGCGTTTAATTGATCAGCTGTAACATTTCTAATAGTATTAAAAATACTTGCTTTTAAAGCATCTATTGCACTAGTTGCCATTCTCTCATCTCCTTGTATAATAAATTTTCCTTAATAATCATAAATATATTAAAAAACCTTTTTATCTTTATACTTTAATCTTACTCTCATTTAAAGCTAAAAGTCAAGGAAAGATTTAGTTAAATTATGATATAATGCTGGTTAAGGATATGTATAAATAAAATTAAAAAAGTATAAAAAAAAGATTAAGAAGTTTAATATTATATAAAAAAAGCCCCTATCAATTAAGATAGAAGCTCTTTGTTCAAGAAGATATTTCTTTTTTTAATTTAGAGAAACTAAATCAGAAGTTACTCTTTTAGCAGTCCATTCATAACTGAGTTCAACTCTTTTACCATTAACAATTCTGCTATCAGTTGTTTTTCCTTTCATTTCTGTTCCATTTTCATTTATAGAAGCGGTATTCATAAGTGATTGCCCGTTTCTTGCCATGGTTGAAAAATAAAGATTCTTTTCATTTTGTCTCATACCATCTATAGGATAATTAATAAAAGCTACTCTTTGAGGACCACCGTCAAACGGCTTAACCATTGCCATTATTCTAACATTACCTCTTAATTGCTTATCTATATCTTTAAGTTGGAAGCTTCCTTCTCCCATAGGTTTACCAGCTTTATAAGCAATCCAATTCCAATTACCTGTTAAATTATTAGAATAATTTTGATTTTCTACAATAAGAGCTTTTTTAAATTCTTTTGTAAATTTTTTATATTCAGCTTTTTTTTGACTTTCAGTTTTATTAGCTTGAGTACTAGTGGTAGTAGTTTTTTGTGAACAACCACTTAATAAAAGACCCGCTAAAAGAACTAAACTTAAATATTTTTTCATTATTTATTACCTCCTTCGAATTTTGGATCAATTTTCATATCAACAAAGCCAATTCCTGCTACAAATTTTTGTCCTACAAGAGCCTCTTCTTTAGTATCAAAAGCTCCTTCAGATAACCAATCAATAGAAGAACCTTTTACGATTTTTCCATTAACTTGTCTTTTATATCCTAATTTTGCAGAAAGCTTATTATTATTAAGTTCAGCATTATAATAAAGTGCTTTTATATTTACTTCTTTTAAAGTTTTAATTTCAGCTTTTTGAGATATACCATCTTGATTTTCATCAAACCAAAGTGCTAATCCTTTTAATTCTTTATTTGAAATTTTATTATCTTTGTTTTTATCTAAAGAAGCAAGTGCTTTATATCCATTTTCCCATTTTTTACCGAAAGTATTATCTCCAAATAATTGCTTAGGAGAAGTAATTGATTTTGTATTTTCTGGATCATATACTAATAAAGGTCTATCTTTTGATGCAAACCATCTAAACCATTTACCTTTATTGTTAGGATCAAGTGGGAATTTAACTGCAGATACTTCTTCTTTGCTATTTTCATTCCATATAAGAGATATAGGAGTCGTAGCTTCTCCTAAACCGCATATTTTATCAACACCGCCTAAGTTGAATACAACTTCTGCTTTCCAAGGAGCATTATGATATTGATCACTATATTGTTCTTTTCTCATATAAAGTCCTGTTCCTGCTTTACAGCCTAATACTGCTATATATTTTGCTAAATTATCATCTGCTGGATGTCCCCATTGTACATTAAGATCAGGTGTACAAGGTCCATCTTTAAAATAATTTTGAAGTGCAAGTTTTGTTGAAGCATCAAACCATAATCTATAACCAAGTTTATAATGATAAACAGTTATAATATATTTACCTTGTCCAGGTTCACATTTTTCTGGTTCTTCACAAATATCACAAGGTTTACATTTGAAACTCCTTATACAATTAATACAAGGATCATAAACAATTGATCCTGGGTCTATACACTCACATGGTGGGCATTGAGGGGTTACACAGTGTGGAGTACATGGATTAGGATTTAATGAACAATGGAGTTTTGACCAATTACCTGGGTGTGTTATATCAAAACGATTTCCAGTAGGAGTTTGGAAAATAAAAGCTCTAGAAGAAATTATTATAACTTCTCCTTTATGTCCCCAAAGTCCTCCAAACAATACATGAGTTCTTTCAATCTCAGCGGTACAAGTTACACAAAGTTGAGCTCCACCTGGTTTTTCATGTTGAGTAAAACAACAACCAGCAGAACCTGGTATATTAATTTGACATTGTAAACTTTTAATTTTAACTCTTCCAAATTCACTAGGAATACTAGTTATACTTTCTGGAGAAGCTGGTCTATTATTACCCATTAAATGGAATAAAAAAGCTTGTGTAGCTCTTGCACTTAATTGATCTGCTGTGCCGATGCTAGAAAATTTTGATAATTCCTGTCCTAAAGGAGCACAATTTGTTGGTGGATTTCCTAAACATTTCCCATTAAGGGTTGCTGGCACTGATACTCCAAAATGAGTGGCTCTATTATTAAATATAGAAGTTGCCATAGCTGCAGCTTTTTCAGTGCCTTTAGTAATACCAGACATAGCACTTTGTCTTATTATAAATCCTTCAATCCAGAACCATGCTAGATATCCGAAGGTCCCGATAAGTATAAAGATCCCAAAAGCAATAAAGAAATATTGCAATGAACCTTTTAATTTTCTTTTATGCATAATTTTTTAACATTAAGAATAGCTGTTATTTTCTTTCACAAATTAATTAGAGTTTTAACAATATAAAATTTCATAGTTTACTCTTTAATATTTAGTAAATTTATTAATACAAAATAAAAAGTCTCCTCTTTTTAAGATTAAATATCATAATTAAAAGGATAAAATTTTAAAACTTTAAAAAAATTAATGTAAATTTTATAAAAAAATATTCATAAAAAAACATTGTTAATCAATTTACTATTTTGATAATTTACTTTTGCCTAATTTGATTTGTCTTTGAATCCAAGCTTCAAAAAGTTCTTCTTTTAATGAATTTCTAACACGATCATCTAAACTTACTTGTTGTGCTTTATCTGGATCAAGACTAGCTTTTTTCTTTAAGAATAAATCTTCTATTTCTTTTTCACTAACTATTATATCTTTAAGTCTATTAATTTTTTCTCGATAAAAGACTCTTGGTTTTAATTCATCATAATTAAGAGAATCTGTTTGATTCATAGATTGCATAAAAGCAGTATTCTCTTCAAGGAATTTTTTGAATATAGTTTCACCAGTTTCAGAATCTATTTCAATATTATATTTTTTAAAATTTCTATAAATAATAAGACGTCTAACAGCTTCTTTTACAATAAAATCACAAGAAGCTGGACAAAGTTCTAACTCCTTAAAAACATCATTTATTGATAATTGTTCTTCGTATAAAGAAATTTCCATTAAACTACACTGCTCATAATAGCTTTATTAAGTGCTTCAAGAACTCTAGGTGCTTGAAATGGTTTAATTATAAAATCAATTGCTCCTAATTGAATAGCATTCATAACAACACCTTGTTGTCCCATAGCAGAGCACATAATAACTTTTGCATCACAATCTATTTCAATGATTTTTTGAAGTGCTTCTATTCCATTCATTTCAGGCATAGTTATATCAAGTGTGGTTAAATCTGGTTTAAGTTCTTGATATTTACTTACAGCTTCTATACCATTTGAAGCTTCACCTATTACTTCATAATTATTTTTACTAAGAATTTCTCTAAGAACATTTCTCATAAAAAGAGAATCATCTACTATTAAAACAGTTGGTAAATTTTTTTCGTTATTCATTGTTATTTCCTTATTATAGTTAGTTTACTAAAGAGTTATTCGAGTTAAAAAGCTTTTCTTCAGATAAAATAAAGACTGGCTTTTCTTTTTCATTTATATCTTTCCCAAAAATAGTACCAATTTTCACATCTTTACTAATAGGTTGATCTAATGAGATTTCTACATTCCTTTCTAAGATTTCAGCTACTTGATGTACTTCATCAACTAAAAGTCCAAAGATTTCTTTTTCTTTTTCAATTATTATTGCTTTAGGATTTTTTGAAAAAACAACATCTAAGCCAAAATCAAGTTTTTGACGACTATCTAATAATGGTATTATTTGACCTCTAAGATTAATTACACCTATTACAGAAGAAACTGCACCTGGTATTTTTGAAATTACATAATTATCTAAATCTATGATTTCTTTAACTATATTTATAGGCATTGCTATAAATTCATTAGCAAGACTACAAATTATATATTTTTGTATAAGTTCTGTATTCATATTTATGCTAGTAAATTTATAATTTGACCTATTCCAAGACTTTTTAAATCATTATTTTGTGTTTTAGATTTTTTAATATTAGATAAAGAATTTCCATAATAATTATATTCTTCTGAAGTAGAAGTTTTATTAGAAGAATTCTCATCTTTATCAATTGGAGGAGGACTTATTTGAATACGGTTTACATTTTTGTCTATTTTTTCAGATGGAAAAAGATTCATTTTTATAAAATATTTAGTCTATTTATATAATTCACTAATATTTATAAATAAAATGTCTTTATCAGTTATTTAGTGGAGTATTACTTTTTTAATTTAGTATAATTAATCAAATAAATAAATTAAGCATTAAATGAAAATAAATCTTAGAAGTAATGAAAGTGTTTCAGGAAGAAGAATGGCTGGCGCTAGAAGTCTTTGGCGTGCTAATGGAATGAAAGAAGAACATTTTGGTCGCCCTATTATTGCTATAGTAAATTCTTTTACTCAATTTGTACCAGGACATGTCCACCTTCATAATATTGGACAAGAAATAAAACAAATTATAGAAAAAGCAGGTTGTTTTGCTGCTGAATTTAATACAATCGCTATTGATGACGGAATTGCAATGGGGCATGATGGTATGCTTTATTCTTTACCTTCACGAGATTTAATTGCTGATAGCGTTGAATATATGTGCAATGCTCATAAAGTAGATGCAATGATTTGTATTTCTAACTGCGATAAAATTACCCCCGGCATGCAAATAGCTGCAATGAGACTTAACATTCCTTCTATATTTGTATCTGGTGGACCAATGGAAGCCGGCATTCATAAAAATAAAAAATATGATCTTATTGATGCAATGGTCTTGGCTGGAGATAAAAACATCTCTGATCAGGAAATTTCTGAAATAGAAAAAATTTCTTGTCCTACTTGTGGTTCATGTGCTGGTATGTTTACTGCTAATTCTATGAATTGTTTAAATGAAGCACTTGGACTTGCTTTGTGGGGTAATGGTACTATTGTTGCAACACACGAAAATCGTAAAAAACTCTTCGAAAAAGCTGCTTTAAGAATAGTTGAAATGGCTTATGCTTATTATAGAGATGGGGACACTTCTGTTTTACCTCGAAGTATTGCAACTAAAGAAGCTTTTATAAATGCAATGTCCCTTGATATAGCAATGGGCGGATCAACAAATACAATTTTACATCTTTTAGCAATAGCACAAGAAGCAGAAGTTGATTTTACAATAAGGGATATAGATTTACTTACAAGAAAAATTCCTTGCCTTTGTAAAGTTGCTCCTAATTCTTCTTATCATATTGAAGATGTAAACAGAGCAGGCGGTATTATAGCTATTTTAGCAGAACTTAATAAAGAAAAACTCTTGAATACTAATGTTAAAAGAGCTGACGGAATGACTTTAGAACAAGCTATTAATGAATTTGACATTACGAGTTCTAATGTAAAACAAGAAGCTATTGAAATTTATTCTTCAGCTCCAGCACAATCAGGAAGAAACTTAGTCTTAGCTTCTCAAAATACTAAATATAAAGAATTAGATAAAGACAGAAAAAATGGTTGTATAAGAAGTATAGAAAATTGTTATTATAAAGATGGCGGATTAGCAGTACTTTTCGGTAACATAGCAGAAAAAGGTTGTGTAGTGAAAACTGCTGGAGTTGATTTAAAGATATTTAAATTTAAAGGTAAAGCAAAAGTTTTTCATTCCCAAGAAGAAGCTTGCGAAGGCATATTAGCTAATAAAATAGAAAAAGGGGACATAGTAGTAATTATTTATGAAGGTCCAAAAGGCGGACCAGGAATGCAAGAAATGTTATATCCTACTTCTTATATAAAATCTATTGGCTTAGGTGCTAGTTGTGCATTAATAACAGACGGAAGATTTTCAGGGGGAACATCAGGGCTTTCAATAGGACATATTTCACCAGAAGCAGCTAATGGTGGCAATATAGCCCTTATCCAAGATAATGATGAAATAGAAATTGATATAACAAATAGAAGTATAAATGTTAATTTATCAAATGAGGAATTAAATAAAAGAAGAGAACAAGAAGAACAAAAAGCAGAACCTTTTAAGCCAAAGAGAAACAGAAAAATATCAAAGGCTTTAGAAATTTATTCTAAATTTGTATCTTCAGCAGATCTAGGTGCAGTAAGGAAATTATAAATCGAATTTTTCTAATGTATCTTTATCTACTTGTGTATTTTCATTAGTTGATTCTTTCATATTTTTAGTATTTTCTTGTCCATTTAATACATTTTCCATATAATTCATACTCATTGGAAATAATTCTCTCATTTGTTCATTCGCATCAGTCTTTACTTTGAACAATACAAATTCAGCAAAGATTTCACCTATATATCCAGGACCTCTGCTCTTATTAGATAAATCTATTCCTGATACACCATAAATATCATTTTTTAATTTTTTTAAGCTATCTGCTTCAATTTTAAAATTCTTCTTATTAATAGCTATTCGATCTGTTATTTCTTTATCAACATTAGAACTTTTCATAATATTGCTCATAATATTTTCAAAAGTTGATTCTAAAGATACAGATTTTTCTTCTTTTTTTGCTAAAAGATTTATAATATCAGTATAAAATGCGTCTTTAAATGGTGCTTTTAAAGAAAGTTCTCCTCCATTATAATTAATTGCATGTCCACATTCATGTATTAAAATTTCTTCGTATGCTTGGGTATCAATTGTATTATATTGTCGCCAATACATTCCCCCATAAACTTGTCCGCCTACAGTAGGAGAAGGATCTGGCGTTATTGTTAATGGCATTGTTCCATTCCTTGAAAGGATTTGTAAAGATATTGGATATTCTTCAAAAAAAGAAAAACCTTTTAACAGTATACTAAGATGTTTATACCATTTAGTTTTATCATTATTATATTTTGAAATATCAGTTAAATTTTTATCGCTAAAGACTATTCCTTTAGTTTTAAGTTCTTCAATTTTTTCTTCAATTTTTATAGGATTACTGAATTCAATATTATTAGGTTCTGTAGGATTAGGTTTATCTGGTGGATAACAACCATTTAAGACTAAAAGAGATAATCCAAAAATAGGAAGATTTCCTGTAACTGCTCCTCCTACCATTCCTGTAATTCCTATTGTAGCTAATGCTGATTCTTTATCTGCCTCTTTTTTAAGATTATAACGAATTTCTGCTAAACGTTTTTCACCAAGATCAGAAGGATCTTTTCTTTTTAAATTTGGAAGAGTAAATTCTGAACTTGAAAAATCAATATTTTTTGTCATATAAAAATAAATATATCTACTGTTATGTCTTAATACATAATAATTAAGATAAGATTTATCTTTTGAAAAAAATTTTTTATTTATTAAAACATTTTCGCCATTTGATTATAATAATCTTCATTAACTGTTAATGAACCACCATTTTGGCTACTATAACGCATGTTAGCATTACTTACACTTAGACGGCAAGCTTCTATATAAGAACTTCCTCCTCCATCGCTTTCTGCTGAGGGTGCACTTCCTCCACTTGCGTCAGTACCGTCTCTTTCAATTTTAGCTTCAACTATTGTTTGTGTTGTTTTATCAACCATAGTAGCTATAGTTTTATGAGTAGTTTGTAATATATTAATATCTTTAAGTTCTAAATCAGGTTTATCATATTTTCTTGTATATGTTGTTGTTTCCTTTTTATTCTCTATTTCTGTACGCCATTTTGTAAGATCTTTCCCTATGGGAGAATCTTCTTTTGTTTCTTCTTTTATTTTAGTTAAATATGTCTGTATTTCTGTTAAACAACGATCATATGCTTTAAATTGTTCATCTATTATAGAATTTATTTCATTGTTCTTTTTTTGATTATTTGGATCCATTTGTTCTTCTAAAAAAGGAACATTTTCTAAATAAACTTCCATTTCTTTTATTCTTTGAGAAATTAAACCTGTTGCATCTCTTTGATTAATCCATCCTTTATCTCTATATTTAAAATAATCATAAGTTTCAGTATTATCTCTTGTGTGAAAAGGAATTTGTATAATAAAAGAACTACCAATATAATTTGCACAAGATAATCTTTTTATTTTATAATTGCGATTAGAATAATAAAGTCTTTCAAGAGTTGTCCAATTAAAAGAATTTAAATTCATCATTTTTATTAATTCTACAAAATCTTTCCATTTATCTTCATTAAATTCTTCTCCTTTTTCAAAACCTTTTTTTGTATTATTCCAAAATTTTTCATACCACTCAGTTTTAGCTTTTTCATAAGTAATGATTTTTTCATATAAATTTATTTGAGGAGATAATGTATTATAGATTTCTCCAACTTCTTTTTTTATTTCTTCTAATTTAACTTTCTTTTCTTCTAAAGTCTTTTTATTATTTACTGATTCTATTGATTCTTCGGTTTTAGTCTTAGCTTTAGCTTCTTCTGCTTTAACTTTTACTATTTCTTCTATTTCTTCAGCACATAAATTATCAACATAATTTTGTTTTTGTTCTAAATATTTAGATAATGTGATTTTTCCAGTTTGAAGTAATTTATTTACTTCATTAATATATTCATTTTCATAAGAACTTTTATCTTCTTCATCAAATTGTTTTGCTTCTTTGGAATATTTTTCTTTTAATATCTTTATCTTTGAATCTAAAGCAGAAATCTCTTCTTTATAAAAATTAAAATCAGATGAGTTTCTGTATAAACACATTAATTTATAGGCTTCTCTTAGTTTTACAAGAGGACTATTTAATTTAGCCTTTTCTTCTTCATAAAGTTTTGTTAAAGAAGCAGATTCTTTTATTTCTTTTCTTAATGCTGCTGTTTCTTTATTGTTTCTATCAAGGTCTTTATAATTTTCATTTGTAGAAGGTCCTAATTCAACTCTTTCTTTTTCTAAACGTAAAAGTTTTTGTACTTTTTTATTAGCTTCCTCTGCTTCTTTTACGAATCTTTCTGCTTCAGCTCGAGCATCCTCTTCAGTAACATAAGTATCTGTAACTGCTACTCCTGTTGCCGGTATTGTTTTTGTTGCTGCTATTACTGCTGGTTTTGCTGTTTTTGGTGAACCAATAATAAGACTTGTATCTATTGATATTCTATCATCAAATATTGGAGTAGCCATGATCTTATACCTCGAATTTTATAAAATAAAAATATTCTTATATCTCTAAATACATAAAAAATAAAATATACATAAACAAACTATAAATTAAAAAAAATTAATGTAAATTTTATAGAAATGTCTAAAGCTTAATTGGTTTCAAAAGAAGTCTCCTACCCCTTACAAGAGATCTAGGAGGTGATTTAAAATCTCAATTATCTTTTTCTTCTATTATGAACTGCGATTGGAACCGGATGAACTTGCAAAGATTTTTCTGTAATACATTCTAATCCACCAAGTCTAAATGTAGTTCTAGTAAAACTTGTTCTTGGTGTCTTTACCCAAACCCCTATAGAATTTTTAAATTCATAAAGACCCTTTAATAATTTGAGTGAGGAAAGACCTACCATTATAAATTTTACTTAACTTCCCTTTTTGAATATTAAATATAATTTTAACACAGCAAAGAAGTAAATACAAATTTTTATTCATATTTTTTTAATTCTTCAAATAATTTTTTTTGTTTATCTTTAAGTTCTTTAGGAATGCGTACAAAAATCCTTACAAAATGATCTCCTTTTTTATTCCAACCAAAGCCCGAGATTTTTAATCTTTGATCTGCTTGAATAGCTGCAGGTATTTTTAAAACTACTTTCCCATTTAAAGTTTCTATTTCTTTTTCTGTCCCAAAAACTGCTTCTGTAATACTTATATATTCTTTACTTTCTATATCTTCTCCATTTATTTTATATTTTATATGTGGAAGGATTTTAATTTTTAAATATAAATTACCTGAATTTCTGCCTTTACCAACAAGTCTTAATTGTGTACCATCTTTAGTCCAGGGGGGGATTTGCACCTCAAAAGATTCTCCGTAATTTATACTGATTTTCTTCTTACAACCTTGTATTGCTTCTTCTAAACTTAAATTCAATTCAAGATTAATATCTTCAGCTATTTGTTGTCGTCTATTGTTTCTAATAAATGGCTGTGATGATCTATTTATATCTTGTTCAAAAAAACTTGATATGTTATTTTGAAAAATCATATTAAATAATTCATTAAAATTTGAAGCTCCTTGTGTATTAAAATCAAAACCATGAGGCATATTAAAATCACTTCCATGACTATATCTTCCTAAATTATCATATTGTGTTCTCTTTGCTGGATCAGAAAGTATTTCATAAGCTTGATTTATTTTTTTGAATTTTTCTTCTGCAGATTTATTATTAGGATTACGATCTGGGTGATGTTCACGTGCAAGTTTTCTATAAGCCTTTTTAATCTCATCTTGAGAGGCTGTTCTTTTAACACCTAAGATTTCATAGTAATCATCATATTTAACCATATTTATTTTTATTGATTTTATATAGGGATAGCTATAAATTATTATTTCTAATTATCCAAACTATGGAATAGAAATTATAAATCCAAATTAAAAATAATGAAATGCCGTTTATGTCTAAATATAATGATAGTCAAACATATTTCGATTATGAAAACTTAACTGATGAAGATTCAGAATTTGAAGAAGACTATAATATTCCTTTTATTTTAGATAAACTAGAAAATCTTGAAGATATTGATGAAAAATATGTTGTAAATCTTTTAAATACTTTAAATAATAATTTTCAGGATTCTAAAATAAAAGAAAAAATTTCAGAGATACTTGATAAATTGGCAGAAGGCGAAGAATTAAATATTGAAAATATAAAAGAAATTTTACCAGATATAAAAGAAAGCTATATAGATGTTTTAGAAATCAGAGAAAATATTGATGAAGATGATCAAGATGACGAAGATAATGATGAAAATGAAAATTATTATGAAGAAAATAATGCAAAAGAAATTTTTGTAGAATTAATGAATAAAAAAAATTATAATGTTTCTGAAATTTTTGAAGAATTAGGAGAAGAATATCTTGATAATATTTTGGGTTTTGATGGTGCTACTCAGATTCTTCAAAATCTCTTAAGTAAAAATAAAAATCAAATATTTTCAGATTTACTTATGAATTTAGGCATAGAAGCTCTTGATGAAAAAACTCATATATATGGCTTAGGCGAAAATCTTAAGCTTATTAAAGATAAAATATAAATTTTAATTAAGAATTTTCTTTACAGCACCATCACAAAAATTCTTAGATAATTCTTCTACTGATCTTTTTGAAAATCTTATACTTGGTCCATCCATATTTCCTATTATAAGTTGATCTTGAATATAAACCATAAAACGGTAAAAATCTCTTTCATTTTGTTCTCTACTTCTTGTTCTGGCTTCTTGTATAGCCTTTTTACAATCTTCAACTGTTCTGGCATTAAAACACGAAGGACAAGGTGAATACCAAGGTGAACCAAAAGCAATTGTACATTTATTTGTTAAAAGAGATTCCCAACCAATACTTCCAATAAGTGATGCAGTACAAATTGCATATTCTCTAACTTTATCAACAGCTTCACTCATTGGCATAAATTTTAATTTTTTAAGCTTTTTCATTTCAATATAATCTTTTTTATCTCTATAATGAATACCAGCCATTATGCCTCTATTATTTGTTATATCAAATTGACGAGGATTTTCTTTAATATAAAGATTCCAACCTTCAGGTAATGCTTCATGTAGCATTTGAATTGCTAAAAATTGATCTTCAAATATTAAACCTTCTGGTTGTGAAGTTCGTTCAGGTTGAAGATGCATTGAAAAATATACAAAAGGTTTATTATAATCCATTGGTTCACAAAGAGAATTATAATAAGCAAGTAAGGCTTTCATTTTTTTTGCATGAATAAATCGTCCAATAAAAGGAATCAATGGACTAACTTTTCCAAATGCAGAAAAAGTTAAGAAATGTTCTGCTCTGCCTACAATAAGTTTTTTAGCATATTTTATTTTTAGATATACATTTTCATAAAATTCTCTAAGTGCTTTTTGCATAAAAAGAGGTATGAATTTTTTTACACTTTTCTTTCTTGCAAAGACTGGAACTGGATGTATATCATTAAATTCAACTTCCTTTTTTACATTTAAACCTTTTTGCCCAGTTGCTAAATCATTAATTTGTCTTGAAAAGTTTATCAGACTACAACCTTCATATGCTTCTTCAAGCAATGCTTTATCTATTTTTGCTTTTATTTCTTCAGTTGAAAGCTCTTCTAAAAAATTTTCGGGCATTGATTCTATATCCCAATAATTTTCTCTAAAATGTATTCTATCGTTTATGTGCGTATGACCAGTAATTACTATTTTTATTCCTAAATATTTCGCAACTCCAAATAATACTAAATCCCAACCTACATGGGGAGTCCAAGTGAATAATATACAATCTATTTTATTTTTATTAAAGAAAGAAAGCCAATATCTAAGAAGATTTCTATAGATACGTCTTCTTCTTCTAAAGCTTGTTGGTAAAAACGTAAGTCTATCACAAATAATTAAAAATTGATCTTCTATATATTTTAATTCAGATAAAATTTTATTATCTAATATAGTACTTGGGTCGTTATAATCAACAAAATCAATAAGATTATTAAGATTATTAAGATAAATAGGATTTATAAAATTTATATTTTTAAGAAGGGGTTCATTTTCTCTTAATTTTTTTTCGTCATACCATTTAAAATAACAAGTTGCATGGTTAAGATTAATTCCTTCATATTGAGAGAGTTTTTTTGCAACTTCTATCCAAAAAGTAGTATTAATTCCAACTAAAAATAAATTACAGTTCATTTTTAAAATATTCTATAAAATTTAGCAATAAATTATAACAAAATATTTAGAATAAGAAATTTTATTCTTTATTATTATTTGTAAACTCTTTCCCAGAGCATATTTTTTTGAAGTAATTTTAAAATTTCTAAATGCTTTGAATCTAAGAGGTTTTGTAATTGTTTATATATATTTTCAAAAATAGTATAAGCTAATTTATATTCTTTAAGATTTGTTAAATATTTAAGTTGAAGTTTATTATTAGAAGTTAAATGAAAAGCTTTAATTTGTTCTTTTGTCATTAAAGAAACTCTTTCACCAGCTTCAATAATTTCTGTTGGTATAGATTGATTCATATTATTAATATCAAATTTACCTAATATTAAGACTTTAAGTAATATATCAATTTCTTCAAGTAAATCAGGAGCGAATTTTTCAAATTCAAGTTTTTGTTCTGAAAGACTTAAAGCATTAGGATTAAAAATTTCAGTATCATATACTATTGCAACTATGTCTTTCCCTAAAAAAACAAAACTTCCTAAAGAATAATCAGCAATACTAAGATTTTTCCTTGGATTAAGTATTTGAACAATATATTCTGTATGTGAAGTTGATCTTAAAACACTTCCAATTTCTTTTACAGACATATTATTTTAATTTAAATAAAACCTGACCAAATTCAACGATTTGACCATTATTAACACAAATTTCTTCTATAATACCTTCAACTTCAGCAGGCAATTCATTCATAACTTTCATAGCTTCTATAATACAAAGAACATCACCAATTTTTATTTTTTTGCCTATTTCAACAAAAGCAGGTGAATCAGGAGAAGCCGAGGCATAAAAAGTACCTACCATAGGTGATTTTATTTCAATTAAATTTTCTTTTTTATTTATAATTTCTGTCTCTTCTTTTTGTATTTGAGGTTGAACAGAATTTAGAACCTGACTTTGAATTGTATTTTGTGTGGAAACAAACTGAGAAATCTCTTTTTTCAAAGTTAAATTAAAATCTTTTTGCGATATACTTATTTCGCTTAAGGTTGAGTCATTGAGCTTATCAATTAAATTTAATATCTGTTCAAAATTTAACATTCTTAAATAAATCGTAAAATAAAACTTTAAATTAAGTATACTAAACTTTAGTTAAAATATAATAAAATAAAATCATGAGAATAAAATTAGCGCATAGTCCAGATTCTGATGATGCTTTCATGTTCTATGCAATATTAAATAAAAAAATAGATCTTAAAAATTATGAATTTGAAAATAATTTAGCAGATATAGAAACTTTGAATAAATGCGCTTTAGAAGAAATATATGATTTAACTGCTGTATCTTATAATGCTTATACAAAAGTTCATAATAAATATCAAATTTTAAAAGCAGGTTCAAGTATTGGTTATGGATATGGCCCTATTTTAATTTGTCGAAAGGGAGATGATATAGAAGAAATCAAAAGACTTATTTCTTTAGCTAAATTAAAAGTCTTATCACCTGGAGAATTAACTAGTGCACATTTAACTTTACAATTAGCTTTCCCTCAAGCAGATTTTAGAATAGAGAAATTCAATAAAATAAAAGATTTAATTCTTAATGGCACAGAAAGAGTAGGTTTAATAATACACGAAACACAAGTTACTTTTGAAGATGATAATTTAGAAAAAGTTTTAGATTTAGGAGAATGGTGGTCTAAAGAAACTAATGGACTTGTTTTACCTTTAGGTGTAAATATTATTAAAAGATCTTTAACAACAGAAGTAAAAAAAGATTTATCAGAGATTTTAAAGAAAAGTATAGAATATAGTCTTAATAATGAAGATAAAGCTCTTGAATTTGCTTCTAATTATGCATCAGGATTAGATCTTATAAAATTAAAACGTTTTGTTTCAATGTATGTAAATCATAAAACTTTAAATTTAGAAGAACTTGAAATAAAATCAATACAAGAATTTTATAAAAGAGCTTTTTCTTTACAGCTTATAAAGGAAATTCCAGAGTTAGATATAATATAATTAAATTAAAATTTTTAAAAAATAATGAAATTTGAATTATTTGATGAGCCAGTTCTTTTAATTAAATCTATTTTGCCATTAATGCTTAATGATTCAGAAGAAGAAACTTTGATAAAAATAGAATCTTTACTTCAAGATGAAATTAGTTTAATAAAAGAAGACATAGATAAATCATCACAACAAATTTTAAATAATTATCTTACACCTTTTAATCTTCATTTACAAATAAACAATGAGATTAATTCAATACTTTTAGAAAATGAATGGAATCAATTAGAATCACAAAAGAAATTTTTAGAAGAATTAAGTCAAGAAAATTTTGATGTAATCGATGATGAAGAAGATAATTATAATAAATCAACAACAGAAGAAGAACAACAACAAAATAAAAATACTGATTTTAATTTGAATTCAAAAGTTAGTGAATTGCAAAGAATCGTGAGAATAATATATAACAGTCCAGATGAACGAATTAAAATTTTTGATTGGTTATCTCAAAAAAGTAAAGAAAATCAGAACTTCCCTTTTATTTCAAATTTTGGGGATTCTGACTTCCTGTTATTACCTGCAAAAACTATATTTCCTTTATTATCAAGTCTTCAAAATCTATGTAATATTACATAATAAAAATCCTCAAATAGGGGAATTAAGTTTTGTCCTCATGAATTAATTTTTCAAGGAGGAGTCTGTTAATTTTTCCGTTTCTCTCAATAAATAATATCTAAATAGTAAACACAGATTTATAATTTATTGTGAGCCTACTTCTAAAATTTAACTCTTCGACCTCCATCATGGGATTAATTGTCAGAACAACTTAATTCTTTAACAACCTAATTGAGGATTGTTTATATAATAAATCATAATAGCTTATTTATACAAGAACGAATACTTATAATTAAATATTTATTCATTATCTTTTTTTTGATTTTTAGATTGTCCTTGTTTTTGTTCTTGTTGCGTAGAATCTTTCATTGCAGTTATTTTTAATTTTTCAAGTTTTATATTATGTTTTGCTAAATTCTTTTCAAGTTCATCTAATTGTTGTTGTAGTATTTTCATTGCAGCCTGTGAAGTAATCAACTCTGCTTTTATGCTATTTTTTTCAGCATCATAATAAACATTTATACTTTTTATATTTTGATCTTCAGGCATATCCATTGAAATCTTCATGTTTTCTTTATCTAAATTAACATCGATTTTTGAATTTAAGTTATTTAAAGAATTCATTTTAAGGAACAATTCAAGATTATTTTTATTAAAATTCTTAAGATTTTGAATTTCTTGATTTTGATTTTGTGCTTGATTCTGCTCTGCAAAGTCCATTAAAATTTCTTGAAAATAATTGCAATTTTGAAGGAGCTGTAAAATTTCCTGATTATCACTTTGAATATCCTTTAATTCGGATAAATAAATATTATAAAATTCATCTTCATTACTATTCCAAGAGCTAGTTTTTAGATTCTCGAAATCACTCTTAGAATCTTTTAAATTTTCAATTTTGATTATTTGATTCTTCATCTTCTCGTAAACGTCTCATTATTAAGCCTAATTCATTAAGTTCTTTTTCTTCTTTTTTTAATTCAGCTACAATGAAAGCTTCTTTTTCTTTTTCTTTATGTTTTTCAAGTGCTTCTTTTTTTTGTTGACATATAATCATTTCATTTCTCATTTCTTCCCTATAATTCTCTGCTTCTATCATTTCCTCTTCTAATCTTTCTTTTTCTTTTTCAAGAAACTTTGCTCTATTCATTGAAACTATAGGTGATTCAGCGAAATCTCCTTTTGCTAATTTGTTTTTTATATTTATTTGTGATTTATGATTTTCTTTTATTTTATTCCCTATTTCAATTACACGTTGATTTGCATCTTTATATCGAACTTTTGCCGCCTCAAGTTCTTGTTCTCTTAAATCTAAAATTCTTTGTAAACGATATTTAAACACTATTTTAATTAATTTTTAATATATTTTTTTATATAATAATTATAAGCTGAAGTAAAAATTTAATATTATTAATATGTCAGTAAGAGACAAATGCTTAGAACCAGTAAGACTCGCTGAGAAAGATGATCTAAAAGGGGTGATTGAACTCTGGGCAAATTCAGCATGCCTTAAACAAATAAGTGATTTTACTCGTTGGAAATGGCAAAATAAAGCTTCTCAACTTTGGTTTGAATATGCAAAAGAACTTTTAAATAATTCTAATTATTTTTTAATAATTTGTGATTTTGGAGATAATGGGGTTAGTGGCTTTTTATCAGCAAGAATAGAGAAATTGCCTAATTATAATTATTCTAGTTATTCACTTTCAATAGAAGAATTTTATATTAGACCAAAAGAACGTTCTCCAGAGCTTTTTCAAGATATGATACTTTGTTTATTAAAGCAAGCAAAAGAAAGATTTTCAATTAGTTTAGAAGAAAAAATCAATTTAAAAATTGAAACGCTTGAGCAAGATAGAGAGCTTATTAATATTTTATTTGAGAAAAAACCTAAAAAAAGTTCTATTGTTTATAGCTTTGAATTATAAAAATTAAGATCCTATGAATCAGTTCATCCGCCCCTTGAGCCCCCCAATAAAGCCTCACCCCTCCCTCGCTTCGCTCAGGTTTCCCCTCTCCTAAAAGAGAGGGGATTTTATGCACGCGTCTTAGCTCCTTCTCCTTCAGGAGAGGGCGGGGG
>MOYB01000005.1:12575-15435 GCA_001899385.1 Candidatus Caenarcanum bioreactoricola | reverse complement strand
ATTTCTCTTTCTCTTCGATTTATCACATCTGAGCGACTCTCCCCGCTTATTAACCCCATTTCCTCGGGTTTAATACTCCTTTCTCTTACGAAAGGTAGTGACTTGCGAGCAAGTCGTTTATGCAGCCAGATTAATCCAGCACCCAAGGTGCTTTTTTTGTCTGGATAAATGTTTTTATTTTTTGTGGCCACAACTTTTATTTACATCTATTAAGTCCAAATTTATTTTTAATTTTCATTTGGACTTACAATTATTATTATAACATATATAAATACGAAATACAATGGTTTATAGAAATATTTTCTAGAATTTTACATTAATTTTTTTTAATTTATCCCCTGTCCCGTATGAAAGGGGGGCTCTTAATCAATTGTTCAGCCTATAAAAGAAGAGATGCTAACTTAATAACATCTCTTCTTTTTTTATAAAGTAATTTTAAAAACTAATTACTTTTTAGGAGCTTCTTTTACTGCTTCTGGAGCTTTAGGAGCTTCTTTTACTGCTTCTGGAGCTTTAGGAGCTTCTTCTTTTACTGCTTCTTCAGTTACAGCAGGAGCTTCTTCATTAGCAGGAATTTCTGTTGTTACTGCTTCTTCAGTTGCTGTATTTTCAGGTTTTTGTGTGTTGCATCCACTTAAAGCAACTACAAAAGATAAACAAAGAACAATATATTTTAACCAATTTTTCATATAATTTATATTAATTTTCGAATTTAAGAGTAATAACCCAATTATTTAAAATACCATTTTTTTTCATTTAAAGAAAGTTTTTAAATAAAATTTTTTTAAACTAAAGTAAATTAATAGATTTAAGAGATTTTCTATTTGTATATAAAATTTTTCTATAATACAAAAATATTTTAAAATCATGATAATAAGAGAAAGAAAACAAATTATAAATCAAGAATTATCTCAAACAACTCCAAAAATACAAGCAACAGAAACAATGCCTTCTGGAATAGAAGTAATTCCTAGAGTTGATAAATATGAAAAAGCTCAAAAACTTTCTCCTGAGGAATTAAAAAAAATAGCTTACGCAAGGTATAAAACTGAACTTCAAACTCAATTAATAAATATTAGAAATTTAATTAATAATTATAAAGCTAGTTCTAAAACCCAAAATCAAATACTTCAAAATCTTCTTTTGAAATTTAATGTTGGGAAGCCAGTGTTTTTAGAAGAAGCTAAAGAGGAAAAACAACAAAATATAGAAGAATTTTCTTTTTTACAACTTTCAGATAAGCAATCAGTAATTGCACGATATAATGCTGTTTTTAATCCAAAGACTACAAAAGCTATGGCAGCAGTTTTTGAATCTATCCCCTCTTCTTTAGATTATGAATTTTCTCTTAGAACAAGTATCACAGGAATAAAAACAATAGTTAAAACTAATAAACTTCAAGCAGATTCAGAACGTAAATTTAAAGATTATAATGATTTACAAAGTAATTTTAATTATTTAATAAATCAACTTGAAAAAAGAGAAGTACCAGATAGAATAAGATCTTCTAATAATATATTAAATATTAAATATTATAGAATCAGTCAATTAGAATCTTTTGGAGAAAATACTTTAACTGATGAAACTTATGATGTTGTAGATCTTACAGAAATAAAACAAGATCCTGAAATAAAAAAATTAATAGAAGAAATTACACAGGAAAATAATATTCTTATAAATATTAATGCAAATCAAAGAGCGCAAAAAGCAAAGAAAGAGAATCTTAAAATGTTTAATGATTTTGCCCCTGCAAAGTCTATAAGAGAACTTTGTGGTATAGGGCAACTTAAAAATCTTAATTTTATGGAAGATAATTTTATTATGCCTTTTAAAAATAAGATGATTGCAATAGTTAATGATATTAATTTATCTCCAGCTGAAAAAATGGCATTAATTTTAAAATTACTTGAAGAAATGAAATTTAAAATCAATTTCTTTTTAGGAGAAACAGAAGATTTTAAAACAAAACTTGTAAAAGGATTAACAGAAATAGGAGAAGATAAGCTTTTAAAAGATCAAATTAAAAATATCGAGAATCTTCAGAAAAAAATCTCTAAAACATTAATTAATGAAGTTGCTTTCGGATTACAAACTGGTGCTGTAAATCAATTATTATCTGATGTTTTTCTTAATACAGATTTTAAATTAAATAAAGAACAAAAAACTAATTTTGAACAAATAAAAAAATTAGAAAATACTAAAGATTTAATAGGACTTTTTAATAGTGTATATAAAGGCGAGTCAAAATTAAGTCTTAGTAATCCATTACTTTTAAATATAATTCTTGATTTTAAATCACCGGATTCAAAGAAAACTTTAAAATTAAAAGAAAAAGAGAAATTTGAAGTTGAAGTTCAAGAAAAGAAAAAAACTATATTAGACACTCCAGAAGGAGAAGAAATGCCTAATATAATGAAATTAGCTACATCAACCTACCCTTCTGAAGATTTTTCTATTGAAACTTTTCGTTGTTTAAGAGAAGTTTATGATTCTATTTTTGATAATAATCAAACTTTTACTTCTATGGAAGATTTAGATTCTTTATCAGAAAGACGAAATAAAAGAAAAGCCTCTATGTATTCGGATTTAGGTTTTGTGCCTTTTTGTAGTGCCTCAAGTCCATTGCAACAAGAAAAGCTCGAAGAATTTTTATGTTCTGATAAATTTGCAAATAAAGATCTCCTTGATAAGAACGCTATAACTATTTTTAGAGATGGAAAAGAAGAAAGAATAAAAGTTGATGTTGCTCTTTTAAGTAAAATATTATTTTTATTTAATAAATATAGATTAGCTAAAGAAGATGAAGAAAGAAAAAAACAACAAGAGTAGAGCCACCTAACCCCTTACTCCCCCTCAAAAT
>MOYB01000005.1:8755-11233 GCA_001899385.1 Candidatus Caenarcanum bioreactoricola | reverse complement strand
CAGTATATAATTAGCAATGCCCTGTTAAGGGGGTTAGGGGGTTTCTTGCGGAAAATCTTGTGTTTTAATTTTTAAAAGGATTTTAATGAAAAATTAATTTAATTTCCCGATATAATCATTAATTTGAAACTGTAGGGGAGCAAGCCCTAAAGGGGGAATCCAAGGATTTATTTTTTCTTTTAATCAATTCTTTCATAGAAGAACCATTTTTTTGATATAATTTTATTTATCTTATAAACATAAGGAGAAAAACATGGGATTAATATTAGAAACTTCTGATGATAATTTTAATAATGATGTTATAAGAAGTACTAGTGAATATATTCTAGTGGATTTCTATGCACCATGGTGTGGACCTTGTAAAATGTTATCTCCTGTTCTTGAAGAAATTTCAAAAGAATTTGTTGATATTAAATTTATTAAAGTAAATGTAGATGAAAATCCTCATTTATCCCAAAACTATGGAATAAGTGGAGTACCTTCTATAATTATGTTTAAACAAGGTAAAGTAATTGCTCAAAATGTAGGCGCCCTTAATAAAGAAGGACTTAGAAATTTTATTAAATCAAATATATAATTTATGAAAAAATTTTTAACATTATTATTTTTTAGCTTTATAAGCTTTGCTGTTAAAGCTGAAGAAGCTCGATTTGATCTAAATACAATTAATTTGGGAACTTCTGAAAAACCTTATATTATAATTACAGATAAACATACTTTAGATATAAAAGCTGATTTTGAAAATCAAACTAAAGTTGCTTCAATAGAAGATCAGATTTTCTTTCCGAAAAGTAAAAGTTTACAACTTATTAAATACATAGCTGATTGTAAAAAGGAAAATCTAAAAGCAGAATATAAGAATTTTTCATTTACTAATCCAAAATTAAAATCTGAAGGGGATTATGTTTATGCATTCTCTGAGATCAAAGATAATACACATCTTATGAATATAAAAAATTTACTGTGTAATTAAATGAATAAATTTGTAATAGTTGGTCTAGGCAATAAAGGTGAAAAATATAATAATACAAGACATAATATAGGTTTCCAAATCCTTGATGAATTAATAATTGAATTAAAAAAACAAGGCTATTTATTTAAAGAAGAAATATCAAAAAAATTAAAAAGTAAAATAATTAGTAATAATAATCTTATTTTTATTTATCCCTTGACTTATATGAACAATTCAGGAGAGGCAGTTAGAGCAGTATTGGATTGGTATAAAATAAAAAATTTAAATAATCTTTGCATTATTCATGATGATATAAGTTTAGATTTAGGTAGAATAAAATGGGTGAAATCAAGAGGAGCTGGTGGACAACATGGTATTGAATCGATAATACAACATCTACAGTCTAAAGATTTTATTCGTTTGAGATTTGGTATAGGTCCTGACCCTGGTGGCGAAAATAGAAGTACTTATGTCCTAAATAAATTTTTATCTACTGAAATTGAATTATTAAATAAAACTTTAAATCTTGCTCTTAAAAGCTTAAAAGAATATTTAAAACAAGAAAAATCCCTTGAAACTATTATGAATGAATTTAATTAGTAAATTAAATAGTTAAATAAAGCCTTTAATGTGGTATTGAATTTAACAAAGGGTTTTTCCTAATTTAACTATGAAAATTTTTAAAAAATATAAAATCTTCTTTTGCTTAATAATTTTATTTGCTATCTATAGATCATGCTTTTCAGAAGTTGAAGTTATTTTAGGTAAAGATAAAATACTTGTTTCTAACTTTCAAAGAGGAGTAATTCTTAATCCAGATTTTGAAGAAAATAAAAGTCTAAATACAAATCCTATAAAATCTTCAAATGTTGAAAATACAATTAAAAAATTTGAAAATAAAAATAATATAGAAGAAAAGAAAACTAAAAGAATTAAACATGAAAACTTATTTAAAGAGCATTTTAAAAGACCAGAAGTTGCAAGTGCTCTCGAAACCTTGAATTATAAAAATAACCTTCGTGTTGAAATAGGAAAAGATAGACTTAGATATTATGAAGATATGTTTGTAAAAATATTTGAAGAAGAAGGAGTGCCTTCAGATCTTATCGCAATGGGTTTTGTTGAAAGTACCTATAGTCCAAGTGCTTACTCAGAAGCTGGAGCATCAGGTATATGGCAATTTATTCCATCAACAGGCAAAGTCTTTGGGCTTGTTAGTGAAGAGGATTTTTCAGATCCTGTAAAATCAACTAAAGCTGCTGCAAAATATCTTAAACGTTTAAATAAAAGATTTGGCAATTGGCTTTTATCAGTAGCAGCATATAATGCAGGGGAAACTAGAGTGCAACAAGCAATAAATCAAGCAAATGGCAGTAATGATTTTTGGGAAATAAGTCAATATCTGCCTAAAGAAACAAGATATTATGTACCTAATGTACTTGCTGCTACAACTATATTAAATTGAATAATATATAATAATTAAGTATGTTATAATAAAATTTCTTGGAGAGATGGCCGAGTGGTTG
>MOYB01000005.1:0-8670 GCA_001899385.1 Candidatus Caenarcanum bioreactoricola | reverse complement strand
TAGAGCATTAGATTGCGGATCTAAAGGTCGGAGGTTCGAATCCTCTTGGGTATATTCTGACTGGAGAGATGCGAGAGCGGTTGAATCGGGCGGCCTCGAAAGCCGTTGTACAGTTTATCTGTACCGAGGGTTCGAATCCCTCTCTCTCCGAAATTAATTTCTCTCTTTTAGATAAATATAAATAGAGTATATATAAAATAATAAAAACATTGCAATACAAAATTCATTTATTTCTGCAGTTTGATTAAATGCATGTGCAAAACTATTAAATTTAATTATACCTTTATCATATAAATCTTTTAAAAGAGGTTTAAATCTACGAAAAATCATTGTGATAGCTAGACAATAACCTGATATTATATAAAAATTAGGTTTTGCTAAAATTATATTTGATTGAATTTTAATATTTTTAAATATTATTTGAATTAACGGTATAAATATACTTATTATTAGAATAAAAGCTGATAAACAAGCTCTTGGAATTCTTGAAAAAAATTTTCCATAAAATCCTTTTAAATTATGAAAATTTGTTTCTTTTTGAATATTAATATCTCTCCATTCATGAGAAGCTTTCCATTTAAAGATATGTTGTCCCCAACTCATTTCTTCTCCTAAGAAATAAATACAACCTAAAGTTAAGATTATTAAATAAAAGATTTCAAATTTAGTTTTAACTCTAGAAGAGAAAATAGAAATTAAATTTATGATTATAGCTATAAATAAAAATATATTTGTTAAATTTTCTGCAAGACCATCTTCATAACCTAAAAATATACCTCTAATCTTTGTATCTTTTATAAAAAAAGAAAAAATAAGTATAAAAGTAAGAATAGGAGGAAATACAAGCATAAATTTATTAATAAGGTTCTTTAAATTATCTTTATTCATAGTTTTATTAAGTTTAAGCAAAAAATAATAATATCAAAAGATTAAGAAAAATAAGGCAGTCTTTTAAATTTTCAGTGTTATTCCCCCATTATTGTTAAAAAATTTCTTACAAAGTGAATTTATTGAGTATAAAATGTAGAACGATTTTCAGATTATGAATAAAAACATATTAAAATTCTTGTTTGTATTAATAGTATTTACAGGAGCACAAGAAGTATTAGCACAACAAAGGGTAACAGTAACAGATGGAGGTGGAGCTGGTACTTTTACTGGTGGTGGAGCAGAGCTTTTTGGACAAAAGGATGGTGTAGTTACAGGTAGTCAAATAGATGCAGCTATTGATGTAAATTATGATATTCCATCAATAATAGCAATGACTATAGCTGATGAAACTAATACTGTACCTACTGCTAGTGTTTTTGGTATAAATCCTGCTGAAGTCGGTAATTTATTTAAACCTTCTAAATTTAATTATCCAACTGCTCCTACTGATAGTGTAATTAATCACTTACATCAAACAAATGTTGAAGATTATATTACAGCAGCTACAGAGACAATTCCTTTGATTTTAAATTTAGGATCTCAAGCAGATTTCGAAATAAATGGAATATTATTTGCCTATCCTAGAGATCTTTTTTTAACAGGTTTAGTAGGTGCTACTGTTAATACTGATCCTTCTTGTGATAGCTGTATTTTTCTTGATGGACCAAATTCCGCTAGAATAAAAGTCAATTTAGCAGGGATAATAGGTGATCCTGCTGGTAATTATAATCCTTTAGAAATCTCAGGAGCAGAAACTTTACAGGGTTTTATAATGGACGATACAATGATATCTCCTAATGGTTATGCAGCATTAAGAATAGGTGGAAATGTTGATGGCGGAAGTATGAGTGTAGATACAACTCCTCCTGGTATTTATTCTGGAAAATTAACAGTTAGTTTTTCATATTTTTAAAATTTTCTAAAAAATATTTTTTAAAATCATTATTTTCTAATTTGAATTTAAGAAAAGTAAAAGCTTCCTTGATTGAGGGGGCTTTTTTGCATATATTAAGTATAAAAGCAGAATTAAATAATACAGCATTTTTAATTGCTTCTTTAGCAGAATTGTCAAGAAAATCTAAAAATATTTTTTTGTTATATTCAGCATCTCCGCCTTTTATTTCATCTAATCTGTAAATTCCAAGTCCATAATCTTCTGGGTTAATCTCATATTCAAGAATTTGATTATTGTTTAATTCCCATATATGAGTGTTTCCACAAATACTAATTTCATCTAATTTTGGATAACCAAAAACAACACAAGCTCTTTCTCTTTTAAGAAGTTTTAATGCTTCTATCATTAATTCTCCCATTTCAAATTTTGGTACGCCAATAATTTGATAATTAATATTAATAGGATTTGTTAAAGTTCCAATTAAGCCTGTTAAGCCTTTAAATTCAAGTTTTTGACAAACAGTTTTCCACTTGCCTAGAATTTGTTGTGTTGCAGGAGAAGCAATAAATAATAATTTTTTTTCATTTAAAGTTTTTATTATTTCTTCTTTATTAGTACTTAGAATAGTTTTTATATTTAAAGCATCAAGTAGATCAATACTTCCACTTTGACTTGTAGTTTTTCTTCCTCCGTGTTTTGCTATTTTTATTCCGCAACAAGCTAAAACAAAAGCAGTTGTTGTTGAAATATTAAAGCTTTGTGAATCATCTCCTCCTACACCACAACAATCTAAAAGAATTTCATTTTTATCTATAGGTAAAATAACTCTTCCTATATAATTATCAAGTATATGATTTGCGATTAATGCTAATTCTTCAGAAGATATACCTTTAAGTTTCCATGCAGTAGTCAATAAAGCTAAATTCATTTCACTTTGTTCTTTATCTGCAAGACAATTAATAAAATCTTTAGTACTTTCTATTTCTAAGTCTTTTCCTTTTTTAAAAATTTCTATTAATTTAGATATTTCTTTCATTATTATTTAAGATCATTTCTAAGAACTGTTGCGTTTTTTAAGTAAACATGTTTTATTTTTCTTCTAAAGAATGGTGTATATGTATGAATTAAAATTCTTATACAATTAGGTAAAGAATTTTCTATAAAAGCTTCTTGACCACAAATCATAGAAATATTTTTTAAATTCATTTCAGATCTTGCTATTGTTGCAGGATTAATAGATTTTATATCTTTTGTAATAGAAAAATAAATTGAAATAATATGTTTTTTAGAAATTTGATTTAATTCAAAAGTTTTTTGTATAAGCTCTTTAACAGCTTCATTTATTTCTTCAGGATTATCGTTATTAACAGTAGTTGCACCCCGTATTGCTATAACTTTTAAAAATTGCCATTTAATAGCAAGTACTTCAAATAAGCTTGCACATTCTATTTCAAGAATTTTCATTTATATTACTAAATAATAACAATTTAAAATAATTGTACAATAAAATTAATAAAGATAAGTTAAAATTATTATTCTAAAATTACGGGCTGTGGCGTAGTTGGTAGCGCACTCCCTTGGGGTGGGAGAGGTCGCAGGTTCGAGTCTTGTCAGCCCGATATTTTATTTATTTTTCAAAATCTTACAAAAATAAGTGAAATTCAAGCGAAATCTTGATAATATTTTGATTATATTTTATTAAAATTTGCAATGAAAATCTTTAAATGGCTTAGCATTATAACTGTTTTAATTTTAGGAGGGGTCTTTCTTTGGTTAGGTAATCCTCAAAAAACAAATCTTAAATTAGGCTTAGATTTAATAGGTGGTGCACAATTAATTTTTAAAGCAGAAAAAACTCCTGAAATACAAAATATTGATTATAAAATAATGCAATCTGTTGAAAAGAATATACAAAACAGAATAAATCTTACTGGAACTGCTGAAACCACTGTGCAAAAAGTTGGTAATGATAAAATCCTAGTTGAAATACCTGGACAAAGTCCTGATGTAGTAAAGAGAAGATTATTAAAAACTGCAAAACTTGAATTTAAAGAACTTAAAGAATGGACTAATGATAAAAATAAAGAACCTATTTGGGTTAATAGTGGTTTAAGTGGTGCTGATATAAAAAATGTTCAGGCACTTATGGATAATAATTCTGAATGGATGGTAAATTTTGAAATTAAAGCTGAAAGTGCACAAAAATTTGCTGAAGTAACTGGTAGATTATATAAAGGTATTTTGCCTAATGGAGAAAAAGCTCCTAGCGGTAGTCTTCCAATGGCTATATTTTTAGATGATGAATTTCTTTCTGCTCCTAGAGTTCAAGCTCAATTAAATACTGGTGGTATAATTAATGGCAGTTTTACAAAGGAAAAAGCAGAAGATCTTGCCGCAAATCTTAATGCAGGAGCTCTGCCAGTACCTCTTAAGCTTATTTCAGAAAGAACAGTTAGTGCTACCCTTGGTAATGAATCTCTTATAAAAAGTTTAAATGCAGGCTTAATTGGTTTAGCAATAATTGCTTTATTTTTTATAGGTGTTTATAGATTATTTGGTTTATTAGCTTGTATCGCACTTATTTCTTATATAATAATTTCTTTAGGATTATTTACAAAAACAATTACTCTTACTTCTGAAGGAATAGGTGGATTTATACTTTCTATTGGTATGGCTACTGATGCTAATATTTTAATTTTTGAACGAATAAAAGAAGAAGTTAGAAATGGAAAAGGAATTTTGCGAGCGGCGGAAGAAGGTTTTGCGCGAGCGTTCCCAAGTATCTTTGATAGTAATTTAAATACTCTTCTTGTTTGTACAGTGCTTTTAATTTTCGGAACAGGCTTAGTAAAAGGCTTTGCAATAACCTTAGCATTAGGTGTAATAATAAGCTTCTTTTCAGCAATTGTATTAACTAGAGAATTAGTATTTTTAAGTTTAAAAGTCCCATTTTTACAGAACAAATTCTTATTAGGAGTAGAGCAAATAAACAATGAAAAAAACAGAATTAAATGAAAAGCTTCAAGTAGCTGACCGTGTTTTAAAATTACCTATATATGTTTTTTCTGAAGTTGCTGAACAAAAGAAATTACATGATCCAGAATGGTTGATAGATCTTTCTTTAGGAAGTCCTGATCTACCTACGCCAGTACCAGTAATGGAATGTCTAAGAAAAAGTGTTGAAGTTGTTTCAAATCATGGTTATCCGCCATTTGATGGAAAAGATAATTTAACTCAAGAAATAGCAAAATGGTTTGAAAATAGATTTGGAGTGAAAACAAATAAATCAAATGTATTGCCTCTCATTGGTTCTAAAGAAGGTTTAGCACATTTACCTTTAGTATATATTAATCCTGGTGATATTTCTTTAATACCAGATCCACATTATCCAGTACATCATAGAGGAAGTGTGCTTGCTGGAGCAGAGATTTATTCATTACCTTTAAAACAAGAAAATGATTTTCTTCCGGATTTAGCAGCAATTCCTCCAGATATAGCAAATAAAGCAAAAATAATTATAATATCTTATCCAAATAATCCTACAGGTGCGGTTTCTAATCCTGAATTTATGAGAGAATTAGTAGCTTTTTGTAGAAAATACAATATACTTCTTTGTCATGATTTAGCTTATTCTGAGATAGGATTTGATGGACCTAAACCACAAAGTATATTTGAATATATTTCTTTTGATGAGCCTGCAATAGAATTTTTTACTTTTTCTAAAACATATCACATGGCTGGTTGGCGTATAGGATTTTGTGTTGGAAATAAAGAAGTAGTAAATAATTTATATTCTTTAAAAACAAATATGGATTATGGGATTTTCGGTGCAATACAAGATGCAGCAGTAGAAGCTTTAAAACTTCCTGAACCTTATTATAATGATCTTAAGCTTATATATAAAAATAGAGTAGATTTAGTACATAGTCGTTTAACTGAGGCATTTGACTGGGACATATTTAAAGCAAAAGGTGGAATGTATTTATGGCTTCCAGTACCTGAAAAATTCGAAGGTTTTGGACGAGATTTTGCAATAGGTTTATTAAAGAATTTCGGAGTTGTTACTACGCCCGGTATAGCTTTTGGAAAAGAAGGACGAGATTATGTTCGTTTAGCAATGGTCCAATCAGAAGATAAGTTAATAGAAGCAAGTGAAAGAATAATAAAATATGTTAAAGGTTTGATATGAAAAAGAAACACGACCCCCAACCCCCTGAAAGGGGGCTAATAAAGAGCTTATTTTTATTATTTTTATTATTTTCTTTAGATGCTAAAGCAGATCTATGGATAAAAAATAATACAGTAAAACAAGGAGATATAATAATTATCACTGGTTTATATCTTGAATTTGATAAGAATTATTCATTTTTAGATAAATGTTCTATTAATTTTCAAGGACATAATTATAAATTCTTCAAAGATATAGTAAATAAAGATCAGGGTTTTCAATATATAACAAGACTTGCAACAACTCCTCTTTCAAATATAGGAAAAGAAAAAATATTAGTAAAATGCCCTTTAGGAGAAAAAATATTTTATGTTAATATTCAAAAAGAAGATTTCCCTATTCAACATATAAAACTTAGTAAAGAAAAATCCTCGTTGCAAGCAAGTGAAAAAGAATTAACTACTGTAAAAAATATTCTTCAAACTAAAAGTCCTTATAAACTTTGGGATAATTCAGCTTGGATAAAACCATCTAGTGCATATATTTCAACAAACTACGGATTAAGAAGAACTTATAATGGAGTTTTAGCAGAAGATTATTTTCATAAGGGTTATGATTTCGCGGGAAAAGCAGGTTCCGCAGTCAAAGCTCCTGCAAATGCAAAAGTTATATTAGTAGGAAAAGAAAAAAATGGTTTTACTATTCATGGAAATTCTATTTTTTTAGATCATGGACAAGGCATAATAACAGTATATTTACATTTATCAGAGGTTTTAGTTTTAGAAGGGCAATCTGTAAAACAAGGAGATATAATAGGGAAAGTTGGGGATTCTGGAATAGCAACAGGAGCACATCTTCATTTTGGATTATATGTTAATGGTTTAAGTATTAATCCAGAATCTTGGTTTAAATAATCTTTAGCATTGCATCAAAGAATCTTTCAAGATGTTTTTCTTCATGATTAGAACTAAGTGTTATTCTTAATCTTGGTGTGGCTACTGTTGGAGGTCTTATTGCACTTATCCATATTCCTTGTTTAAATAATTCTGCTGAAGCTTTTAAAACACTTTCATTATTTTTGAATTTTACACAAAGTATTTGACTTTCACTTGGAATTAGATCAAAGTTATTTTTAATTAAAAAGTCTTTTACTATTTTTACATTTTGCCAAAGTTTTTCTCTTCTAAAATCTTCTGATTTAATAATTTTAAGACTTTCTAAAATCCCTCCTGTAATACAAGGACTCATTGCTGTTGAATATATAAAAGTTTTAGATCTTTGTATTAAAAAATCTATTATCTTTTCGTTTGCAACAACAAAGCCCCCTTGTAAACCTACTGCTTTAGAAAAAGTACCCATTTCTATAACTAAAGGCTTAACTTTTTCATTTAATTCAAGATTAGGGAAAACCCCTGTTGAGTGTGCTTCATCTAAAAATAATAAACATTCATATTCTTCTGCTAAACTAATTAAACTTTTTATATCTGCTATATCACCATCCATACTAAAAACAAAATCACTAATAATCATTGCATTTTTATAAGAATGTCTATGTTTTTCAAGTTTAGTTTTTAAATCTTCTATAGACAAATGTTCATATTCAAAAAGCATTGCTTTAGAAAGATTAATACCTGCTTTTAAACTAGAATGATTAAAACGATCTGAAAAAACAACATCATGACTATGCATAAGTGCTGATATTGTGCCGATATTTGCCATATAACCTGAACTAAAAGTTAAAGAAGCTTCTCGATTTTTAAATTTTGCAATATTTTCTTCAAGCTCTTTGTATAAATCAGAAGAGCCTGTAACAAGCCTTGATGCACCTGCTCCATTCCCATAACTAAGACTATAATTATATATAGCCTCAGCAATTCTTTTATCAAAAGATAAACCTAAATAATCATTTGAACAAAACTGATATACGATTTTGTTATCTATTAATGTTTCAATTGAATTTATTGGTTGATGATATTTACAACTCCTTGTCCAACCCGCTTTTTCAATAACTTCTAACTTATCTTTTATAAAATCTAAAAATTTATTCATTAAAAATATCTTTTATTTATTTTAATTATAAAGAAAAACTATGATTCTAGAAAAATCGAATATTATTAAAAAAATTTAAGAAAACTTTGCTATAAGCTAAATATATAAATAATATAAACTTAGCATATCTTTGGATGCTCTCAATATATCTAGGATTTCAGAGACATAAGCTCGAAATATAAACTATATAAAAATAGCTTATGAATAATTTAATAAAGAAAAGAAGAAAATTTTCTATTATAAGGCTAGCTAATAGTTGGAATATAATAGCCCTATAACAGTATGAGAAAAATTTAAGTTAATATAAGAATTATAGAAAAAGAAATATAGGGAGAGAGAAAAATGATACAAACAATAATAACGGCACCAGCAGGAATACAAAAGAAACCAATACAAAATAAAAGTAGTCATACAATGAAATGTTGCCCATCAACAATAATGAGATCAGCTACTCATTTAAAATCAGCATTAGAAATGCAAGCTAGAAAGAAAGATAAAAATTAAATATAAAGAAAGATAAAAATCTCCTAAATTCTTTCTTTTTTTTCTTTTATCAGATCTTACTCAAGAATTACAATTTAAAATTTTAATTCTTTGTAATTTACCCCCCCAGCCCCTTACTCCCCCT
>MOYB01000049.1 GCA_001899385.1 Candidatus Caenarcanum bioreactoricola | reverse complement strand
ATTCCAAGCATTTTGTCACGCACTTGAATTGGCGAATCTGTACCCCACAAAATTTCTTCAGAGTGAGCTTTGCGAACAAAATATACAACACAATTAAAAGTACTTATTCCACCAGTAAAAGCATTTCGTAAACGACTTATAAAAGGATAGTTTTCTGTTGAGAGTTTATAAGTGCCATTTTCAAAGGTTTGTTCTACTGTTCCTCCTTTTATAAAAATGGCTTCTTCGCCCGGCATAACAATAAGAGTAGAATTCGTATTAAAATCCTCCTCTGGTTGTCGCCAAATTAAAAGTTCACCGGGTCCAGTATTTTTGATTACATCAGCCCAATGTTTTTTGCCGCCAGTGAATTCGGTTTCGTTAGGGTTTTTGTTGTTGAAAAGTCCCATGATTTTTTTTGTTTAATAATTTTATGGTTTGTCAATTCCGTAAATACCACTACAAGTAATAAATAAGCGAATGTAAATTTTCTTAAATGCTTTAACCATTCCATACTTATTTAAAACCATAATAGAATATTCTGAACAAGTTGGTTTTAATGTACATTTTCTTCTTTTTTCTTCCGATGCATAGTGCTGATATAGTTCTATAAAAAGAATAGAAAATCTTTTATAAAACATCAATAGCAATAGTACACTAATGATAAAGTGCAACGAAGTAAAATTGTAACTAAAACCAACAAATACGAGTATTTTAGCAACTAAATAAGTGATTAAAAGAGTTGCTAACTCTAAAACAACTATGTATTTCATTGCTGTAATAATATTTGTCTTAGGTCTATTAATTTCTCTATTAACACAATAATTTATTAATGCTTCCAACTCGTATTTGTTTTGAGGTTTTTCCATTATACAATTACGATTTTTTCTCACGCAATTTTGCTTTCATTGCCTGAATTGCTCGTTCTGTATAGTCATTTTGTTCTAGAGAACAATAGAATTTGTCACCAGGAACAGTTAAAGCAAAACGATTTGAATCAATATTTTCTAATAATGATTTCTTTTGTTTTGGGTCCCAATACGGTGTTTCTACTGTGTCTGTACTTGTAGAGAAGTTCGTTATATCTTTATAGAAATACTCCTCAGTTGCAACTTTTTTGTCATCTTTATCAAAATGAATTGTATTCTGATACAAATACACTTGAGTAGAAGAGAAAAACAACCAAGAAACTTGATATGCAGAACTTCTCCAATTTCCATCTTTTCCTCTTTTAGCATAGCTTATATTATTACCATAAGCCCAACCTTCAAAATGAACAGGGTCGATTTCTTTTAATTCAGATTCATCTAAACCAATTTTGTCTAATGCTTTCTTTTTAAAATCTTGCTTAGAAATTGTTGACTTAACTAATTCGTCATATTGAACATCAGACATTGTTTTTGACAAACAACCTTCAACTGCAAA
>MOYB01000048.1 GCA_001899385.1 Candidatus Caenarcanum bioreactoricola | reverse complement strand
TTTCCAAAACTCACCACCTAAAGATGGCAGGAAAATAAACTGCAACTTACACCCTAAAGGATGCAAGCAAAAGTTCAAATTATTCTGAGTTTTTGGATGTTATAAAAAGGAGATGTGTATTATGAAAATAAAAAGAATTATTTTGTCATTATTTAATCTTTTAAAGATATGTTTTTTAGTATTATTGATTATGAATATAGGATTTTTTTGTAGAGGAAAAGAAATACAGCAACCTATTTTGGAAGCAACAACAACAAGCGGAACTGGTGCAACCACTACTTCTACATTAGGAACGACTACAACGACAAGCGGAACTGGAACGACAATAAATCAAAGTTTATATAATCTGGATTATGAGAGTTGGACTGACACTACACATCCCCAAAAATGGGGAGCTTTTTCAGGTGGTGTAAAAGCTATAACGATAAATCAGGATAGTACTACAAAATATTCTGGAAATTATAGTATAAGAGTTGAAGGAAGTAATGTTGTTGATACTCAGCGTGTAGAACTGTTGAATACAAATTATGTCTCTATAGACCCAAATGCAAATTATACAATAAGAGTTAAGATACTGGATAATACAACTGAAATTAAAGCAAGAATATATAAAGATGAATACTCTTCAGGAATGGGGTTTATAACTACTTCAAATTCATCAGATTATTCAGTCAATCAATCAGGTTGGCAAGAACTATCTTATACATTTAAATCTAATTCAACAGCTGCATATTTGTCATTACAGGTAAGAATATACATTGAAAGTGGTTCAGGAACAGGTAATATTAATATTGATTATTATACTTTAGAAAAGAATTAATTCAGGGACTTATGATCAAGTTCAAAAAATATTTTTCATTGAAAACTATTATATTTTTGATAGTTGGTATATAAGAGCGATATTTATGAATTTTATTGATAAAATTGAAATTGGTTTTTTAAATTTATGGATATTTACTGTTTTATCTTTCATTATTCCAACTATTGGAAGATTAATTTATGGTTCAAAAACTAAGAAAACAATAGAAAAACCAGAATTATTACCAAAAGAAAAGATAACATACTATTGTTGGATTATTATACAATTAATATTATATGTATATTCTATTTTTATTCCAATCATATTTGATTCAATTACCTTCTATATAGGTTTAATAATATTTTTAATCGGAAATACTATTAATCTATGTGGAAATTATAATTTTAATACAACAGAACAAGATCAGATGGTAAAAAAAGGTATGTATAAAATAAGTCGTAATCCAGAATATTTTAGTTTTTTCCTTATATATTTGAGTATGGGATTATTATGTAAATCTATAATAGTAATTGTCATTTCTATTTTACACTTAATTTTATATCAATTTGTTACTAATTATGAAGAGCGAATGTGTATCAAGAAATGGGGTAATGAATATTTAATTTATAAAAATAATACTGCAAAGAATTTTTGGTTTATACTGTTTTAATTTTAAATTGTAAATTTTGGAA
>MOYB01000047.1 GCA_001899385.1 Candidatus Caenarcanum bioreactoricola | reverse complement strand
AATATCAAAGCTGGATCAAGAAAAAGATGGATAACTCCAGAAGATGATAACTTTGGCTTTGCTAAATGGGTTGAAACTAATAAAGAAAGTTTATTAACCCTTGGTAATGGGTTTCACTATGGTGAATGGGTTGGACCTGGTATTCAAAGTAATCCCTATAACCTAAAGGAAAAACGCTTTTATTTGTTTAAAACCCCTAGCAATGGTCTTCCTGACTGTTGCTATGTGGTTCCAACCTTGTATGAGGGTCCCTTTTGTACAGAGAAAATAAAAGAAACCATTAGACTCCTTAAATGGCATGGTAGCTTTGCTGTTGAAGGGTGTATGAAACCTGAGGGTATAGTTATCTGGCATGAGGCTTTAAGAACCCTATCTAAAATCACTTGTGAAAATGACGATTATGCTAAAGGAGCTGTGAAAAATGAAAAATCCTAAAAGATATGGGTAATGCAATTTACAGGGAATAATTTAAGAGAAATAGAATCGTTTATTAAACATGAATTAATTGCAGTAGAACCTTCTAATTGGATTATTAGAAAGCCTAATAAAGAACCTTGCTTTTGTGAAGACTCTTTCTTTAAAGATACCTTTGAAGAAGTTTTAAAACCTAAGCCTATGTGGAAACCTAAAGAAGGGGAAAACTATTTCTTTATAACTAAACTAGATTTAGAAGAAGAACCTAAACTAGAGGTTATGCGTATGACCTATGATAATCACCCTTTTAATAGTTCTGTCCTTGAAGATGTTTTTAATGTTTTAATAGGTAATTGTTTTAAAACCTCAGATGACTGTTTTGAAAATCATAATAAGGTGTTTAAAATAATCAAAAAGCTTAAAACTTGTGGTATTATTGAAAGCTTAATAACTGAGGAAAATAATATGAATCTAAAACAACCAACTAAACTATCAGAAGCTCTTAAACAGATAGAGCAACTTAAAGAAGAAAAGAAACAACTAGAATCTAGATTAGAAGAGTTAGAATCTTCCAAGCAGCAAAGCTTCTTGCCTAAAGAAGATTCCCTTTTTTATTACTATGATACATCAACAGACCAAGGGGCTTCTGCAGGAATCTGTGATGAGGAATTTATTTCAGATTCCTTCTACCATTTAGCTTTTTATACCTTTGGAAATTGTTTTAAAACAGAGGAAGAGGCTGAAAAAGGTTATAAAGAAGCTATCTTAAATCTTAAACAAGCTGCATTAATGAGAAGAATCCAACAAAATGTTAGACATCTCACAAATGGTTGGACTCCAGATTGGAATAACTATGAAGAAGAAAAATATCAATTAGCTTATAGTGGAGATAGCTACTTTTTTATTAAAGAATTTGAAGACTGTGATAGAATAGTTAATCCTTTTGCTTTTGAAGTATTCTTTCCTAGTTATGCTCTAGGAACTCTTATATTAGAAACCTATGAAAAAGACTTAGAAGAAGTTTTTATAAATAAAAATGAATCTCATACCTTTGATTGGTTAAAAGATAAAGAAGAAGAAGAGGACGAAGAAGA
>MOYB01000046.1 GCA_001899385.1 Candidatus Caenarcanum bioreactoricola | reverse complement strand
TTGGGTGAGAGTAGTGTTATCGTGTGTGCATGTCATTCTGCTATGCTCGTAGTGTTTGATTATACTTGTTGATTTTAGTGTACTTTGACTTTGGTTTGTTTTGTTTGCGCGTTTATTTATTTTTTTTTTTCTTTTAATTATATGTTTTTTTTATTTTTTGAAGAAAGTTGAGAAAAATATAGGTTTAAAAGAATTAAATCCACAGCCCTATTGGGGTTTTGACGACTTATCAAATAAAGCAGGGACTAAATTATTAAATTGTTTTTACGTCCAAGCAGAAAGTAAGAAGGAAAACGGAAAAGAATTTTATCATTACACCAAAGTTCTGATGCTTCAAAAATTCAATTTTAAAGGATTTTTAAAAGCAATGGAAAAAGGAAATATTCTTGTGGACTTTGACGCAAGGACAGGACATAATCATGGGACAAAATTCAGAATGAGGCAAAATTGTTTACCTGACTTGTATGAAAAAGTAACTGTGATTGTGTAGAAATGAAAGAACGCCAGTTTGTAACAGGCGGTATATTTTATTGCCGATATAGTGGGTATTTCAGCGTTTCTGCATCTAATATGCTTTCGTGTAACTTGACAGGACAGTGCTTCGAGATGTCAAACGTTTCAAGCACACGAACCTTAGGGCATGTTTATAAAAAACCACATAGTATGAGAAAGAACATTTATATTTTAATCATTCTGCTAATTTACAGTTGTTCTGCACCAAAACTAACAATTATTAGTAAATTCGATTCACCAAAAGAAAACAATGAAAACACATCTTTAATTGTTTTTGGTAAAAACTGGATAATCCCAGATAGTTCAATTGTAGTTGGCGAATTTAAAACAAGAGGGAACTTTTTCACATCTATGGATTATCGGGTAAATCAATCTCTAGACTTAGTAAAAAAAGCTACTAATAACTTAAACTGTAATGCTATTAGAATTGATGAAATAAAATTTCCTGGTCCTTTTCGTTCTAAAAGCTACGATATAAAAGGGAAAATCCTGCTACTAAAAAAAGTTCCTAAATACTATGGTTATCCAGTTAAAAATACAAATGATAAAAATAAGCGATATATAAAAATGTATCGGCCTAATAAGATTTTTGGTTCTGGAATATCGTTCCCTGTTTTCTTAAATGAACAATTCTTATTTGCTATTGACAATGACTCTAAATCAATAATTGAGCTATCAAAAGATTTAAAGAATATCAATATCGAGATTGAATCATATAATGAAAGATTTAATGTTCAGATTGATAATAAGTTTTCAGGAACAATTTATATTAAGTGTGAAGTGGATGGTGGAGGAAATCCTAAAGTAAAGATTGAAGAAACCGATATAGGAGAAGAAACTTTCAATGAAATAAAAAACATGCCATAACGACGGCTGTCATACAATCCACTTCAACCACCCCCCAATAAGAACCCTCAGATATTCAAGTTCTAAGAAAGTGCAGCCAATTGCATACAGGACAATG
>MOYB01000045.1 GCA_001899385.1 Candidatus Caenarcanum bioreactoricola | reverse complement strand
AAAGCTGAATACTTTTGCAAAGAGTTCACCAGCTAAGCCAGCTAAGAATTTATTTAGATTAAACATAGATTAATTAAGATTTTAGGAAATTACATTATAATTATAACAAGCTTCCTCAAATTTTGAAGATTTTAGGAGAGGGAGCTAACTAAAAAGAGGAAATAAAAAGATGCCTTGTGGTGGAAAGAAGAAGGGTGTTAAACCTAAAAAGTAAAAAATAATATATAATAAAAAAAATGTAATAATATTTATTCTAAGAGAGTCTTTTTATGACTCTCTTTTTTTATACAATAACCCTAATTGTTTCTTTTAAAGGCTTTTCCTTTTCCCCTTTTATAAAATCAGTTATCCAAGTAAAGCCTTGCACTGTATAATTTCCTTCTCTATCTTTGCCTACCTTGTCATCATTTTCTAATTTCCTCCAATGTCCTCTTACTGTAAATCTATAAGGACATGAAAGATTTATTTTTAAAGCTTTATTATTCTTTATAACTTCTTCTTTATTATGAATATATAGAACTGTTCTAATTCTATGCCGTATCTTTTTAGGATATCTTTTAATTGTAATTGCATCATCAGTTTCAACTTGATGTATTACTGTTTTTTTAGAATTGATTTGACTACAAAGTTCTCTTAACAGGTAAAAAACCTCATCTCTTAATCTCCCTCCTACATTAGATTCGTATATATTTGCTTGATTATTAAATATAAAATCATAACATTCTACGACAGGGAGCCCTCTCCCGTTTTTCAGTGCAAAAGTGTTATTTTTACAATTAATATTAAAACTTTCCGTTAATAACATTACTCTGATATTACGACAGGTTTTTTCCGTGATATAAAGAGCCCTTATATCATGTCGAGATATAAAATCTTTATCTTCAGAAAAAATATTTTTTGTATAAGCACTAAATGTATAATTTCCAAAAAAAGTAAGATAAATATTTTTGAAAGGAAGATTAAGATAAGTATTAAACTCTCTTTGTTCTAATTTTGTTCTTTCTAGCTTGATTCTTATTTCGTTAAAATTTTTAATGTCTAAAATTATGTCATTTGTCCATTCTAAAAAATTTACTGCTTGCTTGCTTTTGTCAGAATGAAGTTTTTCATTTTCAATTATGCTTTGTACAATAGCGTGAAATTCATGTTGAGGTACAAGAATTGGACTTTCTTCTAAAAAATGCCCCATTCGAACATCTCCATTCTGCAATTTAAAAAAATCGTCGTTATTCATTTTTTTTTATTCCCTCTCTTTTTTGACTTTTTTACAAATAAACTGAATCTTTACTTTTTATTTTTTCTTCATAATATTTTCTATGATATTCATTACTTTTTAATCTTTTTTCTTCTAAAGCTTTTAAAGCTTCAGAATCTCCACTTTCTTTAATTTTTTCTATTTTCTTTTTTCTAGTTTCATATTTTTTTTGATTTACCTTTTCTTTATTTTGCATATAATATTCCCTATTTTTTTTGAGTATAAGTTCTTTATTTTTTTCAAAATATTCTTTATAATATTTTTTCTTTTCTTCAGGAGTTTGTTTCTTTTTTTTCTCTTTTTTCTCT
>MOYB01000044.1 GCA_001899385.1 Candidatus Caenarcanum bioreactoricola | reverse complement strand
GATCCGGTCCGTATATAGTAGCAACACACTGTGTGTAAATCCGTGTCGATTTGAAAAGTTTGGACAAATTGTGTAGATTTGGTCAAATGTCGTAAACTTTATATACAATGCATTCCAACATATAACTATGGAACATGTTTTCCTAGGAGATTTACTAGATTATCTACCATCAAAGAAGATGGCTAGTAAATTAATGGAATTTAAATGGTATAAAGAGTGTATCCACCATTTAATTGAAATGGGTATAGAAGATCCTCATATAAAGGGTGATAGTATAGATGGAGCAAAGGTGCATCCTATGCTAGCCGTTGCTATTTTGACGCACTTTAGATTCAAAGAAGTAACATATATATTGTATAAGTTGCTTGAAGAGGCGGGAATAGAGCCACTGAATTACATTGTGCAAAACATACCAGAGGCAGATGAATTACTTTCAGATGGTAGTGCTTACATTTACGCTGTCAAAAATGATGTAACTGGTCTAACTAAAATTGGAATGACGGGTAATCCAAAACGCAGACTAAAAGATCTTGATACTGGAAACGGTGTAAAACTTTCATATGTGTTATGTGAATTTGTTCAGAATTGCTCTACACTTGAAAACAAACTTCATAATACATACTTAAACAAGAAAAAAGCAGGTGAGTGGTTCCAGTTAACAGAAGATGATATATCAAACATAGTTAAGATAGTGGATGACTGGTTCTTGTATCACCAGCAAAGAGAATCATTAGAACACCCATCAAAGTTCTGTCATCGTATTTGTGAAAACTGTGGTAGACAATTTGGAGTATTCTTTGCAGACATCGTACGCGGCAAAGGGATGTTTTGCGATAACGCATGTGCTGCACAACATAGGAAGTCACTAAAGTTAGAAAAGAAATGTAAAATTTGCAACGCCCCATTTAAGACCATAATTCAGTCAAAAGAATTCTGCAGCACGGAATGTGAGCGGCTATACTCAATCATTGAACCATCATATACTATGAATGTGGAGGTAATGGCTCCAGTGGGTAAAGGATCTCGTATAAGTCATAGAGTATGTCAACTATGTCATCGTGTGATTGCATTGCAAGATGATAAGATTTCAACTGGGCAAGGAGTATATTGCTCAAAATCATGTGCTCGAATTTCACAGAGTAAAACACGATATGATTTAGTTTGTGAAAACTGTGGCATAAAATTTTCATCTACTAATAAGGAAATGAAATTTTGTTCAATTGAATGCGAAATATTAAAAACGGGTGATTGCACATCCTATGCGCTTTCAGAAGATGTTACAAAATTAATTGCAGATTATAAACCATTCGTTCTTGATACAGAACTTGGTCTTAAGTATAACATTCCAAAGTATAGATCTAAAATTTGTGAGGAATGTGGACAAGCATTCGAAGCAGATATTTATGATATTACTAGAAGTGGGAGAATGTTCTGTAGTAACGAGTGTCAGCACAAAAATATTAATACACCAACCAAATCCAAAGTTTGTAAAATTTGTGGAGTTATCTTCAAAACTATATCTGATGCAGACTTTTGTAGTGAATCATGTAAACAGCATTATAGATCATAACTACTTTTTTATTCACTACTCACACCATCTACATAATATATACAAGGGTAATGCGCATTAAGCCCTATGGATCTAATAGCAATTCTAGG
>MOYB01000043.1 GCA_001899385.1 Candidatus Caenarcanum bioreactoricola | reverse complement strand
TTTTTTTTTTTTTTTGAAAAATATTTTTGAATTTTTTCTTTAATATTATTTTTAACTTGTTTTTCCAAAGATAATATTGAAATTCCACTCAAAGAAGTTTATAAATTTTTAGATTTATCAATTTCTATATCTCTTTTAATTAAATTATCATTTTTTTTAGTTTTTAATTCATCAAATCTCTTTCTCTTATTTACAATATCCTCTTTTTCATTTTTTAAATTTAAAAGATTTTCTTCATCATTTTTTTTTTGTATTTCTTTTTCATCTTCATTCAAAAAATATTCAAATATATCTAGTAATTGATCTTCAATTTTTTTTTCATTTTTTTTTTTAAATTTTTTTTTTTTTTTTGAGTATTCTTTAGGTTCTTCTAATATATTTTTCTCTTGTTTAAAAACATCAATAATTTCACTATTTTTTTTTTATCTGAAAAATTTTTGATTGAATTAAATCTTCTAATATTTTGATTAAAATTTTTAATAAGTAAAAAAGGTAAAATATTTTAAAAAATAATTCCAAACATTTTAAAATTTTCATTATTAATATCTAAATTTCTATCAACAAATTTTTTATTTAAATCCTTTAAATCTATTTAAAAATTCAAATTATATTTTTTTTTCAAAAAATTCAATTCATTGATTTCATTATCAATAAATTTTTTTAAGAAGTTTGAAAGATTTTTGAATTTTTATTTCTAAATTTTTTTTCATCTTTTTTTTTTATGATTAAAAATTTATTTAAAAAAAAAAAATAAAAAAATTTTAAAAACATCTTGAAAAGAATTTTCATTTGGTTCACAACTAACACCTCTTAAAGTTAATCCAATTGCTCTTAAAACTTTCACAAAATCTATAACATGAAAAAAAAGAAAATGGTAATAAAAGGATAAATTTTTCACTCCAATTTTCATTTGAAAAATTAAAAATTTTTTTAAAAAAAAAATATCACAAAAACAAATTTTTAAAAAATTAAAAACCAAATCTAAAAAATCCAATTTCAATTCCATAAAAATGTTGATTATTAAAGATTGAAAAAATTTAAAATTAAAAATTTCATATAAAAATTCTTTTAAACTTTTTTTCATAATAACAAAAACAAATAATATAAAAAATATCATTTTTCCTAACACTTTTTTTTTTCTTGCTTCAATTTGTTCTAAAGTTAAATTTTTTTAAAAAAATTCCAATTTCAGAGGTATCAAAAGTAATATTTTTTAAATCAACCTCAGATTTTTTAATAATATCAAAGAAATCATTATAATCATCTTCTGTAAATTTATCATTTTTATGAAAAAATTTTTGTAAATTTCTATTAAATTCATCAATTTTTTTGTTAATATCATATTTCTCAATAAAAATTTTATCTTTTTTTGATTTTGAAATTTTTTTTTTTCATTATTAGAAATTTTACAGAAATTAATTGATTCTTCTGTTTTAATTATGTTTAAATTTTTTTTTTTTTGGAGGATGTTTTGGTGCAATAAAATTACTTAAATTTTTATTTAATTCTTCATTATAATTACAAATAATAACACTTGAATTTTGAGAATTTATAGAATTATTAGAATTAATAGAAACATTTAAATCAAAATTTAAATTTTCATTTGAAATTTTAGAATTTAATTTTTCATATTTTGAATTTTCATTTAAATCAAAATCAAAATTTGAATTTTCATTTAAAATCGTGGAATTTTGAAAATTATTTTTTGA
>MOYB01000042.1 GCA_001899385.1 Candidatus Caenarcanum bioreactoricola | reverse complement strand
TTAAATAATAGGGTTTTTCAGTACCACTTGAAACTACAATATGAATAACTGTTTTATTTTCTAATTCTTCTGTATAAACATCAAAAAGACCTAGACAAGTTGGTAAAATATTATTCTTTATACGATCTGTAATCGCTAATTGAATTTTATCTTCATTATCTACACCTAAAATAGTACCGTCATCTGCAATTCCAATAAAAATATCCCCACCAGTTCTAGAATTTAAGAAAGATATAACAGTTTTTTCTAATTTATCATTAAGCTCTCTTTTAAATTCTACTTTATTGCTTTCTAATAGTTTTTTATTCATTTTTATTCTCCCCTCCCTTCTACAATAGCTATTTCTTCTTTAGTTAAATCATATAATTCATAAACTATTTTATCTATTTCTTTATCTGTTTTATCAATCAAATCTTGAATTTCATTAGCTTCTTTTCTTTTTTCTTCAAAATAACCCATCCATTCTTCTTTTTGCTTTAATGTTAATTTTATCTTTTGTTTTTGTAATTCTTTTTCAAATTCAATCCATGTTAATTTATTCCATTTTTCAAGTTTTTGAGAAGGTTTAAAATTAGGGGTCAGGCTATTAAATTCACTTTCTAATAATTTTAAAAACTTATTTTTTATTTCTTGTAATTCTTTATTCTTTTCAAGCATTATGTCTGCTTTTTCTATGAAGGGTTGTTGTTGCTCTAATGAAATATTTGGGATTGGAAGTGATTTTATTAATCGTGAATTAAAACTAGGATAACTAGTATTATTACTTTTAGCAGACTGGGTAAAGATATAATAATTTAGATATTTTGAATTAATTAAGGCTAAAAGATATTTCAAATTGTTTTTAGGAGTTCTTTCAATAATTACAGCTGCTGTATTTTTTACTACAGCAAATTTTTCATAATAAACTGCATAAATTCTTGGATTTACAACTTCTCTAACAATAATTTTAGGATTTTCAAAATATTTATATTGCCTTGGTTCTGCTAAATGTTTTCCATAATGTATGTATGAACAAATATCATTTAAATAATATCTATATATTCCATTATCTATAAAGGGTAGCCAATCAACTCCTTTTTTTAACGGTGAAATAAATTTATTATTTTTAATTTCTTCTTCTGTTTGTTTTGGATTACCTTTTCCTTTTTGATAAGTTTTAACACCCATTACTTGATCATATAGATTAATTAAATTAGTTAATTCCTTTTTAGATTGTAATTCTTTATTTTTTATTAAAAAAGAATCTTCTGCAAAATTCTTTGAAATTTTAATTTGTGAATTTTGTAAAATTTCTTTTACATTATTTGATATATCTGCAAAAAACACTTCTTCTTTTAATAAAGAATTTTTCTTTAGAATCAATATTGCTGAAGGAATTTTAACAGTATCAAAAATATTATCTCCAAGTTTTAAATTAAAAATAAAATTTGCTTTTTTTCTTATAAAAGAACGGATATCAGTAAAGTATTCTTTATCAAGATAAGAATCAGGAATAATAAGCCCTAAAAAACTATTTTCATTTAGTAATTTAATAGTTTTTTCTATAAAAAATTTATATGAATTAATAGTTCCAAATGAAGATTCTTTATATTTATATTGTAAGTATTTCAATTCTACAGAATTTAAAAAAGCACCCCAAGGAGGATTTCCGATAATAACATCGAAGCCGTTAGCTTCTTTAGCCTCACCCCGCCCTTCGGGCGACCCTCT
>MOYB01000041.1 GCA_001899385.1 Candidatus Caenarcanum bioreactoricola | reverse complement strand
AATTATTTTAGTTAGTTATCATGGATCGATAGCTCAGCGGTAGAGCAGGGGATTCATAATCCTTTGGTCGTAGGTTCGATCCTTACTCGATCCAAGTTTTAATCCTTGAATTAAAGCCTTATGTCAAGGGTTATTAAAAAGTATAAATCTTTGAAAAGGTTTTTATGTGTAATTCTTGTGTGGTTGTGCAAAGAATTTTAGAGAAGAAAATAGAATATATCAAGAATTTAAGCTTTATTAAAAATATTTAATAATTTTCTTAATTTTTTTTTAACTAGATGATATATGTTGGTTATGAAAACCCTAAAGAGATTAAGATTATGGCTAATAATTATGACTTTACTGAAACACTTTTACTATTAAAGACATATCAAGATTCAATTAATACTAGAAAAGCAACAGCTCCTAATAACCCTGTATTTAAATATAAAGAAGCTGGAGATTATTCAACACCCTTTAAATATGAAGGAACTTGTAGTATAACTGATAATACCAGCCGAGGACAAAAATTTTTAAATCTTCTTCCCTTTATTGATAGTTATGAAAGTAAAATAACTTGTGAAGGTACAAAAACTTACGAAGGAGAAACTACTCATAAAAAATTTACTGATTTTGTAAAAGAGCCATTACCAGAAGAATCAATAACATATAAATACGAAGATAATTCAAATACTATTAAACCTAAAGAAAGTTGTCCTTCATATTCTCTTGGTAATGATAAAATAGGAATGTCTGGTGAAGGAACTTGTACTGAACCAACTGAAATAATGGAAGAGTCCGTAAATACATTAAATAGGTTGTTAGATGGTAAATAATATTTCAAATCACAAACCTCCCCTCTAACCTTTCAAAAGCCTCTTGAATATGGTTTCCATTCTGGTGAGAATATCTCCCTACCATAGAAAGAGTCTTATGCCCTGAGATTCTTTGTACTGTAGGTAAATCAACTCCTGCTTGTACTAAATGTGTGATGGCTGTATGCCTTAATGTATGCCTAACTACTTGCTTAGGGTCTAAACCTGCTAATTTCATTATTCTTTGAAATGGCTTGCGTATATCCTTTAAATGTCCTGTGCAAGATTTAGGGGACGGAAATAAATATGAATCTGCTTTTAAAGAGTAGATTCTCTTTTTTAAATGCTTTACTAAACTTTCTGGGATCGGTTGTTCTCTAGCTCCTGCCTTTGCTTTTGGAATAGATATTACTTTCCTTTCTAAATCAATGTCTTTCTTTTGAATACTCAATATCTCCATACTACGCATTGCAGTGTTTAAAGCAATAAGAATATATAAATAAATGTGTGGACTTAAATCTTCTTTTGCTTTCTTTAATACCCTTTGTATTTGATTAGTAGTTAAATAAACTATTCTATTATTATTTTCATTAAATTTTTTTATTTTACAAGGTAATTTGTCAAGCCAGCCCCATTCAAGGGATTTATTAAATATATGTGAAATAATAGCTAATTCTCTGTTTATAGTTGCTTCACTTGTAAGTTTGTTTAAATTTGTTGAATTTCTTTTTATTCTTTCTTTTAATCTTTTTTGTTTATATTCTTCTATTTCAGAAGTTGTAATTTTATATAAAGGAATTAAAGCAAAGAAAGGAATGATATGAAGTTTAAGACGAGCTTCTTTCTTCTTTAAATCTTTATCTCCATGAAGTTTAAGCTTATTTAAATATCTTAAAGCAATTTCTTTAAAATTAGGAAAAGTTTTTCTAGCTTTCGGAAGATTTAATCTATTTTCTTTTGCTTCAATTTTAAGTTTAGAAATATATTCTTCTGCTTGTTCTCTGGTAGTACCTTCTGATTCATTACCAACTACTCTGTGAATTCTTTGATGCTCTACAGTAATGCAAAT
>MOYB01000040.1 GCA_001899385.1 Candidatus Caenarcanum bioreactoricola | reverse complement strand
ATATAAAAAGTGTTGTATTTGGATGAAAATGTGTTATAATATTATTAACTTGGATTCGGCAAGTAATTTTGAAAACATCAAAAGTACTTGCTATTTTATTATTGAATAAGTTTTTTAAGAATTTTTAGATTTTAATCTATTTTAGGGTACACTTAATAAACCTCACCGAATGAAGTTCCATTAAATGGTACTTATTATGCTGTACTTAATTTATCATAACAAATTTTCTTGCAAAATCAACCACCGTTATATTTATATATTCAATGATACTTTGTACGTGCTTGTTTTCAGAGAAACTTAAATATCTATAATATCCTTTACCACAAATATTTCCACATATCCTATAAAATATTCTTCTTAAGGTCTTTATCTCATGAGTTTGAACATTTTTAGGCATTATAGCTTGCTTAAACCAATTCTGAATGTTATAAGCTATCATTTTTATTAATAAGTACAGTTCATTTGCCTGATAATTAATAAGACTATTTTCGCTAAAGGCAAAGCCTTCCTTAATTTCATCTATATTATTTTCAATATCGCATCTTTGATTATAGTCATGAAATATTTCTTCACATGTTAAATAATCAATATTTGTAACAATAATCTCATATCTGTAAAAACATTCGTCAAACGTAAGTTGATTTTTATCTTTATTTTCTATTTTTTCTCTAACAAGTACAAATCTTCTTGCTCTCTCCCAATTAGGTAATGGCAATGTGATTTCAGTAACTTGGAAGTTAGAACTTATATTTTCCCATTTAAAATCTCTTGGATTTTCATTTATATATTCAATAATTTTCTTTAGTGAAGAATACATCTTACACTTTACAACATATTCAATCCCTTCATCTTCAAAATAAGTGAAGTTCTTTTCATCAAAAAATCCTCTATCTAAACGAACTCTTCTTAAAAGATATCTCGTCGGTAGTTGTTCTATGCATTTCTTGAAAAAGTCTAAAAATTCATAATTGCTATGATGCTTCCCATCTTCTAAAGTTATATCTAAAATTTCATCAGTACCAGAAATAATTCCAACTTTTTCTTTATAAGAAGGTCTTCCGTGATATCTTGGATTATATCCTATGCCAGACCCTTGTTGGTTTCCAAAGATAGTTACCACCGTATCATCAAAATTTATGCAAACTTCACGTATTTCCTCTGTTCTGGATTTTAGGTCAAGAATTTGTTTATTTATTGCTCTTAATTCAAGCAAGGTTTCTTCAGGAAGATCATTCAATAAATCACGGCAAACTTTTTCACTTGCTAATCTTTCAGTTTCTTTAATTTTTTTATAACCTTCATCTTTCCTTAAGTCTTCAATATGGCTAAATCTAGAGAAACCAAGTATATTAGCATCTATTAAATATTCTATAATTTCAGCAACATGAAAAGTTGAATTTGCACCTTTCTCATAGCTTATTCCATGGTTTATGAGCTTTGATAAGCCTATAATTTTTTTGAATAATTCAATAAACACAAATGTGGCTACTGACGTGACGTTTTTATCATTAAATTTTGCTGTTAAATTCAACTTTCTTAATTCTTTCTCAATGTTCATATAATTTTGTGGTATAATTGTCATTGGGATTTCTCCTTTCGGTGTTTTTATTTTTAAGCAAAAATATTTTACCACGAAATAGGAGCAAAATCCCTTTTTATTTTTTTAAAACATAGAAACTAGCAATATCAATGATTTTCTGTTTCACTTGCCGAATCCAAGTTGAAATATATAATTTAATAGCAAAAAGATTTTCCTTTGCAGGAGAAGAGGAAGGTCTTATTAATAAATTACCAAATGAATATTTTATGATTTTAATGTTTTTGTCCAGCAAAGATGATTTGTTAGATGAAAAATTATACGAAGGTTTATTGCCA
>MOYB01000004.1:135209-148894 GCA_001899385.1 Candidatus Caenarcanum bioreactoricola | reverse complement strand
CAATACTTCGGAAGAAACAGAACTCTCGGAGTATTTGCAGATGTATCTTATGCAAATGATTCTAAAACCAATACAGCGCTTAGTGGTTCAGCACAATGGTTAGGACAAATTGGTGCAGTATTGAATACAACTTTCTTTCCAGAAAAATGGAATTTCAACAAAGATCAACTTGGTTTAGCTTATTCATATATGACCGCACTTGAGCGTGATGGAAAAGGTGGTGTAATTGGACAAGTACCTAATAGTGGATATGATGGTATTTATAATGGTAATTTCTTTGTAAATGATGATAAAGATGAACATATAGTTGAAGTTTATTATCGTAAGTATATTACTGAAAATATCAGCATTACACCTGATGTAGTATTTAATCTTAGTGGAAATGGACATGGAAACACAGCAATTTCTGCAGGAGTACGTTCTACATTCAAGTTGCCTAATTGGAATGATGGCGGTGCTTTTGATCAATTCGGATATAGAGATTGGTCACAAAGAATTGCTAAGTACAAAGCAGCACACACTTCACTGGAATAATTTAGAATTTATTTCTTGAATTAATTAAGACTCTGGGTTTTCTCAGGGTCTTTTTTTTGACTAGCTTTATCTTGATGTTTTAAGACATGATAGAATTTTAATTTTAATAACATGTCTAAATCTTTTAAACATATTCCTGTAATGCTTGAAGAAAGTCTTTCTTTTTTAAATATAAAAGAAGATCTTACCTATATAGATGCAACTTTGGGTATGGGAGGGCATAGCAAAGCAATACTTGAAAGATATCCTAATATTAAAATTATTGGTATAGATAGAGATTCTAGAAGCCTTGAAATTGCAAAAGAAAATCTTAAACCTTTTTCTAGACGAATAGATTTTATAAATTCTCGTTTTTCTAAATTAAATGAAATTATTAATGAATATAAAACACAAAATATAAAAATAGGCGGAGTACTTCTTGATTTAGGTATATCTTCTTTTCAACTTGAAGATGAATACTATGGTTTAAGTTTTAAGAAAAATATAAATGATATAGAACTTAATATGAAACTTGATTCTTGGTGTAATTCTTCTGCTGCTGAAATTCTAAATAAAAAAACAGAAAAAGAAATTGCTGATATATTTTTCTTTAATGCAGATTATAAAAAATCTAGAGCCTTAGCTCGTCTTGTAGTCAAAAATCGTCCTTTAAATAAATTAAAAGATTTTATAAATTTATGTAGTTTTAGTTCTAATCCTAAAATAAATTCAGCAACATTACCTTTAATGGCTTTACGAATAGAAGTAAATGACGAATTTAATGAAATAAAAAAAGGTTTAAGAGGAGCTATAGAGGCTTTGGAACAAAATGCAAGGATTGTCGTCTTATCTTTTCATTCGGGTGAAGATCGTATTGTTAAAAATATCTTTAAAGAAAATTCTTGTTTAGAAATTTTAACAAATAAACCTCTAATCCCAAGTCTAGCGGAAATAAAAAACAATCCTCGTGCTAGAAGTGCAAAGTTAAGAGCCGTTGAAAAAAATAAAAATGACTAATATGTTAATGTCTTCACCTTATAAAACAAGAGAATCACAATATTCTGAAGTTGTAAATCTTGAAGCATACAAATTTTATAAGTATCAAAAACAAATTCTAATAAATCCAAAAAATCTTTTCTTTAGAAAACTTAATTATTTAAGCTTTAAAATGTTTAAATTAAGCCTTTTAGGAATGATAGGGGCAGCATTTTCTTATTTAATGCTTTTATCTTTAGATTCAATACTTGAAGAAAATTTTAATAGGGTTAATTCTTATATAGAAATGCAACAAAATCTTAAAAACAATTTAGGTGAAACTTATTCTAAAAAGCTTGCATTAGAAACTTCTAATTAATTATTTTTCTGCCATACGAGGTGTTTTAACCCATTTAGTAGTATTTCTACTAAACAAAACTTTTCGCATACTCCAAATTACTAATGTAGGCCACTGAATTATTCCGTATAAAAACGCTAAACTTCCATAAGTGAGAGATCTTGAAAAAGAATATTTTCTTCTCCAATATCTTATACCTATAATTATATTAATCCAAAATAAAAGACTTATTACAATTATTGCTGCAGTTAAAAGTGGTATAGAAGTAGGTTGATGATTTATAAAATATACTATTTGCATAAATATATCTAAAAATAACCAAACAGGAACTGCAAATTGTATAACAAAAGGAAAAACATCTAATCTTTGTAATAAAGTTAATTTGTTTCTAGGTGAAATAAAAGAATGGAAATGTGTTAAAAATCTCCGTAAACTCCCTTCAATCCAACGTTTTCTTTGTTTTAATAAAGCAGTTGCTGTTATTACTGCTTCTTCATAAACATGTATTTCTGGCACGAAAATTATTCTCCATCCTTGAATCTGAAATCTAATTGAAATTTCAAGATCTTCTGTTAAAGTTCTTTCATCCCAGCCTTTTACATCTAATAATGCTTTTCTGGAAAATAACTGTCCATTGCCTCTTAGTTCAACAAAGCCTTTAAGAGCTTCTTTTCCGCTCTGTATGTATGTATCAAATGCCATTTCAAGGTCTTGACAAAGTGTTAGTACGTTATAATTAGTATTAGAAATTCTTTTTTGAAATTGAATTGCTGCTATATTATTAGCAGAAGAAAAAAATGGAATTGCTCTTTTTAAACAAATAGGATCGATTTTAGCATCAGCATCACAAACAAGAATATATTCTGCTAAGCTATTTTCTAAAGCTTCATTTAAAGAAGCTGCTTTCCCAGGAGTTTGCCCTTCTAGGCGGGTAGTTAATTTAACTTTATTTCTTAATTCAGAATTTTCATTTAGAAAATCTTCTATAACTTTAGAAGTTTGATCTTTGCTTCTATCATCAATTATAGTTATTTTAAAATTGGGATAATCTATTTCAAGTATATTTTGAAGGGTTTCTACAATTACAGAATCTTCATTATGTGCTGCAATAAATATATCTACACTTGGATAATTTTCATTTAAAATTTTAATATCTCTTTCACTTCTAAATTTACGCCTTTGTACAATATATACAACAATTGAATAAATAGTAAGGAAAAAAAATATAACAAATAAAAGTCCTATTTGAAAAGGACCAGGTAAAAAATTTAAAATCTTTTCAGGAATAAGAATTTCTAGCAATTCAGTTAATGCCCACACAAAGATAATTATTGAAAATAAAAGTATTCTATCTTTTAGAACTTCTCTAGGAGCATTTTTTATTTTGTGAATTAAATTCATTTGTACTATTTTATCCTAAATCTAAAAATACTTATAGAGGCTTCCCCATTAAATTCTAAACATGGGATATGAGGTTTTTTAATATAGAGTTCTATAGCTTTTATTTTCGGGAAATGTAAAAATACTTTATCTGTAATTTCTTGTGCAAGATATTCTAAAAGCTTATATTCTTTTTCTTTACAAATATCTGAAATTAATGTAGATAATTCAACATAACTAACTGTATCAGTTAATTCATTTGTTTTTCCTGCAATTTCCAAATCAATAAAAGCTTTAATATTAATATTTAATCGTTGCCCTATTCGTCTTTCTTCATCACCAAAACCTATTTTTGTATAACATAAAATGTTTTTTACTTTAATATAATCACTTCTTTCTATATTTTGCATTATTTAAGTTGCTCCTTTATTTCAGAGATAGCTTTTTCTAATCCAACAAAAATTGCTCTAGCAATAACTGCATGTCCTATATGAAATTCAGATAAGTTTTTAATTTTTATAATTTCAGCTACATTATCTTTATTAAGTCCATGTCCTACATTTACCTGAAGACCTAACCCATAAGCAAATTCACTTGCTTTTTTGATTTTTTCCAATTCTTTAAATAAAATATCTGAGTTTTTGACATTAGCATATCTACCAGTATGAATTTCAATACAATCAGTACCAAGTTCTTTTGCAATTTCTATTATTTCAAAATCTGGCTCAATAAAAAAACTTGCTCTTAATCCTGCTTTCTTTACTTCTGAAATATAATCTTTAAATTTATTTTTATTATTTTTAAGATTTAAACCTCCTTCAGTTGTAAGTTCTTGTCGTTTTTCTGGTACAAGAGTTAAAAGATTAGGTTTAACTCTTTTTGCAATTTCAAGCATTTCATCAGTAGAAGCCATCTCCATTGTAAATTTACCTTTTATTATTTTAGATGCTTCATAAATATCATTATCTTGTATATGTCGTCGATCTTCTCGTAAATGAAGAGTAATACCATCAGCGCCACTTTTTTCTGCAAGTATACAAGCATCTATAAGACTTGGATAGTCTTCTTGTCTAGCCTGCCTAACAGTTGCAACATGATCTAAATTTATACAAAGAAACATTTTTTTATTAATTTACTTTTAAATATTATATAATTAATTTGAATTTGGGTTATTAGCTCAATCGGTAGAGCATCTGACTCTTAATCAGCTGGTTGCAGGTTCGAGTCCTGCATAACCCATTTTTATTATTTTGCTTCTGCCCAATTTGCTCCTATTTTTATATCAACTTCTATAGGTACTTTTAAAGGTTGTCCTAAACACATTAAATCTCTTATTTTTTCTTTTAATTCTTCTGCTTTATTTGCAATTACTTCTATAATTAATTCATCATGTACTTGTAAAACTATTGGGGAATCAGCTAAATCTTTTTCAATTCTGAGCATTGCAATTTTTATCATATCTGCTGCTGAACCCTGCAGTCTAGCATTAAAAGCCGCTCTTTCTTCTGCTTTTTTTAATATTGGATCATGTGAATTTAAATTTTGGAAGAATCTTCGACGTCCCCATAAGGTTTCTACATATTTGTTTTTATGTGCAAAAGCTAAAGTTTCTTCAAGAAAAGGTTTTATTTGTGAAAAGGTTTTAAAATATTTTTCAATAAATTCACTAGCTTTTGCGTTTGAAATACCCAGTTGTTTTGCAGTTGCTTGTATTCCTTGTTGATAAACTAATGCAAAATTAAGGGTTTTCCCTATTCTTCTCATATCTTTGTCTACATCTTTTATATCAATATCAAATATTTCAGAAGCAGTACGACTATGTATATCTTCTTTATTTTGAAAAGCTGATAAGAGTATAGGATCTTCTGTATAGTGTGCAAGTAATTTTAATTCTATTTGAGAATAGTCTGCACAAATAAATAGCTTGTCTTGTCCTGCAACAAAAGCAGATCTTATAATTTTTCCAAATTTAGGATTTCTTATTGGTATATTCTGCAAATTAGGATTACTAGAAGAAAGCCGTCCAGTACTAGTCAAAGCTTGATTAAATTCAGTATGTATTCTTTTGTCTATTGCAAGCTCACTTAATGAATCAGTATAAGTTGATTTAAGTTTAGTTAAAGCTTTATATTCAAGTATTTTTTCTATTATATTATATTCATCTTGTGATTTAAGATTTTCCAAAGTACGCATATCAGTAGAAAATAAACCAGAAGAAGTTTTTTTCTTTAATTTAAAGCCTTTATTTATAAGTGCTTGAGCAAGTTGTTGCCCTGAATTTAAGTTTATATAATTATTATCTGCAATTTCTTTACAAATTTCTTTTTCAAGGATTTTGATTTGTTCTGATATTTCCTGTGAAAGTCCATTAAAAATCTCAGTATTTATTTCTATTCCTCTATTTTCCATGTCTGCAAGTAATAAAGCTAAAGGAGATTCTATTTCTTCCCAGAGTTTTATTTGACTAGGACTTAGAGTTTTAAGATAATAATCCCCTAAAGCTAAAGTAATAGCAGCATCATCACAAGCATAATCACTTATTTTTTCAATAGTGACCTGATCCATTGTTTTTTGTACAGAATTTTTATCACCTATTAATTCAGTAATTTCAGTCATTCTATAATTAAAAACTCTTAGAGATTGAGCCTTTAAACCATGTGGTTGCTCAGGATTTTCAATATAACTTCCTAACATTGTATCAAGAGTTTTTCTAGGAAGTTTTAAGCCATATCTTTGTAGAATTTTATATTCGAATTTTACATTTTGAACAAAGATTTTACCTGTATATTTTGCAAAAAGAGCAGAAAGTTTTTCACTTATTTTAATCTCTTTTTTTACTGGAATATAACAAGAATTTATAACTTCTTCGGGGACTCCCCATCCTATTGCCCAACCAACTATTTCACAACTCTGAGTATCTAGTCCTGTTGTTTCAAGATCAAGACTTATATATGGTGATTTTTCAAGCTCTAATAAAATTTCATCAAACTCTTCTTCTAAAGTAATTAGTCTTCTGTTAATTTTTAAATTATGTTGATCGTTTATAGGTTTAGATTCTTTATTATTTGTAAAAATATCTAATTGTTCTTTGAATTCAGGGAAAATCTCATTTAATTTTCTTTGGACTGTTGCTAGCTTATATTCAGTTAAAAATTCTGATAATTCTTTAAATTTAGGTTTAAGTCCTATATTTTCAAAGTCTAAGGCTATTGGACTATCAAAACTTATTTGTGCTAAAAACTTTGATTCTTCTGCTAATTCTCTACCTTCTAATAATTTTGTTTGTAATGATTTTGAGCCTACATTTTCTATGTTTTCATAGATATTTTCTAAAGAATGAAATTCATTTAAAAGTTTAATAGCTGTTTTTTCTCCTATACCGGGTACTCCTTTTATATTATCTGAACTATCTCCGCATAAAGCCTTATAATCAACTATTTGTTCAGGAAGGACTCCCATTTTAATTTTTATTCCTTGGGAATCATATTTTTGAGTACCTTTTATTGAAGGCATAAGAATTTGAATATTTGGATTTGCAAGTTGAAACAAATCTTTATCTCCACTAAAAACAATTACTTGCCAACCTTGATTTTCAGCTTGTTTTGCTAATGCACCTATTACATCATCTGCTTCAAAATTATCAATGCAAGTTATTTTTATACCAATAAGTTCAAGTCCTTTTAAAATTTCGCTCCACTGTTCTGAAAGTGGTTCAGGTCTTTCAGTTGGTCTATTTGCTTTATAATAATCATATATTTTTTTACGAAAGTTGCCTCCACTAGGATCAAAGCAAGCAACAGTCATATCTGGTTTTTCTTTTTCTATTACTTCGAGCAATGCTTTAAAAAAACCAAACACTGCCCAGCTCGGTTTCCCAGAAGGAGAAGTTAAACCGGTACGTTCAAGTGCATAATACATTCTAAAGGCAAGATTACTACCATCAATTAATAATAATTTTTTTACAAGAAAGCTCAAATCATTAATCTCAAAGAATTAAAACTTATTTTAGCAAAAAAATTATTTTATTATTATTTTATTTAGCATGAATTATCGTATGCCAATGTTCTCCATATAATTTTTCATAAAAGAGACTTGAAAATATAACTGATGATGGTACGCTTGCTGTAGCTTCGATAATTGGAGATATTTCTATGCCATTTTTAGTTGTAGCATGATTTACGACCTTGAATTTTACTCTCAATAATTACATACTCTTTTCCGTTTGTAGCTCTCAATATGCTTATTGCTGTGCCTATAGCATCTGTTGGTGAAGTAATAGCATTCCCATGTGTAACAAGTATAACTGGTTGTTTTCCAACTTCTTCTTTCTCGATTATTAAAGGAAATCTTCTGTTTATTTTAAATCTATACATTTCTGACTCTTTTAAAAATTGTTCAAATCTTTTTAAAGTAATAGCTTCAGTTTCTTCGGTATTCTTTCCATCATATGCTCTTAATAAAACTACTCCTGCGTTTTTTTTAGCTGAATTATCATGTAGTCTTACAGAAAAACCTGTGAATTCATTCCTGTAATCAACTTTTTCGGAACTACTTGCAGTTTCAACTTTAGGTTTCTCTCTAAAAAGTCCAAAAAAAGCTTTTAAATGTCTTTGTTGTCTTAATTTTATAGTTGAATTTAATCTTATAATAGCCATAATTAATTTATATCTTTGAATTAAACGAATTGTAATATACGTATGTAAATATGTCAAGCTTGTTTAAAATTAAATTTTTTAATATTAAACTCATAAATTTGGGTAAATCCCTTTTATATACTTTTAATATTTTAATTATGAATAATTCAGATAATCTTTTACAAAAACTTGAAAATGTTCGTTTAAATATTCAAGATGATAGAATCGGCATGGAAAATGAATCTCTAAAGAAATCTATAAGAGATAATCTTTATTATTTGCTTGGTAAAGATGAATATATGGCAAATAACAGAGATTTATATATGGCTGTTGCATATACAGTTAGAGATCGCTTAATTCAAAGATGGATACAAACATCTCAAACCTATATAAATCATAATGTAAAAAATGTTTATTATCTTTCTGCTGAATTCCTTATGGGAAAACAACTTGAAAATAATTTAATAAATCTTAATATCTATGAAAAAATCGAAAAAGCTTTAAAAGAAAATGCAATGCCTCCTTTAAATGAATTAATTAAAGAGGAGCATGAACCAGGGCTTGGGAATGGAGGGCTAGGAAGACTTGCTGCTTGTTTTTTAGATTCACTTAGCACTCTTCAAATGCCTTCTATGGGTTATGGTATTCGTTATGAATTTGGTATCTTTGAACAAGAAATAAAAAATGGCTGGCAAATAGAAAAACCAGATTTTTGGTTACAAGATATTAATCCTTGGGAAATAGAAAGACCAGAATATAAAGTTCAAGTTAATTTTGGTGGACATACTGAATATTATAAAGATTCTGAAGGTAAAATAAGAGTAAAATGGATTCCTTCAAGAACTATATTAGGTATCCCTTTTGATACGCCAGTTGCAGGTTATAAAAATGACACTGTTAATACTTTAAGACTTTGGAGCGCTAAAGCAGATAAAGATTTTGATTTCCAAATATTTAATAGTGGTGATTATGTACGTGCTGTAAATGAAAAAGTTTTATCTGAAAATATTTCTAAAGTACTTTATCCTAATGATAATTTACCTCAAGGCAAGCAATTAAGGCTTGAACAACAATATTTCTTTGTATGTTGTTCTCTTAAAGATATAATAAGAAATCATCTTCTTAATAATCCTAATCTTGAGAATCTTCAAGAAAAAGCAGCCATACAACTTAATGATACACATCCATCTATTGCAATTGCTGAATTAATGAGAATTTTACTTGATGAACATTTTATGCAATGGGATCAAGCTTGGAATATAACTAAAAATACTTTTGCTTATACAAATCATACTCTTTTACCAGAAGCACTTGAAAAATGGCCTGTGTCGCTTTTTGAAACATTATTACCAAGACATCTTGAAATAATATATGAAATTAATGCAAGATTTTTAGCAGAAATTCCTGCACGATATAAATCAAATCATAAAATGCTTTCAGAACTTTCTATTATTGAAGAAGGTAAAGAAAAGAAAATTCGCATGGCAAACCTCGCTTGTATCGGGAGTTTTAAAGTTAATGGTGTTGCTGAACTTCATAGTGAATTATTAAAAACTCGCGTAATGCCAGAATTTAACGAATTATATCCTAATAAATTTATAAACAAAACAAATGGCGTTACTTTAAGACGTTGGATGCTTCTTGGCAACCCTGAATTAAGTAAATTTATAAGTGAAAATATAGGAAATCAATGGATTACTGAAGAAAACAAATTAAAAGAACTTGAAAAATTCAGTGATAATATAGAATTCTTAAAACAATGGAGAAGAATTAAACAAAATAATAAAGAACGTTTAGGCGTAATTATAGAAAATTTAACAGGAATAAAAACTAATCCAAATTCAATATTTGATATACAAGTAAAACGAATACATGAATATAAAAGACAATTATTAAATGCGCTTCATATTGTTGCATTGTATAATAGAATAAAAGATAATCCTGAAGAACAATTTACTCCAAGGACATTTATTTTTGGAGGGAAGTCTGCACCAGGTTATTATAATGCTAAACTTATAATTAAACTTATAAATTCTATAGCAGATGTTGTAAATAATGATCCAGAAGTCAATAATAAATTAAAAGTAGTATATTTACCTAATTTCTGTGTGTCTTTAGGAGAAAAAATTTATCCAGCAGCAGATCTTTCAGAACAAATCTCAACCGCAGGCAAGGAAGCTTCGGGTACAGGCAATATGAAATTTTCACTTAATGGAGCTCTCACAATAGGTACTCTAGATGGTGCAAATGTAGAAATAAGACAATGTGTAGGAGAAGATAATTTCTTTCTTTTTGGTTTAACAGAAGGTCAAGTTTATGAACTTAGAAATAGAGGTTATAATGCAAGAGAATATTATGAATATAATTATGAATTAAAAAGAGTTGTTGATTTGATTTACTCAGGGAAGTTTTCAAATGGAGATCAAGGGCTTTTCCGTCCACTTATGGATTCTCTTATGTACAATGATGAATATATGCTTTTTGCAGATTATCAATTATATTCAGATGCACAAAAAAGGGTTTCTTCTGCTTATCTAAATGAAAATTTATGGACAAAAATGTCTCTTTTAAATACTGCTCGTTCAGGATTTTTCTCTTCAGATAGGACTATAAGAGAATATTGTTCGGAGATCTGGGGTATTAATCAAATGATCATAGATGTAGATATTAATAAACTTGATATAGAATCTATTAAACAAAGTATTAAAAGATTAGATGAAATTAATAATAAAATTTAAGTCTATTTAAAAAATCTATAACCCTCGATTATTACAGGCACTGCTCTTATTATACAAAACAAAGTAGTTAAAATAACTAATAAAATAGCTAAAGAGCCTATAACTGAACTAATTGGGGATAATATAACAGAACAAAAAGCTAATAGTTTTATAGCAGCATAGGAAAATCTACTAATATTTGAAGAAACTAAAAGTCTTCCTATAGGAGATTTCATCATAGTAGTATCACCAAAAGCAGTATAGCCTTGATTTTGTGCAAAAGATCTTATTCCATCTACAAAAATTCCTCTTATTAAGAATATTATAGCTATCCAAATACTTACTATTTCTTCATATTTATAAGCAAGAACTATCCAATAACCGATTTCTATTATACGATCTGCGGCTATATCAAGCCAAGCACCAATTTGTGAACTTTGTTTTAATTTGCGAGCAAAGAATCCATCAAAGTAATCAGAAAATATAACTATTATTGTTAGTAAAAAAGAAAAAAAAATTAAATTTGTAGATATTATAAGTTTAAAAGTTATTAAAGCAAGTATTAATCGAAAAAAAGTAATGCTATTTGGAATATTCATACTATTTAATTATATATTAATTTAGTTTAGTATAAACTTAAAAAAAATACTATAATTTCTTTTTTAATATTGATTCTTAAATAAATAATGAATAACCAAGTTAAAAGAAGTTTTAAAGCTAAAAGAATAGAAAATATTCCACCATATTTATTTGCAGAAATAGATAAAAAGCGTCAAGCTGCAATTGCTAAAGGTGTAGATATTGTCAATCTTGGTATAGGCGATCCTGACAGACCTACTCCTAAACATATTGTAGATGCAATGCATAATGCAATAAATGATCCGTCTACTCATAATTATCCACCCTATCAAGGGACCGATGAATATCGCAAAACTTGTGTAAATTGGTTCTCTAAAAGATTTAATCTTCCTGAATTTGATTATAATGAAGAATGTCTTGCAACAATAGGCATGAAAGAAGCACTTCACAACTTATATCTTGCTGTTGTTGATGAAGGCGATTATGTCTTAATTCCAAGCCCTGGTTATCCTGTTTATAAAACTTCTACTATTCTATGTGGAGGGAAACCTTATTTAATGCCTCTTAAGGCAGAGAACAATTTTCTTCCTGATTTTAAAGCTATACCTAAAGAAATTGCTCAAAATGCAAAACTTATGCTTTTAAATTACCCAAATAATCCTACTGGAGTATTTGCTAATTTGAATTTCTTTCAGGAAGCTGTTGATTTCGCTCTTGAAAATAATATTCTTATTTGTCATGACAATGCTTATTCAGAAACTTATTTTGATCCAAATAATAAACCAATAAGTATTTTTCAAGCAAAAGGAAGTCGTGATATTGCTATAGAAATGTTTTCTCTTAGTAAAGGTTATAACATGACTGGGTGGCGTATCGGCTTTGCTATTGGTAATAAAGAAGCTATTAAAGCTCTTTCTATTGTAAAAACAAATATCGATTCAGGTGTGTTCAAGGCAATACAAAAAGCTGCTATTCATGCCTTGTCTAATGATGCTATACATTTGCCAGAACTTAATAAATTATATGAATCAAGAGCAAAAATAGTAGAAGAAGGTTTAAAATCTTTAGGTTGGAACATAAAACCTTCAGAAGGGACTCTTTATATTTGGGCAGCTATTCCAAGGAAATTTAAAACCTCTATTGAATTTGCTTCTTATATGCTTGATGAATGTGGAATAGTTGTACCTCCCGGTGTAGGTTATGGAGAAGAAGGAGAAGGTTATTTTAGAATAGCTTTAACAGCAGAAGAAGATCGCATAAAAGAAGCATTTAAACGAATGAAAGAAAAGAATTTAACTTATTAAAGATATATAGACCTTATATCTCTTCTGATAATTTAAGAAATTTTTTAAATCTAGCTACGTAATCTCCCCCACTACCTGCCATTATAGCGTCATATGCAGTATTATACGGGGTTCTCTTGTAGCTCGATTCCCCCATACCAAGAATTACATATGCTTTTTTTAAGTTCCAACCTTTAAATTGTTCTCCTTTTATATCTACTAGGTCTACAGTTCGTTCCCCTACTGATCCTCCACGCCCATCAGTTCCTGTCCTTCCTCCATATGTAATTTGAAGATGTCTAACAGAAGTTTCATTATCTCTTGCATGTTGAATAGTAAAATATGGTTTTTGTCCTCCTTCTTTTAAAAAGGCTTCAAAAGCATGATAGGAAATTGCATTTAATCCTTCTATTTGTATTATGTTCTTATTTGGACCCAAGAAGAATCTTCCGATCCAACCTCTTGGTTTAATTGGTTCAGTTGGTTTAGTTAGCATCTCTCCCCTTTTTGCTTTAAAAGATCTAATTGAATTTAATCTTAAATTATTCATTGAATTATTATTTTTTATAATTTAGATGAATTATAATATGCATATATAAATACGTCAACTGTTATAAATAATAAGTATTTCCCTAAAGAATTATTAAAGTTAATGATTCCCTTATTTTAGAGATGATCTTAAGGGGAATTCTTTAATTAGAATATGAGGAGATTTTATTATGACTATTGATGGTAATAACTTTGGTAATATATTTAGTGCAAATAATGCTTTGAAAAAGCTTCTTGAACTTAGTCAAAATCAAGAAACAGAAAATACAGAAATAACAAAAAAGAATTCAAACTCAGACCCCTCAATTGATGATTATAATGCTACATTTGGTGGATATAATTTACCAGAGGCTTCTTCTTTAGGTAATTTTTCTTCTTTTCAATTAGGAAGTTTTGGAAATATTCCAGTATTAATACTTACTAGAGAAGAAGAAACTAAAGAAACTGATAAGACTGAAGAAACTAAAAAAGCTGAAGAAGCTGAGAAAGCTAAAGAACAAGAAAAATTAAAAGAGTTAACCGAATTACAAGGAAAACTCGCAGAATTACAAGATAAAATAGAAGAAAAAATAGCTGATCTTAAAGAAGAAGACCATAAAGACAACGACAAAGACAACGACAAAGATAAAGATAAAGATAAAGATAAAAAAGACGCTTAATTATTTAATCTTTTTAAAAAAGCTAATGATTCTAAATG
>MOYB01000004.1:119369-131988 GCA_001899385.1 Candidatus Caenarcanum bioreactoricola | reverse complement strand
TTTTGAGGGGGAGTAAGCCCCTAACCCCCTACTTCCCTACAGTTTATTTGCCGCTTATGAAGAGAATAAAGCAATTTTTTAAGAACCCCCAGCCCCCTGAAAGGGCTTGCTCCCCTACAGTTTCAAATTAATGATTATATCAGGAAATTAAATTAATTTTTCATTAAAATCCTTTTAAAAATTAAAACACAAGATTTTCCGCAAGAAACCCCCTAACCCCCTTAACAGGGGGAACTCAAGGATTTGTCTATTTTCTCAATTCGACAACTTTTTGTAAAATTATTGTCTTGTCTGATCTCATCATGATAAAAAATAATTACGCATTTAACCTCCCCCTGTTAAGGGGGCTGGGGGGTTTCCGAAAGGAGAATTTAGTCTTTAGAAGCTTCCTTAAAACTGCAGGGGAGTAGGGACTTGGGGGGTTTCTAAAAAGAGAATTTACATTAATTTTTTTAAGGATTTATAAACGTAAAATTCCTCTTAATTTTTTAATATTAAGCTTTGTTTTTTCTACAAATATCCTGCCATCTCCTGGATCTGATCCCCCAGAAACACAAATAAATGTTGCCCTGCTATTGGGAGTGGGAGTTTTTTTTACAAAGTTTACTATATCTAAATAAGCATCAGGAATTTTATTACCCATATGCATATCAATAAATACAAAATCGAATTTTTCCTCTAATAAAATTTCCTTTGCGTCTTTTAAACTATCAGCTTCTTCACAAATACTATCAAGTTCTTTAACTGATCTAGCTGTTGATTCTCTATATTCTCTATGATCATCAATAATTAAAATTTTTTTACTAGCTTTGAATTGATGATGACTTTCTATTTTACTAGGACTAGCACATGCTAATACTCTACTATTAAATCTTATTTTTATAAAATCCATGTCTTTATATATTTCTAAATTTATTAAGACTATAATATTAAGACATATATTAAGACATGTCAATAGTTAATAATTAAATATTACTTTTTATATTGTTTTACCTAGTTCATAAGCTTCTATCATTACTTTACTATTTTTTATATCTCCTATATTCCATGCTCCTGTTCCATAAATAACAGCTTTTTCTTTTACATTATTAAGACAATCTAAAAGTCCTCTAAATTCTTCTACTGTTCTTTGTAATGCATTCTTACTATTAACTGCTGCTGTTATAATAAAATATATATCTTTATTGTTTATTTCTGTATATCTTGCATAAAGCCTATCTATAAAGGTTTTCATTTGTCCACACATCGTATAAAAATAAACAGGTGTTGCCATTACAATAACATCAGCTACAATCATTTTTTCTAAGATTTCCGTCATATCATCTTTTTGAACACAACCGCTTTTATTATTAAAACAACTTCCACAACCAATACAATAATTAATATTTTTATCTTTCAAAAAGATTTTTTCAACTTGATTTCCTACCTCATTTGCGCCAAGTACAAACTGATCACATAAAAGATCAGAGTTTCCACCTCTTCTTGGGCTAGAAGATATTACTAATATTTTTTTATTCATAACTTTAATTCATATATTGAAACCTGTATAGTAAAGAAGTAATTTTTTAATTTAAGAAATAATTTTTTAATTTTATATTTTTTTGTGGAAAAGTACATTTATATGTAAAAATATTCAATCTCTATAAAATAATGAAAACTTTAATGAAAGATTTACAAAAAACTACTTTTAAACCTAATGTTGCTTATTTCTGTATGGAATATGGAATAGATCATTCAATGCGTATATACGCCGGAGGTCTAGGTATTTTAGCTGGGGACTATCTTAAAGCAGCAGGCAAATTAAAATTACCAATGGTTGCTATTGGATTACTTTATCAATATGGTTATTATGATCAAATAATAGGCGCTAATGGTCAAGTTGCTGTGCAATTTACCCAAAGAGCTTATAACTTTATAAAAGATACTGGTATAAGAGTTGATGTTATTGTTAATGGCTATAAAGTGGTAGTTGGTGCTTTTAAATTAGAAGCTGGTATTTTTAATACATGTCCTGTTTATCTTCTTAGTACCAATCTTCCTGAAAATGACTATTTATCTAGATGTATAACTAAAAGTCTTTATGAATCAAATCAAGCAACAAGACTTGCTCAAGAAATAGTTTTAGGTATCGGAGGAGTAAAAGTTCTTAAAAAATTAGGCTTAGATATAGATGTATATCATTTTAATGAAGGACATGCTGTACTTGCTGGCTTAGAACTTGTAAGAGAAGAAATGGAAAATGGTTTAGATTTTCATGATGCATGGTCAAAAATTAGAAACAAAATCGTATTTACCACACATACTCCAATTAAAGCAGGAAACGAAGAACATGCTTTAACTTCAATGAGAATAATGTCTTGTATTCCAGATATTATCTCTAATGAACAGGCAAAAGAAATAGGCGGAGATCCCTTTAATATGACAGTAGCAGGACTTCGTTTATCCAGAATGGCAAATGCAGTATCACAATTACATGCAGACACCGCAAATAAAATGTGGGAATGGGTTGAAGGAAGATGCCCTATAACTGGAATTACAAACGCTGTTATGCCTGAAAGCTGGCAAGATTCTGAATTTAAAACTATAACTACTGCTGAAGAAGCAATTAAAAGAAAAAATCATCTTAGATCAGAACTTGTTGAATATATAAGAGAACAAATGGGCATTTTGTTGGACAAAGATGTTCTAACTATATGTTGGGCAAGAAGGTTTGCTGATTATAAAAGACCTTGGCTTATACTGAAAGACATGGAAAGAATAAAAACTCTCTTAAAGAACAAGAAAATACAATTAATTATTGCTGGAAAACCTCATCCAGATGCAAAAGATGGGCATGAACTCTTTAATGATTTCTTAGAATATATGAAAGAATTACCTAATTTTGTTGTATTACCAGGTTATGAAATTTCACTTTCAAGAATATTAAAACAAGGTTCTGATATATGGCTTAACACACCAAGAAGACCTTTAGAAGCATCTGGCACTTCTGGCATGGGGGCAGGTATGAATGGCACACTTCATTTTAGTACATTTGATGGTTGGTGGGTAGAAGGTTATATACCAAATCAAAATGGATGGGTAATCGGAGATGATAAAGTTCCTGCAACAATTAAAGAACAAGATGAAAAAGATTATTTGTCAATGATGGAAACACTTGAAAATGAAATTATACCTATGTTTTATGAAAATAAAGAAGAATGGGGAAGAAGAATGCTTATGGCAAAAAGAACTTGTGAAATACAATTTTGTAGTGAAAGAATGATTCTTGATTATTATGCAAGACTTTACACAAGTTATTCAGACAATGAAATTATTCATGTTTAAAATCTTAATATCCTAATTCTACTCTTGCTTCTTCTGGACTAAGTATTCCTGCGGATACCGCTTTAATCATTCTTTCAAATTTCTTCTCACGTCTATTTTCTAAAGCACTAATAGAATCTAAATTTGGACGAATTAATATATCTTGAAATTCATTATTCAAAGTTCTAGTTAATTCTTCTAACATCTGTGAAAACAAAGGTAATACAGTGTTCTCATATAAAGATTCTTTTGCTTCTTTTATATTATTATAAGTACTTGCTTCTGGTATTATAAGTGCAAAAGGAACACCAAAAGCACTTGCTATATTTCGGGCAGAAACATTCATTGATTGTTGAAAATCCATGTCTTTAGGAGTTAGAGACATTTGTTCAAACTTTAATCCCCCTTCAAGAAAAAGAATTTTATTTGTATTTTGTGCTCCAGCATAATAATTTCTTATTATTTCTTTAAAATTTTGAAGTTCTTCTATATTTAAGAAATTTTCAGAACTTATTACTCCAGAGGGAATTGCTGAATTTTTTAATAAATTAAAATTCCATTTAGAACCTTCATTATGAATATCAACAGAATAAGCAGAAGCTTGCAAAGGAGACAAGCCATAATGACCATTTAAGGGGTCGATTTCCTTGAAATGTAAAATATCACATTCTCCATTAATTGGATTTACTGGGAAAATTTTTTCTTTAGCGCCTTCTTTATATACATAAGCCTGTGGAAAAAACTCATCGGTTTTACATTTTATTTGAACTTTATGTGGGGGTAATAAATGAAGTTCTCTTGTTTTATTAAGTGGATTTTTAATTTTAAGAATATAGGAATTTCCAGCACATAAATGATAAACCACCCAAGAATAAAAGAAAGTTTTTCTACTTTGAATTGGATTAGGTTTATTTAATAATTTTATTATTTCGTGATTTTGTATTAATCTATCTTTTGAATCAACAATTTCAATGTCTATATTTGAAAGACAATTAGCTATTTCTTTAATACATCTATAAACAATGACATTTTTTCTATAACCTTCATCTGCATATTTTTCTAAAGCGAAATTTTGTGTTTGATTTAATAATACATTTAGAAAAGCAGGAGAACTCTTTCTCCCTCCAAAAGTATTTTTTATTAGTTTTTGAAAATATTTTTTCATATAAGTACTATATCTTTTGATATTTTTTGTTATGCTATTCAAAAAAAAATTGCCTAAACTTTTTAATATAAAATCTGAAACTATAGATTTCTTAAAATTCAAACTTGGACTTTCTAGTTTGGAAGCACGGACTGAATATGAAATTTTAATGGAAAATTTATTTGGTTTTTCCTCTAAAGACTTAGAATTAAAAATATTAGAAGAAGTAAATATTGAAAAAGTTAATAAATTAAAAGAAATTTTAAATCTTCGTTTAGAAGGGAAGCCTTTAGCATATATAAATAATACTGCTCATTTTTTTTCTTTAAAGTTTTATGTAGATGAAAATGTTTTAATTCCTAGACCTGAAAGTGAAACTCTTATAGAAATAGTAATTAAAAATCTTAAAAATAAAGATAATATAAAAATCTTAGAAATAGGTACTGGTAGCGGATGTTTATCAATAACACTTTTAAAATTTTTAGGAGAAAAAATAAACAAAATAATTGCAACAGATATAAGTCAAAAGGCTTTAGATATAGCTTATAAAAATGCTTGTACTCATAAAATTCAAGATAAAATAGAATTTATAAAAGCAGATTTAGTAAATCAAGAATTAGAACAACAAAACTTTGATTTTTTAATTTCAAATCCACCTTATATAGCAAGTAAAAACTATGATAATTTGCAAAAAGAAGTTAAACAAGAACCTTTTGAGGCATTGTGCGGATCTAAAGAAAATATAGATGGAAAACTTTATTATAAAAGAATTTTTGATTTGAATTTAAAAGTAAAGCATTTATTATTTGAGACTGACCCTGAAATAATAGAAGATATTGCTAATTTATTTTTAATGAGATATAAAGAAATTAAAATTCATAAAGATTTAAATAATTTAGAGCGATTTTTAGAATGCAAATAAAAGATAAAAAAGTTTTAATTATTGGAGGTGGAAGCAAAATAGCTTCTGCAATCGCGAAAAGGCTTCTAGAACAAGGGGCAACTATTATATTGCAATATAGAAATCACAAACCAATAATTAATAAAGTTAAGCTTTTACAAGTAGATTTACAAGAAGAAAAAGATTGTGAAAATTTAATTTCGAGTTATTTAAAACTTGAAAGTTCTGGACCAGATATATTTATTAATTGTATAGGAGATTTTTCTTATAAACATTTTAAAGATTTAACTTTTCAAGAATTTAAACAAATCATTGATTCAAATTTGTATATAGCTTTTAATCTTTGTAAATTAATTTTACCTTTAATGAAAGAAAAAAAAGAAGCTAGGATTTTGCATTTTGGTTATAGTGGGGCAAATATACTTGAAGCAAAGCCTTCTATATTGCCTTATCATATTAGTAAAATAGGAGTATCTCTTTTAACAAAGACTATTGCTCAAACATATGCCCCAAATATTCTTGCAAATTGTTTATGTTTAGGTATAGCAGAAAATAATGATTTTGATTTTTCAAATAAAATTCCTTTAGCAAGACCTGTAAAGTTAGAAGAAATAGCAGAGGCTGTAGAATTTCTTATTAAATCTGATTATATTACTGCTACAGATTTTTATTTAGATGGTGGATTTAGACCTACTTATTCTTAAATCTTTAGGTTTTCCATATTTAATTTATAGTTATCCTGACAATTTAGTCTTAACGAATTTGAATAATATTATATATACAAACACAAACAAACTTTGAGAGAAAAAAACCATGGATTTAACAACTTCAACAGATTATTCAAAAATTTTCAATACTAGTACTACTGGAGGATATGTTCCTGCAAGTATAGATACTGAGAAAAAGCGTCCTTCTGAATCTGAAATAAAAGAAGAACAAATATCAAAATTATTAGAAGCTGGATTTACAAAAGACGAAACAACAGCACTTCTTGATGCAATAGACACAGCTAGAGAAGAAAAAATGGCTTCTATAGAGACTGATAGTACTACTGCTAAAACACCACCTAGCCCAGAAGAAATGCAAGCTGAATTAAAAACGACAGTAGAAAGTGTTATAGGCAGTGATGATACGGAAAAAGTTAGTGCGGCAGTTGCAGCATTAATGCCACCACCTAAGCCTATAGAAGAAGCTAAAGCTGGCTCATCAACTTTTAACGGATTAACTGCTGATGCTTATGGTAGTAGTAGTTATCTTGGTGATAATAAGGTTGCTGGTATCAATAGTGAATTATTTGCTTAAATCTTGTATATATATTTTTATTAAGACAGTTTCTTTAAATAGAGGCTGTCTTTTTGTTATTTTTAAGAATTAATCGGGAATTTTTATAATACAAACCTTTAAAAAAATGAATATTTTAAATTCAATATTAGCTAGTATAAACGCTAATTCTTCTTATCTTTCACAAGTTTCAAATACAAAATCAGGACAAAAACCCCCTTCTTCAAAAGAAATAAAAGAAAAAATAATAAATTTATTAGTTGAAAAAGGTGTTAATGAAGAAAAAGCAAAAGAAATTGCTAATGCTTTAGAAGAAAAAATGAATGCAAGTGCTACAACTAAGCCTACACCAGAACAAATGGATGCATTCTTAATTGCAAAACTTAAAGAAGCAGGAATTACAGATAGTACAGTAATAGAAGAAATCCTTGCCGAAATGAAACCAGAAAAACCACAACAAATATCTTCTTCTTTAAACTCTATAAATACTGATAGCTTTCAAAAATCTTAAATTTATTAAATCATAACTTATTCTAAATTTGTTAGAATAAAAGATTATAAATTTATTAAAATGTCTATTTTAAAAATATATAGTAATAGATATAAGAAGTTAAAATCTACATATAAGTCACAACTTTCAATAAGTAGGTTTAATAGATCTGCTATTAAATTAAGAAGTAAACCCATAATGCCTGAATGGCTTTTAACTGGCTTTAAAGGGTCTTTGTTTCAAAATATACTTTGGATTTCGGCATTACTTGATATATTGATCTGGAATCCTTTGGGTACTATTATGAGTGCAAAGGCTTTAAATAAGCAAAATTTAAGCAAAGAAGAAAAAAGGGCAATAATAACCAAAAGATTATTTGAAGATATTGGTTCTGTGATTTACTGGTTAATAATATTATCTGTTCCCTTTTTGTTAAATAGAATTATACCTATTCAAAGCCGAATTTCTTTATTTGGAAAAGGAATTGATGCTGAAAAAGCAATGAAAGGTTTTATTAATTTAGCAACAACAATATTAGGACATTCTTTTAATGAAATTGTTAAACCTATTTTTTCAACTATATTTACTGCAAAATTATTAAATTATTTTAAAAATTATTCTTTTGAAAACAATCCTATTTCTTGGATTTATAAGCTTTTTCAATATAAAGAAGATTAATGTAAATTTTAGTGCTAAAATAATTTCAATTCTTATTTTTAGGAAATATTTTTAAATTGGAAATTCTTGAACAAGAAAAAATTAATAATTATTCAGCAGACGACATAGAAGTTTTAGAAGGTCTAGAAGCTGTTAGAAAACGTCCTGGCATGTATATAGGAGGCGTAGACCAAAAAGCTTTAGAACATTGTTTATATGAAATTGTAGATAACTCTGTTGATGAATCCTTAGCTGGTTATTGTAAAAATATTTCTATAATCTTACACGAAGATAATTCTATTAGTGTTAAAGATGATGGTAGAGGTATTCCTGTTGATATAGTTGAAAAAACTGGTTTTTCTGCTGTTGAAACTGTTTTTACTACTCTTCATGCAGGTGGTAAATTCGGTGGTGGTACATATAAAGTTTCCGGAGGACTTCATGGTGTAGGTGCAAGTTGCGTAAACGCTGTTTCTGAAAAAATGCTTGTTCAAGTTAAAAGAGATGGTAGTCTTTATGAAATTGAATTTCGTGGACACAATCCAGGTGGAAGTGTAGGAGCCGCAGTTGCCCCTTTAAAATATGTATCTCCAGCTGAAGGGAATGGTACAACAGTTAGATTTTATCCAGATAGTCGTATTTTTAAAGAAAGAAATGAAGATGGTTCTGAATATATGCCATCGATTAATTTTACAAGAGTTGCAAATAGACTCAGAGAAATTGCTTTTCTAAATGCTGGATTAAATATACAAATCACTGATGAAAGAAATGTAGAAGAAGTTTTAATTGAAAAATATCATTATGAAGGTGGGATTTCAAGTTATGTAGAATATCTTAATCAAAATCGTACTCCTTTATATAAACCTCCAGTCTTTATAAAAAAACAAATTAATGATCTTATAGTAGAAGTAGCTTTTCAATATACAGATGCTTATACTGAAACTATATTGCCTTTTGCAAATAATATAAATAATCCTGATGGTGGAACACATTTAACAGGTTTTAAAAACGCAATTAGTAGATGTGTATCTGATTATTCAAAGAAAAATAATCTTATTAAAGCAGGGGAAGCTATTTTAGGAGAAGATATAAGAGAAGGTATTACAGCTGTTATCTCAGTGAAAGTACCTGATCCACAATTCGAAAGTCAAACAAAAGTTAAACTTCTTAATACTGAAGTACAAAGTGCTGTATATAATGTTGTAAATGATGAATTAGGGGCATGGCTTGAAGAAAATCCAAAAGAAGCAAAACTTATAGTACAAAAAGCTATACAAGCAAGAAATGCCAGAGAAGCTGCTAAAAAAGCAAGAAATTTAGTTCGTAGACAATCAGTACTTGAAAGTTCTTCTTCTTTGCCAGGGAAACTTGCAGACTGTTCAGAAAGAGAACCTGAAAGATGTGAAATGTATATAGTAGAGGGAGATTCAGCAGGTGGAAGTGCAAAACAGGGTCGAGACAGGACAATACAAGCGATTTTGCCATTAAGAGGAAAAATTCTTAATGTTGAAAGAGCAAGAATAGACAAAATATATGAAAACAATGAAATTCAAACTTTAATACAAGCGATAGGACTTTCAACTCAAGGAGATAGCTTGCTTAAGCCAAATGAAGATGAAATACTTGATTTAAGTAAAATTCGTTATCATAAAATAATAATAATGACCGATGCTGATGTAGATGGATCACATATAAGAACTTTATTGCTCACTTTCTTTTTTAGATATGCACGTCCTCTTATAAATAATGGTTATATTTATGCAGCACAGCCACCACTCTATAAAGTTGAATATAGAAATCGTATAGAATATTGCTATAACGAAATGCAACTAAAAATCGTCTTAGCTGAAATGGGAGAAAAAGCTTCTGTACAAAGATTTAAAGGTCTGGGGGAAATGATGCCTCAACAGCTTTGGGATACAACAATGAATCCAGAAACAAGGACTTTAAAACAAGTTACTATAGAAGATGCAGCACAAGCAGATTTGACTTTTGATACTTTAATGGGTAATGAAGTTGAACCAAGAAGAAAGTTTATAGAAGAAAATGCTACTTATGCAAATCTTGATATTTAAATATGAAAGTTGGTGATTATATATTTTTAAGTGGTGAAATCATTACTGCAAGAGATCAAGTTCATAAATATTTATACGAATTAATAAAAGAAAAACATAAAAGACTTAATGAATTTAATAGATTTAAAGAAAAACTTAAAAATGCAATTATTTATCATTGTGGACCAGTTTGTTTAAAAGAAAATTCTAAATGGATAATGAAAGCTTGTGGACCTACAACAAGTATAAGAGAAGAAGACTATACAGCATTAATTATAGAAGAATTTGAAATAAAAGGTATAATCGGCAAAGGGGGCATGGGTGAAATGACCTCAAAAGCATTAAAAAAATTCAATGCAAATTATTTCAATGCAATAGGAGGTGCTGCTCAATATTATGCTGAACGAGTTCAAGAAATAAAAGAAGTTGAATTTTTAAACTTTGGGATCCCTGAAGCAATGTGGACTTTAGAAATAAAAGATTTTCCTGTAATAATAACCATGGATTCTTCAGGAGCTAATCTTCATAATGAAATAGAAAAAAGATCTTTTAATAATTTCTCGCTTATATCAGAAAAAACTGCACTATGAGAAAGTTCTCCACTAGGTAAAACAAATTTTATTTTTTTATTTTCTGCTTTTTTATCATAAACAAATGCTTTTACAAGAGCTTCTGCATTAAAGTTATATTGTTTAGGAATTTGCATTTCAAGTCCAAAATCCAAAATCAATTTAATAATTTTATTTGCAGTTTCTTCTGTAATTAAATTTAAGATTCTTGATAATTTAACTGCGAGATTCATTCCTATACTAACTGCTGTACCATGTGCTATCTGATAAGAACTGCCTGATTCTAAAACATGCGCAAAAGTATGTCCTAAATTTAAAAGCATTCTTTGTCCTGTTTTTTCATATTCATCTTGCATAACGACTTTTGCTTTACTTTGAACTGAAGTCTCTATCATTTTTAATATAATTTCATCATTATTTCTTTCTAATATTTCATTTTTATTTTGTTCTAAAAATTTATAAAATTCGGCATTGTCTTCTCTTATAAAAGCATATTTTATTACTTCTGCTAAGCCATTTTTCCATTCATTTTGATTTAAAGTCTTAAGAAGATTAATATCTATAACAACACTACAGGGCTGATAAAAAGAACCGATTAGATTTTTACCATTATTAGTTAAATTTATAGCTGTTTTACCTCCTACAGATGAATCAACACAAGCTAATAAAGTTGTAGGAATTTGGAGAAAATCTATACCACGCTGATAAATAGAAGCACAAAACCCTCCTAAATCACCAATAACACCGCCTCCTAAAGTTAGCAAAAGAGAAGATCTATCAAGATTATTCTGAATCATATCTTCAAGCACATTATGACAAATATTCCAATCTTTTGAATTTTCACCTTCTTCAATTAGTTTTAAATTAAATTCATAATTATTTTCTTTAAATAAAGCTTCTATACTTTTGCCATAAAGTTCATATAAATAAGAATGCGTTAAAAGCATGATTTTTGAGAAGTTTTTTTTGGGTAAAAAATCTATAATATGGTTTAAGATATTCTTTCCTATATGAATTTTATAATTTATAGAAGGTCTATTTAAATCAATTTTTATTTCTCTTATTTCATTCATAATCATGCAAATTAAAATATTTAATAATTTTAGCTTTTTTATAGCTTTGTTTTGTTTAATTAATTTATTTTTTGGAATTTCTACTTTAGCACAAGACTCTGCAACTTATAAAACATATAAAATTGCAGTTTGTGCAAAAAATAAAAAGACTTATAAAAATTTGATGAAACAATTTAAAATCGAAAAAACAAATTTAACAGAAGTTCGTGTAAATGAAATAATGAATGATTCTTTTAAAAATGGTGATTTAATAAGCATTGCTGAATTAGAAAGATATTTAAGAGAAAATTTAGAGGACTTAAAAGAAAATACAAATAATTCTTCTAATGAGTTTTATAAAAGTCCGTATACAGAAGACACTACTGTAATTAATAATAAATCAAAAAGTAAATATGGACAAAACATTTTGAAAATTTCTTATGATTTATTAAATAATAAAAAAGAAGAATTAAAACAAGAAAACTATTCTGAAGAAGAAATTGCTAATTTATATCTTTTATATCCCTATTTAAGAGAACCTTCAGATTCTGGTTTTGTAAAAGATTTTAGAGATGTTTGTATTCCTGTTGGTTCCTATGCTTATATACAGTTAAATGTAAAACAAGATTCAAATTTAATTTATAGAACAACTTATAATTCAAATTCAACTTATACAGCAACTTCTAAAAAATTAAATAAATTTCCTTATTTAGCACAACAAAAGCAAGAAAATTATCAAAGTTCTAACTCTAATAATAAAATAAAAGAAAGCGATTTAATCTTTTCAGAAAATGCTTATATAGAAGAATGATTTGGGTAGAGCTGGATTCGAACCAGCGAACGCTTACGCGAACGATTTTACAGACCGTCTCCTTTAGCCACTCGGACATCTACCCGAAAGCCAGTGAAGGGAATTGAACCCCCGACCAATGGTTTACAAAACCACTGCTCTACCGCTGAGCTACACTGGCACCCAGCTTAAGTTTCAAATTATCTCATATTTCTTTTTTTATTACAAGAAATTATAAGAAATAAAAAATTATTTATTTAAGTAAAATAAAAATAAGTATAACAAATAATAACTATGTATAATAATTATATAGCTTAGGGAGAGGCAGACTTACAATGAGTAATACAAAAGATCTTTATATAAAAAAATTAGAAGAAA
>MOYB01000004.1:116025-119189 GCA_001899385.1 Candidatus Caenarcanum bioreactoricola | reverse complement strand
GCTCTACCGCTGAGCTACACTGGCACCCAGCTTAAGTTTCAAATTATCTCATATTTCTTTTTTTATTACAAGAAATTATAAGAAATAAAAAATTATTTATTTAAGTAAAATAAAAATAAGTATAACAAATAATAACTATGTATAATAATTATATAGCTTAGGGAGAGGCAGACTTACAATGAGTAATACAAAAGATCTTTATATAAAAAAATTAGAAGAAATTCAAACCTCAATAGATTCTTTAAAAAATACAGCTAAAAATATAAAAGGAAGTAAAACAGAAGTTTACACAAGAATTGTCGGTTATATGAGAGATGTTACTCAATGGAATAAAGGCAAAAAAGAAGAATATGAAGATCGTTTAACATTTAGATCAGAAGTAGATAATTGTCAATGCCAAAGCTTATCTCATTTTGATTATATTGAAAATCTTGAAGAAATTAAATCAAAGATTTCCTCTGAAATTTCTTTTTATTTAGCATTTCATAATCATAATTGTCCTAAATGTCCTGAAGTAATAAATTTTATTAAAAGTTGTGAAATAAAAGGAGAACTAATAGATACAAAAACTCCTAACGGTTTTGATCTTGCTGTAAAATACAATGTAATGTCAACTCCAACAGTTATTTTCTTTAATAAAAATCAAGAAATTATTTCAATTTGTCATAATGTAAAAGAAATTAAAAATCTAGGTTTTAAAGAATTAGCAACAGTATAGATTTATGATTTTAATTGTAATACCTGCACGATTAGGAAGTACACGTCTTCAAAGAAAAGCTCTTGCAAATATACAGAATAAACCAATGATTCAATGGACTTATGAAAAAGCCCAAAAAAGTAAATTTGCGAATGAAATTATAGTTGCTACTGATAGTGAAGAAATCAAAGAAGTTGTTGAAAACTTTGGTGGTAAGTGTATAATGACTTCTGAAAATTGTCAATCTGGTACAGAAAGGGCTTTTGAAGTTTCACAGAAATTTCCTGAAGCTGAAATAATAGTTAATTTACAAGGTGATGAACCAATGATGCCTATTGAAATTCTTGATGGTACAATTCAAGAGTTTATAAATTTAGATTCAAAGATTAGACAAATTGGAACTGCAGTAGTACCTTTTCAAAAAGAAGAAGATCGTTTAATTCCTAGTTTTGTAAAAGCTGTATTTAATAAATCAAATAAAGCATTATATTTCTCTCGTGCAAATCTTGCAAATGCAATGCTACATGTTGGTTTATATGTTTACACAAAACAAGCACTTAAAGAATTTTGTTCTTTAGAGCAATCTCCACTTGAAAAGGCTGAAAAACTTGAACAATTAAGAGCAATAGAAAATAATATAAATATTCATGTTTATAAATCTAATTATAGTAAGCCACATTTTGGAATAGATACAGCTGAAGATTTAGCTAAAGCAAATGAACTAATTTCAAATAATTTTTAATCCCAAAATTCAACAACAAGATTAATATTATCTAAAAAATTATATTTGCCGGGCTCTAATCTAGAAAGATAAGTTGAAGGTTCTATATATCCTTCAATAATAAATCTTGCTTCATTAAATTCATTAAACTCCGGTTTTACAAAATCTGTTGTTAATTTCTTATAATTTTGCGGATTACCTATAAGTCCTCTAAGACGTATTTTAACTGATTCCCCTTTTTCATTTGTTGCTTCTATTATATCTTGAGGAAGTTTAACTCTACATTTTTCTGCAGAGTTTGCTAATTTAACAACTAAGACTCCTGCTATTATTATATTTGGTTCATAATCATTAATTTGTCCTTTTATTAGTTCATCAGATTTAATTGTATAGTCTAATTTACTTTCTTCTGCTAATATATTTATCCAAAAAGTATGATTTAAAAATACAGATTCACTAGATCTAAAAATATTATTTTCTGCAAAACAATAGCTAGAACAACTAAATAAAATAAAAAGTAAAAATAATCTTCTTAAAATCATTATTTTAATTAAATCTTGTATTTTTTATTTTATACTAAAATTATGCAAAAAGATTTTATAATTTTAAATTTGAAAGTTCAAGCAAATGCAAAGACTAATCAAATAATAAGTTTTGAGAATAACTGTTTAAAGCTTAAAATCAAAGCAGCAGCAATAGACGGCAAAGCAAATAAAGAGTTAATAGATTTTCTTTCTGAAATTTTAAATATAGCAAAATCCAATATTTGTTTAATTAAAGGAGAAAAAAGTAAACAAAAAGTTTTAAAAATATATGGATTAACTAATATTGATTTAAAATTGTAAAAAATTGCGCTCGGTGCGAATCGAACGCACGACCAATCGGTTAAAAGCCGAGTGCTCTACCCCTGAGCTACGAGCGCATAATTAAGATTTAATTGAGTCTTTTTCTTGTATAACTTTATTATAATTATGCCAAATAGCATAACTTAATGAAACTGCACTAGAAACACTCAAATCCTCAAATCTTGTATCTGAAGAAGGCGAATTATAACTTTCTTTTATATTTTTAGCAGAACGAATAACATCTAAAACAGTTTCATAGATACTGTTTTCGCTCTGATTAACATAATCTCTAATTATACCTATTTGATAAGCAGAATGCTTACTCATAGAATTCACCTGTAATAATAATTAACTTAATAAAGTTTAAATTAATTTTGTATTTAAAGCAAGATATCATAAATTTTTTTTTATTTTTAATTTATTAATAAAATCTAATAATTAAAATTATAATCTTATTTATAGTGAATTAAATAAAATAAATGTCAAATAAAATTTTCTGGGGAAAGAAAATCGTATTATCATCAGGTAGAGAAATTGATCTTAGTGCCGATAAAGAAAAAGAAAATACTATTTCAATACTTGCAATAGCAAATCATCTTGATCCTTTACATGAAATAACAAAACCTATATCAATTAGATGTGAATGGAACAATAAAGAAGAAGATCCTATTTTATCCTTTGAGTGTAGAGGCGGTGCACCAAGAGAAAATAGAGCTGTCTCTGAATCAGAATTGCCTATTGAAGGATTAAATGGCTTTAATGATAAATTAAGACTTAGTGAATTAAATGAATTATTCTCTAAAATGTTAGAAATTTATAAAAATATAAAAATATAAAAATATTTATTAATACCAATTAGAAACCCCCCGACCCCCTTGACAGGGGCATTGCTAATTATATA
>MOYB01000004.1:111246-115245 GCA_001899385.1 Candidatus Caenarcanum bioreactoricola | reverse complement strand
GTATATAATTAGCAATGCCCTTGACAGGGGGAGATTGAATTCGTAGTTTTGCGGGGTTTGGGGTGGCAACCCCATTTTAAAGACTTGTGTCCTTTAGATTCCCCCTGTTAAGGGGGCGAAGGGGGTTTTTTCAAGGAATATATTTGTTAGCTAATGATCACTTTTTGGTATAAATTAAATTCAGAAATAAATAATAATTAAGATTTTATTTTAATTTTTTCAAAATATTATTTAAGATTTCAATTTGTATTTTTTGTATTTCTAATATTTCTTCCTGTTTGTCTGTAATTAAATGATCAATTTTTTCATGTAGTATTCTAATTTCAAGTTCAGATTTAAGATTAATCATATAATCTTTTTTATTTCTTTCTCTATCTTTTTCTTCTTGTCGATTTTGACTCATCATAATAACTGGTGCCTGTACAGCCGCTATGGATGATAAAATTAAATTTAAAAGTATAAAGGGATAAGGATCAAAACCTTTATTCGCAAGCCAAAAAATATTTATTAATATCCAAGTTGTTAAAAATATTCCAAATGAAATAATAAATGTCCAACTACCACCAAATGAAGCAACTTTATCTGCAATTTTTTGCCCAAAACTTAATACTTGCTCTGTTTCACCATCTATTTTATCCGTTAAAGTAACCTTATCTGTTAATGCGGTTAAAACTTTTTTTTCTACTTCTGTTAAAGTGTTTATTTGTTTTGCAAGATAATTAGATATATAATTTTCTCTATGAAAAGTTTTCATTTTTGTAACCAAATATAAGTTTTTATAGACTAATAATATAATCTCTTAAAAAGATTAACCAAAAAGGAATTTAAAATATGAAAAAATTTGTATTAAGTTATTTTCTTATGTCAGCAGTTTTATTTAGTTTAAATACTATTGTAAAAGCTGATAATGATTACAATAATAATAAAAAATATGAAAAGTCAAATAAGACAGAATTTGAAAGAAAAAATGGAAGTAGAAAGCTAGAGAACAAAGAAAATTGGAAAAATAAGAAAAATTGGGATAAAAAAAATTATAATCCAGAAGAAATGCATAAAAAACATATAGAAAGATTAGACAAAGAACTTGATTTAAGCGATAAGCAAAAAGAAAAAATAGAAATTATAATGAATGAATCCAGAAAAGATATGGAAAAACAAAGAAATCTTAATAATGAAAAAATAAGAAAAATTTTAAATGAAGAACAAAGAAAGAAATTTGATAAAATGCAAGAAGAGCATAAACAAAAGAAACAAAGACATTTTAAAAATTACGAAAATAATAGATCAGAAAGCTTTAATCATGAAGAGGATTAATAAATAAAAGAAACCCCTTGTTATATGATTCAAAAAAATAAACAGCCCCTTAAATTTCTCCCTAAAAGGGGTTTGGAGATTTCAATTATAATATTATTCTTTAATATAAATATCCTTAAGGCTGAGACTTTAAATAATTTTCTTAGTCTTGAGGACTCTATAAAAAAAGCTCTTGAGAATAACCCAAAAATAAAAATCTCTGCTTATGAAAACAAAGCCGCTCTTTATAGAATAGGACAAGCAAGGGCGGCTTATTTGCCACAAATAGATTTGTCTGCTGATTATAGTAAAAAAAATACTTCTATACAAAATGCAAATACTTTTAATCCAGATAATAATTTTAATAGTTATAATAGTAGTGCTTCATTAAATCAATTAATTTTTGATTTTTGGAAAACACCTTTATATATAAAAATTCAACGACTTAAATATGATAGCTATACTGCTAATCTCCAAAATACTATTAATGATGTTGTTTATGAAGTAAAACAAGCTTATTTTGAAGTTTTACTAGCACTTGAAGAAAATAAAGTTCTTAAAGAAACTATAAATCAATATGAACAACAACTTGCGCAAGCAGAAGCTTTTTATAAAGTCGGAACAAAAGCAAAAATATTTGTAACCTCTGCACAAGTTAATCTTAGTAATGCAAAATTAGATCTTATAAAATCAGAAAATAGAATTAACCAAGCAATTGCAGATTTAAATAATGCAATGGGTTTAACTGACAGCCCTGAATATAAATTAACTGATGAATTAAAATTTTATGAATATAAAGTTAATTTTGATAAAATTCTTAATATTGCTTATGAGAATCGACCAGATTTAAAAGCTTTATTATATGAAAATCAAGCTGCTAAAGAGAATATAAGTTATTTAAAAAGAAATTATTTCCCTGAGTTAAATGCTTCTATGAATTATGGATATTCAGGACGAGAATTTCCTGTTGATGAAAATTGGTCTATTGGTACAAATCTTAAATTCAATTTATTTGATGGTTTTTCTCGCGAATATAAAATAAAAGAAGCAAAAGCAGATTTTGAAAAAAGTAAATCAACTATTATAGAATCAAAACAAAATATATATTTAGAATTAAAACAAGCTTATTTAAATTTTGTTGAAATGCGAGAAAAAATCCCAGTATCAAAACTTACTCTTGAACAAGCGAAAGAAAACTATGATATAGCAAAAGGACGCTACGAAGTAGGCGTAGGCAATCCTATTGAAGTAAAAGATGCTGAACTTAGTTATAGAAATGCGGCATTTACTTATATTGAAACACTTAGAGATTATAATCTTTCAATTGCTGAATTAGAAAAATATAAAGGGGGTTTCTTAATAAATCATCATGAATAAAAAAAATAAAATCCTAATAATTCTTTCTATAATAGTTTTAATCATAATTTCTTTGATTTTTTTAAAATTTAAAAAGGTTGAAAATAAAGAAAAATTTGAAACAGCAAAAATAGAAAAACTGAATTTAACTGAATATGTAACTGCTTCTGGTACTATTAATCCAGTTTCTATTATTACTATTGGTACTCAGGTCTCAGGTACAATCAAAGAAATTTATGTTGATTATAATTCACAAGTAAAAAAAGGACAGTTATTAGCTCTTATAGATCCGGATTTATTAATTGCAAAAAGAAACCAAGAACTTGCAAGTGTTAATAGTGCAAAAGCAAATCTTGAAAAACTTAAAGCAACTTTAGCTAATAATGAACGTACTATGAAAAGGCAAAAAGAACTTTTTGAAAAAGATTTTATTGCTAAAAGTGAATTTGATAATGCAGAAACAGAATATTTGCAAAGTAAAGCTGAAATTTCTTCTGCGGTAGCTGATATAGAAAAATCAAGAGCCTCTTTGAGAAATGCTGAAACAAATTTACAATATACAAGAATTATTTCTCCAGTTGATGGAATAGTTATTTCAAGAAATGTTGATATAGGTCAAACAGTAGCCGCTAGTTTTCAAACTCCTACTTTATTTGAAGTTGCTAAAGATTTAACTGAAATGCAAATAGAAGCAGACATTTCAGAAGCAGACATTGCAAAAATTAAAGAAAATCAAGATGTTGAATTTATTGTAGATGCTTATCCTGATGATTTGTTTGTTGGTAAAGTTACTCAGGTTAGACTTTCACCTACTACTCTTCAAAATGTTGTAACTTATACTGTAATTATTAGTATTAATAACAAAGATTTAAAGCTTAAACCGGGTATGACTGCTAATTTATCAATAATTATTAACAATAAAAAAGATGTTTTAGCAGTTCCAAATAAAGCTTTAAGATTTACTTTATATAAAGGAGAAAATGCTCCTAAATTTAAACAACAAGGTATTTGGATAATAGACAAAGAAAATAAGCCAAAAAGAATAAATATTGAGACTGGAATAACTTCTTCAGATAATTATATTGAAATTATTTCTACTGAATTAAAAGAAGGAGATACAGTTATACTTGGAACTTTAGAAGATAAGAATCAAAAAGAAAATAAAAATATGCCACCTCCAAGAGGAATGTTCTAATGAATAAAAAGTTTAATACTTTTTTAAGAAGCCCTCCAGCCCCCTAAAGGGGGGACTCGGGTAGCTCAACCCCCAACCCCCTGAAAGGGGGCTAACAATGCATTGTTATTGGCGGGGTTTGGGGTGGCAACCCCATTTTAAAAACTTATATCCTT
>MOYB01000004.1:103397-110905 GCA_001899385.1 Candidatus Caenarcanum bioreactoricola | reverse complement strand
CCCCTTTTCAGGGGGTTGGGGGTAAATAAAAATGAATAATTTAATAGAAACCAAAAATCTTAAAAAATCTTATAAATTAGGTGAAATAGATTTAGAAATATTACATGGTATTGATTTACAAATAAAAAATGGTGAGTTTGTAGCAATTATGGGGGCTTCTGGTTCAGGCAAATCAACTTTGATGAATATTTTAGGTTGTTTAGATGTCCCCAGTTCAGGAGAGTATTTTTTAGACAGTATAAATGTTACAAATATGACTGCTAATGAACAAGCAGAAATAAGAAATAAAAAAATAGGCTTTGTTTTTCAAGGATTTAATCTTCTTGCAAAGACCTCTGCTTTAGAAAATGTTGAATTACCTATGATATATAATAATACTCCGACAAAAATAAGAAAAGAAAAAAGAAAAGAAGTTCTTGAATTAGTAGGCTTAGGAGATAGAGGAGATCATACTCCTTCACAACTTTCAGGAGGGCAACAACAAAGAGTTGCAATTGCTAGGGCTTTAGTTAATGATGCACCCATTATTTTTGCAGATGAGCCTACTGGAAATCTAGACACTCGTACAAGTCATGAAATTATGGAATTATTTACTAAATTAAACAAAGAATCAAAAAGGACTATTTTGCTTATAACACATGAACAAGATATAGCGAATTTTAGTGATCGAATAATTAGATTACAAGATGGCAATATAATTAGTGATATAAAAAAAACAGACCCCCAACCCCCTGAAAGGGGGCTATAATACAATGAATTGGAATTCAAATTTTAGAGTAGCAATTAAGGCAATTAGAATAAATAAGATGAGATCTATTCTTACAAGCCTTGGAATAATTATAGGAATAATGTCTGTAATTATAATGCTTGCTATCAGCGAAGGTGCAAGTCAAAATCTCTCAAAACAAATATCAAGCTTAGGCAGTAATCTTTTAATTATTCAACCAGGTTCTGTAAAGGCTGGTATAAGACAAATGGGAAGCGGTTCAAATACTACTCTTAAATATAGTGATGGAACTGTTATAAAAAAAGAAATAAATAGTGTAATTGCTTTATCTAGTGTAATGAGAGGTAATTCTCAAGTAGTATATAGAAATCAAAACTGGTTAACTTCTATTACAGGTGTAGATCCTGAATATTTAACAATACAAAAATGGACTATTATTTTAGGTAGAGTCTTTAATGAAAAAGAAAATATAACTTCTGCAAAAGTATGTCTTATAGGGCAAACTGTTTTAGAAAATTTATTTGGGGACTTAGACCCAATAGGTGAAACAATTAGAATAAAAGGAATTCCATTTAAAATAATAGGAGTCTTGGGAGAAAAAGGGCAATCAATGAGAGGTTCAGACGAAGATGATGTAATTATTATTCCTATTCGTACTGCACAAAAAAGAATCTTTGGAATGGATTTCCCTGACATGGTGCATATGATAACAGTTCAAATCATTTCTGAAGACAAGATCCCTGATGCAGAAAAAAGAATTGAGGAATTATTAAAACAAAGGCATAGAATTAAAGCAAATCAAGAAAATGATTTTTCAATTAGAAATCTCGGGGAAATACTAAAAACTGCTCAAAATATTACTAAAATAATGAGCTTACTTTTGGTTTCAATTGCTTCTATTTCTCTTATTGTAGGAGGCATTGGAATAATGAATATAATGTTAGTTTCAGTTTCAGAAAGAACAAGAGAAATAGGAGTAAGAATGGCAGTTGGTGCAAAACCTTTAGATATACAATTACAATTTTTAACAGAAGCTTTAATTCTTTGTTTATTTGGAGGATTAATAGGGGTAGTTCTTGGGATAGGAGCATCGCATTTATTAGCTTTTCTCTTCAAAGATTTGCATATAAAGATTTCTATCTTTTCAATAATTTTATCTTTTGGATTTTCTGCAACAATAGGAGTAATTTTTGGATTTTATCCTGCTTTTAAAGCTTCTAAACTAAATCCTATTGATGCTTTAAGAAGAGAGTAATTTTAAAGAATTAAGTTTTTATATTTTGTATAATAATTAAAATAAAAAAATAAATTATGAATAATTCAGAAAAATTAATTTCAATTTTTAAACATCTTCCACCAAATAAACAAGAAGAAGTTATTGATTTTGCAAGTTATTTAGAAGAAATTTCTTTAGATTCTACAAAATATTTATTTAGTACTAAATCTAATAAAAAACATTTAGTTGAAGCTATTGAAAATGTAGAAAGCGGTAAAAATTTAATTAAAATTAGTTTAGAAGACCTTGAAAAAGGAAATCTGCCAAATATATGAAAGAAATAATTTTTGAAAAAGTAGCTATGAAAGATTTAATTGAATGGAAAAAATTAGATGAATTAATTTATCAAAAAATTGTTAAATTAATAAAGGATATAAAAGTTAATCCATTTAAAGGCATAGGAAAACCTGAGCCTTTAAAATATAATAATCAAGGTTATTGGTCAAGAAGAATAACAAAAGAACATAGACTTGTTTATAAAATTACAAATGATTCTATTAATATTGTCTCTTGTAAATTCCATTATTAAATCCTATTGATGCACTAAGAAGAGAGTAATTTTAAACTTTTGCACTAACATAACAATTCATAATAGCTTCTGAAAATTCTTCCATATTTTCATAACGACCTTTTATTAAACCAAAAAGAGCTTTTCGTTTAGGATTTGTTGCTCTTTTTACTATTTCTGCAATTCTTGCACTAACATTAGGATTATCATTTCTAGGATCAAATCCAGCTTCTGGCTGCTCTTGTAATGTAAGACATTTATACATTGTTGCGCCTAAACTATAAACATCACAAGATATATTTAAGATACCATTTATTTGTTCTGGTGCGGAATAACCTTCTCGCAATCCAACTGCTTCAAAAGAACTTCTTGCAATACCAAAATCAATAATTACTAAATCATTTTTAGGAGTAATAACTATATTGTCTGGTGCGATATCTGCATGTATTATAGGTATAGGTCTCGTATGTAGAAAATCTAAAATCTTTGCAAGTCTAAGAATCCAATCAAGCACCTTTAACTCTTCCATAGGAGCTGATAAAGTTCTTAAATAATCTTTCATGCTTTGACCAGCAACATAGTTCATAACAATATAAAAAATATTATTATCCCAGAAAAAATCAAGCACTTGAACTACATTTGGATGAAAAAGTCCACTAAACATTTGATAATCATCTTCAATACCTTGAAGTTCAAAAGGTTCTTGAAACATTTGTTTTATAACACAGACTTGATTTGCATTAAATGTATCTTGTGCTAAATAAACATAACCTTCTCCACCATCTGCTAAGAATCTTATAATTCTATATCTGTTATCTTTTACTGAATCAAAAGCTTTTAATTTTATTCCTTGTTGCATGATTTTTTAATAATATAAGCCTTATTTTATTTTTTCCAATAATATTCTTTATTTTTCTAGGGAAATCTATAATACTTTATTTAATTAGGAAAAATCTTATTATAAATTGCTTTAATAGGTTTTTGAATTATAAGATCAACTATAGTAAATATAAGAAGAAATAATATAAAAGATAAAAAAGCATTTGGTATAAATCTTAATTTAAAAATATTTCTTTCAAATAAAAGTTTAAGAAGAAAAGAACTGCCTAAATAAGCAATTATACTAGTAATAGAACCTTTAATTAAATTTCTTTTTACTTTTTGTTTTACAATTTCAGGACTATCTGTTGTTTGCCAAAAAGAAGTTTCTTTTAACTCTTTATTTAATTTATCTATAGAAGCCTTATCTTTTTGTGTATTTAATTTTTTAATTTCTTCCCCTTTTTTTAATAGCTGATTAATTAATATAAATAAAACAGAATTTAATAAAGCAATACTAGGCAAAAGTACAAATAATCCATCTTTTAAAATTTCTTTATTTAATTGTTTAAAAGATTTTCTTTCTATATTCTCTTTAACTGGATTTACAAAATATTTGTATAAAGGCTTTCTGTTTTCATTAAGCCTCATCGAAATGTTTGATTTTATAGTTAAATTCATTACTAATTATCTAATAAAATAATTTTTTAATTTAAGCTTAATTATAACATAAAAATGATTAATCAAAATTTAAGCTAAAACTTCTACAAAAAACCCTATTTTTTTCATAGAATTAATTAAATAGGGGGAGCTTAAATGTCAGAAAATGAGAATACAATATATATTGTTGATGTAACAAATAGAGACGGAGTTCAGACATCAAGATTAGGCTTATCAAAGCTTCAAAAGACTATGATAAATCTTTATCTCGATGAAATGGGAATTACTCGCTCAGAGTTTGGCTTTCCTACAACATTGCACGAATTAAATTATCTTAATGCAAATTTAGAATTAGTTGAAAGAGGAGCAATAAAACATTTAAAACTTAATGGTTGGATAAGAGCACTTTCCTCAGATGTAGAGGTTGCTTTTAAAAACGTACCTAAAATAAAAAATCTCAATCTTTCTATGTCTACTTCTGATCAAATGATTCAAGGTAAATTTGGCGGAAAGAAAACAAAACAAGATGTAATAAAACAAGTTGTAGAAGCTATAGAAACTGCTAAAAAACTTGGCACTCAAATTATAGGAGTAAATGCTGAAGATGCTTCAAGAACTGATGACAATTTTCTTGTTGAATTTTCTTTAAAAGCAAAAGAAGCAGGCGCTTCAATAATAAGATATTGTGATACTCTTGGTTGTGATAGCCCAGATAGTATTTATAAAAAAATATATCATCTTGCAAAAACAGTACAATTACCAATAGAATTACATTGTCATAATGATGTTGGCATGGCGGTCGCAAATTCTGTTATGGGAGCAAAAGCTGCTATAGACGGAGGGGTTGATGCCTATATTAATACTACTGTTAATGGCATGGGTGAAAGAGCAGGAAATGCAGATCTTGCTTCTATTGTCTTGGCACTTAAAAAATCTGTTGGTTTTAAAGATAAATACAAACTTGATCCAAAAATAAAGCTTGATACTATTTGGAAGCTTGCAAAATATGCTTCTTATGCTTTTTCAGTCCCTATTCCTATAAATCAACCTGGTGTAGGGAATAATGCTTTTGCTCATGAATCTGGGATACATGTAGATGGTGCATTAAAAGATAAAAGAAATTATGAATTATATGATTTTCATGAATTAGGAAGAGGTGAGCCTGAAATAGTGGAAACTGGATGTATGATAACTGTCGGCGAATATAGTGGAATTAAAGGCTTTAGAAATATATATGAAAAGCTTGAATTAGATTTCCATTCTGAAGAAGAAGCAAGATATATATTAGAACTTGTTAGATATGCTAATGTGCATAATCAATTACCACTTCTAGATAATGAATTGAAATTTATTTATAATTATCCAGAAATCGCAGGAAAAATAATGACAGTGGTTGCTCCAATGAAAGAAGAAACTTTTACTCTAATAAAGGACTAATGTATAAAAAATTAAAAATTAAAAATAATCAAATTCAATATCAAACTCAGTATTTTGAAGATTATAATGAATTAAAAAAAGAACTCGTTCAAAGAAAGCCTGAACCAGATACTTTTAATAAAATATTTTATAATTTTGAATTTGAAGAATATAGCTATAAAGAGCTTGTTAGAATATCATCTCTTCTTAGAGTAGAAGCTTCTTTGATTCTTGCTTTGGTTTTCTCTTCTACTCCTGACAATCAAGAACTTATAGCTTATTTAAAAGAATATGAAGATTTTATAAAAGTTAATGATAATAATATTGAAATTGAAATTGTTGATTTAAACATTAATTATGATCTTATTCTTGCAATCTTTGCTTGGATTGAAGCAAGACTTGTAGATTTTCTTGTTAAAGAAGATCTATTTGTTAACCTTGAAGAGCCCGAAATTACTGGACTCTATGGTGATAATGAATATAATGCTTGTTGCTTTGGACTAGGTGGACATTTCTCTGATTGGTATTACGAAGAAGAAACTAATCATTATGAAGCTATAATAAAACGACTTGAAGATAATATTGATTTAATTAAAGAACTAGACTTAGAACTTTATTTAAAACCTATAGATAAAATTATAAAAGAAGGTAGTGTAGAAGAGGATTAAACATTTTCTGCTGAACAAGCATGAGCTTCAAGCCCTTCCATTCGAGCAAGTATTGCTGTTGCTTTTCTTAGTTCATCTGTTGCCTTGAGATTAACAAGACTTGAAGATTTGAGAAAATCATAAACTGAAAGTCCAGATGAGAATCTTGCGGATCTTCCTGTTGGGAGACAATGACTTGGTCCTGCTAAATAATCCCCCAAAGCTTCATTTGATTGATTCAAAAACACTGCTCCACTATTTTTGATTTTATCTACATATAAATGAGAATCTGTGATTTTTAATTCTAAATGTTCCGGACTAAAGTAATTTGCTAAATCAAAGCATTTATCAAGACTTTCAACTATTCCTATTATAGAATAATTTGCTAAAGCATTTTTTATTGCTTTTTTATTTTTTTGTAATTCAATTAATTCATTAAAATGATTTGATACTTGATTTGCAAGTTCTTCTGAATCAGTCAAGAAACAGGCGGCTTCCAACCCAGAGCCGTGTTCTAATTGCCCCATTAAATCAAATGCTATACTTTTTGGATTTGCATTTTTATCTGCAATTATAAATATTTCACTTGGTCCATAAAGAGCATCTATACCAACTGTACCAAAAACTTCTTTTTTTGCTAGTGTAACATAAAAATTACCGGGTCCCACTATTTTATCTACAGCTTTTAAATTAATTTCTTCTATTCCAAAGGCAAGAGAAGCTATTGCTTGAGCACCACCTATTTGATATATTTCTTCTATTCCAAGGCAATCTGCAACAGCTAAAATATAATCATGTATTGGCGGTGGTGAAACAATTACAATTCGTTTAACATTTGCTATTTGTGCAGGAATAACAGTCATCAGGACTGAAGATAAAAGAGGTGCATTTCCTCCAGGGATATAAACCCCTACAGATTCTATAGGTTTAAAAACCATTGTTAAACAATTATTTTCATCTTTAAGAATATGATTTTGAGGAAGGCAATTCTTTTGAAAACTCTCTATACGACTTTTAGCTAATAAAATTGCTTGTTTTTGTTCCTGATTAAGTAAATTAAATTTACCTTTAGCACTTACTTGAAAGTTTTCTATTTTTTGATGATCATATTTTTCAGTTAAATCTTTTAAAGCCTTTAAGCCTTTAGTTTTTATTAAATCAATAATTTCATTAACACTTATTTGAATCTTTTTTATATTTGGATTTTGAAAATTAAAGCGATTAGCTATAAATTCAATTTTTTTAGTTATTTCATTATAATCTTTAATTATTTCCATTTATTTTTAAATCAATCATTAAATCAAGAAATTAAAAAATATTTTAGCAAGAATTTATTAGAAATGTTAAATTTCTTTATCTCATGATTAAATCGGCAATCTCTCAATAAAGAAATTACTTTAATCTTTGTTTTTTTTCTAATTCTTAATTATTTTTAACTTTTATTTTTTTATCATG
>MOYB01000004.1:60261-102473 GCA_001899385.1 Candidatus Caenarcanum bioreactoricola | reverse complement strand
TAATATAAGATTTTAGTCTTTTTTACTGTTCCAATCATTAATTACATTGATTTTGTTTTAATAATTAATTAAAAAATTCATTTAAAAATATATGATATAGTTTTATGTTTTTTTTATTTTTTAATCATAGTTAATCATAAAAATCAGTGTAATCAGTGGTTCAGACTACTTCTACCATTTTATATTATTTGGATCTATTATTTTAAGATATTCTTCTTGATTTACAGGAAATTCTCCTTCTTCTTGTTCTAAATATTTATTATAAACCTTTAATTCTCTTAATAATTCTCTTTGATGAGTTCTTAAAAATTCATATCTTTTTAAAGCTTCTCTTTTTCTATACCAAAGAGTTATTTGTTTAATTGGATTAAATCTAAATGCCTTTAATTTTAAAGAATTCATAAAATTATTATTAATAAATATTATTAAATTGTAATATGCATATACGGACATGTCAAGTTTAAAAAATTTAATGGTTTTAAAATTAAGGGAAACCCTATGATCAAGCATATTATCTCTTAATTTTTAAGTTAAATATTATAAATATAATCAAACTTAAGAAATATATGTCTATAATTGCAAAAGCTAAATCATCAAATCAAAATTTGTCGGGACCGCCTGCTACCAATAAGGTTTATACTGATGAAGAAAAGAAAAAGTTTTTAAGAGAAGAATTGAAAAAAACTGTTGAATATCTTAAAACACAAGGCGAAGAAGGCAAAGAACATTGTTTTTCAAAATGTATTGCTCAACTTTTAGCTGCTTATAAAGAAAAATACGGAACAAATCCTGATCCTACAGCGGTTAAATGGATTTGGGATAAAAAAGGTGATTTCATGAGAGCAATGGGATTAGAAGGTTTTTCTTCTACTAGAGATTCTTATTCTTCGTCTTCTAAGGTAGGAAGCTCTGGTATAAAAGTTAAAGAAAGAAAAGAAAGTAGTTCTTCATCTTCTGACGGTTGGTCATCAGAAGATCCAACCCCAGAAACAAAATTCAAATCTCCTGCAAATTTATCTTATGTGCAAGAATCTATTAGGCATTTTATAAGAGTTGCTGGTTGTATGCACGGTTTAACAACTACTGAAGCAATTCAAAATAAATATGCAGAAATGGGTTTAGATTTAAATAAGAATATTCCTGAAAGAGATAGAAATGAAACTGTTGGTGATTATATAAGAAAAAAAGTTGAAGAAGGTTGGTTTGGTTCAGATATAGGAGAACAATATTGGAGAGCAACAAATAGTTGTTTTTCAAAAGAATTTGGGACAGATATCAATAAAGTTGCTACAACAATAAAACAAATTGGAGGATAGAAAAATAAAATTAATAATATGCTTGAACACGATTCTTTGAAAATATATTTTGACTTATACCCATTAAAAATAGACATATCCAAATAGCAGTACCACCATAACTTATAAATGGCAAAGGTACTCCTATAACAGGTAAAAGTCCTATATTCATAGATATATTAACTGAAAAGTGAAAGAAAATTAAAGCAAAAATTCCAGACAAAAGAAGCCTTTCAAAACTATCATTAGATCTTGCTGTTAAACTTAAAAGTCTTATACAAATTATCATAAAACAAATTAAAACTATAGTACAACCAATTAAACCCCACTCTTCTCCTATTGAAGAAAATGCGAAATCCGTATGTTGTTCAGGTACAAAGTCTCCTTGAGTTAAAGGTCCGTGTTTATATCCTTGTCCTAATAAACGACCACTTCCTACTGCTAATAAACTTTGAATTATATTATAACCAGCACCTTGGGAATCTTGTTCTGGATTTAAGAAAATAATTAAACGAGTTTGTTGGTAATCTTTAAGTATATTCCAAGCTAAAGGTCTTGCTAAAAAAGCTAAAAACAAAGAAAAACTAGTAAATAAAATTAAAAATAATATTCCATATTTTTTCTTATTTAAATTAAGTTTATAAAAAACAAAAGCACTTATTATTGCTATTGAAAATAATCCTAGATAAGAACAAGTCATTTTTATTTCTTTGTTTAAAACAGAAAAACTTCCTAAATTAAGATTTTCATGTCCAATAACTGATAAAAGCATTATAAGAAGAGGACTAAATAATAAAAATAATTGAAAAGAAGTTGCTCCTGACCAAAAAGAAATAACTGCAAAAATAGCAATTAATACTAATGATGTACCTAAATCAGGTTGAATAAAGATTAAAACAAAAGGGATAAAGGAAATTAATAAACCACCAATGATCATATCTGTAAATTTCTTTATAGGTCTTGCAGAAAACCATGTTGAAAGCATGATTATAGAAGCTATTTTGGCGATTTCTGAAGGTTGCATACTAAAGCCTCCTATTCTAATCCATCTTTGTGCGCCTAAAGCCTCACTTCCATAAATGTTTACCCACAATAAAAATCCTATTGATAAAAGATAAATAAGCCAAGAAAAATTTTTTAATAAAGGTAATGGAAATTTATATCCCAAATAAAAAACAGGTATTCCTAAAAATAAATATAACAAATGTTTTTGAAAAGTATCTTGGTCTGCAGTAGTTGACTGTGTAATAATTCCTATAAGAATAAGAATCAACATAGACCAGATTATATAAGAATCAAAACGATGTTTATTTCTAAGTGTTATAAAGAATTTTTTTATATTTCTAAGAATTTTTATCATGATTTAAGCTCCTCTATTGCTTTTTTTAATTTGTTTATTTCTCGCAAAGCTTTTTTAGGAGCTTTTTCTTTTTCTAGATATTCTTTTGGTGAAACAGCAGGCGTTCCCCCTAATATACTAAATGCTGCTATGTCTTTATGTACATGACTTGCTGCCATTAATAAACAATCGCTGCCTATTGTTATATTATCTCGACATCCTGCCTGCCCTGCTATTACTGTTCTGTTGCCTATTTTTACACTTCCTGCTATTCCACATTGCCCAATTAATAAACAATCTTTTCCTATTTGACAATTATGTGCTATTTGAACTAAATTATCTATTTTTGTATTTTCCCCTATAAAAGTAGCTCCTAATGTTCCCCGATCAATACAAGTATTTGCACCTATTTCTACATTATCTTCTATAACTACATTTCCTGCAGAAATTACTTTTAAATAGGGATTAGGTTTTGTATTTATATCTTTAGAAAGTTCTTCTGCATTAAATACTGATGTTGGTGATTTTTTAAGTTTATCAATTATTGTTTCTTCTTCGGTTACATAACTAAATCCATCAGATCCAATTACTGTACCGGGATGTATTATTACTTTATTGCCTATTATGCATTCATCTTCTATTACACAATTATATTTTAAAATGCAATTTTTCCCTATTTTAACTTTAGCTCCTATACTTACATTTGCTTGAATTTGTGTATTGTCCCCTATTTCACTTTCTGGTCCAATAAAAACATTTGCTCCTATTTTTACATCTTCGCCTAATTTAGCACTTGGATCTATAACTGCACTTGGATGTATACCTTCTGGGCTATAACGTTTAGGTGCAAAAAGCTCAAGGAGTTTTTTTATTACAAGTTTAGGATTTTTAACTGCTATTCTAGCTACATTTACAGTTATTTTGGCATCAAGAGGCACAATATATGCTCCTGCTTTTAATTCCCCTGTATTTAATAATTCAATATACTTTTTTGAAAAAACAAAACATATTTCATTTGAATTTGCCTTTTCTGGACTTGGATTAAAACCTTTAAGTTCAATACTAGGATCGCCAGTGAGTTCACCTTCAATAAGTTGGGCGAGTGGACCAAGCAAAAAATAAGGAATTTTCATAGAATTAATAAAAAGGGAATATTTTAAATAATTATAAGATTTTATGAAAAAATTATTTTTAAAATTAGGAATTATTTTTATTTTAAGTTGTTTTAAAGCTTATAGCGGTATTATAGTGCCTGTTACTTATGTGCTTGCAATAAATGGCGAAACTCCTTTCTCACATACTTTTTATAATGACTCTTTAGGGGTAAGTGATTTTTCTGAATCAATTTTAGGTTCTTCTCTTATAGGCTCAGCTGATGTAGCAAGTAATAATTATTTAATTAATGGTGGTATTTATACAAATTGCGAAAATGGAAGTTGTTCTGACGGGTTATACGTAATACAAGCAAGGGTTCAACCTTTAAGTATAACTCTTAATAATGCAACTAGTCAGATAATTGTAGATTTAAGAGGGCAAATAGGATCACAGAATTTATCAGATAGTTATTTTAATATAGATTTTATAAATTCAAATACAGGGACATTGCCTTACAGGGCAGATATTCAAATAGTAGGAGATTTAAAAGAAACTTCAATTAATTCTGATTCTGAAACAGGGACATATACAGGGACATTTACAATAAGTGCTGCGGTGTTTTAATTATGATAAAAATAGAAAGATTATTTAAAAGTTTCAAATGGGCGTGGCATGGCTTAAGAGATAGTTTCTATAGAGAACAAAATTTAAGAATAGAATTAATAGTTTTTTTATTTGTAGTAATAGTAGGATTTTTCTTTAAATTATCAAAAGCTGAATGGATAGCAGTTATCAATGCCTGTTTTTTTGTAGTCTTTGCAGAAATGATTAATACTTGTATTGAACGAATTACAGATCTTATAACAGATAAAAGAAAACTTGGATTTGCAAAACAAGCTAAAGATGTAGGTGCTGCTGCAGTTTTAATTTCAGCAATTTATTCTTTATTTATAGCAATTATGATTTTTCTTCCTAAACTTAAGTTAATTTTATAATATTTTTTTCTATTAAATCTAATGCTTTTTGACTTATTTTGCGCCCTTTAGAAGTTCTTTCTAATAAACCTTCTTGTAATAAAAATGGTTCATAAAAATCTTCTAAAGTTTTTGGATCTTCAGCAATGCTTGCACTAAGAGTTTCTAAGCCAACTGGTCCCCCTGCATAATTTTCATTTATTGCTTTTAATATTTTTCTGTCTATTGAATCTAATCCAAATTTGTCTATTTCATATAAATTTAATGCTTCTTCTACAATATCTACATTAGCGATAGAACATTCTTTGTGTGATAAGTAGTCTCTAACTAATCTACAAATTCTATTTGCTATTCTTGGAGTCTTTCTAGATCTTTGAGCAATAATTAATGCTCCTTCATGAGTTAAATTGTAATTTAAAATCTTAGAAGTCCTAGATATAATCTGAGCAATTTCTTCTTCAGAATAATATTCTAAATGATGAATATGTGTGAACCGATCCCTAAGAGGCGCAGAAAGACTTCCTAGCTTTGTTGTAGCACCTATCATAATAAATTTAGGTAAAGCTATTCTATTTATTTTTGCAGTATTGCCTTTGCCTGTTGAAAAATCTAAACAAAAATCTTCTAATACTGGATATAAAAGCTCTTCACTAATTTTATTTAATCTATGGATTTCATCTATAAAAACTACATCTCCTTTTGATACAGATAATAAAATTCCTATAATATCTTTAGGTTTTTCAAGAGCTGGAGCAGATAATATATGTACTTTTGCAGATAATAATTGTCCAATAAGAAAAGCACAACTTGTTTTTCCAAGACCAGGAGGACCATACAAAAGACAATGCCCAAAACTTGCAGGATCTCCTCTTTTAATAGCCGCAGAAATTCTTATATTTATAATTTTTTTTAATTTTTCTTGTCCTATATAATCATCAAGATTTTGAGGTCTAAAAGATTCTTCAACTTTAATTTCTTTTTCTTTTAAAAGTATATTAGGCTTTTCTTTTTTATCTTTTACTTCTTTTTTAAAGGGTTGTTGATTTACCTCATTATTAATTTCTATATTTGAAGGTTGAATTGGAGGCATTATAAAGTTTATTAAAGTTATTTTATTTTAGCATGTAAATTAATTAAAAAACATAAAAATAGCTGTTAATTGCGCACCTAAAGATAAAAAAGGTATTAAAGCTATTGCTTCTTTAGGAAGATTTTTTCTGAAAATTCTATTAAAAATAAAATAAATAAATAAAATCAAAGCAGAAAAAAACAAAGTATTAGTAATTGCTGTTGCTCCTAGAAAACTCCCTATGCCTGCTAAAAACATTGAATCAGCACCTCCTATAAAATCTTTGTTTTCTTCTTTTATTTCTTCTGTAAATTTATTTTTATTAGGAAAAATCTTGTAAATTATAGGAAAAATAGTTTCTTCTATTAAAAAACATATTCCTGTAATGTAGATTGCATATACTCCTAATTTAAAACAACTAAAAATAAAAATCAGAAAAAAACAAGGATAAATCAAAAAAGCATTTAAACGTTCATATATTAAAATAAAAGCCTTTCGTATAATTAAATAAAGAATAATTGTTAAATATAAAAATATAAATTTGTAATCTTTTAAATAAGTTAAAAGACTCATAAATAATAATATAAAAGAAGCTATTGTTATTTGAATTAATCCAGTTTTGTTTTTCTTATTAGTTATATTAGATAAAATATCAAAAATTATAAAACCTATAATTAAACCAAGTATTGATTCTGTTATTGAATGATTTGTATTAAAAAAAAGTTTAAAAGGTAATTCTAAAGAGAAAAAATGCCATAAAATAGCGGAAATTATACCAAAAATCAAAGTCCATAAAGGAATGTTTTTATCTTTTAAATCAAAAAAACTATTTAACAAAAGAAATAAATTAAAAATAAAAATAAAAATAAATTCCTTAAAACTAAAATCATGCTTATATAAACAAAATATCTGAAAAATATATAAAAAATAAAAGCTTAAATAAAAAGATATATTAGAGAAATTGAATTTATATTTGAACATATAATTATTTTATTATAAAATGAAAAATGAAACTAATTATTAATTCAATGAATAAGAATTTATTTTATCTTTGTTCTATAGTTTTCACTTTTTTAATTTTTTCAAATAAAGGTTTTTCAAGTGAATTAGACGATGTTAAATGTCTTAAAGATAAAGGCATTACAATGTATGGTGCTGAATGGTGCCCTAATTGCCAAAAACAAAAACAATTATTTGGAGAATATTTCTCTTATATTAATTATGTTGATTGTGAAGAAAATCCTGAAATTTGTGAAAGTAAAAATTTACAAGGTTATCCTACTTGGTTATTACCTAATGGACAAGAAGTAGAGCCTGGTACTATAGGGGAAGTTGCTAGAGGTGCTGGTTGTACAGAAAATTATGCTCAAGTTGAAAATCAAACAACTCAAGATATTCAAGATGTTCAAACAAATCCCGAAAATGAAATCTTAATTAATACTGATGTTGTAGAAAAATCAAAAGATCTTCTTGCTGCTGAATGTCTTAAAGAGAAAAACATAACAATGTATGGTACTGAATGGTGTCCTCATTGTAAGCATCAAAAAGAAATTTTTGGAGAATATTTTTCCTATATTAATTTTGTAAACTGTGATTTCGATAAAAAAACTTGTAGAAAAGCTAAAATCACTGGTTATCCTACTATTTTATTACCAAATGGAACCGAAATTCCACCTGGTTTAAGCGTACAAGAAAGTGCTATTAAAGCAGGTTGTGTATTATAGACTTCTTTAGGGGTTAAGAAGTTCTTAGCTCCTAAACTTTTAAAAAATTAATTAAAAAATATTTGAGAAAGTAAAGAAAATCTGCTATATTTAAATCTTCTGGTACGATAGCTCAGCTGGCTAGAGCGGAGGATTCATAACCCTCAGGTCGGGAGTTCGAGTCTCCCTCGTACCATTCTATACAGAGTTTAATTGCTTCCCAAAAAGGTATTATATTAGCTTTATTTTTTCCTACTAAATTAAAAGCTGTTCCATGATCAGGGGAAGTTCTTAAAAAAGGCAACCCTAAAGATACATTTACTGCTTTTAAAGAAGTAATTGCTTTTATAAGCGCTAAAACTTGATCGTGATATGGTGCTAAATAAACAAAAAAATCTTGATCTTTATTTTCAAGATAATTTCTTGCCATATTAAACCAAATTTGATCAGGAGAAAAGGGTCCTTTAATATTTAAATCTGTTAAAAAGCTTTTCCAAGAAATTTCTTCTGTGCCTATTTGCCCTTCTTCTCCAGCATGAGGATTTAATCCCGCTAAGCCTATGTTTATATCTTGTCCAAATGTGTTTTTTAAAATTTCTATTGCTTCTTTAAAGCGAGCTTCTGTTAAATTTTCTGAGACCTTATTTAAAGGAATATGCCTTGTTAATAATAATATTCTTAATGCTTTAGATTTTTCATGAAATTCAGTATTTGTCATAAAGACCATTTCAGCTTGTTTTTGAGTTTTTTCTGATAGAAATTCTGTTTGTCCTGAATATTTATAATCAGCTAAAAACCATTTTTCTTTACAAATAGGACCTGTTATTAAAGCGCTACATTCTTTTTCAATACAAGCTTGTGTTGCGATATTTAAACAATCAAAGCTGTGTTCTTTTTTTATATATTTTTTACAATCAATTATTTTTATATTATATTTAGAAGCTTCAGAAGTTATAAGATCAGCATCACCATAAATTTTAAATAAAACATCTTCTTTAAATTTTAAAAAATATTTTTCAATAATAAGCTTATTAAGAATTTCTAAGCCGATTCCGTTAGGATCTCCATAGGTTAATGCTATTGATTTCATATTATTTAATTATACAAATTTCTCTTATTAATTTAGTTTTGCTATTATTAAAAGATATTAGAATTTATTTTTTTAGTGATGAAACAAAAACAAAATCTTGATGAAAATTCGCTCAGAATCAAAGAAAACACTGAAACAGAATCAAGGATTTTAATAAGGGGAGGTAAACCCTTAAATGGTAAAGTAAAAATTTCTGGTGCTAAAAACTCTGTATTAAAGCTAATGGCAGCTTGTATTTTAATTCCGGGGGAAGTTATATTAAAAAATGTAGCTGCATTAAAAGATGTTCAACAAATGCTTGAAATCTTAAAATTTTTAGGTGGAAAATGCAAATATAATATAGTTAGTGAAACTCTTAAAATTGATTTTTCTGAAATAAACTCTTGTTATGCTCCTTTTGAGTTAGTAAATAAATTAAGAGCATCTTTTGTTATTTTAGGACCTATCCTTAGTAGACAAGGCAGTGCTAGGGTTTCTTTACCGGGTGGTTGTCAAATAGGAAGTAGACGTTTAAATCTTCATGAAATAGGTTTAAAAAAATTAGGAGCAGAACTTGAATTTTCACATGGATATATAGAAGCATCTGCAAAAGAAGGTAAATTAAAAGGTGCAGAAATACATTTAGATATTCCTTCAAATGGTGCAACTGAAAATTTAATGATGGCAGCAGTTCTTGCAAAAGGCAAAACAATAATTGAAAATGCAGCTAAAGATCCTGAAATAGAAGATCTTGCAAATTTCCTTAATGAATGTGGAGCAAAGATTACAGGGGCAGGTACACAACATATAGAAATAGAAGGTGTAAATCTTGAAGAACTTCATGGTTGTGAATATAGCTGTATGCCAGACCGTATAGAAGCAGGGACATTTTTAATAGCAGGCTTTGCAACTAAAGGGCATGTAATTGTAGATAAAGTTAATTCAGATCATTTAACTCCTTTATTAAGTAAACTCAAAGAAGCTGGAGCTGAAATTGATATAAAGAAAAATAAAATCGAAATAAAAGCATCTACTGAAATTAAATCTATTGAAATAAGTACTTTATGGCATCCAGGTTTTCCTACAGATTTACAACCTTTAATGATGACATTACTTACAATTGCAAAAGGAAATAGTGTTATTAAAGAAACAATTTATGAAGATAGATTTTCTCAAGCAGAAGATTTAAATCGAATGGGAGCAAATATAAGAGTTGTTGGAAACATGGCTATTATAGAAGGAGTAGAAGAACTTTCTGGGAGTATTGTTAGAGGTAAAGATTTAAGAGCAACAGCAGCGCTTATTATTGCAGGGTTAATGGCTAAAGGCATGACTGAAGTTTATGGTTTAAGTCATTTAGATAGAGGTTATTATAATCTTGTTGAAAAATTAAAAATATTAGGAGCAGAAATAGTAAGAGTTGAAGAGGAATAATTAAGATTTTAAATTATTAATCTTTTATTTCTAAAATACTTTTATCTCTTTCAAAATCTAAGATTGCAGCAGCCATTTTTGATAAAATATAATGAGCGCTTTTTTGACCATCTTTCTCAAGCTCTTCTAACAAAGTTTCAGCCACGCCTCTTATTGCTTGATAAATTCTTTTTTCTTTTTCATATTCTAGAATATTGCTAGTATTTTCAAATGTTATTTTTCTATCTTGCCCCATTGTAAGAAAAATTCTAACAAAATCAGCATCTTTTAAATTATAAGAGTCAAATAAGTTTTGCATTTTCGATATAAAATCAGTCTCTAATATAAACTTTTTTAATTCTGCTTTTAATTTTTCTTTATCTTCAGCTGATAAATCTTTATTATCAAAATTTATATCAGAAGAACTTAAATATTCCATTAAACTTACAAAATACTTTTCTAATGTGATAAAAGCATTTTCTTCATTTGTAAGTTCATTTGTAATTTCAAAACTATCTTCTTTTTTACATCTAATTAAACTTGAACAAGCATTTATAGTACTAATATCACCTTGATATTTTTTTCTATTATTTGAGAAGGTAAGTGAATATGTTTTCCTTCTTCTTTTTTTAAGACTCTATAAATATCGTCTACTATACCATCATTATTTGTAACAAAATTAAATGCTTTCTTAAATGGATTACCCATGATAGTTTTTCTCCAAAATAAATTTAAGGAATTTTTATTTCAAATAATCATACATTTCATTATGTTTTGCTTCTCTAAGCTTCTTTAATCCCCTTGCTTCTAATTGTCTTACTCTTTCTCTTGTTATATCAAGGATTTCCCCTACTTCTTCAAGTGTTCTAGGTTCTCCTGTTTCATCTAAGCCATAACGCAGAACAATAACTGCTTTTTCTTTATAAGTAAGATTTTTATCTAAGAATTTCAAAATATCTTTCTTTAAAAGTCTTCCTGTTGCATCTTGATCCGGACTAGCATTTGTTGTATCTGAAATAAACTCTTCTAAAGTACCTTCATCTTCATTTCCTATTGGTGAATGCAAAGAAATAGGAGTTCTCATTGCAGACATTACTTCCCCGAGCTTCTCAGTGCTAATATCTAAAATAGCAGATAATTCCTGTATTGTTGGTCGTCTACCTAATTCCATTGCAGCTTGTCTTGCAACGTTTTTAACTCTTTGTATTGTTTCAACCATATGTACAGGTATACGAACTGTCCTTGATTTATCTGAAAGTGCACGTGTTATACCTTGACGAATCCACCATGTTGCATATGTTGAAAATTTAAAACCTCTTGTATGATCAAATTTTTCAGCTGCTCTTATAAGTCCTAAGTTTCCTTCTTGAATTAAATCTAGAAATGGTAAACCTCTATTTATATATTTTTTAGCAATACTTACTACAAGTCTTAAGTTGTGACGAACTAATAATCTTTTTGAAATTTCATCACCTTCTTTTATTTTTCTGGCAAGTTCAATTTCTTGTTGTGCATCAAGGAGCCCCACTCTACCTATTTCTTTAAGATAAAGTTTTACAGAATCCTCGGTTAAAGGAGAATCTTCTAAATCATTTAATTCAACATTTACTGAATCTTCATCTACTGCTTCTTCATCAATACCTTTTAATTCTTCTTCAAAAAATAAAGAATCTAATTGATCATCTATCAAAAGTGGATCATTTATTAGTTGTGTCATAGCTTCTCCTTAATTAAACTTGCCATTTTCATTTTTTCTAAGTATATATTAATACGCGATCTTTATTTAAAAATTAAGTAATACAAAATTTATTTTTGAATTTAACAAATTAGATTATTATATAACAAAAATAAGGCTAAGATCAAAATAAATAAATTTTTTTATTTTCAGTTTCTGAGCCTATAGAAGAAGAGATTCTATATTAATATTTTTTTGAGTGAGTTTAGAAGAGCAAGCTAAATAAAAAATATTTAAGGAACAATAATTATAAGGATTTATTATAGTTATAATTATATTTAACTTTTATTAAATACAACAAATCTGCTTTAATTATCTCTACTAAAATAAACTTATTTTAAATTTATGAAAGCTTCTGATCTTTTCATTAAAGCCTTAGAAAATGAAGGTGTTGAATATATATTTGGGATACCTGGAGAAGAAAATCTAGACTTATTAGAATCTATAAGGAATTCAAAACAAATAAAATTAATTCTTTGTAGGCAAGAACAAGCCGCAGGATTTATGGCAGCTGTATATGGAAGATTAACAGGTAAAGTTGGAGTTTGTATGTCAACTCTTGGACCGGGCGCAACAAATCTTGTTACGGCAGCAGCTTATGCAACTTTAGGTGGGATGCCTATGCTTATGATAACAGGTCAAAAGCCTATAAAGAAAAGTAAACAAGGGAATTTTCAAGTTATAGATGCTATTGAAATGATGATGCCTCTTACAAAATATTCAAAACAAATAGTTAATGTTAATCGTATTCCTTCAAGAATTAGAGAAGCTTTTAGAAAAGCTATTGCTGAAAGACCTGGTGCAGTGCATTTAGAATTGCCAGAAGATATTGCTAGAGAAACGGCAGAAGAAACATTTTTGTTTCCGGTAAAACATATTAGAAGACCACTTGCTGGGGACAATGCAATCAAAACTGCAAAAGAGATGATTGAAAAAGCGAAACGTCCTCTTATTTTAGTTGGAGCAGGTTCAAACAGAAAATTAGTTCAAAATGCTTTTATAGGATTTATTCAAAAGACAGGAATACCTTTTATTAATACGCAAATGGGCAAAGGCATGTCTAGAGGTGCTCATGATTATTTTATAGGTACAGCAGCACTTTCAGATAATGATTATGTTCATTTAGCAATAAATCAAGCTGATTTAATTATAAATATTGGACATGACATTATAGAAAAACCACCTTTCTTTATGAAGCATGAAGGACAGGAAGTAATCCATGTTAATTTTTTCCCTGCGGAAATAGACAATGTATATTTTCCACAGCATGAAGTTGTTGGAGATATAGAAAGGGCATTAGAAAGAATGACTGACTTAGTTGAAAAGCAGAATTCATGGGATTTTTCTTTTTATTATAAAATACAAAAAGCTATAAAAAATGATTTAACAGAAAAAATTAATGATAATTCTTTTCCATTATTACCTCAAAGAATAGTTTCAGATACAAGAAAAGTTTTATCTGAAGATAGTATTCTTTGTTTAGATAATGGTATGTACAAGATTTGGTTTGCAAGAAATTATTTAAGTTTTGGACATAATACTATTTTATTAGACAATGCATTAGCAACAATGGGTGCTGGACTCCCTTCTGCAATAGCAGCAAAACTTGTTAATCCAGACAAAAAAATAGTTGCTATTTGTGGGGACGGTGGATTTATGATGAATTCACAAGAATTAGAAACCGCAATAAGACTTAAGCTTGATTTAACAATAGTAATTATTACAGACAATGCTTATGGAATGATAAAATGGAAACAAGCAGGTATGGGATTTGAAGATTTCGGTTTAGATTACGGAAATCCAGACTTTGTAAAATATGCGGAAAGTTATGGAGCAAAAGGTTATAGAGTAGAGAAAGCAGAAGATTATGCAAAACTACTTGAAAAATGCATTAACGAAAAAGGGGTTAATATAATAGAACTTCCTGTTGATTACAGTGAAAATGTAAAATTCTTAGCAGAAAATCTTAAAAAGAATATAAAAGTATAGCCCACTTAAAATCTATGAAATTAATACAAATAAAGCCTGTTTTACATAAATTTGAAAATATAAAAGAATTTATAGATGAATTTAAAATTTCTCAAGGGGATTGTATCTTTACTGTTAAATTCCTTTATAAAACTTTTCTTGAGCCTTTAAATTTAACAGAGATAGAATATTTATTTTTTGAAGATTATGGCTCAAGTGAACCTTCAGACGAAATTATAAATAAAATTCTTCTTGATATTTCAAATAAAAATAATAAAATTACTAGAATCATTGCTATTGGTGGTGGTTCAGTCATTGACATAGCAAAGCTTTTGACCTTGAAAAACACAGGCAACGCGCTTCAATTCTTTGAAAAATCAGTAGAAATAAAAAAAGAAAAAGAATTAATTTTAATTCCGACTACTTGTGGTACTGGTAGTGAAGTTACAAATATTTCAATAGCTGAAATTAAATCTAAGTCTACAAAAATGGGCTTAGTTCATGATGAATTATTTGCGAATCATGCTGTTCTTATAGCTGAATTAGTAAAAGAATTACCTTTTGTTTTTTTTGCAGCAAGTGCTATAGATGCTCTTGTTCATGCAATGGAATCTTTCCTTTCTCCTAAAGCTACGCCTTTAACTGAAATATTTAGCATTAAAGCTATAAACATGATTTTATCTGGTTTTAAACAAATCATAGAAAGAGATAAAGAATATAGAAAACTTTTAATAGAAGATTTTCTTTTAGCAAGTGCTTATGCTGGAATTGCTTTTGGAAATGCAGGGGTAGGGGCAGTACATGCATTGTCTTACCCTTTAGGATCTAATTATCATGTTCCTCATGGGGAAGCTAATTATCAATTTCTGACTAGTGTATTTAATTTATATCAAGAAAAAAATCCTAACGGGAAAATTAAAACACTTAATTCTATTATTGTAGAGGTTATTAATAGTAATTCAAAGAATATATATGATGATTTAGAAAAGTTTTTAGATAAAATTCTTTCTCGTAAACCTTTAAAAGATTATGGAATGAAAGAGACAGAAATTAAAAGTTTTGCTAACTCAGTGATTACAGAACAACAAAGACTTTTAGGAAATAGTTATATTTCTTTGTCTTTAGAAGAGTTAGAAGGGGTTTATAGAGGATTGTATTGAGATATATTCTTCTCAAATATTTCACTTAATTTTTCTTTTAAAATACTTCGTACTGCTTTTTTAATTTCTCTTCTTTCTTTTGAATAACAAATATGTGCATGATATATTCCTTCTTCTGGTACATGTTCAACTTTAAAACTATAATTCTGAATATTTATTTCTCTAATTAATAGAACTATAGCTGAACAATAACCACTATAAATTTTATTTTCTGTTATTCTAAATCCAATTTTATGAATTTCTTCTTCTGTTTTTGCATATTTTGTCCAAATTACAGACTCACAATTCCTATTAAACATAAATACGCTTTTCCAATCAATATTTTCATTATCTTTATACATTGAAGGTTTTTTTAAAACTCTACAAACAATACCTTCATTTGGAATATTTTCTTTTAACATTTATAATTATTATCAGTAATATGTTCAAGAGCTTCTTTTAATTCCTCAGGCCAATAAGTATAATCATTAATGATTTGTGAAGGAAAACATTGAATATTTTCATATATAATAGGATTTTCTGATCTTGCATCAATTATTATATCTAAACTGTATCCGTCATTAATTGTTATTAATATTATTTTTTTCCCTCGCCAAGACATTAACAAAGAATTTTCTTCATCAGTTATAAGTTTAGGGAAAGAATATTTATCAGGGAAATTTTCTATAATAGATTTAGCTAAAATAAATACTTTTTCTGTAATTTTCATCTCTTCTTCATAAGGATTAATAGATAATCCATATTTTTTGAATTTTAAAAGTAAATCTATTAAATCTTCCTTTTTTTTATCACTTCTTTTAGAATCGAGAAGATATTCATTTGGTTTAAGTGCTACTATATGTGAATAAAAATCTTTTATAGCTGTCATTTTCTTTGCAACCCCCATTTTTCTTGCATTTTTTCAGAAGTAATTGCTAAAAATATATTATTAATTTCTATATGTGCTTGATCAAACCATTCTTGTAATATATCTTCTTCTTTCTTTATGCTATCAACAAGAATTTCAAGCCTAATAGTTCTCATATTTTCATTTTCTTTTGTTAAGTTAATTTTTAAATTAATAATAATTCTAAAATCTCCAATACCTTCTTTTTTTGAAAAAAATTCTTTACTAATTTGAGAGGAAATTTGTGTAAGAGAATTTATCTCTTGATTTAAAAGTATTTCTTCTTTAAAAACTGAATTTATTTCATTTGCATTAACATCAATTTTATTTATATAAGCTAAATTAAAAGAATGATAATCTAATTTAATTTCATAAGTTGATTTTAAATGTTCTTTATATTTTCTTAAATAATCTTCGAATTTAGAATAAATTTTATGAAATCTGGGATATGTATCATTTTCATTATCACTTTTCTTCCAGTTAAATAAAAATCTATCTTGTTGAACTTGTATTAATTTGTTATATTCTTGATTAATAAACCATAATCTTCTTAATTGTGGTAAATTAGATATTATAAAATTAGGAAATTGTGATTGAATCGGTATAGGAGTTTGTTCTTCAATTTCAGGAAAATCTTCTTTAATAATATTCCAAAATGAGCCAAATACGGTAGATTTTATATTTAATAAAGGATCAAAACTTACTCCACAAGCAACTTCAGCTAATGGTGGATTTGAAAAATTTGGAGAATTATAATTTGTATTCATTTTAATCATTATAATAAATCATTTGTATTAAAAAATTCTATGTTGAATGATAAAATTTGATAATTATGAAATTATATGTTTTTAAATGTGGGACTTTAAAAAGTCAAAAACAATTTTTTACTGCAGGAATTGATATTGGAAAAGCTTTTGAAGTACCTGTTCCGTTTTTTTTAATAACACATCCAAAAGGTTATGTTTTATTTGATACTGGAAATGCTCTTGAAGTTGCAAAAGATAAAATAAAACATTGGGGAGAAAAAGTTGTATCTATCTATGATCCTATAATGTCTGAAGAAGAATATGTTGTAAACCAGCTAGCAAAACTTAATATAAAAGCAGAGGAGATAAAACATGTTATATTTTCACATTTACATTTAGATCACGCAGGAGCATGTGGTGCTTTCCCAAATGCTACTTATTATGTTCAAAAAGAAGAACTTAAACATGCTTATGTACATGATTTTTATCAAAAAGGAGCTTATATTAGAGCTGATTTTGATAAGCCTGATCTTAAATGGTATTTGTTAGATGGTTATGAAGAAGATCCTTTTGATTTATTTGGAGATGGAAAAATAAAAATAATATTTACACCGGGACATACACCAGGGCATCAGTGTTTAATGGTAGATTTAGAACATTCAGGAAAAGTATTTTTAACAGCAGACAGTGTTTATACTGAAGAAATATTGGAAAAAGATTTATTACCAGGTTTAGTTTATAGTCCAGCAGATACAGTTAAATCTATTAAAAAAGTAAAAAACCTAAAAAATCAAGGAGTAAAGATTTTCACAGGACATGATCCTGATGCAAAAATAAAATATGCACCTGAATATTATGACTAATTATTTAATATTAATTCTCCTTTAGTATTTCTTTTTACAAGCTTTTTAAGATTTAAAGTCATTATTGCAGAATTTATTTTAGCAATTGGAAGTCCTGTTATATCAATAAGATCATCTATTCTTAAACTTTGTCTTCCTAATATTTCTTCATAGATTTTTCTTTCTGTTTCATTTAAATTACTTACAGAAGTTGGAGCTATTGGACTTGCTGAAGTTTGAGGTTTTTCTACAAACTTTAATTTCAATTGATTATTATCAACTATAATTTTACTTTCTTGTTTCATTTCCATTTCTTCAATAATATCAGCAGAAGAAGTTATAAGTGTCGCCATGCCTTTTCTTATCCATTTATAGCAACCTGTATTTTGAGGATTATTAGCATTTCCACCTAAACAAAAAACTCTTCTGTTTAATCCTAAAGCATATTCAGCTGTTATTAAGGCACCACTTTTTTCTTTTGCTTCAGAAACTAAAACCGCTTGACTTAAAGCCGCTATAATTCTATTTCTTAAAGGGAAATAACCTTTTTCTGGTTTTGTACCTATAGGATATTCACTTATTACAGAACCTTTTTTAATTAATAAATCGTATATACTTTGATTTGATTTTGGTACTATTTCATCAACACCGCTTGCCATAACTGCAACGGATCTATTTTTGTCTTCTAAAAATGCACCTTTATGTGCAGCAGTATCTATGCCTCTTGCGATACCTGTAATTATTGTAAAACCTTGTGAAGCAAGTTCTCTACTTATTTTGGCAGTCATTTCCATTGCATAACTAGTAGCTTCTCGTGTTCCGACTATAGCTATAGATTTTTCATACCAAGACAAATCCCAATTTCCACGAACATATAAAAGTAAAGGTGGATTTTTTAAAGCTTCACATATTGTAGGATAATATTTTGAACCTCTAGGAAAAGCTTTTGCATTATATTTTTCAAGTCTTTCAATTTCAATTTCAGTATTAATAGAATTACGAATTTTTAAAAAATCTTCTATTGATTGTTGAGGTATTGAACTTGTTTTCAAGAGATCTGTTTTGTCTGCATGCCATGCTATTTCTAAAGAATTAAAATGATTATAAAGTTCATATATTCTTTTTGAACCAAGACCAAGTCCTTTGAGTCTATCAAAAGCAATCCAATAAGAAAGTTCTTTTTGAGTAATTTCCATAGATTATTAATTTAAAGTATTTATAATATCAATATCTTTTCTCAATAATTCATTAACTAAAATTTGTATTGATTTATTTTTTTGATTTAATAATTTTTCTTTTAAATATTTTAATATATCAGATTCTAAATATATCGGTAATTCCATATTTTCAGGTGTAATATAAAATTTACCTTGTTTTGCATTTATAAAATCATATTCTTTTTTCATAAATATTATCCAAACCTTCCAGTAATATAACCTTCTGTTCTTGGATCTTGAGGTCTACTAAATATATCTACTGTTGATTTATATTCTATAAGTTCCCCTGCTTTATTTTCTTCTTTAACCCAAAATACCGCGGTCATATCTGAAATTCTACTTGCTTGTTGCATATTATGAGTTACTATAACTACAGTAAGCTCTTCTTTTAGTTGAATAAGTAAATCTTCTATTTTAACAGTAGCAAGTGGATCAAGCGAAGAACAAGGTTCATCCATTAAAAGAATTTCAGGATTAACGGCAAGTGCTCTTGCAATACAAAGTCTTTGTTGTTGCCCACCAGACAATTCAAAAGCAGAAGATTTATGTAATTTATCTTTTACTTCATTCCAAAGAGCAGCATTTCTAAGACTTTTTTCAACTGTTTCATTTAATTCTTGTTTTCTTTTAAATCCAAAAAGCCTTGGACCATAAGCAACATTATCATAGATACTCATTTTAAAAGGGTTAGGTTTTTGAAAAACCATACCAACTCTTTTTCTAAGTTGAGTAACATCTACTTTAGATTCATAAACATTGCATATTTCATTATTAAAATTTATTGAAATTTCACCATTTATTTTACTACCTAAAACAAGATCATTCATTCTGTTTATGCTTCTAAGCACAGTAGATTTGCCACAACCAGATGGACCAATAAAAGCTGTTATTTTATTTTTTGGAACATTTATATTTACATTTTCTATAGCAAGAAAGCTCTTATAATAACAATAGAGATCTTTAATTGAAATTTTATTAATATTTTTATTCACGCTTAGAATAAAAGTTTACATATTTTATATTTTATAGTTATAGCAATTCACAATACAAAAGGCAATTTTTTAAATTTTAATTTGTAAGAATCTTTTTTATTTTATTTATTGCAAAATCTAATTCTTCATGATTTATTATAAATGGTGGTGAAATTGAAAGTACTTCTCCTTCTGGACCTTCTGGCAGAAGAATAAGTCCTTCTTCTAAACCTTTAATCATACATTCTTTTGCTAAATACTTATATTTATCATGAAATTCAATTCCAAACATAAGTCCTCTACCTCTTATTTCTTTTATTTCTTTTATTTCTGAAAAATTTTCTTCTAAGATTTTTTTTAAATATTTACCTTTTTCTTTAACTATAAGATTATATTTTTTTTCTTTTAATTCATTTAATATAAAACAAGCAACTTTACAAATTAGTGGATTCCCTAAAAAAGTACTTGTATGAATTGCTTCGCCAGCAGAAGCTTTCCATGCTTTAAGCATAACATCTGTTTTGCCGATACATGCAGATAAAGGCAATCCACCACCTAATAATTTGCCTAAGCATAACAGATCAGGCATTACTTCTTCAAATTCAAATGCAAAAAAATCTCCTGTACGACATAAACCAGTATAAATTTCATCAAATATCAATAAAATATTATTTTCATTACATAAGAGTCTTAATTCTTTTAAGAAATTCTTTGCAGCTATTTTAACTCCCCCTCTAGCCTGTATTGGTTCTATTATTATTGCTCCTATAGGTGATTTTTGAATTATATTTTTAATATCAGTAAGTACAATTTGTATTTCTTCTGCTTTTACTGGAAAATCTACAAAATGTGTTAACTTTGGTAGCCATGTCTGAAAGTCTTTCCTAAAAAAATCATTGTGTGTTAAATTAAGTGATCCTAATCCTAGCCCATGATAAGCACCTTTAAATGCTATTATTTCTGGCTTTTCTTTATTATATAAAAGCATTGTTTTAATAGCTGATTCGCAAGCATCAGAACCATTAGAAGACAGAATTACTCGTCCAAAATCTTTAGGAAGTGTTGATAAGAGAAGTTCACAAAGTTCAGCTTTAATTTGAGGTGGATGTACATCTCCCATTCCATGTATAAGTTTTTTAGATTGTTCCGCGATGATTTCTGAAATTTTTTCATTGCAATGACCTAAACCACAAACCCCAAAACTTGAATTCATATCTAAAAAGCGATTATTATCAACATCCCAGACATAACAACCTTTTGCATAATTCCAAAAAACAGGAAATTCTTCGGATAAATAAGTAATGGAAGGACATTCACTTTTAGCAAGGATTTTTGCAAGCTTTAATGATTGCATATTAGATATATTCATAATAATTAAGTTAATGGATCAAAGCCATTATTTTTATTAAAAGGATGACAAGATAATAATCTTTTTATTGTTAAAAATAAAGCTTTTAATAAATCATACTTTTGAAAAGCTTGTAAAGCATATTCCGAACAGCTAGGATAAAAACGGCAAGTCCTAGGTTTAAAATAAAAAACCTTTTGATAAATAATTATTAATAATAAAAAAGGGAAGTTAATTATTTTTTTCATATTTACTATTATATAGAATTTTCTATTAATAATTATTGAAAAGAAATTAATTATAGGTATAATTAAAATATATGACATATAAATTACCTACTAGAAGTTTAAGATTATTAGAAGAGCTTTTTCAAGATAGACAAAAAGCTGATTTTTTTGTTGAGGATATAGAAAAAGGTTTTCAAGAAAGTGAAGATATTTTAAAAACAAAAATAGAGACTTCATTAAAAGAAGATATTCATGAATTAAGAAATGAAATGAAGCAAATAGAAGCTTCATTAAAAGAAGATATTCAAGAATTAAGAAATGATTTTGTAAGTTTAAAAGCTGATTTTAAAATATTAGATCATGAATTAAGAGCTGAAATGAAAAATTTAGACAATAGTTTAAGAGCCGAAATGAAAAACTTAGATAATAGTTTAAGAGCTGAAATGAAAAATTTAGACAATAAAATTGATAATTTAAGATTTTTATTATTATGGCTTATTGGTCTTGCTGTTTTGTTTGGTACTGCTTTAAATCCAACATTTATAAGTTTTATTAAGTTTATTTTAGTTAAATTAATTTAAAATCTTTTAAAAATTATTATGTATAATATTTGAATTATTGATATAAATTATTTATGAGAAAATTTAAAATTGGGATATTAGGTGCTACAGGTAATGTAGGTGCACAACTTTTAAACCTTCTAGAAAGCTGGGATGAAAATAAAATAAATCTCGATGGTCCTCCTCGCTTATTTGGTACAAAAAAATCTGCTGGCAGAGAAATCGATTTTAAAAATCATGAAATTATTGTTCAAGATAGTCTTCCAGAAAATTTCGAGGGACTTGATATTATATTGTCTACTGCAACAAGCGATGTTAGCGAAAAACTTGTTCCTGAAGCATTAAAAAGAGGTGTTAAGCTTGTAATAGATACAGACAGTTTCTATAGAATGAATGAAAGTGTACCTCTTATTACAGCAGGTGTAAACGATCATGATATAGATTGGCATAAAGGTATTATAGCTGGTCCTAATTGTACTACAGCTCAACTTATTTTACCTTTACATGCTTTGAACAAAGCTTTTGGACTGAAAAGAGTCGTAGTTAGTACTTATCAGGCAATAAGTGGTGCTGGTAAAGGTCCAATGGATTTAATGATTCAAGACTGTCAAGAAGTACTTAAAAATCCTGAATATATAAAAAGAATAAGAGATACTCAAGTTGCTTTTAATGTAATTCCAATGATTAGTAGCCTATTAGAAGATGGTTATTCAAAAGAAGAAAGAAAAGTTTGTATAGAATCTCGTAAAATGCTTAATTATCCAGATCTTCAACTCACTTGTACTGCTGTTAGAGTACCTGTGATGACTGGACATTCAGAATCAGTGAATATTGAATTAAAAAAATCTTTTAATTTGAATGAAGTAAACGAAGTCTTAAAGAATCAAGAATATATACAGCTTTGGGAAGATTGGAGCAAATATCCAATGCCTTTAGATGTAGCATATACAGAACCTGTGCATGTTGGTAGGGTTCGTATAGATCAAAGTCAACCTAACACTCTTGATATGTGGGTAGTTGCAGATAATCTCTGGATAGGCGCAGCACTTAACGCCTTGAGAATTGCAGAGAAAGCTATTGAAAGAGGTAAAGTATAATGAAAAAAGCAATTGCAATTAATGGAAGCCCTAGAAAAGGTGGTAATACTTCATTTTTAATAAAAGAAATTTTTAAAGAGCTTGAAAAGAATAATATAAATACTGAATTAATTGAACTAGGTGGACATGAAATAAGAGGATGCACTGCTTGTTATAAATGTAAAGAAAATAAAAATAAAAAATGTATTATAAGCAAAGATATTATAAATGAATGTATAGAAAAAATGAGTCAAGCAGATATAATAATTTTAGGTTCTCCTGTTTATTTTGCAAATGTTAGTAGTGAAATGAAAGCAATTATTGATAGAGCAGGTCTTGTCGGAAGAGCTAATGATTTTTTATTTAAAAGAAAATTAGGGGTAGCTATTTGTTGTGGAAGAAGAGCTGGTTGTGTAACTACTGTTGATGCAATGAATCATTTCTTTCTTGCAAATCAAATGATTGTTGTAGGTAGTGATTATTGGAACTTAGCTATGGGAAGAGGTGTAGGCGATGTTTTGTCTGACACAGAAGGCTTGGGTACAATGAAAGTTTTAGGCGAAAATCTTAGTTGGCTTGCAAACAAAATATAAACAAAAATTCCCCCTTTAGGGGGTTAGGGGGCTTATTATGCATGAAGAATTAAATAAATTAATTACAGAAACTGAAAAATCCTTTATGTTTATAAGGGACTGTCTTTGAAAAAGAAAATAGTAAAGAAAAACTTTTAGATTTAGAAAAGCAAAGTACAAATACAGAAATATGGAAAGATCAAAAAGCTTTTTATACATTAAATAAAGAATTATCTATATTAAAGAAAAAAATTTCTTGTCTTGCTAAATGGGAAGCTATTATTGAAGATGCAAAAATTGCAGAGACTATAGATGACTTAGATTTAATAAAAGAATCTTTGGAAGCTTTAAGTCAGGCTTTAAATGAAATGAAGAGCTTTCAAATAGAATTGCTATTAAATGGAAAATATGATAATTCTTCTGCTCTTATTTCTATAAATGCTGGTGCTGGTGGAACTGATGCTCAAGATTGGACTGAAATGCTTTTTCGTATGTATTTAAGATGGGCAGAAAGAAAAAGTTATAAATTTGACATAATAGAAAAATCCGAAGGTGAAGAAGCCGGTTTAAAATCAGTGTCTTTTAAAATTTCAGGGGATTTTGTTTTTGGTTATTTAAGTGTAGAAGCAGGTACTCATAGACTTGTAAGAAAATCACCTTTTAAATCAGGTAATGATAGTAGGCAGACAAGTTTTGCAGGCTTAGAGATTTCACCAATAATAGAAGATGAAATAAATGAAATTGTTATAAAAGAAGAAGAGATTGAGGTTTCAACAATGCGATCTGGCGGAGCAGGTGGACAGAATGTAAACAAGGTTGAAACAGCAGTTCGAATAAGACATATACCAACAGGCATTGTAATTCGTTCAGATCAACAAAGAAGTCAACATCAAAACAAACAAGTAGCTTTAGATACATTAAAAGCAAAACTCTTAGTAATAATGCTTGAAGAAAAAGATCGTGAAATAGAAGAAATAAAAGGGAAAAGAGCTATAGCTGGATTTGGATCAGAAGCAATAGTAAGATCTTATATTCTTGATGAAGGAAGAGTTAAAGATCCTCTTACAAAACATGAAACAAGAAATACACAAAGAGTTTTAGATGGAGAATTTGATGATTTTATTGAAGCAAGATTAAAAGAAAAAAATTTAGGCTAACCTTTCAAATAATAAAATTAAAAAAATTAGCCTAAATTAACAAAAAAAGAAATAATTTTATCTAAATAAAGCTTTTACACCTGGTAAAATTTGTCCTGATAAAAATTCTAAACTTGCTCCTCCTCCAGTGCTTATATGTCCAAAATCATTTTCGTTATAACCGAATTTTGAAACTGCTGCCGCTGAATCTCCTCCCCCTATAACTGTTTTACAACCTTTTTTGTGAAGTTCAACAAGTGTTTGCGCTATTACTCTAGAACCTTCTTCAAATCTAGAATCTTCAAAGATTCCTACTGGACCATTCCAAAGAATTGTTTTTGCTAAAGATATTTGTTGTTTAAAGTTTTCCATACTCTTTGGACCAATATCTGCTCCACAAAATCCTTCTGGAATACTTCCACTGTCATAGTTAACAGGACTTTCATTTTTATCATCTAGACTTTTAACACATTTGTTATCTGTTGGAAATATTAAAGCAGTACCTTTTTGTTTTGCAATTTCAATTATTTTAAGTGCATCTTGAAGTCTATCTTCTTCACAAAGAGAATTTCCTATACTTCCACCTTGTGCTTTAATAAAAGTATAAGCCATTCCACCCCCTACAAGCACTACATCGCTTTTTTCAATTAAAGAATATAATATATCAAGCTTGCTAGAAACTTTACTTCCACCTATAATACTTAAAAATGGGCGTTCAGGATTCTTTAAAAGACTACCTAATTCTTGAATCTCTTTTTCCATAAGAAAACCAGCTGCCACAGTTTCCATATAATCAGCAATCCCTGCAGTACTTGCATGTGCTCTATGTGCTGCCCCAAAAGCATCGTTTATATATATATCACCAAGTTCTGATAATTGTTGTGCAAATTCGTCATCATTAGCTTCTTCTTCTTTGTAGAATCTAAGATTTTCTAATAAACAGACATCTCCTGCTTTTAAATTATTTATTATGGTTTTTGTATTATTTCCAATACAATCTTCAACAAAGACTACTGTTTTATTTATAAGTTTTGGAAGATATTCTGCTACAGGTTTAAGACTATATTTAAGATTTTTTTCACCTTTAGGTCTTCCAAAATGGCTCATTAAAATTACAATAGCACCTTGTTCTATTAAATATTTTATACTAGGTAAACTTGCTCTTAATCTATTATCATCAGTTATTTTATCGCCTTCCATTGGCACATTAAAGTCTACTCTAACTAAGACTTTTTTATTTTGAAGTTCTTCTTTTCCTAAATCTTGCAATCCAAGAATTTTCATTTGGGTACATTTACCACAACTTCCACAATTATGCATTATTTATTCTCCTAATATTATTTTAATTATAAAATTATAGATCTTAATTTCAGCTATTAGCTATTTTTAATTATTTGTAATATTTTTTCTGCACTTTTTCCATCACCATAAATATTAGTTTTTATTTGTTTTTCTTCTTTTAAAGCGGATTTTACTTTTTTATAAATATTTTCAGAATCAGTACCTATTAATTCTGCACAACCTTCTAAAATTGCTTCAGGTCTTTCTGAGGTTTCTCTTAAAACTAAAACCCTTTTACCTAAACTAGGAGCTTCTTCTTGTAATCCACCTGAATCACTTAATACTAAATTACATTTATCTAAAATAAAAACCATTTCTTTATAATTTAAAGGCTCTGTTAGCATTATATTCTTAGTATTTCCTAGAATTTTATATACTGAATCTTTTACTATAGGATTTGGATGTACTGGAAAAATAAAATTAATATCTTCTTTTGCAAGTCTTAATACAGCAGAACATATTTCTTCAAGATTTTCACCATGATTTTCTCGTCTATGACAAGTTAATAAAACTAAAGATTTATTATCAAATTTGAATTTTTCTTCTAAAGAATTTTTTAAAACTTGATCTTTTTGAATTTTTTCTTTAATAAAATAAAGTGCATCAATAACAGTGTTTCCTGTTAAAAAAATCTTATCTTTTGAAATATTTTCTTTTATTAGATTATCAAAAGATATTTGAGTTGGTGCAAAATGAAAATTCGCTATTTGTGAAATAAATTTTCGATTTGCTTCTTCAGGGAAAGGCTGAAATAGATCACCGGAGCGTAAACCTGCTTCTATATGCCCAACAGGAATTTTATTATAAAAACCAATTAATGCCCCTATAAAAGCAGTAGTAGTATCTCCTTGTACAAAAATAAAATCAGCTTTATCTTGAAGAATTATATTATTCATTTCATCAAGTAATGCAGAAGTTAAATGTGCTAAAGAAGATGATTTTCGATTAAGTTTTATTTTATAATCAGCTTTTAAATCAAAGTCTAATAAAGCAGTATCAAGTATATCTGTATGTTGTCCGCTATCTAATATTTTATTTTCAATATTAAGATTTTTAGAAGCTAAAACAACAGGTGCTAATTTTATAGCTTCTGGTCTAGTACCGATTATTGTAAGTATTTTCATTAAAGCTATTATAACAAATTAAGCGATTTCTGAAAAATCCCCATCATAACTTTGATTCAAATCATTTAACATATCTTCTTTTAAATTTGCAGAAAGTTCATTTTTTGCAGGAGGAGTGTTTCTCATTTCTTTTGCAACTTGAAATAATGCCCCAATAGAAGTAAGTGTTTGAAAAATGCTAGGAATACCGCCTATACATTTGCCTATTGTGCCTGAAATATTCAAAAAGGGAATAACATTTGTTGCTAAACTTGTTAAAACATCAAAAGTTGAAACAAAAGGTGTTAAAGATGAACTACTATACATAGCATTTGCAGGATAATCATCTGCTACAGGAGAAACTTTACTAAGTACTTTTTGTGTTAAAGAATTAGCCGCTTGGGACATAAGCTCTGTTGTTTGTGCACCAAATCCTCCTAAATCCTGAGAACTTGTGAGGCTATTTAATGTACTTGAATTAAAGCTATTTGCATTATTATATAAACTTGAACTACTGGTTAAACTACTCATATTTTTAACTTGTGATAAGGGTTGTTAAGCTGGAAATTTGATCTTTTTCTGAAGTGTTTAATAATTGCATCATTTGTGCCATTATGCGAAGCTGTCGACTTGTTGTACTGAATTTCATAAATTCAAGTGGTGAATTAACATTTGAGGTTTCATTCATTTTCTGGAAAACTTGTGTTCCCATTAGTTCACCTGCTTTAATTTCTTTCATTTCACCTGCTTCTGCTGTATGGTAATAATATTTACCGTCAAATTCAAGCTTATCTGTTGCAGGAAAATCAACTATTTTTAATTCAGTTAATTTAACTTTTGTTCCATCTTTTGAATCTATACCAAAGATTTCTCCATTTTCTGAAACTTTATATTCTGGATAAAGTTTTGTAATTTTAGTTTTAGGATAAATATAATTATCTCCACATTTTAAATAAAGATCTTTATCTACTTCAAGTCTAATATTTCTAGCAAGAAGAGGTTTATTTTCAGTATTTAATAAAACAAAGAAACCATTACCATCAAGAGAAATATCTTTTGGGTCGTTCGTATTAACAAGCTGCCCTTTCTCCATATTTTTTATAACTTTTTCAAAATCAGTGTTTCTTTCACTTTTATAACCTGGAGTATTTGCGTTTGTTATATTATTACTTGTAAGCTTTAAATCATCAAAAAATTTATCGCTTTTATTTTGCAATTCATTCATTAAATTGCTATATTCCATAATTTTAATTTAAATTAATCTTATATAAACTAAGCCACATTTAAGGCTTTTTATATCAAAATTCTTTTAATTCTTTAATCAACTCAGGAATTACATGATATAAATCTCCTATTATTCCATAATGTGCAAATCTAAAAATAGGAGCACAAGCATCTTTATTAATAGCAACTATACATCCTGCATTTTGTATTCCTATTCTTTGTTGAATTGCCCCTGAAACTCCACAAGCAATAAGTAATTTAGGCCTAACTGTTTTTCCTGTTTGTCCAATTTGATATTTATAAGGCATCCAACCTTCATCAATTACTTTTCTTGTTGCTCCTAAAGATGCATTATTAAAACAACCAGCTAATTCTCGCAATAAATCAAAACCTTGAGCATTTGCTAATCCATAGCCACCTTCTATTATAATTTCTGCTGAACTTAAGTCTATTTCATTGTTTATTTCTCTAAATGATTCAATTATTTCTATTTCTAAATCATTTTTAGTTAAATTAATAGGAACTTCAATTATTTCACCTTGTTTGTTTTCAATTGGCTTAATAGGAAGCATAATCCCTGGTCTAATAGTTGCCATTTGAGGATTATTCCAAGGACCTAAAATTCTTGCTTTAAGACTTTCTCCAAAACTAGGTCTTATAGCATATAAACAATCTTTATATAAACCACTTCTTTTAATATCTGTTTTTGAATTATAATCAAATTCACCAATATCAAGTTCAGTACAATCTGCTGTTAAACCAGAATTAAATTTACATGCGAGTCTAGGCGCTAAATCTCGACCTGTAGTTGTTGCTCCAATTAAAAAAATATGGGGTTTTATTTCTAAAGAAGAAATATAATCACTTATAATTTTATTATATGGAAGAGTTCTATAATCTTTTAATTCAGGATGTTCTGCAATATAAACACGATCTGCACCTGCTGAGAATAAAGCTTGTATTTGATCTTTTATATTATAACCAAGAAGAAAACAAGCAACTCTAGCTTGTAATTTATCTGCGAGGCTACGAGCTGCTCCCAAAAGTTCAAAAGTTATAGGAGAAAGTTTATTATCTACATGTTCTGCTAATACTAAAATCTCTTTCATTTTAAAATCTCCTTTAATTCTAAAGATAATTCTTTTGAACCTTTTAAAATTTTGCAATTCCCAGATATTTCACTTATCTTTTCTGTCTTAGAGACTATAGTAGGAGAACCTTTTATTCCAAGAAAATCAGGATTTGCCTTTATATCATTTATATTAAGGATTTTTATATATTTATTTTTCTTTTCTTCTTCTCTCATAATATCTTGTACTAATTTTGCACCATGAATAGTCTTATATTTTAAAGCTTTATAAGAATTAGCAACAGTTATAAGACAAGGTAAAGGTGCTTTCAGGGTTTGATGTCCACCTTCAATAACTCTTCTTGCAATTATTTTTTCATTTTCTATCTTAAAATCTTCACAATAAGTTATTTGAGGAATATTAAGTCTTTCTGCTATTTGTGAGCCAACTTGAGCAGTATCTCCATCAGTAGTTTGTAACCCACAAAATATTAAATCAAATTCACCAAGATAATTAATTGTTTTTTTAAGTGCATATGAAGTTGCCCAAGTATCTGAACCTGCTAAACTTCTATCAGATAATAAAATAGTATTATCAACCCCATGTTCTAAAGCTTCGAAAAGAATTTCTATAGCAAGCGGAGGACCCATTGTTATAGCAGTTATTTGTCCGCCATAATTTTTCTTTGCATCTAATGCTGCTTGTAAAGCATAACGATCAAATGGATTTAACATTCTACGAGCTTTTGCTCTATCAATAGTACCATCAAGATTTACTCCTGCTTTTGAGCCTTGATCTGGTACTTGTTTTATTAATACAAATATATTTTTTAAAAAACTCATAATTTTTCTGAAATAAATTCTAAATCAAGAAAATCTGAAAGTCTTGTTTTTCTAAAATGTTTATCTGTTTGTTGATTTATAGAAGAAAGAAGTCCTCCCATTACACAACACTTTGAATCACAATCTACTTTGCCAAAGAGACAAGAACTTACATTAAATTTCCCTTCAATTGCTTCATATATATCCATTAAAGTAATTTCTTCCGGATTTTTACTAAGTTTAAACCCGCCTTTTGAACCCTTAAGAGATTCAACTAGCTCTGCTTTAGACAGTCTTTGCAAAACTTTAGACAAATGATTCGCAGAGGCTTTTAGCAATTCCGCAATTTCTTTTACAGAGAAGCTATGTTCTTTTTTAGAAGCTAAAATTACCATCGCATGCAAAGCTAAAGAGGCGGCTTCGGATATTTTTAAAATACTTTTCATTTAGAACTATTATAATCAATTTTAAATAATTTTAATAGAGCTCATTTGCTAAAGTATGTACTTTTTGTAAATCTTTCATAAGTTCTTCAAATTCATGGAATTTTAAGCTTTGAGGTCCATCTGAAAGGGCATTTTCTGGATCTGGGTGAGTTTCAATCATTAATCCATCTGCTCCGGACATAATACTAGCAAAAGACATACTTTTAACTAAGCTTTTCTTTCCTGTTGCATGAGAAGGATCTGCTATTATTGGAAAATGACTTAATTGTTTAATAAGTGGAATTGCAGATAAATCAAAAACATTTCTTGTATATTTTGAATCAAAACTTCTAATTCCTCTTTCACAAAATATTAATTTTTCATTTCCATTATTTATTATTCTTTCCCCTGCTAAAAGCCATTCTTCTATAGTTGCAGACATTCCTCTTTTTAATAAAACAGGTTTTTTAATTTTACCGACTTCATTTAAAAGACTAAAATTTTGCATATTTCTAGCACCTATTTGAACTATATCAGCAATTTCACATACAACTTCTATGTCTCTTATATCCATAAGCTCAGTTATAATAGGTAATCCCGTTTCTTTTTTTGCCTGAGCTAAGAATCTTAAACCTAATTCTCCTAAACCTTCAAAAGTCCTTGGTGCAGTTCTAGGTTTATAAGCACCACCTCTTAAAATTTTCGCGCCAGCTTTTTTAACTGCTTTTGCTGTTTCTATTATTCCATCTTCACTTTCAACAGAGCAAGGACCAGACATTACTATAAGTTCGTTTTTTCCACCTATTTTTACTTCTGGAGAGATCTGAATTATACTATCTTGCTTTTTTAATTGTCTGCTTACTAAAGGAAAAGAAACTTGTACTCTTTGAACATCAGCAACTCCATCCATACTTGCAAAAATATCAGGAGTAATAATTTTATTTTCATTTCCTATTAATGCTAAAACAGTTTGGAATTCGCCTTTATTAACAATAACTTTCATTTCATAACCTTCAGCTTTTTTTATAACTTTATTTATATTTTCAACATTAGCTTCTGGATCCATTATTATAAGCATCTATATTATTTTCCAATTAATTATTTTGGTCATTTATTATAGCATAGCTTAAGCATATTTCTTTTTCTATTTCTTGATACTATTAAACATATAAATTACAAAAAATTATTATAAAAATGAAAAGTTTAAAAGGGACAAAAACTGAAAAAAATCTTTTAACAGCTTTTGCTGGTGAATCTCAAGCAAGAAATCGTTATACTTATTTTGCTTCACAAGCTAAAAAAGAAGGCTTTGAACAAATATCAGCAATATTTGAAGAAACTGCTAATCATGAAAAGGAACATGCAAAAAGATTTTTTAAATTTTTAGAAGGGGGAGAAGTTGAAATATCAGCAGCATTTCATGCAGGAGTAATAGGAAATACTTTTGAAAATTTAGAAGAAGCCGCAAAAGGGGAACATTATGAACATAGTTCTATGTATCCAGAATTCGCAAAAATAGCAAGTGAAGAAGGTTTTGAAAATATTGCCAAGGTTTTTGAATTTATTTCAGTTGCAGAAAAATATCATGAAAGTCGTTTTAAAGCTCTTGCTCAAAATATAAAAAATGGAACAGTATTTAAGAAAAATTCTAATATTGTTTGGAAATGCAGAAATTGTGGCTATAGACATGAAGGATTAGAAGCTCTAAAAGCATGTCCTGCTTGTGCACATCCTCAAGCACATTTTGAGATTCTTATAGAAAATTATTAATAGAAACTCCAGTCCATAACGAAAAGGAATGAGCAGCTTGTAATCTAAGCATTAATTCTCCATTTTGTATTGAAAAGCCTTTTTCTTTAGCTAGTTTTAAAAAAGCAGTCTCACTTGGATTATAAATTAAATCATAGAAATGACAACTTTTATTTTTTATTTTATTAATTTCAATTTCAGATAAAGGACTATTATTTTCTTGGCAATTTAACATGCCTAAAGGGCTACTATTTATAACCAAATCTAAATCTTTAAAATTTATATTTTCAATTTCTGATTGTTTAAAAGCTTTTATTTCAACATTTATATTAAAAGATTTTAAATCATTTATTAGTTTAGAAGCACGCAAAAAAGAAGAATCTAAATCACGTGTTAATATAAAAATCTCTTGACTAACTGGATTCTTTAGTAAAGCAAGCATAACTGCTCTAGCTGAACCACCAGCACCTATTAATAAAATTTTATTTGCTTTATTTTTTACTTCGGAATCAAGTGAATCAGAGAAGCCTAAATAATCAGTATTTTCAGCTTCAATATAATCCTCTTTAAAAATTAAAGTATTTACAGCTCCTATTAATTGAGCTTCTTTACTTTTTTTATCTGCTAACTCTAGAACAGCTTCTTTATGAGGGACTGTTATGTTTACACCTTTAAAGCTTAAATCTTTTAAAGCATAGATATAATCTTTAATTTTATGCTTGGGTGTTTGTATACAGATATATCCACCTTTAAGTTCACTTTTTTTAAAAAATTCTAAATGAATTTCAGGAGAACGACTATGTTCAACTGGATCTCCAATAAGAGCGAAATTATACATATTTTAATTATCCCAGATTTTTCAAGAAAAAGATCTGAAATCAACTGTTTCCTGTAAATTTTCTATAGTTAATGTTCTTATATTAGAATTTGTTTTTAATCTTTGTAATTGTGATTCTATACCATGCAACTGTTCTCTTAAAAAAGAAAATACAGTGAGACGACCTTTTTGTTTTTCTATATAGACTTTAATAGCTGGCTTGATTTTAAGGCTCTCTCCTCGAAAATAAACATATAATCTTTTTCTAGTGGGATTATAAAAAATCTCAGTTTTTTTAGAAAATCCTTGAACTTCTTGTCTAGTTAAAAATTCAGCTCTTAAATGACGAGGCTTTATAAATGACGAGGTAGCTTTTAGAACTACAAGAGTATTCATGAATTTTTATTTTTTAGATTCGCTAATTTATAATTGTACATACTTATTGTAAATATTACAAGGATTTTTATAATAAAAAAAGGACTTATTTTAATAAACTTTGTAATTCTTCTATAGTTAATTCTTCGGAATCATCAGAATTTTTAAGCTCTCTTAATTTAAGAGAAATCTCATTAAGACGATACTCAGTAGCTAAATAATTATTTCGTCTTGAATATTTATAAAAAGTTCTTTTTTGATTTATTGTCGTAAAAATATATATAAATTCATTATCTAAAAAAATTTTATCTTGCTTGCTTAATAAGATAGAATGATTAACAAAAGGATTTCTAGTAGGTAATTTAACTTCTATAAGTTTCCAATTAACTTTTAGCTTATATATATTATTTTTTTCTAAAACTATCAGGCTTCTCATAATTTTTTTATAAAAAACAAATAAAAAAAGGCTGTTCACCTTAAGAACAATTATTTAATAAAATTTAAAATAAGATTTGAAATAAGAGGATTTGATGTAAGTCCAAATATTATAACTAAAATTAAAATTAAATTTTGATCTTTTTTTTGTTTAGCAAGTTCAATTTTAATTCCATTAATTTCTTCTTTAATTTCACTTTTTAATTCATGAATATCTTCTTTTAATGAAGTTTCTATTTTTATTTTTAAAATATCTTCATTTTCTTGAAATGTCTTTTCTATATCTTCAACAAAAAAATCAGCCTTTTGTCTATCCTGAAAAAGCTCTTCTAATAATCTTAATGTTCTTCTTGGTATTATATATGCCATATTTTAATTATACCTATTATTAAAATTTTTTCAAATTATTAGCTAATACCAAAAAGTAATTAAGATATGACAATTTTTAATTAAATTTTTTCAACAGCTTTTTTTAGATTTTTTCTTTCAATCTTCTAAGTACTTGTTTTTGTTTGTTTTCTAATTTTTTAAATAAAGTTTTTAATTCATCTGGTGAGTATGTAGTAGCAGTATTGATTATTCCTTCTGCAAGTACTTCAATCCACTGAAGATATCCTGCCATATGACCAATGTTTACGTCTATAGAACCATCATGTAAATATCTTTTTTTTCATTAATTAAATGATCTATGTAAGCTGTACTTTTAGATTTAAAGCTATATATCTTTACAGAGGGGGTAATTTCCTGAAATTGCTAAACTTCTCATAATTTTTTTATAAAAAACAAATAAAAAAAGGCTGTTCACCTCAAGAACAACCTTTGCAAGAATTATTAATATTAATAATTAATAAATTACTCTTCGATTTGAGCTGCCCAGTCGTATTTACCGGAAGCTACTTCTTTCTCTGCAGTTTTTGTCCAAGTGTAGTAATTGTAAGGCTTGTCCTTGTATGCACAAGGGGTTAGCTTTACTAAAACTTCAGGCTTGTTAACAGCACAACCATAGCATTCTGGTGCTTCTGGTTCACACTTAGGTGTTGGATTACAAGGATCTTCTCTATTCCACCACTTAGCGTTTGCTGCTGTAGAAGCTACTGCAAACAATACTAAAGAGAGTAATAAGGCTTTTTTCATTTTACGAATTTAAACTCCTTAAATAAAAGTTCTCTACCTATTATAACCAAAATTTTTATTCTTGCATTAGTTTTCTAAAGAAATTTTTACTTAAATTAAAAAAATTTTATAGAGATTTAATCTCTGCCTTAAAGAAATCCTTGGAATTAATCTTCTCAAGCAGATTTTTAGAATTGTCTGTCCAAAGTGTATTATTTAAAAGAAGCCTGTATTTACCTGTAAAAAGTATTACTGGTGAACTTCCTTCATGTTTTTTTAAAAGATCTCTTAAATTTATAAAGATGTTTTGTATTGCAAAATCCTCAATTTCTTTTTTCTTTAATAAATTTATTTCTAAGTAATTTAATTCTTTTAAATCTTGTACTGAATTTACAACTATTGAAAAATTACCTTCTCCACGACTTTGAACTTTACCATTTATAAGCAAAAGTGCTTCTTCTTGTAGAAGCTCTCCATATTCTTCAAGCACTTTTGCAAAAAATACAAGCTCTATTTTTGAAGTTAAATCTTCACCTTCTCCAACTGCCATAAGTTTATTAGTTTTTGTCATTCTTTTTGTTAACTTAGTAAGCAATATAGGTACTGTAATTTGAGAATTTTCTGGTAAATTTCCTATTTCAGATAAATTTTTACTTGAAAAATAATTTATTTCTTCTCCACAATTCATAAGTGGATGACCACTAACGTAAAATCCTAAATACTCTTTTTCAAATCTATTCATCTCTGTTTTAGTAAATTCTTCTGTATTTAAATTTTCAACAAAAGAATCTCCGGATTCTACAAGCGAAAATAAATTACCTTGTCCTAAAGAAAGTTTGTTTGCCTCTGAAATGGCTCTATCAATTGATTCAAAAAGTCCTTTTCTTGTACCTTTAGTTAAATCATTCATTGCCCCACATAAAATAAGACTTTCTAAACTTTTTTTATTTACAACTCTTAAGTCAACTCTTTGACAAAAATCAATAATAGATTTAAATTCTTCTCCTTCTTTTCTTACTTTTATTATATTTTTTACTGCTGCTTCTCCTAGATTTTTAACAGCATTTAAACCAAAAAGTATTTTTTTATTTTTAGAATCAGCAGTAAAATCAGCTCCGGATAAATTTATATTTGGTGCTTGTACTTCTATTCCTAATCTTTGTGCTTCATTAATATAAAATTTGATTTTATCTTGATCACTACTTGCTGAAGACATTAGCGCTGTCAAATATTGAACAGGGTAATTTGCCTTTAGCCATGCAGTTTGATAACTTATAAGAGCATACGCCGCAGAGTGAGATTTATTAAAACAATAAGCTGCAAAAGCTACCATCATTTCAAAGAGTTCTTGAGCAACTTCTGCTTTGATGTTTCTTTCTGCAGCACCATTTAAGAAGATTTCCTTATATTTCATCATTTCTTCAGGTTTTTTCTTACCCATTGCTCTTCGCAATAAATCTGCTTGCCCTAAAGTAAAACCTGCAAGTTTTTGTGCAATTTGCATTATCTGCTCTTGATAAACAATAGTTCCATAAGTATCTTTTAATATAGATTCAAGTTCAGGAGTTTTATATTCTATTTTTTTACGTCCTTGTTTTCTATCTATAAACTCGTCAATCATTCCTGTATCTAGAGGACCAGGTCTGTACAATGCAATGATTGCTGAAATATCTTCTATACAATTAGGCTTCATATCACGAGCTACTTGACGCATCCCGCCAGAGGTTTCAAGTTGAAAGATACCGCTTAATTCTCCTCTAGAAAGCATTTCATAAACTTTCGGGTCATCAAAAGAAACTTCATCTATGTTGATTTCATCACCAGTAGAATCTTTGATTATATCAAGTGCTTTATAAATATTTGTTAGGTTACGTAAACCCAAAAAGTCCATTTTTAATAAACCCAATTCTGCAGATTCATTCATTGCATATTGAGTTACAGTGCTTTCTCCTTCTTTCCCTCGAATTAAAGGCACAATCTCTGTTAAATTTTCGTCGCTTATTATTACTCCTGCGGCATGCACTCCATAACTTTTGTTTGTATTTTCTATTTTTCGCGCAAGATCAATTACTTCATGAGCTAATTCATCTGTTTCATAAATCTCTTTAAATTCAGGGTGATTTTCAACCATCCAATCAAGATTTTTGGGTTTGCCTCTTTCCACAGGAATGCTTTTCGCAAGAGTCTCTGCTTTAGAATAAGGATAATTCAATACTCGTGCAACATCTTTTATAACCGCTTTAGAAGTAAGCCTATTAAAAGTAACTATTTGAGCAACTTTTTCTTCTCCATAAAGTTTCCTTACATAATCTATTATTTCGCCTCTTCTTTCAATACAAAAATCTGTATCTATATCAGGCATAGACTTTCGTTCAGGATTTAAGAATCGTTCAAACAAAAGATTAAATCTTAGAGGATCTATATTTGTTATGCCTAGAATATAAGCAACAATAGAACCAGCAGCAGAACCACGACCTGGACCTACAGGTATTTTATTTTTTCGCGCAAAATCAATAAAATCTGCAACAACTAAAAAATAACCTGAAAAGCCTGAATTAACTATTATTTCTAATTCATAATTCAATCTTTTTTCAATTTCAGGAGTGATTTCAATATATCTTTCCTTTATTTTCTCTTTTGTAAGTTTTATAAGATAACTTTCATTTGTTTCACCCTCTGGTACTGGAATCTTAGGAAGTCTATTATAAGTGTTCAGTAAAATATCATAATCTTCTATTTTATTTAAAATTTCAAGAGTGTTATCTTCTATTGCTTGTTTTACTTCTTCTTGATCAAGATAATATAAAGAATCAAACATTTCTTGAGCAGACTTAAGATATTCATTTCCGGAAAAGTGCATTCTGGGAAATTCAGAAACTAATTTGTTTGTTTGTAAACACAGAAGAGCATCATGAGCACGGGCATCTTCTTTTAGAGTATAATGACTATCATTTGTAGCAACGACTTTACAGTTAAATTTCTTTGCAATTTCAATTATTTTAGCATTGGCGATTTGGTCTTCTTGCGAGCAATGATCTTGAATTTCAAGATAAAAATCTTCTCCAAAAATTTCTTTGTAAAATTTAACAGTTTTTTCAGCACCCAATATATCATTATTTAAAATCTGAGTGTCTATTTCACCGGCAAGGCAAGCGGAAAGGCAAATAAGTCCTTCACTATAATCTTTTAAAAATTCCTTTGAAACACGAGGTTTATAATAAAAACCATGAATATTAGCTTCACTAACTATTTTAACTAGATTTTTATAGCCTATATTATTTTTTGCAAGGAGCACTAAATGATAAATAGGGAGTTTCACAGATTTATTTTTATGATCCCCATTCATGACATAGATCTCAGAACCAAGAATAGGTTTTATACCAGCTTTGCGGCACTGTACAAGCATTTCATAGCAACCAAACATTACTCCATGGTCAGTAATAGCAAGTCCTGACATATTTAATTCTTTGGCACGAGAAATAAGATCAGGAATTTTGCTTGCTCCATCTAGGAGAGAGTATTCAGTATGAACATGGAGTGGTATATGTTGCATTGTTTTTATTTTATAAATTATAACTTAAAATAATTAACAAACTCGTCTTTACGAAAGAAGAACTTTTTGTTAAAATAATTAAAATTTCAAAAATTATATTTTATGAAAATAACATTAAAAAAGAATTTTAGATTTACCCCCCCCGTAAAGACGTATCGCAGGTTTAAAGAAGAAAAGCATTTTTCTTCTATTAACGGATTTTTAGAAAAACCATTTTATGCAGAACAAGACAAAAATGATATTTATCTTGTTCTACCATATACAGGTGGGAAGCGTACAGTTAAATTAGGTGAAATGGAAAATATTTCAAGAATAACAAAAGAATTAGTAATCAAAAAAATGGAAATGTTAAGAAGGATTTAAATAAAATCTATTATAATTAATTGATATAAAAATTTTTTCTTATAAATTCAAAGTCTTCTGGTTCAGAAATACCTTGAAATCTTCTATTAATTCTTTTTAAAGCTTCTAAAATTTGTTCTAATTTTTCCTTTAAAAGAATTTTATCAAACATAAATTGCCTCTCTTTCAATACGAGCTTTCAAATATTTGTTCATCGAAGCACGATATCGTATTATATCAACAGACATTTTAAATTTTTCTTCAAGAATTTCTTTTATATGTACCATAAAGAACAAATTTGCTTCTTTCATTTCAACTACAATATCAATATCACTTTCATTATGCATTTCATTTCGTGCTACTGAACCAAAAATCCCAAGTTTAGTTACTCCATATAATTTCTTAAATTCTTCTTTAAAATGTTTTAATTCTTGAAGAATATATTCTTTAGAAAATTTTAAATTTAATATCATTTTTTTATTTTATAAATTATAACTTAAAATAATTAACAAACTCGTCTTTACAAAATTATTATTTAATTGCTAAATTTAATTAAGTCCAATTTTTTTACAAAATTTTCCAAAATCTTCTTCACTTTTTCTAGATTCTACTGGAAACCAATCTTTTGTTACATTTGGATTTAATTTCAAAGAACCATCTTCTTCAATACTACCCAGCTGAAAATTTATTCCAGTTGAAGGATTAAAGTATATATCATTGGAATAACGCAGTTGTATTCGACTATTGTGAAAAGTCTTTTCTGAAATTTCTTTAATTTTTCCAAAAATTTCCCGAAATTGTCTTAGTTCTTGAGCGGTATACCTAGTCTCTGCAAAGAAAGAAATTCTTTTTGATCTAGGCTTATCTTTTAAAATTCTCATTATAATTATTTTATATTTTAATTATATTAAAATTAACAAAGAAAAATTAATTTGTAAAGTATTAAGTCATTATATTTTAAATGAATTAAATAAATAAAGAATATATATTAAAGCTTGTTAATCCGAATCTTCAAATAAGATAAAATCTATTATAATTAATTGATATAAAAATTTTTTCTTATGAATTCAAAATATTCTTTAATACCCTTTTTTACTGCAGGTTTCCCCGAATTAGGTTCTACAAAAAAAATCTTAGAAATTCTTGATAATCAAAAAAATATAGATTATATAGAAATAGGATTGCCACATTCAGACGCCCTTGCTGACGGCGAGACTATACAAAACTCTTCAGAAAAGGCTATCCAAAATGGCATGAATATTAAAATTTTATTTGAACAAATTAATAGTTATTCAGCAAAAACAAGCAAGTTAATATTATTTACATATTATAATCCTCTTATTGCCTACGGTCTTGAAAAAAGTCTTAAAGAATGGAAAAAAGCAGGGGGTAGTTGTATTTTAATACCTGATTTACCAGTAGAAGAATGTAATGAAGTGCTTGATATTTGCAAAGAATTAGATATAAAGTTAATTTTCTTAATAACACCTTTAAGTGATTCAAAAAGAATAGAAAAAATAGTTTCTTTAAGCACAGAATTTATATATCTTGTTTCGACTTTAGGGGTTACTGGACTAAAGAACAAAGAAAAACAAGAAACTTATGATTCTAAGCTAAAAGAAATTATTGATTTTATAAAAACATTGAATCCTAATATGAAAATAATGTTAGGTTTCGGAATAGGAACCACAGAAAGAGCTAAAAAAGCTTTAAGTTTTAATGTAGATGGAATTATAATAGGAAGTGCCTTTGTAAAATTATTAGAAGACGGAATAGAAGAAAAGAAAATTTTGAATTTTTTATCTGGATTTCAAGAGCTTTAAAAATATAAATTAAACTATTTTTTTTAGGGAAAACCAAACCATAATCTTCTTAAATAATAATTTACTTAAGAAAAACTAAATTTTTTTAAGATCATGGGTATTGAAGGCAAAGTATGTTTAGGTAATGTTAAACCAGATAGTTGCGCTGGTGCTAAATGTATAGGACATATTACAAACGAAGATGAGACAAGAGCACATATAAAAGATGATGGCGTAAAGAAATTTTTACAATGGTTAGTTGATTTTTCCTATAAAGTTAGAACTAGTGATTATGCAACAAAATATAAAAGTTTTCCTGAATATAAGAACTTTGATATTTTAAAAAACATTAAAGAATTTAATAAAGGAAGTGATGTTCAAACACTTAACTTAGCAGGACTACTTTCTATTATGCTTCGTAAAGGTACTGCTCATAAAATAATAATAGGTGGTGTACCTGAAGAAATAATTTCTGATCTTAAATTTATTGATTCTAAAACTCTTAAAAAAGAATATGGATTTGAAATTAAACAATCAAAAGATGGTAATTATGAAGTTTCAATGGACAAATTTGCATTAAGAAAAATCGAAAAAGAATATGGAAATATGCGACCTTCTCCTGATCTTGTAGATGCTTTTGAAAACAGACAAGAACAACCTCAAGATGTACACGTTTTAAAAAATATATTTAAAAGCTTTAACGACCATCATATTGATTTATATGGTGATTTAGCTGAAAAATCTAGAACACAAGAATCTTATTCAAAAAAAGTTAAATTAAATTCCCCTGAACATGCATGGTTTGAAAGTTTAAGAAGAGCTTATCCTGATATTGAAATCAAAGAAAATGAAAAGAAACAGACTGCTTTAATAACAATAGATCCAGAAACAATAGACCAGATATTAATTGATTATGGAAAGACACCATCAGAAAGACCAGCCCCTCCCCCTATTGATAATACTACTAATACTCTTTTTGAATCTGCCCTAGGACCATTGGCAAGAGAAATAGATGCCGAATTCAGAGAAATAGGTACAACCTTAGCTACTGAGGTAAAAAGGTTTACATATGAAAATGGTCCAGTTTATGTAAAAGGAGAAGCTTTTTATGAAGAGAAAAAAGGACTTTTTACTATATTAGCTAATATGTCTCCTGATATCTCCATAGAAGAAGGAGTGGATTATTTTAAACCAATAATCCCAGAAGCAACCGCAGCACAAATATTAAGAGACTTAGGAGAAACACCTCCTGCTAGTATTACAATAGATGATGAAAGAACATCTTCTGGGCAGCCTTCTTCCCCCGTCGAGCCTCAAAAAGTTGACGAGTTGCCTGAAAGTTTTCAAGAATTATCAACATTAACTCCTAAAACTCAAAATCATACAGTTAAAAAAGGTGAGTCATTAAGTGTAATTGCTAAAAAATATAAAATAGATTTAGACATTTTATATGAATTAAATCCTAAAATTAATAAAAAGACAAGTATGATAAGAACTGGATAAATAATAAAAATCCCTGCTACTGATAAATAAAACAGCCTGAATCATTGAAGAGGAGGAGCCCCAAGTCCCTAGCTTTTTGAAAAGCCTCACCCCCTGCCCTCTCCTAAAGGAGAGAGAGCTAAAACGCGTCGTTCTTTA
>MOYB01000004.1:19596-59036 GCA_001899385.1 Candidatus Caenarcanum bioreactoricola | reverse complement strand
GGGAGGGGTGAGGGCTTATTAGGGGGTTTTTGGGGATGATATTTTCAAAAATTTTAATCATCTTTCTACTGGGTATAATATTCTTATAATTATTATTTTATTAATATGAATAAAGAAGAAAGTCCTTCTAAACCTAATCTTTCCATATTGATTGCTCAATTTTATTATGGAGATGGTTGCCTAATAAAATTACCTGTTGCTGTAAAAGAAAAAGAAGGCAAATACTTTATGAAGAATCCAGTAAAACCAAATCCTGAATGGGAAATTAATTTTTTAACTATTCGTTCTATAGATTTTCCAGAGAATCATTCAGTTCAACTATATACAGGACCAAATGAATCTAATTATTGGGATACTAAAGTTTTAAAGAAAATATCACATAATGAACAATTTGAAATCTATGAAATTACAAAACCTATAAAAAGAATTATATATAATCGTAGACAAAATAAAAGATTTTTCTTTTTAACCCCAATAAAATGTTATATAAACAACCAAATAGAAGCAGTTAATGCTACTTGTTTAGATCTTTCAAATGAAGGTATTGCTATAAAATTCGCAGGTAAAAAGGTGTTTCCGGATAATCAAAAAATATTAATAGAATTTGAAAAACCTTTTGAAGATTTTCCTAAGCTTCTAGGGAAACTTATAAGACAAAGCTTTAATAAACTTGATCAGTCTACATCAGTAATTTTACTTATAGAACATGATTACAAAGGAAAGCTTCTTGAAATAATGAAGAAAGCAGGAGAACAAAAACAACAAGATGCTTTTAATTTAAATGAAAATGAAGAAAAATCAAGAAATACTAAAAATAATAACGATTCTTCTGAACTTCCACAAAGACTTTTTAATCAATATATTTAGAATATAATTAAACAGCTAATATTTCATCAACAGCTTTTAATAATTCGGGGGGACTAAATGGTTTTGTAAGAAAATGATTTGCACCTGCAGATATAGCAGTATTTCTATCTTCAGCGCCTCCCTTTGCCGTTAAAATAATTACTGCTATATTTTTTGTCTTTTCTATTTTTCTCATTTCAGAGCATACTTGAAAACCAGTCATTAAAGGCATCATTACATCAAGAAGTACTAAGTCTGGCACTAGTTGTTCTGCCAATTTAAGAGCATCTTGCCCATTTACTGCTTCAACTATCGTATAATTCCTTGATTTTAACGTTGCTTTTACAAGGAGTCTTAAAGAAGGTTCATCATCTGCTATTAAAATAGTCTTGCTCATATCAAATAATTCCAAAAATCTTTTATACTTAATAATATTCCCTTTTTTATTTTAATTCATGAATAACAAATTACAATTAGGTTATATCGCATTTGGGATATTCGCTATTTTCTTCTTTTTTGTATGGCTTAATCCAGTATTTGTTATTATGCCTGGTGAAAAAGCAATTATATTCAACGTAATCTCTGGATTAGGTAATAAAGTCTATTCTCAAGGACTAAATTTCAAAATGCCTTTTGTTGATCAAGTAATAGTCTATGATTCAACACAACAAACCTATGAAGTACCTCTTACAGAAGCTGCCTCTAAAGATTTACAACCAGTAAAAATAAAAATGACTATATTCTTTAGACCAATGGTTGAAAAACTTCCAGAGATATACAAACGTCTTGGATCAGACAAAGTATATAAAGATAAAATTTTTACATCTATACCAAAAGAAGTTATAAAGTCTATTATTGCAAGCAAAACTGCTGAAGAAGTAATTACTCAAAGAGCCATTGTAAGCATAAAAATAAAAGAAGAATTAACACAAAGATTAAAAGATTATTTCATGACTATAGAAGAAGTTTCTTTAACTGAAATTGAATTTTCACAATCTTTTATAGATGCGATAAATAGAAAACAAGTTGCAGAACAAGATCTTGAAACAAGCAAAAGAAATGCTCAATCTGCAATAGAACAAGCAAGAGGAGAAGCTGAATCCGCAAGAATAATAAATGAAGCAAGTAGAACCTCTCCTGCTTTTATTGAGTTAAGAAAAATAGAAGCACAAAAAGATATAGCTAAAATCCTTTCTACTTCATCGAATGTTATATATCTACCTTCTAATACAGTACTTATGACGCAAGCAATACAAAACACTAAACAATAAAGATGAAAACGAGTCTATATAAAATTTTAGATTTGATGATATCACTTGTAGAGAACGCCCCTTCTACACCTTTAGGAGATTATAAACTATTAAAATATGAAGATTTACGAGATTTAATAGAAAAGGCAATAACAGAATTACCATCTCAAGTTGCAGATTCAAGAGAACTCTTAGAGAGAGAAAAAGAAATAATTGCTAGAGCAGAGCAAAAAGCACAATATATAATAGATTCTGCAAAAAGAGAAGCAAAAGAAATTCTTAATGAATCAGCCGTAATAGAAAGTATAAAACAAGAAAGTAGAAAATTTTACGAATCAACAAAGCTTGATATACTTGAATTAGAGAAACAAACTCAAAAAAAAATAGAAGAGAGTCTTAGTAAGGCATATAGAGAAGCGGAAGAAATAAAAGAAAATGCTTATGCTTATGCAGCACTTATTTTTGAACAAATGGAGCATCTTAATAAAAGTGCAGAAAAAGTAATAAAATCTGGACAAGCGCAACTTAAAAATTATGCAGAAAAACCACCTCTTGACATAAGTGATTCGCAATTATTAAAAGACAAAATAAAAACAGTTATTACAGAAGCACAAAGAGTTTAATTAAAAATTATTGAATATTATATTTTATTTTTAATTTAGTATAAACCTGATTTATAGCCTCGTAATACGTAGGTATTTTTCTAAATATATCTTTTGCTATTTCTTCTTTATATGTATGAGAAGTTAAATTTCTATCTTCAAGCATATTAAGCCATAAATCTTCATTATCTAACCATTCAAGTTTATATGCTTCTTTAAGACTTGCTTTTGGACTTTTAGCATCAATGCCTTCTAATTTTAACAATGCCATTAAAGTTTTCCAAAATAATTCAATAGTAAATTTAAATCTTTGAATTAAAGCATCTCTAACTATTTTTTCAGAACCACTTTCTTTTCCAGATAAAATATTATTAATAGTAATTAAAGCTAAGCCTAACTGTTTAAATGGTTCTACATGTCTTAAATCAGTCAAATTTATTTTCCTTTGAATAAAGAACTATTCCATAATAACTTTATATTATAATACTTTTTAAGCTTCAGCTGATAATTGTTCTCCAGTTGCAGTAGTTGCAGTACTCATAAACTTCGTAATACCATCTAAATTATTAGCAATTAACTTGCCAAAATCACTAAAGAGCTTACTTATTTCCTCTTTTTCTTCCTTTTGCTTTTCCTCTTTTTGTTGTGCTTCTTGTTTTTCTTTAACAGTATCAATAGCATCCATTATAGTACTTAAGTTTCCTTTTTTAACCTTTACTTCCATTTTTAAATTTGTACCTTCAGTAGAATCAAGATCTTTTTTTATTAAATCTATGCCGTCAGTACTATTTTGATCTTTTATTGCTGTTTGTATATCTTCAGGTAAAGCCTTTAAAATATCTTGAAAAGCTTCATTTTCTGTATTATTCTTAAGAACTTCATGAATTGAAGTTGCAATTTCTGTTTTTTCTTTATCATCTAAACTATCTGCATTAGCTTTAAAACCTTCTATTAATACTGTTAAAAGCACAATCATTTTTTGAGTAGCACTAAACTTTGGATTTTCATTAACAAACTTATCAATTGTAATATTTATTAGTTCTAGAGAATCTGCGTCTAAAATATCAACAATTAATTGTCTGAACTTAGGATTATTACCAGTAGGCACAACTTTATAAAAATCAGATATAGTTGTTATTTGTTCTTCTGGTTCAGTCGCATTTACATAATCTATAGGCATCATATCTCCTGTTTCTGTTGTTTCTTCTGCTTCAACATCTTCTGTACTAGAAACTCTTTCTGCTCCAGAGCTAATAGTTCTTGCATCTATGCGACCATCTTCACTTAATGGGGAATTAAACACTGAAGAAGAAGCTTTTTGAGGAGTTGAGCTTCCTGCTTCACTAGTAGCTGAAGGAGTTTCTTCTGCTTTTTGATAAGTATCAGTTTTATTGGAAGCATCAGTTGTTTTTCCATGATAAACTCTATCTATAGGTTCTTTATAGCCATCAGCTTTTTGTTTAAGACCCCAAGTATTTGATGTCCACCCAGTATCAATTTTTGGATATTGATCAATTTTATTTCCTAAAGCAGTATCTTCACTTCCTGTATCTAAACTTTTTATATAATTATATATATCTTCTTCAAATGGTTTTACAGCCGCTTTTTGTTTATCATCTAATGTTGTTCCAAGAGTTGGAGTATTTTTTATGAATTGTTCATCATTTAATAATCTAGGATAAGTAGTCGTATAATATTCACGTATTTTATTTAATGTCACAAATTTACGTTGATCTTCGCCAATTGCATTAAGAACATCTATTGCAGAACTGTCTATTGGTGCTTTTGATGCTTCTTCTGCTTTTTTAGTTTTTTCTATTTCTCTTTCTAAACCTTTTTCATTATATACAGTATAATTTTTTACTTTTTCTATCTCTGCCATAATATTTTCCTTAATATAAATTTTTATCTTTTACTTATAAATTAATATCTAAAGATTAAGGAGGAAATAAGGAAAATAAGAAAGATTTCCTAGAAAATTTTTAAATAATTCAATTAGTTATTGTGGAAAATATGAAAAAGGAGATCTCCATTATGAAATTAAAAAATTTATTTAAAAAATTTATTATAAATAAAAGAGCAAGCATTGATGAAATCTTTTCAATGCTTTTAGGCTTATGCCTTGTGCTTCTTTTTATGGTGCCTCTTTTAACAGAGTCCCTTATAACCTATTTACAAGGACAGGAATTAGAATCTGTAACTAAAGCAGCAGCAGAAAGAGCCTGTTCCTTTCTTGCAGATGAATTTACTGGCGAAGGAGCAACTGCCCGACAAGGCTCAATGGGTGCACTCCTTAAAAAAAATACTGTCTATAAAGCAATGGACGAAGTCGTTAATCAAGTTTTTGAAGAACAACCTAAAGTCTTAACAAGAGATGGATTAGATGTTTATCCAAAAACAGAAAGAAGTTTAGTACTAAAAGATATTTTTGGTACTGATATAAAAAATAGTAGTTTGTATAATGGAACTTATATCGGTTCTAGTCCTGCAAGACATCTATGCCCTGCTCCGCCTAGCCCCGGAATGAATGCTGACTGGTGTTTAAATGCAGGTGCAAGCACTATAAAAAGTAGTTTTAGTTCCTCAAATGGAAGCTATGGGGGAATTGACATTGAACAAGCAAGCGACGCCAGTTATAGAATGATGATTTTACAAGGAGATAAATGTAGACCTGGTGATGGTAATTGTAATAATTATAGAAAATCATTAGAAGGAAAAATTCATAAATGTATTGTTTGTGCAAGAATGAACAGAAAAAATATTTTTAGATTTTATGGTTTTGGAAGTGATCAACCTGTTTTAGGTTGTCCAAGTAACAACTCATTAATCCCTTGTAAACTTTATAAATGTGGGGAAGCAGTCTTTGGACGAAACACTGCTAGTCAACGCGAATCAGATGCTTATGGACAAAGAAGCGGGGCGGTTAGAGATGTTCAAAAAGTATTTCAACATTATAAAAATTATGATATTTATGAAACAGAAGCTGGAACAAATACAATCGGAAAAGATGCTCTTGATCCAAATTTAAAATTAAATGTTATTCCAGAAAAACGTAATGGTGTACTTGCCAGAGATAAGCATAAAAATATAGAAGCTGACTTTTATGAAAATGATAGACTTTTTGATACTCCTGTTGGTGTAAAAAATTAAATTTATTATTAAAATATAAGAATTAATATTAAACTGTAATAATGAAAGATCAAATTAAATATTTGACTTGTGGTAATGTAGAAATTTTACCACATGGAATTGTAGCTTTAGAAGCTAAATTAAAAAAAAATAGACCTTTAAGAGTAAAATTAGGTATTGATCCTACTTCTCCGGATTTACATCTTGGACATACTGTTTGTCTTCAAATCCTTAAACGATTTCAAGACTTAGGACATATACCTATTTTAATTATAGGGGGTTTTACTGCTCAACTAGGAGATCCTACCGGCAGAAACGAGGCAAGACCTCCCCTTTCAGAAGAAGACGTTAAAAAAAATAGTGAAACATATTTAGAACAAGTTGCAAAAATCCTTGATATAAACAAAATAGAAATAGTTAATAATAATGCTTGGCTTAGAGATATGAAGCTTGCTGAAATCTTAAAGCTTATGAGTTTAAATACTGTAAATCAAATTATTGCTAAAGAAGCTTTTGGAGAAAGATTAGACAAAGGTTTTCCTTTATATATGCATGAAATTCTTTATCCTATACTCCAAGCTTATGATTCTGTACAAGTAAAAGCAGATATAGAAATAGGAGGACAAGATCAAAGATTTAATGTTTTAGCTGGACGGGAAATGCAAAAACATTTTGGACAAGAAGAACAAATAGTAATGCTTGCACCTTTACTTATAGGGCTTGATGGCAAAAAGAAAATGTCTAAAAGTTTTGGAAATTACATAGGGGTTTTTGAAGCAGCAAATGAAATGTATGGAAAGACTATGAGTTTAGCTGATGAACAAATGCTTTCATGGTATTGTCAACTTTTAAATATATTGCCTGAAAATCTTAAAGAAAATCAAAATCCTCGTGATTTAAAAATGCAACTTGCAAGAGAAATAATAAAAATTTATCATTCAGAAGAAAAGGCATTGGAAGCAGAACAAGATTTTATTAAAAGATTTCAAAAAAGGGAAATCCCTGAAGATATAAAAGAATTTAGTGATTTTAATGAAGAGCATACACTTGCACAAATAATGCATTTATCTGGAATGTGTGAATCAATAGGGGAAGCAAAAAGAAAAATAAAAGAAGGTGCTGTTAAATTAAATAATGAAAAATTATTAGAAGAATTTAAAAGTATTAATTTAAAAACTGGAGATATATTACAGTTAGGCAAAAGAAAGTTTATTAAAATAAAGAAAATTGAAAACTAATTATTAATAGGTATAATAATAATATGAGTATAAAATATACATTTCCAAGAAAAAGTCTTGATTTGCTAGTTAGCGTTTTAGGTCCAGAAAAAGCAAATTCTTTTATAGATGCTTTGGAAAGTTCCATAGACGATATTGTAAATGCAAAATACGAAATCCGCAGTAATCTTCAAAAAGAAGAAACAAAGGCTGAACTTACAAATCAATTTATTAATCAATTAGCAACAAAACAAGAAGTTTATGAAATAAAAGAAGAAATCCATGGAATAAAACTTGAATTTAAAGAAGAAATAAACAAATTAAAAATGCTTATTGTTGTAGTTATAATACTTGGACTTACCTCTAATCCTCTTATTTCAAATCTTATTTTAAGTTTTATTAAATAATCTATTAATGAACCCTGAAAAAATCTTAATTTTCTTTCTTGCTTTTTCAACCGGTATAATACCTGCAATATTATTATTATGGTTTTTTTCTGCACGTAAATTAAATACAAAAATCTTTGGTGTTATTATAGGCTTTATAAGTGCTTGCCTCCTTGCTAGATTTGCTGGGGAGTTAAATAATTTAATACAACTTAAATTTAAAATAGGCTTAGATTCTCCTATTTTCTTTTTATTTGTTGCTTTAAATGAAGAATTTGTAAAATTTATAAGTTCTTTAATAGGTATAATATCTGCAAAATTCTTTTACAAAAAAAGCTTTTCAGAAATTTTTGCAAATAATCCTATGGCTTTGGGCTTGTCCGGCGCATTAGGCTTTGCTGGCGCTGAAAATTTCATTTATGTTTTAAATAAAGAAGGAAGTTTTACAAGATTCTTACCTTTATTTGCACATTGCTTTTTTGCTCTTTTTTGGATAGCCGGACTAAAACTATTCTTAACTAAAAATAACTTTAAAACAAAAATTATTTCTTGTTTTTATTTTATGTTTGGAATATTAAGTCATTTTATTTATAACTGTGTAGTAAGTGAAGAAATAGATATAAATATTATTTATAAAATTTTAGCTTTTACTTTCCTTTTGTTAGCAGGCTTCTTTGCTTTGAAAATAAATATGCCCTTTTCTTTAAAAAGAGAAATTAAAAATGAAATTCAAAAAAAAGAAAATGAAATTCAAAAAGGTTGGGGAGCTTTCTTTTCTTTTTTAATGCCTGGGTCTGCACATTTTTTAAAAAAAGAATATTTTAATGCTTTTATTTTCTTCTTTATATCATTAATTACTCCTATTTTAAGCTTTTTAATTTTTCAAAAAGCTTTCTTTAATCTTATTAAAACAAATCAACTAAATATTGCTTTAATAATTATTTTTACTCTTTATATAATTATAGGACTTTGGGCTTTCTGGGAGAGCCAACAAAAAAATACAGACATAATAGCAGATAGAAAAAAACGATTTAGCATTATATTTTCAATAAGTACACTTTCTTTATTAATTTTTATGCTTTCCTTCTTTTTACCTTCAGATCCAAAACTTACAAAAAAACAAAAGAAAACTGAAAAAGATAAAATCTTAAAAGAAATTCCAATGGGTTTATCTTGGGAAATAGAAGAAATAACACTTCCACAACAAAAAATAAAAACCGATTCAGAAAGCTTAAACATAGAAAACGATAAAGCTAAAAAAATAATAAAAAATAAAGGCACAGAAAATAGTCAAAATAAAAATCCTTTAAAATCAACTGAACTTCCTAAAATGGGTTATATTGGAATTCAATTATCAAGCATTCTTTATAATGGAAATATGGCTCCTTTTGTTGTTTTTGTCTATGCTGACACAAGTGCGGAAAGAGCAGGGCTAGAAGCACAAGATGTAATTTTATCTGTAAATGGAATTTCAACTTTAGGAATGGATGCATTTCAAGCAAGTGAAATAATAAGAGGACCCATCGGTACTTCTGCAAAATTAGAGATTTTTAGAAAAGGAGATATTTTAACTATTACAACTTATAGAACTTCTATGGTTTATGATAAAAATTAAATCTTTTTTAAAGCTTCTCTTAATTCTTTTTTTAAAATAGTAGATCTAAAGCTAGAAACAATTAAAAAGCCTAATAAAGATTTTATAATTATATAAATAAATAAAACACAAAGACTTTGAACAAATGCATAAAAATAAATAATAGCTTCTTGCGGTAAACTAAAAAATAAATTCAAAGGCTTTTGATAATATTCAAAGGTTTTAGAATATATATAAAAAAGATCTTGTGCTTTAGACCAATCTTTTGGTAAATCCGCCCAAATAGTTGTTATTGACTTGTTTTTATATTCAAGCCATTTTAAATTTTCTTTTTGTTTCTTTTCTGCATTAATTGCTATTATTTTCCTTTGTTCTTTTATATCTTCTTTATCTAAGTCTAGTTCTTTTAATTTATTAAATATTTCTTCTTTTATTTGAGTATATTTTGAATTTTCTTTTTCTGCATTAGCAACAATTTCATTAAGACTTTTTTCTGCCTGAAAATTAAAAGTTGATGCCTGAAGAAAAAATATAAAAGCACAAACTGTTAAAATTATTTTAATTATAGAATCAAACAAATCATTTATAGGCTTAAGAATAAAAGATAAAAATCGAGTAAAAGAATTATCAAGGGTCTTTGCTGTAGAATTAATAGCTTTTCTTATAAATTCATGTTTCTCTTGATTTAATTCATATTTTTTTAATTCTTCCTCTGTAAATTGATATCCTCTTGCTTTATTAAAAACAGAGTTTAAATCATTTAAAAGCTTATCTGTAATATTTTCTTGCATAAATTTTATTAATATTCATGCTATAAGTATAATATAAGAATTAACTCATAAAAGAAACTGCAAAAAGAAATTAACGAATTATTTGATTTTCAATTAGATGAATTTCAATTAAAAGCAATAGATTCACTGAATAAAGGTAAAAATATTTTAGTTTGTGCTCCTACTGGTTCTGGTAAAACAGCCATTGCAGAATATGCTATAAATCTTGCTTTATCTTCAAATAAAAAAATCTTTTATACTAGTCCTCTCAAAGCCCTAAGTAATCAAAAATTTACAGACCTTTGCAAAAAATTTGGCTCTGACAAAGTTGGATTGCTTACAGGTGATATTTCTATTAATAGAGATGCTGACATTATAGTTTTAACCACTGAAATTTTTAGAAATATACTTTATAAATCAGAAGAAGATCCTATTCTTCAAAGAACTGCTTTCCTTGTTCTTGATGAATGTCATTACATGAAAGATCCTGATCGTGGGACTGTTTGGGAAGAATGCATTATTTATTCTGGTTCTGATATTCAAATAATTTCTTTATCTGCAACTATTGGCAATCCAGAAAAACTATGTGATTGGATGACTAGTGTTCATGGTGAAACTGAACTTATTATAAGTAATGAAAGACCTGTGCCTTTAAATTATATGTTTTTTGGTCGCGAAGGTCTTAAACCTATAACTGATAAAAAAGGTAATTTACAAAAAGCTTTATTAAAAACTCATTTTGAACATAAAAAAACTAAAGGAGGAAAACCTTTTCCTAAAATAGCTGAAATAATTCAAGAACTTAGAACTAAAGACATGCTTCCTTGTATATATTTTCTTTTTAGTCGTCGAGGTTGTGAAGAGGCTCTTAAAAAATTTACTAATATTCAAAGGAATAAAACTGTAAAACTTAATTTACTTAATTTAAGAGAAAAAGAACTTTTAAAAAAAGAATTAAAAAAAGCTTGTGAAGAAATTCCTTGGTTATTAACTCATCCCCATTATAGAAGCTTAAAAGAAGGTATTGCCTGTCATCATGCAGGATTATTACCTGCACTTAAATTCTTAATTGAAAGATTATTTCAGTTAAATCTAATAAAAGTTGTTTTTGCAACAGAAACACTTGCTGCCGGAATAAATATGCCTGCCCGTTCTACAGTAATTTCACAGATATCAAAAAGAATAGATATGGGGCACAGACTTTTAACAGGTACAGAATTTCAACAGATGTCCGGAAGAGCGGGTAGGCGTGGACTTGACAGCATAGGCTATGCAATTATTATAGAGACACCTTTTGAAGGAGTTTTAGAAATCTTTCAACTTATTACTTCCCCTGTAGATGAACTTCATAGTGCTTTTACTTCAAATTACACAATGGTTTTAAATTTAGCTGGAATGTGTACTTTTAAAGAAGCAGAAGAGCTTATTACTTTAAGTTTTGCACGTTATGAAAAGCTTGAAGAAATAAAAAAGATAGAAGAAGAAATTAAACATATACATGGTTGGAAAAAGAAAGAAAAAAGATTAAAACGAATTGAAGAATTAAAACAAATTCCATGGTCTGATTTTCAAAAAGCAACTAAAATACTTGAACATTTTGGTTATTTAACAAAAGATTTCTTTTTAACTGAAAAAGGTAAATGGGCAGCAGAACTTCGAGGAGATAATATTTTATTTTTAGCGGAATTATTAGATAGAAAAGCTTTAGATAAAATGAATCCTTATGAACTTTGTGGAATAGCTTGTACTTTAACTTCTTATGAATTAAGAAAATTAAAAGCAAATGATCTTCTTTCTTGGGCAGTTAGTGAAAACACTGTTCTTTTCATGAAAGATATTTATTCTATTATGAAAGAAATTATTTCAATGCAACAAACTACTGAATTTAAAGCTTCTTTACCTTTTAACACAAAACATCTTAGTTTAGGTTTTGATTGGGCAACAATGAATAATTGGGGGGATTTTACAAAAAAATATTTATCAGATGAAGGGGATTTAGTTAAAATTCTAAAACAAGGGGCATCTACTCTAAAGCAAATATATTCTTGTCCTAATATTTCAGAAGAATTAAAAATTAATGCTGAAGAGGCTTATAATCTTATTTATAAATCTCCAATAAAAGACGAGATTGTTTAGTAATACTAAACGTTTCTTATATTTAATCTTTCACCGATACCCGGTAGTTGAGTTCCCTCAGCAACATTATAAGAACTAGAAACTTGATCACCACCCAAAATTGGAGGGGGTTCTTGTTTTACTCTATTTGTTCCAAAACCAGAAGCAAAAAATGCAGCATTAGGAGCTTGTTGGTTCATACCCTCAATAGCAATTGTCATATTAGCGCCTCCTTTTTTCTATTATTATTATAATCCAAATAAATAAAGCCTAAATTAACATAAATTCCCTATATATTTCTTTAGATAAGTCTCTACAATAATTTGTTTAAATTTATTTAACTTATAAATTATAAATACTTTACTTTTTGTTAATAAATAAGTCTGAACTATGATTCATAAGATTTATTTGATTTTTATGATTATAGAAGGGAAGTTATAAGTTAAATCTCATAAATCATTGGTTCAGATATTTAACCCCAAAATTTCTAATAAACTTTCTTTGTTTTTTATTTCAAAAAAGTTTAATTTCGTAGTTTTTAAAAGTAAAATTGCTGTTTCTACAATTATTTCTTTTTTGATTTTCTTTTTATTAACTCTTTTAGTTATACGAACTACTTCATTAAGCCTTTCATTTAATTCAGGATCTATTCTTATATTTATTTGTTCTTTTTTATCAATTTTCAAAATTTTTTAAATTAAGTAAATCTAATATCAATTATAGTGCATTAACATCTAATTTGATGTTTTTATTATATTAAAAATTTTTAAACAATAAAATTAAAGAAGTTAAACTATATTAGATATAAATGATAATAACAGAGGATCTTTGGAATGATTATATAAAAGGATTATTAAAAGCAGAGCTTGTTCGAAGAAAAATCAGTTATAGTAAATTAGCAGAAAAACTTAAAGAAATAGGGATCATAGAAGATCCAAAAAATTTGATAAATAAAATTAATAGAGCAAAATTTTCAGCTACATTTTTATTTGAATGTTTATATGTTATTGGATGTAAAGAAATAAAAATTGATGATCCAAGTAAAGTTATTTTTTAAATCTTATAAAAGTTTATTAAACATTTATAACTATTAAGCAATACAGTTTATAGACAATAAAACTAGAAAATTTTTCTCTCTTTAAACTATTACTTTCAACAAAAATACTGTAATACCAAAGCAATACTAATAAAAAATTATAATGATTTAAAGCTTAATCACAAAGATTTTTTTAACTTATAAACTTACTATATTCCCTAATACTACGACTAATATATAAAATATAATTAATATAATAGTAATCTATATAATATGAATAAAATTTATAAAAATAGAAGAAAGAAACTTATTGATTTATTAGAATCTGAAAGTTCTATTCTTATACTCTCAAATCAGACACAATATAAAAATTCAGATATAGAATATAGATTTAGGCAAGATAGTAGTTTCTGGTATCTTACAGGACTTAATGAAAACGATAGTGCTTTGCTTATTATAAAACATAAAAATAATGATTATGATGAAATATTATTTACTAAAGCTCGAAATAAAAATAAAGAAATTTGGACTGGACATATATTGGGCTTAGAAAGGGCTTCTGAATATACTGAAATTAAAAAAGTTTATAGATTTAATGATTTAGAAGATTTCTTTGAAAATAATAATATTTGTAATTTTAAAAAATTATATTTTGATTTTGCTGGAAACAGTTATTTAGATTTAAGAAAAAAAATATTACAAATTGCTAAACAAAAAAGATGTCAAGAAATAATTAATAGTGAATATTTGATTTCTGAATTACGTATTATAAAAGAAGATTATGAAATAGATTTAATTAAAAAATCTGCAAAAATTAATTGCAATGCACATAAAACAATTATAGAAATGTGTATGAATAATAATTTTAAATATGAATATCAAGTTTATGCTGAATTCAGTAAAATGTTTTTAAAAGAAAATGCTAATTATGCTTATGAACCAATAATTGCTAGTGGTAAAAATGCTTCTATCCTTCATTATGTAGCAAATAATCAAGAAATGAAAAAAAATGATTTATTATTGCTTGATGTAGGCTGTGAATATGAATATTATGCTTCTGATATTACTAGAACTATTCCTCTTGGAAAAAAATTTAATTCTGCTCAAAAAGCAATATATGACATAGTATTAAAAGCAAACATTGCTGCTAAAGAACAAGCTTTTAAATTAAATGCAACTATTCAATCAGTACATGATGTTGCTGTAAAAGAAATTATAAAAGGCTTAATTGATTTAAAAATTTTAAAAACTTCTTTTGATGAAGCTTTAGAAACAAAATCATATATGAAATTTTTTATGCATAAAACAAGTCATTGGTTAGGACTTGATACTCATGATGTTGGTTTTTATACAGAAAAAGATAATTCTTCTAAAATTTTAAAAACAGGAATGCTTTTTACTATTGAACCTGCTATATATTTTAATGAATTTTATTTAGAAGATTATGAAGTTCCTAAAGAATTTTTAGGTATAGGAATAAGAATAGAAGACAATCTTTTAAAAACAGATTCAGCTTGTGAAGTTTTAACTGAAATCCCTATAAAACTTTGATTTTATTTTTTCAAAAGCTGGTTTCATAAATGGTTTAGCAGAGGTTTTACTTGTGCCAAATTCCAGATATTTAGCATATGGTGCGTTAGATGATATAAAAAATTCAAAAGAATTTGCTTCTTTTTTAGAAGTAATTTGAATAGATTCTAATAAATGTTTATTTGTTTTAAATTGTGTTTTTATATTTTGTTTTATTTCATCAGTTAGTTCATTAGCTAAGTTTATTAATTTTTCTTTTATTTTTTTATTAATTCTTTCTTCAATATTTTCCATAATAGTTTTTATCTTTTATTTATTGACTATAACAAAAAGATATTTAACTAATTTTTACAAGAAATATTTTGCTTAAATCTTAATTCTCTTAATTTTTCAGATTGTGTTGCATTTAAAATTTTCTTTGCATCTTGCCAATATTTAACTTTTTTTGAAGAAATAAAAGATTGAAGTTCTTCTATTTTTTTCTTAGTTGTAGTAATTTCAGCATCTGTTGCATCATCATTTCTTAGAAGAGATTTTAATTTATTTTCTTCAGTACTTAAATTTTGTTGTTTTGATGAAATTTCAGAATAAAGTAATTTTTTTATATTTGAAATTTCAGATTTTTGTTCTTTGTTTAAATTAATCTCTGCATTATTTAAAAGAAAATCAAGACAAGGATCTTCTTCTGCATAAGCACTAATACTTAATAGACATAATATAAATATTATTAATTTTTTCATGAGTTTAATTATCTCATATTTTAATTTTAGATTAACATATTTATACCTTCTTTTAAAAGATGTTTTTGTTAAATCTTCTTTAGCTCTGTGGAATAATTTATAAACTAAAACTAAATTATCTTTTTTATTTATGAAAAAAATATTATCTTTTTTATTATCTTTTATTTTTTGTATGTTATTCTCTGAAAGAGCTTTTTCTGAATTTCTTTTTAGTCCAACAATTGTAGTTATAGATGCCCCTGCTGGTATGGGAGCAACTTCTGTTGAAATTTCAAATCCTATGAATAAACCAGTAAGACTTCAATTAAGTCTCGGTGAATGGGATATGGATAAAGATGGACGTATAATTGCAACAGAAAAAGAACAAGAACAAATAACACAATATATAAAAATAACACCTATGCAATTTACACTTTTACCAGATCAAAAAAGAAAAGTAAGAATTGCTTGTTCTTTACCTTTTGATGTAGAGAATAAAGAATATAAACTTTTTCTTAAGATGCTTGAAATATCTGCGGATAGAAAAGAATTTAGTTCTAATAATAAACAATATCGTATGGGTTTAAATGTAAATAAAGAAATGCAAGTAGGTACTTATATAAGAAAAGGTCCAGAATCTTCTTTATATGCAAATATTAAATTTAAAGATTTTGAAGTAAAGAAAAATAAAGATGATAGTGGTAAATTAAAGTTTTCTTATAATTTTAAATATGAAAATGAAGGCAATATTCATAAAAGAAAGAAAGTAGGAGCAAGATTTTTTGATGCTCAAGGTAATGTTTTTTGGGAAACAAAAGAATTGGGAAGTTTTATAGTAGTACCTACTCCTAAAGATAGTTCTATAAAATATGGAAATACAGTATATTTCCCAGATGAAGAAAAATTCTCAAAAGCAAGTGAAATACAATTTGTTTTTATAGATAAGTCTGTAAGAGAAAGTGATAGTGTTGAAAAACTTGACGATAATATTTTTAGTGAAAGAATTAAAATAGTTTCTACAAATGAATAATCTTTTAAAAGATAAAAGTAAAAAGCAATTTGATGAGCAAAAACAAAAAAAAGCTCCATCTATAGAAACTATTATTGAGAATTTTCTTGATAAAGCGGGGATTTATGAACCGAATCAGGAAAATTCTAAAATAAATAATTTGAATTTATCAGTATTTGTTTTAGCTTTATTAATAGGAATATTTTTAGTATTTACTTTGTTTAAAGTACAAAAACAAAATATAATAAAAACTAAAATTCCTATACAAGCTTCTATAGAAAAAAATGAACAGGAAAAATTTATTTATAATCAAGAGCTAGAAAATAATTTTGAAAATTTCAAAGAAGAATATGGAATAACAAGTGATTTAGATTCTAAAGGTTTTATAGATATTCCTTTACAAGAATTACAAAAATTTAATAGTCAAGAAGAAAGCTTTGAAAGTTTTAAGAATAAACATGGAATAACTAATATAAATCTTGATAAAAGTCTTTCTCTTCCAAATAAAATCAAGGCAGAAAAAATAATTTCTAATCCAATAAATAAAGAAATTCCTCAAATAAAAACAGAGCCTGAAAAGATTATAGTTTATGTTCAAGTGCCTGTTAAAGAAGAAGTCCCTCAAGCTGTTAAAGCAGAAATTATTAAACCGATTGAAGCTTCTTTAAATAATAAAAAAGAAGAAGTTTTTGATCCAGAGCATTCAATTTTTGATAAACCAGTAAAAAAAGATAAAGATAATGATCCTTTTTCTCCAATTAAACTTTCAAATAATAAAAAAGCTGCTAAAGCTTCGGAAGAATCATTAATTCCTTTGTTTGGTAAAAAATTAATTAGTAAATTTACTGTATTTCAGACCTTAAAGAAAAAACTTCCTGAAAATTCAGTAATAAAACCAAATAATCATCAATCTTATAGAAAAATTATTAAACAAAATGATTTAAAGCAGAAAGATTTGGAAAAAGAACTTGAACAAAATTCAATGCAAGATATAGAAACTGTTGTTATAGATTATGAAAAATCAAAATAAATGTTAAAATTATTTTATTCTGTTTAAAAAAATAAATGTTAAAAGCTGATTTAAAGAAAGTCTTAATTTTATTTTGTTTATTTTGTTTGAGTGAAAGCGCTATTGCTAAATTGCCAACGTTATTTAAAAAAACAACAAAATCTAATATAACTAAATCAAAGACTCCTGAAAAGAAAATTTCTATAGAAAAGCCAGTAAATAATCAAGAAGAAAAGAAAAAAGAAGCTGATAATCTTAATATGGAAGCTTTGACATTAGAAGACGAAAATAATTTTATAAAAGCGCAAGAAAATTTTAATAAAGCTTATTTAATTTATAAAGAGCTTAATGATAAAAAAGCAATGGCAAATACTTTAATGTATTTAACAAAGAATTATGAAAAGCAAAATAAATTACTTGAAGCCTTAAAAAAAGCACAGACAGCTTTAGCTTTATATAATGAACTAAATGATAAATACGGACAGGCTCTTGCAATAACTGAAATAGGAAGTATTTATACAAAACATTCTCAAGAAATGCTTAAAAAAGCTATTAAATTCCATGAAAAAGCAATGGAATTATCAGATGAATTAAAAGATGATTACGGAAAAGCTCAAATCCTTAGCAATTTAGGAGATACTTATTTTGCTTTGGGAGATAAAAAACAAGCGCTTGATTTTTATACTAAATCTTATAATTCCTTTAATTCATTAAACGCTTCACTTAAAGCAAAAGAACTTAAAGAAAAAATTGATAGTTTTTAGTTTTATTTAAAATAATGATAGATAGTCATGCTCATTTAATTTGGGAAAATTTTGATTTAGATAGAGATGAAATAATAGAAAGAGCCTTTAATATAGGCATCAAAGCTTTTATTCATCCTTGTGTAGAACTTAAAGATCTTCCACAAATGAGAGGTTTACAAAAGAAATATAATAATCTTTTTATTTGTGCAGGGACTCATCCTTGTCATGCTAATGATTTTTCTAAAGAAGAAGTAGAACAAGTTTTTAAAATAAATAAAATAGATTTTATTGCAATAGGAGAAACTGGATTAGATTATTATCATAAAGATTGTATGCCTGAAATACAAAAAAAAGTTTTTAAAGAATATTGTATTTTAGCAAAAGAATTAAACTTACCACTTATTATTCATTGTAGAGATGCTTTTGAAGATGTATTAAACATTATAAAACAAACAGGAGTATCTAAAGGGGTAATGCATTGTTATACAGGCAACGCGGAATATTCTGCAAAGTTTTGGGAATTAGGTTTTTATACTTCTTTTTCAGGATGTTTAACTTTTAAGAATGCAAAGGAATTAAGAGAAGAAGCAAAGAAAATTCCTTTAGAACGTGTTTTAATAGAAACAGATTGTCCTTTTTTGGCGCCACAAATTTATCGTGGAAAAAGGAATGAACCTGCTTTTTTAATAGAAGTAAACAAGACTTTAGCTGAGATCCATAATATAGACGAAAAAAGATGTGAAGAAATAACGGAATATAATACTAAAGAATTATTTAAGATTTAACCTCCCCATCTATTTTTTCTTCTATGACTTTCTACCCAAGTTTTTTTATCATCTGAGAGTCTATAAGCTTTATCGTTTACAACTATTTCTACAAAATGCTCTCCCCAAAGTGCATTGGAAAATCCTTCAAGTCTTAATACTTTATATTGAATATTAGCCCTTGAATCGACATTAGGGATTTCTAATTTTATACTAACATCTTTTTCTAATATTAAAACCCTTGTTTCCTCATTATAAGCATGTGTTACTCCATATTTTTTCTGTATTTTATTAAAAGAAGAGTAAATAGTCTTCATAGTAGCGCTATTAATAAGGACTTCTTGTGGGATTGCTCTATCCCTAACAGCTTTCATAGATATAGCCCTAGATACAGATATAGAATTTAAATGTTTAATAGCCATTTTTTATTAAATTAAAATTTATATCAATACTACAAAAAATAATTAATATGTAAAGTCATTGTAAAGAATTATTTAAGATTTAGGGGGACTTTCTACCCAAGTGTTTTTATCTTTTGAAAATCTATAAGGTTTATTATCTACAACTATTTCTACAATACCTCTACGAAATCTATTTAAAAATCCTTCTTGTTTTATTATTCTATATTCAATAGTAGACTCTGGGGTAATTTTAATAGCTGTTAGGCTTCCAAGAGTACCATAACTTAACTTTATAACAAGTGTATTATCTTCAATATCATAGAAACAATATATTTTAAAAGGTTTAAATATTTTCTTTTGCCATAGAGGAGTGTTTTTAAATTCAGCGATTTTTACCGGTTTTGTTTGGAAAGTAATTATTTCTTCTGGAATTCTTGTTTTTTTAACAGCTTTCACAGATTTAGATACATAATGTTTTGAATTAATAATAAGCAATTTTTAATAAATTAAATCTTGTGTCAATACTAGCAAAAAAACAATAATATGTAAAGTCGTTGCTTGGATTCCATTAAAAATACCTCTAGACTGATCCGTTCAACTAATTGACTTTTCACAATCTAGAGGCTCTTTTTTAAACAATTTCTTATTTAAAGTTAAGAGGTGATAATTAAACCACTATTACCATAAGCAGATTTAAGTATAGCATAAATATACATTTTTGAAAATTTTTAAAGATTATAATTTAAGCAAAGAAAAATTCCTAAAAAACTTAATTGAATCAAGTTATAATAATATTTATGAGTAAAAAATTTAATGTTATTATAGAAAAAGATTCAGAAGGGTATTTTATTGCCTCAGTTCCTGAATTAAAAGGTTGTCATACGCAAGCTAAATCATTAGATGAACTTATGAGTAGAATTAAAGAAGCAATAGAACTTTGTTTAGAAGTTGATGAAATTTTTGATAATCAAGAAAATGAATTTATAGGATTACAACGTATTTCAATTTAATTTATGTCAAAATTTCCTCAAATTACAAGTCAAAAATTAATTAAAACACTTGAAAAATTGGGATTTGTAATTATTCGAATTAAAGGTAGTCATCATTATTTATTACATTCTGATGGTAGAGCAACTGTTGTTCCTTTTCATAAAGGAGAAAATATTGGTATTGGTCTTTTATTCAAAATTCTTAAAGATTGTAAATTAAACAAAGAAGAATTCCTAAACAAGTATAAAAACTCCTAAAAAACTTATTTGAATATTTTAGTCATTGCTTAATAGTGAAATTGACAAGATACAATAATAATAGAATCATTTGTAATTTTATAAACAAGTCTATGTTCTTTTGTTATTCTTCTTGACCAATAACCTTGCTTATCATATTTTAATGGTTCAGGCTTCCCAATACCATTAAATGGATTAATCTGTATATCTTCTAATATTTTTATTATTTTAGAGAATATATTAGAATCAGAATCTTTCCAATTTTCGAGCTCTTTTAAGGCTCTTTTTTTGAAGATTATTTTTTTCATATTTTTGGAAAAATTCCTTTTTTTAAATCTTCTAAATTAACTTCTATTAAATCTTCTTCATTTTCAACTTCTTCAATAGATTGAATTAAGTATTTTTTATTAGCTTCTGTGCTAAATAAATATTCAGTAGCATCTTCTTTTTCTTTACTATTTAAAAATGCTATGAAATCAATAACTTCTTCTTTTTTTTCTGAAGAAAGTTTTTCAAATTCATAAATAAATTCTTTTTCTATGTTATTCATAATTTATTTTATATTTTTCTTTTTTATCATTATACAAATACTTACCCCTTGTTGAATATCAAATACATTTTCATCTTTGTTTTCATTAAGACAAGCTTTTTTTTCTAAACAAGTATAAAAATTCCTAAAAAACTTATTTAAAATCCCTATGGATATATATTCATTATAGAGTTAAAATGCTCTTGAATAAATTAAAACTAACACATATTTTAAATAGAAAGATTGCAATGAATAATTTAGAAAAAATAGATAAAATTTTTAATCCTGAATCAATAGCAGTTATAGGCGCAAGTGAAAGAAAAGAATCTGTAGGCTATGCTGTAATGAATAATCTTATTTCAGAAGGTTATAAAGGAAAAATTTTCCCTATAAATCCTAAAAGTCCTGAAATCCTTAATATAAAAGCTTATAAATCAATTACCGAAATAAATGCTCCTGTGGACTTGGCTATTATAGCTACTCCTGCAAAAACTGTTGTAGGACTTATCGAAGAATGCGGTCAAAATAATATAAAAGCAGTTGTTATTATAACTTCAGGTTTCTCTGAAATAGGTGAAGAAGGTAAGTTATTAGAAGAAGAAATCGAAAAAACTCTTCATAAACATGGCATTAAAGCTGTAGGTCCTAATTGTCTAGGTGTTATAAATCCTTCTAAACATATGAGCGCTAGCTTTGCAGGACAAATGCCTTATGCTGGTAATGTAGGCTTTATTTCTCAAAGTGGTGCTTTATGTACTTCTGTTCTTGATTGGTCTATAAAAAATAAAATTGGCTTTAGTAATTTTGTTTCTATCGGTTCAATGCTTGATCTTGAATTTTCAGATTTTATTGAATATTTTGATCAGGACGGCAAAACCGAAAGTATCATAATGTATATAGAATCTATCAAAAAACCTGAAGAATTTATTAAAGCTTGTAAGAAATTTACTGCTAAAAAACCTATATTTGCAATAAAATCAGGTAGATTTGAAGAAGGAAGCAAGGCGGCTGCTTCTCATACCGGCGCTTTAGCGGGTTCAGATGATGTTTATGATACCGCACTTAAAAGAGCAGGTATTGTTAGATTATATAAAATAGAAGATCTTATAAATGTTGCAAAAGGACTTTCTAGTCAAAAATTACCCCAAGGTAATAGACTTTGTATTCTTACAAATGCAGGTGGACCTGGAGTAATTACAACTGATGCACTTGTTGAAAAGGGCGGAAAACTTGCTGAATTAAGTCCAGAAACAGTAGAAGAATTAAATAAAGCTCTTCCTGCTTTTTGGAGTCATAATAATCCAGTTGATGTTTTAGGTGATGCTCTTCATGATCGTTATGAACAAGCTTGTGAAATTTGTATTAAAGATAAAAATAATGATGCTTTAATGGTAATTCTTACTCCTCAAGCAATGTCTTTAGCTAAAGAAACAGCAGAATCTATTTCTAAACTTTCTAAAAAATATAATAAACCTATTTATACTTCTTGGATGGGAAGCTCTACTGTTGATAAAGGTGTAGAAATCTTTTTAGAAAATGGAGTACCTAGTTATTTGTATCCAGAAAATGCTATTGATGCTTTTACAAACTTAAATAAATATGTTGAACTTAAGAAATCTCTTGAGGTAATCAATGCATATAAAGAAGAACATAGAAATGGTACTGATAAAAATGCGATTCAAGATTATAAAAAACTTATAGAAAGTATTAAACTTAAAGGTGAAAGAAACTTTCTTAATGAGATTGAGGCAAAGAATCTTGTTGAAGCATATAACATCCCTACTACAAAAGCAAGACTTGCTACAAATGCAGATGAAGCTGCTAAACTCTCTGAAGAAATAGGTTTTCCTGTTGTAATGAAGATTCAATCTCCTGATATTCTTCATAAAACAGAAGCAGGTGGAGTTAAGTTAAATATTAAAACTACAGAAGATGCAAAGAAAGCTTTTGAAGAAATAATCAAAAATGCAAAAGCATATAATGCAAAAGCAAACATAGAAGGTGCCGTAGTACAAAAAATGGTTGATCTTAAAGGTGGATTTGAATTAATCATAGGTTTAAAGAAAGATAGCTTATGGGGACCAACTATTATTTTTGGAGCAGGTGGTGTAAATGTAGAATTATTAAAAGATAAAACTATTTCACTTATGCCTTTAAATCGTGAAATTATAAAAGAAGCTATAAGTAATACAAAAATCTATAAATTACTTAAAGGTTATAGAGGACAAGAAGGTGCGGATCTAGGCTATTTAGAGGAGATACTACTTAATTTTGCGCAATTAATTAAGGATTTCCCTGAAATAGAAGAAATAGATATTAATCCTCTTATCATAAAAGGGAAAGAAGCTTATAGCTTAGATGCAAGAATTATTTTTTAATGCCTAGAGACATACCTGTATCAAATGGAAAAATATTAATTTGTTTTGATTCTAATTATCAAATCAGAGATGTATATTTCCCACACGTAGGTCTTGAGAATCATTCCATTGGCTATCCGTTTAGATTTGGTGTCTGGGCGGATGGCTATTTTTCTTGGATAAGTGATCCTACTTGGCAAAGAATTTTAAAATATAAAACAGATACTCTTGTTACAGATGTATGGCTTAGAAATGATACTCTTGGTATAGAACTTATTTGTAATGATTTTGTAGATGTTTATCAGAATCATTATGTTAGACAAATAAAAGTTAAAAATCTTTGGGAAAGAAGTCGTGATGTCCGAGTATTTTTTCATCATGATTTTAGAATTTATGGAAGTGAAGTTGGTGATACTGCTTTTTATCATCCTCTTTGGAAGTCAGTTATACATTATAAAAACAAAAGATATTTTGCTTGTGGTTTAACAGATGGTGTAGAACACTATTCTATTGGAGCAAAGGCAATGGGCTATGCTCTTGGTACATGGAAAGATGCAGAGGATGGCGATCTTCAAAATACTGTTATAACCCACGGTTCAGTTGATTCAACAATAGGCAAATATCTTAAACTTTCTGCTTTTGGGGAGAGTGTTTTTAATTATTGGATTTCTTTTGGAACAGATATGACTTCAGTAGAAAGGCTTCATTTTAATATACATGCTAGTAATATTAATTCTAAAATGAAGCAAACAGAAGAATATTGGCGTCTATGGGTAAATAAAGAAAATTTTGATTTAACACCTTTACCAATATGGGGACAAGATCTTTTTAAAAGAAGTCTTTTAATAATAAGAACGCAAGTAGATCATGAAGGCGCAATTCTTGCTGCAAATGATTCAGATGTACAATTTGTTTTTAAAGATCATTATAGTTATGTATGGCCTAGAGACGGTGCTATAGTTGCACAAGCATTAGATCAGGCTCGTTATGAAGTTATTACTCAAAAGTTTTATTCTTTAATGAATAAAATAATTGATTCACATGGATTTTTATTGCATAAATATAGTCCAGAAGGTACTTTAGCAAGTTCATGGCACCCATGGGTAAGAGATGGTGAGCCGCAATTGCCAATACAAGAAGATGAAACAGCGCTTGTTATCTGGGCATTATGGGAACATTTTAGATTGCATAAAAATGTAGAATTTGTAATTAATTTATATCATTCGCTTATAAAGCCTGCTGCAAATTTCATGGTGCATTATAGAAATCTCAAAACAAAACTTCCTTTGCCATCTTTTGATTTATGGGAAGAAAGAAGAGGGGTTTTAACTTTTACTTGTTGTACTGTAGAAGCAGGTTTAAGAGCAGCAGCTAATTTCGCAGCAGCTTTTGGCGATACAGCACATTATGATGAATATATGAATGCTTCAAAAGAAGTAAAAGAAGCAATTAAAACATATCTTTATGATGAAGAATCTGGAAGGTTTTTACGTGGTTTAATTCATCCAAATGATCATTCTTTTGAACTTATTCCAGATTCAACAGTAGATGCAAGTTTATACGGACTTTTTAGATTTGGAACGTTTTCAGTAAAAGATCCAATGGTAAGAAGTACAATGCAAGCTTACCGAGAGTTTTTAACAGTTAAAACTAATATAGGAGGAATTGCACGTTATCAATATGATTGGTATCAGGCATCTTCTCCTCCAACAAAAGATGTTCCTGGTAATCCATGGGTTATTTCTACTTTATGGCTTATGATCGAAGAAATAATGCTTGCGGAAACAGAAGAAGAATTAGAAGAATCATTAAAACACTTAAAATGGGTAAATGATCATTCTTTAATTTCAGGAGTTTTAGCAGAACAAGTAAATCCTTATGACGGAAAGCCTTTATCTGTAAGTCCTTTAACTTGGAGTCATGCAACAGTTGTAGAAGTAGTTATGATGTACTTGCGCAAATTAAGAGATTTAAGAGCAAAACAAAATAAAGTTTATCGTTTGCATATGCTTGAGGGGTTAGAATAGTTATTGGTTTTTATTAATTTTTATTAAATCTTTCATAATAGAAGTACTCATTTTTTGGCTTTCTACATCATTTATTTGACTAGCCATTTGAATAACTTCATCGGCAGTTTTTCCGTGAATTTTATTTTTTACAGTTTCTTTTGAACATGATTTTGTTTTCATACAGTCATATAAAGACATTATGGCAACTTTACCAATAGCTTTTCCAAATTCCATTTGCTTTTCTCTAGGCATGGATTTTGCTATTTTTTCTACAGATGTTTTAAGTGTTTGATCATTAGTAGCATCAATAGTAAGTTCTCTTTTAAGAAAAGAACATCCAGAAATTAAGAATAAAAAACTTAATAACAAAAGAATTTTTTTGTTTATCATATTAAAAATAAATATTAACTTTATATATAATATTCTAAAAATTAAAAAATTATTTGATTATTTTTATTATAAAATAGGAAATTTAACAGTAATTAACCATTTAAGAATTTGCGATATAAGAGTAATACAAAAAGCAGCCAATAATGCATTAAAGAAATTCTTAAGTTCAAAATCTTTTATAACTTTATCGATTATTATTAATAATATTGCATTTATAATAAGTTTGAAGATACTCTGACTAAGGAAATTTTTGATTTGACTAAGATGAAAATAATTTAAACCAAACATAAGTAAGGCATTAAAAATACCAATAAGAAGTGCTACAAGGAAAGCGTTCCATATGTCTTTTACTACTACACCGGGTAAAGCCTTTGCACAAATAAATACTGCAATGCCTACAGTTAAAATATCAACTAAGAGATTCTTTGTGCCAGCATCTAAGAAATCTAACATATTATATCCCCATAAACGAAAGTATTTTAATTTTATATTATAATAGACTTTATTAAGAATGTTCATATAATGATTGAAAAATTAATAGAAATAATTTTATTTAGAAGTAGATGGCTTTTAGTGCCTCTTTATTTAGGGCTTGTGGCTGCACTTTCAATGCTTTCAATAAAGTTTCTTCAGGAGTTTATTGAAATAGTACCTAATTTATTTTCTTATTCTGGTACAGAATTAACAATGTCTGTTTTAAAACTTATAGATCTTGTTTTAATTTCAAACTTATTATTAATGATTATTTTTAGTGGTTATGAAAATTTTGTTTCAAAGATTGATATAGCAAAGACTCATATAGATAGACCTTCTTGGATGGGCAAAATAGATTATGCTAACTTAAAATTAAAAGTTATAGGTTCTATAGTTGCAATTTCTTCAATAGAATTATTAAAAGTTTTTATAAGTATTGAACATCATACAAATATTCAAATTGCATGGATGCTAGGGCTTCATCTTACTTTTGTATTTTCTGGCTTAATCTTTGCTTTAACAGAAAAGTTTACAGATTCTCATCAATAAAAAATAAATGAATTTAAACTTTGATGTAATAGTAATAGGATGTGGTCATGCAGGTTGTGAAGCGGCTTATTCCTGCGCAAGATTAGGAGTAAAAACTCTTTTAATTGGAATGAATATTGATACTATTGCATGGATGCCTTGCAATCCTTCTTTGGGCGGTCCTGCAAAATCTCATATTGTAAAAGAAATTGATGCTTTAGGTGGAATCATGGGTTTAGCAGGAGATGCTTGTTATCTTCAAATGAAAACTTTAAATGCTTCGAGAGGAGTAGCAGTTCATTCTTTGCGTGCACAAATTGATAAATATAAATATTCTAGATGGATGCGCTCTGAATTCCAAAAACTTGAAAATCTTTCTTTGTATCAAGCTAATGTAAATAAAATTTTAGTTGAAAAAGGACATGTTATAGGTATAGAAACTACTTTAGAAGAAAAAATTTATTCAAAGGCAGTGATTTTAACTTCAGGTACTTTTTTAGAAGGTAAAATTTATTGTGGAGGAATTTCTTTTGATTCGGGGCGCTCTTCAGAGCCAGCTTCTAAGGGCTTAAGTAAATGTTTGCAAGAAATAGGTTTTGATATTGGCAGGCTTAAAACAGGTACTCCTGCAAGAATAAATAAAAACAGTGTAAATTTTGAAGGATTAGATAAGCATTTAGGAGATGATGAATTAAAGTTCTTTTCATTTTTGCCAGATAGACCGATAAGACCTCAGATTCCTTGTCATGCAGTGCGTACTACTAAAGAAACCTATGATTTTATAAGAAAAAATCTTGATAAAACAGCATTATATGGAGGATTTATAAAAAGTATAGGTCCTAGATATTGTCCTTCTCTTGAAGATAAAATTGTAAAATTCCCAGATAAAGAATCGCATCTTTTATTTCTTGAACCAGAGAGTTTAGAGACTAATGAAATATATGTACAAGGTGCATCTACAAGTTTGCCAGTAAATTTACAAAGAGAATTATTACAAACTATAAAAGGACTTGAAAACGTTGAAATAATTAGACCAGCATACGCAATTGAATATGATTTTTTAAAGCCAATACAATTTAGACATACTCTTGAATCAAAGATTTTAGAAGGATTTTATTCTGCAGGTCAAGTTCTTGGTACAAGTGGCTATGAAGAAGCTGCATGTCAGGGCTTAGTTGCAGGAGCAAACGCTGCTTTGAAAATTTTATCTAAAGAAGAATTTATACTTAAACGATCTGAAAGTTATATAGGGACTTTAATAGATGATTTATTAATAAAAGACATTATAGAGCCTTATAGAATGATGACTTCTCGTTCAGAATATAGACTTTATTTACGACAAGAAAATGCAGATAGACGATTAACCCCCACTGGTCGAAAATTCGGATTAGTAAATGACTTTAGGTGGAAGGTTTTTGAAGAAAAAATGCAAAGATTTGAAAATGAAATAGCATTATTAAAAGGACATAAAATAAATACAGAAAACTCTAAAATTTCTTTGTATGAGCTTTTGGCTAGGACAGAGACAAATTATGAAAAAATAGATCAAATTTTAGAAAGAGATAGGACTGGGAGTTTAAATGTTCCAAGATTTGAGATAGAAACGGAAATAAAATATAGTGGATATGTACAAAGACAAAGAGAGCAAATAGATAAAATGGCGGATTCTTATGATAAAAAAATACCTGAAAATTTTGATTATAATAATATTTTGCATTTATCAAAAGAGGCAAGAGAAAAATTAAATAAAATAAAACCTGCAACTTTAGGGCAGGCAAGTAAAATAGATGGAGTAAGGCAAGCAGATATTACAGTCCTTTTATTATTTCTTTGATTTAATTAAAATTACAATTGAATTTAATAATAAAATTAAAGATAATAGAATTAATGCAGTTGTAAAAGCCGATTCTGTTTGATTATAGCTAAATTTTTGATAATAAAGATGCAAGGCTAAACTTCTTCCTGAATCAGCCAAGATATACGGATAATTATTTGAAAAGAATCTTGAAAGTATTGACAAGCTGCCTCCAGCAGTTAATATTAAGATTGCAGATTCAGAAATAACTCTGCCAATACAAAGTATTATTCCAGTAAATATACCTTGTTTTGCATAAGGTAATAATACTCTAAAAACAGTCTCTGTTTCAGTTGCTCCTAAAGCCAAGCTTGCTTCTTTTAAAGCATTTGGTATTGTTCGAAAACTTTCTTCTGTTGTTTTAATAATTAAAGGTAATATCATTATACTTAGAGTTAGAGATGCTGATAAAAGGCTTTGTTTAAAACCTAGAGCAAAAACAAAAAAAGCTAAACCAAAAAGTCCTAGAACAATAGAAGGGATACCATTAAGTATTTGTATGCATAAACGAAAGAACTTTATTATTTTATTATTATTGTCTGCATATTCACTAAAATAAATACCCGCAAAGATACCTATAGGACAAGCAATTCCCAAAGATAAAATTATAATTTGTATTGTACTTATTAAAGAATAAATTAGATTTTTATTAGAGAAAAAACTTAAATTAAAAATATCTTTATAACCTTTAAATCCTATATATAAGAAAAAAGAAATAGATAATAATAAAAATAAAATAAGAATAATTTTAAAGATTAAATAAACAAAATTTTCTTTAAGATTCTTAAACATGATTTTAAAAATATTTTAACATATCTATGTTTTTACTTTTCTTTTTGGAGAATAAAATATTTTTCTTTTATATTAATTTTAAAATCCTCAGGAAGTTTTTCCCAACGAAGTAATTGAATAATAAATGGTATTTCACTGTTGTCAAGAGCCTCTTTTGCATTGTAAATTTCTAAATCCGTTGCATTAAAAACAACACAATCAAGATCGGATCTTTTATTTGCTGTTTTTTTAACACGAGAACCATATGCCCAAATTTCTTTATATGGAAGATAATTAGCAAATATTGAATATATTATTTCTAAATATTCGGGCTCAATATCAATATTATTAATAATTTTATTCATTTTCCCATTTTTCTCCACTCATTGTTTCATATAAAACTATTGCTTCATTAATAAAATCAGCTATTATTTCAAAAGTATTATCTGCTTTTTCGCCAGAATAATCATGACTTGTGTTTCCTCTTCTAATATTAAATTCAATCCATTGAGTCGGATTATTTATAACTTTTGCAGCAAATGCACTTTTAAATATAGGATTAGGTCCAAGAGGAATATCTATTAATCCTATTTCTTCTTGTAAATATTTTTTTAAATGCTTCCAAGTTGTATCAAAACACACTTCAAAACGTTGTATACAAGACTCTTTTATGGATTCTTTGTCAGAGATTAAGAGTTCTTTACGTGTTAAAGCTATTTTATAATCTTTATATCTTTCTTCTAGTCGTTTTAAAGAATTTTTTAATTTTATATAATTTATATTAGTCATTTATTCTATTTTTATTAAATAATTATATCTAATCCCTAATCTTTTGTTATAATAGTTGAAATTACTCTTATCATGCTTTATGATAAAATAAAGATATGAAAACATTAGAAGAAATTAAAGAAAAGCTAAGAGAAATCAAATTAATTTTAAAAGAAAAATATGGAGTTGTTAATATTCAAATTTTTGGTTCGTATGCTCGAAATGAACAAACTCCTGAAAGTGATTTAGATTTAATAGTTAAATTAGAAAAACCTCTCGGATTTGCTTTTATAGATTTATGTGATTTTTTAGAAGAAACTTTTCAGATTAAAGTAGATGTTTTAACTATAAAAGCAGTTGAATCTAAGTTTATAAAATATATTCAAGGAGATTTAGTTAATGTCTAAAAAATCTTATTTAAAAATTCTTGAAGATATTCTTGATAGTATAAATAAAATTTTAAAATATATAGAAAATTTAACTTTTGAAGATTTTGAAAATAATGAAATGGTTATAGATGCAGTTATTAGAAATCTTGAAATTTTAGGAGAAGCTTCAAAAATATTACCAGATAATATAAAAGAAAAATATTCTTATATTCCTTGGAGAAAAATTATTACAACGCGAAATAAAGTGATTCATGAATATGGAACAGTAAATTTAGAAACTGTTTGGGAAATTGCAAATGATGAACTTCCTCTATTAAAAGAACAAATAAGTATGATTTATAAAAAAAATGAAAATTAATTTTTTCTTTTAAAATTTTGTTATAATAGTTGAAATTACTCTTATCATGCTTTAAAGAGAAGAGTTATAAGTTAAAATTATAATAATCATAATGAAAGAAAAAGATTCTTGTGGTGTAGGTTTTATCGTTAATATAAAAGGTGAAAAAAGCCATGAAATTGTAAAATCTGCTCTTGAAGGCTTGTCTAATCTCAATCACAGAGGGGCGGTTAGTGCTGATGGTAAAACTGGCGATGGTGCTGGCATTTTAACCCAAATCCCTTATAAATTTTTTGAAAAAGTATTAAAACAAAGTATTTCTAATGCTAACCTTGCTATAGGTGTAATGTTTTTGCCTAATCATAAACAAGAAGAAATTAAAAAAGAAATTAATGAAATAATAAATAATAAATTTAAAGTTATTGCGTGGAGAGAAATTCCTGTAAATTATGAAGAATTAGGTGTAATTGCTGAAAAAACTAAACCTGCTCTTTGGCAATGTTTTATTTCAAAAGAAAATGTTGAATGTCTTGATTATGAAAAAGCTTTATTTATTTTAAGAAAAAAACTTGAAAAGTTAAGCCTTAAAACTGAATATAAAAATTTTTATATTGCTTCTTTTTCTTCAAAAACAATAGTCTATAAAGGCTTAATCACTGCTCCTCGAGTTGGACATTTTTATAAAGATTTACAAGATCCTGATTATGAAACTGCAATTGCTTTATTTCATCAAAGATATTCTACAAATACCTCTCCTACTTGGAAATTTGCACACCCATTTAGAATGCTTGCTCATAATGGCGAAATAAATACTATTAATGCAAATAGGAATTTTATAAAAGCTAAAATCGCTGATATAAAAGAAGTTTGGGGAGCTGATTGTGAAGACATATTCCCTCTTGTTAATGATGAAGATAGTGATTCTGCTTCTTTAGATAATGTCTTGGAGTTTCTTATTAGATCAGGACTAGATCCTTTTGTTGCATCAAATATGCTTATACCTAAAGCTTGGGAAAATGATGAAAATCTTAGCCCTGAAGAAAAAGCTTTTTATGAATATTTTTCTTATGGAATGGAAAGTTGGGATGGTCCTGCTGCAATTGCTTTTACTGATGGTGAAATCGTAGGCGGTAAACTTGATCGAAATGGTCTTAGACCTGCTAGATATTTGATTACTAAAGATAAAGTTATATTATCTTCTGAAGTAGGTGTTATAGATATACCTCAAGAAGAAATAATCAAAAAAGGACGACTTGCTCCTGGAGATAAAATTTCTATTGATACAAGAACAGGAAAGATTTATTTTTCAGATGAAATAGTTGATAAATTAATAGAAGGCAAAGAATATAAAAAATGGCTTGATGAAAATTCTGCTAAATTTAAAGCTGAAAAAGAAAATCTAGAGCTTGAAACTAAAGATATTACACGAGAAAGAATATTTTTTGGATTAGATCAAGATCAAGCTGAAATGGTGCTTAAAACTATGATTGAAAAAGGCACTGAATTAATTTATTCAATGGGGAGTGATATTCCTCTTTCTATTTTATCTAAGAAACCTAAACTCTTTTATTCTTATTTTAAACAGAAATTTGCACAGGTTACAAATCCAGCAATAGATCCTATAAGAGAAAAAAAAGTAATGTCTCTTCGTACTTATATTGGTAAACATGGGAATTTTCTTAAAGAAGATCCTGAAAATGTACATATGTTTTCTTTAGAAACTTCTCTTATTTTTGATCATGAATTAGAAACTCTTATTAATCACTTTGGTAAAAGATTAAAAATTTTGGAATGTTCTTTTGATAAAAATAAAGGATTAGAAGCAGGATTAAATGAACTTGAAAATGAATTAATGCAAGCACTTCAAGAAAAAGTTGAAACAATAGTATTATCTGATCGTGAAATTTCAGAAAATAGAATTCCTATTCCTATGGGATTAGCAATTGCTTGTCTTAATACTAAAGGTATTAGTGAAGGAGTTAGAGGTAAGTTTAGTATAATAGCGGATACTGGTGAAGTTAGTGATACTCATAGTTTTGCTTTTCTTTTAGCTTATGGTGCAACACTTGTAAATCCTTATCTTAGTGTTCAGCTTATTAAAAATATATGTCAAGAAATAAATCTTGATTTTAATATGGCTATTATGAACTATAGAAAAGCTATGAATTCTGGTTTATTAAAGATCATGGCTAAAATGGGAATTTCAACAGTACGTAGTTATAGAAATTCTGCACTGTTTGAACCTGTTGGAATTTCAGAGAAAGTAATAAATAAATATTTTAAAGGTACTACTTCTCAAATTGGAGGATTAGAATTAGAAGATATAGAAGAAGAAATTTTAGAAAGATATGAAATAGCATTTAAAAGCGAAAATCCCATTATTAAAAGTCTTGGTGAATTTAGACAAGTGAAAGATGGAGAGTTTCATTCATGGAATCCTCAAACAGTAAGATCTCTTCAAAAAGCAGTTCGTGAAAAGAATTGGGATGAATATAAAAATTTTGTAAAATTTGCTTATGCTAATAAACCTTGTAATATAAGAGATCTTTTAGATATTAAAAGTGATAAAAGTTCTATAGATATAAATCAAGTAGAAGAAGAAAATGAAATTTTTAAAAGATTTGTTGCTTCAGCAATGTCTATAGGAGCTTTAAGCAAAGAAGCTCATGAAACCATTTCAGAAGCATTTAATAGGCTTGGTGCACTTTCAGATAGCGGAGAAGGTGGCGAAGATGCTTTAAGATATAAAACCATAAAAAATAGCAAAATTAAACAAATAGCATCTGGACGATTTGGCGTAACTCCTGAATATTTGAATTCGGCAGAAGAAATTGAAATAAAAGTTTCTCAAGGCGCAAAACCTGGTGAAGGTGGGCATTTACCGGCGAAAAAAGTAGATACATATATAGCTTCATTACGTTATGCAAAAGCAGGTATGGACTTGATTTCTCCACCACCACATCATGATATTTATTCAATAGAAGACTTAGCACAATTAATTTATGATTTAAAAATGATAAATCCTCAAGCAAAAGTCATAGTTAAATTAACTTCTGAAAATGGAATAGGTACTATTGCTTCTGGAGTAGTAAAAGCTTTTGCAGATATAATAAAAATTTCTGGTTTTGATGGTGGAACAGGTGCCGCAGGACTTTCTTCTATAATGCATACAGGAGGACCTATAGAATTAGGACTCGCTGAAACACAACAAGCGCTTATTATGAATGACTTGAGAGATAAAGTTAAAATAAGAGTTGATGGTGGACTTAAAACAGCTAGAGATATAATAATTTCTGCATTGCTTGGGGCTGAAGAATATGGTTTTGGGACAGCTTTAATGGTTGCCTGTGGTTGTTGTATGGATAGAAAATGTCATCTTAATACTTGCCCAGTAGGTATTGCAACACAAAACTCAGAACTTAGAGCAAAATATAAAGGTGAAGTTGAGTTTGTGATGACTTATTTAAGATATATTGCAAGAGAAATAAGAGAAATACTTGCTGAAATGGGTTATATATCTCTTGATGAAATAATAGGAAGAAGTGATCTCTTAATATCAAATATTAAAGAATCAGATAAAAAGCTTAAGAATTTAAATATTTCAAATTTACTTAGAACAGATCTTGTAAAAAGTGGAAGAGCTTTAAAATGTACAGCTTTTAGATCTATAATCAAAATTCCTTATGATGAACAAGTAATTGGTGATGTTGTAGATGCCCTTGAAAAGAAAAAAAGTTTTGAAGGGAATTATAAACTTAAAAATGTACATAGAACAGTTGGCGCAGAAATAAGTCATGAAATAGTTAAAAGATTTGGAAATGATGGACTAAAAGACTCTGAAATTAAACTTAATTTTACAGGCACTGCAGGGCAAAGTTTTGGGGCTTTTTGTGTTAATGGATTAAACCTTTATCTTGAAGGACAAGCAAATGATTATGTTGCTAAAAGTATGAATGGAGGTTTGATTGCAATAAGTCCTTTCTCCTCTATTAAAGAACAAAGTAATGAACATGTAGTAATAGGTAATACTGTCTTGTATGGTGCAACTGGTGGGGAATTATTTGTAGCAGGTATAGCAGGAGAAAGATTTGCTGTGCGGAATAGCGGAGCTTGTGCAGTTGTAGAAGGAATAGGAGAACATGGTTGTGAATATATGATCAGAGGACATATTTTAATTTTAGGTGAAATAGGTAATAATTTTGGGGCAGGTATGACAGGAGGTACTGCTTATATTTATGACAAAAAAAACGTAGGTCCAAAGCGAATAAACTCTGATTCAGTATGTATAAAAAATCTTGAAGAATTTGATAATATTACTATTAAAACTTTAATTGAAAAACATTTAGAATATACAGGAAGTAGTTTAGCAAAAAAACTTTTAGAAGATTTTAGTTTAGAAATTTTAAAATTTAAAAAAGTAGAAGCAATTTCTTAGATAAACAATGAAAAATTTCTAAATATATGATATATTATTTTTATCTTTTGCGGATGTAATTCAGTGGTAGAATGTCAGCCTTCCAAGCTGAACGTCGTGGGTTCGAGTCCCATCGTCCGCTTATTTTTTGTTATATAAAAGATTTATTAATAAACCTAATAAAAAGCCATTTACAATAAGAGAGGTTTTTCCATAGCTTACAAAAGGCAAAGGAGTGCCAGTAATAGGCAATATTCCACATACTCCAGCTAAATTTAAGATTGCTTCTGAAATCATTACAAAAATTATTCCTAAAGATAAATATTTCATAAAATTATCTTTTACTTGAATTGAAGCGTTTATTCCTTTCCAAAGAATTACAGAATATAAAGAAATTATTATTATTGGTGCTAAAATCCCTAATTCTTCACACATTATTGAGAAAATAAAATCAGCATAACTAACAGGCAAATAACCTAATTTGTAAAAAGAATTTCCATAGCCTACTCCTAAAAATCCACCCTCAGCAATCGCATAATAAGATTGGAGTATATTATAGCCAATACCCAAAGGATCGTCTTGTGGGTTTAACCAGCCTTTAATACGGTCGTTTTGATAAGTATTATTATTTATAACCCAGAAAACAATAGTACTTAATAAAAATCCAGAACAAAGAACTATTATTAAATTCATGCCTCTTATAAAAAGAAAAAAGCCACAAAGTATAAAAATAAGCAATGCACTTCCTAAATCAGGCTCTTTATAAATTAAAAATGCTATTAATCCACATAAAAGTAATCTTAGAATTACTGGTGGACTGTTCCAATTGCCTCTACACACTGCATCTGCCATAAGAGCAAGTACTGCTATTTTTGCAAATTCTGAAGGTTGAAAACTAAAGATTCCTAGATTTAACCATCTTTCTGCACCACCTGCAGTTAAACCTAAAGGTGAAAAATTAAGAAGTATTAAAGATAATAAAGCTAAAATTACTAATATAGGAGTTAGTTCTTTAAATCTTTGAGGATTTATAGTTATACCTAAACAAAAAGTTATAATTGCTATACAAATTGCAAAAATCTGATTTAAAAATAGACTATAAGCGGAATTATTAAATTTTTCTGATTCATAACTAGAAACACTTAAAAGCATAAAAAGTCCAAAGATAATTAATGCTAATACTGCAAAAATAAAAATCTTATCTGCATTTTGAAGCGTAGATTTTATTCTGTGTGAAAATATCTGAATTGAAGATTTTAATGATGTTTCCACTATAATAAATTTCTATAATATGGTATCGTAAACTTATTATAATTCAAATTTAAAATTCTTGACTTATGATTAATTTATGAATTTACAAACTAAACAAAGTCTTTCTGAATATTTAATTGAAAATTATTTTTCAAATGTTTCTCAAGTAGAGAAAGCTATTAAATTAGGTATTGTATTAGTTAATAATAAAACAGTAAAAAGAGTTGGTATTGAAGTAAATCCTACAGCAGATAATATAAAAGTTATAGGAGATGGCAAAATCTTTGTTAGTAGAGGTGGATATAAATTACAAAAAGCCCTTGAAGTCTTTGATCTTTCTGTAAAAGATTTAGTATGTATGGATGTTGGAGCCTCAACCGGTGGATTTACAGATTGTTTATTGCAAAAAGGTGCAAAAAAAATATATGCAATAGATACTGGTTATGGTCAATTAGACTGGACTTTAAGAAAAAATGAAAAAGTTAAATGTATAGAAAAAACTAATATTCGATATCTTTTATCTGAAAATTTATATGAAGAAGATGATGAAAAAGCTTCTTTTATTGTTATTGACGTTAGTTTTATTTCAGTTATAAAGCTTCTTCCTGCTATTCAAAAGTTAAGTGCAGGTCCAGATTTAACACAAATGGTAGTATTAATAAAACCTCAATTTGAAGCAGGTAAAAATAAGGTTGCAAGAGGTGGAGTTATTAGAAATCCTGAAATCCATTTTGAAGTACTTTTAGAATTTATACACTCAATTTACCGAGCAGGACTTGATTTAAAAGGTTTGAATTTTTCGCCTATTCTAGGAGCATCAGGTAATATTGAGTTCCTAGCACATTTGATATATCCTCAAAGAGGTCATTTTATTAATCCTAATCTTGAAACTTGGATAAAAAAAGTTATAAAAATTGCTTATGAAGATTTATATTAAATTTTAAAATAAGCTTCTCTTTTTGTATTGATGTGCTTGCAAATAAGAATTTGTTTGGTTGTAAAGATCTATTGCTACTCCAACCATAATTATTAAAGAAGTACTTCCTAGTCCACCTAAGGTGTTTACTTGCCCAAGTTTTTCAATATGTAAAGGTAATATAGTTATTAATGCTATTGTTGTACCACCTATAAAAGTTAAACGATTTAAAAGCCATTCAAGATATTCTGCTGTGGGCTTCCCTGGTTTAATTCCTTGAATAGAAGACCCTCCTTTTTGAAGATTCTCTGCAATTTCATTTGAAGGTAAAAGAATTGAAGCATAGAAAAAAGCAAACATTAAAATTAAAGCAAAATAAAATAATGAATGTTCCCAGCTTGAATAAACTAAAAATGTTCTATCAATAAAACTTCCAAAACCAATAAGAGCTTTTTTGAAAATATCTATTGAATAGATTGAATCAAGAATTCCACCTAAAAATTTATTTGCTTTAAAGAGATTATAAGTCCCTGTTGAAATGTTGACATTTTGTTGCCCTAAAAAATTTAATATTTGAATTGGTACAAACATTGTCATACTTGCAAAAATTATTGGAAGTACTCCAGCAGGATTTATTTTAAGAGGAAGATAATGCGCCTGATTTAAGTTTACTGAATAATTTTTAGCTCCAACAATTAAAAGCTTTCTTGAACCCTCTTGTATAGCAATAATAGCAAAAATTACTAAACAAAAAGTTGCTAATACTAAAAGAATACCCCAAACAGGAATTGACCCTACTTTAAAAGTTTCATAGGTTTTTATTATAAGTTGAGGAAGTCTAGCCGCAATACCTGCAAAAATAAGAAGGGAAGCACCATTTCCTATCCCAAATTCGCTGATAAGTTCCCCTAGCCACATTATAAATAAACTTCCTACTGTTAAAATTAATACTATTTTAAATATAAATAATATAGAACTATCAAATAAAAGACTCTGCCCTGTTTTGTTTAATATTTCAGCATGAGCATAAGAAAGATATTTTGCAAGTGCAAATCCTTGAAGAGCGGCTAAAAATACAGATAAATATCTTGAATATTGTTGATATTTTTTGCGCCCTTCTTCTCCATGTTCTCTATTCAATGCTTTTATTGAAGGGAAAACTTCTGCAAGTAATTGCATCATAATTGAAGAAGTAATAAAAGGACCAATCCCAAGTGCAAAAATTGAAAGAGCACTTAAAGCACCACCAGCAAAAAGATCCACCATCCCTAAAATGCCAGTAGTGAGCATATTAGAATGTTGCCTAAAAATTTCATGATTAATGTCAGGCAAAGGGATATGAACACAAAAACGATAAAAAATTAAAAGTCCTAACGTAATACTAAGTCTTCTTAAAAATCCAGTTTTAAGCATTGCATCAAAACTAAAATCTATTTTTTTAGCATTCCTTTTAGTATTTATATTCATTCTGTTATTTTTTGAATTGAACCACCAGCTTTTTTAATTTTTTCTTCAGCATTTGCAGAAAATGCATGAGCTTTTATATTTACTGATTTTGAAATTTCACCTTTAGCAAGAATCTTAATTCCACCTTTTTCAAGTCCTTTTATTACTTTCTTATCAAGGAGAATTTCTGGAGTAATTTCAGTTATTCCTTCTAAAGCAAGATATTCTATATCACTAATATTAAGAATATTAAATTCAATTTTATTAAAAGAAGGCATGTATTGATGTTTAGGAAGTCTTCTATAAAGAGGAGTTTGTCCTCCTTCAAATTGTTTTCTAACCCCTGCACTTTTACGAGCTTTTTGACCATTCATACCTTTACCGGCAGTCTTACCACCATAGCCTGCATGTCCTCTAGCTTCTCTTTTTTTCTTTTTTCTGGCGCCTTTCAAAGGCTTTAAATCTGCAAGTGTAGCCATATTATATTTATTAATTTTACAAAGTAGATTAATTCTAAAACAATATTAAAGAAATTACAATAGACATTATTTATGAATTTTTTATTACCTTCTTCTATATAGCTTCACCTTTAATAATATTTAAAATTTTTGAAAATATCATCTTCCCCAAACCTCCTAATAAGCCCTCACCCCTCCC
>MOYB01000004.1:11566-16939 GCA_001899385.1 Candidatus Caenarcanum bioreactoricola | reverse complement strand
GGGATTTTATGCATATATTCTAACTAAAAAACGATGCGTTTTAGCTCCCTTTCAGGGGGTTGGGGGTTGAAAACAGGGAAAACCTCTTCGAATCAACTTATAATTTTCGAGGGGGCTTAATCTTATAAATCATTTTACTCAAATAAATCTTATAAATCACAGTTCAGACAAAAAAATAAATTTTTGATTGACAATTTTATAAACCTTTGTATATACTTAATAAAATTGTTTTTAATAATAATATAATGGAAATTCATTTAAGAACTAAAATACTACAGGCTATATTCCAAGAGCAAGGAGAATGAGAGCACACTTTTCGTATGAGATATCTTCACGGGACATTTATAAATGTCCTGGGGGTAAAAATTTTCTGCAAGGAGTAGACTGGATGTTTGATCAACAGCCGCCTTGGGATAAGTCAGACACAATGATTACTTTTGGTGCTAAAAAACATGATGTTTTAAATTTTTTACAAGCACATCCTAAACATAGAAACCATTTTCAAGATCAAGATCGTGAAAAAATTGAATCTGTTACTATTGAACGACTTCCTGATGGATCTTATAAATTTACATTATCTTATGATTAATTAACTAACAAATATGTAAATATTATAAAATCAGGTATATTTAAGTATAATAATAAAATACAAAAAATCTATTTAAAAATGTTCAGATTTTTATTAATAATATCTTCTTTTCTTTTATTGTCTAGCTCAGTATATGCGCAAACACAAACAGAAGATATATCAAATCCTGCTCAATCTATAGCCAATTTTGATGAGTCAATTACTATTAAAGATATAAACATTGTTGGAAATCAACTTGTTCCTACAAAAGTTATTCTTGAAAATATGCAAACCAAAAAAGGTTCTAAATTTAGTAGAAGAACTATAACTTATGATTTAAAAAATCTGGATAATCTTGGATATTTTGAAAAAGATAAATTAATAGCAGTGCCTATTTCTAAAGGCGAAGATGGTGTTGTTTTACAAATACAAGTAGTTGAAAACAGCCCTGTAACTGGTTTAATTATAAAAGGTAATAAATCTATTGATAAAGAAAACCTTGAAGAATTTCTTACTCCACTTGTAGGAATGCCTAGAAGTACTACTCAAATTAGAAATGCAATAGAAAAAATAGAAAGCGTTTATCATGATAAAGGTTATTTGCTTGCTTCTGTTACAGAATTACATTTTGATGCAGACGGTTATTTAACTGTAGATATAGATGAAGGTTATCTTTCTAACATTGAATTTGAAGGAAATGCAAAAACAAAAACAGAATATTTAGAAAAAATTCTCCCTAAAAAAATAGCAGGTGGTCAAGTTTATAATGAACAAGAAGTAGGTAGTTTCCTTGAAGCATTAAATAGAAGTGGTTTTTTCAAAGAAGTTAAAAGAGAAATCAAACCTTCTAAAGAAGATCCTAGTAAACATGTTTTAACTTTTAAAGTTGAAGAACAAAGAACAAAGTCTATGAGTGTAGGCACAGGTCTTGGCACAATGGATGGTTTCTTTGGCAATTTAACTTTTACGGAACCTAATTTTAGAGGACAAGGAGAAACAATAAGTTTTTCAGGTGTTGCTGGAACTGGTATGTTAACTGCTCTTGACGGAAATGATGATGGAAGATATGCAAGACAAGGGGACTTTAGATTTGAAGGAAATTATATAGATCCGTTTTTTCTTAATAAAGATATAGGTTTTACTTCAAATGTTTATGCAAGAAGAAATGGTAGTTATCTTATAGATTCTGCAATGCAAAGAAGTATAGGAAGTGGTATTTCTTTTTCAAAACGTCTTAAAAATCATAAAAACTGGAGTATGCAAGGTGGTTTAGCTTTAAGCAATACAGATGTTAGTAATTGGGGTGATGATGCAAAAAATACTTTAGAAGATGCTTTAAGAGATAAAGAACACTATTCAGAAAGTGGAGCTAGTAAAGAAGCTAAATCTATAAGAGATAGACAATTAACAAGTGGTACTTATTTAGATTTCACACCTAGTTTAATATATAAGAACATAGATGAACAAGGTAATGGATGGAGAAATTCATTTTTTGCAGGACCTTCTTTGGGTTTGGGTGCGGGTAGTTATGGATCTATTGGAATGGATGTTAAAAGATATGATAGATTAACAGACAAAGGTACTTTCTTTAAAAATGCATTTAGAGCAGAAGGTTTAGGTGGAGATCCTGCATATTTCAGAATGCTTAAAGCAGGTGGTCCTTATGGAGCAAGAGGTTATCAACAGTTTCTTGATGTAGGAGTAGGTAATGCTTTATTATCTAATACAATGGAACTTGCTATTCCTTTGCCTCAATTACCTAAAGGTCCTATAAAAGAAACAAAATTAGTATTTTTCAATGATTTAGCAGCTGTTTTTGGTGAAAAGAGAGTAAATGATCTTTATGATAGAGAATCTTTTATTGCAAGTATAGGGTTAGGATTTGAAGTAACTGTTCCAATGCTTGGTCCTTTAAGAGTTGATTATGGTATTCCTCTTTTAAGACCTGATAATAAGAGTTTCTGGAGTGGACGGATACATATAAATGCAGGTAGTCAATTATAATTTTTTTAAAAAGAATTTTAAAATCAAATTTTCTTTATATTCCCCCTTTAGGGGGCTAGGGGGCTGTTTTTTTTTATTTCTTATATTGCTTACTTTTCCAGTTAAGGCTAATATAACTAATTTAAAACAAGATCTTATTGCTCCTGGTTTAATACATCATTCTTTTATAAAACATTTAACTAGGGGTAAAGTAATAATAAATATACTTGAAATAGATACCTCAGCAGGATATTCTATTAGACCTGCATTAGCAAAAAATGGAAGTATTTGGGGAAGAGAAACCCTTCAAAGAATTACTCAAAGAGAAAATGCAATAGCAGCTATTAATGCAAATTATTTTAGTAATAGCGGAATGCCTATAGGTGCTTTAGCAATAGATAAAGAATGGATTACTGGTCCTGTATTAAATAGAGCAACTTTTAGTATTGATGCAAACGGCAAAGTGTATTTTGCACGACCACAAGTTTCAGGCAAAATTTATAAAAATAGTAAATATAGTATAAGCCAGTCAGTAAATACGATTAATCAACCAGATTCATTAAATTCAAAGGGCATAACTTTTTATAATCATTGGTGGGACGATAAAATCTCATGTGGAGAAGGCAGGGCATGTTTGCTTGTTGATGGAAAAGGTATTATTCGAAAAAAAATAAGTACTTCAGATAGTATAAATATTTTTTATCCAACTAGATCAGATTATGTTTTAAGTGCAAAGAGTGATGGATTTTTTGAAGAACTTTTTGAAGCAGATAAGATTTTTATAAAATGGCATAGTGATCCAGATTGGTCTCAAATGATCCATGCAATAGGCGGAGGACCTTATTTATTAAAAGATGGTCAAATAATTTTAAATGAAAGTTTAGAAGGTTTTTCAAATAAATCTGGAGTTTTAGGAGTTGCACCTAGAACCGCTTTAGGTATTACAAGACCTAATAGAATAATTTTATTAACTGCAGATGGTAGACAAGAAAATTCAGTTGGTATGAGTCTTAATGAAGTTGCACAATTATTAAAAGAAATAGGAGTAAAAGATGCTATAAATCTTGATGGTGGCGGTTCAACAACAATGGTGATTGATGGTAATGTTATAAATCACCCTTCAGACAAGGGGGTGCAAAGAAAAGTAAGTACGGCACTTATAATATTAAAAAGCGTCTTACCTTAATTAAATGAATAAAAAAGACATAAATAAGAATATAAATGAAGATAATACTTCTTATTATGTTTTAGGATGGGAGCAAGTAAATTCAAAAGTAGCAATTCTTTGCAGATCAGGTATAGGACCCCTTCTTTGTAAATCATGGAAAGATGCGTTAAAAGCTCGCACAAATCTACTTAATGATCCTAGGGCTTCACAGAATACAAATGCACAAAAAATAATAAGAGAACTTAGGATTTATAGACTTCCTAAGGGAGAACCCTTATTATGGAGACCTGGTGATTTGTGGCTTTATGTAGATAAAAGAATTTTAGAAAGAGTAGAAGCTTAAAATAAAGAATACTTGTTATTTAATAAAGTTTTCCCTAATAAATAAAAAAAGAACTTTGTTTAAAGGGAATTTTATTCTAAAGATACTAATATAAAATAAAAATATGATTCCTCCTTTTCGTTTTCTTGATAAAGACAGTATTTCTCTTCAAAATATTATTGATTATATTAAACTTAATCCAAAAATATATTCATTGTTTGCAGAATTATTAAAAGAACATGAAGATATTTCTCTTATAGGTTCTGCTAATAACGATATTCTAAAAGGCAGATCTGCTAATGATGAACTTTATGGTGATACAGGAAATGATAGATTGTATGGTAATAGTGGTGATGATAGATTGGAAGGTGGAAAAGGCAATGATAGGCTTGTAGGAGGGAAAGGTGATGATACTTATTTCTATAAATCAGGAGATGGTTATGATTCAATATATGATAAAAGTGGTAAAGACAATTTAGATCTTAGTAATTTAATAGGTAAAGTAAGTGGTATTATACAAAACGGAAATAATTATGAAATAAATCCTAATTTATGGACTAAAGATGGAGATGATTTACTTTTAAATTTTGGAAATGGAAATAAAATCGTTATTAATGATTATTATTCAGAAGGACATATAGAAAATCTAGTTTTAAAAACAACTAATCACACACCTGTATTTTCAGGGGATAAAACTGCAATAACAAATGAAGCTATGACTTATGCTTTTACAAATGCTGATTTGAATATAACTGATGGAGATAACAATGCAAGTCAACTTATATATAAAGTAGCTAACATAACAAATGGTAAAATCCTTGTTAATAACAAAGCTTCAAATACTTTTACACAAGCAGATATAAATAATGGCTTAGTAAAATTTGTTCATGATGGTTCAGAAACAACAATTGCAAATTTTAATTTTACAATAACAGATGGAACAAATACTTTAGCTTCTCAGACATTTAATATTATTATAAGTCCTATTAATGATTCACCTGTGTTTTCAGGAGATAAAACTGCAAATATAAATGAATCAAGCAGATATATTTTAACTTCTAATGATTTAAATATAACAGATCCTGATAATACGCCAGACAAATTAACTTATACTACAAATAGTGCTTCAAAATTAACAATACAAGAATGGGATGGAAGTAAATGGGTTGCTAGTGATGGGAATTTTACACAAGCACAAATTAGTGCAGGACAGGTTTCTATATTACATGATGGTTCAGAAAGTAAAAATGCAAGCTTTAATTTTGTAGTTAGTGATGGAACAAAGAGTTTAGCTTCACAGACTTTTAATGCAAATGTTAATTTATTTGAAGA
>MOYB01000004.1:0-11188 GCA_001899385.1 Candidatus Caenarcanum bioreactoricola | reverse complement strand
AGATGGAACAATTACTGGAACAACAGCAAATGATCTCCTTATATCTCAAGGTACTGCTAATGAAACCTTGATTGGCAAAGCAGGAAATGATTTATATATATTTAGAGGGGATTTTGGACATGATATTATTCAAGATAGTTCTGGAACTTTAGATAGTATAGATCTTAGTGATTTTAAATATTCTTCTGCAACTTTTGCTAAACAAGAAGGAAATGCAACAACAGGAGATGATTTATTAATTACTATTGGTTCTAATAATATTCTTGTAGAAAATTACTTTGCAGAAAATTCTAATTCAGCTATTGGAACAGGTTATATAGAAGATATTGATTTCGCAACTTTACAAGATGTAAATATGGCTTATATTTCTGGATTGAATTTATAAATAAATTTAAAAAACTTATTAATTACTCTTGACATTTTATAAAAACAAGTATATACTGCTGTTTATATCTTTAAAACTAGGGAAATATGGTAATAAGAGTATTAAAAGCAGTACATCCTTATAAGAGTATTTTAGAATTAAGAAGTAATGAAACTCTAGAAACAGTACAAAGAATTATACAGTTTCTTGAAACAGCGATAAGGCTTGGTGATACTTCAGCACTTCAAAGATTATTAAAGCAAAAAGTGGAAGAAAACGAAAAAATAATGATCCTGGAATTAATAGAAGCCGCTAAGAAGGCAACAGAAGAAAGAACCGTTGAATTGGCTTATTTTAAAGCATTGCAGAAGAAAGTTTCTAAACAAGGTATGAATAGTTTAACTTCAGAAGAACACAGTAGAATACAACAAGCAGCAGTAAGTCAGAAAGAAACACGTAAAAGATTAAATGTTTTGAGAGAAGAACTAAAGCCAAATAAGAAACTTTCCCCTAATTTAAATTTTAATAGAAAAAAAGCTTAAAAAAATAATTTTAAAAATTTCTTTAGGAGCCCCCTAACTCTTTAAAGGGGGCTTTCAAGGATATAAGTTTTTAAAATGGGGTTGCCACCCCAAACCCCGCAAAATAACAATGCATTTCAAGCCCCCTTTCAGGGGGTTGGGGGTCGAAAATAGGGAGAATCCCTCTAAATCAACCTGCAAATTTCATGTGTGGGTAAGTTTTAGTGGGTTTCTTGAATTTGCTATTATTTTTTAATTATATTTTCATTTATATAAACTTCTAAATGCTTTAAATCAAGAAATTTCCCTTCTTGTGCAAGTCTTTCTTGAAATTTATATAATTCAGAATTAGTCATATTCTCAAGGTTTAACCCTTCTTGAGAAGCAGTAAACAATGCATAATCTTCAAATATTTTTTGTACAAAAGAACTTTCTGCAAAATTCCTAAGTACTATTTTATTTGCTTTTGCTTTTAACTCAGGAGCTAATTGTTTTGATAATTCTTGACTTAATTCAAAGTTTCTTTTTAAAAGTTTTCTATTTCTATATCTATCTTCACTTTCAAATAACCTTATAAAAATTGGTAATGAAAGCATACTTAATATTATTACTCCTATAGTTCCAAAATATTTCCAAAATTTACTTTTTTTATTATCATCTTTTTTTATTTCCTGAGATTTTTCTGTTGTATTACTTGTTTCTTCTTTAAAAAATCTTTGTGCTCGTAATTTACAAGCTTTATGACTATTGCTACTTATACTTGAGAATATAATTTTCATTTATGTACTCCTATAGCTTCATTTAATACCATTTCAAATTTTTTATTAAAAGCATTTTCTTCAATAAGAGTTTTGTTTTTTATTCTTAATAAAATGTCTTGAACAAATGGATGTGCTTTAAAAGTATTTATATCTTTTTTCCAAAAATTTCTATCTCCTATTGAAATTTCTAATTTATGCCAAAAATGATTCATGGTTTCATCAAAAATATCGTTTATTATAGAATCTGTATAACCCCTAGCATTTGCTTTTTCTAAAACTTCTTTAGGTAATTTAGTTTTATGATAATTAACAATAAGTTCTTTAATAGGTTCTTCAAAAAGTGCTATTTTAGGTTTAATATTTTTTAAATAAGAAAAATTAATATATCCAATAAATCCTAAAACAGGAGTTATTATTAATGCGATCCATTTAAGTGCAGTTAACCAGAATTTTTTTGGATTAGAAAAAGATTCTACCTTTGTTTTTTTGTTATCTTCTTTATTTTCTTGTATTGCTTGTAAATTATTAAAATCAATATTTTTTAAAGTTCTGTTTGCCTTTAATTGAATAGGTATAAAATTTATTATTTTTGGAATATTCATTTTATTATTGTTGTTGTAATTTTTGTATTTGATAGCTCAAATAATCTGGGATATTAAAATATTCAAAAATTTCTGAAGGCAATGATCTTAACTTTTGTTGAATTACTTTATGATTTTCAAATTTTTTAATATCTTTTGTAATAAGAAATTTTATAGGAAGTAGATTAGATAAATTATTTTGTATACTAAATTTAAAATCTTTAAAGAATTCAATACTTTTTAAATATTCTAATAAATTAGTCTTTTGAGAGCCATTAACATCATTAAAGAATTTTAAAAAATCTTTTTCCTGAAAGAAATTAAGTAAATTAGGATCTTTCTTTAGAAGTTCTATAGAATCTCTTATAGGTTTATCAAAGATTTTCATATTATTTGTTATTCTACGATTAAGAAAAATATTTGCACCAAAAAAACTTAATATTATAGAAGCAGAAATTATTAATGGTATTTTTATTGAATCCCAAGTGCTTTTTGGAGAAGTTTTTTCTTCTTGTGCTTGAGTTGTTAAATCTTCTGTATTTCTTTCTTCTTCTTTTAATCTCTTTTTAGCTTTATATAATATTCCATGACTTTTATATATATGGCTTACAAATAAAGTATTCATAATAATCTCCTAATATATTTTATTAAAATTAAACTTTTTTTATATTTTTTTTATGTTTTTTGCCTGATTCACTATGTTTATTAACTTTAAAATAATCATAAGAACCTTCATTTAAAATAAATTTATCTTTTTTTATAATATCTAATAAAAATTCTGATTCTTGATCTATATTTTGAGAAATAGTAAACCAACCATGACCTCCAGCATCTTCTAATCTTTGTCCAATTCTTTTTTTACATTCTGTTCTATATTCTTCTTGTTCTTCAACAGGAAAATTCTTTGCATGTCTACTGGCTAAATCTTTTATATGTTCATCTATTAAAGGATCAAAGATTTTTAATTTTTCTTGAAGTCTAACATTTCTATTTCTCCTAAGTCCAAAAATAGAAAGCAATAAAGGTATCCCAACTATTATTGGCAATTTAAAAGCATTCCAAAATCGATTTAAAAGATTTTGCTCTTTAGTTATTTGATCCTGTTCTTTTTGATTTTGATTTCCTAAAGAATCAGTTCCATTACTATTTGCATTAAATCTTAGATTTGCTTTGTAAAAAATACTTTTTAATATATGTTGACTTTTTAAAATTCTAACCATCTTAATTTATTTATATTATATTCATAATAAAAGTATAACATTTTTTTAGGAAAATTTAAGAGATTATTATTTTTTTATGAATTTATTTTTCTTTAATTTTTTTAAGTGCTTCTTTAGCTGCAAGTTGTCCAGCTTCTTTTTTAGAAGAGGCAGAAGCTTCCGCTATATATGCTCCTTTGATTTTTATTTTTATTGTAAAAACTGGATCATGAGAAGGTCCACTTTGGGAAGCAACTTCATATTCTGGTAAGCCCATTTGATATGATTGAGTATATTCTTGTAAAGCCGCTTTATAATTACCTTTAAGATTACTTAGATTTGCTTTTTCAATTTCTTCTCCATATAGATTTATTATAAATTTTTTAGTAAATTCAAAATTATAAGTTAAATAACAAGCAGCAAGAAAAGATTCTAATACATCTTCTAAGACTGAATCTGATTGTTTTAATTTTTTACAAAGAATAAAATTTTGAAAATTAAATTTTTTAGCAATTTTACTTAAAGTTTTACCACTAAGCAAATAAGCATTTAATTTTGTTAAAGAACCAGAATCATAATTTGGATATTTATGAAAAATATATTCACTAAGAACGGTTTTTAATATAGCATCTCCAAGGAATTCTAATCTATCATAATGTAAAGCTAAGCTTCCCGCTTTATTAAGTTCTTCTTCTGAAAGAAAAGATTTATGTGTAATTGCTGTTAAAAATAAATTTAAAGATTCTTTATTTTTTATTTCTGGTAATTTTAAAGATAAAAAAAGTTGGTTAAGAAGTAAATATTTTTTATTTTGTTCATTATCCATAATTTTACTTTATAAATATATCATAATTTTAATATTTAATAGCTTTACAAAAGAATAAATAAGAGTATATACTTATAATCTATATTATATAAAAATTATTTTTATGACTAGAATAGCATTAATAAGTAGTATTACTTTTCGTAGTCCAGAAAGAAGAAATGCACTTACAACACGAATAGTAAGAGCTCTGCGTAATATAGAAGAATCTACTCAAGATCATAGTACTTTTGGTGTATTTCCTCATAACTCTAATATAGCAAACACTCTTAAAGAAACTCTTAAGATTTCTCATAACTTAGCTGTATATTTAGTAGAATTATTAGGGAATTCAAGTAAAAGAACTTTACCTGAATTAAGAGAAATAATAACAACACAAGAAAAATCTTTACTTAAAAGAGTTATTCGACGACGGAGAGCATCTCTGTATTAATCAATCCCTCTTCTGCTTTTATAGAAGCTTTTAACTTTAATTTTATTTCTTTCCCTTCTTTTGACAAAGAAAAATGCTTTTTAAATTGTGGACTTGTAGTTAAAATCGAAGAAGGACTTTCTATTTCTTTTTCTTTACTTATCCAATCTTTTTCTACTAATTCTCTTATATGATCATAAGCAGAACTTCCCCTTTCTTTTATAACCTCACTTTGTTTAATAGGTTCTTTTAATGCAATCAAAGCTAAAGTCCTAGAAACTGATGTTTTTAAATTTATAGGTGAAATCTTTTGTCCTAAATTCAAATATTCTTGCCTTGCTTCTAATAAATAACCATTTCCTTGACTAATTATATGAAGTCCACTATTTCTTAATTCATAATCTTTTATAAGGTCAATTAAAGCTTCTTTTACAAGCCGTATTTCTGTAGTATTTGTTAATTCCATTAATTCTTTAAGACTAATAGGCTTTTCTTTCCAAAATAAAAGTACTTCTATTTCTTGTTTTAATGCCATGTTTATACGCTCATCAAATTATTCATTTTTGAAATGTTTAATGGAAGCTTTTCTTCAACTGCATAAGAAGAAAGTACTGAAAGATCTCCTTCTACAAATATTCCTCTATCACAGAACTTTTTACTTAAATCAATAAGTTTATTTTCGGGTATATCATGCCCTAACATTTCAAGTGCTTTTTGTAAGAATCTAGCAGTTTTAATTATAGCTTCATAATCTTCTTGTGTTTGGAGAAGTTCAATAAGTTTTGCAAGAGTGCTTGTTGAAGAAGGTATTGCCATTTTTATAAAATTTATATATATAAAGATTTGTTAATTAATATATCAAAAATTCTGAATAATAGCAAGACTTCAATCATCTTGAATTATAATTTTAGGTCTTTTCTTCTTTGGTTCTTGTTTTTGTGATACTCCTTCCTTTCTTTCTAATTCAGCTCTTTGTTCTTGTTCTTCTTGTTTTGAAATATTTTTTATAAATTTAAAATCTCGTTTTTTAGGAGTTTCTATTTGAGGCAACTCTTCTTCAGTTTCAAAAAGTTCTTCTTCATCAAATTCTTCTTCTATGGTTTTTTGGGGGGATTGTTGTACTGGTATTTGTTCTTGTGTTTGCTCTTGTTCTGTTGATCTAACCCCAGTAAACCTTTCTGAATGTGATTGGAAATTTTTTAAATAATTAGGTAATTCATTCTCTTTTTGATTTGTATTTTGTGTAGGCTTGTTTATTCCACTCATTGCTTTAATAAAAAGTAAAAATACAAATAAAATTCCAGCTGTTATAAAGAAGAAATTTAACCATGAAAAGCCAGAACTTTTACTATTTATTTCTTTTTCACTTCCATCAGTAGTTTGGGCTTTTTTTTTAAAGAAATCAAAAATACCTTTTTTTTCTTCTATTTGATTAAATGGCTTAGGTTTAATAATTATTTCAACATTTGAAGGGGACATACTTGGATCAGTTGCAGCAGCTATAGCACGTTTTAGTTGAGAAATAGTAGTTGAAACAGGTATATCTTCTTCATTTACAATTACTGAAACTTTTATATCTCTTATATAACCTGACGGTTCTTCTACTTTCATTTCCTCATAACTAGGGAAGGATTTTATCGCAAAATTTTGTGATCTATAATCTCTAGCTTTACAAGCTTCATCATCATCTGCACAATAATAGCCTCTTTGCTGCTTTTCTCTTTCTTTTTCTGCTTCTAATCGTTGCATTTCCTCTTCAGGTAAATCTTTAGTTGTTTCAAAAGAATTATTATAATAATTTAAAGAATTGATTGCTCGATTACCAACCGCTTCTTCTGCATATTCATGAGAACCTATTGCACCAGAAGAAAATCTCATATTATTTTTACTAACTTTTGCAGTTTCAATACTAATACTAACAGTAGCGGTAGATTTACCTCTTCCAAAAAGAGAATCTAAATATTCTTGTACTCTAGTTTCTATATTTGTTCTTTCTGCAGAAAAAGCACTTGACTTTAAACTAGAAGCATTTTCATCATTAGTAATTTCAGAATAAACTCTTTTTTGATCACTTATAGCAATATGATTAGCTTCAATTTCTGCATAATAACCTCGAATTATACTTATAATACTATTAATTTGTTCATCATTTAAAACTCTACCCGCTTCCATTTGCAAAGATACGTTTGCAGATGCAATATCTTTATTTGATTTAAACATTTTTTTAGCAGGAATATTAATATAAGCAGTAGCACTTTTAACACCATCTAAGCGACTTATAATTCTAGAAGCTTCACCACTTAATGCCCTAATTAATTTCACTCGTCTTTCTTCATCTGATGCTGCCCAATCACTCTTGTTAAAAAGTTTTAAATCATCAGCTTGTATTATTTGATTACCAGCTAATCTAAGTACAGCATCATCATATTGTTTTTCTCTAACAGATATATTAGTTCCTCCAGTTTCTCCTTGAATTAATTCATATTCTATGTCAGCAGTTTTAAGATAAGAAGCGATTTCTATTGCTTTTATTTGATCCATGCCTTTAAGTAAAAGTTTAAAGCTACCTAGACTTTTAGAGGCGGACATAGAAGAAAATATAATAACAGTAATAATAATTATAAGAATTACAGCACCTATTCCAATTTGAACTCTTCTATCTTGCAGAATTGGAGGTATATTTATATTTGTTTCACCAATAGACAAATTATTAAAAATAAATTATAGGGATATGCTTATTTATACCCTTAATTAAAATTTTTAATTGAAATTTATTATATTTTGATCACTTTTTAATGTTATTTATGCTGCTTGTTGTACATTATAATTAAGTTCTTTTGCAAGAGCAGCAACAAAATCTAAAGCCTCTTTAGATTCAAATTGAGGTTGAAATTTTGTAATATTTAATTCCCTTTGATCTATTATTATATCAACAAGAAGTTTTTGTATTTCTTCAGATTCAAGATGAAATAAAGGACTTATTCTCGTTAAAAGTTCTGTTGCTTTAGGAGAAGAAAGAGGATCGATTTGTATAGACGGCATAAGCTCTCTTAATTTTCCAGCCATTGTTTTTGCTTTTTCTAAAATATCTACTTTATTAGTTGTTTGATTCATTCTTAAAATTCTATGAAAAGAAGTAGTTCTAAAATTTACTTGCATATATATCTATGTTTAAGGAATTTATAAAAGTATATATATATATATTGATTTTGTCAATAAAAAACAAATTATATTCTATGAGTTCTTCTTATGAAAAATAGAGGACTTAATATTGATTTTTTTAAGGAATCTTGTTAGTATTAATTTTCATTGATTTTAAAATATTATATAAACAAAGGAATCAGTTGTGAAAAGAAAGAAAAGAAAAATTGAGTTAGATGTCCATGAAATAGAAAATTTCAACATGGATGTATTGAGACGATTCGTTGCAGGAGATGGTAAGTCTGCAAGAATAATTTCAAGATATGTTACTGGTTTAACTACAAGAGATCAAAAAAAAGTTACTAGAGCAGTAAAAAGAGCTAGACAACTTAATTTACTTTAAAATATTAAGCTATACAACAAAGGACAAATAAATGAACAGCAAACTTTTAAAAAATAAATATGGGAAAAAGTGTCAATTATCTGGTAAAAAGGCACAAGTAGGTTGGAATTATTCATTTTTAAGATCACACTTTAATCCAACTTCAAAACGTAGATTCGAAGTTAATCTTCAAAAAATTTCTACTTTTGATGAAAATGGACAGCCAATAAAAATTAGAGTTGCGACTTCAGTACTTAAAAGATGTCCTTCTATAAAATGTAATATAAAAGAATATACTAAAAGATTTAAAGAAAAAAGACTTAAAGGTGCTAAAAAAAGAGAATTATTAAAATCTTTAGAAAACTAAGTTTTTATGAAAATTCTGGTTATAAGATACCGTTTTTTCGGCGATACAATATTAACTGTTCCTTTTTTAGAAAAACTTAAAGAATTTTATCCAGATTCTGAAGTACATGTATTAGTTTCTCCACAGAGTGGGCAAGTCCTTAAGAATTGTCCTTATATAGATAAAACAATAGATTTTCTACTTGAAGAAAAATTTCATAAATATGAAAAAAATAAAAATTCTTCAAATAGTTTTTTAGATTTAATATTTAAACTTAGAAAAGAAAAATTCGATAAAGTTTTTATTCTTAAAAGATCTTTTTCAAGTGCTTTAATAAGTTTTTTAGCAGGCATTCCTGAACGAATAGGCTTTGATACTGAGCTTAGAGGCTTTCTTTTAACCAAAAGAATTAAGTTTAATCCAAAAATTTCTGAAGTTTTAAATTTCTTTGCTTGTTTATCTAAAGAATTTTTAAATGAAAAAGCAACTTCAAAAAAATATTTTTGGGCAAGTCAAGAAGAAAAACAAAAAGCCTTAAATTTAATACAAAAACTTAATGAAAAAAATCCTAATACAAAAAAAATAATACTTCATGCTAAACCTTCACATCCTTTTAAAAAATGGCATATGGGTAAATGGGCAAGTCTTATAAAGCTTTTAAAGAAAAAGAATTATCAAATAATATTTTCAGGTATTGCAAGTGAAAAAAAATATTATGATCAAATAGAAAAATTATCTGAAAATAAAATAGATTTAAAACTTTTTGAAACAGATAATAATCTTCGTGAAAATATGGCTTTTTATGAATTATGTGATTTAGCAGTGTGTGTAGATTCTGGACCTATGCATTTAGCAGCAGCAACAGCTATTAAAACACTTGGACTTTTTGGTCCTACTGATTCTAATCGTTGGCATCCTTGGTCAAATAAAGCAGAAATTTTAACTGCTAAAGAAGAATTATCTTGTCGACCTTGTAATCTTAAAATAAGTTGTAATAATCTTAGACCTTGTCTTAACAATTTAGAAGCAAAAGAAGTTTTTAATAAAATAGAAGAAATGCTTTTGTTATAGTTTTTCTATGATTTTTGAAAATTATATAGAAAGTTTATTAAATAAAGCTTTTTGTTGGGGAATTAATGATTGTTATACTTTTGCTTATAATTATTTAGAACTTAAATATCCAAACAATAAGTTAAAAGATATAAGAGGACTTTATTCTTCTAATAGAGAAGCTTTAATATTTGCACAAAAATATAAATGGTCTGAAGAATTAAATAAAAATTTTAAAATAAAAAAAATAAATATTAAAGATTTAAAAAATAATGATTTGGTTTTAATTAAACAATTAGGATTTGAATGTATACATATATATCAGGATAATTTTCTTTATTCAATCTCTAGACTTAAGGGTTTAATTAAATTTCCATTAAATGATTTACTTAATTTTAAAGATGTTGAGATTTTACAAATTCAGGGAAAACTATAAATATAATTTAAAGAAACAAGCTTATGAATGAGAATTATGAAAGCCAGAAACTAATAACTGAAAATACTATAAATGCAGAAGAACTTATTTGGAGTGAGTTACAAAAAATAAATAAAATAGAAAATACTATAAGCACTACATATCAAAACTTTCAAAATAAATTTTCCAATCCAGAGCTTTCAGTTGAATTGTCTAGAAAAGCTAATACTAAATTCTTTTATAAAATCTTTAATTCTGCAATTAGTCATAGTGAAATTTTAATTTTTGATATTGAAGGAGGTTTTAACGAAAATAGAGAATATTTGCAAGGCTTTATTGAAGGTGCTCTAGAGATATTGATTTCAGAAAAAAATCTTGAATATCAAAGTTTAAGACAATCTATTCAGACTTTAAACGAGGCTCTAAATAGATATGCTTGTTTATATAATTTAAAATTTAACATATGTCATTATTCATTAGAAAATCCTTCTAATTTACTTGAAATTAAAAATTATGGAAATGATAAAAGTTTATTTGCAAGAAATTTAATTTTACTTAATAAAGAAAAACAGGAAATTAAAAATATTGAATTAAAAGCTGGATTTGATTATGAGATAATTAATTTACCTGAATGTGAAATGTTATTATTCAAAAATAATTTGAATTCAACTCAAAATCTTATTTGTTTTAATAAAAATAAAGATTATATTAAATATAAATTCTTTTATGAAAACAATGATTATATGAGTTTTATAGAAAATTTATTAAAAGAAATAGATCAAAAAGATTTTTATGAAATTGCAATAAATAAAATTCTAAATCTCTCTGAAGAACAAATAAAAAAAGCTAGAAGACTCTTTTCTTATAAAAGTCCTGATGAATTACCTCAAGGTTTTGACTTTTATATAAAATCTTTAAATAATAATTCTGATAAATTTGCAATTTCAATAAGACTTGAACGTAATGCAATTCCTTGGGCATATTCTTCTGAAAACAATGATTTTATAGCTAATCTTTGTTTGTTTTTTAATGACTTAAAAGTTAGCAATGATGGCTTAGAATTATCAATGAAGATATAAATTCTTTTCTAAAAAGTTTTAGCTAAAAGGAGCCCCTCAGCCCCTTAAAGTTTCAAGAAAGCTTCTAAAGGCTAAATTCTCCTTTCGAAAACCCCCCAGCCCCTTACTCCCCCT
>MOYB01000039.1 GCA_001899385.1 Candidatus Caenarcanum bioreactoricola | reverse complement strand
GATGGAAATCCAAATGGTGATCCTGATGCGGGAAATCTTCCTAGAATAGATACTGAAGATGGAAAAGGTTTAGTTACAGATGTATGTCTAAAAAGAAAAGTACGGAATTATGTAATGATGGCAAAACAGGATCAATCACCATATTCTATTTATGTTAAAGAAAAAGCTGTTCTTAATAATTTACAAAAAGAAGCATATGAGGATTTAAAAATAAAAGAAAATAAAAGAGAAAATAAAGATGCCAAAAATTGGATGTGTAAAAAATATTATGATGTAAGAACATTTGGAGCAGTTATGACAACAGGAGAACATAATTGTGGACAAGTTAGAGGAGCAGTTCAATTAACTTTTTCAAGAAGTATAGATCAAATTGTTGCATTGGAACATAGTATAACTAGAATGGCAGTTACTAATGAAAGAGATGCTGATAAAGAAAGAACAATGGGTCGTAAACATACAATTCCTTATGGTTTATATTTATGTAAAGGCTTTATTTCAGCAAACTTTGCAAAAGATACTGGATTTTCAAAAAATGATTTAAAATTATTTTTTGAAGCTTTAGAAAAGATGTTTGATCATGATAGGTCTGCGGCTAGAGGCGAAATGAGTACTCAAAAATTAATTATATTTGAACATAATTCCGCTTTAGGAGAAGCTCCTGCACATGAATTATTTGAGAAAATTAAAGTTAAAAAAAGAAGTTCAGAAATACCTCCTAGACAATTTTCTGATTATATAGTTTGTTTTAATGGCTTAGAATTAGCAACAGATAAAAAAATAATTACTTATTCAGTTCAAAATAATGGAAATGGGGCTTTTAAAATTCAAGAAACAGAACAAGCAATTTGGAAAGCATAACTCTCTAAAATAAAACTAGATGAACTTACAAACAGATAATTATTTAATGCTTTCAGGTATACAGCATTTTGTTTTTTGTAAAAGACAATGTGCTCTTATACATTTAGAACGGGTATGGAACGAAAATGCCTTAACTTTAATAGGGAAAGATTTTCATGAAAGAGTAGATGAAGTAAAATCTGAAAATAAAAAAACTATAAAAATAGAAAAATCTTTCTCTTTAAGGTCTGATAAATTTAAAATAATAGGTATAGCAGATATTGTAGAATTTCATCTTAAAGGAATGAAATGGCACCCATATCCTGTTGAATATAAAGTAGGAAAACCTAAAGCGGAAAATCATGATGAAGTTCAATTATGTGCACAAGCTTTATGTTTAGAAGAGATGTTAGATTTAAATATAAGAGAAGGAGCTATTTTTTATGGTAAAACTAGAGAAAAAATAAAAGTAGAAATAAACTTAGAATTAAGAAATTTAACAATAGAAGCTATAGAAGGATTTCATGAGTTAATGAATTCAAAGAAATTACCAAGAGCAAATTATAATAAAAAATGTGAAAAATGTTCTTTAAAAGAAGTTTGTATGCCTGAATTAGAAACTATAAACCTGAAAAATTATTTATTGGAATTAGAACAATGACAGTTTATTTTAATACATTATATGTAGCACAGCCAGAAAGCTATTTAGCAAAAGATCATGAAACTGTATTAGTTAAAAATAATGGTTCAACACTTCTTCAAGTACCGATACATCATTTAAGTAGTATAGTATGTTTTGGTAATACAATAGGAGTAAGTCCCGAATTAATGCGTACATGTATGGAAGCACAAATAGAAATTTCTTTTATGTCTGAGAATGGAAGATTTTTAGGACGAGTAGAAGGAATAAAAACAGGTAATATACTACTTCGTAAAGCACAATTTCAAGGAACAGAAAATAAAGATTTTTGTTTAGAAATAGGGAAACGATTTATACAAGGTAAAATTGCTAATTCCCGAACCTTATTACAGAGATTTTCAAGAGATAGTAATGATGAAAAAAAAAGCAA
>MOYB01000038.1 GCA_001899385.1 Candidatus Caenarcanum bioreactoricola | reverse complement strand
TATTTTTAACTGCTGTTTGAGAAAAAATAAATTCTCTTAAACTAAAATGTTCTGTTAAATATTCTTGTGTATTTATGTTTGTCATAAGATTTTATTTTCTATAAATAAGTTAAATAATAACCTGATATATAAATTTTACCACTTGCATCTATTTTTCCTGAATTATATGTATATTTTGTACCATCTGAATTACAAAATTTAATTTGATTTCCTGTGCTTTCAAAAGAAGAAGAAACAAAATCATTTGAAGCAAAATTAAAACCAGTTGATAAAATTAAATTAGTATTCACAATTCCAAAGCCTTGATTTCTTAATCCCCAAGGAATATTATTTAGTCCCACTGTTATCTGCGAAGTATCTGCTGTATTCAAACTAGTATAATCTATAAATATTTCAAAGTATACTTTCTGTCCATCTCTTATAGCTCTTCCTGTTTGAGTTGTATATGAAACAGTAACGAAATCTAAAATTGGAGTAAAAGAAACAACTTCATTTCTTAATGTTATAGTTCTTCTTTGTGTTGAAACATCCAAATTATAAGAGGTTAATAATCCTAAAAAACTCCCTGGTGCTGTATAAGATCCAACTTCAATCTGATTTGTAGTTCCAGTAAAATTAAAAACCGTTAAGTTAGCAGATGCTGAGGCAATAATAGTATTATCTATTAACATTCCATCAACATCATCAAGTAAAAAGCCTTTTTTAATCCCCGAGCTAATAGTAGTTGATAAAATTGAATTGCTTCCAGAATTATTTATTATTTTAAACCCTATTAAGTCTATTGCATTTGGAAATAAAGTTATTGATGTGTCAATTTGCACCTTTGTTCCATAAAAATCACATTTATCAGTATTTTCTAAAAATATTCCTGCCCATTCTTCTGAATGATCATATCCATTTTTATGTCGATTTACTTGACAATTAGTGCAACTAATATAATTAATTCCACTAAAATTAATGCCATATTTCTGTGCGTTAATTGCTGTATTGCTTATTATTATTTCCGAAAAACTTCCATCTTCTATCCCTATCCAGCTTCTAGCGATATCAACTTCTCTTATTTTTATAAAGACTTTTCCAAAACTTGCAAATTTTCTATAACAAGCACAAAAAACATTTGAAATAATTAAATCTAAACATGCAGAATTTGGATAAGAATATAAAAATCTACTTTCAAATTGTCCAGAATCAGAGATAGTAATATCATAATTTCCATAAGCAGAAATATTATCAATTAAACAAAAAGCACAATCTCCTATATTAAAAATATTTTTCCAAGCATAATCTATTTTAAATCCAGCAGCAGCAGTTGATTTATTTCCAAAAGTTAAATTTTCAAATAAATATCTAACTCTATATTGAGTATAAAAAGTAGAATTTACTGTTGTGGAAATGAAATTCTCTCCATTTTGTCCGTCTAAAAATATTTTTAAATTTCTAAAAGTTAAAGTCGCATCATATTCAGATACTGATGTAGGTGCATTAAAACCATTTTTTCCACTCATTCCTGAAAATTTTAAGACAGATCCAGAATCTCCATAATAATCTCCCCATTTTAAATTTAAAGTATTTGTTATTAAATATTCGCCTGCGGGAAAATATAAAGAAGAACAGCTAGTTAATGCATTAATAGCATTCTGAATAGCAACAGTATCATCAGTTGATCCATCTCCAGTAGCTCCAAATGCTTTAATATTGATAGTACTACCACTGTTTATCCATCCTGTAATTGTTAATTCATTTATTTCACAGGTGTCATTAGTAATTGAAACTTGATTTCCGATATTACATTCAGTAGTTGAAACCCGAATTATACTCTCTTGCCCTTTTCCATCTGCTATAGGAGCTAAAGAAGCGGTTATTCCTTCATTACCATTTCCAGCTTTCAATAAACTTAAATACGTTTCGCTTGGTGAATCCCCTGTTAAACTATCAGCCATAAATTAAAATAATAATC
>MOYB01000037.1 GCA_001899385.1 Candidatus Caenarcanum bioreactoricola | reverse complement strand
GCCTACAGTGTGTAAGCAAGTCTTTTTTTCTCTGTTTTTTGATACTACTATTTCTCTTGTTATCTGTAGTAAAAAATAACAGTATTTTTAACGATTAAATCGCCGATTAGAAGAGTGAAGAAAGGTCATTTTTACCCTTTATAATTTGACAAAAAAAATAAATTTTACAATTTGTTTAATCTTTAGGTTAAAGCTTCTGTAAATCAATTTCAAGGATTCTTAAATAAAATTAAGTTTTGTCTAAAATATTAGTATTACCCGTCTTTAGCTTGGTATATAGCTTAAAGACAAAGAAATATTAATTTTTCTAGAAAGTACCATTTTGGGTCAGTTTTGGGTCGTTTTTGGGTCGTTTTTGGTAAGGAATGTAAAATCTTAATTAAAATTTATTAAATTTATGGAAAAATAAAGATTAGAGTTAATTAGTTAATATTTATTATGAAAAAATTTAAAATTGAAGAATTAGAACAAATAGTCGCACCTGCATTTTTAGCTACTATATTACCGGATGGTTATTATTCTAACTTTCCTATTTACGGTACTAATGCTAATGATATTCTAAATGGGACATCAGGAGGTTATATAATAGCAAATGATACTATTTATGGACTTGCTGGTAATGACAGAATACAAGGTTGGAGAGGTGATGATCTTGTATATGGTGGAAAAGGTAATGATATTATTTATGGAAATCATTTAAGACAAGCTGGTGAAGTAGAAACTCAAGATCTTTATACTGATAATGACAAGCTTTATGGAGATGCTGGTAATGATATTATTTATGGACAAGAAGGTCAAGATAGACTTTATGGAGGTTCTGGCAATGATAAGCTCTATGGACAAGAAGGTCAGGATTTCTTAAAAGGTGATACAGGCAATGATAGATTAGAAGGTGGTGTAGGTGATGATATTTTAAAAGGTGGAGTAGGAACAGATACATATATTTATAATAACGGTGATGGTGCTGATGTAATCTATGGAGATAACAAAGATGTATTAATTATGAAAGGCATTAAATCTACTGATGTAGAAATGTGGCAAAATGCAATGCCTATGTTAGATGGTGATGCTTTCCCTGCATATATCAAAATAGATGACAATAATAGTATAACAATTCATGAATCTGTAAAAGAAATACAATTTGCTGATAAAACTATTAAATGGGCTGATATACCTAGAGTTTATTAACAAAGTAAATTATAAAATATTCTTTAATGTGGGGAATTTTTAACCTTTCCTACAAACTTCTTCATGATCAATCCAAAACTGCTCTAACATCTTTTCACCACCCAGTCTATTAAATTTAAACTTTAAATCTTCTAACTTTGAATTTAACTTTTCAATTATCTCTTTACAATTGTTAGAAATCCCTTCTCCTCCATGATTTCTAAGAATTGAATATAACTGAACTATCTCATTCTTTATCACCCCAATTTCTTTTTTAAGATTTAATAATTCTTCTGCTGTTTCAAAAATATCTGTTTCCATCTTCTTTACCATCCTTTTCTAACACATTAACTTTAAAGGATCGAAGATATCAAGGCTTTAAGCTTAATAATAATTCACCTAAACATACTTGATATCTGTGTACACAAGAGTTAATGTGTAAGTATAAAGATTCAAAGAGGAAATTAATATGTTTAAATCAGTAATTAAATTCAAAGAAAAGAAATTAAGAGATATTTCAGATTATAGAAAACTAGAAAGATTAGACCCAAATTCAAAATGGGGCTTTGAAGAGTTATTTTTAACTATTGACTTTGATGAATTAGTAGATCAAACAGAGGATCATCCTTTAAGAAAAGAAATTGAAATTTATGGATATGAATATTATCTTGAAATGAAAAGGGAATGTGCATAATGAAAAGTTTAAAAGAAGTAGGAGAAGCTTATCTTAGCCATTTAAAAGAAAAAGGTTTATCAGATAGGTCTATTTATACATATAGTAATGATTTAAAACAAATAATAGC
>MOYB01000036.1 GCA_001899385.1 Candidatus Caenarcanum bioreactoricola | reverse complement strand
AATAAATTTAAGTTTTACCTAAAATATTAGTATTACTTGTCTTTAGTTTTATGTATAGCCTAAAGACAAAGAAATGTTAACTTTTCTAGAAAGTGCCATTTTGGGTCAGTTTTGGGTAAAAATTGGTGTTTTTTGAGTAATTTCCCTATATTTTCATTAAATATAAAATTATAGAGGGTATTAATAGAGTTATAGGCTAATGATAGTTTAGATAGACATTCTACCGCTAAATTAAATCAACCAAATTTAGCGGTTATTTATTTTTAAAAGTTTTTTAATGAATTCTCCTCTATAAAGCTTAGTAAAGACTTCTGTTTTTTTTAATAAACTTATGTAAAACCCTAAAGAACAAGGATCAAAGAATAATTTTAGGGAAATTTTAATTTAGATTCTAATTTTCATAAATAGTATGCCCATAATAGTTACTCGCTATAAACAACTTAAAGATATATCTAACAATACAATTACCTTAAATGCTTTAGATGATGGATACAATTATCATTTAACTGCTATGACTGGTGCTGATACTTTAATAGGTTTAAGTAAAGATGATGTACTCTATGGTGGTGCAGGCAATGATATTCTTAGAGGTAATGCTGGAAATGATTGTTTGTATGGAGAAGCAGATAATGATACACTCTATGGTGGCATAGGCAATGATACTTTAGAAGGTGGACTTGGAATAGATATTCTTTATGGAGATGAAGGTAATGATAGATTAGTTGCAGGAGATGGAAATGATAGAGTTTATGGAGGAGCTGATTCTGATACTATATTAGGGGATAATGGAGAAGATATTCTTTATGGAGATGAAGGAAACGATAGAATCTATGGTGGAAATGATAATGATATTCTTTATGGTGGTTTAGGAAATGATTATCTTTATGGGGATGCTGGTTCAGATACATATATATTTGAAAATAACTTTGGAAGTGATTATATAATTGATGTAACAAAGATTACTTCAGCACTTCCATATTATGAAAATATAATTGATTTTTCTTTAATGATTCAAGGAATAACAGCAAATCTTAATGGAACAACTAATGCAATTACAAGCGGAACAAATAAAATAAATCTTTATTCAACAACTAAATTTGGAAAAATAATAGGAAGTCAAGCTAACGATACAATAACTGGAAATAATACAGAAAGTACTATTTTTCAAGGACATAAAGGTGATGATGTAATAAATGGTGGAAATAAAGCAGATACTTATATATATAAACTTGGAGATGGAAATGATTTAATTACAGATATAGCAGGGATAGATAAAATAGATTTAAGTGATTTAGTTTTTAATGGAGTTTCAGGAATAATTCAAATAGGTAATGATTATGAAATAAGTGGTGCAAATTGGTTAATGATAAATGGAAATAAGGATTTGCAAATAACTTTAAATAATCAAACAATAAGAATAAACAATTATTTTGATGGAAGTGGAAATATAACAGCATATGGAACAGGAAGAATAGAAAATATTATTTTAAATCCTAATAAACCACCAACATTTGCAGGGGATAAAAAAGGAGAAGTTAATGAAGCTTCAACATATACTTTAACTTCTAGTGATTTAAATACTACAGACTTAGATAATACAGCAGCTCAATTAACATATACAGCATCTGGAATAACTAATGGAAGTATTCTTGTTAACGGAACTACTTCAAATACTTTTACTCAAGCACAAATTAATGCAGGACAAGTTGTATTTAGTCATAATAACAGTCAAATAGGAGATTCAAGTTTTAACTTTACTGTTAGCGATGGAACTAATACTTTAACTTCTCAAGCTTTTAATATTACTGTTACACATGATAATGATGCACCAGTATTTGCAGGAGATAAAGTAGCAACAGCTAATGAAGCTTCAACTTATATAATAACTTCTAGTGATTTAAATACTACAGATATTGATAATACAGCAGCTCAGCTAACATATACTGCAAGTGCTTTAACTAATGGAAGTA
>MOYB01000035.1 GCA_001899385.1 Candidatus Caenarcanum bioreactoricola | reverse complement strand
AATGTAAAAGTCTAGTTATTTTCAATGTCTAATCTCCAATTTTTGTTTATAAATAGCTAAATATAATTTACTTTCGCTATATTTAGCTATTATATAATTTCCGTCCTCTTTTTTAACTAGATTAATAACTGTAAATTGTTCAGGAATTTCATCATTATTATAATAGAGTTCTTCATTTTCTTCTTTCCAGTATTTCTTCCCATAACTCCAGGCTATGAAGTTTAAAATATCTAAAGAATGAGTACTAATAAAAGATTGTTCGCATTTATTTAGCAAGCTTTTTATTTTATATTCTTGCGATTCCCAGTCTAAACCCCTTTCTATGTCATCAATAACATCAACATCTATTTTGTGATAATTTTCTTTTATATAGCTAAGTATATTAGATTTTCCACAATAATTTTTTCCAACAAATACATTTACTTTTCTTAAATCTTTTAATTTAAGATATTTTATATTTTTATAATCTCTAATTATTATTTCTTTTATCATATTTATATCTCCAAGCAATACTTTTTAAATTCATATTCATCTCTTAAATCAAATATCTCTTCAATCTTTGCTTTATCCTCTTGTTTATTTTTTTTCAATAAACATAAACAGATTTTTATACAAATATAAACATAAATATCATAAAAAAATAATTTAATTTTTCTTAGCATAATTTTATTATACACAAAAATAAAAAAAGACCCCCTGATTTGAGGATATATTTTCGTACATAGCCTTAGGAGGTTCATTAATTTAATTATAACATTTTTGATATAATTTTATTAGTGCTGAAAAGTCCCCTTTGCGGGAAGTTCCCTTTTGTCGCATTTTATTAATAGCTTAAAAATAAAATGGTAGTTCAAAGGCTCGTTAATCATACTTTCTAGGCGTCTGATTGAGCAACTTTGACGGGGCAGGAGTTTTCCTCGTTTTCTGGAAAATGAGGAGCTTTTGTTTTATATTAAAAAAGTAAATTATATTTTTATTTTTATTTAAAAAAATATGCCTCTAGACGATGTTTTTACAACCTAGAGGCTCTTTAAAAAAAAGGTAGTAAATTAATTATATTATTAGATAATCAATTAAATGCAAGTATAAATATTTATATTGTTAGATAAAGAAAAAATAAGTATAAATATAAAAAATAAGCCCCCAGTTCTTACTGAGAGCGAAAAAATTGAATCTAAAGATATTATACCAATTAATATTATACACTATTTTTTATAATTGTAGTTAATTGATTAATTTTTTATTTAAATTATATTTTCTCTTTTTAAAACTTCCCAGTCAAATTGTTGATCAGGTATGAGCCAATAAACACAATCAGAGAGTTTTTTAAGTTTACCTTGTCTAACTAATTCTTCTAAGTCTATTTGACTAAAAAATTCTGTTTTATTCATTGCAAAGCCTAAACTTCCGCAATAAGAATGAGGTTCTTTACATGGGGGAATACAATGAGATTTCTCTGAATAAATTAGGGGGGTCTTTCTAACATCAAGGATTAACGGCTCACTTCCTATTATTCCAAGTTCTATATAATTACAGGCAAAAGGTCTTTTGCCTTGTTTAACTTGTTCTAGTGCTAAATTCATACAATGTATATCAGTACTAACACAAAGATCTCCGTACGAATGTTTTATATTTTTATCATGTCGATATTTAGCTAATAAAAATAAATCTGTTTTTTTCTCAATGTAATTTAATTGTTGTTCTAAAGTCATTTCAGTTAAACCAAAGAATTTATCATTAAATTTTTTATTTGCATATTTATAATAATGTTGTTTACTTTCACAATCCCAACATTTCCACCATATAAAATCTTTTGTTAATTCAGATATTCCAAATAATAAACTTTTCATTTCCAAAAGCTCTTTATGCTCTCTCACCGCTTGTTGTATTATTTGAGAGCTTCTAGATATTAAATTAATATAATTATCGTTATCTTTCATTTTTTTATTTAATATATCAAGTTTAGCTTTTTTTTCACTATTCAATAAACTTCCTTACAATACTACTAAATAAAATTCCTATAGCAGTTGATAAAGCTCCGAA
>MOYB01000034.1 GCA_001899385.1 Candidatus Caenarcanum bioreactoricola | reverse complement strand
AGAAGAGCTTTTAAAGAGCTTAGGGTGGAAAGTATTAAGATTTTCAAACGAGGACGTGATGAAGAATTTAGCAGATTGTGTCCAGAAAATAAGGTCTATAATTTAGAAATTGAAGATAATCATACTTATATAGCAAATAATATAATTGTTCATAATTGCCATTTAGGGCAGTTTGTGAAGGCTTTAGATGAAGGTTTTAAGAGAGTTATAGGATTTTCAGCAACTCCAATTTTAGCTAAAAAAAATGACTGTTTAAAAAATCATTATCATAATATTTATGTTCCTTTACAAGTCAAGGATTTAATTGATAAAGGTTATTTATGCCCAGCTAAAACTTATGCACCGCAAAAATATGTTTTAAATCCTAAAATTTTAAAGCTTAACAAATCCAAAACTGACTTTGATGAATCCGCAATGGGTGATGAATTAAGTAAGCAAATATATATCGATAGTGTAGTTAATTATGTAAAAAAATTCTGTGAAAATAAAAGAACAATTATATATAACGCTTCTATTAAACAATCCATGCTTTTAACCTTAACTTTAAGATCGCAAGGGTTTAATGCTTATCATGTAGATGGTGGAACTCCTGAAGAGGAAAGAAAAGAAATATTAGGAAAATTACATACTGAACAAAATTGTATTATTTCAAATGTTAATGTTTTGACATTCGGCTTTGATTGTCCCGAAATTGAAGTAATAATTTTAAACCGATTAACCAAAAGTTTAGCTCTTTATATTCAAATGTGCGGGCGTGGAAGCCGTATAAGTTCAACGATAGACAAAGACCATTTTAAAATCTTGGACATGACGGGAAATTCTATTATACATGGAGAATGGCAAGATAATAGAGATTGGGAATTATTGTTTAGTCAAATAAACAATAAGACTGGCGACGGGGAAGCTCCTTGTAAAATATGCCCTAATTGTGAAAGAGTTTTACATGCTAGGGTTACGGAATGCCCTTTCTGTAATCATTTATTTGAAATAATAAGAGAAAAAGAAAGTAAAGAAGAAGTTGATCCTTGTCTTGTTGAATTAGAAAAATATAAAATAAAAGTAAACAAGATAATAGAAAGAGTACAGGCAAGGGGTCATAATAAATATAGGAGCTTGCATTTAATAAAAGAGGATATATACGAGAAAAATCAACAAAAGAGCTTAGAAGAGATACAGGACGCCTTTCTATTAATATTGCCCAGTTGGTGCAGTGAAACTGGCACGCCTTGTAATACTTGGCATAAAGACTTTGCTAAGAAGGTTATGAAAGAGTATTTTGATAAAATGAAAATATAAAAAAAATAAGACTATCTAATAAAAGATAATCTTATCGACTGAGCACTCCCAGTCCTTTTATTAATTATATAATAAAATTTTCTTTTTAATCTATCCAACAAATAGCATTATTATTCTATCTTCAGTTTATATTTTTTACAAAATTCTCTTATTATGATTGAGTCTTTTTCCCAACCTATTTTTAATAAAAATTTCAAATGGTCTTCTGCAGTTTCTAAATTTTTTATATCTTCTTTATTCACAATTAACATTCCCCTATTTTATCATCTTTAAGCCATATTCCCTGTATTGCTCTAAATTTTTCAATTCCATATTTAAGCAACAATTCTTCATTTTTTATTAAAAGTTCATTTTTTAACTTTAATACTTCCTTTTCTAATTCTAATTCTTTTAATTTATTGTTATTTATTGTTTCAAATAGTTCTTGCATAGCTAATCCCCTTGTATCTTCTTTATTCATTTGTTTTTAAATATTTCCTCTAATAATTCAATAGGATAGCTTTTAACCTCTCCAAATATCTCATCTTTTGCTTTGCCTGTAATTAATTCATATTGTTCTGCAAGCTTAGATGCAAGTCTGCCCATTTCTTGTGATTCTCTTAAACTTAGTTTTATTTTATGAATATTACAATAACCTCTTATAGTCATAAATCCAGTATTAGAAGAATTATAACTACTTGCTTCTATTGCTAAATTTCTAACTTCATTTAGTTCCTTTTTAATTTGTTCATTATGTCTTTCAATTTCTAGTAA
>MOYB01000033.1 GCA_001899385.1 Candidatus Caenarcanum bioreactoricola | reverse complement strand
AAAACTAACTTAAAAAAAATGAAATATATAACAACAGAAAAAAAACCAATTCAAATGCTTGTGGAAGAAATAGAATCAGAAGCAATGGAGCAAGCCAAAAATTTAGCTAATTTACCATTTGCACAAGGGTTAATAACCCTTTTACCTGATTGTCATACTGGATATGGTATGCCAATAGGAAGTGTTTTAACTACTAAAGGGTATATTATACCTAATGCAGTAGGTAAAGATATTGGCTGTGGAGTTTTATCTTATGATACAGGAATACCTTTGGAAAAGATTGAACCATTTTTTAAGGAAATTCAAAAAAAAGTGTTTGAAACCATTCCAATGGGTTTTAACTCTCATCAACAACCTATTATGGACTTTCTAAACGGTATAAGCTTTGATACTTATATAAGAAACTACTTTGAAGGGAGTGATTTAATTAAAGATAACTTATTAAAAGCTCATTGTCAGTTAGGTACTTTAGGAGGAGGTAATCACTTTATAGAGTTTCAAAAATCTGAAATTAGTGATACCCTTTGGATAACTTTACATACTGGATCTAGAAATCTAGGAAGTATTACGGCTGATTATTATGATAAAATAGCTCAAGAGTTAAACAAAAAATATTTTAGTTCTATACCTTTAAAGCAGGATTTAGCATTTTTACCATTGGATTCTAAAGAAGCTCAAGATTATATTAAAGATATGGAGTTTTGTATTGAATATGGGAAAAGAAATAGGGAAGGTATTAAAATGTTATTAAATCAAGTAATAAAAGATATAACTGGGTTTACATGTAAAGAACTTGACTTAGTCGATAACATACATAACTTTTGTGAAATAAAAGGTGATTTAGCTACTCATAGAAAAGGAGCTATTAAATTAGAACCTAACTGTAAAGCGTCTATACCAGGTTCTCAAGGTACTTGTACTTATAGAGTTTTAGGTAGAAATACTTTAAATAAAACTAATTTTTCTTGTTCTCATGGAGCAGGTAGAGTTTTAGGTAGAAATCAAGCTAAAAAAACTCTAGACCTTAAAGCTGAACAAGACTTAATGAACTCTAAAGGTATTTTACATAGTTTAGATAATCAAAATGCTCTTGAAGAAGCTCCCTCTGCATATAAAGACATTGATATGGTTATAGAACTTCAAAATGAGATTTTAGCACCTTTGCATAGATTATACCCTTTGATAGTGTGGAAAGGTGGTAGCAAAGATTAATCTCTTAAATGGTAGATATACAAAAATCTAAATATCCCCCTTATGACTGATAAAGAAACCTGTCATAAGGGAATATATTAAAAATAACTAACAAAAGAGGTCTATTTAAAATGACAAATAAAACTCAAACTAATCTAGAAGCTTATAGATATGGAACTTATAGAAAGGGTTTAGACTTTTTAGAAGGTTTATTTCCTTTTGAAAGGGTTAGAAATGGCTATGTGATAAGTGAAGCCTTAAGTTTAGCATATGATGAAAACTTAAACTTATGGTTAAGCTCTTCACAATGGCGTATTGAACCCTTTGAAATAATAGATATAAGAAACTTACCTGAAATAATCACTAAATTACTGGAGATAATAAAAGAGTTTGAACTTAGTTATTATGATCTCATGACTAAATGTGAAAAAATACAAGATAAAGTTAAAGTTTATTTAAACATAAAGGAGTTAATATGAATACTGAATTAGAAGAGAAAGATCAAAAATTAACGGCATATCTTTTTTATAAGGGACTTACAAACTTCATAGAAGACTTACACGAGGAGTATAAATTTTTTATAGGATTAATATCCCCTTTAATTATTTATGAAATGTTATATCTGATTATTTATGCGTTAGGGAATATGACAGAAGATATACATATTCAACTCATAACTTTTTGTATATGTTGTGCGTTATCTATTTTAGGTTGGTTTTTTATGTATGTTTTTACTGGAGTTATCTTTATTATGCTATGTTTTAGTTTATTTGTAATAACCTATCCATTTATGTTTATATTTTTTAAATTAGGTGATTTTAAATATGAAAGTTATAAACTAGCTTTAGATAATTTAAAACAAACTATAATAAAGACTACAACTAGATTAAATTGCATAGTATTAAATATTAAAAATCAAATTTCAACCTTTCTTAAATCTTAAAATCAACTATTAAGATGATTTAAAACATTATAAATTGGGCATAACTAAAGCATGGAAAACTTTAAGGACTTAAACAAAATGAATAATGAAATAACTAT
>MOYB01000032.1 GCA_001899385.1 Candidatus Caenarcanum bioreactoricola | reverse complement strand
CTGCAAGTAAACATAATATACCTCCTTATATAATCTGGGTCTCTGTAAACAATTGTTCCATTACTATTAATTTTATTAACAATTTATTACTAAGATTTGTTTAGAATTGGTATAACAAATTATTACACAAAATTGAATAGGAATGGTATTATACCATTTATTTATCCTGAATTATATAATAAACATTATATTGATTTTATTTTCAAATAACTTTTAGAGTTTTAAATTACAGTAATTTTATAATATTATTATCTTTGCAGAAACAGATAGAATTGTCAGGTAAATCCTTAAAAACAAATGTTGAGGCTCCAATATTACAATTATTTCCAATTTTTATTCCAGGCATAAAACCAGCAAGAATTCCACTATGAACATTACAACCAAAAACATTTCCAAAGAAACTTGATTGTGTATCTACTTTTTCTCCTTTTATATAAGATATGATATTGCCTCTATCTAATCTTCTATTAGCAGTGATACTTCCTGCGCCAAATCCACAGTTATCATCAACAATAGAATCTCCAATATAATTTTTGTGGGTTTCTACCCTATCAAACATCAGACTATGCTTAACTTCTGTACCAAAACCAACAATTGATTTTTTCCCAATATATGTATAATCTCTTGTGAGAGAATGATTACCAATAATTGCTCCTTCAGAAATATATACAGGTCCTTTTATTACCGCATATTCAAAAACACTTACATTATCTTCTATTACAACATTTCCTTCTATTATAGCTGTTTTATGTATTTTTGCATTTTTGCTTATATTACTTTTTGTTATATATTTATCAAAAAGATATTTGTTCATTCTAAATAAATCCCATGGAAATTTTAATGTTATCTCAGGAAGGTTCTCAAATTTTACAAATCCAACTTTTCCTTTAGTATCAATATATTTTTGTATTACTTCCTCATAATTATATTCTGCAGTTTGTTCCTTTTCTAAAATTCCCAGGAAATCTTTTGGAAGCAAATATATTCCAATTACCATTAAATTACTTGGTTCATAACCTTGTTTTGGTTTTTCAATTATATTTTTTACTATATTATTTTCTATTTTTAGTATACCATATAACCAAGGAGTCTTTGTTTCCTGTGATGCCAAAACAAGATTATTGTTTTGTTTTTTTAGATTTATCATCTGAGGGATAAGTTCATCTACATTAGATTGGTCTGCATTTAAAACAAAAAAATTATCTGTTTTTATATAATTTTTTGCTGATAATATTGCATTCCCCATTCCTAGAGCATCTTGTTGTATTGAATATTCTATATTTAATCCTAATTGTTCTCCATTTCCAAAATAATCTTTTATTGAATTATCATTTGGAGATACTACTATTATTATATTATTTATATTATTTTTTTTTAATCCTAATAATGTAAAATATAAAACAGGTTTTCCTACAAGATTATACATACATTTATGTTTTTTATTAGAAAGAGGCCAAAATCTTGTGTTTTTCCCCGCAGCCAACAATACAGCAGTGAAACCAGTGTTCATTTTTTTCTCCTTTCAAAATCAATGATACTATAACTTAAATAATTTGAACTTTTAAGTTGTAAATTATTTTCCTGCTACCTTTAGATGATGAATTTAGAAATACTATTTTTCTATTTTTCATTTAAGAAAACTTAACATTTTAAAATAAAAATAGTATATTTATTTCAAATATTTAATAAAAAGTAATAAAATATCGAACAGCTAAAAAAAATATTAATAAATTTTATTATATTAAATTAATGATACTTTTCTAAGAAGAGGTTTTTAGGTATGACTGATAAATTAAAATATAGTATAGGACTTATAATATTTATAATTTATTTTGTTCTTTTAATAATAGGAGCAATAGGAGAACTATTTGATATTGATGCAATTCTAAATTTTTTCTTATTCAAATGTCCAGGCTCTTAATTCTTTTCAATTATTGTTAGGTATACAAATATGAAACCATTATTTAAAATACTTTTTATAGAAATAAATATCTTATTTTTTACTCTTACCTGTAATAAAGATTATTCTTTTCCTAAAGAGGGTAAGATGATAAAATACAAATATGAAATTTGGGAATTAGATATTAATGGTAACAAAATATATGCTGAAGTTGCAGATACAAATGCAAAAAAGATACAAGGACTAATGTATAGGAAAAAAATGGATGAAAACAAAGGAATGATTTTTTTATACAAAGAATCACAATATATGAATTTTTGGATGAAAAATACTTATATTCCACTTAGTATCGCTTATATTGATGAGAATTTTAAAATATTAGAGATTTACGATATGAAACCAAAAGATGAAACATCTATAAGTTCAAAAAATAAAGTAAAATATGCACTTGAAGTAAATAAAGGTTGGTACAAGAAAAAAGGAATAAAAATAGGTGATTCTATCAGAATAATTAAGAAAATAAAAGAACTATGATTTTATTCACTAATGATTTATGATATCTCTAAAAATTTAGAAAAATAATTTTAACCTTTTATGAAATATACCAAAACTAAAATAAATTTCAACTTTAAAAAAGTTGCAATTTATTTCTGAGTTTTGG
>MOYB01000031.1:4559-7499 GCA_001899385.1 Candidatus Caenarcanum bioreactoricola | reverse complement strand
TGAAATTCATTATCAGGATCCCACCTTGTATTTGGCTTTAAATCGTATTTATACCAGAGTTCCTCTAGCTGTTGATTATTATTTAAATCTATTTTAGTAGTAGTCATTTATTCCACTCCTATTTTTTTTACAAAATTAACTAAAGCCTCCGCAATTTCAAAAGGAATTTTAGAGGTATCAATATATTGATAATATTTATTTCCCTGAAAATCTAATTCCCTTGAATATGCTGAAAATTTGTCTACGCCAGTAGTACTTTTTAAAGTTGTAAAAATGATTTCTTTGTCATCATATTCTATTTTAATTTGTTTAGTCATTTTTATTTTCCTCATAAAATTTAGTTATTTGTTCATTAGATTCAAATATAAAAGGGAACTTATAGCTTTCTTCTCTTATTCTCTTAAATATTTCAAACTTTTTTATATAATCAAATTCATCATTAATTGAATAAGATTCAAATTCTCTTACTAAAATTAAAATATCGTGAAGAGCTTGTTCGTATCCCCAGGTATAAACATTTTGTTCTTCTAGGTTTTTTTGTCTTCTAGGCACTAGTTTCATTAGAAAGGTGCCTCCTCTTCTGTGTCTGTAAATACCGAACTTATATCTTCAACCTTTTTACTTTCTTCTTTTGTTAAGGCTGTACCGTCTTTATAATTTCTTAACTCTTCATTAATAATCCTATTAATTTCTTCTATTTCTTCTATTTGCTCTTCTGATAAAGTAAATTTATCATCTAAGCTTTCTACTTCTAGTAAATTAATATTTCTTTGCATTGGTTTTTGGCCAGCAGTTATAATTTCTTTATTTGGATAAAATCTTATAAAGTTTGAATTATTTAAAATATCAACCTTTTCTTTATTGCTTTTGTCTTTTTTAATTCGGTCCAATTCCATTTTAGGTAAGCCTTTTATGTCTAAATAAAAAGACTCTCCAGTGGTTAATAAAATCCCCGCAATTCTTAAGGTACTTTGTACTTTACCAAAATTAACGAATTGCCCTTCTGCTCCGATAAAAACTCTTTCTTTAGAATCCCATTTGATTATGCCGTGTAAAGAATAATCAGTTTTGTTTCTTAATATAATCTCTCCATCAAACAGAGATGGCATTATTTGACTTATATATAAATCATTTTCAAATACTTGCAATTTTCTAATTGCTATTGTTTTTAATTCATCAAGGTTAAAGGTTTCTTTGTTATTAAATCTATAACATTGAAAATGCCCTTTTTTTCCTTCTTTAGCATTGTTTAAAGCCTTATAACTTATCTTTAAATCTGGCTTAAAATAAATCTTTTCGCTAGCTATCTCTTTTTCGCAAACCATTTTTTAATTACCTTTTTTAGTGTTTCGGTATCTCTACCGAAAGCAGATGGGGGGAGTTAAAAGAATATAAAGTTAAATTATGCCCACCTGCTTTCGAAAGAGTTTAATATTTAGACAAGAAGCTTTCTAGTTCTTCTTTTGTTCCAATATATTCTCTTTTTATTAATTTTAATTTTTCACAAGTTTTAGGATCAATATACCAAAACTCAATAAAGGCAGAATCCCCAATTGTATTGCTACAAAAGGTAATGCTTTCACTTGTTGCTATAGTGCTTAATCCTAAATACTCTAAACCTTCTCTTAATCCCATTGTTTAACTCCACTTATTTAACTTTATATTTAAATTGTACCCAAAAAGAGATAGCCTTGTCAAGTTTAGAATTGATTTTATAAATAAAACTATTTTAATCTTTCTTTCACAGTTTCAATATAGGCATCAACAACATCTTTAGTAGGGATTCCTAAAGCATCTGCAATTTTTTGAATATTCTTTTGATAAATACCATTCCTAAGATTTCTTTCAAGTTTAGAAATAGCCTCTTTGCTAACTCCTATCTTGCTAGCTAATTCTGTTTGAGTCATCTTTTTTTCTAATCTTCTTTGTTTTATTATTTCTCCAAGTTTCATTTATTTACCTTTCTAATTAAATTTTTATGTCTATTTTTTATTATTACTCCACCTATTAAAACTGCTGTTAAAATCGGCTGTATGTTCATTTGATTATTATTTTAAAAATCGGTTCTAGTATCCATTCAAATACTATTCTTGCTCCAACAACACCTAATAAACAAGTATTAAACATTGCCCATGACCAGTATTTGTTATTGTGTTTATTATGTTTATTCTCATTATAATTTTTAACTAAACTAATATTATTACAAGTCTTATTATATGCCTCTTCTAACTGTTTAATATCTACCATTTTGCTGGCGTCGGGAATATGGTTATTAATAATAGTTTCTTTAATCATTTATTTTCACCTCACTATTCATAACATTTAGGAATACAAGTAAAGTCCCCTCCGCATTGAGTTATACAAAATTTCATTTTTTCTCTTTTTAAATCAAACTCTTTCTGCTTAAATTCAAGTTCATACTTTGATTTAAAGAAGTCTAATTCTTGCTGTGAAAGCGGTTGATTCTCTTGAATAGTTTTATTAAACATTTGAGATAAATTTAATATAAACATTCTTTCTCTATTTCTGTCATCCTTTTCAAGAGTTCTTTCGTTCTTTCTATCATCATACTCCTTAGCAGATGTACAAGAATCAAAAAAAGCATAAGATGGTCCCGACATTAATGTCGCTATCAAAATTATGCTAACTACTATTTTTTTCATTATATCTTACTATTTAAGTAATCAGTTATAGCTTGCTTATCTTCAGTTGCTAATTCGCTAGCAGTGTTAATTACATGTTCTTTAAGTTCTTCAAGTAATTCTTTAGGTAAATTCTTAAGAAAAGCTCCAAAGAAAGCTTTTAATGAATCTAAAGAAATACCATCTTTTAATTTTTCATTAGCATACAAAAAAGAATCTTTTAATGATTCTATGAGAGCAGTTTCAATATTATTTATAAAATTTTTGTTTACTAAAAAGCTGAATACTTTTGCAAAGA
>MOYB01000031.1:0-2292 GCA_001899385.1 Candidatus Caenarcanum bioreactoricola | reverse complement strand
CATACTCAAGCATTCTTATAATCTTGTTAAAACTTTTTAATTTCTTTAACAAGGTTTTTAATGTATGTTAAAAAAAGAGAATTTCTTTAACATCTGCAATTATAAATATATTTATATTGTTAGAAAATCAAGTAAGTGCAAGTATAAAAATGAGCTATCGAGGAATCCTCGACAACTCAAATAACAATTTATTAATTCTAAGAATATTATTCCCCTTCAGTAAATAAACTTAACTCAACTCTAGGGTTTTCTTTATCCTTTTCCCAGCCTTCAAATATAGGGATTAAATGGTTCATGTCGTCGTCTGGCAACCATTCAGCCTTTACCATGCAATCAAATAAATTCTGATATATATTTAGATAGTCAAATTTTCTATTAGTTTCGCGATATATTTTAATGTATATCTTTAAAGGGTAATAACTATAATCTTTTTTTTCATATTCTTGTTGACATATAAATTGAGTTAATTCATAATCCCAAGCGTGTTTATTCAATACAAGCCAGTCAATAAGTTCCTTTTCATTAGATAAAGCTTGTTTAGACTTTATATTAATGATTTTCCCATTTCTCATGAATGTTTGTCTTGAATTTTTACTTGAATACAATTCAAAAGGGATTATTATTTTACTCATTTATTTTTAGTAGTTGTATGATTTCTTTTAATAGTCGATTTGTTTCTTTTGCTTGAAACAAAACATTATCTTCTTTTTGATAACAAATTACGCACTTACCATCATATTTTTGTAAATAAGATTTTAATATATAATCTGCGAATTCCTCTCCGCAGTTTGGACATTTAAGATATTTAATTTCTTCACTCATTTATTTTAATATTTTAATAGTTGTGTTCTAGTTTTAGCTAGTTCCATGTCATTTTTCCTGTTTTCTTCCCGCTTCTCTAGGTTTAATAGTTCTTTTTTTGCGTATACTTCAGGTGTTATTATTAAATCTATTAAATTAAAGCTTGTTATAGTTAAGCAAATAAAAACAATAGCAGGCAAAATAAAAAGAAAACAATATTTTTCTAGGTCATATTTATTTAATTCATTTATGCAATAAATTAACATTACAAAGAAAATTAAAAGAATAAAAAGAACTATTGAAGTTTTATAAATCTCTGCTGGTACTGTTTTTAGAATTTCTTCGTAAGTTAATATCATTTTGAAACCCTCCTTTGTACTGTTTCTAAAGTTTGTTGTTGTAATAATTGAATTAAATTATTACCTGCTTTTTTAGAAGCATTTACTACTAAATCATACTCCCATTGAAAATTTTGTTCATTAGGATTTCTTAATCTTTCTAAACATTCAAGAAAAGGTATTCCTGACAATTCAGAAAGATTCTTAGCTCTTTGTTCTTGAGTGATTCTAAGTTTTCTATGAGAATGTAAAAGTCTAGTTATTTTCATAAATATTTAATAATTAAACATATAGAAATTATAGCATAAAAAGAAAGCAAAGGGTATAATAAAAATACTTACAATTAAACAAAATGGAAATAACAAAAAAAGAACTTGAAATATTATTAGAAGAGAATAAGACATTAAAAAGGGTAAGTGAGATTTTAGGGGTAAGCAAGATAACTATAACCAAGCTTTACAGGAAGGCTGGAATAAAGATTAATAGAACTGGTAGACCTTGTAAGATTACTTTAATAGAGGAGAAAAAATAATGGAAAGAAAAATAACAGCACGTTATGTGAATTTTGAAGCAGATCTAGAATTTTATGATTTTATAGAAAAAAATAATCTTTTGCCCATTGAAAAAATTAAACATCATAAAAAGCTAATTAAAAATTTGTTAAAAAAACAAGAGGAAATAAATAAAAAAGATAAACAAATGGTATAATATAATTATATTGCGGGATAGGGTGAACTTATAATCCACCTAAAAGCTGAGCTTGTACGGCACTCCCGCAACCTCTTAATACAAGTAATACAGGCGTAAAGGAGAAAAAATTTTAATGTTAAATATAGATACGAGACTTTTAGATTTACTTCCTGAAATTGGAAGTGATGCCTTTGTTATTTTATTATTAATTGCAAAAAGAATTAATAAAGAAAATACAGCATTCCCAAGTAGACGTTTACTCCAAAAAGAATCAGGCGTCGGGAGGGATAAAGTTGATAAATGTTTAAAGATTTTAAAAGAAGTAGGACTTTTAAGCTGTACTCAAAGATGTTTAGATGGAAAATTTTCAACAAATTTATATACTATTGAAACAGATTTAATTAAGATTTTTGTTCCCTTGAAACAGTTTAAACTTAATGATACTGAAAATCCGTATACTGAA
>MOYB01000030.1 GCA_001899385.1 Candidatus Caenarcanum bioreactoricola | reverse complement strand
TATTCCTTATCACAAGCAGATTGGATTGATTCTTTAGGTGTTTCAAAATCTACAACTCCGAATCCTGGTTTATAATTTTTAAAGCCAAAGTAAATGTCTTCTTGCAATATGCTCCCATCATCTAGTGGGGTTCCTTTACATAGACCAAATTGAATGACACATTCTTCAACTAATTCTTCAGGTATTTCAGAGGTTTTACCTGAATATATTAAAACTCTTTTTAGAAAATGTAACGTATTTTGTACATTATATTTATTTTCTTTTGATAGAAATTTATTTATGTCATCAAATCCTTCAATAAAAATATTATCTTTTAAGTTAACTTTTGTCATATTTCAATTATATTATAAACTCTATCTGCTGAAGTCCAATAACATTTTAGATCAGGGTTGTATATATCCACTAAACACACTCTATCTATTTTAGGTGATTTTGGTTTAATAAAGGCTTTATACAATCTTTTTTTATACCATACTATTGGAAAGATGTTATTAGGTTCCCAATCATCATTTAGAGAATTACCAACTTTAAATTGTTTACCATTATAAGTCCAAGTTATATCTTTTGCCATAATTTCTAAAGTTTTTAATAATTTAGCTTACATTTCTTGTTTCATATAAATAAGTTTAATTGATTTTTTATCTTCAATAGCAACAATCCATTCTCTTGCTTTAGATATATAATAACTATAATCTATATCATAGTCTGCAAAGTTATCTGGATAAAAAGCTTTATTAAAGTATGTAACTTTCCAATCTTTTCTTCTACTACCTAATTTAACAGGTGCTTCAACATGTTCTTCTTCACCTGAATCATATATTTTATAAAGATATTTACCTTTCTTAGATATAAAATACCTAACTGTTTTAGATAATCTCTCTTTAACAATGTCACTACCATTAACATATCTTAACTCATATCTTGAACCACCATCTGTTGATTTTTTAGCTTTGACACCTGCACAGAAATCAAATATATTCCTATGGTTGTAAATAGTAGTTTCTATATCAACACCATTAACAAAGTATTCATAAACAGCTTTAGGTATTATAGAATGTGATTTATTCTTATGTAATGGAATGTTTTCAAATTCATATCTACCTTTACATTTAGTTTTGTTATTATCATATACGGCAATATAATTATTTACATCGCTGATAATCATGCTTTTATAATCAACAAACTCTAATTCAAGCTGAGTTAATTCTTCCCACTGCTTACAAATTTGATAATATTTATCTTCATATTCTTTAGGGATTAATACTTCAAATCCATCGGTATTAGCCATTATTAATTTACTATCAGGAATACCTAATATAACAGCTTCAAATAATTGAGATAATAATAGTTGACCATTAATACAAATAGATAATGTAAATTGTCTATCTCTTAGAAAGCTAAATTTATCATTAGACATTCCATAAACTGAATTTAATAAAATTTTTAGTATATAATTTCTAGGATCGCTTTTAGGAATAGATCTTCGTTCCTCAAATAAACTTTCATACAACTTGCAAAATACTTCTTGGGGTATATGTGCTGGATGTAAGCCATTTCTAATTGCTAAATTTGGATAAAATGAAGTTACATCAGCACTTTTAATAATATGTGTATCTGTTGACTTAACAATAGTGTTACTTAATGCACCATGAATACCTCCTAAAGCATAAGTAATATCTATTCCACCAAACTTAATATTAAATTCAGCTTTATCATTTTCATAAATTTCTAGTTTATTAAATGATGTTTTAACCATATTTAAAAGTTCTGTTTTAAAACTAATATATGGTAATATAATATCCTTTATATTGACTACTGTTCTATTAGTACTCATACTTTTTAAATCATTTTCAGGAATACCCATAGCCTCAGCTAAATATCTTGAAAACAATTTCTTAGCCATATCAGGTTCTGTAGAGTTAATTAGATTAACTTTCTCACGCTTAGTAAGCAATTCTCTTAACTGGATGTCCTTTAGATGTCTTTTATATAATTCTTTGGTAGCTATGACATCATTAAGATTGTAACTAAGCACTTGTTCCAACCAATTATCACCAGCACCTTGACTTGGCATATCTTCAATATTATCCAAGTCCATCATAAACTCACACCATTTTAAAGAAACTCTTTTAGCTTTAACAGATAAAGATAAAGCTCTAAATAAATCTAATTGAGGAATTCTTAACTTCCATTCAGGAACATCTGGTCTTCTATTATCATCAGATGTAATTATTTGAGCATATCTTCTAATATCTTCAGCTGTGCAACTAGGGTGTCTATAAATAAATTCTAATACTTGAGCATCAAATGATATACTATTATACCCAATTAATCCACTAACTTCCGTATTTAAAAAGTTGAGAAGTTCTGGAATCTGATTAACACTAGAAGTAAGTATAAATACTCTTGTATCATTAGAATCTTTATCTATAAAAGTAGCTGTGAAGATATTTAGGGTTTCTGTATCATAAACCCAAATTCTTTTAATCATCTTTCTTATAAACAAATATTTTTAAAGTTCTTTCATTATCTTGTAATTGAGCTTCTACTTTAACATTCCATTTAGTATAAGCTCTACCAGTTTCATCAATAACTTCCACTCTTGTAACTTTAGGTATTTTAATTTCTTTATTAGCCATTTCTAAGCATCTCCATCAGCAGAAAATACACATTTAAAATTAGTTACATTTTCATCATTCCACCAAGCTTCTCCATATTTATTATGGTGATCTGGTAATTTGTATGCCTTATTACATTCTATTTCATAAATTACTGTTCTATTAACTTTTAGTGCCCAAGCCATAGCACCTAGTAGTGTTGTAAATCCTCTTACAGGGGAAATAATATGGCCTGTTTGATTATACAACCTTGCTTTCTTTTGGGTTGTTACGTGGTATAGTTTCATATTAGCAGTTATTAGCCATTATTAGCAGTTATTAGTTGTGACATGGTGCAATTTTTTG
>MOYB01000003.1:232969-264174 GCA_001899385.1 Candidatus Caenarcanum bioreactoricola | reverse complement strand
ACGAGAATTTATTAGAAAACTTTGAAATAAAGAAAAAAGACCTTGAATTAAATCCAAAGTCTTATTAGGAGAATTTTTAATAAATAAAATTAAATTATATTAACAAGCACATGAACAAGCACAAGCTTTTTTACATATAAAAGGAAATGCATTCCATCCATAGTATTGAGCAACTGAACCAAGTTCTTGTTCTATTCTAAGAAGTTGATTATATTTTGCAACTCTATCTGTTCTATTTGGAGCACCAGTTTTAATTTGTCCAGCATTTGTAGCTACTGCAAGGTCTGCAATAGTAGTATCTTCACTTTCCCCTGAACGGTGTGAAATTACTGCTGTATAACCATTTCTGTGTGCTAATTCAATAGAATCAAGTGTTTCAGTTAAAGTACCGATTTGATTTACTTTAATAAGAATTGAATTTGCAATTTTATTTTGAATTCCTTTTTTAAGTCTTTCAACATTGGTTACAAAAAGGTCATCTCCAACTAACTGCATTTTATTTCCAAGTCTTGAAGTTAATTCAGCCCAAGCTTGCCAATCATCTTCTGCAATACCATCTTCTATAGAAAGAATTGGATAATCTTTTTGCCATGTTTCATAGAGATCTATAAGTTGTGATGGTGTAAGAATTTTACCTTCTTTTTCAAGGTGATATTTCCCATCCTTAAGAAGTTCAGTACTTGCTGCATCAAGTGCTAAACCTACTTGTTCACCTGGTTTAAGACCAACTTTTTCAATTGCTTCAATAATAAGTTCAAAAGCTTCTTTATTAGCCTTAAGACTTGGAGCAAAACCACCTTCATCTCCTACACTTGTAGCATGTCCTTTAGATTTTAATACAGATTTAAGTGCATGGAATATTTCAGATCCCCACATTAAAGCTTGTGAAAAAGTTTTTGCTCCTGCAGGAATAACCATAAATTCTTGAAAATCTACGGAATCTAAAGCATGTTTTCCACCATTAAGAATATTCATCATAGGCACAGGAAGAACTTTTGCATTTACACCACCAATATAACGATATAAAGGTAAGCCTAATTCTTCAGCAGCAGCGCGAGCGTTCGCAAGGCTAACTCCTAATATAGCATTTGCACCTAAAATTCCTTTATTATGAGTACCATCTAATTCAATTAATTTTTTATCTAAAAGTGCTTGATTTAAAGCATTCATACTTTCTTCAGATGCATCAAGTAAACATTCTGATATTTTTGTGTTCACATTTTCAACAGCTTTAAGTACACCTTTACCACTATAGATTTTTTTATCATTATCTCTAAGTTCAACAGCTTCAAATTGTCCGGTACTTGCACCAGAAGGAACTATTGCTCTACCAAATCCGCCACCTATAAGAGAAACATCTACTTCTACAGTAGGGTTACCTCTTGAATCAATGACTTGACGTGCTTCTATATTTTCAAGCATATTAAATTCTGAATTAAATTTTGACATTCTTGTTCCAGTTTAATTTATTAGGGTTTGAATCAAGCTTATCATAATTTTTATTTTAATTCTTATAAACTATAGTTTAAATTTTCAAAACAGTCTATACTTAATTAGCATTTATAATAAATTTATGATAGATTTTTTAAAAAATATTACAAATATTAGAGTTTTTTATAGATTCAAAGCGCAGAAAACTTATACTATTAAAGGAAAATCAATTACAATTTCTAATAAAACTATAGAAATGCTAAAATAATTTATAGAACGTTCTAATTTAGATATTAAATTAATAGAAGAAATTTTTCTTACTAAAAATGCTGAAATTCATTTCTTTTATAAAGATATTAAAAATCCTTATGAATCTATTCTTGTTGCAGTAAATGAAAATAGTGCAATGACTTTAAAAGAAAATGAAAAAAGACATAGAAAATATTTTAAAAAAGCTGCTAAATCCAGTCCAGTTACAACTATCCCTTTAGATATTAATGATTTATTAAATTAAGAGCTTAACTTAAATGTTTTTTAAAGACTTTTACACTTAAAAGGAGAAAAAATATTCCATAAAGTATAAGTACTCCAAATGGCAATAATAAGTCTTCTAAGCCTGCTCCTCTTAGTATAACGCCTCTTGAAATACTTATAAAATGCGTAACTGGTAAACAAAGCCCTATTGTTTTAAAGAATGTAGGCATTGAATCAAAGGGGAAAACATAACCTGATAATAAAATTGAAGGTAAAAGCATCATTTGAAGCATTTGTATTGCTTGCATTTGTGTTGCACTAACTATAGATACAAATATACTTAAACCTACTACTGAAAACATAAATATAAAAGCTGCTGTTTCTAAAATCAAAAGATTTCCTGCAATTGGTACATTAAAACCTACAAACATTGCAAATACACTTAAATTAAAATCTAAAAGTCCTATTATAAGATAAGGAAGGATTTTCCCGATCATAAGACTCAATGGTGCTAAAGGTGTTACAAGTAATTGTTCAAAAGTTCCTTGTTCTTTTTCTTTTGCAATAGAAACACAACATAAAAATCCTACTACAAGAAATACAATTATGCCTAATAAACCAGGTATTGTAAAAAATTTTGTCTTTAAATTTGGATTAAAAAGTAAACGTGTTCTAACATCTAAAGCATTAACTGATTCTAAAAGACTCCCTTGTCTTTTCGCTTCTATTGTTTTCGCTGAAATATTTTTTCCTAATCCTTCTAAAGCAGATTTTGCTTGAGTTGCAACAGTTGAATCTGAACCATCTATTAATGCTTGAATCGATGGCTTTTGTCCTGAATTAAGTTTATATGAATAATTAGGGGGGATTATTATACCTACATGTGCTTTTCCAGAAATTAAAAGCTTTGTTAATGCATCTTTAGAATAAGTATAGCCTTTTATTTTAAAATAAGTACTTGCCTGAACAGCACCTATGAATTCCCTTGATGCATAACTCCTACTTTGATCAAATATATATGTTTTAAGATCTTTAACTTCATTATTAATTGCTGCCCCTAGAATTAACATTTGCATAAGAGGAAATATAAGAGCAATTCTTAAAGTAGTAAAATCATTAAATATATGTATTACTTCTTTGGAAAAGACAGCTTTTACTTCAGCAAAAAAATTACTCATGATTTAATCCATAGTAACACCATCAATATTATTTTTCATTCCTATTCTATAAAGCTTCATAAGATTAGTTTCTCCCATAATACGCATTGGTGAACCAAAGGTAACTACTGCTTTGTCTCCCTTTTCTAATACTCCTGTTTCAAGTATTCTTTCATCTAAAACCTGTGTAACATTACTTAATCTATTAATTTCTTCTACATCTTGTTCTGTAATAAGTACTGGAAATACTCCCCAATAAAGCGATGTTAGCTGTTGTGTTTTAAGAAAAGGAGAAAGTGAAATTATTGAACATTTAGGTCTACATTTTGAAATTCTTTTTACAATAGTACCGCCACTTGTTAAAGAAATAATCGCTTTTGCGTTTATTCGGTTAGCCGCATTAGATGCCATTTCTGCTATTATTTGAGGGAAGCAATTTTGACAACTAAAAGGTATTGTTTTAAGAGTATTTTCATAGAGTTCGCTTGCTTCTGCTTCTTCAACAATCCTTGACATCATACTAGCAGTTTCTATAGGGAATTTACCACTTGCAGTTTCACCTGAAAGCATTACTGCATCTGTACCATCAAAAATTGCATTTGCAACGTCAGTAGCTTCTGCTCTTGTAGGACCCGGATTATAAATCATTGATTCAAGCATTTGCGTTGCAGTAATAACTAAAATGCCTTTTTCATTTGCTTTTTTGATAAGCATTTTTTGAATAACAGGCATTTTTTCTATTTGCATTTCAACGCCGAGATCTCCTCTTGCAACCATAATTCCATCTGTTACAGCAAGGATTTCATCAATATTTTCAACTGCTTGAGGTTTTTCTATTTTTGCAATTATAGGAATATCTTTATAAGCTTTTTCTCTTATAAGAGCTTTTAATTCAACTACATCTTTAGCTTCACGAACAAAAGATAAAGCAATATATTCAACATCATTAGCAATACCAAACATAAGATCTTCTATATCTTTATCAGTTAAGGCTTTAGTTGAAAGTTTTAAATCAGGGACATTTATACCTTTTTTATTTTTAAGAACGCCTCCACAAGTAACAGTACATCTTATTTTTACGCCATCACTTTCTATCACTCTAAATCTTATATTTCCATCATCTATTAATAAATTATCACCAGCACTAAGGTCTTTTGCAAGATCTTTATAAGTAGTAGAAACCATTGTTTCAGTAGGTGGTACATCTTCAGTTGTAATAGAAAACTCTTGACCATCTTTAAGTTCAATTTGATTATTAAGAACTTGTCCTATTCTTATTTTAGGTCCTTGTAAATCTTGTAATATACCAATAGGTTTACCGATTTCATTAGAAACTCTTCTTATATTATCAATAACTTTTGCATGTTCTTCATGAGAGCTATGTGAAAAATTAAGTCTAGCTACATCCATACCTGCTAAAGCCAATTTTTTTATTTGTTCATACGAATTGCTAACAGGTCCTATAGTACATATTATTTTAGCTTTTCTTTTTGGAAGTTTTAATTTAAGCATCTTTATAAAAATTTTAAATAAGCAAATAAAAATAATATCAAAAAATCAAAAAATATTTGGCTCTTCTAGGAAAGAAATAGGATAAATATATATTATTAAAGAAAAATAAAAATAGAAACTTTCCTACCTTGAGCCCCCAACCCTCTAAAGGGGGTTTCTAGGAATAGAATTTAATTTATTAAAAGAATCTTTTATTTTTTTCCTAATTTTTGTTCTAGGATGACAAAACCAACTATAAAGAACTGGTAAAACAATTAAATTAAGCATTGTTGAAGTTATTAATCCCCCAATAACAACTGTTGCTAAAGGTTTTTGTATTTCTGCACCTGAACCTGTTGATATTGCCATGGGTAAAAATCCAAGTATTGCTACAATGGCTGTTGTAAGAATTGGTCTTAATCTTGTTTTTGCTCCAATTTTAATAGTTTCTTTCATTGAATAACCTTTATCTAGAAGCTTATTAAAAGAAGAAACAAGAACTAGTCCATTTAAAATTGCTACACCAAAAAGCGCAATAAAACCAATTACTGCAGGTACATTCAAATACATTCCTCTTAACCATAGTGCTAATATCCCTCCAACTATAGCAAATGGAATATTCGAAATAATTAATATAGAATGTTTTATTGATGAAAAAGTTGCTATAAGTAAAAAGAAAATTATGAGTATTGAAAGGGGAATAACTAATGCAAGTTTATGCATTGCTCTTTGTTGATTTTCAAATTGCCCTCCCCATTGAATATAATAATTAGGAGGAAGTTTTATTTTTTTTGATATTTTTTGTTCTGCATCTTTAACAAAAGATCCTATGTCTTTTCCTCTTACATTACATTGTATTATTATTCTTCTTTGTCCTGATTCTCTGTTTACTGCTTCTAAACCTTCTATTATTAATACTTGTGCAACTTGATTAATAGGAATATGTATCCCTTTTGAAGTTTCAATAAGAAGATTTTCAATAACAGCAGGGTCTATATTACTTGCTTCTGGAAATTTAACTCTTAAAGTAAATCTTTTTTTACCATCTAAAATTTCAGAAATTGCCTCTCCCATAATAGCAACAGAAATTATATTTTTTATATCAGCTATATTTACTCCATAATGAGCCATTTTTATTCTATCAGGGATTATAGTTATTTGTTGTGAACCTGATATTTGTTCAACTTGTAAATCAGCAACTCCTTTAACAGTCTGTAAAATATTTTTAATTTGTTCTGCTTTTTTTGAAAGTATATCTAAATCATCACCAAATATTTTTACTGCGACATCTGATTTAACTCCTGACACAAGTTCATTTACTCGCATTTCAATTGGTTGAGTAAAACTAAAATTAACCCCTGCTATTTTTTTTTGAAGTAAAGAATCTAATTCTATTGCTAATTTTTCTTTTGTCATTCCAAACCGCCATTTGGATTTAGGTTTTAACTCAACAAAAGTATCAGTCTGATAAATTCCCATAGGATCAGTCGCAAGATCTGCTCTGCCGATTTTTGATACTACACTTTTAACTTCAGGAACTTCCTTTATTACATTTTCTATTCGTGTTGTAGTCTTTATTGCTTCTGGCAAAGATATACTCGGTAAATTCATAACACCAATAGAAAAACTTCCTTCATCTAATTTTGGTACAAATTCTGTTCCAATAAAAGGAAGTGATAATAAAGCTATTAAAAATATACTTATAGTTATAATAATTGTTTTTATTCTATTTTTTATTGCACTGTCTAAGAGCTTTAAATAGGGTTCTTTTATTTTTTCTATTATAAAATTCTTCTTTTCTGTGATTTTACCTTGAAGAAAAAAACTACATAAAACAGGAATAAGAAAAAGTGCTACTAATAATGAACCCAGTAATGCAAAACAAATAGTAAAAACCATTGGTGAAAACATCTTATATTCTATACCTTCAAGAGAAAGAATAGGCATATAAACAACTGTAATAATTAACACCCCGAAAAATATAGGTCTTGCCATTTCTTTTACAGAATCTTGAATTATTTTAAATACAGCTATATTAGGATTTTTATTGTGTGATAATTTTCTTAAGGTATTTTCTACCATTACAATAGAGCCATCAACAATCATACCAAAGTCAATAGCTCCAAGGCTCATAATATTAGCGGTTAAACCAAGCGCTTTCATTCCCATAAATGAAAACATCATTGCTAAAGGTATTGTAGAAGCAACAATTAATGCAGCTCTTATATTGCCTAACATAAAAAGTAAAACAATAATAACAAGTAATCCGCCTTCAACAAGATTAACTTCAACAGTTTTTATAGTTTGTTCTACAAGATTTGTTTGATCATAAAATGCTTTGATTTTTACTCCTTCTGGTAAGCTCTTTTTAATCTCATTTATTTTAATTTTAATTTCTTTAATTACATTTCTACTATTTTCACCTTTAAGCATCATGATAATGCCTGTAACTACTTCACCTTTACCATCTTTGGTTGCAGCGCCTTGTCTTAATGCTTGTCCATATTCAACTTTAGCGATATTCTTTATATAAATAGGTTTTCCTTCTTGATATTTAACTACTATATTTCTAATATCTTCTAATTTATTAATAAGCCCTAGACCTCTTAATACATATTGTTCTGATCCATGTTCAATAATCCCTCCACTAAAATTTGTATTATTATCTTTTAAAGCTTCAAATACTTCTTTTAAAGTTAAATTATATTGCAATAATCTTTCAGGATATAAAATTATTTGATATTCAAGAGTTTCTCCTCCCCAAGTATTAACTTCATTTACACCAGGAATTGTTCTAAGTTGATATTTTATTTCCCAGTCATGAAGTGTTTTTAAGTCTGAGGGTGAATAACCTTTTCCTTCAACAACATACTGATAAATTTCACCCATTCCAGTTGTTATAGGACCCAATTCAGGATTCAACCCTTCAGGAAGTCTAGCTTTTGCGGCTTGCATTCTTTCATTAACAAGTTGCCTTGCAAAATATATATCAACATTATCTTTAAAAACAACAGTAATAACTGACAGTCCAAGTTTAGAAATAGATCTTATTTCATCAACTTTTGGGAGACCACTCATAATAGACTCAATTGGAATAGTTATTAATTGTTCTGTTTCAATAGGTGCCATTCCTTGAGTATCTGTTAAAATTTGAACTTGATTATTTGTTAAATCAGGGAATGCATCAATAGGTAAATTTTTAAAAGCATATATTCCTCCTATAATACATAAAGTAAATATTATGCAAATTAATAATCTTTGTTCTATAAATTTAACTAAAAATTTTTCCAATTATTCTTCCTCTTCAGCAAATTCACTTTTTAATAATTCAGATTTAAGAATAAAGCTACCATTTTTAACTATTTTATCTTCAGCTTTAAGACCATTATTTACAAAATAGCCTTCAGAAGTTTTTTCTCCAAGTTCAATAATCTGTTTTTTATATTTTCCATTTCCTAAAGCTTTAAATACAAAAATCTCTTTACCATATTTTTGTATAGCTTCATCAGGAATAAAAACTTTTTCTTGTTTTATATTAGTATTTATAATTATTTCACCAAACATACCTGGTTTTAAAAGCCCTAGTGAATTATCTATAAATGCTCTGGCAATAAATGTTTGTGTAGGTTCATCACTAGAAGGTTGAATATAATCAATTTTTCCTATAAATTCTTTTCCTTTAAAACTATCTGCTTTAAATATTACTATTTGATTTTTATTTATTTCAGCTATTTTATTTGAATAAAGAGTAATATCAAGCCATAATTCTTTTAAATCAGACACTTCATAAAGTATTTGATTAGGAGTTACAACTGAACCAACAGTAATATTTTTTTTAGTAATTACTCCTGATCTAAGAGCAGTAATTGGACTTGATGTTATTAAATTCTCAGAATCAAGATTTATATTTACTCCATAAGTTTTAAGCATTGCATTTGCTTCTGATTTAATATGCACAGACCTTTCCTGAGCAATAGCAAGTTCTTCTTTAGCAATAGTCATATCTGATTCAGCTTGAATATAGTCTTTTTGTGCACTAATTCCTTCATTAAATAATTTTTTTTCTCTTTCATAATTTATTTTTGCTAAAGAATATCTTGTTTGTGCTTGACGAATAGCAATTCTATTTTCATGAAGTTGTTGCGTAAAATTAGCATTAATTTGTGTTACTTCAGGATTTTGTATAATAGCAACTACTTGTCCCTGTTTAATATAATCTCCAAGTTTAACTTTATCTTGAATAATTTGACCTGTTACCATTGAATTAATAGTAAATTTCTTATCTTCATTTGTTTTAATTTGACCAGTAGTAATAATTTGATTTATAACAGGCTTTTTAATTACTTGTATTGTAGTTATTCCAGATTGTTTAATTATATCTTTGTTTAATTTAATAATATCAGGATTTGTTTTAATAATTTCATTAGATTGCTCTTTAGATGAACAAGCTGTAATAAAAATTAATATTAAAAATATAGTAAATAGATTAATTATTTTATTATTAAATCTTTTCATAAAACACCTCCTACAGCTCTTTCTAAATTATTAATTGCTTTTTGATATTCAATTAAAGTTTGTATATAATCAAATTTTATATTTATATATGATTGTTGGGCATTTAAAGGAATTACTATGTTACTTTTACCTTCTTCAAAGCTTCGTCTTGATTTATTAACAACATCATTAGCTTTTGGTATAAGTTCATTTTCATAAATCTTTATAGATTCACCAGTTGAATTAATTTGAGAAAATGCATTTTTAATTTCAAGAGATATTTTATTTTTCATTACTTCTAATTCTTTTTCTAATTGTATTTTTTGAGCTAGGGCTTCGTTTATTGCTCCTTGTTGATAATCAAAAATAGGCAATTCAAGACTAGTTGTTATAAATAAATTTGCCTTAATTTTATTATTTTCTTCAATTATACTAGGACCAGCACCTATTACTAAATTTGGAATAATATTAGTTTTTGCTATTTCTATTTGTTGTTTTGTTATTTCTATTTGTTGCATAAGACCTTTTATTTCAGGTCTAAAGAAATAAGCTTTTTCTTTTAATTTTTCAATAGTATTGTTTTGAACACTAAGATTTGCTGGCATTAATATTATATCGTTATCTAAAGTCTCTCCTGTAAATGCATTTAATATATTAAAAGATTTTATAATTCCTAATTTAGCATTTTCCAAATTATTTTTTACATTTATCATTGTTATTTCTGCTTGAAGTACATCTAAAAGTGCAATATCTCCTGCTATTTGTCTTTTTTTTGCAACTTCAAATAATTCTTTAGTTGTATTCAATATTTCATTAGTTATATTATATTTTTGTTGAGCATTATAAAGCTCTATATAAGCATTTTTAACATTAACTTTTAATTCAAGAATATAAGTTTCTTTTTCATTTAAAGCAACTTCTTTTTGAGTTTGAGCTAAATTAATTCTTTTTTTTCTTTTATTAGCAACTTCAATTGTTTGTTGAATACCAACTCTATAAGTTTTTTCAGCGATTCCACTATCACTAATTAATAAAGGATTTATTCTAGTTTTAGCTTTTAAAATTTGAGCATCATTAATTCCAAGTTTAGCTTCAATAGCTTTAAGTTCAGGATTATTTTTTAAAACAATATTTATTATTTGATTTAATGTAATAGTTTCTGCACAAACTTTTTGTATATCTATGAATACAACTAATAATATTAATATATAAAATATATTTATTTTTCTCATAAAATGAGGACATTATTCATTTAAAACATCATTCTATCTTGAATTGATTTAGATTTAGGAGCTATAACACAAGTTTTTCTATAATCTAAAAATTGAAGTTGAAGCATTTTAGCTATAAGATCTATAGCATCTACTTCAGTCATACTATGTGCCCAAACTTTAATATCATATGCACAATTATCATAAGGTTCTTTTTTAATTAATCTTGCACCTTTACAATCAATTTCACCTTTAATAACTAAGCCTTTTGTTATTTTACAAGAAGCTTTTTCTGATCTAGAACTTCTTCTTACTCCAGTTTCTAAATCTCTAAAAGATAAATCTATTTCTGCTATTCCAAAGCCTTTTTCTGTTTTTATAAGATAAAGATCTTTTGTTAAAGAATAACTTTTAATTATAGTTGCAATAGTTTCGCCCTGACATTTTTCAGTAGGCATTTCTTGAAATTCACTTTCGTCAATAGATATTCCACCTAATTTAAGTCCGGGTGTATATTTTGTGTTATTTTCTATTTGACCATCTTGAACTGGTGAATTATTTTGTGCAAAAATTCCAATATTCAATAATACTGATAAAAATAATATTAATAGTAATCTATTCATGAAATCAAAGATAACATAATTTTAATTTGGAAGCAATAGAAATCAGTTTTTTATAAACTTTGTTTTTAAAGTTTTTTAAGTTATTATATTTATTCTTAATTATTATAAATTTTAGGAAATAAAGCATGAAAGGCTCAGATATAAGAAATCTTTGGATTCAATATTTTAAAGATAAACAACAACATCTTCATCTTAAAAGTGCTTCTCTTATACCTGACAATCCTAGTCTTTTATTAACAAATGCTGGTATGCTTCCTTTTGTGCCTTATTTTTTAGGGACAGCTACCCCTCCTAAAAATAGAATAGTAACAGTTCAAAAATGTGTTAGAGTTGGCGGCAAAGATTCAGATCTTGAAAATATAGGGAAAACCCCAAGACATCTTACTTTTTTTGAAATGCTTGGAAATTTTTCTTTTGGAGATTATTTTAAAGAAGAAGTTATTCAATGGGCTTGGGATTTACTTATTAATGGTTATAAATTTAATCCTGATCGTTTAAGTGTAAGTATTTTTGCTGGAGATGAGCGAGCTCCTGAAGATAAAGAAGCATTTAAGATTTGGCGTGATAAAGTAGGCATTGCTGAAAATAAAATAAGAAAACTTGGTAAAGCTGATAATTTTTGGGGTCCTGCTGGTGGAATAAGCGGTCCTTGTGGTCCTTGTACTGAAATTTATTTTCATCCAGAACAAGGCGAAGAAATAGAAATTTGGAATCTTGTTTTTACTGAATATGAACAACTAAAAGACGGAAGTTTAAAAAAATTAAAAAAACCTAATGTTGATACTGGCTTAGGCTTAGAAAGATTAGCTTGTGTACTCCAAAACAAAAACAATGTATTTGAAACAGATTTACTTGAACCTATAATGAAAAAAGTTAAATCTTTAGCAGATAAAAATTCTTCTGAAACAACTCTTAAAATAATAAGTGATCACATTAGATGTTCAGCAATGCTTTTGGCAGATGGAGTAAGACCTGCTAATACTGGACGAGATTATATATTAAGAATGCTTATTCGTAGAGCTGCTAGATATGGTAGATTAGCTGGCATAAAAGATATTTTTCTTTATAAATTATTAGATCCTGTTAAAGAAATACTTGCTCAAGAATATCCTGAATTAAACAATTCTCAAATAGCAGAAGAAATAGGCAAAGAAGAAGAATTATTTAATAAAACTTTAGAAAGAGGATTAAAGAAGTTTGAAGATTATATAAAAGATAATAGTTTAAGTGGAGAATCTGCATTTGATTTATATGCAACTTATGGATTTCCTTTAGAATTAACTTTGGATCTTGCAGAAGAAAAAAATATAAAAATTAACATAGATGATTATGAAAAAGCAAAAGAAGAACATTCAAAGATTTCAGCTAAAGATAATAAATTTGCAGTAGCTTTTAAATCAGTACAAGATTATGAAAGATTTAAAGAGACTTGTTTTATTAGCCTCACCCCCGACCCCTTGAAAGGGGAGATATTATTTCTAACTTCTAATGAACTAATATTAGATAAAACTTCTTTTTATGCAGAAGGTGGAGGGCAAGCTTCAGATATAGGTTTTATTAAAAGCTTAGACAAATCTATTATTTTTGAAGTAAAAGAAGTAAAAAAAATAGGAAAAGTTTTTGTACATATAGGTGAATTCTTGACTGAAAAACAATTTGAAGTAAATCAAGAAGTAAATTGTTTTTTAAATATAGAAAGAAGAAAAGAAACAGAAAAACATCATACAGCAGTGCATTTATTACAAGCACAATTGAGAAGTATTTTAGGGGAGCATATAAAACAAGCAGGTTTTCAAGTAAATTATAATAAAGCAAGATTTGATTTTAATAGTGATAAGCCATTAACTCAAGAACAAATAAATTTAATAGAGAAAATTATAAATGATGAGATAAAAAGAGATTTAAAAGTAATTTGTAAAAACTGCAGTTTTGAAGAAGCAAAGAAACAAGGAGCATTAGCATTTTTCGGGGATAAATATGATGAAAACAATGTTAGAATCGTTAAAATTCAAGATGAAGAAGATAGAATTATTTCTTTAGAGCTTTGTGGGGGCACTCATGTTAAATCACTTAATGAACTTTTTGCATTTAAAATAATTTCTGAATCCTCTATTGCATCAGGTATAAGACGAATAGAATTAGTAGTAGGACAAGCTTTATTTGAAGAATTAAACAAAAAAATCCTAACAGAACAAGATAAAGTTGAAAAATTAGAAATAGAAATTAAAAATAAAAACAAAGAACTTAGTCTTTTAGAAGGGAAGCTTGCAAGTTTATATGCAGAAAATCTTCTTTCTAAAGCGGAAAAATTAAATATAAACAATCAAGAAGTTTTATTTTTTGCAGAGGAATCTGAATTTAAAAATTTAAAAATAATATTTGATAGCTTAACTATAAAAGCACAAAATAAAAAATATTTAGGATTTCTTTATAACAAAACAGACAAACTTGCCTTTGCAGTAGGATCTAATCATGAAAATATAGATGCAAATCAAAAATTAAAAATTATTTCTGAAATATTAGGAGGCAAAGGAGGGGGGAATAAAAGCTTTGCACAAGGAGGAAATGGGGATATTTCGAAAATTAAAGAAGCTATAGAAAAAATGATGAAATAACTGTTATAATAAACTATATGAAAACTTATGATAGTGTTGAAGTTGCTAAATACTTAAGAGCATTAGCTTTTGAGAGTGATTATGTTTTAAATACTACTCAAGTTCAAAAACTTCTTTATATTTTATATGGTTATTATTTATCAACTTATAATCATAAAATCATTAATGAAGATCCACAAGCATGGCCCTTTGGTCCTGTCTTCCCTAGAACTCGTGAAGCTATAAATTATCAAAAAATAAATAAACTTGAAAATATTTCTAATGATTTACAGAATGATTCATTATTAACTGAAATTCTTAGAAAAATAGTAGAAAATTATGGTGATTTTCCAGCAACAAAGCTTTCTGCATGGTCTCATTCTCAAGGAGGAGCTTGGGATAAAAGTGTAAAAAAATGGGGTTTTAAATGGGGACATATAATTTCAGATAAACTTATTAAAGACTATTTTAGTGAACTAAAGGTGTTTGACTAATGGAAAAATCATTAAAAGAATCTCTCCAAAATATTAGACCTGATGAGTTTATCAATTCACGGTTTAAAAATGTATATAGAGGAGATTTATCTACAGATGAAAGTTTAAATTCAAATTTAGATATAGATACTAATTTATTAAATAATCAACAAAAATTATTAGAAATCTCTCGTTATCAGGAAGATACAAAATCTAGAAAAAATTTAGCCTTTTGGTCTGTAATAGTTGTTTCTTTTTGGTTAATAGCAGTTTTATTAATTTTGACAGTAAATCATATTTTTATGAAACTCTCTGATAATGTACTTATAGCACTTTTAGGAACTACAACTCTTAATGTCTTAGGTTTATCTTATATTGTTTTAAAGGCTTATTTTAAGTATTAAACACTGTAAATTTTAAGTAAATGCTAAAATAAATTTATCTAAATATTTTAATATGAATCCAGATTATATAAATAGTCTCTTGCCTGCAAATATGGAGCCTACACTCCAATTTCTAGCTTTCTTTTTTATATTATCTTTTATTCCTCTTATTGTTGTAACAACAACTCCTTTTTTAAGAATAATAATAGTACTTTCTTTTTTACGGCAAGCGGTTGGAATACAATCCCCACCAAATCTTGTTTTAAATGGTCTGGCACTTATATTAACAGTTTTTGTTATGCAAGGACCTATAGATGAAATAAATAAACAAGCAATAATGCCTCTTGCACGAAAAGAAATAAAATTAGCACAAGCAATGAATATAGCTTATCAACCTTTAAAAAAACGAATGCTTGAACAGGTTGATCAAAGAGATATAGAATTTATTTATGATTTATCTGAAAAACCTAGCCCAAAGAGTCCTAAAGATATAGATTTTACTTCTTTAGTTTCAGCACATATTTTAACGGAATTAAGAATATCTTTTTCTCTAGGATTCTTAATGTATGTGCCCTTTTTAGTAATAGATCTTATTGTTGCTAATACACTTCTTGCTCTTGGTATGATGATGTTAAGTCCTACTATTATTTCTTTACCCTTTAAAATAATGATTTTTGTAGCAGTAGATGGTTGGTCGTTAGTTATAAAAGGACTTGTGGAGAGTTTTCGATGAGTTGGATGTTATATACATTAAGAGAAGGTATGATCATTATACTTCAAGTAGGTGGTCCAATAATCTTTTTAGTAGCAGCTATTGGTTTAAGCATAGGTCTAATACAAACAGTTACAAACGTACAAGATCAAACAACACCTTCTGCAATAAAAATAACATCAGTTTTATTTCTTTTTTTAATTGCAGGAGTATGGATGTTTAATCATTTAACTGAATTTACAAAAAGATCTATAGATAAATCTTTTTCAATGGTAAAAGAAAATACTCAAAATCTTGAAATCAATGATGAAGATTTTAAAACAACAGCTGATTTTACAGAAACATTTTCAGGAGCATTATTAACAAGAGGCTCAGGAATTAGTTCAGCTAATGCAACTAATCCAACTAATTTAATTAATAATCAAGCAATAAATATGATTAATACCTTTAGTAAAGGATTAAAAATAAATAATTTTATGAGAAATTCATCTTTATCTCCTATGTCTTATTCAATGCCTCCTTATTTACAACAACCACAATATAATTATATACCTTCATCAATACCTCCTATTCAAGAGACTCCTAAAATAACCGAAAAACCCCCATTAATAAAAGTCAGTCCTGTCTTACCAAATACCAATACCGAAATTAGAGAAACAGGAGATTCTCTTCCAAATCCAAAAAATAGCGATTGGTTTTAATTAAAAATTAAATTTAGTCTCTCCTTTAAATGCTTTTAAATATATTTCTTTTATTTCATTCATTAATGGGTATCTTGGATTTGCACCAGTACATTGATCATCAAATGCTAATTCAACTAATTCATCAAGCTTTGCATTAAAATCTTTTTCTGAAACTCCTCCAGCTTCTATTGAAAGTGCTACTTCTATTTCTTTTTTAAGATTTTCGATTGCTTCAATAAGCTTATCAATTTTTTCGTCTGTATTTTTACCTCCTAAATTAAGAGTATCTGCAATTTTCGCATATCTTTCTTTTACCATTGGATATTTATATTGAGGAAAAGCACATTGTTTACTAGGATTATCTGTTGCATTATATCTAATAATTTGACTTATTAAATAAGCATTCGCAAGTCCGTGAGGTATATGAAAAGCTGCGCCTAATTTATGCGCCATTGAATGACACAATCCTAAAAATGCATTAGAAAAAGCCATTCCTGCTATTGTTGAAGCACTATGTATTTTTTCGCGAGCAACAGGATTATTAGCACCTTCTTTATATGAAGCGGCTAAATGTTCAAAAATTAATTTTATTGCTTCAAGTGCTAATCCATCAGTGTATTCTGTTGCAACAGCAGAAGCAAAAGCTTCTATCGCATGAGTCAAAGCATCTAAACCAGAAGCAGCACATAAGCCTTTAGGCATTGTTAGCACTAAATCAGAATCAACTATTGCCATATTAGGAGTTAAAACATAATCTGCAATAGGATATTTTATATTTGTTTTGTCATCAGTAATAACTGCAAAAGGTGTAACTTCAGAACCTGTTCCAGAAGTTGTAGGAATTGCAACCATTATTGCTTTACTTCCTAATTCAGGGAATTTACAAATTCTTTTTCTTATATCCATGAATCTAAGTGCTAAATCTTCAAACTTAATTTCTGGGTGTTCATATTGAAGCCATACTATTTTTGCTGCATCTATGGGAGAACCTCCTCCTAAAGCTATAATTACATCAGGATTAAATTTATTAATAGAAAGCAATGCTTTATCTATTGTAGAAATTTTAGGATCAGGTTCAACATCAGAAAAAATTTCAAAATTAATTCCTATATTTTCAAGTATATCTGTTATTTTCTTTGTATAACCTAAATCATAAAGTACTTTATCTGTAATTATAAAAGCTTTTTTCTTTCCTTTAAGATCTTCAAGTGCAAGGCTTAAACAACCTGGCTTAAAATAAATTTTTTGAGGAACTCTGAACCATAACATATTTTCTCTCCTTTCAGCAACAGTTTTTATATTTAATAAGTGTTTTACACCAATGTTTTCACTAACGGAATTACCCCCCCAAGAGCCACAGCCCAAGGTTAAAGAAGGTTCAAGTTTAAAATTATAAACATCACCTATTGCACCATGTGAAGAAGGACTATTTATAAGGATTCTTCCAGTTTTTATTTTTTTTCCGAATTCTCTTATTCTATCTTGATTTGTAGGCGCAGTATAAAGAACAGAAGTATGTCCATTGCCACCAAATTCAACGAGTTTATAAGCTAAATCAAAAGCATGTTTATAATCTTTTGCTTTATAAAAACCTAAAACAGGAGATAATTTTTCAAAAGAAAATTCTTCATCTTCTCCTATTTTTTGGGCTTCAGCAATAAGTATTTTAGTTTTTTCAGGAACTTTAAATCCTGCAAGTTCAGCTATTTTATAAGCAGATTGTCCTACTATTTCAGCATTAAGTACTCCATTTTTAATTATAGTTTTTGCTAATTTATCTCTTTCAGCATTTTTAACAAAATAACAACCTTTATTTATAAATTCTTGTTTTACTTTTTCATATATTGATTCAACTGCAATTACAGTTTGTTCAGAGGCACAAATCACCCCATTATCAAAAGTTTTACTTAAAATAATTGAATTAACTGCAGTCATTATATCAGCAGTTTCATCAATTACAGCAGGAGTATTACCAGCACCTACACCTATAGCAGGCTTACCAGAGCTATAAGCAGCTTTTACCATGGCAGGACCACCTGTTGCCAAAATTAAATTTATATCTTTATGTTTCATCAAGTATTGAGAAAGCTCTACACTAGGTTCTTCAATACAAACAATAATATCTTCAGGCGCACCTGCTTCAATTGCAGCATCAAGAACTATTTTTGCAGCAAGAGCAGTTGCTTTTTTAGCACGAGGATGAGGAGAAAAAATAATAGCATTTCTAGTTTTAAGAGAAAGCAATGCTTTAAAAATAGTAGTAGAAGTAGGATTAGTAGTAGGAATAACCCCTGCTATTATTCCAATTGGTTCAGCTATTTTTTTTATACCATTTGAAAAATCTTCTTCAAGGATTCCACAAGTTTTTGTATCTATATATTTATTATAGATATATTCAGAAGCAAAATGATTTTTTATAACTTTATCTTCAGCTATACCCATTCTTGTTTCTTCAGCAGCAAATTTTGCAAGTTTTATTCTATTATCATTAGCAACCATAGCTGCTTTTCTAAAGATTTTATCAACTTGTTCTTGAGAAAATTTTGAATATTTTTCCTGAGCAATTTTTACTCTCTTTATAAGAGCCTCAAGAGATTCAACAGTATTTGGCATTTTTATCCTTTCTGTTTTTAAAACTTAATTTACATAAAAAAAATAATTAAAAAAATTACTAATTTTATATATCTTACCTTAAAAAGAAAGGGGCTCTTTTAAATAAGTTAAAATATAAATAGGAATTACAATACTTTTTTCTTATAATATAAAGAGGCTTTTATTATAATGATTTATTTAATGCATTTTTATAGTATTATAAGATTTTATAATTTTAAGTTATGAGTTAATGAAAGATTTCCCTTTTAAATTTTGGATAATACTTTTATTTATTGTAAGTTTTTTATTTATTGTTTTAATAGTTTTTTTTAATTATAAAGTTGATCCATTTCAGTTTTATCATAAATCAAATAAAGCAGGTTTTTCTTCTAATGATCGCTTTCAAAATGCCGGCTTAATAAGAAGTTATGATTATGATACTGTAGTTATTGGTAGTTCTATTACTAAGTTTTTAACACCAGATCGTTTAAAAAGAAAATTAAATGTAAAAGCAATAAGATTAAAAATTAATGGAACTTCACCATCTGAACAAAATATTATTTTAAATACAGTATTAGAACATAAAAAAATAAAATTAGTTATTATGTCTATAGATGATTTTGGCTTAAAGAAAAAAGGTAAATTAAGTCCTAAATTCCCTTTATATCTTTATGATAAAAAAATTACTAATGATTTAAAATATTTAATTAGTTCAAATACATTTATCTTAAGCTGCGGTATAGAATTTTTAGGATATAAATTTAAAGAAGAAACACCATATAGATATGGAAAAGAATTTGTATGTAAACATGAAAAAACTCGATTTAAAAAAGTAAATAAAGAAAAAAATCAAAATAAGAAAAATTTAAAATCAAAGTTAAAACAAAAAAAGAATGAAAAAAATTTAAAAGAAATAAAAGAAGTAATGAGAACTAATTTAGAGAAATATTATCTTGCAAATGCAAAGGCACATCCAGAGATTGAGTTTTATTTCTTTTTTCCACCTTATGCAAGTCAATCTTATTTAGATTATAAACAAGAAAAATTAGAAGATTATATTTCTGAGTGGTTTAATATAAAAAGATATTTATTAAAAAGAATCAAAGAATTAAATCTTAAAAATGTAAAAGTTTTTGATTTTCAAGACTATTTTGAGCTAACTGATCAGGTTTTAATACATTATAAAGATTTTGTTCATTATTCTCCGTTTATTGCCGAACAAATGCTTGATAAAATAGCTAAAAATAAAATGCTTTTAACTGAATCTAATATAGAACAAAGAATAAATAATTTCACAAAACATATTAATAATTTAAAAGATAAAGATCCATGTAATTTAAAAGATTTTTATTCTAAAATTGAAAATAAATAAATTCAGAAATCTTATTCATATTTAATATAAATGAACAAAATAAAACTGCTATTCCTAATAACCAAACAATATTAGGTTTGAATTTTTTTACTAATTCTATTGAATTAATGGAACAAAAACATAAATAAAAACATATTATTATTAATAAAACATCTGAAATTAACCACTTAATTTGGGATTCACTATGATTAAAAATAAAATTAAAATCTTTTATTTTAGGAAATTCAATATTTGTAAAATTAAATAATGAAACAAAAATTTTCTTTACTGCTGTCCAGTCTTTTGCTCTAAAGATAATCCAAGTAAAACAAACAAATAAAAAAGTTATAAACTGTGCTAAATACTGATTTAAGATTATATTAGTCTTTTGCCAAAATCTAAAAAAAGCAAGTGCTATACCATGTAATAATCCCCAAACTACAAATGTCCAAGCTGCTCCATGCCAAAGTCCTCCTATAAAAAATGTTATAATTACATTTTTATAAATTAGGAATTCAGAACCTCTATTACCTCCTAATGGAATATAAATATAATCTCTTAAGAATTTTGATAAAGTCATATGCCATCTTCTCCAAAAATCTTGAATGTTTTTTGCTTTATATGGACTATTAAAATTCAGAGGTAAATCTATATTGAACATTTTAGCAATGCCTATTGCCATATCTGAATAACCTGAAAAATCAAAATAAAGTTGAAAAGTATAAGCAAAAGTTATTAACCAACCTTCTATAAGAGTTAATGACTGTGCTTTATCAAAACCTGCTCCTACAATTACTGAAAGTGTATCTGCTATTAAAACTTTTTTACTTAAACCAATAATAAAAAGAACTATTCCACTTGCTAAATTTTTATAATTTAAAACTTTACTTCTCAACTTATTAAATTGAGGCATAATTTCTTTGTGATGCACAATAGGACCTGCTATTAATTGTGGAAAAAATCCTACAAATAAAAGATAATTTAAAAAGTTATATTCTTTTACTTCTCCTTTTGAACTATCAACAAGATATGCAATTTTTTGAAAAGTAAAAAAGCTTATTCCTAAAGGCAAAATAATATGTAACAAATTTATATTTGTTTTAAACAATACATTAGTAGTACTTATTAGGAAATCAGTATATTTGAAATATGCAAGTAGTCCAACATTAAAAATTAATCCTATAATCAAAATTATTTTGCGAGAAATAAATTCTTTTATTTTATTATTATGAATTTGTCCTAAGATATATCCCAGACTAAAATTTACTAATATACTAAATATAATTAGAAAAAGATATTTTATATTCCACCAAGCATAAAAAAACAAAGAAGCAATACCAAGAAATGCTTTAGAAAGAGTGGTTAATTTAAATTTATTTAAAAGAAAATAAATAAAAAGAGATATAGGTAAAAAGAAAAAAATAAATTCAATTGAATTAAAAAGCATAATTTAAATATTTTCTTTTTATAATATCTTAGATTTAAAACTAATAATTAATTAATTTTCCAAACAATACTACCTATAGTTAAACCTGCACCAAAACCAGAAAGTGAAATTATATTATTTTTTTGATTAATAAGATTCTTTTTCTCTTCCCAAATTAAAGGAATACTAGCTGCTGAAGTATTCCCATATTTAGCCATATTTGAAGGAAATTTGTTTTTATCTACTTTTAATTTATCTGCTACTGAATCAAGTATTCTCTGATTTGCTTGATGACATATAAAATAATCCACTTCTTCGAGTTTTATATTTGCCTTATTTAATGAACTTAAAATAAATTCAGGTACTTTTTGTACTGCAAATTGATAAATCTTTTTTCCATTCATTTGTACTACTTCTACATTTTTTTGTATATCAGCATTTGGAAAATTAGAATAAGTTGTTTTTATTGTTAAATCTGTCCAAGCCTTACCATAACAAGCTAAAGAATGTGATAAAAATTGATTTTCTTCTAAAGGACATGCTTCAAGTAAAATTGCCCCTGCTCCATCTCCAAAAAGTATAGATGTGGAACGGTCAGCCCAATTTATAAATCGTGAATGTATATCTATTCCAACTATTAATGCTTTTTTAAAAGTACCTAATTGAAGAAATTGACATGCATTAACTAATGCAAATATAAAACCAGTACATGCTGCTGATAAATCAAAACAAACTGCATTATCTGCCCCTATTTCACCTTGGAGTCGGCATGCGGTACTTGGGTACAAATATTCAGGAGTTGATGTTGCAACAATTATAAGATCTATTTCTTTAGGATCATTATTCTTTAAAGCTTTTCGACTAGATTCTACTGCTAAATATAAACTATCTTCTTTTTCACATATTCTTCTTTCTTTTATTCCTGTTCTATCAGTAATCCATTGATCATTTGTATCAAGAATTTTTTCAAGATCAAAATTACTTACTGTTTTTGTAGGCACTTCTGATGCTAATTCTACTAATTTAACTCCATATAACATAATTTTTTAATATTTGATATAATTCCCTAAACATAAAATATTAAAATTAATTGTAAAATAAGTCGAGAGAATATAGAGAATAATAATTATGCCAGTAAAATTAATATTAAAAGAAGATGTAGAAAATCTTGGTAAAACAGGCGATGTAGTCAATGTTAAAGCCGGATATGCAAGAAATTATTTATTGCCAAGAAGTATAGCATTACTTGCTACAACAAAAAATCTATTAAATCTTAAACAACATAGAGAAGAACTTCAAAAAGAAGCAGAAAAGAAAAAAGCAGAATATGAAGAAATTAAAAAGAAAATTGAAGATTTAGGAAAACTTGAAATAAAAGCTAAAATTGGTCCTACAGCTAAACTTTTTGGAAGAATTACTTCAAATGATATTTCAGAAGTTTTAAATGAAAAATTCAATATATCTATAAATCATAGAAATATTAAAATCGAAGGTTATAGTCATGGAGTTGATGAACTTGGTGAATATAAAACAAAAATATTTATTGGAGCTAATGTTTACGCAAATATTCAATTATATGTACAAGAAAATATTTAATTTAAAATTATTAGGGATAATTCTTCTTTTCTTTTTTTCTTTAGTTGCAAAAGCAAATGATACTTATTATTTAAGTTCAGAAGGTTATCTTATAAATATTGATTTGAATAATTTTACTGAAAAAGGTAAAGTAATAGCAGGATCAATGCCAACATCTATTGCTTCTTGTGGAAATCATATTTATTTTACAGATTTCAGTACTGATAAATTATATGATTATGATATAACTGAAAAAAAAATAAATAATATTGATCTTCAATCTTTAAATTCTTCTGATAATGAAATAAAAATATATAAAGAAGAAGATAAAATTCATAAAACTCCTTTAAGAAAAGCTTTTGAATCTATTATTAAACCGAAAAAAGTAAAAAAAGAAAATGTATTTAATGATGTAGAAGAACCTTTAGCAATAAGTATCCATAATAAAAAATTAGGTTTAACTTCCGTAGCATGTAATGATAAATATATTTTCATTTCAAATACTTTAAAAGGTAAAGTAAATATAGTTGATAGAAAAAAACTTACAATAATTAATTCTTTTGATACAGGTGAAAGACCTACTGGTTTATCTATAAGTCCTAATGGGGATTATCTTGCTATTTGTTCTACTGCTTTGGATAAAGTTTTTATTGTAAATGCAACAGGAAATTTTTCAGTAAAAAATGAATTTGAAACAGAAGAAGGTCCTACAGATAGTATTTGGTTAGACAATTCTAATTTAGCAATTATAAATAGAGGCAGTAGTAGTCTTTCTTTAATAAATACAAATACTAAAATAATTAATTCAATAGCTATTTCTTCACCAGTAAATGCAATATTAAAAGATAAAAACAATAATTTATATGCATTATCTGGCGTAGATAATAAAATTTTTGAAATAAAAGCTGGAAATTTAACTGCTAATCTTTTTCTTGAATTAAAAGAAAATATGGACTTTCCTTCAATACTTTTTGATTTTGATCAATCAGATAAAATGTTAATAGGAAGTGAAAAAGATAAAAAACTTATAATTTTAAATTTAAAAGATAAAACTATTGAAAAAAGAATAAAAACAAATTTTTCACCTAAAGTTTTTATTAAAAATGAAGTCTAAATAAACAATGTCAAAAAATTATCTTTTAGAAATACCAGCAACTTCTGCAAATATGGGTCCAGGCTTTGATTCATTTGGAATTGCACTTCAACTTTATAATACTTTTGCTTTTAGACCTTTAGAAAAAAAAAATAGACTTGTTTTTAGTGCAAATTTTCTACCAAAACAAAATTCAAAAAGTAATTTAATTTATCAAGCTTATTTACATACTCTTAAAGCAATAAATTATAAAAGTGTACCGGGAATTGAAATAATTGCTTCTAGTGAAATACCATCTGCTCGAGGATTAGGCTCAAGTGCCACTGCAATTGTTGCAGGAGTTATGGCTGCAGGTGTTTTATCAGATACAAATTTAAAATTTTCTGAAGTAATAGAACTTGCAACTGAGATAGAAGGGCATCCAGACAATATAGCTCCTGCTGTTTTAGGTGGAATGACAATTTCTATGGAAGAAAGAAATTATGTTTATACTGAAAAAATACATTGGCCTAATGAATTAGCAATTATAGTTGCTATTCCTAATATAAAAGTTCACACAAATCTTTCTAGAAAAGTTATACCTAAAAGAGTACCTTTAAAAGATGCCGTTTTTAATATTAGATGTGCTTCTTTATTGATAGCATCATTATATAATAAGAATTGGGACAGTTTAGAAATTGCTTTAAATGATAGACTCCATCAAAATCAAAGAGCTTCACTTATACCGGGATTAAATAAAGTATTAAACGCAGCAAAAGATAAAGGTGCTTTAGGAGCGGTATTAAGTGGTTCAGGACCTTCTATTTTAGCAATAGCATTAAATGAAAATAAAGAAGTTATTGAAAATATAAAAACTACAATAAAAAATACTTGGAAGCAATTTAATATAGAAAGTCGATTAAAAGTATTAGAGGTACAAAAATCATCTACTAAAATAAAAGTAATTTCTAATGAAAATTTTGAAGAAATTAAATTAAAAACAGAAATAAAGTATAATAGTAATTTATAAAAATATGACTTCGGAACATATAACAGCGAATTTTTTAAATTTAAAGTTTCATTTAGATACAATAATTGAAACATGGGCAATAATGTTATTTATATTAATAATTACTTTTATTGGTACTAGAACCTTAAAAACAAAAAATATAGGAATTTTTCAATTTTTTTTAGAATCAATTTATGATTTATGGGCAGAACAGATTACAGCACAGCTCGGCAAAAAAAATGTTCGGAAATATTTACCTTTTATAGGAGCTATATTTTGTTTTTTTCTTTTTGTTTATTGGTCAAGCCTTATTCCATGGAAAATTTTTACAGTTTTAAATTTTTGGCCTCATCTTAATAATCATAAACTTTGGGAATATACTCCTTTAATTCTTGATATTAACTTACCTTTTGGTATAGCACTTTGCTCACTCTTTGTATATCTAATAACAGGAACTGTAAAAGGTGGATGGTCTTATTGGAGTATATATTTTGCGGTACCTCAACATCATGGCAAAATATCTTTTAATTTTTCTACAGTTATTTCCGCTTTTATTGAATGGTTAGATTTATTTACAAGACCTCTTACTCTAACACTTCGGATATTTTCAAATGTCTTAGCTGGAGAAGCTCTTTCTTTAACAACTTTAAATATTTTACCTTTATTTTTACCTATTTCAACTTTATTTTTTGAATTTGCAATAGGAATTCTTCAAGCTTTTATTTTTGCAACACTTAGTTTAGTTTATATTTCAATAGCATTACTTCATGTTCAGACACATTCAAAAGGAAATGATAAAGAATATTTTTTAGATGAAGGTTTTAGTAGATAATTCTATATATTAACTTGACAATAAGACAAAATTATATTAAGATTAAAGTATAAGAAAAGAATAGTTATAAAAATATAAAGTCCCTTTTAAAACTCTCTATATAAAATTTCCTTTTAATATTTTGGTATAAGATAATGGTTAATAAAACTCAAGAAATTGGTTTTGGTAAAAGGCTTTGGCAAGCACAAAGAAACTTTGATCAAACTGTAAGAACTATAGAAACAAAACAAGAATTAACAAGACTTCAAAAAAATAGAGAAATTCAAAAAGCTTATACAGAAATTTTAAATGTAATATATCAAAAATATCCTAAAGGTATAGGAGGGATAAAAGGTGCTTTAGGTAGAATAACAGAAGAATCATTTAAATATTATAATAGTCCTCCTCCTCAAGAAATTGAAAATCTTGAAATAGAAAAATTAAGAAAAATTAATCCTAAAGTTACACAAGAAGCAATTAATACTCATTTAGAAAAAACAGCACAAGATGGTGCTAAAATGAGAAATGCAGCAAATGTTATAAATAAAATTCAACTTGGAATGGGACTTTTAGGTTCTATTTTTGGAATTTTTACAGGTAAAGGTATTTTTAATTCTATTGCAAATTTTATTGGACCTCTTATTGGTTTTATAGGAGGAGGACAAGTTTTAGATTCTTTAATGAAAAAAGCAGATGTTAAATTTTTTAATAATTCAAAATTTGCACTTTATGGTAATCCTTGGGTTGCTGGTATAACTCAAATTTTTATATTACCTAAGCTTGTAGGATTATTAACTAGTATTCTAGGAGGTACTGGAAGTGTTCTTGATAAAGCATTAGATGCTATTAATCCTTTTAAATATATATTCAGAGCATTGGGTTTTGGAAAGAAAAAACAACAACAAGAATTACAAAAACAAGAAATGGAAAAGCAATTTATAATGGCTTTACAACAAAAAGGACTTCAAGCAACAATGGCTTAAATACTCGTAGGATCACAAGGTCCTGTATAACCTAAAGGAACACTTGCTTTGCTACAATCAGGCTTTTCCATTCTATAATAAGGAATATTTTCATCTGTAGGAGTAAAATTCCTTCTAGCTTTACATACACTAGCATTACATTGATCTATAATTCTTTTTTCTAATATCCCAAAACAACAAGTTCCTCCTTTTTGAGCTAAAAAACTATAAGCAGCCTTTTCATCACCATTAGGTAGTTTGTCAAAACCAGGTTTTCCACAAACAGGTCCTATAAAAGTTCTAGGAATTTTTTTAATTTGCCAAACAGTTGATTTTCCTTCATATCCGCCTCTACAACAATCTTCAAATTTTATAGATTCACCTTCTTTAGCATTAGCCGCAGCTTCTTTATTTCTTGCTTGGCATGCTGAATCTTGTGTTAAACAATCATTCCAGCATTCACAACTTTGATGAAATTCACCATCTGTATTTATTTTACACCATTTTTCACTATTATCTTTACAACAATTTTGAAGTACACAATAAGTACCATAAGTACAAGTTAATTCAAATCTTTTTCCATTTTCTCTTGTATATTGTGTATTAGTAAATATTCTTGTTTTAAAATCAAAAGTTACAGTATATATATCTAATTTGTACAACCAAGGTTCTGAACTTTCGTTAACTCCAACACTTGAACCAAAATAACCACAATGAACACTACCTCTTCCACATTTAGCACATCTAGTATAAGGCATTAATCTGTCAATTATATTTTGTGATTCAGCATTGTTCATATGCCAATCAGAAATTTTTTGAGAAGCTCTATTGTAATTAGGTTTATGAAAAGGAGGCATATCACTATCAGTTAAGAAATAATAAGGACCTACATCTCCAGTTCTTGCATTAGTAGGATGATTTAATAATAACCCTTTCCTCATTGGAGGATTACTTTTTGAAAGATTTTTAGGTACTGCTTTTCTTGAACAAGTAATTGACACATCTTCACTTTGATCACCACCTCCACCTTTTCTAATAATTAAAGGACCTCTATCACCATCAAGCCTTGTAAAAGTTGCATTATACCAAGTACTATTATAAGTAGTATTTCCAGAAGAACTTCCAGGAGATCCAAGAGGTAAATAAACTGTTGGTAAACCAGCAGCAAAAGGATCTTTATTAGGTACTTTTCTTGAACCTGCTTGAGCAATTTCTATGAATAAACTAGGATCTATTCTATAAGGATAAGTAGAACCTTGTCTTCGAACATCACTACTAAGTCCTAATGATTCCATACCACTAAAAGATAAGCTTGATTTATACATCATAGTAACAAAAATTAAAGGTGCATTAGGAATTGAAGTTTCATTTTCTATTTTTGCTAATCCTATTCTTGCACCAGTACCTGTTTGACCTGGGGCAATAACTGTTCCACCTTCTTTTACTATTTCTCCGGGTCCAGCAGCTCTTCCTCCAGAAAGTCCTACTAATATAGGTTTTACTCCATAAGCAGGTAAAGAAGTGTTAATTTTAGTATCTAAAGCACTATATTCGTCTGAAGAAGGAGCTGTTGATTCCACTGTAGCCGAATATCTTCCAGTAAGTGTCACTGGTTGTGCTCCAAAAAATTCTAATAAACCTCTTGTAAAGATAGGCCATGCTTGTGGCGCTTTTACTACTAAATAAATACTTAGAATTTTATTACTATTAGCACTATTATTATAATTATAATAACAACCTGTGTTTTGTTTTTTTATAGCTTCTCTATCTGTAAAAGATTGTGCTGTTTTAGCATTATTAATGAAATTATTTCTTGCAGTTTCTGTAAAACCTAAAAAAGGTTGTACATCAGTTTGCACATATTCTGCAATTTGTCTGCATTTAATTTGAGCTAATTGATCCGGAGTTTTTATATTACCACTAGAATTATCTACGGGTTGTGCTGCCGCATATGATGTAAGCTTCCTTGTGAGTATATCCATATATCCTTGCATAACAATGAAAAATATACCGTCCAAAAGCATTATAAATAAAATTAACCAAATTATTAAAAAGAAAATAAAATTAAAATAACGTTCTAAAGAACCCTTATAATTTCTTTTATATTTTGAAAACATATATTTAAAAATAATTTGGAAAATTAAACATCTTTATAGCATATTCCACAAAAAAATTTTTATAAAAGCTTTCTTTCTAATAATCTTTCCTTTATAAGTTCTAAAGCATCTTTTATTATATGAGTAATTCTTGTTGATGTTATCCCTAATTCTTCTGCAATATCAACGCCTTTCATTCCTTTATAAAACCTAAGTTCAATTATATTTCTATAATTATCAGGTAAAAGTGCTATTGCTTCTCTTATTGATTTTTTCATTTCATCTAATTCTATTTGATCATAAGGATCTTTTTTCTTTTCATCAGCAATTTCAAAAGAAGAATCTTCATAAGAAATAATTGTTTCTAATACAGCTTCTTGTACTTCATATATAGAAAATTCTGATTGATTTTCTTCTTCATGTTTTGTAAAAACCTTGAACTCCCCTCTTTGACTAGCATCTTTTCTGATTGAATTTTTTATAGACCATGAAATAGCTTGCATTATATAACTTGCATTATAATTTTGTTGTTTTTCATTAGATTTTTTAATGAGATTATTTATTTCAATAAGCCCAATATTTACTAATTCTTTAAAATCTGCTATATGTGGAGGTAGTGATTTTAATTCTTTCCTTGCAATGATTTCTGCTAAAGGAATAAAAGAAATTAAAGCCTCTTTTTCCTTTATAGTTTCTGGTGTAATATCCGGAAATTTTTCAGACATAATATCTATTTATTATTTTTACTTATCATTGTGCCTACACCACTTTGTGTAAATATCTCAAGTAATAAAACATGTTTATATTTACCATTGAGAATATGAACAGAATGGACTCCTTTATTTAAACATTCTATGCTATTTTTCACTTTAGGAATCATACCACCATTTATTATACCTTTATCTATAAGATTTAAAGCTTTTTCTATATTTAATTTTTGAATAAGACTATTTGGATTATTTGAATCTTCTAGTACACCTGCTGTATCCGTTAAAAAAATTAACTTTTCTGCTTTAAGAGCAATTGCAACTTCAGAAGCAACATTATCGGCATTTATATTATGACTAATAAAATTACTATCCGGTGCAATAGAACTTATAACAGGTAAATAATCTTCCTTCATTAATACTTGAAGTATTTCAGGATTTATTTTTTTTATTTCTCCAGTCAAGCCTAAATCAATATCTGGATGTTCTACTTTTTTAGCAATCATATGATTTGCATCTTTTCCACATATTCCAATAGCTTTAGCACCAGCTTTATTAAGTTTTGCAACTAAATCTTTTTGTACTTTTCCAGTTAATATCATTTCAACTATTTCCATAGTCTCTTGATTAGTTATTCGTAAGCCATCTTTAAATTGACTTTTTATATTAAGTCTATCTAACATTTGGTTTATTTCAGGACCACCGCCATGAACTAAAACTACTTTAACTCCAGCATAATGTAAAAGAGCTATATCTTCAATTACTTTTTGTTTTATTTCTTCATTGACCATACTTGAGCCACCATATTTTATAACAAAAGTTTTACCTCTAAACTCTCTTAAATACGGTAATGCTTCACTTATTATAGAAACTCTTTGTTGATCATTTATATTCATCTTTAAATTTCTATATACCAATTTGAATATTTTGGATTTTCGCCTTTAACAATAGCAAAATAAATTTCTTGTAATTTTGCAGTGATTTCACCTATAGCACCATTACCTACAATATAATGATCTACACTGCTTATAGGACTAACTTGTGCACCAGTACCACAAAAGAAAAGTTCATCTGCTAAAAAAGCTTCACTTCTATCTATTTCTCTTTCTACTACTTCAAGATTTAATTCTTGTTTTGCAATTTTTATAATAGAATCTCTTGTAACTCCTTCAAGCAAATCACTGTAAATTGGACTTGTAATGAGTTTATTATTTTTTATCATAAAAAAGTTCATTGCACTACCTTCACATATATGACCTCTATCATCAAGCATTAAACAATCTGCAAAATTATTTAATTGTGCTTCAGCCTTTGCAAGTGCAGTATTAATATAAGAACCAGAAATTTTTGCACGAGCAGGGATAGAATTATCTTCTACTCTTTGCCATGATGAAGTACAAACAGCAATACCTTTTTTTGTATCAATATAATCGCCCATTGGCATTGTAAACATACAAAAATCATCTTCTGTATTAATTAAACTTGGTCCTATTTTTAAAGAAGATTTATATGCTGTAGGTCTTATATAAATATCTTCTTTATATGAATTTTTTTTGATGAGTTCACAACTTAAATCAACAAGTTCTTTTGTATTATATTTAAGATTCATTCTTAAGATTTTAGTACTATTTTTAAATCTTTCAAAATGTTCTAGGGCACGAAATAAATAAAATTTCTTTTTCTTTTCATTCCAATATGCTCTTATACCTTCAAAAACAGATGTTCCGTATAAAAAAGCATGAGTCATAATACTTATTTTGGCATCTTTAAATGGAATAAATTTTCCTTCAAAAAAAGCGATATTATCTAACAATTCTATATTCTCCTAATTTAAAAATATTTTATCATAAATAGCCACTAGTGTTCCATTAAAAATCA
>MOYB01000003.1:225520-232338 GCA_001899385.1 Candidatus Caenarcanum bioreactoricola | reverse complement strand
AAGTTAATGGGACACTAGTGATAAATAGCATAAAGTATAAAATTCAAATTATGATTATAAATCTTCTGCTAATGCTCCTGGACTTGCGAAAGAAGTACCCTCAACTTTAGTAAAATCTTTTCTATAATTTACTTGTCTTGTTGATATTAATTCTCCTCTTTTATTTATATCAAAGACTTCCATATAATTAAAACCAAAAGAATAAGAATTTATACTAATATAAGTACCATATTTTTTTAAATCTTCTGCTATTTTTTCATTTAAAAAAAGTCCTTTTACGTCATCTATTAAAAATAACGCAGACTTTCCTTTCCCTAGAACGAAAGAAAAAACTTCTTCAGAAGTCCATTTTCTATCTTTTAAAATTTTTAAAAATTTATATTTTAATGAACCTTTTTTTATAATCTTACTAACAAGTATTTTTTTATAAGTCTTTTGTAGATCATCTTCATAAATAGTAAAATCTTCTGTTAAAATAATCCCAATTTCTGGAGAAGAATAAATATTAGGATTTGCTTTAGTTTGCTTGAAATTTATATCACCATTTTCCCATCTTGAAACTAATGAATTATTTGCTGAGTAATCTGCTATATTATTATCAGCATCAAGAGCACCAACAAGTGTTACGTGTGGAGACAAGCCTAAAAGATTTATTTCTTTAGGATCATTATCTGCAGCAGCATATATTTTTATTTCTTTGCCTAATTTTTTAGCTTCTTTTACAATTTCATCAATCATTTCTAAAATTCTAAGAGCTCGTTTTTTTTCTTCGGGTAAATTTTTATTTTCTTTTAATTTTTTAATTATTGTTTCTCTTTGCGCTCTTAAACTCAAATATTTAGATTCATAAGAACTCATATCTTCTTGTATATCTAAGCCTGTAAGTTCTTCTAATTCTTTAAGTGTTAAAATTTCCCCATTCATATCATTAGAAAAATTTATATATACTGATTTACTTTTTATATAAGGAAGAGAATCTTTTAATTTAGAAAAAGCATAATTATGACTACCTATTGTTAAATCATCTGTCCAAATATCAGTATTTTCTTTTAATTCAGAGAAAATAGTACTAGCTACTAAATTCCTATGAAAACTATCTGGTAAAGCATTCCCATTTACATCTACTGTTGTTCTTTTAAAATTATCAAAAACTATTACTAATTCTTCATTATCACTACATATTTTATCTTTAGGACAACTAATAGGGCTATACGAATCCTTATAATAATTTAAAATACTACTTATTGTCATACTTTTATTTGTAAATATACTTATATAAATTAATATACTTATATAAAATTAAATTATGATTATAAAAAAAATAGAATCTTTGATGTCTGAAACTAATTTAGACGATAAAATTTTTAATGAAATAGCTTTAGAAGTCTTTGAACATCAATATAAAAATAATCCTATTTATCAAAGAATTGCAAAACAAAGTAAAAAACCTAGTCATTGGCAAGAAATACCTCTTTTAAATATAGATATTTTCAAAAAAGCAGAAGTAATATGTTCTAATACAAAGATTCAAGAAATTTTTTATTCTAGTGGCACTACTAGTAAAGAAAAAAGCAAGCATTATATTTCAAATAAACAAATTAAATTATATGAAAAATCTTTGTATACTTCCTTTTCACAAGCTTTTAATTTAGAAGAAAATAAAGAAGAAATTGAATATATTATTTTAACAACCTCTTTAGAAGAAAATCCAAATTCATCTTTAATTTATATGTTTGATTATATAAAGAAAAAATCATTATCCAAAGGAGATTATTTTATAAAAAACAATGAAATAGAAGTTGAACGTCTTACAAATAAATTGATTCAAGCTTCAAAAGACAAGAAAAAATGCTTAATTGTAGGCACTGCTTTTTCTCTTTTATCTTATTTAGAACAAACTCCTAAAGATTTAATTTTTGATTTAAAAAAAGATTCAATGATAATGGAAACAGGAGGCTTTAAAGGAAAATATAGGGAAATCCCTAAACAAGATTTTTATGCACTTTTATCCAAAAAATTTCAAATCACTGAAAAAAATATAATAGGACAATATGGCATGAGTGAATTAGGCTGTCAATATTATGATAGCTTTGATAATAATAAAAGATTCAAAATATTTAAACCTTGGTTTCGCACTAGAATTCTAAGACCTGATGACTTAAGTCAAGAAGTCCCTATAGGAGAAAGCGGAATCATTGCTCATTATGATTTAACAAATATAGATTCCGCTAGCTTTATTTTAAGTGGGGATTTAGGAATTAAACTAGATAATAATCGCTTTGATTTAATATCTAGACTTCCTAAAATTTCCTTAAAAGGTTGTTCTTTGTTTTATGAATAATTATTAACTCTACCAAGGAGCGTAATAACCACCGCCATAACCATAACCACCACCATAACTAGGATAATTATTATAATAACTGCCACCATAGCCATAACCATAACCACTATAACTATAAGGTGCTACTGGATAGCTATACATCATAGGTGCTGCTGCATACCCACCTCCATAATAACCACCACCGCCATTATATCTACCAAATCCATATCCTAGTGCATTAAGTCCATATAATCCTAAAGCAGTACCACCTAAAACAGTACCTATAATACCTAAAGTATCACTTGCTTTTGACTTTTGAGGACAAAGTATAAGTAATGAAAAAACAAGACATAGGAAAATTGTGAATTTCTTTAACATTTTTTGATTATCTCCTCTTTTAAAACTATTCTAACAAAAAAATGCCCTCTTATATTAATCTCTGTTTAGGGATGAGTATAAATAAAATCTTTTTCTATACTCATCTGTTGATAAAAAAGAGATTTCTCTAAAGATTTAAGGGTTTTTATTTTTAACATACTCTTAATAATATTTAATTTGAGGGCTTATATTCGGCATCAATAACTTCACCATCCCCTTCTTCATTAGGCTTATTAGTTTGCTGTTGAGAAGCGTCTGCTGGTGGATTTTCTTTTAACCAATTATAAAGATCACTCATTTCTTTTTCAAGTTCTGTCTTTAAATTTCTAATTTCTTCTATTGCTTTTTCTTCTTTTACTGCTTGTTTAAGAGCATTTGCTTTTTCTTCAACTTTTGCTTTTTTGTCTGCTGGTATATGTGCAGGCGCTTCTGCTAAAAATCTATTTGCTGCAAGTGCTACTGAATCAGCTTCATTTTTTTCTTTGATTTCTTCTTTACGTTTATTATCTTCTGTTGCATTTACTTCCGCATCTTTTATCATACGATCTATATCACTTTGATTTAAATTTGTAGAAGCTTTAATTGAAATATTTTGTTCTTTACCTGTTGCTTTTTCACGTGCAGTAACATTAAGAATACCATTTGCATCAATATCAAGAGTTACTTCTATTTGAGGTATACCACCAGGTGCAGGAGGAATCCCTGTTAATTGGAATTTACCAAGGCTTTTATTATCTCTTGCCATTGGTCTTTCACCTTGTAAAATATGAACTTCTACACTGTCTTGATTATTTTCTGCTGTTGTAAAAACTTCTGATTTTCTTGTAGGTATAGTTGTATTTCTTTCAATAAGACAAGTAAAAACTCCACCTTTAGTTTCAATACCTAAAGAAAGAGGCGTAACATCAAGTAATACAATGTCTTTAACTTCACCAGCAAGTACCCCTGCTTGTATTGCAGCACCAACAGCAACTACTTCATCAGGATTTACACTTTGATTTGGTTCTTTGCCGATCATATCTTTTATAAGCTTTTGAACAGCAGGAATACGGGTAGATCCTCCTACAAGTACTACTTCATGTATTTGTTCTTTTTTAAGTCCTGAATCTCTAAGTGCATTATTTACAGGTACTTTTACTCTTTCAAGTAAATCTTGTACTAATTCTTCAAACTTAGTTCTAGAAAGTTTTATTTCAAGATGTTTAGGTCCACTTTGATCAGCAGTAATAAAAGGAAGATTTATATTTGTTTCAGGTAAAGTTGAAAGTTCAATTTTTGCTTTTTCAGCTGCTTCTGTTAATCTTTGAAGTGCTTGTTTATCAGATTTAAGATCAATACCATTTGATCTTTTAAATTCAGCAGCCATCCAATCAACTATTTTTCTATCAAAATCATCTCCTCCTAAATGAGAATCTCCAGAAGTTGCTTTTACTTCTACTACACCATCACCAACTTCAAGAATACTAACGTCAAAAGTACCGCCCCCTAAGTCAAATACTAAAATAGTTTCTTCTTTTTTCTTATCAAGACCATAAGCAACAGCAGCAGCAGTAGGTTCATTTATTATACGAAGAACTTCCATACCAGCTATTTTGCCAGCATTTTTAGTTGCTTGTCTTTGTGAATCATTGAAATATGCAGGTACAGTAATAACAGCAGAAGTAATTTTTTCTCCAAGATATTTTTCAGCATCTTCTTTAAGTTTCCTTAAGATCATTGCAGAAACTTCTTCAGGAGCGTAATCTTTTCCTTCTATATCAACAATAACACCATTATCTTTAGCTTTTATATCATATGAAATATTTGCAATTTCGCTTTGTACTTCATTTAAGCTATGTCCCATAAATCTTTTTATACTATTTACAGTTCTTCTAGGTTTAAGTACAGCTTGTCTTTTTGCAATAACGCCTACTATTTTTTCGTTGTTTTCCCCAAAATGCACGACTGAAGGGGTAGTTCTTGAGCCTTCGGAATTGGCGATAACAATAGGCTGTCCGCCTTCCATTACTGCAACAACAGAATTAGTTGTTCCAAGATCTATGCCAACAGTTTTTCCCATGATTCTATTTTTCTCCTTAATATAAGAATTTTAAAGTTTAAATATTTAATTATATTTTATTATATAAAAAAAAGAGATGCTGTCAAGTATGAAATATATTAGTTTTAGTTTTTTTATTAATAAGAGTTATTCCTAAGTTAATCTGAACCACTGATTACACAGATTAACTTGATTTATATGATTATTAATTTTTCTCTTCTGTTTTTTATAGCTTAAAGAGAAAGAAATATCAATTTTTCTAGAAAATACTATTTTAGGTTGTTTTTGATAATTTTTCTAATAATTCTTTATAATCTTTAGCTTCTATAATTTCACCAGTTTGTAGATTTTCTAATTTACAATCTTGTATATGTTCTAAAAATTGAAATCTTAATCCTGCTTCAAAACCATTTGCTGTAGAATCTAAATATTGAGCTTTTATTTGAAAATGAAAAATTGCTGGTTGATCAAATCTTTTAAATGCACTTTCTGTATAAAAGGTTCTTTCTCTTTTTTCTCTTGTATAACTTTCTCTTAAATTTTCATTAGCATGTACTTGAATTCCATATCCTTTATTGTGTTCTAAAGGATAACCTATATTTTTTTGATTTAAAAATTCTTGTAAAAACCACCAACCACCTCCATGAGAACAATATATATTTTTATTAGGAGATATTTCCTGTTTTTCAGCCCAAGTTTTTCTTTCTAAAGATAATTTTTTTCTATTATTTATATCCCAATTTATAATATTATCTTCTATTAAATTATTTTCGACTAAAAATCTATATAACAAATTGTAATTTATATATTTTATAAATTCTCTTATTAAATTTAATAATTCTTGTTTTGAGGAATATTCTCCTTTCATAATTTTTTTGCCATTTTCTAGAAAAATTTTATCTAAATCTAATTTTCCATAATTTTCATATAATAATCTTTGAAACTCTATATTATTTTTTGGAGATAAACAAGAATCAATTTTTGTTATAAAAATTTGAAATAAATTATTTGCCTTAGTTTCTAATTTATAAGCTTTAATTAAAAATTTTTTTATAAGAATTTTTAATTGATCAAGATCTTTTGTATTATTTACAATTTGTTCTATTTCATTTTTAATTTCAATATAATTAAATTTTTCTAAATATTCTAATAAAAATTTTAATAAAGCTTCTTTATCATTAAAAATTTCCAAATTAATAAATTTATAATCCTCTTCAACAAAATCTTCCCCAACAAACAAACCTTGTAATTTAGAATTATTTTTATTTAAAACTTCATAAACAATCTTTTCAATAATTTCATTTAATTTTTGATTATTTTGTTTTACTAAATATTCAATAAATAAGTCTTGTTTCTTTCCTTCCCAATCTTGTTTTAATTTTTGATATTCTTGTTTCTCTTCTTCTGAGAAACTTTCTAATAATTTTTTTTCAATTCCTTCATTCAAACTACCATCTTTATTAATTATTAATTTGTATATATCTGGATTTCCTGCTTGTAATGTTTGAGGAACGGATACTGTTGAAGTAGGAGTATTAGGAGATTTAGGTGCTAATCCTAAAGCTTGAAACAAATAATTAATATAGTTTACTGCTTCAATAGCCATAAAAATAAATATAATTAGCCCTTTAAAAATTAAAAGTTTAAAAAATAATAAATATTTATAGATTATTAAATAAAATTAAAGAATAGTCTGAACCATTGATTACGCTGATTTTTGCCTCACCCCTTCCGCTTCGCTCCCTCCCTCTCCTGAAGAGAGAGGGGATTTTATGTATACATCTTGACTAAAGAATAACGCATTTACTTCCTTCTCCCATTGGAGTAAGGGGTTGAGGATGGGGGATAAAAAGCTTACTCCCCTACAAAATTACAAGTTGATTCGAAGAGGTTTTCCCTGTTTTTGACCCCCAACCCCCTGAAAGGGGGCTTTTAAGGATAAATATATTTTTCTGTAATAAGATTATTTTACTGCGATAGAATGCGCAAATTAAAAAAATAGTTTTTTATGATAATTTTTATCTAAAATAATTTTATTAGCTTTAAATCATAATTTTAGAATATAATCTCGTTATAATAAAT
>MOYB01000003.1:216492-225035 GCA_001899385.1 Candidatus Caenarcanum bioreactoricola | reverse complement strand
AGCGGCAAAATAAACTGTAGGGGAGTAAGGGATAAAAAGGGCAAAGGGGGTAAATTGCAGAGAAGTTTATATTATTTAAGTAATGAAATATATAATATTGCGAATTGCTCTAAACTATTGTTATTATTAGATATTCAATAAATATTATTTTATTATGTCTCTAAGCAAACAAGATATAGAAAAAGTAGCAAAATTAGCTAATCTTCATGTATCAGAACAAGATATTATTATTTATGAATCTGAATTAAATAAAATCCTTGGATATATAGATAGATTAAGTCAAGTTAATACTGAAGGTATAGAACCTCTTGCAAGTAGTTTAATTTCTGAAGATATTTTATCAAGAGAAGATATAATTGATGAATCGCAACAAATCAATACTTTCCGTGATAACTTATCATTGTTTGCTATTGAAATGGAAGAAAATTTCTTTAAAGTACCAAAAATGGGATCATAATTATGAATCAAAAAGACCTTCATTTAAAATCTGCTTGTGAAATATCTAATCTTGTTAATTCAAAACAAATTTTAGCAGTTGATATTGCAAAATATTTTTTAAAACGTGCTCATGAATTAAATCCTAAATTAAATGCTTTTAATTCTATTACTGATGATTTAGCTTTAAAACAAGCAAAAGAAATTGATGAAAGAATTGCTAAAGGTGAAAATCTTCCTTTAGCAGGAGTGCCTATTGCTGTTAAAGATAATATGAATGTTATTGGTACTAAAACAACTTGTTCAAGTAAAATTTTAGAAAACTTTGTTTCAACTTATGAATCTACTGTTACACAAAAACTATGGAATGCAGGAGCTTTTTGTTTAGGAAAAACTAACTTAGATGAATTTGCAATGGGTAGTTCTACTGAATATTCTGCTTTTGGTCCAACTAAAAATCCTTATAATTTAGAAAAAGTACCAGGTGGATCTTCTGGTGGCTCTGCTTGTGCTGTTTCTGCAAGACTTGCTCCTTTAGCTCTAGGTTCAGACACTGGTGGTTCAATAAGACAACCTGCTTCTTTTTGTGGGATAGTCGGATTAAAACCAACTTATGGACTTGTATCTCGTTATGGCTTAGTTGCTTTTGCTTCTTCTTTAGATCAAATAGGTCCTTTTGCAATGAATTGTGAAGATGCAAATTTAATGCTTTCAGTTATTTCAGGGCATGATTCTAAAGATAGTACTTCTCTTAATTTTAAATTTAATAATAATAAACTTAATAAACAAGATTTTAAAGGTTTAAAAGTAGGAGTAATAAAAGAATTAAAACTTGATGAGAACAATGCAAAAGCTGATTTAGTAAAAAACATAAATAATTCTATTACTTTATTTAAAGAGTTAGGTGCTGAAGTAAAAGAAATATCAATGCCAATTGCTTCAAAACACGCACTTGATTGTTATTATATTATAGCTCCTGCAGAAGCAAGTTCAAACCTTTCAAGATACGAAGGTGCTAGATATGGACATAGAAGTTTAAAATCAGACACTTTAGCAAATATGTTTGCATATAGCAGATCAGAAGGCTTTGGGAAAGAAGTAAAACGACGTATAATAATAGGGACTTATGCTTTATCTGCAGGTTATTATGATGCTTATTATAAAAAAGCACAACAAGTAAGAAGACTTATAAGTGAAGAATTCATGAAAGTATTTGAAGAATTTGATGTGTTATTGACTGCAACAAGTCCTACGACAGCATTTTCTTTTGGTGCAAAAATGAATGATCCTTTAGCTATGTATCTTTGTGATATTCAAACGATACCAATTAATTTAGCAGGATTGCCCGCTATTTCAATAAATTGTGGATTTGATGATGAAAATTTACCAATTGGTTTAGAACTTATAGCACCTCCATTAAAAGACAAAGAACTTCTTGAAATAGCAAATTGTTTTGAAAAAAATTGTGTTGCGGGGGTTCCTAAATGCTTGTAGCAAAAAATCTTAAAAAAACTTATGAAGGACGTACTGTTGTAAAAGGAGTAAATCTTTTTGTAAGACGTGGTGAAATAGTAGGACTTCTCGGAAAAAATGGCGCAGGTAAAACAACTTCTTTTGATATGGTTGTAGGTCTTATAAAACCTGATTTAGATGCTGGAGATATTATATTAAATGAAATAAAACTGAATAATCTTCCTATACATGAAAGAGCTGAACTTGGTTTAAGTTATTTACCTCAAGAAGCATCTGCTTTTAGAAAATTAACTGTAGAAGAAAATTTAAAATTATTTTGGGAAATCAAAGGAGTATCTAGCAAAGAACAAAATCAAAAACTTGATCTTTTATTAGATGAATTTGATATAAAGCATTTAAAAAAGAGTAAAGCAATAAGTCTTTCAGGAGGAGAAAGAAGAAGACTTGAAATTGCTAGAGCTTTAGCACAAGAACCACAATATCTTCTTTTAGACGAGCCTTTTACAGGGATTGATCCTATAGCTATTTCAGAGCTTAAAGTAGTAATTAGAAGACTTATAAAATATAGAAAAATAGGGATTTTATTAACAGATCATAATCCAAGAGCAACACTTTCTATAACAGATCGAGCTTATATAATTCAAGAAGGTAAAGTTTTAATAGAAGGTTTAGCAAAGGATATAGCAGAAAATCCAATAGCAAAGAAATTTTATTTAGGAGAAGATTTTTCTTTGTAAATTCAGTTAAACTTATAAACATGTCTGAAAATAAATATAATTTAATAATAATAGGAGCTGGTCCTGCTGGTTTGTCTGCAGCTTTATATGCTTCTAGAGGAAGCCTGTCTACTTTAGTTTTAGAAAAAGGTCTTTGTGGTGGTGAATTAAACAATACAGAAGAAATAGAAAACTATCCGGGCATTGATGCAAAAAAAGGAAGTGAATTAGCTGAAATGATGACTAATCATGCAAAAAAATTTGGAGCAGAAATAAAAGAATTAATAACTATACATTCTATTGATTTAAAATCTAAAATTAAAACTGTAAAAACTGATATAGGTGATTTTTATAGTGATGCAATTATAATAGCAACAGGTTCAGAACATCGTAAATTAGGTGTAAAAGGAGAAAAAGAATTTGCAGGCAAAGGGGTTAGTTATTGTGCAACTTGTGATGGTGCTTTTTTTAAAAACAAACATGTTGTTGTTATAGGTGGAGGTAATTCAGCAATAGAAGAAGCTATCTTTTTAACTAGATATGTTGAAAAAATAACTATAGTACATAGAAGAGATAGTCTTAGAGCTGAAAAAATATTACAAAAAAGAGCTTTTTCAAATTCTAAAATAAGTTTTATTTGGGATACAACAATAGAAGAAATAAAAGGAGAAAAAACTGTTAATCAAGTTATTTTAAAGAATTTAAAAACAGGGGAAGTTTCTAATCTTAGTTGTGATGGTGTTTTTATTTATGTAGGCTTAGAACCTAATGTGAGTTTATTTAAAGAACAAATAGAAATAGATCCTGAAAATAAAGTATTAAGTGATAAATTTCTTCATACAAATATCAATGGAGTTTTTGTTGCAGGAGATGTAAGAAATACACCTTTAAGACAAGCAGTGAACGCGGCTTCGGACGGAGCATTAGCAGCTGTTAGTGCTATAAATTATATAGAAAGTTTAGAGGATTAAATAATAAATGTCTGGGCATAATAAATGGTCTAAAATAAAAAGACAAAAACAAGCAACTGATATACAAAAGAGTGCTATTTATGGACGATTTTCAAGAGAAATAAGTATAGCTGCCCGTTCAGGAATAGATCCTGCTTATAATTTTAAACTTAGAAATCTTATAGATAGATCAAAAACTTTAGGAGTGCCTAATGACATAATAAACAAAGCTCTTAAAAAAGCTGAAAATAATGATAAAAACGATAATTTTGAAGAAATAACATATGAAGGTTATGGAGTACAAGGCATAGCTGTTTTAATAGAAGTTCTTACTGATAACAGAAATCGTAGTGCAGCAGAACTTAGAAATATTTTTAATAAAAATGGTGGAAATCTTGGTGAAGCCGGATGTGTAGCATGGATGTTTGAAAGAAAAGCAATAATTTATATTCCATTTAAAACAGAAGAAGAAAAAAATAAAATAGAAGAAAAATTATTTGAAATAGAAAACTTAGAAGATCTTGATTCAGAAAGCGATGAAGAAAATATATTAGCTTTCACTAAAATTGAAAATCTTGAAACATGTTTAAGTGAAATAAAAAAATATTATGAATGTTCTTCAGAAATAGCTTATATTGCGAAAACTAAAATAGAAATAGAAAATGAAGAAAATGCAGAAAAATTAAATAATCTTATTGAAATGCTTGAAAACTTTGCTGATGTAAGAAATGTTTTTCATAATGGAATTTAAGAATTTTTAAGGTAAATTAAAGTTTAATTGTGTAGAAAGAGTATGTCTTAAAAGATCCTGAGCATTACCAGTTCTTAAAATTAATATAGGCTGATAACCAGCTTCAAAACTTATATATTTATTAAATTTATAACCCATTCCAAGAAATGCTCTGTTCTGAGAAAAATCTTCTTTTCTTCCATCTACTGGACTTTTGAAATCATAAAAAATTTCATCAGAAGCAATTGCATAAAGCTTTGATTTACCTATTGGATGTGTAAGTCTAATCCTATCTCTAAAACGCCAAGTCATATAATTTGTATTAGAATAAAATCTTTCTTGAAGTCTAACTCTATTATTTATAGTTAAATTCTTTATTTTAAATTCAGAAACAAGCATTTCATTCATAGTATATTCATAAGCAAAATGTTCTATAGGATCTCTTACCATTGCAAATTCAGGACCAGCCCATATAGAAAAATTTTTATTTAATTTATAACCTAAAAAAGCTTGTCCGTAGACTCTATTTATTCTTTTAAGATTATCTTCAAGCCAAGGTTCAGCAGTTGCTGAAAATAATATTTTATCAGTAATTTTTCCAGAAATATTAATAGCATTCCAAGAACCATATTCATGCTGGAAATCACTTTCGGAATTACATTTTAACGCCCCAAAAATTATTATAAATATGATTATTATTTTCATCATAGTAAGGATATTAATTTATAAAAACATTAATTCTATGATAAAAATTAAGAAAAAAGTAAAAATTTATATATGCATTTTAAATCTATTATAATTAAATTATGGAAAATATTATAAATAAAGCAAAACTTAATAATAATCTTAATAAAAATGAAATAGTAAGCCTTTTAACAAATAATGAAATAAATAATTATTTGTTTTCTAATGCAGATGAAGTAAGGAAAAAGTTTGTAGGAGATGAGGTTCATCTTAGAGCATTAATAGAAGCATCGAATATATGTAAACAAAATTGTCTTTATTGTGGATTGAGACGTGATAATAAATTACAAGAAAGATATAAATTAAGCTCTGAAAAAATAATTGATTTAGCTAAAAATGCTAAAGATTTAGGTTATAAAACAATAGTGCTTCAATCAGGAGAAAGTAATGTTTATAGCCTTGATGAAATGCTTTATATAATAACAAATATAAATAAACTTGATTTAGCATTAACTCTTAGTATAGGTGAAAAAACAAAAGAAGAATATCAAGAATATAAAAAAGCAGGTGCAAATAGATATCTTTTAAGAATAGAAACTACAGATAAAATATTATATGAAAAAATGAATCCTGAAATGTCTTTTGAAAATAGGCTTAAATGTCTTCAAATATTAAAAGAGTTAAATTATGAAGTTGGTACAGGCTGTCTTGTCGGGCTCCCTGAACAAAGCATAGAATCGCTTGCAGAAGATATATTATTTTTCAAATCAATTGATGCAGATATGATAGGTATAGGACCCTTTATTCCTCATGAAAATACTCCTCTTAAAGATATAAAAGATAAAGAAAATAAAAATTTTGAGTTGGCTTTGAAAGTAATGGCTATTACAAGACTTTTATTACCGGATATAAATATACCAGCTACTACTGCAATGGAAACTCTTAATCCAAATGGCAGGCTTATAGCACTTCAAAGTGGCGCTAATGTAATAATGCCTAATGTTACAGATAATGAATATAAAAAACTTTATGAACTTTATCCTGGAAAAATCTGCCTTAATGATAATGCATCTAAATGTAGACATTGTATTACAAACAAGATAGAATCAATAAATCGAAAGGTTTCTAAATCTTTTGGTTATAGAAAAAAAATTAATTTTTAAAAGAATAAGTTATAATTTTTATTAATTTACGCATCAAATGAAAGCAAAAATCTTATTAATAGATAACTATGATAGTTTTACTTATAATTTAGCACAATATTTTTTAGAGTTAAATTGCGAAGTCATTGTATATAGAAACGATCAAATTACTTTAGAAACTGCAAATAAACTTGATTTTACTCATCTGGTTATTTCCCCCGGACCAGGTACACCCTCTGATTCAGGAATGAGCATGGATTTTATAAAAGAATTTCATGATAAAAAACCTATTCTAGGAGTATGTCTAGGACATCAATGTTTAGGTGTATTTTTTGGCGCGAAAATAATTAAAATCCCTGTTCCAAAACATGGCAAAATATCAAAAATAAAACATAATTCAGTAGGAATTTTTAAAGGAATAGAATCACCATTTGAAGCAACTAGATATCATTCTTTAGTTATAGAAGAAAACAGTTTAGATCTTACAAAAGTTGAAATAACTGCTAAAAGTCTTGATGATGATTATATAATGGCAATAAAATCTAAAATTTATAATATGGTTGGTTTACAATTTCATCCTGAATCAATTATGACAAAATATGGGCATAAATTATTAGAAAATTTCATTATTTAAAAAAAAGTTGAATTAAAACTTTCTTTTTTTCAAATAATTTGATATATTTTTTAAATAGTATTCCCAGGTAGCTCAGTGGTAGAGCGGGCGGCTGTTAACCGCTTGGTCGGGGGTTCAAATCCCTCCCTGGGAGTTTTTTATTTGATGAAAAATTCAATTAGTAAAATTTTTATATTTTTGTTATACTTTTTTGTTATAAATCTTTTAAATTAGATTGAAAGGTCTAGTTATAGGGAATAACCTAAACATAAAACAAAAATGTCGGGAGAAAAATATGAATACCGCCGTCAAATCATCTAAATTACAATTACTAATTCTTTTAGTTTTGAATTATTTTACCTTTATGTTAATAACAAACATAATAGGTGTTCTTTTTGTCAATTGGGAAGCTGATTTTAGATTAAAACCAGAAGTAAGCAAGTTTTTAGGAGCTGCTTTCTTTATTGCTTATGGTTTAACTTCCTTACCTAATGGCTTATTACTTGAAAGAATAGGTAGTAAAAATACTTTTTTATATGCAGTAGCACTTATATTTATAGGTTCACTCATATTTGCAATGTTTCCTAGTTTTTATACAGGCTTATTTTCTCTTTTTATAACAGGAGCTGGGGTTACCGCACTCCAAATAGTAGGAAATTTACTTGTTAAAAAAGTTGATGATGATCCTGAAAAATATTCAAGAAATCTTACAATGGCACAAGTCTTTTGTGGATTAGGTGGTATGTCTGGTGGACTTCTTAATAGTTGGATGTCTAGTACTTTTGAAAATTATAATTGGACTATTTTTTATTATATTTTTGCTGGATTAATTCTTGCATTAGGGATATTAGCATTTTTTACACCAATGCCAGACAGTGAAGAAAAGAAAGAAAGTCCTGGATGGGGAGATTATATTAAACTTCTTATTAATCCTACAATGTTAATGTTTGCTCTTGGAATCTTTATTTATGTAGGAATTGAAGTTGGAATTGCAAACTGGATTGTTAATTACTTAAAAGGAAATCTTGCTTATAACGCTGGAGATGCTGGTATTATATTCTCATTTTACTGGGGTGCACAAGCAATAGGACGATTTACTAGTGGTTTTGTATTAAATTACTTAGATAACTCAAAAGCTTTAATATTATATGCAATTAGTGCATTAACTTCTTTACTTGTTGCAGTCTTCACAAAATCTCCTGCTATAGCTGGTATGGCATTTATTGCGGTTGGATTCTTTACATCAGTAATGTTCCCTGTCATATTCTCTTTAGCAGTAAACACCTTTGATGATAAAAAAGAAAGTGTAGCTGGAATACTTTGCACTGCTATTATTGGAGGATCTGTTATACAGCTTCTTATAGGTTATTTCGCAAATATTATTAGTTTAAATATGAGTTTAGCAATAATAAGTACTATATGTTTCTTATATATAGCTTATATAGGTTTTAATACTGTAAAAGCTAAAAAATAAATACAAAAGATAAATATATAAATTTTAAATTCAGTTTCTTTTAAAAGAGGAACTGAATTTTTTTATATAAATGCCTGAACCATTGATTACGCTAAAGAATGTCTGAATCAGGATTCACAGGATTTTAAGATTTTTTATAATCTTGTTAATCCTTTAATCTCGAAAATCCTGATTCAGACAACAAAAAAACCTTAAAAAAAATTAATGTAAATTTATAGAAAATATTTCTATAAACCGTTGTATTTCGGATTTATATATATTATAATGTGTATTGCAAGGTTGATTTTTGGAAAATAGAATTAATCTTGATGATTATCAATAAAAAT
>MOYB01000003.1:183576-215764 GCA_001899385.1 Candidatus Caenarcanum bioreactoricola | reverse complement strand
GCGAAGGAGGGGTGAGGGCTTTATTGGGGGGCTCCTTTAAATATTTAGGACTCAATTTTAAGCTCCCCAAGTTGGATCATCAAACAAATTATCAGTCTCTAAGCCTAATTTAGCAACTAAAGTCCTATCAAAATTATTTTCAGTTAAACTAACACCGGCTCCATTATTTTCTCCCCAACCTTTATATTTAAAATATGCAGCTAAAGCTTCTTCAGAATAATTACCTTCACCTATTATAAAAAGAAGAACCTAGCCTAAAAATTTTGAAGCTAAAGTTTCTGCAAAAGCGCATTTATCAAGAATTCCACCTTCAGTTACTTGTAAATTTTCTATTTCAGCTCTTAATATTTCATTATTTTCAATAGCATCAAGAAATTTATTTATATTTTGTCCTAATTCTTCACCATGACTAGCATATTCCTTAGTTTTCTTTGCACGATCGCACACGAATGACACAGAGGGGTTGATCTAGTGATTTATGTATTTAAGACATTCTCTACAGCTTTGTCTATAGAAGGCTTCCATCCATTTCCAGTATATTTTCCATTAGGGGTATTTAATGCTAAGGCATTAGTTAAAGTTTCATCATAATTATTCTTAGCTAAACTTACTCCTCCTCCATTTTCTTGCCATCCTTTAAAGATAAAATATTTATTAAAAGCTTCTATAGAGTACATATGTTTTCCTATTGCATTATCAAAACAAGCTTTTGCTAATTCATATGCTTGATCTATTGCTAAAATACCTTCTCTTGCAGCAGCAGCGCAAGTTTGTACTATCCAAGATACTCCATTTGAATCTAGACCTTTTGCTACAGCAGAAGCATCAAGGCTTTGAGCAGCACCTACAGGATCATTTGCAAATTCACCTTGATTAAAACTTATAGTTTCACTATCACCACTACTTTTTTTTGTACTATTTTTTATATCTTCTTCTGCACTTGCTACTGTAAGTGTATTTTTCTTTTCTATCCAATCTTCAATAGTAGAACATATTTTTAAATCTGATTCAGCTTTTGCATATTGGTTTTTTACAGTATCTAAGAGCTTTTTATTTTCAGGAGTAGGATTTTTATCACAAATTTCTTGTCTTTCTTGTATTAAATAAGCTAAATGATCTTTCCAATTTCTAGTTTGTTTTATCCAAGCATTAGCTTCTGCTTCTTGACCTGTTAATTCAAAATCACCATCACCATTAGAATCAGTTCCTACTAATTTATATTCTCCTTCTTCTATTTCTCCATTTTTATTTAAATCTTCAAATTTAAAAATATGTGATATTTTCTTTTTTGGATTAAGATCATTAAGATCATTTGGAAAAGAATTTGTATTTTTCTTTAAAGATGCATCATCTTGGCTGATAGTTATAGTTCGTTCAAAAGGACTATTTAATACATCTTCCCGTTTAAATTCTATTTTAGCTACAGTTTTTCCCTTTTCATTATTTCTATTATCATAATAATCTGTAGCTATTAAGGTTTGTCCTCCATCTTTGCCTTCTTCTAAGTTCAAATGAGAATAACCATTACTAGCTTTTGCTACATTACCAACTTCTTCTTTTTGTATTTCTCTTGATTCTGGAATTAAATTAGAAAAATCATTATTATTTTTTTTTGCAAATTTATCAATTTTTTCTTTTGGAGTAGCCTTTAATTCTGGCATTAAATCAGAAAAACCTGTTGCTGTTATTGTCATAATCTTTTCCCTAAAAACTTAATTGTTTGTAGCTTTATTTTTTAAGATTTTTATTAAAATTAGATTTAAATTTTCTATATTTTCGGTAAAACCTTTTTTTTATAGGGAAAACAATTTTGATATTATATTTAAATGAAGTCTTTTAAATTTAAAAAAATAGATGCTTTTACTTCCGGCTTGTCTTCAGGTAATCCTGCTGGAGTTATTGAACTTTCTAATATTAATGAAATAAATGAAAATGAAATGCAAAAAATAGCATTTGAACTTAAGGATTTTGTATCTGAGGTTGCATTTATATGCCCATCTAAAGAAAAAAATATAGATTTTAATTTTAGATATTTCTCATCAGAAAGAGAAGTTCCTTTTTGTGGGCATGCTACTATTGCAACTGCCTATGATTTAATTAAAGAGCATACAAAGCTGCAATTAAAAGATTCTATTAATATTCGTACACAAAAAGGTATTAGTAAAATAATAAATAAACTAAAAGAAGAAAATTTAGTTTATATAGAGACTCCCAATCCTATTTTTATAGAAACAAATATTGATAAAAATATAATTGCAAAAGCTTTAAATATTGATATTCAAGATATAGCTTTAAATCCAATAGAAATAGTTAATGTAGGACAAAATATCTTATTAGTAGAATTATTTAAGAAAGAAACTTGTTTAAATTGTAATCCTGATTATATAACGCTCAAAAAATTTGCTTTAGAAAATAAATTAGAAGTAATAAATATTTATACTTTTGATACTGTTTTCCAAGAAAATAATTTACGTACAAGAGTTTTTGCTCCAGCTTTCGGTTATTTAGAAGATCCTGCAACAGGTTCTGCTAATGCTGCTCTAGCTTATTATTTAATAAAACATAAAAAATGGCAAACAAATAAATTAATTATTGAACAAAATAATAGTAGTTTTAACCCCAATATAATTATCCTTAAAAATATAGAAAACAATGTTCAAGTAGGTGGAATGGCTATTACAAAAATTAAAGGTGAATATAATTGCTATAACTATTTATAACTCTTATACAATAAATAAAAATCTAATATTTTATAAAATTTCTTTATAATCTTTCTAATAAATTATAATAAATAAAATCTTTTATAATGGTTAAATTATTATATGTCGTTAGAAGATAATCCATCTAAATTAAAAAAAATCCTAAAACCATTTGATCTTATAATGATGGGTGTAGGCTGTATTATTGGTGTAGGAATTTATATTTTAAGTGGTGTTGCTTCTGCAAATTATGCAGGTCCAGCAATAATAATTTCTTTTATTTTAGCTGGATGTTTATGTGCTATAGTAGGGCTTTGTTATGGTGAATTAGCTTCAATGTTTCCTCTTTCAGGAAGTGCTTATAGTTATTCATATCATTCTTTAGGCAGAGCAACTGCATGGTTTCTTGGCTGGACTCTTATTCTAGAATATATGATTGCTGCTAGTGCTGTGTCTGCTGGTTGGTCTTCTTATTTTCAAAAATTTCTGGAAAAAACTTTTAATATTAATTTGCCAAATTATTTAACAAATGTACCCGGTACTATAGAAGGGCATTGGAGCATAAATTTACCTGCTGTTTTTGTTTTATTTTTTATTACAATTTTAAGTATTTGGAGTATGAAAGAATCTGCCAAATTTAATAATTTTATGGCTCTTTTAAAAATATCTGTTTTATTATTTTTTATAATAATTTGTCTTCCTCATGTTAATCCTGCCAATTGGACTCCATTTATTCCTGAACGAATTGCAACTATCAAAGAAATTACAGATCATAGTGGAATATTTGAACTTCCTATGATTGATTTTATAAAAAAACTTTTCTTTGGTATTCAAATGAGTGATACTTCTAAAGTCTGGCATTATGGAATTCAAGGAATATTAACTGGTTCTGCTATAATCTTTTTTACATATGTAGGCTTTGATATGGTTTCAAGTGTTGCAGAAGAAACTGAAAATCCTCAAAGAGATGTACCTATAGGTATTATCGGAAGTTTATTAATAGCAACTATTTTATATATTTGTGTAACACTAGTACTAACTGGTGTAATGCCTGCTTCTATTAATGGTTTACCAAACGAAACTCTTGTAAGTTCTGCACCTTTATCTGTTGCAATTGATTCTGTATCCAAATCAAAAATACCTTTAACAATACTTTCTATAGGTGCTTTAGCAGGATTAACAACTTCTATTTTAACTTTAACTATTGCATTATCTAGAATTACATTAGCAATTGCAAGAGATAAATTCATGCCTGTATTTTTAGCACATATACATCCCGAACGAAGAACACCACATATTGCAATAATTATTATGAATAGTTTAGTTGCTTTAATTGCTATGTGTTTTCCAGTAGATAAACTTGCTAAACTTTGTAATATAGGAACTTTAGGTGCTTTTACTTTAGTATGTTTTATTGTAATACTTTTAAGAATCAGAGATAAAGAAAGAAAAAGAATTTTCAAATGTCCTTTTGTACCAGCCTTACCAATTGCCGGAATAATCTTTTGTACAATTCTTATGATAAGTTTACCAATAATAACATGGCTTTGGTATTTTGTATGGCTCTCTTTAGGAGCTATTATTTATATTTTTTATTCTAGAGCAAGAGTTGAAAGGTTTCCAAAATGATTGTAGATAATTTAGATAATGCAGATTTATATTATTCACTTGATCCAAAAATTAAAAAAGCGCTTTTATATTTAAAAAACACAGATTTGTTAAGTATGAAAGCAGGCAAATATGAAATAGAAGCAGATAATATTTTTATAATAATTGATGAATATCAAACAAAGAGTTTTGAAGAAAAGAAATGGGAAATTCATAAAAATCATATTGATATTCAATTTATTATTAAAGGACAAGAGCAATTAGCTTATTTAAATATTAAAGATTATGAAGTAGAAATTCCTTATAATAAGGAAAAAGATATAAGTTTTGGAAAAGCAAAAGATCCATTACTTACTACTTTTATTAATGCAAAAGAAGGCTTTTTTATTATTTTTACACCTCAAGATGCTCATATTCCTGCTATATCTATTAATAAGCCTGATTATGTAAAAAAAGCAGTTGTAAAAATAAAAGTATTATAAACTAGATTAAATGGGTTCTGTTATAATCTAAATTATGTTTAAAACTTTAAAAGAAGACTTAGAATTTATACAACAACATGATCCAGCAGCACGATCTAAATTAGAAATAATTCTTTGCTATTCTGGCTTACATGCTTTATATTTTCATAAAATAGCCCATTTTTTATATAAACATAAACTTTTTCTTTTAGCAAGATTAATTTCTTGTTTAACAAGATTCTTAACAGGAATAGAAATACATCCAGGTGCTAAAATCGCAAATAAAGTTCTTATAGATCATGGCATGGGTGTTGTAATAGGAGAAACCTCTGAAATAGAAGAAGAAGTAGTTATTTATCAAGGAGTTACTTTAGGCGGAGTCTCTTGTGAACATAGTAAACGTCATCCTACTATAAAAAAAGGTGTTATAATAGGTTCACATGCACAAATTCTCGGAAATATAATAATAGGTGAAAATAGTAAAATAGGTGCTGCTGCTGTTGTATTGCATGATGTACCTAAAAATTCAACTGTAGTTGGTATTCCAGAGAAAAAAACTATTCTAAGAGAAGAAGACTAAGACTTCACTTAAAAATAATTAGGTTATAATTAATAAAATTATGAATTGGTTTAAAAAACTTTTTTCTTCACTTAAATCAGATAATACTTCAGACAATAATATAAAAATTGCTGATGAAGATTATTTCATTGATCTTGAAGAAAAACTCTTGACTTTTGATTGTGGTTTAGAATTTTCTGAATATCTTATTGAGAATATTAAAAAGCCCCCCAACCCCCTAAAGGGGGAGTTTACTACAAAACAAGTTGAAGAAAAAATTACTAATCTATGTAAAGAAACTCTTCAAAATGCCTATAAACCTAATAATTTTAATACAAAAAATAAAAGAATAATTTTTATTACTGGGGTTAATGGAAGTGGAAAAACTACTTCTATTGGTAAGCTTGCTTATTTTTTCAAAAACTTAAATAAAAAAATACTTATAGCTCCTTGTGATACTTTTAGAGCTGCAGCTGGGGAACAACTAGAAAAATGGGCAAATCGTTCTAATGTTAGTTTTCATAGTCCTTCACAAGGTAAAAATCAAAGACCTGATAGTGTACTTTTTGAAGCAATCACAAAAATGAAGACAGAAAACTTTGATATGCTTTTAGTAGACACGGCAGGTAGACTTCAAAATAAAAAAGAATTAATGGATGAACTTGCAAGACTTTCAAAAGTAATAGAAAAACATAGTGATTCAAATATAGAAATAGATAGATGGCTTGTTATAGATGCAACCACAGGACAAAATGGTTATCAACAAGCAGTTGCTTTTAATGAAGTTAGTCCTCTCTCTGGATTAATCTTAACTAAGTTTGACGGAAGTGCTAAAGGTGGTATTGTTTTTGCTATAAGTCATAAACTTAAAATACCAATAAAATTTATAGGAATAGGCGAACAAATAGATAAACTTGAAATTTTTAATCCTGAAAAATTTGTAGAAGAAATATTCTCATAAAAATTATACAGTTAGATAATCCCTATGTTTTATAGTCTTTTCTCCTAATTTTGAATTTAATTTCTTTGACTTATATTTTATCTAAGAAAATAAGAATAAAAGGAAAATTATAATGGGGATTTCACTTACAAAACCTAGTCTTTCAACTTCAAGAACAAATTATAATAAAGCTTATAATAAGTTCTTAAATTCAAAAAATAAAGATTCCTATGATTTAACTTCAGGCTCTCCTGAAAAAATAATTGCAAATTCTTATCCTCTTCAAACACTTTTTACAAGTAAAGTAAATCCTAATTCTCCTTCTCCAATTGAAAAAGGTAGTATTTTTACTTCTTTTGATATAGAAAATGTTGAAGATTTTTTATTAAGTGCTTCTGAAGAAGATACAGAAACTTTAATGAAACAAATACTTAGTTGGGCAGACAGTATATATAGTAGTAATGCAGGAGTTTTCGATGTAAAAACAGAAGGCTATAGAGGAACTCAAACTTTTACTGTAGGCACTACAACTAATGATATGGCGGCTTTATATGCTTATACGAATGAAGGTGATATTCCTTCTCCTGTAATACAACAAGTATCTGCTTTAGCACAAAACATAACTCTTGTAATGACTCGCTGGCAAAATGCAGGTAAAATGCCTGAAAAATTTAAAAATGTTAATAAGAATTTATTAGAACAATTAAACACAGTTGTAGGTAAATTAAAACTAATGGAAGAAAATAGAAAGGTAAATAAAGAAAGAGCTGAAAGTATAAAAAAAGGGATTGCATCTATAGGTGCACCATCAACAGCACTCAGCAGTGGCGGAAACGCAAACGCTTAGAGAAAGCCCCTAAAAATACAATAAAAAAAAGGGAATATCATGTTAACAAGCACTTCAAATAATATGTTAAATCTTGATAATTTAGGAAAATACTTCCAAACAAGAAATATTAATAATTTTGATGCACAAAACATCTTAAATTCTGGAATTCTTAATAATCTTGATTCTGATAGTTATTCAGGAAATACTGATTTTTCTGAACTTGATAACTTATTAGAAGAAAAACTTCAAGAAATAAAAACTAATAAAAATAAAGAAGATAGACTTCCTAATTATGATGGAGATTTAAACAAAAGAAAACTTGAAGATTTGATGATGCTTGCTGAAGGTAATACAGAAGGAGTGCTTTCTCGTATAGAAAGAGTTGCCCAAGATACTTTTAATAATGCTAACTTTGATGATATGCAAAATATCTATGGAGGTTCAACAAATAGTCCTGTTGGTGGTTATATGAGTGAAGCATATATAGACTCCATAAATACAAAAGATATGAAAATCCCTCTTATAGAAAAAGAAAGATCTTATTTAATGGATCTTCTTTCTGATTTAACACAAGGACCTAGTAGAATTGTTAGCACTTTAACTTCTTGTGGCATGCCAGATGATGAAACTACTGCAAAGAAAGCACAGGAAATTTATAATAACATATTAAATAAAAGTCCTATGTTTGATAAACAAGCACAAAAAACCGCAAATAGTTTAAAAGCTCGTGAAACTGACTTAAAATCACATGCTGATTTAATAGAAGGACGTTATAAAAAAAGACAAAGTACTATGTCAAAAATAGCTCAAAGTTTTGGTGGTAGTGGCGGACAAGGATAAAAAAGTTAAATAGTTAATATTTTTTTATTGAGGGAATACATCTTAATATGAAGGCATTAATTAAATTTTTTTGTTTTTTATTATATGTACTAATATTATTTCCAGTTTTAGGACAAGGAATTAATTATACAAACTCTTCTTTTGGAGAAAATTATATAACACATTTAAATAATACATATTCTTCAGATGGCAATATTTATAGTCGATTAGGAAATATATCTATTACAACAAATGGCGAAATTTATTTAAACAAAGATAATAATACATATTGTTCAGATGGCACTACTTATACAAGAATAGGGAATTATATTTATAGTACAGATGGAAAACTAATGCTTAATATTGTTTATTAGGTGAATTTATGAATAAATTATTTTTTTTTAAATGTTTAATATTTTTATTTCTTTCACAAAGTTGTTTTGCAGATGTTACTAGTATAACTAATTCTGGTACAGGTACTTTTACAACAGATACTTCTACTACTGGTTATGGGCAAGTTTCTTCTGCTGGAGTTGCTTCAACAATAAATGCAGAAATAGAATTAGATTTTGATCTTTTAGCAAGCTTTGCTTTAGCTATTTGTGGAGAAGGTACAACAACTTTTCCTGCTAATAGTGTTTTTAACAACAGTCAGGCAGCAACTTTTATTAAATCTTCAAAATTTACTTATACTGATTCTAATGCAGAGAAATTAATTCAAACAACTGATGAAATAGGGCATCCAATTATTCCGGATTTTGAAATTAATGGTATTTTATCAAATTTCCCAAGAAGTCAAGCTGTAAATATTTTAATAACCCCTTTAAGTGGTGGGACTTGCAGTGGATGTATAAATCTTGAAAGTATTGCAGGAGATTCTATAAAAGTTTTATTATATGGTTTTGCAGGAGGACAAGATATAGATGGGACTGTAAATTCAGTTCAATTTATTTCAAATACTAATGGTTTAGAGCTTTCGCAAAGTTTAAATTCAGTTAATTTTAATATAGCAGGTTTTGCACCATTAAGAATATTTGGAGATATAGATGAATCAACGGTTACTATGGATGACGAACCAAATAGTTTTTCTGGGACATTACAAATTTTACTTACAAAGTTATAGAAATAAATTCATTTTCTTTTAAATTTCCTAAAGAAAACTTGCCTATAGAAATTCTGAGAAGACAAATTACATTTAAAGCACAACTAGCACAGATCCGTCTAATTTGTCGATTTTTACCTTCGCTTAATTCAATAGTCATAGTTATTTCTTCTTTTTCGATTTTATAATCAAGGATTTTTATAAGATTTTGAAGTTCTTCTATTTGTTTTGAATTTTTAAATCCTTTAAGACAAATTTTATATATTTTTTTTATATGTTCTTTAGGATTCATTATTTTATTTATAAATTCACCATCATTGCTCATAACAAGTAAGCCTTCTGAATCAGCATCAAGGCGTCCCGCAAATTTTAAATCTTTTACATTAGTACGAATTCGCATTTCCTGAAGAGAATTTCCATCAATTGTCATATATTTAGGTTTATAAAAAAGAAAATAATGCTTTTTATAATTTTCAGGAAAACTTAATTCTTTATCTTTAAATTTTATTATATCTAATTCACTATCAACAATTTGGGAATAACTTTCAGCAATTTGATTATTTACTGTAATCAAGCCTAAATTAATATATTCGCAAAGTTTTCTTCGACTTAAAACAAGACTTTTACTTAAAAAATATATTAATTTCATTTTCATATTAATTTATAATTAACTTTTAAATTATAATTATTTTAATGAAAATATTATTTAAAGAAAAATACCATAATATATATAAAATTAAATCAAAATTTACTCTACACGTTAAACAGTATAGTCCAAGAGCTATTGAAATTGCAAAAAAACTACAAGGAATAAATATTGATTTTTTAATAATAGAAGGAACAGTAGCAGGAAGGCAAGAAGTAAAACAAGTTGTTGATCATGATTCCAAGAAAAAACTGGAATTAACAACACTTTTAGAAAACACAGGTTTTTCAAAAGCAGAAATTACACAAAATGCAAGACAGCTTTTCCAAATCCTTTTTGCTAGAGCATATAAAAAACTTGGCAACACAATAGATTTAACAAGTGAGAAAAGAACTACTAATATAACTAGACTTAAGTTAGGTACAGAAAGTACTGTATATTTAGCTTTAGAAATTAAAAAAGCAAAAGATCGTGAGTTGTTAAGAGAAATTGCTGAAATAATTTTTGGAAAGTAAAATTCTGGGGAGGAAGGATTCGAACCCTCGGATGGCGAGACCAAAACCCGCTGCCTTACCACTTGGCGACTCCCCAATAATAGAAAGAAATTTTATCATTAAAATATTTTTTTTAACAAGATCTATTTCTTTTATTTATGATTCTATTAAATTTCTAAATTTAGTTGTTGAACCTTGGAAATTCAATTTAACAGTTCCTGTAGGACCATTTCTTTGTTTTGCAAGTATTACTTCACATATTCCCTTATTTTCAAGATCTTCTGGTTCATAATATTCATTTCTATATAAAAATACTACTAAATCTGCATCTTGTTCTATTGCACCAGATTCTCTTAAATCTGATAACATAGGTCTTTTATTTGTTCTTGATTCAACACTTCTAGAAAGCTGACTTAATCCTATTACTGGTACTTCAAGCTCTCTTGCTAAAGTTTTTAAACCTCTTGAAATTTCAGATAATTCTTGAACACGATTTTCAGTACCAGTTCCTTTCATTAATTGTAAATAATCTATTATTATTAAACCTAAATCTTTATATTTACTTTTTAATCTTCTAGCTTTAGATCTTATGTCCATTGCTGTTATAACAGGCGTATCATCTATAAATATAAGCGATTCAGATAATTCCCCCATAGAATTACTTATTTTTAACCAATCTTGTTCACTTAAACCTCTACCAGTACGGAGTCTTTGAGAATCTACTCCGCTATTTATACAAATAAGTCTTTGAAGTAATTGTTCTTTTGACATTTCTAAACTAAATAAAGCAACTGTTTTTTTAAATTTAACACTAGCTGTTTCTGCTATATTTAGACAAAAAGCAGTTTTACCCATACTAGGACGTGCTGCAACAACTATAAAGTCTGATTTCTGAAATCCTAAAGTTAACTCATTTAAAGTAGTAAAACCTGTATCCAAACCTAAAAGTGGATTATTACTTTGAGATTTTTCTTCTATTTGTTTCCATACAGAATCAGTAATAACAGAAACTGGTGTTAACTGCCTAGAATCTCTATCTCTTGAAAGTTCAAATATATCTGATTGAATTTTATCGAGAGTATCTTGTAAATCCTTTGCTTTATAACCAGCTTCAACAGTCTTATTTCCAATATTTATTAAATCTCTAAAAACAGCTTTTTCTTTTATAATTTGAGCATATTGCCTTACATTAACGCTTAACAAAGCACTTTCTGCAAGATCTATTATATATTCTTCTCCACCAATTTCTTCTAATTGATTTGAGATTTTTAATTTATCTACAACACTTATCCAATCAATAGGAATATTTTTTTCACTTAAATGAAAACAGTTATCAAATATTTTTTGGTGAGCAGGATTATAAAATACATTTCGTCTATCACCTAAAATCTCCATACATATTGAAAGAGCTTCACCACCTCTTAATATAGATCCTAGAAGTCCTTGTTCTGCTTCTATAGAGAATGGGACTATATTTTTTATATCTTTTTCTAATTCAATTTCTTGCATATTTATATTTTAAGATACTAATAAATAAATAGGATCAGAAAAATTCAAAGAAGGTAAAATAAATCTAATATTATATTTATGAAAAATCTCTTAAAGAATTTATTTATTTTATATTTTTTAAGTACTCTTTGTTTAGGATGTACTCAAAACCGTTCTGAAGATATTGTAATAAGCAGCTCAACACCTTTTCTTGCTTTAACCGAAGCTTTAGTTAGTGATTTTCAAACAAAAACAGGAATCTTTATAACAGTAAAAGGCATAATGGGTGAAGAAAAGAAAATTCTCAATAAAAATCTTAGTGATCTTATAATTACTGATTCAAAGCTTGCTATTAAAAATCAAAATAATTTAGAATCATCTTTTATAGGATATACACAAACTTTTGTTATAGGCAATACTGAAAATAAAATAACTAAATTAACAATAAAAGAATTAAAAAATATTTTTAATGGTGATATTACTAATTGGAATGAGTTAAATTCTTCTTTTATTAATAAAGAAATACAAGTATTAACAAGAGAAACTGGTTCAGGTATAAGACGATCTTTTGAAGAAGATTTCTTGGAAAATGGCAACACAAATTCATCTTTAAGAGCATTAACTGTAAATTCAAATTCTGAAATGAAATCAGCGGTTGCTTCTATAACAGGTAGCATTGGATATGTTTCTGAAACAGCGAAAGAAAAGAATTTAACTAAAATTAAAATTATAGATTCTAATCAGAATGAAATAGAATCACCAAAGACAATGGTTTATATAATTTGGGAAAAAGATAATCAAAATATTTATCTAGAAAAATTCCTAGACTATATTAAAAATTCTGAATCTGCACATCAAATAATTAAAAATAATGGTTTGAATATTTTTTAAAAGCTTTTTCTATAAAATCTGCTATTATATATTATGAGAAGATTAATAAAATATTTTTAATACATTAAATTTAAGATAAAAATATAAAATGCCAATAACTCCTATATCATTTTCTTCTTTGCCGCCATCCCCTAAAAAAAATTCAAGGGTTAATTTTAATAAAAATAAAAAAGAAGAAGACGATGATGATGATAATGATCATAAATTAACAAAGAAAAAAATATTTGATCGAATCTTTTATCAATATCAAACAAAAGGCTTAATCGGGATATTAATAAGCTATCTTTTATTATCTATAAAATATATACTTAGACAATTTCATATTGGACCTTTTATTCCAACATGGACTAGTTTATATGAAGATAAAAAAGGAAATAACTTAAGAAAAGAAGCTTTTTTGTCTAATGAAACTAAAGCAATTAAAGCAATAGCTCCTTTAATAATGGAAGAAAAATTAATAAATAAAAATGATTTAGAGATTATAGACAAATATGAAAATGAACATACATGCAAAAATCAAAGAGCTGAAATAGAAAAACAATATTTAGAAGCAAAAACAAAACAAAATATTATAAGGAAACAAATTGCTCAAAAATCAGAAAAAGAAATTATAAATTGGTTTAAACAAAATAAATATGAATATAAAGATTGGATAATTTATATAATTAATCATTGGTCTGATAAATCAATTAGAAATGCTAATCATTTTTTTGATACAAGAAAATCCGTTGAAAATCCAACAGGTCGCATAAGAAAAGTAAATTGGTTTAAAAAATCCGAAATTCCTCTTGATTCTTTTGGAAATGAAATAACAACAAAAGAATTTATAGTACAAAATACTTTTTTTGATATATTAAAAGACTATTCAAATAAAATTTATTGGGATAATAAGCTTACTGAAAATCAAAAAACTTTAATTAAAACAAAAATAGCTTTTATTTCAAAATTTCAAAATACTTTACATCCTCTTATAGAAACTGCTTTAGTAGCAGGAGATGCTTTTTATAATCAGGCAAATTTAATGACAAAAGCATTTTCTTTAATTGCACCTATTGCAACTCATCAAATTTATGCTATTGAAAAAGATGGAACACATTTAACAAAAGAAAAACAAGATAAATTAAGATTATCTGGACGAATAATAAAAGATTTAGGAGGAGGAACTAAACGTATAAGTGAATTTGACTTTTTAAATATAGCAGAAATGATTGGTTTAACTGATTTAAAGAAATATGTAAGAGATGTTCTGGAAGATCATACCCCTTTAAAATACATGTTAACAAATTTAAAATGGGAAAACCGAAATACAAAAGGATTGCTACCTTTATATAAGAAAAAAGAAGGGGAGAAGGTATATACAAAGCATTGTATAGGAGCTGCACTAGTAAAAGGAATTCCTTTTAAAATAGCAGGAGATTTTGTTGCTTATGGATTAGGAGGTTTAATTATTTCTCCCCTTATTCTTTATTTAAGAAAATTATTTAAAAAAGAAAAAGAGGAGATTTAATATTAAAAACTCTTAAGCTCATTATCACCATCCCCATCACCTTTTTTTACTATAAAACGATTAAAGTGCTTTCTTCTATTGGAAGGAGGAGGGATTGGGTCGCCATCTTGTGGAGGTCTTTCAGGTGGGCAAAAAGGTCGTTGCCTTCTATTAATAAAAATTTTCTTAACTTCCATTTTATTTACTCCCTAAATTAATTTAACGTTTTCTTATTCTAATAATTCTAGAAAATTTTTCTAGAAAAGTTATTCTTTATATATATTCAGTTTACATAATTAATTTTGATATTGTCTAGGTGTATTGACGGGGGGGTAAATAATTTAATTATAAAATGACACTCTTTTTTAATTACAGTATACTTATATATAAGTTAAATTATTAATTAAATATGAATTTAAAAAATCCTGATTTAAATAAACTTCCTAGATTAGCGATTTTTGGTGCAGGCGGTCTAGGTATAGAAATGGTAGCTTTATTGCAAAAAAGAAAAGCTGCAAAACTTGTTGGAATCCTTGATAAGAATGCATATAGTTTTAATTCAAATGGCATAGATTTAGATTTAACATATAAATCTTTATCAAAATACAAAGATGTAAATCTTCTTGAAAATGCTTGTTCAACTGAAGATTCAATAAAAGATTTTATGCAAAAACATGCAAAAGACATTGATGCAATATTTTTTGCTTTACCTAATTTACCTAATGAATTCATCCCTAATATAACAAAATATATAATTAATGAAACTCAATATGATGGTGTTATAGTTGATGCTTTAAAAAGAACTACCGCAGTAAAAATGCTTAATGAGCTTGATTCTCAACTTAAAAACACAAATATACTTTATCTTACTGGTTGTGGATGTACTCCAGGCATGCTCACAAGTGCTGTTTCTTTAGCTGCACAATCTTTTGTTGAAATAAAATCTGTAAAAATAACTTTTGGTGTAGGCATTGCTAATTGGCAAGCATACAGAGCGACAATAAGAGAAGACATAGCACATCTTAAAGATTATAATGTAGAAAAAGCTTTTAAAATGACAGAAGAAGAAATAGACACTCTTCTTGAACAAAGAAAAGGCTTACTTGAACTTGAAAATATAGAACATGCTGATGATATAATGCTTGAACTTGCTGGAGTATGTAGTGCAGATAAAGTTTCTGTAGGGGGAATAGTTGATACAAGAAATCCAAAAAAACCTATATCAACTAATGTTGAAATTTGCGGTATAACCTATCAAAACAAAGAATCAAAGCATGTTTTTACTTTAGGTGATGAAACAACTATGGCAGCAAATGTTAACGGTAATGTACTTGGTTTTATGAATGCAGCTATTGTTTTACATAATGAATATGGAGTTAAAGGTTTAATGACTGCAGCAGAAGTAATGCCTAGATTTGCTCCGGTTAATATTAAATGTTTAACTAAAGTATAAATAAAAAATTAGATTTTACTTTCTATTTTTTCTTCTTCTATATCATCTAATTCATACATAAAATCAAAACCACTTAAATCTTCTATTTTATTTATAGATACTTTATAGTCTTTTAAGACTTTTAAATTATTTTGATTTGGGATTAAATAAGCAATTGCATCAGTATGTTTGTTATTTTCCCAAATTATTATTTTAAAAAATTCATCTGGAATTTCAATATTTGAATTTTTGAAAAATCTATCTGGAATTTCTTTTTTATAAATTGGACCTGTTATAATCCAAGCTTGAGAAAATTTATCTGCATATAAATCTGATTCTTTGATTTCAAGTTCTTTCCAAATTCCTTCATTCAAACTTGCTTTTTGCGGGACAATATTAGTCATCAAAAAAGTCTCTTCCTGTGCTTCTTTTCCATATCTAAGGGAAATTGAATAATTAGGAGCTAAATGTCCTCTACTAAAACCACTATTTGTATAATCTTTAGGGGAAACTTTAGGACTTCTTTTATCTAATCTAAATTTTGGACGTTTACTATATTTTTTCTCTTGTACTCGATAAAGACGATAACTAACCCATGCTGGATTTTGTCTAACTTCATCATAAGCTGAAATATAAGCGAAATTATTAAGTATTTTCAATTTATTAGGATAATTTTTTATTTTAATTCCTTTATAAATTATTTCACCTTTAATAGGAACTTCTTTTGTTTCATAAAGTTGAAATTCTTTATAAATATTATCTCTAAAGTAATTTAAGCAAAAGAAAATTATTGTTAATATCAAATAAATTATTATTTTTTCAAAAAATTTCTTTTTTTTATATTTCATAATAAAAAGCCCCCTAAAGGGGGCTCAGTAGCAGCTTAAATATTTATTTCAAGAAAGTTAACACAACAGCGTTATCTTGTAAACTCTTAGATTTAATAAAAGACTCAGCTTCTTCTTTTTTATTAAAAGGTGTATCTGATAAAACTCTAAAGAGTTTATTTTCATCATCAGGGAACTGATAAACTATACTTTTTATATTATAGGTTTTAAGCAACTTATCAGCAAGTTTCTTTGCATAATCGGAAGTTTTAAAAGCTCCATATTGAATACCATATTCATAAACATCTACTTCTTCTTTTTTATTTTTTTCTATTTTCTTTTCTTCTTTTTTCTCTACTTTTTCTGTTTTCTTTTCTTCTTTCTTAGGTTTTACAGAATGTTCAACTTCGACTTTTTTTGAAGGAGTTATAATACCGTATTCCGGAGAATCTAAAAGTACTCTACATTTTGCAAGTTCAACATTATTATAATTATTTTGATTTAAAACTTTATAAAAAGTCTTATCATCTCTTTTTATAGTTTCTACAACAGTTGCTATATTTTTTTCAGCAAGCATTTTTTGTAATTCTCTTGCATTCTCTATATTTGTAAAAGAGCCATATTGAATTTGATAAAGTGAATCACTTTTTATATCTGTTGGAATACTAATTGAATTAGCATCTATAGTGTTTACAGTAACAGAACTTATTTCATTTATATTATTTCCTAGATCTTCTATGTTTACTAAAAAGTTTGATTGATTAATTTTAACACCTATTTGATCTGCAACTTCTTCAGATATATCCATTGCTTTACCTGTTCCGCCTTTCATTCTATTTGTAATTTTTACAATAGCGGATTTATTAGTATCTTTTGAAATTATTCTTACATATTCACCCAAAGGAAGTGTATTGTGAGAAGCACTAAAACCCTTTAAAGTTTTTGTTGTACCTGCATTTACAAAAGTTAAGCTTTTTGAATTGTCATCATTTTCAAAAGGAGTTTTATTCATATTATTAGCTTCAGTATTCACTTCTTTTTCCTTTCCATAAACTCTATAATAAATTTTGCCATCTTGATCTATTGCTTTAATTATAGTAGAAGTATTTTGTTTTAATAACAATTCTTGAAAATCTTGAGCATTTTTTAAATCTTTAAAAGAACCGTATTGAACAAGTTCAGGCTCAGATTCAACTTTTTCAACTTTAGCAGTATTTTCCGTAGTATTTTTAGGAAGATTTTCTATACTAACTAAACCTATACCTTCTTCAATAATACCTATTTGTTCCGCAGCTCTTTTTGATAAATCTATAACTCTACCGCTATTAATTTCCATTCTGTTATTTATTTTTACAATAACCGATTTTCCAGTTTTTTGAGATGTAACTTTTACATATTCACCCAAAGGAAGTGTTGCATGTGAAGCAGTTAAAGAATTTACATCAAAAGGATCACCACTTGTAGTAGATTTTCCTTGCATAGATTCGCCAATCCAAGAAGCTTTTCCATTTTGAATTTCACTAGCTATTGAATTTAGCATTAGAAAACAGCTTAATAAAAAACTTATAATTAAGCTAGAGAGAGATTTCTTATAAAAATTATGATTCATGAAAATATTTCCTCAAATATAAATTTGCAAAATGCTTATTAAAATAGTTTAGACGAAATAAAAGAATAAATTTCCATAAGAATTTCTTATAATATAATTATATTAGTTTTATTTTATTTAATAATTCTTCTACTAAAATTTCTGGAGCAGAAGCACCTGCACTTATAGCTATATTTTGTTTATTTTTTAAAACTTCTTTTAAATTAATATCATTAACTGAATCTATAAGAAGAGCTTCACAACCTACATTTTCTGCACATTCTTTTAATCTTTTTGAGTTAGAACTATTTTGTGAACCTAAAATCAAAACCAAATCACAGATTTTAGCTAAGTCTTCAACAGCTCTTTGTCTTTCTCTTGTAGCATAACAAATATCTTGATTTTCAGACTCTTCAATATTAAATTCAGTTTTTAAATAATCAATTATTTCTTGTATTTCTTTTATATTAAGTGTTGTTTGACTTAAATAAGTTATTTTTTTATTTTTAAGGCGTTCTAAATCAATGTTATTTTTAATATTTTCAAGATCCTTTTTATTATTAATTAAATAATATTGATTAACAGGACATTCTGCAAGGACTCCTATTGTTTCTTCATGATCTTTGTTTCCTATATAAAAAATAAAATAATCTTCTTCTGCATATTTTTTAATTTTTTGATGAACACGTTTAACAAGGCTACATGTAGCATCTATTATTTTTATATTTTTTTTAGAAGCTTCTAAATAATATGCTGGAGGGACACCATGTGCTGAAAATATTAAAACACTGCCTTCTGAAACTTCATTTATAGATTTTACAGAAACAAGACCTTTTTTATTTAAACTTTCACTTATATATTTATTATGAACTATTTCCCCTAAAATATATATAGGCAAAGAATCTTTATAATCTTCCAAAGCTTTTTCAGCAAGGTTTACAGCATTACGCACACCTTGACAAAAACCTCTAGGACTTGCAAGGAATATTTTCAAGAAACCCCCTTCGCCCCCTTAACAGGGGGAATCTATCTAAGTAATATCTAATATTTTATTTATCATATTGCTCTGCAAATAAATCTACATTTGTAATTTTTGCTTGATTTTGATTTGCCCAATCTAATGCTTGATTTATTTTTTCTAAATTTTCTTTCTCATATATCCAATTTTCATTATTTATTTTTTTTAATTGAGCCATAATTTCTTATTGTAATCTATAAATATAATATCATAATTTTATAAGGCTTCTCTTTAAAACTGACTTAGTATAGACAATACTATTAATTTATCTATTAAAATCATATTTTTAAGATTATTATATTTTATTGAAGCTTTTAAGAATTTTTCTTCTAACTTAGTTAATTCTTCAAAAAATTCTTTTAATTCTCTTTCGTTTCTTTCAAAAGAGCAGTATTTCCACATTTTATTTTTTAATTCACTCATTAAATCATTTATTTCATATTGATTATAATTTTCATTTATATCTAAAGTTTTTATATAATTACTTTCTATTTTATTAAAATCTTTTATTTTTGAATCATCATTTTTTATATTATCTATTGCTGAAAATGCACTAACAATACATTCTAATAAAGAATTTGAGGCTAGACGATCTGAACCATGCAATCCAGTATTTGCACATTCACCAATAGCATATAATTTAGGAATACTAGTCATTGATTTAAGATTAGTTTTTATTCCTCCTATACTATAATGAGCGATTGTTGTTATTGGTATTTTTTGTTCTGCTAAATCAAAGCCATATTTCAAACATTCTCTACGAATCCCTGAAAATTTCTTTTCAATAAAATCTTTTTTTAGATGACTTATATCAAGAAAAACTCCAGCTGTTAAATTTTCTTCAAGCCAAACTGCTTTACTAACTACTGCCCTTTGTGCAAGTTCCATTTCTTCAGGGGCATATTTCTCCATAAATCGCTCACCATGATTATTAAAAAGTAAAGCCCCTTCTCCTCTTAAAGATTCTGAAAGTAAAAAATATTTAGGATGTTGTAAAGCTGTGGGATGAAATTGTTCAAATCTCATATTTCTAATTTCAGCACCTATTCTATATGCACAGGCAATACCATCTCCTACAGATGTTTCTGGATTGCTTGATCTTTCATAGACTTTACTATAACCACCTGTTGCAAGAATTGTATTATTTGCATAAACCTCAAATAAATTTTCTGACAGATCTTGAAATAAAGCTCCTATACATTCCCCTTCAAAATTAACTAATAATTCTATAAGATTAATTCCTTGTGCTATATTTATATTTTTTTCTTTACAGGCTAAATCTAAAAGAGTTTTCATTAATGATCTTCCACAAAGATCATCACCTACTTTTAATATTCTACGTTTCGAATGAACTGCTTCTTTTGCAAGTTCATTTATATCAAAAACACCATCTTTATATCCAACAAAGGGTATTCCCCAATCGCAAAGAGTGAGTATATGTTTTTTTATATTTTTTATATAGAATTCAACAGTTTTTTTATCACAAAATTCTTTACCAACTTTGATTGTATCAGCAATATGTTCTTCTGTAGAATCATCAGGATCTAATGCTACTGCAATTCCACCTTGAGAATAAAGGCTACTAGATTCTGTAAAATCAGCTTTTGAAACTATTAAAACTTTTAATCCTAATTTAGCTGCTGAAATTGCTGATATTAAACCAGAAACACCAGAACCTATAATTAAAATATCAAATTTTTCCATTTAAATTAATTTTATAATATTAAAAATTTTTATACACTTGAAATTATTTCTTTTTCTAATATACTAAATTATAGAGGGATTTATAATTCCTCTATAAAGTGAAACAAGTCGTGAAGCAACCAGAGCGCTAGAAAACCCTCTTTTATTCGCACGAAGAGGGTTTTTTCATTAGGCTTTCATTTGAGCAGCTACTTCTTCTGCAAAACTAACTTCTTTTCTTTCAATTCCTTCCCCTAAATTAAATCTTTTAAATTCAATTAATTCAAGATTATTTTCTTTAAGAATATCTTTAATTTTTTTATCTGGATTTTTAATTGAAGGTTGTTCAAGAAGTACTTTTTCAAGAAGAATTTTTTCTACTCGTCCAGAAACAATTTTTTCTTTTATGTTTTCAGGCTTACCAACTAAATCTTCTTTTTGCATTTCTATTTGTTTTTCATTTTCAAATGCTTCACTAGGAATTTCTTCTTTACTTAAAAATTCAGCTTGCACATGATACGCGGCTATATGCATTGCAATATCTTTTGCTATTGCTTCATTTTTACCTTTTAATTTTAAAATTACTGCAATCTTTGAACCTATTGGGTGTGTATATTGTCCAAGACTTTCTCCTTCTTGTGCAAACATAAATTCTGCTCTTCTTAAATCTAACTTTTCTCCAATCTGTGCAGTCTTTAATGCTATTAAATCATTTAAAGTTTCGCCATTAGGAAGTTTTGCATTTTTAAGTTCATCAAGAGTTTTAATATTAGAATTCAATGCACAATCAGCAATTTGATTTAATAAATTTTGAAAATGTTCATTCTTTGCTACAAAGTCTGTCTGACTATTAAGTTCAAACATAGCTGCTTTTGTATTATTTTCATTTATTTTTGTTATTACTGCACCTTCTGCTGCTATTTTTCCAGCCTTTTTAGCAATAGAAGCAAGCCCTTTTTGTCTAAGAATTTGAGCTGCTTTTTCCATATCTCCATTAGCTTCCATCAAAGCCTTTTTACAATCAGAAAGACCAGCATTAGTTCTTGCTTTAAGTTCTGAAATATCTTGAACAGTTATACTCATTCGCCTTTTACCTCCATGTTTTCTTCTTGATTTTCTTGTTTAATAATTTTTATTTGAGAAACAGGTTTTTTTACTATTTGAGATTGAACTTGATGAGAAGAAACTATTGGTTTTATAGTTGTTTTTGCTTTTGCTATATTACTTTTTCTAACAGCAGCTTCTTTTCTTCCTTCTTCTATATAAGCAACAAGAATACTCATTACTTCTTTAAGAGAACAAATAGAAGAAACATTACAAGGAATAACAATATTAAATTCATCAGGTGAAAATCTACAATCAGTATCAGCAAGTGCTAATATAGATAAATTATTTGACTTTTTAAAAGCTTCAAGTGATGCATTTATTTCATACATAGGATCTATTATAACAATTGCATGAATAGGTCCTTTAATTTTTTTAAGTCCACCTAAATTCTTTTTAAGTTTTTTAAGTTTTTTATTAAGAAAACTTTTTTCTTTAGCAGTCATTGAATTAATAAGACCACTTTGTTCTATACCTTCTAATTCTCTTAAATAACCAATACGATTTCTAGTAATAGGATTAGTTAAAGTTCCACCAAGCCATCTATTAGTCATATAATTTAAATTATGACTTTCTGAAAATTCTTCGAGTACTTTTGATACTGCTTTTTTATTAGTTCCAACAAATAAAATATTTTTATCTTCAGCAGATAATTTTCTTAATAAAGTGCCTGCTTTTTTAAGGCAATTCCACATTTCATCTAAATTGATTATCTGTATGCCATTTTTAGCAATACCATAAACATATTCGTCCATTTTAGGACTACGGTTTTTCATTACTTGCCCGAAATGTACTCCAGATTCAAGAAATCTTTTAGCTATTTCCTCGGTTAATTCAGCTGTTTCATCTAATACATTAATATCTAAGTTCATAATACATTTTTGTGAATATAATAGAAAATTCATTTTAACAGAAAATAAAAATAAATAAAACTCTTATTATAAATTTTATCTTTATATAACAAGAGTTTATTTTAATTTCTAGTTTCTATTTTCTTTTCCTGAAACTGTTGGACCTCCTGAATCATAACTTGTTACTCTTACTTCTCCAGTAGCTTGACCACTATTATCCTTACAACTAAATAAGTCATTTAAAGGATTGCAATCTTCTGAATTTACAAATTCTGGATAATATATAGAACATTTATAATTATCTCCGTCTATTTCTTTTCCCCTTCCACCAAGAACTGTAAAAGAAGTTAAAGCAATATTTCTTTCACATGTTTTACTTGCGCCTTCACCCGTACACTTACAACCATCCTTGCCTTCTTCTCTTGTTGGACATGCTTTGAAAACTGGATATTCACAAATATTTCCTCTTTCTACCACAAATTTCAATCCCTTTTATAATTTAAGTATTTACTTCTCCAGTATGTATTACAAAAATTAAGCTTAAATTAATGATTTAAAAAAACTAATAAAAAAGCCCTCTTTAAAAATAGAGGACTTAGTTAGTATGATTAAAAATAAATAGAAAGACTAAAATAACCTTTCTATAATTTATTATAATTAGGAAACAGATAATTTCAAGACCTTATAAGCTTCAAAATTATTAACTGCTCCACCTACTCGCTTAGTTGTATAATAAAGAATATATCCTTTAGATAAATAAGGATCTCTAAGAATATTAAGTTCTTTTCTATCAACAATGGTGTAGGCACTTTGAAAATCACCATAAGCAACTGCATAAGCACCAGAAGCTATTATTGGCATATCTGCAAAGAATTTAACTGGTTTTTGTAATAATTTGAATTCATTATTTAAATCACAATCTGCATTAAAAAGATATTTCCCTTCAGTATCTTTTAACTTTAATATGTTTGTAAAAGTAGTTCTGTGCATTAAGAACACTGCTCTTGGTTGATATATTTCTTTTAGTGCTCCTTGAAGATCTATAAGAGAATCACTTGTTATAGTAGCGGCAACTCCACTTGGAACATATTCTATATTACCGTTTGTATAAGTATTATTATTTACAAATGTATACGATAAAATACCTTTTGGTTTAGAACTTCCATCACCTATTATAAAAGCCGAATTTTCCATACAAGCAAACTTTTCTGCAAGTTTTTCTTCTAACCATGCTTCAATATTAACTTCAGAATCTTCAAGTAATTCTTCACTTATTTTTGGATAAGCATATTGTTTATATGTAGGAATCTCAATTTCATTGATTTGAGCAGTATTTGTTTGTGCTACAGAGCCACCTTCGCCTACCCACCCAGAATCAAGACTTTGAACATCTTCAAGAACTTTATAACTTTTATTACCTATGATTTGAATATTTGCTATTTGTCTCATTGCAGAGGTTTCAAATATTTTTTTACTTATATTTGACCAAAAAGACGGACGAATAAAAAAACCACCATCAGCATTTGTAAGAGAAGAAAGAGCTTTTATTTCCATTTCTTCCATACTTCCACCTTTTTTTCTAAGCCATGAATCAAATTTTTTAGCTTCGACAGAATTTTCAATTTTATTTGCACCAAAGCCCAAGCGTTTTTCCTGAAGTTCAAGATTTTCTAAACGTTCAACTAATTTAGATTCTTCTATACTTTTTAATTTGCTCTTGAGTTCAACTTTTTCACTAATTACATTTGCAAGTTTTATGTTTTGTTCATTTAAAAGACCATCATATTTTTTTTCAAGCTGATCATTTTGTACTTGAAATTGCTTTAAAAGCTTTGATGTATCACCAAGTTTTTTTTCCAATTCGTTAATTCCTGAATTCATCTTTAATTACTCCTTTTAATAAATTATTTAATTCGTTAGTTATTTCAATAAGTTTCTTATTTGTATTAAAATGCTTCATATCAGTTAATAAAGCAGATCTATTTGCTGGAAAAGTAACAAAAGAAATTTCAACTAAATCAAGTTTTTTCAATAATCTAACTCCATTTTCGTTATAATCATCCTCTAATACTCTATATCCAATAGAAAAACTATTAATAATATTTTTTTTAGCATTGCTTTGTACTTCTCTAGCTAATTCAAGGTCAAGATTTAACTCCCCTTTGAGAATTTTCAAGCCCGTTGCATCTTCAGTTAACAAAGCTTTCCCAATTGGTTTATCTGGATTGTGTTGAAAAAGTACAACTCTTTCTTTGTTTTTTTCCAAGGTTTGTTTAAAGGCACCTGGCATAACAATTTCATTTGCTTCATCAACATTTCCAAAAATACTGGCATAACCAGTAAAAGAACCAATTTGAATGTTTTGTTCAAATTCGCATAAACAATAGTTTTTAATCTCCAATTTTTTTCTCCTTTCAAAAGGAACTATAACAAATGAATAATTTCAAATTTAATATGACACTTTTAAAATCTTAAATTCAACATTTTTAGCATTAATACAATCTCTGATTTGTTTTTCTCGAGAACTTAATATTGCATTTTCTCCAGTTTTTATTTCAAGAAAAATTATTTTCTCAAGCTTTCCATTTGTTAATCCATCAAAAACAATAAAATCAATAGGCATTCCAAGAAATTTTGAATCTTTGGCATTATAAGGAAAGATATCTCGTCTAAAAGGTACAAAATGTTCACTTATTTGACCAGAGAGTACAGCTTTGCTTTTTTTAAGAGCATCTTGTCTTATATCTTTTTCTGATTCAAATTTCCATTTTTCTAATTCTAAAGCCATTTTATTTTGTAAAAAATCTTTTTCATTTTTATATTTCAAAATAATTACAAATAAAAAGGCTATGGTTATTAAAGTAAATATCAAACAAAAAATTAAAAGATTTAATAAATTCATTATATATATCTGTCCAATTGAAAAGTAGAATATATTTCATCAAAAACACTTCCTAAAATAGAATTCTTTTTTGAACTATGTATTTTAGCAAAACCAGTCATACCGGGACTTAAAGTATTTTGATTATTATCTAAAGACATTTTTATTTGCCATATTTTCTTTGTTGTTAAACTTTTTTCTTGATTTATTATTATAGGTGAAATTGATTCTACTATACCTTTAAATCTTTTTCCTTTAAGTGCTTTAATACGAACTACTACTTTATCTCCTTTTCTTATAAAAGTTCTTTGTTCTTCTGGTAATTGAATAACAACATTTACTTTATTTAAGTTGCCTATTGTTATAACAGAATCACCGGGATTAAGATGTTGTCCTTTTAAATTTTCAAGTCCCATTGTTAAGATAGTACCACTTATAGGTGCTCTTAGAAGTAAAGCTTCTTTTTGTTTATTATAAAAATCTAATTCTTCATAAAGCCATTTTATTTGAATTAAAAGTTCTTTCATTTGAGAACGAATTATATTAGTTTTTGCAAGATTTGAATTTCCTACTTCTTCAACTTCTCTTAAAGCAGGCGCACTTTTATTTGAATTTAAAAGAATTTCATTTTTTTCAACTTCAAGTTGTGATGTTAAAGCTTCCACTTCTTTTTTTGCAGCTTCTGCTTGATATTGAGATTTTAAAGCACTTTGTTTTGGGAAGACTCCTTTATTTGCAAGATCTTTATGTAAATTAGCTTCTTGTTCTAAGCTTTCTGCTCTTAGTTTTGCTTGTTCAAGTTGTTTTTCTGTTATTTCTATTTTTGAAGAACTTTGTCTATTACTTTGTTTTTGCAAATAAATAGTTTCAAATTGTTGTTTCTTTTGAGCTTCTAAAGATTGTCTATATTCACTTTCTCCAGAAGAAAACTGTGCTGACAGTGTTTCAAAATTTGCTTTAGCTTTTTCTAATCTTTGTTGTACTTCTATTAATTTTTCATCAAGATTCCAATTTGTTAACTGTACAATTTCTTGTCCTTCTAATACTTTGTCATTAGTTTTAACAAAAATTTCAGAAACAATCGCATCAATAGGGGGTCTCATTGTAATTTGATTTTCCCCAGAAGCGCCAGATATTTCTATTTCTCCGCCTACTTGTTTTGGCATAACAGGAATCAATAGAAGAATTATTAATAAAGCATATTGAAAATATTTTGTATTATTCTTTTTATATGCTTGTTTTACATTTATTTCCTGATTTATTTGTTGAGGAATAGACTCATAAATAAACTCTTCTTTCTTATGAGTTTTTTCAGAAGCAGTTTTTATAATCTGTTTTAAGTTTTCTTCTTTTATAAAAAGATCTGATATTTCTTGGCTTTGATCTTCTTTTTGATTTATATCTTTGTTCATTTAATGAATAATAAATAAATAACTATTAAGATAATTCCAAGAAATCCCTCTTAATTTTTAAAAAAGCTTAAATTTAAGATAAATAAATTAGTCTAATTTGTTTAATTCAAATATCTTAAAGAACAATCGATTTCTATGTTAAAAATCTTAACTTTAAAATCCAAAAACCTGATTAAGTCATAAACACCTTAGTTTCTAAGAAATCTCTCATTATTCGAATTTCTTGTTTAGACATTCCTAATCCACGAAAAAGACTTCTTATAAAAATTTTTATTCCTTGATGTGTAGCATATCCAGATATTTGTTCTACAGTGTTTCCATATTTAGTTTCTAGACGTTCAGCAATCATTTTTCTAACTGCTTCTGAAGGAAAATTTTCTTTAGAATAATTCGGATTTACACTACTAGGGTTTATAATTGCTTCTTGAAAATTTGGGATAATAGAAACAGGAATTTTAAGAACTTTTTTTTTCTCTCTAAATCTTAAATTACTTTTAAATTGTATATTTAATATTTTTTTAAGCATAAAATAGATTTTATATTTTTAAGAATTTTTAAAATTATACAAGCTATAAATACAAAATACAAGATTTTTTAATTTAAATACTTGAAAAAATATATAAAAATCTGCAATACTTATTTAATTTGTAATTGTAAAATGAAAATTCCACAGAATTTAATTTTTAGAGCTAAACATTATCGTTATAAAGCAAATATTATAAAATTAACTTTTGATCCATTTATTAAAAATCAATTAAAAATTCTTAAAGGTTATAAAGTTCCAAAGCGTTTATTAAGGCAAGCACAGAAAGGGGATACAATTTCTGTTTCTGTAGAAGAAAAAGAACAAGGGATATTTTCTGTAGTAAAAGAATCCCCTTTTAAATTAAATAAAAAATTTTTTCAAAACTAGGAGGAAAATCTGCTTTAGGTTGTGCTTTGTTAATAATGAATTGCTTTAGATTTGCGGGTACTCGTTGGTTAATGGGACGTTCTGAATTAAAAACTTTGCTGAAAAATGTCATTCTTTAGAATGTTTAATTATATATTTAGAAGACTAATAGTTATAGCTAAACGTTCTAACTTATAATTAAGTTTTCTAGATTTTCTTTGCTATACTATTATTATAAATTAATTAAATAAATGACTGGTTTAAAAATTAATTCGACAAGAAAATATAAAACAACAGATTTTCTTCATAGTCATTTATTAGTAAAGGCTTATAATTTAACTTCAACATTACAAAATAATTTATTAACTCTACAACAAGAAGTTAAAAAACAAGAACAAATTAAAGAAGAATCTGAAGAAATAGAAGATAAAAAAGAAGTACCTGTATTATTAATATTAAGTATATTAGGAATGGCTTTTATTGTAGCAATGGGACTTTTACAATTTATAAAAATTCCCTCTGAATCAATACAAAGATAATTTCTAATAAAAGGTTTCCTAAAAGTTTAAATTTTAAGTTAAAATTAACCCCTATAATATAAGTTCTAAAAACTTAAGTTAAGAAAATAATGGAAAGAAAAGTAGTAATAACTGGCATTGGAGCTATAACTCCTGTAGGAAAAAATTTAAAAGAAATATGGTCAAATCTTACTAATGGTATTAGTGGTATTAAAATCTTAGAATTCGAAGAAAATTTAAAAAAATTTCAAGAAGCAATAGGTATTAAAGCTGCAGGACAAATTCCTGATTTTTCTTTAGCTGAATACTTTGCTAAAAAAGCACATAACATGGAAAAAGACATGGATCGTGTTACACAGCTTGCTATGGCTGCTGCTAAAGATGCTATTGAATCTTCTGGATTAGATATTCTTATAAAAGAAAATAAAATATGCCCTTTTTCTGTTGGAATGTTTATTGGTACTGGTGTAGGAGGTATTTCAACGAGTAGTAATGATATACAAACTCTTTTATTACATGGACATAAAAAAGTAGGCGTTAGAACAGTTTTTAGAATGATGCCAAATGCTGCAGCAGGTCAAATAGCTATAGAATTCGGATTAAGAGGTCAAGCAAAAAGTATTTCTACTGCTTGTGCAAGTGGATTGGAAGCTATATTAGATGCTTATAATGATATAAAGGCAGGTGTCTCTGAAATGATAGTAGCAGGAGGCACCGAAGCTTGTGTTAGTCCTTTAGCTGTTGCTTCTTTTTCCAACATGAGAGCTCTCTCAAGAAGAGATGTTGATCCTACAAAACTTTCCTGTCCTTTTTCTGCAGATAGAGATGGTTTTGTTATTTCTGAAGGAGCTGTTATATTTATACTAGAAGAAATGGAAGCAGCTAAAAAACGTGGTGCTAAAATTTATGCTGAAATAATAGGCGGAGCTGCTACTTGCGATGCATATCATATAACAGCTCCTCATCCGCAAGGTGAAGGCGCTACTAATGCAATGCTTAAAGCTTTAAAAATTGCAAAACTTAATCCTGAAGATATTTCTTATATACATGCTCATGGTACTTCAACACAACTTAATGATGCGAGAGAAACTCTTGCAATTAAAAAAGCTTTTGGGGCACATGCATATAAACTTGCTATTAGCAGTACAAAATCCATGACAGGACATATGGTTGGAGCAGCAGGTTCAATGGGCACTTTAGTTGCATTACAAAGTCTTAGAGAAAAAATATTAGCACCAACTATAAATTATGAAAATCCAGATCCAGAATGTGATTTAGATTATGTACCAAATAAAGCAAGGGAAATGAAAGATATAAAACACACAATGATAAATGCTTTAGGCTTTGGTGGACACAATACAGTGCTTATCTTAAAATAACAAGACACCCCCAACCCCCTGAAAGGGGGCTATAAAGATATGATAAAAACTAAAGAACAATTATTTATTAGCTCCCTCTCTTTTAGGAGAGGGCGGGGGTGAGGCTTAAAAAATGAGAATAGCTTTTCTTGATTCTGGTATAGGTGGATTAAGTGTTTTAAATGCTTTTTTAGAAAAAAGTTATAAAAATTCTAATATTAAATGCTCAGAACTTTCATATTTTGCAGATTTCAAAAATCTTCCTTATGGAAATAAAAGCAAAGAAGAACTTCTAGAAATAATTCATAAAAATTTTGAATATTGGCATGATAAAACAGATATAATAATACTTGCTTGCAATACAAGCTCTTCTTTGCTTACACAAGAAATAAAATCAAAATTTCCTAATTTAATAATTTATAGTCTTTTAGAAGGCTTAGAAGCTAATTTAAAACAATTTTCTAATTCTAAAGAAAATATAGCAGTTTTTTCAACTTTAGCAACACATAATTCAGAAAGTTATATAAAAATATGCAAGCAAGCTTTGGGTGAAGATTTAAATATACAATCAATTCCTTGCCCTAAATTAGTACCTTTTATAGAAAATAATCTTGGAAATCTTAATTCAAAAGAAGGAGAAGATTTACTTTTAGAATATATTTCTTTATTAAATAAAAAACCTGATAGTTTAATTTTTGGATGCTCTCATTATACTTTGATGAAAAATAGTTTTACGAAATTACTCCCCGAAACAAAACTTATAGACCCTGGAGAACTACTTACAATTTTATTAAAAATAGATTTTTCTGAATATAAATTTAATGCAATTACTAGTGATAATAATCAAAAAGAACTAAATGCTAAATTAATTTTTTTTAATAAAGAGCTTCTTTAATATAAATTTAACATGTATGTACTTTATTATATTTGTGTTTTAGTTTAGTATATATATTATGACAATTAAGGAGAATTAGGAAATGAAGAAATTTAAATTAAACGAATTAGAAGAAATAATAGCACCAGTTTTTATTGGTGGTGTTGGTATTATTAATGGAACTTCTTTAAGTGATTTATTAAGAGGAACTATTTATAATGATGCTATTTGTGGTTATGATGGCAATGATCTTATTTATGCAAAAGCAGGTGATGATCTTGTCTATGGTGGAGCAGGTAGTGATGTTATTTATGGACAAGAAGGTGATGATAGAATCCATGGCGGAGCAGATAATGATGTTGCTTATGGTGGAATAGGCAATGACTTAATATATGGTGAAACGGGAAATGATCTTCTCTATGGACAAGAAGGTAATGATAGAATCTATTGCGGAATAGGATCTGACCTTGCATACGGCGGAATAGGTAATGACTTCATAAATGGAGAAGAAGGAAATGACCTTATTTATGGTAATGAAGGAACAGATGAAATACATGGCGGATTAGGCAGTGATGCTATCTATGGACAAGAAGGTAATGATGCGTTATTTGGTAATAGTGGAAATGATGCATTGTATGGCGGAACTGGCAGTGATTACTTAAATGCAGGCACTGGTGACGATAAGATGAATGGTGGAGATGGCAATGATCTTTATAGATATGCAAAAGGAGATGGTTTTGATTCAATATATGACAGTTCAGGAAGTGATAAACTTGTAATGTCTGGAATCAATTCAAGTGAAGTAAGAATAACTGATTATGGTGATTATACAAAGATATCTATGAGAGATGGTAGTGGTTCAGTTAAATTATTTGGTGATATTGAAGCAGTTCAATTTGCAAATACAACAGTAAATCTTTAAGTTATACATAACTTAGAAACTCATATTATATTACTCCTAAGAATTAGTTTATAATAATAATTATTTATAATATTAGGAGTAATAATATTTATGTTAAGTCAAAAAATGCAAGAAGCTTTAAATAAGCAAGTTAATGAAGAATTTTTTTCAGCATATTTATATTTAGCAATGTCTGCTTATTTTGAAAGTATGAATTTATCTGGATTTGCAAATTGGATGTATGTTCAATATCAAGAAGAAAATACTCATGCACTTAAAATTTTTAAATATATAATTGAAAGAGATGCAGAAGCTTCTCTTAAGGCTATAGACACCCCTCAATTAAAATGGGAATCTCCTTTGCATGCATTTGAAGATGCTTTGAATCATAAAAAAAAAGTAAGTGCTTTAATTAATAATCTTACTGATTTAGCTTTAATTGAAAAAGATCATGCAACTAATAATTTTTTACAATGGTTTATTTCAGAACAAGTTCAAGAAGAGGCTAATGCTAAAAAAATAAAAGATCAATTAAAATTAATTGGAAATTCTTCAGATGGGCTTTTTATGCTTGATAAAGAATTAGCATTAAGAGTTTTTGTTGATGAAACAATAAGTCCTGCTTAAAAGATCCTCGTAAATGCAGAATACATGTTATAATTATTTTAGAAAGGTTATTTAAGCCTTTCTAATTTATCCTTATGATTGCCCATTTTCATAAGTCCTCTATTTTACAAGAGGGCTTTTTTTTAACTATAATATTTCTAAAATTGATTACGCTGATTTTTGTCTGAACTATGATTTTTTTGATTAAAATGATTTATGAG
>MOYB01000003.1:182220-183472 GCA_001899385.1 Candidatus Caenarcanum bioreactoricola | reverse complement strand
GGAGAGGATACTATGTTAAAAGTCAACGAAAAAATGCCTAATCTGAGAAAAAATTAAGCAAACTGTGTATTTATATAATTCGGATCAAATGGAATTCTATTCTTCAAAACCCCAAAAGCTAGATGTAAAAGCTTCCTAATCACTGCACAAATAATTTCTTTCCATGCCTTGCCCTTTGCTTTCAATCTTTCTGCAAATTCTTTTATAACTGGATTGTACTTCATTGCACTCAATGCTGGCATGTATAAATCTGAACGTAATCGCTTGTTCCCTTTCCTTGATATACTGCCGCTAGACTTTAATGATGTTCCTGATTGCCTTATGCTGGGCGTTATTCCTGCGTATGCTGCCAAATCTCTCGCTGATTCAAACTTTTCAATGTCTCCTGCTTCTAATAAAATTGTCCTTGCTGTGTCCTCTCCTATTCCATCAATCGTTTCAAGCAATTCTTTCTTTTCTTTTAAATCTTCGTCTTTGTCAAACTCCTTTGCAAGGTCTTTTTTGAATTCTTTTAATTCTATTTCTCTTTGTTTTATTAGCTTTTCTAGCCTTTTCTTGAGCTCCTCACTGTGTGCCCCTTCTAAACGATTCTTCAAACAAGTTAAATCATCAATTAAGTCAGATTTCAATTTATTAAGTTCTTTTAATTCAAAATGTTTTGCAGGAAGAGGTTTCCATAATTGAAGTTCTTTCCCCCGTTCCAGACAGAATTCCGCAATTAATCGAGCATCAACTTCATCTGTTTTAATTCTTTTAAGCTTAGAACCGGCAAAAGATTTAATACAAAAAGGATTAATAACATAGACACAGACGGACTTTTCAAAAAGAAAATTTGCAAGATGATAGCTATAAACGCCAGTAGACTCCATGCAAATTTTAGAATTAATAGCTTTATGCTTTTTGAGCCAAGAAAGAAATTTTCTAAAACCATTAAGATTATTTTCGAATTCAGCATCAATATTTTTTTCAAGGAAGTGAACATTGAATTTTAGCTTTGAGACATCGATTCCAACAGGCATGATTTTTTCTCCTAAATAATATAAAATAAAAAAGAGAGAAGTCCTTATTTTTCTACAACCCCGTACATGCAGACTCGAAGTCTAAGATACTATCCGTAGTTTAATAAGGTGAAGAACAGAAAATCTTATCCTCTCCACAGCTTTTATAGCTAGGGAGCGATACAGTTTATTTTCTGCTCTTCTCTCAAGATTTTAGTGTACATCAAATCTTGATTCTTTTATCATACGGGGAG
>MOYB01000003.1:159448-182161 GCA_001899385.1 Candidatus Caenarcanum bioreactoricola | reverse complement strand
GCGAGGGAGGGGTGAGGCTTTACAAGGGAGCTCCTCGAGGGGTGAGGCTAAAATTAGCGAAATCTTGGTTCAGACTAATTAATATCTAAGTTGTGCTTGAATTCTTTCTATTTCATGTTTAGATAAACTACAAAATAAATTTGCAAGCTTTGGATCAAAATGTGAACCAGCACATCTTTTTATTTCTTCTATTGCTTGTTCATGAGTTTTAGTGTTTAAATAAGGTCTAAACCCTGTCATTGCATCATAAGCGTCTACTATACATATAATCCTTGCTGCAATAGGTATATCTGTCCCACTTATTTTATAGGGATAACCCTTCCCATCAAAATGTTCATGATGAAATCTAAGTGGAGAAAGAAAAGGTTCAAGATGTGGATAATACTTAAGTACATCACAGCCAAAATTTACATGGAGTTTTATAAGTTCATATTCTTCATGAGTCAATTTTTCAGGCTTATCAAGTATTTCTGTTGGTACATAAATTTTACCTATATCATGAATCCAGCCTCCATAAAGACATTCTAAGCGTTCTTTCCAATGGAGCCCTGCTTTTTGTGCTAACATCGCACCCAATCTGCCTACTCTCCCAAGGTGCATTCCTGTTAATTCATGATGTTCTAATGTTAATTTTATTAATTCAAAGATTTGATCTAAAGAAAAGAGTAATTGATTTAATAAAATTTCTTTATTAGGTACTTCTTTAAAGATTGAATTTAAGAAATCATGATCTATTTTTTGAATAGTCCCTTGCGACAAATCATTTCGGGATGCTAATTCTATCAGGATTTCTGAATATGACATTTAAGCTTTTCTCTAGTTTTAATTTTTATCTTCCCGTATAGAGCCTAGCTTAATCAATTCTTTGGGATATCCAGCCCCCTCCTAACATAAACTTAAAGTTTAAATCATAAAGTACAGCGGCTTGCCCCAAGGTAACAGCTTCTTGTTCTTCTTTAAAAATTAGCTTAAAACCCTTCTCTTCAGGGATAACCCTTGTTAAAAAAGGCTTGCTAGCATATCTTATTTTCACAAGAGCTTCAAAGTCTTTTTGTTCTTTACAATCTGCAATTTGCCAATTAGCATCACAAGCAATTAATCCTTTAGCCATAAGGCTAGGACGTTCACCGACATATACTATATTGTTTTTTGCATCAATTTCACAAACATATAAAGGCTTTGAATTTGCTAAACCTATACCCTTTCTTTGACCGATTGTAAAGAAATGTGTTCCCATATGTTTCCCTAAATTTTTCTTATTTTCCTTATGTATTATTAGTCCTTCTTTCTTCCTAAGATGTTTTTCGAGAAAATCAAAAGTTTTTTCTTTTATAAAACATATATCTTGACTTTCTTGTTGTTTTTGTATTTGTTTTGCAATTATATTTGCTTTACGTATATTCGCAAGAGGAAAAACACTATGCTTTAATTGTTCTTGATTTAATCTCCAAAGCATATATGTTTGGTCTTTTGTTTCATCAGAGGCTCTTCCTAAATAATAATTATTGTTTTGATTCTTTTCTAAGCGTACATAATGACCAGTTGAAAAATAATTAGCAGAAAGTTCAAATGCTTTTTGACGAAGGAGTCCCCATTTAAATTCATAATTACAAAGCATACAAGGCATAGGAGTATAGCCTTCAGAATATTGTTTAAGAAAGTTTTTTATTATTATTTCTTCAAATTCTTTTCTTAGATCAACTATATAATGTTGTATTCCTATTGATTTAGCTATTTGGGAAGCTTCTTCGCAAGATTCAGTCATTGATTCTGTAAATATACCTGACACACCAAAGACTTCCCAGTTTAAACTAGGATTATTTTGAGCATAAGTCTTTAGAAAAGAAGCACTTGTTGAGCTGTCAACTCCACCGCTCATAGCAACAGCTATTACAGAATTTTTAGGAGGGATTATATTATTTTCAAAAGCATTTTCGAACATAGATTTATTATACTTTTGAATATGAAAAAAATAAATCTTGAAATTGTTTTATACGAAGCGGAAATCCCTTGGAATACAGGTAATATTGGACGTTTATGTGTTGCAAACTCTTTAAATCTTCATCTTGTTAAACCATTAGGGTTTTCATTAGAAGATAAATTTTTAAAAAGAGCAGGCTTAGATTATTGGCAATTTATTAATTTAAAGATTCATGAAAACTGGCAAGCATTGAAAGATTTCTTAGGACAAAATAAAAATTATTATTTCTTTTCTAAGAAAGCTGAAAAAGTTTTTTGGGATGCTGATTTTAAAGAAGGTGATATTTTAGTTTTTGGTCCTGAAACAAGAGGTTTACCTGATTATATATTAGAAGAACATAAAGAAAATTGTTTGAGTATACCTATTTTAAATTCATCAACAGTTAGAAGCCTGAATTTATCAAGTTCTGTAAGTATTGCTGTTTATGAAGCAATGAGAAAAATTTTAGATTAATGCAATCCCTTTAGGGTAAGTCCTAAAGCCTTAATTCAGTCTTTAACTTTGTGAGTAAAAATCTATTTACAAGAAACAAACAATAAAGAGTTCGGAGGAAAATCAAATGTATAATACAAAAAATTCAACTTATCAACCTTTCATCCTTATCCCAATCAGCTGTCAAAAACCAAAACAAAATTGTAAATTACCTAAACCAGAAGTAAAAAAAGAGGACGGAAAAACTGTTTATAATAATTGTACTTTTCTCATGAATCCTTTTTTCAATAATGGTTCTATAACTGAAAATACATATTTTAATGATAGTTTTAATGATGAATATAATTATTTAACAAACAATAACTATTATCAAAATCAAAATAGAATGCCTTACTTTCCTTTCTGTAATTATAATTCTTTTCAACAATCATCTCCTTATCAACAATTCCCTTATTTTTTAATGCCTACTTACTTAGGAGGAGGCATTAAACAAGAGCAACAACAACAAATAGCTAATATTAATAATAATCAAAATTTAATAAGTATCTCTTAAAATCCTTCCCCTCTTTATTTATATAATTAATCCTCCTGAGATCTTAATGATCAGGGGGATTAAATTTTTATATAACTTAAAAATATTTCATAAATTATAAAAGACTTAATTATTTTTTATTTTATATTTATAAAGGAAAAGTTTTTATTTTTATGCGTACAGATGATAGACCAAGCTTAAATTTAAGAGATACTCATAAAGATTTATCTAGAATAAGCACTATAAATACTAATATTCCAACAATCTTAACTGAAGAATTAAAAAATCAAGAAGATATAGTTGAAATTTCTTTTGTTAATTCTTCTGTAGATACAAATAAGCCTTATGTTTTACAAGCAGGTGATACTCTCTGGGATTTAGCCGGACGAATATATGGAGAAGGTAATGAATATCTTTGGAGAGCTATTATATATTATGATAATAATTATGAAATTTTAGGTAATGATGTAGAAAAACTTATTCCTAATAAAGAAATTAAAATTCCAAATCCAGAAGAAGCTTTAGTTCTAATGGAAAGACAAAATAATACAGTAATAGTTTTAAAAGGGGAGTCCTTTCATTCTATTGCTAAAGATTATTTAAATAACGAAAACTTATATGTAGAGATTCAAAGGGCAAACCCAGAAATAAGAACTTTAGAAGCAGGACAAAAAATAAAATTACCTCAAATAAAAGAAGCAGTACAAATAAGATTTTCAGAAGATAATTTATTAGATAATATTAATAGGCTTGAAAAAATAAAAGAAAATGCTTGCTCTAAAGCAGTTAGGAATCTAAAAATAGAAAATATTCCACTTAGAAATTTATGTAAAAATAATAGATTTGATGAAATTCTTACTGAAATAGCTGAAAGAAAAAATCTTGATAAAAATTCAATAAAAGTAGGAGAAGCAAAGGAATTTTTAGAAGAAATAAATAGTTCTCTCTTTAAAACTACTGAAGAATCACTTTTTAATATAAAAGAAAATCTAGCAAATATAAAAGAATGGATTCTAAGAAGTGATATTTCAGAAGAATTTTGTAAAGGTTTAAAGGAGAAAATAACACTTATTTATGGCGAACTGTCTGATACAAAAGCTCTCTTTGAAGGACAAATAATAACTTTAACTCAAGCCTCTGAACAAGAACAAAATGAAACAAAAAGACTTAGAGAGGTTTTTAATTCTTTAGATTTTCAGATTTTAGATTTACTTCAAAATACACAAAATATTAAAGATTTAGAAAATTTAAAACAACAATTATTATTAGAAGGAAATCAAAATAATAAAACTGAAAAAATTTACAACATAGAAGATACACTTCAAAGAATACATGTAAGAACTTATGAAAAAAATTGGACTGAAAATAAAAGTCTTCCTCAAAGTCTTGCATTTTTAAAAGAACTTGGCATAATCAAAGGTGATAGTATAGGAGAAAATTCAAATTTGAAATTTGTAAATTTTGAACAGTTAAATGAAATATATAATAAATTAAATGAATTGCCTACTCTGGAAAGGATTCTTGGATACATGCTTTTAAATCCTCAAGGACCTTTTGCAATAATAGATAAACCAAGTTGTAAATGTTATTCATTTGATTTAAACGCTAATCTTATACACAAACCAATAGGAGTAACTTTGGGTGCTAAAAAAAGTGATGAAATGACCTTAGCTCCTAAAGGTAGTAAAAATAGAGATAGTCATACAACTGGAGCAGGCATTTACGAAGGTACGTATTATCCAAAATATGCAAAAGGTGCTCCTTTTAGTGAAGGATATATGCCATTTTATCCAAAAGGTGTTGTTGCTCTTAAAAGTGAATCTTCTATTAGACAATTTGCAATATTTCATACTCCTCCACCAAGTTTAAGAGTAAGAAGAAATAGAGCTATAGACTCTCCTTCTTTAGAAGATAATTTTTTCCCTGGGGCAGGAGGTTGTCCTAATGCTAAGATAAAAGATTTCGAAAATGCAGTTATACCAGTATTTGCAAATGGAAATGGAAAATTATTTATAATTCCTTATTATCAAGATAAAACAGATATAAAAATAATTGATGGACAATTAAAATATGTGCCTGTAAATTTAAAAACTGAAGATTATTTTAAATATAATTTTAGTCCTAAAGAAAGAGATTTTAAAGCAATAAAAGCAGGAAATCCTGAATTCAAGCCTTTCTTTGATTCTAAAAAGAAATTTAAAATTACAATGTCTGATCAAACTTATAAAATAGGTGTATTACCTGATATTTTAGATACAGTTAATAAATATCAATCTGAATTAATGGAAGATTTAGGATTAACACAACAACAATATGTTGATATTTGTAAAACTCTTGTTGGAATTGCTTGGAATGAAAGTTCTCTAGGATTAGGATTTTTTGGAAGACAAGAAACAGATTCAATAATAGATCTTTTAACTTATAGTCCTTTAGGCACTACTTCAGCAATTAAAAGATTTGAAACAGGAGTAGAAAAAGATGGTTTTCAAGCTAAACAAGATATAGGAAGTACTTTTGCTTTATATCATCATCAATCGTTTAAAGATTCTTGGATTGGTAGAAATATTGCTGTACCTTTAGGTAAAAGATTTGAAAAAGCAAAAAATGCAATAAAAAAAGATGGATTTCAATTGAAAAATATTTTTAAATTTTTTGATAAATTAGATGAACCTAGTCGATCAGTTTATCAAATAAAATTAGATTCTTTTGGAGAAGAAGAAAAGACTTCAAAAGAAACACAAGCTCGTATACGTGCATTAAAAGAAAAATACGATTTAAGTCCTGATACTATTACTGGTGTGTCAAAACAAGCCATAGAAAAAGCAACTATAGCAATTATTATTTATTTAGCAGTAAATATTCAAAATATGTTTCATAAAGGACTTTATAAAAATAATCCAAATATAAATGAAGGAAATAAACAAAAATATTATGCTTTTCTAATGAAACAAATAAAGTATTTAACAAATAAAAATATACCAACTGAAGAAAAATATTTAATAAATGCAGAGACAAATCCTTATGCAATATCTGCTAATTCTATTTCTAATAAATTAAATATATATCAAGAAATTTCTTAAAACAAACTTTATAAATACAGAATAATTGCTTTTTATCATAGTTATATTACTTTTATATAAATTTATATTAAAAAATTTAGTATGAAATATATAAGCACAAAATAATAAAAATATTATGATTGATTCTGGAGATACAACTTGGATTTTAATTTCAACTGCCTTAGTAATGTTAATGACACCTGCTGTAGGATTCTTCTATGGAGGTATGGTTAGACAAAAAAATGTTTTGGCAATGATGGGACAATCTATTATAATTTTAAGCATAATAAGCTTACAATGGGTGATTTTAGGTTATTCTCTTGTATTTGGACAAAATCATTTTTCAGGATCACTTGATTGGGTAGCAGGATTTATAGGATCACTTGACTGGGTAGGACTTAAAAATGTAGGTCTCAGTCCTAATGCAGATTATGCTACTACTATTCCTCATATAGCTTTTGCATTATTTCAATGTATGTTTGCAGTTATAACTCCTGCTCTTATAATTGGTGCTTTTGCTGACAGAATCAAATTTATTACTTTTATTTTATTTACTATTCTTTGGTCTACATTAGTATATGATCCTATTGCACATTGGGTATGGGGTCAAGGTGGTTGGTTAAGACAAATAGGATCTTTAGATTTTGCAGGTGGCACTGTTGTACATATAGCAGCAGGAGCTTCCGCTTTAGCAGCCGCAATCATTATAGGGAAAAGATTCGGCTTTGGCGAAGAAAAAATGCCTGCTCATAATATTCCATTTACTATTTTAGGTGGTGCTTTACTTTGGTTTGGATGGTTTGGATTTAATGCAGGTAGTGCTCTTGGTGATGAATCATTAGCTACATGGGCTTTTCTTACTACAAATACCGCGGCGGCAGCTGGAGCAGTTGCTTGGATAATTATGTCTCAACTTTGCAAAGAAAAACCAAGTGTTTCTGGAATTATAATAGGCTCAGTTGCTGGTTTAGTTGCAATTACTCCTGCTACTGGATTTGTTAGTGTTGTATCTTCCATGATTATCGGTCTTGTTTCAGGTGCATTATGTTATGCTGCAATGAAATTTAGAGGTAGTACAAAAATAGATGATTCTCTTGATGTATTAGCATGCCATGGTATAGGGGGAATTTGGGGTGCTTTAGCAACAGGACTTTTTGCAGAAAAAGCAATTAATTCTGCTGGTAATAATGGTTTATTCTTTGGGAATCCTCAATTATTTGGAATACAAGCTATAGCAGTAATTGCAACTATGTTATATTCTTTTATAATAACTGCTTTAATCCTTTTAGTTTTAAAATTTGTTGTTGGTTTAAGAGTTTCAAAAGAAGAAGAAATAAAAGGATTAGATATCTCAGTACATGGAGAAGAAGCTTATTTTATGTTGCCTGTAGGGGAAGATACTAATGCTTTGCATGTTTTACAAGGTATAAAAGTAAAAGATGTAATGAATGAAAAAGTAAGATTTGTATCTCCTGAAGATGAACTTGAAAAAGTACAAGAATTAATGCTTGAAAAACAACATTTTGCTTTACCTGTACTAGACAAAGAAAAAAGTCTTTTAGGTATGATTAATATAAGTGATTTTAGGTCTATCCCTAAGAAAATGAAAGTTTCATTAAAAGTAGAAGATGTTTATAAAAAAGATGCTGTGGTTTGTTATCCAGATGAAAGCATTCATGATTTAGTTGAAAGAATGCAATCAAAAAATATCTCTAATCTACCAGTAATTAAATCTAATGGAGAGAAAACTTTTGTAGGAATAATTTCAAAGACAGATATAATACAAGCATATAAAAATATAATCAGTAAAAATTTAGTTTAAACAAATAATTTCTCCATAACGCATTTTTTTATTTGCTTCATCTGCTTGAGCAAGCCATTCTTCCCATGAAACATTTCTTTTTAAATCTTTCCAATATTTATTATAATATTCTGTCATTAATTCTTCTGAATCCCAAGGTAAATTTGAAGGATCTTTAGTTTGCATCCAATTATAAACTTCAATAAGTTTTGGGCTAGGATTTTTAGGAGCTTCAATTGTAAGATTTCCCCAATTAATGTCCTCATAAAATTTCTTTGTACCATACATTGCTTCTGCCCAACTTTCACCAACTTCTAATTTCGTTTTAAACGCTGCTTTGTATATCCAGATGGCACTTCCTTCAGTATTTGCACCTTCAGCACCTCCATATTCATCATTGAATCTATGGAATAGCTCGTGGGAAAGTATTGCAACTGCATCATCATCACTAAGTTGAGCAAATGCTTCTGGTGTTAATGATACTTTTTTAAGTATAGCTCCCCAATTATAAAAACCATCTCCTCCTATTTCAATAGTTGTTTTACTTAGAACATCTGCATAAATACCAGCTACATATGGATTAGCAAGAATAGTATTTAAAGCTTTTAAAATTTTGGTTTTTGTAGTTTTAACTGATTCAGAATTATAAGTTTCAAAAGTTTTTTCAGGAATTTCAATTTGAAGAAGTATAGAAATTAATTTCTCTCTATTTTCATTAGATAAATTAGATATTATTTTATTCAAATCTTTTGCACTAATATTTTTTGACCAACTAGCAAAACCTTCTCTATCTTTATTTTTAATATATGAAAGAACTTTAGAACGATAAAGTTTTGTTTTATTAAATAACGATGATAATGTATTAAATTTAAAAGGTGTAAAAATATAAGTTTCTGTATAAAAAGGATTTACTAAATTAAAATTTTCTTTAGTAGAAATCTCAAAAATATCAGTAGAATTAGTAATAGATGATAATGGTATTAAATTAGAAATTTGATTAGTAGAAGTCGCTAAAGTCTTAGTAGCAAAACTATCTACAGAAGAAATAATCATTATTTTTCATTAAAAAATTTATATATTAAATATTCCCTAATAAAAAGCTTTTATTTAAAATTTAATTCTCTTTTTCTGATTCTAATTGACTGAGGAGTTACTTCTAAGAGTTCATCTACAGAAATATAATCTAAAGCATATTCTAAATTCAAATCAATAGCAGTATCTAAAGCTACAAGTACTTCTGCTGAGGCACTTCGCATATTAGTAAGTTTCTTTGCTTTACATACATTAATTACTAAATCTTGTTGTCTACTATTTTCACCTACTACCATTCCTCTATAAATCTTTGTACTAGGATTTACAAAGAATGCTCCTCTGTCTTCTAATTGTCTAAGAGCATATTCTGTTGCTGTGCCTGTTTCGTGTGCAATCAATGAACCATTTCTTTTTAATGATATTTCTCCTGCTTCAGGGGCATATTCTGCAAAAGCACTAGTCATAATACCTTGCCCTTTTGTCATTCGTATAAAAGAACTTCTAAAACCTAAAAGTCCTCTTGAAGGAATTTTAAATTCTATGGTAGTTCTACTTTCAAAAGAATGCATTCTTTGCATTTCAGCTCTACGTTTTCCTAATTCTTCAATACAGGCACCACCCATTTCAGTAGGTACATCTACAACAAGATTTTCAAAAGGCTCATGTTTTTTACCATTGATTTCTTTAATTAAAACTTGTGGCTTACTTATTTCAAATTCAAAGCCTTCACGTCTCATAGTTTCTATAAGAATACCAAGATGTAATTCACCTCTACCACTAACTTTAAAAGACTCTGCTGAATCAGTATCTTCTACTCTTAAACTTATATTAGTTTTAATTTCTTTGTATAATCTTTCTCTTAAATTTCTTGAAGTTACAAATTTACCTTCTTGCCCCATAAAAGGACTTGAATTTACAGAGAAAGTCATTTGTAAAGTAGGTTCTTCAACTTCTATACGTTCTAAAGGCACAGGATTACTAATATCTACAATAGTATCTCCAATTGTTGCATCTTCTATACCTGCTATTGCAACGATGTCCCCTGCAAATGCCTCTTCTGTTTCTATTCTTTTTAGACCTTCAAAAGTAAACAATTTTGAAACTTTAACTTGGGATATTTTATTATTTTCTCCTGCAAGTCCAACTGTTTGACTAGCTTTTATTGTACCTTGACTTATTCTTCCTATAAGAATTCTACCTAAATATTCATTATAATCAAGAGTAGAAATTTGCAGTTGAAGAGCTTCTTGTTTTTGTCCTTTAGGAGCTGGAACTTCTTTAATAACTAAATCTAATAATTCAAAAAGATCTTCTTTTAAATTTTCAGGATCTAAGCCTGCTTTACCTTCAAGTCCTATTGCATAAACTACAGGAAAATCTGCTTGCTCTTCTGTTGCGCCCAAATCAAGAAAAAGATCAAGAGTTTTATCTAATACACGATTTATGTCAGAAGCAGGACGGTCAATTTTATTTACTACAACAATAACTTTAAGATTTTTTTCAAGAGCTTTTTTTAAAACAAAACGAGTTTGAGGCATAGGACCTTCAACAGCATCAATAATAAGAAGAGTTCCATCAACCATATTTAAAACCCGTTCAACTTCTCCTGAAAAATCAGCGTGCCCAGGTGTATCTAATATATTAATTTTATAATCTTTAAAAGGAATTGCTGTATTTTTCGCAAGAATAGTAATACCTCGTTCTTTTTCTAAAGGATTAGAATCCATGACTCTTTCTTCTATTATTTGATTACTACGGAAAATACCACTTTGTTTAAACATTCCATCAACAAGAGTAGTTTTACCATGATCTACGTGCGCTATGATAGCTATATTACGAATATTTTCGGATGAATAATTTTGCATTATTTATATATATTTTAAATCAAAAAGATAATGATACTATAAATTATTTTTTTTAATTTATTTAATTTTATGTTAATATTTTATTATAAAATTAAATTTTCGTTAAAGTGTTTTATGTTTATTGTTTTAAAAAATAAAATTTATAAATCATCATTAATTTCTTTTAAAAATGACTTATTAAACTTAAATAATCCTAATATTAAAGAAAATACTAATAATATAGAAGTTAAAAAAATTAAAGATTATAATAGTTTTTTAAATCTTTTAAAAGCAGGTCAAGTTGAAGAATTTTCGCTTATAAATTTAAATGATACAGGAAAAGCAAATCCAAATAATTTTTCCCATTATCGTATATTTTTCAAAACTATAAATAAACAAAAAGGAAAACTAGATATAGGTTCTTTATCAGAGCAAGAAATTCAAAATCTTAGAGCTTTAGCACAAGAATATAATGTGAAAATGCTCTTTCCTAAACCTCAGAATGTAGAAGGAATTTATGGTTTTCTAAAATCAGCATTAATTTTTATAACTTCTGGTATCATACCAATTTTTACTTTTAAAGTCTTCAAAGGGCTTTCTTATAATAATTTTAGAAATAATTTAAAAAAAGAAATATATCTTTCTACTGAAAAATTCCCTGCTGAAGGACATATCAAAAGAGGCGAAATCGAAAATACTTTATATGGAATAAAAGCTATTCATAGTTCATATAATAGAGTTATAGATTTTATAGAAGAGGTAGAAAAAAATGGTATAGATTCTAAGAGTTTTGGCAAAGATAAAAGAGGTAATTTTGCAGTAATTGGTATGCCCGGTATAGGTAAAACAGAAACAATGATGGAGCTCGAAAGAGAAAAATTATTAGCTTTTAATGGTAAAAATGGTAAGCCTAGATATGTTGCTATTCGTTTACAAGAAGCTATAAAAGAAGTTAGTGGTTTTTATAAACATATAGGTACAATTTTAGGTGATTCACCAAGACAAAGAGCTGAAATTATATATAAAATGCTTGCCGATACAAATGCAGATATTGCCGGAATAATAGTAGATGATCCTCAAGAAAATTCTTCTTATGCAACTAAAATAATGAAAGAACTTTTTGATATACATAAAGAAGCATTAAAAATTAATAAAAATTTAAAGAAAAAAGTAATAAATCCTAGAAATTTAAAATTCATTACTTTTTCTCTTTCAGGAAATACTGATCCAGCAGGTTCTTTTGAATCAGAAAGTAGAGCTATTAATGAAAGAATTGGTTTTACAAGAGTTTCTTCTAAAAATATAACTGTTCAAGAAAGAATGGTCTTAATTAGAGGACTTTTAAAAGATTTTTATAAATTAAACCCTTTTGATATTCCTTCTGAGCTTATAGGCTTATTAGGTGGAATTGAAGGCATTGCTAAAGTAAAAAGAAGTACAGGTTTTAATCAGTTTGAAGAAAAAGAAGTTAAAGTTATATGCTCTCCAAGAGAATATTTAGGATTATTATCTGATATGAAATCATTAATTCCTGTTAATAGTCCTGAACAAAATGTAAATGCTTTAAAAGAATGGTCTAACGCTCTTGTTAAAGCATATAAAAAATCAAAAGATATGAATAAAAAAGAAAAAAGATTAGTAGAAAATACTTTGACTCAATTAGAAAGAGAGTTAAGAATTCCAAGTCAAGAAATTTTAGAAAATATGGGTAAAGCTATGGAAGCTTTATTAGATGGAAGTATAAATATTTAATTATCAATTTTAAGATTTGGGAAATGTAAAAGTATATCATTTGTATGTATGCCTTCTGGACTTAAAAATAAATACTTTTTCCAATATTTTTTTGCAGATTCAGAATTTCCTTTTTCAAAATAAATTACACCTAAAGAATAAAGTGTTTCTAAATGTTCTGGATTTAATTTTAATATTTTTTCATAAACTTTAATAGTTTCAGATTCTTTTTGTAAAGCGTCTAAACTATAAGCATAATTTTCAAGTATATGTATATCTTTAGGTTTCAAAAGAGTAAGTCTTGCATATAAATTTATAGCTTCTTCATATTGCCCCATATTAAAATAAATCTGAGCTAAATTTAATAAAGCTTCTTGGTTATTAGGATTTTCCAATAAAATTTTCTGATATTCTGTTGCAGAACTCCATTGATCTCCAGAAATAAATAATAAATAAGCTGTTTTATTCATAATTTTATTTTGATTTAAATTTTTATATTTTTCATCTTTTAAAATTTCTAAAGCATGTTTTGTTTGATTCCTAAAAACAAGAAAATCTACAAAATTAAATAAATTCTCTTCTGAAAGATTAAGTTCAAGAATTCTTTTATAAGTTAATTCAGCACCTTTAAAATCTTTAAGTAAAAGTTGAATATGCACTAATTGTTTTAAAACTTCTTCTGAATCAAAGAATCTATTTTTTATTTCATTTGCAGTATTTACAGCATCATAATCTTTATTTTGATTTTTTTGTAGATTTAATAATACAAACCAAAATTTTTGATCTTTAGGATTTTTTTCTAAATATTTTTTTAAGATTAATTCATTTTCATCATATCGTTTAAGAGCATTTGTACATAATATATAATTATTTAAAAAGCTTATATTATAGATTAAATCAGGATTTTTATTAAGAATATCTTTGTAAAGATTATAAGCTTGATTATATTGATTAGATTTAATTTTTAGTTCAGCAAGTTTTATTTTTAAATTTATATTTTCAGGATTTTTTAAAATAAGTTCATTAAAAAATTTTTCTGATTGAGCTGGTTTTGAAAGTTTTAAATAAATATTTGCAATTGCTAATTTATAAATATCTTTTTTATTTTCATCTTCTTCAAAATTTAAAGCTAATTCATATTGATTTAAAGCTTCTATTAAAATATTTTTTTCTTCATAATCTTTTGCAAGAAGATATCTAATATATGCATTTCTTGAATCGACTTCTACTGCTTTTTTTAAAAAACTTATTGCTTTTACTTTTAAATTAAGCTTTAAATTAACTTCATAAAGTTTTAAAAATAAATTTATATTATCTGGATTAGTTTCTAATAATTTTAAATATTGAATTTCAGCATTCTTATAATCTTTAATTTCTACTAAAGCATCCGCATAATCTTGAATAATTTGTTGATCATTATTTTTAGATAATATAAATTTATAATCTATTATCGAAGCTGCCCATAATTTAAGCTTCTTTTCACAATTAGCAGTAAAATAATAAATTTTTATATTTTCAGGATCTTGAATTTTTGTTAAATTAAAATTTTCAAGTGCTAATTCATATTCTCCAAGATTGTAATAAGCAAAACCAAGATTATAAGAAATATAAATTAAATCTTTATTTGTGCTTTTTATTGCTTCAAATTGTTCTATAGCTCTTTTATAATCTTTTGCTTTTAATAAAGCTTTAGCATAAAGAACTCTTGCTTTTATATTATCTGGTTCAGCTTTAACAACTTTAATTAATTGATCTAATGCTTTTTGTTCTTGCCCAATTTCAAGATATAAAGCACCTAGAACTGTTTTGAAATTCAAATTATTTATATCTGCATTAACAGCTTTTTTTAATGAAATTTCAGCTAATTTATAATTCTTGTTTTTATAATAAGCTATACCTTCAAGATAATATTCATAGGCATTAATGGGATAATCATTATTATTAAAAAATATAAATTTAGCATTAACAGGAATACAAAGAATTAATGCTAAAAGCAATAAAAAAGTGAATTTAAAAAAATTGTACATTAATTTATTCCTTAAATTATAATATAATTCTTGAAAAGGAAATTAAATCTTGAAACTTCAAATTAACGATTTACAAAACTTTAAAGTAAAACAAGAAAAAATAAGTTGTTTAACTGCATACGATTACAAAACAGCTCAAATCCTTGATGAAGCAGGGATAGATTTGATTTTAGTTGGTGATAGTCTTGCAAATGTTTTTATGGGACTTGATAGTACTACAAAAATAGGTATGAAAGAAATGATTCATCATACTAAAGCTGTTGCAAAAGGAGTATCAAGAGCTATTTTGATCTCTGATTTACCTTTTGCTTCTTATCAAATAGCTTTAGAAGAAGCTCTTTATAATAGTGTTAAACTTATCCAATGCGGTGCTGATGGTGTAAAACTTGAAGGCGCAAGTGATTTTAAATTAGAAATAATAAAAAGACTTAAAGATATAGGAATTCCTTGTATAGGACATTTAGGTTATACTCCTCAATCTTCTTTATTATTAGGAATGGGACGAATACAAGGTAAAACTGAAGAATCTGCAGAAAAAATATTTCACGAAGCAAAAGCACTTGAAAAAGCAGGAGTAGAAGCAGTTGTTTTAGAATTAATACCATCTGAACTTGCACAAAAAATAACAGAACATCTAAAAATTCCTACAATAGGCATAGGTGCTGGTATTTATTGTGATGGGCAAGTTCTTGTTTCAGATGATATGCTAGGTAAATCACCTAAAGTATTTAATTTTGTAAAAAAATATGCTGATCTGAACACTATAATGAAAGATGCTTTTATAAATTATATTAAGGATGTTAAAGCACAGTGAAAGAAAAAACCGAAATAATAATATTAGGAGATATTATAGGACAGCATGCTTTAAATGCTTCTGTAAATTTTCTTAGTAAAATAAATGATCCTTCTATTCTTCAAATCAAAATAGCAAATGCTGAAAATATTTCTCAAGGCTTTGGTTTAACTGAAGAAGATTATAAAAGACTTATTAAAGGTGGTTTTGATCTTTTAACTTCAGGAAATCATATTTGGGATAAAAAAGATATTTTTCATTATATTGATAAAGCAGATAAACTTATAAGACCTTGTAATTTTCCTTCAAATGCACCCGGTAAAGGCTGGAGAATCATAGAAAGAGAAGGAGTAAAAATTGCAGTTATTAATGTACTCTGTAGAGTTTATATGCATATGAATTTAGATTGTCCTTTTAGAGCATGTGATAAAGCCTTAGAAGAAATAAAAGAATATAATCCAGATATTATAATTGTTGATGTACACGGTGAAGCAACTTCTGAAAAAGTATCTATTGCTTATTATCTTGACGGTAGAGTTTCTGCTGTAGTAGGTACACATACCCATGTTCAAACTGCAGATGAAAGAATTCTTAACAAAGGAACTGCATATATAACTGATATAGGTGCTTGTTGCGCTTTTGATAGTATAATAGGCATGACTTTAGAATCAAGCTTACCAAAATTTCTTATGGGAATACCTTATAAAAGCGTTATATCACAAAAAGAAATAAAAATTAATGGTGCTAAAATTTTATTTGATAATAATCTTAAATGTACAAATATAGAAAGAATATCTGAATAATATAAGTATAAGTATAAGTATAAGTATAAATATAAAGATTTAAAGAACTCCTAATATAAAAAAGAATAAAAATACTTTATAATTCAAAATTATATTCTTAAGATTAATATGAATATTAAAGAAATAATTTCTGAGATTTTAAAAGGTAATGTTAATTATTTTAAATTTATAATTCAAGAATATAAAAGTTTAATTTTTAGAATTGTATTAAATAATATCCCTGAAATTTCTAAAGATTCTGCAAAAGATATTGTAGAAGAAATCTTTATTAAAATTTATAAATCTCTTCCTAAATTTTCTGCTAAAGGTAAATTTGAAAATTGGATAAAAATTATTAGTCTTAGAAGTTGTTATGACTATATTAGAACTGAAATAAAAAATAAAACAGTATCTATTGAAAATCTCGATCAAAAAGGTCAAAAACTTATTGATAAAGTAATTTATGAAAAATCTGAAGATAAATTTTATGATGAAACAGAAAGACTTGAGTTACTTGAAATTTTAAGATCATCTATGATTTCACTTTCTAATACTGAAAAATTTATTTTAATTTCTTTGTATTTTGAAGATTTATCAGTTAAAGAAATTGCTGAATACACAGGCTTCTCAGAATCAAAAATAAAAACAACTGCTTTTAGAGCAAGAAGTAAATTAAGAGAAGTATTATCAACTCTTTTAATAAATATAAACTCCCTTAAAATCATGGTATAATAAAATAATTATTATGAAAAATATAGAAATTAAACAAGCTTTCCAAAATCTAGAGAATTCTTTTGTTAATGCTTATAGACAAGAGATTAATTTAGATATATTTAATTCTAATTTTGAAGAAAAACTTTGGGAAAAGAATATATTAACTCGTATAAAGAAAAATTCTGAATTTTCTTTTAAAAGATTTTATTTATATGGTTTATTTGGAATTTTTCTTTTAAGTCTTGTTTTTATAAAAAATTTATTAAATAATTTTTCTGAAACTTCTTATTTAGAATATATGTTAAGTGATTTATTCAGCACTGAGTTTAACTTATTATTTATTTAAAAATTTCTATTAAATAAATTTTTGATAATTTTTTTTAAATTAAACCTATATAATAATTATAGTCTTTATGAGAGGTTAAATTATGGCAGGAATTTTTAAAGCATATGATATAAGAGGTGTTTATAATGAAGAAATTAATGAAGATATTGCTTATTTAATAGGTCTAGGTCTTGCAAATAAAATTTATAATAACAAAGGTAAAATAGGCGTTAGTCGTGATATGCGTTCTCATTCTCCTTCTTTAAGTACAAGCTTAATTAATGGTCTTCTTGAAGGTGGTTGTGAAGTTGTTGATTTTGGTTTAATGGCAACTCCTATGAATTATTGGGCAAATGCAACAAATTCTTTAGATGGAAGTGTTATGGTTACTGCTTCACACAATCCAGCAAAATATAATGGTTTTAAAGTTAGCCTCAAAGGTGCAGTGCCTATTGATTATGATACAGGTTTAAATCAAGTTGAAAATTTTGTTAATGAAAATAAAAATTTAAAAAATAAAAATTCTTTAAAACAAGCAATAATAAGAGATTCTAAAAAAGATTTAACTGAATATTTAAATTTTTGTGAAAAATTCTTGCCAACAAATAAAAATTATAAGCCTTTAAAAATAGCTATTGATGCAGGTAACGGTATGGCTGGATATTTTCTTAAAGAATTCTGTGCAAAATATCCATGGATTGAAACTATTGAATTATACTGGGATCTTGATGGTAATTTTCCAAATCATGAAGCAGATCCTATAAAAGCAAAAAATCTTGCTGATCTTCAAAAAGCAGTAGTAGAAAATAATTGTGATTTTGGTTTAGGATTTGACGGAGATGCAGACAGAGCAGGCTTTGTTGATGAAAAGGGGAATATTATTTCAAGTGATTTAATGACTGCATTTATTGCACAAAAATATCTTAAAGAAAATAAAGGTGCAGGCATAATATATGATTTAAGAAGTTCATCTATAGTTGAAGAAGTTATAAAAAATAATGGTGGTAGACCACTCCGTTCAAGAGTAGGACATTCTTTTGTAAAAAGACTTATGAGAAAAGAAAATGCGATTTTTGGTGGAGAATTATCAGGGCATTATTATTTTGCAGAATGTTTTTCCACAGATTCAGCTTTAATGGCACTTATTCAAGTAATAAATATTTTGCAAGAAAGTTCTTTACCTTTATCTCAAGGAATTACTGGTTTTAGAAAATATTATCCAACAGGGGAATTAAGTTTTAAAGTACAAGATGCACAAGCTATAATAGAAAAACTTGGAATATCTTATTCTCAATACAAAACTGATTATCTTGATGGTTTAACTGTTAATGCTGATGGATGGTGGTTTAATTTAAGAGCAAGCAATACAGAACCACTCTTAAGATTAAATCTAGAAGCTAAAGATGAAAAAATAAGAAATACAAAGTTAGAAGAGATTAAGGCACAGATTAGTTAAAAAATTTTCCAGTCACTTAAAATTGTATAATAGTAGAAAACGAAATAAATATATGAATAATATAGAAAAACAAAGATTTTTTGAAGAATTTATGCATTTACCAAATAATATTCAACAAGAAGTTATTGATTTTACGCATTTTATAATAAAAAAACAAAATAATAATTTTGAATTATATGATGAAAATCAAAGTTTAATTAATGATATTCAATTTAATATAGAAAATTCTCAAATTTATGAATTTTTAAAAGAAGAGGAAGATTTATATTCATTAGCTGATGCAAAGGAGATTTATAAACATGAAAAAAGGTGATATTGTTTTAATTCCTTTTCCTTTTACAAATTTAGTTGAACAAAAAATAAGACCTGCATTAATTTTAGTAAATAATCAAGAATCTTTAAATATAATAGTAGCTTTTATTACAACTAATCTAACATTAAATAATAAATATGACTTGTTTTTATCACCAAATCTTGAAAATAGATTAAAAAAAGAATCTATTATAAAAATAAATAAACTTGCTACTATCGATAAAACATTAATAATAGCTTTATTAGGTAATATTAATGTTAAGGAAATAATTGAATTAGATAAAAAATTAATTGAATTATTTAAGATACAAACTTTTTTTAAAAAAGACTATGAATGAAAAAATAAAAGGTGTAATTTTTGCAGCAGGCTATGGTACTAGATTTTTACCAGCATCAAAAACTGTCCCTAAAGAATTATTTCCTCTTATAGATACTCCTGTTATAGATTTTACAATTAAAGAATTTTTAAGTTCTGGTATAGAAGATATTCTTGTTATTACTTCAAGAAGAAAAAAAGTCCTTGAAGATTACCTTGATCATGAAATGGAACTTGAAATGATTCTTAATAGAATGGGCTCCCAAAAACGCCTTGGCAAAATCTTACCTAGTGAAGCAAATTTTCATTTTGTTAGGCAAAGAGAAATGAAAGGTACTGCTGATGCTTTAAATCTCTGTCGTTCTTTTTGTGAAGATTCCGCTTTTGTAGTTGCATATCCAGATGATCTTATATTTTCAGAAACTCCTTGTGCAAAACAACTTATAGATGTTTACCATGAAACAGGTAAAACAGTGCTTTCTGCAAAGAAAATGAAAGATAACGAAGATGTTTCTCGTTATGGGGTAATAGATTTTGCAGCACATAAAGATAATATATATGAAGTTAAATCTATAGTTGAAAAACCTATTGCAGGATCTGAACCAAGTAAAATAGTTTCTTTGGGAAGATATCTTTATACTCCTGAGATTTTTAAGGCGCTTGATTTATTACCTAAAGATTGGGAAAGAGAAATATCACAAACTGAACCTTTAAATTATTTAGCAAGTAAAAATCGTCTTTTAGCTTTGGACTTTGAAGGGCAACGATTTGATGTAGGTGAACCTTTTGGTTATTTAACAACTATTTTAGAATATTCTTTAACTAGAGAAAGTCTAAGTAATAAATTAAAAACATATTTAAAAGAAAATCAAGAAAGGTTTTTAATATGAAATCTTTTATATGCGACATGGATGGTGTTATTTATAAAGGCAAGAATTTAATAAATGGTGCTGATTCTTTTATACATAAACTTATAAGTTCAAATGCTAAGTTTTTATTTTTAACAAATAATTCAGAACAATCAGCACAAGAATTAAAAGAAAAATTAAATAAATTAGGCATCTCAGGTTTAACAGAAAATAATTTTATTACTTCTGCAATTGCAACTGCTGAATTTCTTAAATCTCAAGAAAAAAACAAAAAAGTCTTTGTAATAGGAGGCAGTGCTATAGAAGAAGAAATTCAAAAAGCAGGTTTTATTTTAACAGACGGCACTGATGATGAAGCTTTTTATGTGATTGTAGGTAAAACTAAAAATTTTAATTATGAAATGTTAAAAAAAGCTTGTAATCTTATAACTAAAGGTGCGAAATTTATTGCAACCAATCCAGATATAATAGACCCTATAGAAACAGGTTTTGAACCGGCATGTGGGAGCATCTTGGCTTCGATAGAAAGTGCAACAAATAAAAAAGCATATATAATAGGTAAACCAAATGCACTTATGATGCAAATGGCAAAACGAAAACTTGAAGAATCTTCTAAAAATCTTGTTATGATAGGAGATCGTATGGATACAGATATAATTGCAGGTATGGAGGCAGGAATGACTACTTGTCTTGTTTTATCTGGCGTCTCTACTAAAAACACAATAAATAATTTTGCATATAAGCCTGATTATGTTTTTGAAGATGTCAGTAAGATTGATTTAAACATGCTATAATAAAAAATTAAACGTAAAAATTTATGAATAGCGAACGCATATATATTTTCGATACAACTTTAAGAGATGGAGAACAAGCACCCGGTGCAAGTTTAAATGAAGTTGAGAAATTACAAATTGCAAAAGCGCTCGCAAAACTAAATGTAGACATAATTGAAGCTGGTTTTCCTTATTCTAGTAAAGGAGATTTTTCCGCTGTAAAACGAATTGCTTCTGAAGTAGAAGGACCTATAATATGTGGACTTGCTCGTGCAAATATTGCTGATATAGAGAGTGCTGCTAAAGCTTTAGAGCCTGCGAAGAAAAGACGAATACATACTTTTATTGGTTCTTCTGATATTCATCTTAAATATAAATTAAATATGACTAAAGATGAATGTTTAAAAAGAGCAGTGTCTGCAGTTTCTCTTGCAAAATCTTTTACTGAAGATGTAGAGTTTTCACCTGAAGATGCTTCAAGAAGTGATTATGCATTTTTGTTTGAACTTTTAACTGCAGCTATAGAAGCCGGTGCTACAACTATAAACATTCCAGATACTGTTGGTTATTCTATACCAGAAGAATTTGCTAAATTAATAACAGAAATAAAAAAGAATGTTAAAAATATAAATAAAGCTATTATTTCAGTTCATTGTCATAATGATTTAGGTTTAGCAGTAGCAAATTCTTTTGCGGGTATATTAAATGGTGCTCGACAAGTTGAATGTGCTATAAATGGCATGGGAGAAAGAGCTGGGAACTGTGCTTTAGAAGAAATAGTTATGATTTTAAATACTAGAAAAGAAAATCTAGCTTTTTATACAAATATAAATACAAAAAACATAATTCAAACAAGTTCTTTAATAAGCACTTTAAGTGGATTCCCAGTACAAAAGAATAAAGCAATAGTAGGAGAAAATGCTTTTGCGCATGAATCAGGGATACATCAAGATGGAGTACTTAAACATAAAGAAACTTATGAAATAATTAATCCTGAAACTGTAGGTATTAAGGCGTCATCTTTGCCTTTAGGTAGAAGGTCAGGTAAACATGCTCTAAAAGTAAGACTTGAGGAATTAAGTTATAACTTTGATACAGAAGAAATTGAACAAATTTATATTAAGTTTAAAGAAATAGCAGACAAGAAAAAAATTATTAAAGATCAAGATTTAATTTCTATTTTAGGAGAAAAAGAAAGAGAAGCAATTAGTGAAAAAATCTTTAATCTTGAAAAACTTCAAATTGCTTCTGGTTCTGGATTGCCAATTGCTGCAATTGAAATTAGAAAATTAGATGATAATACCATTCTACGAGCAGCAGAAATTGGAACCGGTCCTGTTGATGCTATATATAAATGTATTAAAAAATTAATAGATATAACTGGTGAATTAATGGAATATAATGTTCATTCAGTAACTGAAGGCATTGATGCTCAAGCAACTGTTATGGTTAGAATAAATCATAATAATAAAATATATAATGGTCATGGACTTGATACTGATATACTTTTAGCTTCTGCAAAAGCATATTTAAATGCTCTTGATAAACTTTATGCAGAAAAATAATATTTATTTAAGGTAGAGGAATTTCAAGATTTTAATTTTCTAATTATACTAAAAAGTGATCATTAGCTGACAAATATATTTCTTCAAAAACCCCCTTCGCCCCCTTGACAGGGGGAATCTAAAGGGTATAAGTTTTTAAAATGGGTTGCCACGCCAAACCCCGCAAAACTATAAATTTAATCTCCCCCTGTCAAGGGGGTCGGGGGCTTACTCCCCCTCAAAATCCTAAGAAGAATTTACTGGAGAGAAAAAGACAAGAAATAAACTGTTTAGGACTTTAATTGCTTCATCATAGAAATTTATGATTATTCTTGAGGTTTGCTTTATTATGCTAAGTTCCTTTTTATATAATTTAACTACTTTTTTTTT
>MOYB01000003.1:115484-158322 GCA_001899385.1 Candidatus Caenarcanum bioreactoricola | reverse complement strand
TCTTAATAACTCAAGGATTTAGTTCATAATTTATTTAATGTACCCCCCTCTCCCCCTTGTAATACCAAATAGTGAGCGTTAGCTGACAAATATATTTCTGTAGAAACCCCCTTCGCCCCCATAACATGGGGAATCTAAAGGATGTAAGTCTTTAAAGTGGGGTTGCCTCCCCAAACCCCGTAATACTATAAATTCAATCTCCCCCTTTCAAGGGGATCGGGGGGTTTCTAAAAAGAGAATTTAATTAAGTTTTTGTCATGCTTTGATTATTTTTTCGTATAAGATATACCTTCAATTCATATTAATAATTTTAGAAATTCTTTAAAGATATAAATATTTTAAAAATCTTCTAACTTCAGAAACACCTTTTAATCTATATTTTGCTTTTGATTGTCCCTGACCAACTTTAATAGAATATCCATTTTCTGGCATATTAATAAATATATCTTCGTCTACTACATCATCTCCTATTGCTAAAATAAAATCATAGGTTTTATTTAATTCTGATAAATAAGAAAAAATATTTGCTTTAGTAATTTCTTTAGGACGGATTTCAACAGAAAATTTTGGATTAATAACTTGAGAAGCTTCGTCTGCTAAAAAATGCCTTAAACTCGAAATTAATTCTCTAGCCTGCCAAGCACCAAATTCCGGATCTGCTTTTCTATAATGCCAAACTAATGAACAGTCTTTTTCTTCAATTAAACTTCCAGGTGTATTTTTATAATATCCATCTAAAAGTTTTTTAGTTGTGTCATACCAATTAAGTTTCTCATCAGGAACCACTCTTTTCCAGTTTTCTTCTTGAAAATGTTTTAACCATAAACCACTTTCACTAGAAAAAATTGTATTATTAAGAGCTTCTTTCCCTAGAAATTTTAATAAATCTGATCGTTTTCTTCCACTTACAATGGCTAATTCAGTGTTTTTATGATTTCTAATGCCTTCTAAAATTTCTAATAATTCAGAGTTTGCTATAGCAAATCTTAATTTGTCTGTTATTTCAACTAGAGTACCATCATAATCTAAAATTATTAATGCTGATTTAGCTTGTTTAAAATCATTTACTATTTGTTCTCGATCTTTTTTACTCATCAAATCAGGATTAATCAAGAAATCTGTGTGTTCCATTTCTTCTAAATCTTTTATAATAGAATCTGCCCAATAACTAACATCATTATTTTGGACTTTATTATAAAGAATCTTCATAGTTTCAACTTGATTTTCTTCAGAGGTTTCAAGTGCTAATTCTAAGGATTCTGCTATTTGTTCATGATCCCATGGATTAATAATTATAGCTTCTCCTAATTCAGCTGTTGCTCCTGCCATTTCACTTAAAATAAGAGAACCACTATCTTTTTTAATTGCTACATATTCTTTTGCAATAAGATTCATTCCATCTCTAAGTGATGTAATTAAAGCTATATCTGCTAATTTATAATATGCTGCAAGTTTATTAAAAGGAAAAGAATGATAAATATAATCTATAACTTTATTTCCATTACAATAATCTTCAAATTTTTCATTTATTTCTATTACAAGCTCTTCAACTTCTTCTTTTAATCTTCTATAACTTTCGATTTTTGTTCTTGAAGGCACTGCAATTTGTACTAAAACTACTTTATTAGCATATTCATAGTTTTTTTCTAAAAACCGTTTAAATCCTCTAAGTTTTTGAGGAATACCTTTTGTATAATCTAAACGATCTATTCCTAATATAATTTTTTTGCCTTTATAACGTCTTTGAAGAATCTTAAAATGATCTTTACAATCTTTTGTTTCTAAAGAAGCTTGAACTTTAGAAACATTTATACTAATAGGATATGTTCTTAATTTTAAAAGATGTGTTTCAAGTTCAATTTCATTATTTACTTTTGAATTAATACCTAAAAGTCTTAAAAGAGATTCTCTAAAATGTCTTAAATAACCATAAGTATGAAAACCAATTATACTTGATCCCAATAAACCTTTTAATAATTCATTTCTATGTGGAATAGCTTGAAACAATTCAGAAGAAGGAAAAGGGATGTGTAAGAAAAATCCTATTTTAGCGTTAGGAAAAACCTCTCTAATCATAGCAGGTGCTAACATAAGCTGATAATCATGAATCCAAATTAAAGAATCAGGATTTTTCTTATATTCTTCTATAACTTTATCTGCAAAAATCTTATTTACTTGTTTATATACATCCCAATCTTTTCTTTCATATTCAGATTGACTTGGCATATAATGAAAAAATGGAGATAGAATTTTATTACTAAAACCTAAATAAAATCTATTAATCTGATTTTTACTAAGAAAAATTGGACAAGCATTAAAATTTTTATTTAAATAATTAGAAACTTCCTCTTTTTGAGAATCTTCAAGTTCTAAATCCCCCCCTATCCAGCCAATCCAAGTTTGTTTGTATTTTCCTTCTTCTAAAGAAGCCAATGCAGATGCTAAGCCACCAGGGCTACTTTTATATATTACTTTGTCATTTACCAAAGAAACAAAAACTGGTAATCTATTAGCAACTATGATTAGTTGTTTTTTCTGATTATTATCCATAAGATTTTATTATAACAAAAAAATAATACTTAAGCAAGAACTAGTTTAAACCAATAATATCCATGTTGTGGAATTGTAAAATAATATATTTTTTTTCCTTCATGTATTTGAAAAAGTTCATTTTCAGACACCATATCAATTAGCTTATATCCTATATATTCTGTTAAATCTATTTCTACAACTTGAGTAGTTTTTGCTAAATTATTTATTATAAGAGCAATTTCATCTAAATATTTCCTTATATAACATAAACATTTGATATTTTTAACTTTTAAGATCTCCATACTTCCTCTACCAAATACTTTATGTTTTTTTCTTGTTTTAATCATTTTTTTCATCCAATTTAATAGAGAAGACGGGAGTCGACTTTGTGCTTCAACATTTATAGCTTGGTAGCCATAAATAGGATCTGCAATAACAGGACTATATAATTCTGAATAATCAGCCCTAGAAAATCCAGCATTTCTATCATTTGTCCATTGCATAGGGGTTCTTACACCATTTCTATCACCCAGATAAATATTATCTCCCATACCTATTTCATCTCCATAATAAATTATTGGACTTCCAGGTAAAGTAAATAAAAGACTATTTAGTAATTCAATAGTTTCTCTTTCACCATCAGCTAAAGGGGCTAATCTTCTACGTATTCCAATATTACAACGCATTTTAGGATGTTTTGCATATTCTTTATACATATAATCACGATCTTCTTCTGTTACCATTTCAAGAGTTAATTCATCATGATTTCTAAGAAAAAGCCCCCATTGACATTCAGTAGGAATATTTGCTGTTTCTTCTAATATATCTATAATAGGTTTATTACTTTCTTTTGTTAATGCTAAAAATATTCTAGTCATTAAAGGAAAATTAAAAGCCATGTGAAATTCATTTCCCTGTCCAAAATATGGAATAGCATTAATAGGGGCTTGATTCGCTTCTGCCAATAAAATTTTATTTTTAAATTTATTATCTATTTTTTTTCTAATATCTTTAAACAATTCATGGGTTTCAGGTAAGTTTTCACAATTTGTTGATTCATCTTCAAACAAATAAGGAACCGCATCACAACGAAATCCATCAAGTCCCATTTCAAGCCAAAAACTAATTATTTTAAACATTTCTTTTTGAACTTTTTTATTTCTATAATTTAAATCAGGTTGATGGCTAAAAAATCTATGCCAATAATATTGTTGAGTATTTTTTTCCCATGCCCAATTTGAAGTTTCGGTATCAGTAAAAATTATTCTTGCATCTTTATATTTTTCATTAGTATCACTCCAAGTATAATAATTCCGTTTTTCTGAATTTTTTGAAGTACAAGCTTCTTTAAACCAAGAATGCTGATCAGACGTATGATTCATTACTAAATCTGTAATTACTCTAATATTTTTTTTATGTGCTGCTTTTAAAAATCTCTTAAAATTCCTTAAACTTCCATAACTTGTATGAATTTTATAAAAATCAGATATATCATAACCATCATCTTTATGTGGAGATTGATAAAAAGGTAAAAGCCAAATGCAATCAATACCTAAATCTTCTAAATAATCAAGTTTTTGTAATAAACCTTCAAAATCGCCAATTCCATCATTTGTACTATCAAGAAAAGCTTTTACTGGTAATTCATAAAAGATAGCATCTTTAAACCAATCTGGACTTGTTTCATCAAATTTCATATTTTTTCTTTAAAACTTAGAAGATATCATTATTTTAAAATAAGCTTCTTTATTAATGTTTATTATAATAATATAAATAAATCTTAAAAAATTAAAAAAATAATGATATTATGAAAATTTACTGGATTAAATAACACTTTAACAAAGTTTTCTGAAAATATTAGTAAGAATAATTTATAATTTTAAAATGAATTCATCAATAAAAGACTTAGAAGCATTACTTTTTACTATAAAAAAACTAAGAGAACCAGATGGTTGCCCTTGGGATAGAGAACAAACTCATGAATCTTTAAAAAAATATCTTATAGAAGAATGTTATGAAGTTCTTGATGCAATAGATAAAAAATCAGAAGTAGATCTTCGTGAAGAATTAGGGGATTTACTTTTTCAAATATGCATCCATTCTCAAATATCTCACGAAAAAAATTATTTTGATTTTTATGATATTTGTAAAGATGTTAATTTAAAAATGATTTCAAGGCATCCTCATGTTTTTGAAACAGAAAAAATCTTAAATTCTTCTCAAGTTGTTGATCAGTGGGAAGAACTAAAAAAACATGAAAAAATAAAAAAAGGTAAAGAAAAAGAATCTCCTTTTGAAAGTATCCCTAAAACATTACCTAGTTTATCTAGAGCTGTTAAAACCTTAAAAAAAATAGAAAAACTAAATTTAAAAGAAAAATTAGAAAAATATTTAAAAAATCATGAAAAATTTCTAGTAAAAGATGTCATAATAGATGAAGATTCTTTAGGGAATTTTTTATTAGTTCTTGCAAATCACTGCAAAGAATTAAAGCTTGATCCTGAAGAAAGTCTTAGAAAAACCATTAACAAATTACAAAGTTCTTTTGAAGAAAAAATAAACCATGAATAATACAGAAAATACAGATAATAATCGTTTTTTTAACAATATAATGATTGTGGGTCATGCAGGGTCTGATGCAGAAATTAAATATTTTGATAGTGGTAGTGCAAAAGCAAATGTTAGTCTTGCAGTAAATAGAATTGGTAAAAATAAAGAAAAAATTACTGACTGGTTTAGAGTGGAATTCTGGAATAAAGATGCTGAAATTGCTTCTGAATATATAAAAAAAGGCACTCTTATTGGTGTTGATGGCAGGCTTAGTGTAAATAAATGGACAGATAAAGAAAGTGGTGAAAAAAGAGAACTCTATTCTATAGTTGCAAATTCTTTTAGATTGCTCTCTTCTAGAAAAGCTAATGAAGCATAATTTGTTTCTTGGTATAGATGTAGGTTCTACAACTATTAAAGCTGTTTTAATTAATGAAAATTCTGAGATTCTTAATACCTTTTATAAAAGAGCTGAAATCTCTGGACATTCAAATTTTAATTGTAGTGGGAGTTGTTTTAACTGTGGTAAATGCTATTTTGGTAGTATAAAAAAATATGTAAATGATTTTCTTAAAGATTCTGGTTCATATAGTTTAGAAAATATTAACTGTATTGTTATGACTGGGAGCCAAGTTTTAGAAAAAAATAATAATTTTATAAACTATGATTTAAAAGTAAGTGAAATCTCTGCCCATATAGAAGGTGCTCTTTATTCAAATTCAAATTGTAAAGCTATTCTTGATGTAGGAGGGCAAGATAGTAAAGCTATTATTTATGATGAAGAAATTTCTCTTTGGATTTCAAAAATGAGTGGAATTTGTGCTGCTGGGACCGGAGCTTTTCTTGATACTATAGCGAATAAACTCGGTGTAAATATAGAAGAAATGTCTCAAGCTGCAGATTATAGCTCAGAATTAGAATTTTCTTCAGTCTGTGCTGTTTTAAGTGCAACTTCTATAAATAAATTTAAAAATAAATATCCTTTAGGACAAATTATTGCTTCTGCTTGCAAAGCCCAAGCAAGAACTATTATGTCTGGAGTAGGAGAACTTTTTAAGAATTATAAAGGCGATATAATCTTTCAAGGTGGTGTTGCTTCTAACGAAGTAGTTATACATTATTTAACAAAATTAAGTGGCAATAGAATTATAGTACCTCAATTACATTGCATAATAGGAGCTTTAGGCTGTGCGATAATTGCTAAAAAACATTTTGAAAATAAAGAAAATGCTTTATATATTAAAGATACTATTATTAAAAAAGACTTATTAAATACAACTTTAATAAAAGAAAATTATAAATCAATTGGCTTTAGAAGTGATTTAAGCAGAAAAGAATATTTTTCGTCAAGCCCAATGCCTCTTGTATGGCGCAATCTCTTCTTCCCTGTAGAATTAATTAATGCTTTTGGTTTTAGAACAATTACACTTGAGACTTTTGCAGCATTAAGAGCTAAAAATCAAAACAAAATAAAAGAATTTCTTGATAATTCAACTATAAAAGGCTTTTCTTCAGAAACTTGTTCTTTTTTAAGAGTTTTACAAGGTATGAAAATTCCAAAAGCAGATTTTGGATTATGTACTTCTCAACCTTGTCAACAAGGAGATAGAATTTTTAAAGATTTAATGCATGATTATGGAATAGAAGATAGACTTTTTTCAATTGAAACTCCTATAAATATAAATAAAAATTCTATTCAATATATTGCAGAACAACTTAAAGAATGTGTATATAATATAGAAAAAATCTCAGGTTATAAACTTGACCCAGAGAAGTTAAAACAAAGTTGTTATAATTCAAATCTTGCAAAAAAGCTTTCAGATGAATGTACTCTTTTGAGAATTAGCAACCCCCCTCTTATACGAGCTTCTAGCGCAGTCTATTTTGCAAATGTATTTTCTCAAATGTGGGGTAAAAAAGAACTTATAGATTTATTTAAGATTTACAAAGAAGATTTATTAAAAGCAAAAGAAAAAATAGAAAAGCAATTTGAAATAAAAGATACACATCGTATATTATGGCTACATCTTCCTCCTTTTTATAATAATAAATTACTAAGATATATAGAAGAAGAAAAAAATGCACCAATAATTTTTGAAGAAGTTAATTTTACTGGATGGGAAGAGCTTAATCCTGAGAATCCTTATGTTTCTCTTGCAAAAAAAATTCTTACAGTAGGTTTTTTAAATCCATTTAAAAGAATAGAAAATATTAAAGCAGGTTGTATTGCAGGAAAATTTAATGGGGTTATACTTTACAACCATGGATTTGGGAGATGTTCAATGTCAGATAATAGTTTTCAAAAAAAGCTTAAATCTGAATTGAAAAGTATAAATATTCCTTTATTAACACTTGACGGTGATTGTATGGACTCAACAATAGATCCTTGTAGTACTTATACAAAAATAGATGCTTATATAGAGGCTTTAAATAAGAAAAATTATGGGGATATTTTTTCATTTATGCCACAAACTAAATATATAGTAGATTATTTATAGCTTTAATTTAATATAAGCTGCTTTTTCAACATAAGAAGCTTTCTTTATTTCTTCTAAGACATTATCTGAAATTGTTTCGTCTATACTACAAATCATAAGAGCTTCTTCTTTTACCCCTTTACGTCCTAATGCCATACCAGAAATATTTATATTATTATTAGCTAATACACTACCTATTTTAGCAATTACACCTGGTCTGTCATTATGTAAAGTTAATAACATATGTTCGCTTGGTACTAAGAAAAAGCTTCTTCCATTTAATTTAATAATTACAGGAATCTTTTTATTTTCAAGAATTCCTGAAATGTAAAATTTCTTATTATCTGTTTGAAGTTCTAAAGAAATTTCTTCTGAATAATCAGTTTTTTCACTTAATTTTGATTCAGTTATTTTTATATTTCTTTCTTTAGCAAGAGATTTTACATTTACTAAAGTTACACCTTCAAGACAACTAGATAAAAAGCCTATAAGTGAAGATAAAATTAAAGGTTCTATATCTTGTTTTGCTAATTCACCATTTACTTTCACAGTAAGATTTTCAATTCTAACTTGTCCCGCATATTGTGCAAGAAAACATCCCAATATTCTACAAAGATTCATATAAGGAGCTAAAACAGAGATAGTTGCACTATTTATTCCAGAAATATTTACTGCATTACTTACAAATCCACCAGTTAAAACTTCTTTTATTTGTAAAGCAACATCTATTGCAACATTAATTTGAGCTTCTTCTGTTGCCGCCCCTAAATGTGGAGTCATTATTATTTTATCAGCAACTCTTAATAAAGGATGATCTTTATCTGGAGGTTCTTTATCATAAACATCTATTGCAGCACCAGCAACTTTGCCTTTTTCAACTGCGTCTGCTAAATCTGCTTCGTTTACAACACCACCTCTGCTACAATTTATTATACGAACTCCATCTTTCATTTTAGCTATACTATCTTTATTTATAAGATTAGCGGTTTTAGGAGTCTTTGGTACATGTAAACTTATAAAATCACAATTAGTCCAAATCTCATCAAGATTATCAACAAGTTCTATGTTTAAACTTTCAGCTTTTTCTCTTGAAAGCATAGGGTCAAACGCATAGACTTTCATACAAGCACCTTGAGCCATCTGAGCAACTTTAGAGCCAATTTTGCCCAAGCCAATTATGCCTAGATTTTTATTTCTAAGTTCAATACCAGTGAATTTTTTTCTTTCCCATTCTCCTTTTTTCATTGATTCATGAGCATTAGGTATAAATCTTGCTAAACTCATCATTAAAGCAAAAGTATGTTCTGCTGCTGCAGTAGTATTACCATCTGGAGAATTAACAACTATTATGCCTTTTTGAGTAGCTGCTTCTACATCTATATTATCAACACCTACACCAGCTCTTCCTATAATTTTCATTTCCGAAGAACAAGCATCTATAATTTCTTTAGTTACTTGTGTCCCACTTCTAACAAGCATTGCAGAACAATCTTTTATAACTTCTTTAATTTTATCTGCTTTCATACCAGGTTCATATATAACTTCAGAACATTCTCTTAGTATTTTTAAGCCTTCTTCACTTAATGCATCAGTAATCAAAACTTTAGACATATAATTTAATAATATAAGGTATATTTTTTATAAGCTAAATACTAACTCTTTTTTTAATTTTTAATGTTTTTTTTATATTCATTATGCGTTTTAATACTTCTAGCTTTAGGACACATATTTGGGGATATTAATTGGTGGCTAGCAACTATAAATTCTTTTCGTTATTACTTATTTCTTCCGCTTATATTCTTTCTTTTTGAGATTTTTTCATTTAAAAAAAAGTCTTATATATTTTTTTTCATAATAATTATTTTATGTTGGTCTAGTTTCTATGCGCCTTTAAATCTTATTGAAAGTATAAAAAACAGATCTATCTTAAAAAAAATTAATTTAACTAATCAATCTATTGAAAGGGGAATTAAGGTACTAACTTTTAATTCTTTAATTACAAATAAAAATACTTTAGCGATTACATCAATGATAAAAGAATATGATCCAGATATATTATTTATGCAAGAATTAGATCCTACTAAAGCTATTGCTATTCAAAAATTATTTAAATATAAAACATATAAAGACCCAAATACAATCAGTGATATAGCAATTTACAGTAAATATCCTATTACTATTATATCTTCAGGCTTAACATCTTTAGAAAATTTAGGTAAATTTCAAATTGCAAGTATAAATCTTCCAAATAAAAGAATTTTTCTTGTAAATATTCATACTGTTTCAATTAATCCTTACGATTATTTTGAAGATAAAGATAATGTACATAGAACATATGAAAAACAAAAATTCTTAATAAACAAAATTCTTAAATCAATAAAAAATAATAATATAAATCCTGAAAATCTTATTATTGCTGGGGACTTTAATTCAACAGAAGGTAATTATATATATAGAACTCTTGTAAAAGAAGCTTATATTGATGCATATAGAAAAATAAACTTTATATTACCAATTTTTAGTTTTACTTTTCCGAATAGTCTAGAAAGCGCCTTAAATCAATCAATACAGTCCATACCTTTTTTAAGAATAGACTATATATTCTCAGGGAAAAGCTTTGAACCTATAAAAGCAAATATTATTTTTGAAAATACTGACTCAGATCATAATCCAGTATTAGTTGAATTTAAGTATTAATGTTTAAAATGTCTGATTTTAGTAAACACCATAGCTATTTTATATTTATTTGCCATATCTATTGATTCTTGATCTCTAACACTACCACCCGGTTGAATAATAGCTTTTATTTTATGTTGTGCGCAGAGTTCTACACTATCCCCAAAAGGGAAAAATGCGTCAGAAGCTAAAACTGCGCCATTTGTCAAATCAGAGGCTTTTTCAAGGGCAATTTTTACAGCATCTATTCTACTTGTTTGCCCCCCACAAATACCAACAGTTCTATTACCATTAACAATAACTATTGCATTGGATTTTACATGTTTTACAATTTTAAAAGCAAAAAGTAATGAAAGCCAATCTTCTTTATCTGGTTGAATTTCACTTATAACTTTTAGATCATCATGATTTAATAATTGCGAATTAAAACTTTGACATAAAAGCCCTTCTCCTAAAATACTTTTAAATTGCCAAAAACTAAGATTTTGAGGCATAAGATCCATTTTTATAAGTCTTAAATTTTTCTTTTCTTTAAGAATATCTAAAGCTTCTACTTCAAAATCAGTAGCAATTATTACTTCAAGAAAAGTTTCTTTTAATTTTTTAGCAGTATTTTTATCTATTATATTATTAAAAGCAACTATTCCTCCAAAAGCACTTAAAGGATCACAGTCAAGTGCATAAGAATATGCTTGTTCTATTGTTTCGCCTAAAGCCACTCCACAAGGTATATTATGTTTAATTATTACGCAAGCAGGGATTTCTGCTTCAAATTCAGAGATTAAAGACCATGCAGAATCAATATCAAGCCAATTATTATAAGATAATTCTTTTCCACTAAATTGTTGAATAGATTTTAAAATTTCAGGACAATCTTGAGAATCTCTCTTATATAAAATTGCTTTTTGATGAGGATTTTCGCCATATCTTAAATCTTGAAATTTATTAAGATTTATTGATTGATTTTCCGGCTCATTTTCATTATTAAAATATTTATAAATTTCTTTATCATAATTAAAAGTTCTTTTAAAAGCTTCTTTTGCATATAATTTTAAATTTTCTAAATTCAATTCATTATTTTTGAAATTTTCAATAAAGTCTTTATATTGATTAGGACTTACTAAAATAGCAACAGATTCATAATTTTTTGCTGCACTTCTAATAAGACAAGGTCCGCCTATATCTATATTTTCAAGAGTTTGTTCTTTTTCAAAAGGATATAAATTTACTATTACAAGATCTATAGGTTTTATTTCAAATTTATTTAAAGTTTCTAAATGTTCTTTATTATCTCTTTTAGCAAGTATAGCGCCATGGATTTTAGGATTAAGCGTTTTAACTCTACCGTCAAGTATTTCAGGGAAAGAAGTTAAAGATTCAACTTTTATAACTTTTATTCCATGCTCTTCAAGATATTTTGCAGTGCCTCCAGAAGATACAATTTCTACTTCTTTAGAAATTAAGAATTTAGCTAAATCTAATAAGCCAGTTTTATCATAAACACTGATTAATGCTCTAGAAACTGAAAATTTCATTATGTTTTTCCTTTAAATAATATTCAATATTATGTTTTGCTATTCCATAAGGATCTTCTTTGCTCTTTTGAGAAGCTTTAAATGTTTCTCCACATTGTAATGCTTCAAAAATATTTACTTTAGTAGGTTCAGATAAATCAATTATTTTATTACCATGTAAAACTTTATAACCTTGATAGCATAATATATAATCTCCTGTATTTCTTATACTATGAACTTCAACATTTTTAGAAGATTTTAATATAATTGGAGAACCTATTGAATAAAATTTTATTTTTTGTGAAAGATTCAAATATTTATAATTTTCAAGAAAAGCATTTAAAACATAATTTCCGCCACTATGTGCAATAACTACTGAATCTCTTTTTGAAATAGCATCTTTAATTAAAAAATTCCGAAGAGTCTTAGCACTAATAGTATTATGATTACCTATTTGTAAATAATTTAAAGAAACAAAGCATTTTAAAGTTTCTAAGCCACCTATTATATTGTCATCACAGTTATTTTTATTTTTAGGAGGATTAATACCTATTAATTTCAAAAATCTTCTAAAAGCTGAATTCCTTTCTTCCCAAGAGCCTGTATTTATGGCTATAACTGGCTCTCCAGATATCATAGCGATTGTTTTAGCAGTTATTCTTTGTTCAGTAAAATCTCTACAAATACCTCCGATATAATACAAAGATCTATTTTTTAATTTATAGTCTTTCTTATTTATATTAGGAGGATAAACTATTTCTGCTAAATTATGTTCATATCCCATAGGTGGGTTGGCAGAGAAAAATATAATGCCTATTATTAAAGCAACTATTAAACAACTAAAAATAAAAATTCCAAGAAAAAATGCTTTCATAAATAATTAAAAATTAATAAAAATTTCTTTTTTAATATAGCATAAAATTCTAAGGCTTTTAAATCATTTATTTTCAGAATTTGTTTCTTCAAGGTTTAAAACGTAATCTATAAGAAGACTAAGTTTTTGTAATTCTTTTTCTTTTTTTTTAATAAGATCTTTAAATCTTATTTGCATATTTTTAATAGTTTCAAATTCTCTTTTTATAGAGTCATACATTTCTGATACTTCCATGATTTTATTATTTTTGAAACTTACCTTTAATATTTCGTATAAAAAAATTTTTTCTTAATAGGGGAATCCATTTTTCTAGAATATAGAATTTAAGTACCAGTATATGGCTTAAGAATATCTTCTAAATATTTTTGTAATTCAAGTCTTAAACCCTTTTGAGCTTTTAAAATTTTATAAATTTTTATTATTAATTCATATTCAGAGAATCTATATTGTGTATAAAACTGTGTTGGATCAAGATTAAGTTCTATATTTTTAGGATTAGAAGTAGGATTTACTTTAACTGTATAATGAGGCGATTTAGAATTTTCTTTAACAATTTGAAAAGAAGGATTTTTAATTATATCAATTAATGTTTGAACAAATCGAGATGAGCCAAGAGGAGGATCCAAAGAGCGATCAGTTATAAATCTTCCAATTTTCCCATTATTAGCTTTTATTACATTTAATATACGGAATGCTTCTATATGTAATGCTTTTCTTCTTGAAATTGGTCTTAATAAGCTTGTCGTTAATAATTTTCTAAAAATCGTGCTTTTTTCTATAACTAACATAAATTATTAATATTAATTTTTATAAAGTATATATACTATTAAATAAAAAGACAAGCTTTTTTGCTTTGGGTTTTCTTTCATAATCTAACGAACTAAAGAACGAATATCTTTAATTTGATCTATTATTTTGCTAAGTTTTCTTAATAAAACCTTTTCATTAGGTCTTTTCTTTTGTAAATAATTATATTCTTTTTGATATTTCCCTAATAAAGCGTTTGCATTCTCTAAAATTGCATTTTTATTAAAATTAGGATTATTAAGCTCTTCTATAGAGGCTTCTATAAAATCTGAAAGACTTTGATATTTTAAATAAAAACTTGAGGATCCTTCATTCCAGAAATTATATTTCCATTTAGCAAACCAAGATAATCTAGTGTTAAATTCAGATCTAAATTCTTCATCTTTATCAATTATCTTTCTAAATTTCTTTTCAATTTTATCTAAATCATAATTGTTATTATAATCATCGTCATAATCTTTATCTTTTTTCTTTTTCTTCTCTATTCTTTCTATTTGATCTTCTATTGTTTGATCTTCTATTTCTTCTGTATCTTTAATAGAATTAGATAAAGGCTCTTCTTTTGTTTCTAATCTCTTTTCTTCAGGTTTTTCTACTACTGTTTGTTCTTTTTTTATTATATCTTTTTTCCCTTTTGCTACAGATAAACCAACTAAAGTAATTCCGCCTAAAATAACTGCCCCTAAAGCGACTAACAAAGCCTTTGCATTTTTTACAAAGAAATTATTTGATAAATCTTTTTCTGAATCTGGAGTTTGTTGCTGTTGTTGCTCTGGATTGTTGTCAACAGGAATATCTTCATTAACAGCATCTTTAAATTTAGTTTTATTTTTTAAAATATATGAAGATCTTAAATGTATTGCTTTTACAGTCATGATATTATCCCTTAATTTATTTTTAAATAAATATATTAATAAAACTCTAATTCCTTAATTTAAGTTTAATATATTTTAAACAAAATGTAAAGAATATCTTTGAATTTTATTTTCCAAAACGTCTTTGTCTTTGTTTAAAATCATTTAATATTTCTTTTAAAATTTCTTCATTAAAATCTGGCCATAAATATGAACTAAAGAACAATTCTGTATAAGCGCATTGCCATAATAAAAAATTACTAAGACGCATTTCTCCACCACTTCTTATAAGTAAATCTGGCTCATCTATAGAAGCTGTATATAAATATTTTTCAAAAGTCTCTTCTGTTAAATTTGCTAAGTTTAAATTATCTTTAAAAATTTTTTTACAAGCATTAATTATTTCATTTCTTGCTCCATAATTAAAAGCAATTTGTAAATTTAATTTATTGTTATTTTTTGTTAATTCTTCCGCTTCAATTATTGGCTTTTTAAGCCCTTCTTCTAAAGATTCTATATCTCCTATAAATTTAATTTTAATTTCTTGTTTATTAAGTTCTGCAATTTCTTCTTTTAATGCACTCTTAAGAAGCGTAAAAAGAAAATTAACTTCTGTTTTTTCTCTTTGATTATTTTCTGTTGAAAAAGCATAAACTGTAAGATATTTTATAGATTCTTTAATACAAAATTTTATTGTATTTTTAAGTGCTTGTACTCCCCTTCTATGACCTTCAAATATAGGCAGATTATTTTTTAATGCCCATCGACGATTACCATCCATTATTATTGCTAAATGTTTCAAGAAAATTAAAAATCCTTGAATTTATAAGTTAAAGATTTTTTTACATCTTCTAAATAATCTTTTAAATCTCGATCAGTAGGTATTATGCATTTATTTATACCCTCAGGTTTACTTATTGATTTATCTGGAGGAACTATAGGTAATACACTTGCTTCTGGTGGAATTTTTAAATCTATTAATACAGGCTTGTTAAGAGAAACTGCTGTTTTAAAAATATCTTCAAGTTCATCTGGACTATTACTTCTTATACCTTTTATTCCATAAGCTTCAGCAAGCTTTACATAATCTGGTGCACCTTCTGAAAGATCTATAAAACTATAACGTCTTCCAAAGAAGAATTCTTGCCATTGTCTTACCATGCCTAAATTGCCATTATTAAAAATAACACAAATTACAGGTATATTATGACTAGCTAAAGTCCCTAATTCTTGAGGGCACATTTGAAAACTTCCATCTCCACTTATACAAACAACTGGATTTTCTTTTCCCATATCTTGAACTGCTATTTTTGCACCTATTGCAGCAGGCAAACCAAAACCCATAGTGCCTAGTCCACCGCTTGTAACCCATCTTCTTGGTTTATCAAGATTTATATATTGAGCAGACCACATTTGATGTTGTCCTACTGAGGTAGTATAAATCGCATCACTTAAAACCTTATTTAAAGCACAAAATATTTTTTGTGGAGATAAAATACCATCTTTTTGATTTTTACCACAGTCAAGTGGATATTCTTTTTTCCATGTTTGAACTTTTTTTACCCAAGCTAAACTATCTTTTTTTAAATTAATATGATTTGTAAGTTTTTCAAGTAATGCAATTAAGAATTTTTTTGCATCTGCACTTATTGAAAGATCTTTACCTTCTATTATTTTTCTATTTTTGCCTATTTCAGCAGGATCTATGTCTACATGTATAACTTTAGCATTTGGTGCAAAACTTTCAAGTTTACCAGTTGCTCTATCATCAAAACGAGTACCTATAGCTATTAATAAATCACTATCATGAATTGCAAAATTAGCAGCAACAGTGCCATGCATACCTAACATACCTAAGTTTAATTCATGAGTATCTGGCATTGCACCTTTAGCCATAAGAGACCAAACTAAAGGGATATTATATTTTTCACTTAAAACCTTTATTTCTTCAGAAGCACCTGAAATTATTATTCCTCCACCTATATATAAAACAGGTCTTTCTGCATTTAAAATCATTTCACAAGCTTTATCAATATCTTCATTTCTTAATGCAGGAATTTTATTTAAGCCTTTTACATTAGTATCAGGAGTAATACCATCCCATTCAAAAGAAGAATTTAATACATCTTTAGGCATATCAACAAGCACAGGACCGGGACGACCACTTTGTGCTATTTTAAACGCTTGACTAATAGTAGAAGCAATATTTTCTGGAGATTTTAAAAGATAATTATGTTTTGTTATTGCCAAAGATAAATTAAATAAATCAGCTTCTTGAAAAGCATCTTTGCCTATTAGTTCACTAGAAACTTGTCCTGTTAAAGCAATAAGTGGGGCTGAATCCATTTGTGCATTGCAAATACCAGTAAGAAGATTTGTAGCACCTGGTCCAGAAGTTGCAAGACAAACCCCTGCTTTCCCAGAAACTCTTGCATAAGCATCAGCAGCATGGACTGCACCTTGTTCATGTCTAACTAATATATGTCTTATTTCATCTTGATTATAGATTTCATCATATAAGCCTAAAAGAACTCCGCCCGGATAACCAAAAATTGTTTTTACACCATTTGCAGATAAACTTTTAAGAAGAGCTTGTGCTCCTTTATATTTTTTTTTATGAATCATCAAATATTTTTATAAATATATTTAATTAATTATAACAAAAAAGTAAAACATCAAAAAATATAAAACTTTTATATAGAACTAACATTCAGGACTTTCGAGTTTTCTTTTTAAAACATCAATAAGACATTCTGCTTCTTCTTTACTAATGCCATCATTTGTATTTAGAGTAAAATTATTTATTCTATTTTTTTGTTCTGTATAAAAATTCAAATCTTCAAGTATTCTTTGTAATTTTAAACTTCTTCCATAAATTTCAATAAATGAATTAGGGTTTTCAGAATCTTTAAGATTTTGAATATTTTGAACTTCTTCTTTTAAAATATTAATCCATTCATTACAATTCTTTTCTGAATCAAGATAAAATTTAGCATCTCCGATTATAAGATTTTGTAATAAATCATTTTGTTCTGGGTTAAGAGTTTTCTTTTTTAAAGCTTCTATTGTATTCTCTATTTCTTTACAAAAATTATGTTGATAAGATTCTCTTAAAAAATCTCTAAGACGATTCATCATCATCAGTAAATGTCTTACATTTTCTTGTCTTATGTTCGATTCATTCAAATCCTTTATTGAATTAACAAAATATTCAGTAATTTTGTTTAATTCTTCAACATTATTATTCATAAGTTTTAAAAAAAATAGACTAGTTTATTTAAAAATATGCCCGAAACCCTTTATTTAAATTTAAAAATTACCCTAATGTTTTTTTTAAATAGTTCCGATTATTATTTTTATAGTCTTTTATAAAAATTATGTTTATTAAAGAAAAAATTAAAGAAATTATTTGTATATATGAATTGATAATTAAAAATATAAATTTACATAATGATTATGAAACAATAGGAGAAATTAAAAATAATTTTTATAAAGCTTTTGAAATAATGAAAGAAGTTAAAGAAAATGCTTTTTTAAATGAAGAAAGAGAAGCTATGCTTTCACAATTAATAATACTTAATAATTATTATAATTATCTTTTAAGTGAATTTATGCTTAATAAAGAAGAAAATCATTTAAAATTATCAGAAATAAAATATCATCTTAAAGAAATTTGTGCAAATTGGAAAAATCTTTAAAAATAGGCTTATTTAATTATCTTAATAGTTTACTTATATATAAAGATCTTAAAACTTCATCTGAAATAAAAATTCTAACAGCTACTCCTAAAGAAATAGCTCAAAAACTTAAAAATAAAGAACTCTCTGCTGGGCAACTAAGCTTATATGAATATTTAAAACATAAAGACAAATTTGTTTTATTAAATGATCTTTGTATTAGTTCTATAAAAGAGGTTTTTTCTGTTTGTCTTTTTACTTCTTTTAAGTTAGAAGAGCTTCAGAATAAAAATATAGAATTAAATAGTGAATCAACTACTTCAAATGAATTATTAAAAGTATTATTTAAAAATTATTTAAAAATAAATATAAAAGAATCAGAAAATTTTAATGCTGATGCAAAGTTATTAATAGGAGATAATTGTCTTAAAGAAAAATTACTTAATAATTATAAATATAACTATGATTTAGCTTTATTATGGAATGAATGGCAAAAATTACCTTTTGTTTTTGCAGTTTTTGTTATAAGAAAAGATTTAACTATTAAAGAAAAAGAAATTATTAATAATAATATTTTAATTTTAAAAAATAATCTCCAGAATAATCTTTTAAGACTTGAAGAAATTGACTTTAAACATGAAATATTTATTAATGAATTTATAAGAAAATATTATTCATATTTAAATTATCAATTAACTCTTAAAGAACTTAATTCAATAGAAGTTTTCAATAAATTTATTTAATATTTATTTTATACTTTAAGCTATGAAAATAAATATTCTAAAATCAATAAAAGATTTTTGTCTAAAAGAAGAAATCCTTCAGAGACAAGATGATAGAGCTTATATAAATTATCTTGAAAGTTTATTAATTAAACATTTATATCCTGAAATTAAACAAACAAATTATATAAGAAAAAAAAATAATAATAATAAAGCTATAGTCTCTTTAGCAATCGGTGATTTGTATAAAAATAGTTGGTATTTAAGTTTTAAAGAAAGTTGGGAAAAATATTGTGATCTTTATGGCTATGATTTAATAGTTTTTGGTGAATATCTTGATTCTTCAGAAAAGGCTTTAAATAAATCCCCTGCTTGGCAAAAGCTTTTAACTCTTAAACACGAAATTATCAAAGATTATAAACAAGTTGTTTGGGTTGATTCAGATATTATGATAAATTATAAAAATGCTCCTGATATAAGTGAAGGCGTACCCCAACATAAAATAGGTATTATAAAAGAATATGGAGATAAAGAAAATGATTTGTTTTGGGGTTATTGGCAGAAAAAACCTTTAAATAAAACTTATACTCAATTTAAACATCCTAATCAAAAATATTTTGATCGATCTGGCATAAAAGAAGAATTAAATAAAATATATAATACAGGTGTTATGGTCTGTAATCCAAATATTCATGGAGATTTATTTTTAGAAACTTATAACAAATATGAACAAATTCCTGTAATTAGGCGATTTGAACAGCCTTTTCTTAATCTTGAATTGCAAAAAAAGAATCTTATTTATGAACTTAATCCTAAATTTAATGTATTACTTATTCATTTACTAAATCATTTAGATGAAAAAAAATCAAATCTTACAATACAAAAACAAATCTTAAAAGAAAATTTTCAGAATAGTTATTTTTTTCATTTGGCTGGTGAATTGGGCGAAGTGAAAAGAAGAATTCTCGCAAAAGAATTAGAAGAAATCATTGCTTAAAAAATTTTAATTTAAAAAACTTTTAGGAAATACCCTTATTTGTTAGTTAAAGTAAATTTAAGTGAATTTAATACATAGTAATCAAATAGGTTTTATAAATACATATGTCATCAGGTGTAACTAGAAGAACTACAAGAACTCCAATTAGACGTACTCAAAGAGGCGGAGGCTCTAAGCTTGGAGGAGGCGGTGCTGCATTTAAGGCGGCTTTTGCAATTATAATTTTTATGGCTATTCTCTTTGGAGTTTGGTTTCTCAAGATGGATTCTGATAGAAGAAAAGCTCTTGCAGAGGCAAATGCTAAAGTGGAAGTAGTTGGTGCAATTCAAGATTTACCTAAAGGTACTAAATTAACTGCTGAAAATATAAAAATGGTGCAAATCCCTAAAAGTACAGATAGTCCAAGTCTTTATAAAGATGTTAATGATCCTAGTTTAATAGGAGCAACACTTAATATAGATGTACTTACAGATCAACCTATTTATAGTAGTTATTTAGGTAAAGAAGGCGTTGTTTCTAATGAAAGACTTGCTGCAAATAGTGGTGAAATTGAAGTTAAAGCAGAATTAGATCCTAGCGATGCACAACAACCATTTATGAGTTCTGGAAATAAAGTAACAGTTTATAGTTTATTAAAAACTCCTGCTGGAAATAGAATAACAAAATTGATTTCTAAAAATGCTAGAATCCTCTCTATTACTGCTCCAGAAGTAGATAAAAATTTAGTAGGGCAAGAAGTCCAAAAGGTTACTGGCGAAATTATTCTCGCTTTAAATTCAAAAGAAGCAGAAATATTTAATCAGGAAATTTTTGATTCTAAATCTATTAGATTTTTGCAAGTTGGACAAAATCCACCACCAAGTAATGCATCTATAATTCAAGTTTGGACCGGAGTTGATTCTCAGGAAAAAGAAGTTCCTGCTTCTATTGGTTCTACAATAATAAATACTGAATCTGAAGAAAAACAAGAAGGAGGAAAAGGTTAAAATGGAAATCTTAAAGAAAATATTTTTAACTTGTTTGTTTTGTTTATTTTGTTACAATACAGCCTATAGCCAACATAGTACAGTTCCAATAAATCAAAATGTTGAATTAAATGTTGGTAAGGCTTCTGTAATGAGATTCAATAAAGCGCCAGTTAGAGTTGCTCTTAGTAATCCAGGTATAGTCTATTTATTACAAATAAGTCCTACTGAATGGGAAATAATAGGTAGAAATGTTGGAAAAACAAACCTCTTTATTTGGTATACTAAAGATCATGTAGTTGGAAGCCAAATTTCTGTAGGCTTATCAACACCACCTTATTTATTAAATACGCCTTCTATGGAAGTAGTAAATGGTAATGCTTCTGATCTCTTGTATTTAGGAAATCCTTCAGAAAATTTAATAAATATCTCACCGGGTCGTACATCTGGATTAACAACAGATATGCCTGAACCTTGCTTAGTGCCTGGTTGTATTTAACATTAAGGAGAAAAATCGTGAAAAGAATAACAAAAAATAAAATATATTCTCTTATCTGTGCAACAATGTTTGGTTGTTTAGGAACACCTTCTTTTGGAGAAGTGAGTATCTTAAAAAACACTGCCTATAAAAACGGTATAGCACAAAAAGATATAACTGTAGGCGGAAATGAAATTCTTGTATCAAATGAACCTATAAGAAGAATTTCAATTGCAGATCCTGGTATAGCTGATGTTAGAGTTTTAAGTGATACTTCTGCAATAATAAGAGGTAAACAAATAGGTAAAACTTCTATTATTATTTGGGAAGGCAAAGACACTAATGCTAGACCTCAAAGATTTGATTTAACAGTTAAAAGAGATATTTCTGATCTTATAGCAAATATTAAAACAATAGATCCTAATATAAATGTAGACTATGTTATAATCCAAAATCCCAATTTAATTTCTACAAAAATAGATCCTCAAAATGGAGCATATTCTACTTCTTATTCAGTACAGCCTCAACAAGTAGGAGAACCTGCACCTTCTCTTGTAGTTAATCAAGGGGAAAAATATCAAGGGGTTCAACCTGCTGATTCAGCAGCAGAAATGAAACACGTAACTGAATCTGAAAAACCATTTGATATACATAAAGAAAGAATCATCTTAACTGGTAAAGTTAAAAGTGCTGAGGTTATAGCAAAGGCAATGGCAGCAGCTGCAACTTATATGGGCGATACTTTCGATATGAATATTTTAGTAAGATCCGGAGGGCTTATAAATAAAGCAGAAGGAGTTAAAGATTTACTTGTAAAAGAAAAAGATAGTGGTGGAGGACAAGAAGATGGTTCTAAAGAAATTTATGATGAATTAAGTTTTGCAACTAATCTTAATGGAAATATAAATCAAGGAACCATAATATCAAGCGGAAGTGGAAGAGTAATTAGTATGCTTGAAGTTGAAAATAAAGTACAAATAGCAGTTAAAGTGCGTTTCTATGAAATAGATAAAACAAGAGCAAAACAATTTAGTTCAACACTTAAATATCAAGATAATCAAAGTATTGCTAACGGTATAAATCTTACTAGATGGCTTGATACAGTGGCAGGGGTTTCAAATGGAGCAGGTGCAGTATCAGCACTTTTCCCAAAACTTAATCTTTTTGCAAGCTTAGAAGCACTTGAAGCATCTGGGGCAGCTAAAGTCCTTGCGGAACCTACTATGGTTATTGCTAGTGGTGAGCCAGGTCAGTTTAGAGTAGGAGGAGAAATTCCTGTTCTTGAAATAAGTACTGGTTCTAATCAACAAACAACAACTTCTATTAAATATATTCCTTATGGAGTAAGCCTTAATTTATTACCTTCTATAACAGAAAATGATTCAGTTCTTATGAATTTAAGAGCTTTAACAAGAGAATTAGATAGTAATTCAGGTATTACTTATAGTCCTACAGGCACTAGTACACCATTAAAAATTAGTGCTTTTAAAACAAGAAAAGTAACAACTCAAGTAGAAATGGATCCAAATCAAGCCCTTGTAATAGGTGGTTTAATTGATTCAAGTAGTTTACAAAATGTAAATAAAACTCCACTTTTAGGGGATTTACCTCTTATAGGAGCAGCATTTAGAGGTAAAGAGTTCGAAAAGAGCGAAAGAGAACTTGTTATAATTATATCTCCTGAAGTAGTAAGAGGCGGTAATGTCGCACAAATGAATGGTCCTTTAGCACTTGAATCTCAAATCAATGATAATGATTATAGATTTATACCTAATGGTGCTGAATTTGGTAAACGTACAAGTGTACAAATTATACCTCCTACTTTAACATCTCCTACAAATGGACCTGTTGATTTAAGAAAACCTTCAACAATGAATGATTTAGATAATGTTTATAGATAAATAAATATATTTTTCTCCTTATTCTTTTAAACCTTCTCCTAAAAAAGAAGGTTTTTTTGTATATATATTAAAAAAACTTAATATAATAACAATAAACCCTTTACTTTTTCTTAAAAAAGATATATACTTTTATTAAGATAAATATAATACATTTTTAATATAAGTTCTATAAATCCCTATTTTTAACATAAGATTATGAAAGCAGATACTATAAATTCTTGGTTTAGGCGGCCAATAAGCATAGATGGTGCCAAACGATTAATAAGTAAAGTAAAACCTAATCCTAAAAACACAACAAATTCTTTATGGACTTTATTTTCTTCAGCAGCTAATTATGGTGTAAAAATAGCTCCTAAAATGGGGTTGTTTGGGGTACTTGGCATGCTTCTTTGGAAAACAATAAAAGCGGTAATGTCTGGATATAATGCTAAATTACTTTCAGCAGATGCAAAAGAAAAGAAAGACTATGTGAGTCAAGCCGTCTGGAATCAAGCAGTATATCATGAACTTAAAAGATCTTTCTTTTGGTGTTTAGCTTTTATCTCAACTATTCTCGGTTCAATAAATACTCTTAAAGGTAAAGGAAATGGATTTTTTGGCTTAATTTTAGGAAGTTTAGCATATTTCTTAACTGATAAATTCTTAGGTCCTGAACAAAAATGGTCTGTTGAAATGAATAGTAGAAATACTAATTCCGAACCAACATCAACACCAGTAGCACAAGATTCACAACAACCCCAAGCTTCTCAAGCACCACTTCATGATAATTATCCAGAAAATGGAAAAGCTACAAATGAAACACCTTCTAGCGAACAAGACGATAAGAATAAAGGGAATAACGAAACTCCTCAAGGAATAACAGGCTATACCCCTAATGGAGGAGCAGCAGGCTATCCTTTAGGGACATCAGCTCAAATGCCTAATATGCCTAATGTACCACCTATTTATATAATTAATCATGGAGCTACTGCTTATGGAGGAAGTTCAGATAACGATGGTAGCACAAATAAATAATTAAAAAAATATTAAGTAATTTTATTAGAATAAAGTTATAATTTTATTATGAAATTAAGTAAAAGTTAAAGAACTTATGCTTAAATACTAGTCAGAATGCGTATTAATAATATAAATCTACTAAAAGTTCAAACTTCAGGTGGAATAAATTCCTCTTTTGAAGAATCTTTTAATGCGCTAATAAAAGAAGTTTCTACAAATACAGATAAAACAGATAAAAAGAAAGAAAATAATTCAACTTCTGATGATTTAAATTTAGATCAAGTTTTTAAAAAAAGTCTCTCTATGATGTTTTATTCTTATAGTCAACAAGGGCTTTGGGGAGTTTTTGTAACTTCACTTATTTGGATAACAAAATATATTTTAAGACAAACTTATACAACTTCTTTAATACCAGATTTAAATCCTTTATATAATTTAAAGAAAAGTAAAATAGATATTAGAGAAAAGATTTTTGATATATATTTTCATGATATAGTAAAAGATATGGCACCTATTCTTATGGAAGAATATATGCTCAATGAAAATCTTCGTGTAATAGAAGAATATGAAGATTTTAATATTACAAAAGTCAGGCAACAACAAATTGAATCTGAATATAAAAAAGCAAAAAAATTACAACAACAAATAAGAAAAGAAATTTCTCAAAAATCTATTAAAGAATTAGAAGCTTGGTTTGAAAAAAATGAATTTTCTTGGATAGACTGGGTTAAATTTCTTAAGAAAAATTGGACTAATAAACAAGAAAGAAGTGCTTATTATTTCTTAAAAGGCAGAGAACATAAAAAATTTATAAAACATCCTTTTTTACAGAAGAGAATTGAATTGCCTTCAGAAGATGGATTGCCTTATACTTCTAAATCTTATATGGTTAGAACTTCTTTTATGGATATTTTAAAGAAATTTTCTAATAATTTAAATAAAATAAAAGATATGAAAAATTTATCTAACACTGAAAAAAATAAAATTAAATTTACTTCCTTTTTTGTAAATAATATTTATACAGATATTCATCCTACTATAGAAACAGCTTTTAGTTCAATTGATGCTTTTTATAGTGGAGCTAGTCCTGTTAGTAATATATATTCAATTGCAGCTCCACTTGTAACTCAAAAAATATTTGCTTTTGAAAATCTTGGTACAAACTATAATCGAGAAAAACAAGAAAAAATAAAAATTCTTACAAAATTTATTAAAAATTTAGGAAGTACTTTAAAACGACTTGACGGTTTTAATTTAGCTGAATTAATTAATATTTATATACTTTCAGATTTTAAAAAGCGAAGTAGAGATTTTCTTGAAGATAATACATCTATGAAATATTGGCTTTTAGGTAGAAGAAAAGATATTGAAAGAAAACGAGATTCAAAGAATTTATTTTTTATGCCACGATATTCTTATTCACTTAAAAAAGGAGAAGAACTTAATTGGAAAGAAAATGTTGCTATTGGTGCTATTAAAGTTATGCCTTTTAAATTTATGGCTGAGATTTTTTCTTATACAACAGGTATGGTTATAATTTCACTTTGTGTTAAATATTTTAAAAAGTATTTTGGCAAATATTTTAATTTTAATAAAAAACAAGAAAAAGAAGAAGATAAAATTAATATTTCCAATCCAAAGCAAAACTTTTTTTCTTAAGCTTTAAAACGCCTGCTCCTTGTTTTCTTTTATATTCACTTTTATATAATAAATCTATAACTTTTAAAACTATATTTTCTTTAAATCCTTCTTTAATTAAATCTTCTATCAAATAATTTTCTTCTATATATTTTCGTAAAATTTCATCTAATATATGATATTCAGGTAATGAATCACTATCTTTTTGATTAGGTTTTAATTCTGCAGAAGGGGGTTTTTGTATTATTTCAAGTGGAATTTCTTTAAAGGTTTTTGCCATTTCCCATACTTCAAGTTTCCACAGATCTCCAATAGGTTCTAATGCACCACAAGTATCACCATAAAGTGTTGCATAACCAGCTGCTAATTCACTTTTATTCCCTGTTGCTAAAACTAAAGCAGAATCGTTATTTGCCTTTGCCATTAAAAGCATTCCTCTTATTCTTGCTTGAGTATTTTCTTCTGCTAAAGATAGTTTTGGAAAATTCCCAGCTTTAAGAATTTCTTCTAATATTGGACTTATCGGAATAATTTCTTTTTTAATTCCTAAATTTTGAACAAGTTTTTCAGCATCTTTTATACTTCCTAAAGAAGAATATTCTGATGGCATAAGTAATACACTTACATTTTCTTTACCTAAAGCTTTAACTGCTAAACATGTAACTAAAGCAGAGTCTACTCCTCCAGAAAGTCCTATATAAGCTTTTTTAAAATTATTTTTTTCAAAAAAATCTTTAATCCCAAAAATAAGTGCTTCTTTCATTTCTAATATATCTTCAGTAAATTCATCTATATTTACAGAGAAATCATCATCTTTATCATCAATAACAAAAACTTCTTCTTCAAATTTTTTAAGTATTTTAAATGAAGCATCTTTTTTCATATAAAAAGAAGAACCATAAAATATCAAACCATTATTAACAGTTGCTTGATTTAATAAAATAAAATCACAATTTAATTTAGAAGTTATTTTTTTTGCATTTTGAAGGCAGTCATAAATAGAATGTTTTTCATAATGTAAATTTGTTGGACAAATTATTAAATCAATTTTTAATTCTGTATTGAAATTTTTATATTCATTAAGTAAATCATTATAAAAGTAAATTAATATATTTTTATTATTAATATGTAAAATAGACTTTTCAAGAGGAGATTCAGTTGCTTCTTTAAAATATCGAGAATCATTAAATACACTATTATCTAAAAGATTTTTTTTATTTATAATTTTTTGAATTTTTGAATCTTTAATTGTAAAAATAGAATTATAAAAATTCCCTTCTTGATCTTTAAGAATACTGCCTATAATACAAGGACTAGTTATTTTGGGAATTATTTCATCATGAAAAATCTTTTCTGCTTGATTTAAGAAATTTTTATTTAAAAGCATATCAGTAGAAGAAGATCCAATAAAACTTAATTCTGGAAAAATTAATAAATCACTTTTATTAGATTCAATAATTTTCAAAATCTTTTCAGAATTATGCCTTAAATCATCTTGTTTAGTATTTATTTGCGCAAAAGTAAATTTCATAAATAAAATCTTTAATATAATTTATTTTAAGTTATATTTTAATTTACAAATAAAGAAAATAATTTTTGCTTATAGTTTTTATAATGATTCGTTATAGATATTAATTTTCATCTCTTTTTCCAAAAATTCTTTTTTTATTAGGCACAACAAAAATATCCCATAAACCTTTGAAGAAACCTATAATACCACCCCATCTAATTCCAACAAGAGCTCCTACTGTAGCCCCAGTACCAATGCTAAGTCCAGAGAGAGCTGCTAACTCTGTTTTAGCAATATTTGCATTTTTAGCAAAACGTGAAATAGCCATTATACTACCAGCTCCAAATAAACCAAAAAGTGCACCTATAGCAGTTAAAAAGAAGCCAAGTTTTACAGCAGAAGAAACAACATTGCTAATAACATGCCTAAGTCCTTTTGAAAAAGTTATATTTTCTGGATTTTTAAATTTTTCTTCATCTTGATCATTAGAACGCCGTGATTTAAAAGCTTTACTACTAGCTACTTTATAAGAAGATTTAAAAGTTTTTGAGTTTATTGCTGCTACTATCATGAATTTTAAATTTATTTTAATTATATTTAATATCTTTATATTTTAATTATAGAAAGATTAAGGCTATATTGTCAATAAATATTAATAACTTTTACCAGAGCTAGAACTTATACCTGTTTTTGTAAATTCAAATCTAACTATTATTTTATCTGCTGAGCCTTCTGGCAAAGGTCTAAAACTAGGTGCGGCATCCATTATTGCTTTTAAGGCTACATTAGATGCTTCTTTATTAGTTGCTTGAATGATTTTTAAAGAATTAGCTACTATTTGTCCATTTTTATATAATTGAAATTCAACTTTTACAAAATCATCTTTAGAATCACTTGAAGGCTTCCATGCTCTTTGTATACGCGCCTGAATATCTCTTTTGTATGGTCCATAATCAACAGGACTTTTTCGTGTAGCAATAGTGCCATCACCATTTGGATTATTTGACGGGACATTCCCGCTACCAGCACTTTGATCTGAAGAAGAAGCAGAAGAACTTTTATTACTTAATACAGGAGTTCTAATATTATTAGAACTATTTGAATTAGAACTTTGTTGACTTATTTGTTTAGGAGTAGGATTTGAATTAGAAGATTTATCTGCTGAGTTTTCTCCTTCTTCAGAAAGCTTTGGTTTAAATTTCTTAAGAGTATTATCTCTTGTTTCAGAAGGCTTTGTTTGTGATTTAGGTTTAGGGGGTTCTATTTTAATACTTTTACTTTGTTTTTGTGGAGTTTTAACTTTTTCTTCTTTTATATTATTTACTGGACGGTTTTTACGATATTTACCAGGTTGAAGTTTTTCATTTTTAATTTTTTGTCCTGAATCTTTTACATTTTGTGGTCCAAGATTTTTTGTTTTAGGTGGTTGTTTTTCTTCTTTTTTAACTATGGGATTATCGTAATATATTAAATCAATAGGTATTTCTTTTTTTAATGGTACAAAATGAAATATTCCATAAGTAAAAAAACAAGAAAATATACTTAAGAAAATTATATAAGCAGTACTAATTGAAGGAGCTAAAACATTAGGTTTTTTATCAAGTTCAAAGAGTTTAAAGCGTTTTTCAAAATCTTGATTACTATAATTAAGCAAATAAGAAAATAATATTATTAAAAGAGAAGCACAAGCAATTTTAAAACCTATAGATGCTTCAAAAAGTGATTTTAGAGCTAAAGGGGATATATTAAGAATATTTGCAAGACTTATTTGACAAGCTTTAGGACAGACTATATTTGAAAATATTAAAAATAATAAAGATATAATAATTGAAAATGCTGAAATAAGAAGAACAAAGCCTTTTTCTATTTGCTGATCATTAAGTATATGGGGTAGACCTGGCACCCAAAAAGAAAAATCAAAAAAATCATTAGCTGTTTTTTGTTCAGGTGCTTTAAAATGATTATGAAAATTAAGAGATAAATTGTTCATGAAAACAGTATAAAATTAAATTATGTTTTTTAAAAGTCTATGATATTTTACGGATTTAACAAAATAACTTTACTTGATTATCCTGAAAAAATTGCTTGTACTTTATTTTTAGCAGGATGTAATATGCTTTGCCCATATTGTCATAATTCACAACTTATTGAAAAAAATAACTTTATTGAAACTTATAAAGAAGAAGATATATTAAATTTTTTAGAAAAAAGAAAATCTAAGCTTGAAGGTGTTTGTATAACAGGAGGAGAACCTCTGCTATATAATGACTTATCTGGTTTTATAAAAAAAATAAAAGAATTAGGTTTTCTTGTAAAGCTTGATACAAACGGAACTTTGTCAGAAAAATTAATTAAACTTTGTCAAGAAGTTGTTATAGATTATATTGCTATGGATATTAAGACTTCTCTTGAAAAATATAAACTTTTAACAAAAAATAATGAAGATTTTACAAAAGAAATAAAACAATCAATAGATTTTATAATAAATTCAGGAATAGATCATGAATTTAGAACAACTGTTGCACCTATTATAGTTGAATTTGAAGATTTAGAAAAAATAAGTCAATTAATTAAAGGTTGTAAAAATTATTATTTAGCTAAATTCAAAGCATCAGAATTTGCTCCTAAAGAATATTGGAGAAATAATAAAAATAATTATTCATTAGAAATACTTGAGAAAATGCGAGATTTTATGTTGTCAAAAAATATAAACTGTAAACTAAGAGCAAATTATTAATTAAATTTTTTCTATTATTCGCCCATCTGGATAATTTGCAAGAAATCTTTTAAATTTTGTATTTAGATTAGAAGGATCTGATGAATTCCAAAAAAGTTCTGTAATTCTAAGTTTTTCACCTGCAGAAGTAGGCATCATTGGATTCATAGATTCTATAACAGAAATTACAACAGCATCTGTTTCTAGGTCATTAGACGATTCAACAACATTTATTTGAGAGATACTACCATTAGGCTCTACAAAATATTCTATAATCATTGCATAAGGCTTATTATTGCTTTTTTCCCAAATAATTTGATCTCTATTATTTTCTCTTACTTTTGAACTTATATATTCTGAATAACTTTTGCTATATCTAGAGGCTTTTTTCATTAATTCTCTTTCAGAAAAATTACCTTTATCATTAAAACCTATTTCTGTTTTTTTAATTTCTTTATCTGATTTATTTGAAAAAGGCTTAGTTGAAAAATCATTAAGTCCATCTATTTTTTCAGGAATTATAAGATCAAAACTTATATTAATTTCTTTTTCAGCTTTTTTAATTTGCTTTTTATCTTTATTTTTTTCTTTTTCTTTTTTTAATCTTTCATAAATTTCTTTAGCTCTTTTATCTATAGCTTCTTTTACTTCTCCTGTTGAAAATATAAATGGAATTAAAAATATAGATATCAAACAAAATAATTGAATTACATAAGCAAATGAAAAACTAGAAACTACAAGTCTTTGTTTAAAACCTTGCTTCTGAAGAGTAAATTTAATAGTTATATAATATATTAAAACTAAAATAATTAGCATTATTGCTATATATAATAATTCTGTTTGACCATTAAAAATTTCGGAATCCTTGATTCTAAGGTAAAATCCAAATAAACTTAATAAATCTTTTGCTAAAGGAAAATAGAAAAAACCTAAAACTAAAAATCCTAAAATAAATAAACTAAATAAAAAAGTAAATATTAGAGATATTCCAAGAACAACTTTACCTAAATATAAAAAACCAAAACCCGGTAATATAAGATTTAGACATAAAGCTCTAGATATTTTTTTTACTGTTAAAAATCTTATTATTTTTTTACTTAAATTATAAATAATAGGGATTTTTATTTCTTTGCCATTAAAGGCATAAAAAGATAAACAAGATAAAATTATAAAAATAAAAACACTAAGAGTTATAGAAACAGGAAGCCATTTAGTTTTTATAATTTCAGAAGTAAGAGGATTTCCATATAAAAATAAATCCCAAGCATAAAATAAAAATATAACTGAAGATAAAATAAAAAAAGGAAATTGTATTAAAGCTGATTGTAAAAGTCCTAAACATAAAGAATATTTTTTTCTAAATATCCAAGAACAAATTAAAGCAAAAAGAAAATTAAATCCAAAAATTGAAAATAAATAAGAAACTCCTAAAAGAGTATTGTCAATTTTATTTGAATTTATTTCCATTCTTTATATTTTATATCAATTAAAAATATTTAAAGATAATGTCTAATTTAAAATAAAAAATGTTATTATTTTATAGTTATTTTATGGGCGATTAGCTCAGGTGGCTAGAGCGCAGCTCTGATAAAGCTGAGGTCACTGGTTCGAGTCCAGTATCGCCCAATTTTTTTCAACCATAATAATATATTCTTAATAGTTTCATTAAGAAAGCTTTAACTTTTCTGAATTTTCTGTTAATATATAAGTAGAGATATAAAAATCTTTTTATAAAATTCCTATCCTATATAAAAATCCTTCTATAAAATTTCATTATAAATTATGCAAATTCACGCATTATCATTGCATAGGAAAATAAATTCTTCTTTTAGATCTAATAAGAAGAAAGATTCTGAAATTAATGATAATAAAAATAGCAATAATAATGAAAAGAAAAAAGATTCTTCATTTTTTGACAAAATATTATTTCTCTTACCTTTTGTAAATGAAATTGCAAACATCATAGATTCATCAGGCATAAAACCTCATTTTTATCATGGAGAAAGTAAATTAGGGCTTCTTAGACGATCTATTATAGATTTAATAGCACTTCTAAGTATTACAAAAATATCAGGGCAAGAAAGTTCAAAAAGTCAATATCATATACAAATGAAAGGACTTGGATTATTACTTTTTAGCTTTGTAGTTCCAACTTTTCTTATACCATGGGTACTTGGACTTAAAGGTAATGGACTTATTAATATATTTACAAAACTTCCTTTTTTACAAAAATATAGCAAATATATATTAAGCAAAGGAGGAAAACTCTTTGCTGGTTTATTAACTGTTATTTTCCTTGAATATTGTATACATCTATGGGATAAATATATTGTTCCTTTTATAGAAAAACATCCTAAAATTAAGGAAAATATTATTACTACTAAAGTAGAAGAAACAAAAGCAAGCCTTAAATATCTTGATAAAATAATAAAAGATTCTTTCCCTAGAGGTATGCCAATAGGTTTGACTTTAGCACAAGCAGAAGATTAATCCCATTTAGTTAATATTTCAGGCTCATCATCTGTAATTAAAACAGAATATTCAAAATGACAACAAGGTTTATTATCTTTAGTAATAATAGTCCAATTATCTTTCATTCTTCGAATTTCATCTAAACCTAAAGAAAACATTGGTTCTATTGCTAAAATCATACCCTTTTCTATTTTTGTATCTGGTACAAAATTAAAATAACTTACAAAGTTAGGAATAAAAGGTCCTGCATGATATTGTGGACCAATACCGTGCCCTCCAAAATCTTTTATTGATCCTCTTTTCTTTTCTATTGCTATGTTTTCTATTGCTCTAGCTATATCTGATATGTAATTTCCTGCTTTACATTGTTTTACACCTTCTCTTAAAGCAAGTTTATTATCTTCCATTAAAGAAATTAATTTTTCATTTATTTTTCCAACACCTATAGTTTTTGCATTATCTCCTACAAAGTTTTTTACTTCTCCATTTTTACCTATACTTAAAGTAACACCTACATCAATACTTAAAATATCTCCTTCTTTAAGTATTTTTAATTTATTTGGTATACCGTGAACAACTTCATGATTTACAGAAGTACAAAGAGTACATGGAAAACCAAGATATCCTTTGAAAGTAGGAATTGCACCTGCATCTCTTATAAAGGTCTCTGCAAATACATCTAAATCCCAAGTTGAAATACCTGGTTTAATAAGTTCTGAAGTTGCATTAAGAGTTTTTGCAGCTAATTCGCCGGCTTTCCTAAAATATTCAAGCTCTTCTACTTCTGTATAAATATAAATTTCTCTATCATTATTCATTTATTTAATTCTTATTAATTCATATCGATTATTATAAAATAACATTAAACCTATAAATATTAAAGACAATGACCAAATTATAAGATAAATAAAATCTACATATTTAAGATTAAAAGATTCAAAATAAGAGGCTCTAAATAATTCAATTATTTGAAGAACTGGATTAAACAAAAGTATATTTCTAGCTTTTTGAGGCATTACATCTATTGGGTAAAATATAGCTGAAGAAAAATATAATAATCTCAGAACAAATTGTACGATTTTCTCAAAGCTTTTAAAGGTATTTGCAAAATAACCTACAATTAAACTAACACCAGAAGAAAATAATAATAATAAAATCCAAGCAATAATAAATAAAAGTAAATTTTGAATAGCTGTATTATAGCCTATAATCGTTAAAGTTAAAATTATTAAACAAAATACAGATAAATGAGTTAAAACTTCTAAAATTATTCTTGATATTACAGTATCCACAGGTTTTACATTATGATAATTAAATAAAGATTTGTTTGATTCAACAGCTTTCATACCTCTTGAGACAATATCACTAAAACAAAACCAAGGAACTATACTAACTGTTAAAAACAAAGGCAAACTAATATCTCTAAAAGCAGTTCTTCCTGTTAATGACCATAAAAGAATAAATGTCGATATATGTAAAACTGGATTTATAATTGCCCATAAATAACCTAATTTATATTCTCCAAAGCGTGTTTTTATCTCCCTAAATAAAAGAGCAAAAACAACACTTTTTTGAATAATCCAAGAATCTCTATTCTTCATAAACTAATTTAATGCTTTATCACCAGGTTTCCAATTACATGGTAAGAGTTTACCTTTAGCAGCTTCTTTAAATGCAGCAACTGTTCTTAATAATTCATCTATGTTTCTTCCTACTGAAAGATTGTTTACAAGTACTGATTGAACAATGCCTTCTGGATCAATAATAATTGTTGCTCTATAAGTAATGCCTTTTTCTTCATTAAGTATAGCGAATTCACTGCTAACTTCATGATTTGTATCTGCTATCCAAGGATAAGGGCATTGTCCTATTTCTTTCTGCCATGCTAAATGAGAAAATGCACTATCTGTACTAAGAAGTATTGGCTGTACTTCTAATTTATCAAATTCAGCTTTTTTAGCAATTAATTCTTTTATTTCAGTAGGACAAACAAAAGTAAAATCTAATGGATAAGAAAATAATACTACCCATTTGCCTTTATAATCAGAAAGAGAGATAGTTGCTTCTGGATTATTATTAACAAGTGCTGAAATTTCTTCGAATTCAGGAGCAGCTTCTCCTACTAATGTTGTATATTCAATTGTTTCAAACATAATATTTTTTAATTTAACTATTTAGTAATAAATTCTAGCAAACAATAATTTTTTGATACTTTATAATAATAAAATTAATTTTTATATTTAGAATTTATGAGATTTCGTATAGGTAATGGTTTTGATTCACACAGATTTATTAAAGATAAAAAATTTATATTAGGTGGTGTAGAGATAATTTACAACAAAGGATTAGATGCTCATTCAGATGGGGACGCACTTATACATGCTATTATAGACTGCCTTTTAGGTGCAAGTAATTCAGCAGACATAGGAGAATTATTTCCTCCAAATGATATTTCTTTGAAAAATATAAATTCAGAAACACTTTTATCTCAAGTTTTAGATTTAATAAATAAAAAAAACTATGAAATTATTAATATAGACTGCATTATTATATGTGAAGAACCTAAATTAAAAGAATATAAGCCGTTAATGATAAAAAATTTAAGTAAAATTTTAAAAATAAAAGAAGAACAAATCAATATAAAAACAAAAACTGCAGAAAAAATGGGTGCATTAGGAAGAAAAGAAGGTTTAGCTGTTTTTACAACTTGTCTTTTAAATAACACTGATTTTTAACAAATAAATAAATGAAATTAAATAAAAGTCGATTTGTATTTTCTTGTCAATTTATAGGAACAAGATTTTCTGGTACACAAAAACAGAAAAATGCTAATACTGTTCAATCAGAGCTTGAGGAAGTTTTTTCAATATTTTTTAAAGAAAAAATTTCTATAATATTTTCAAGTCGTCTTGATGCTGGTGTTCATGCTAAAGCATTAATAGGTCATTTTGATTTAAGTGAAAACCAAAAACTAAAGAAATTAAGTGAAAATCAAATATGTAGACATTTAAACGGTATTTTATCTAGAGATATAGCTATTATAAAATTCAAAGAAATAGATATAAATTTTCATTCAAGAAAAGATGCTATTTCAAGAACTTATAATTATAGGCTTAGAATAAATGATTTAAGAATGCCTTTAGAAGATCATTATGTTTCTACTTTAAAACTAGATAATTTAGATTTAGATTTTTTAAATGAACAATCTAAAATTTTAATAGGGAATCATGATTGTTCGGGTTTAGCAAGAAATTTCGAATATAAAACTTATACCGTATGTATGATAAATAAATGTTTTTGGGAAAAACAACAAGGACTTTTTATTTTTCATATAACGGCAAATCATTTTTTATATAAGATGGTAAGAAATATAGTTGGTACTCAAATCGATATGTATTCAGGAAAAATTCCTAAAGATTCTCTTTATAAAGCTTTAATTGAAAAAAACAATAATTATTTAGGGCAGACTGCTGTTGCTAAAGGTTTATGTTTAGAAGCAGTTAATTATGAAAAAGATTTTTAATTATTCTCCAATTCCTTGTGCCATATAAAAGATTTCACGATCTATTGGTAATCCTTGTGCATTTTTTATTGTGATATTAAATCCTAAATTATCAAGATTACTTATATTAAATGAATCTCCAGAATTTCCATTTTTTAAAATTACAGTTAAATTAGGTGTTTCATAAAAAGCAGAAGTATAATTAATTCTTTTATCTACAAAATTTATAAAGGTATTTCCACTTTCTACTCTTTTAATTAAATATATTTGTAATCCTAATCTTTCTATTTCTACTGATATATTTGTTAATTCTTTAATTATTTCAAGTTTAAATTTAATTGCTCTAAAACTATCTTCATTTACTGTTAAAAGCTTCCAGTCTGACCATAAAGCATTATTGTTTGGGTCATCTTTTGTTGTAGAATAAAATATATTTAATGATAAATTTACAGGAGTTTCTCCATCAAAAAAGCCTTCTTTTTCATCAAATAAATTAGGAAAAGAATCAAAATTTGAACCTAAAATAATTATATTTGCTTGTATATCTTTCATGATTTTTGCAATATAAACTCTTCCTAAATCTGTAAAACCTAATTTCTCATAAGTTGCTATATTTGAATATCCAGCTTCTTCATCATAATCAATTACAAGTTTTGAATCTAAAACAGACATATATTTCTTTTCACCTATAAAATTAGAATCAGTATAATTTTCTGCTACTAATTTATAATTTCTGTTATTATCTAAATCCAAAATTATAGAAGCTGCTTCTGATGATTCTATACCAGCACTATTTATTGCTTTTATCATATAAGTACCTTTTAATTGCGGTAAAGTTATGATTTCTACAGAACCATCTACAATTTGTTCAAAATTTGAAATATTTTCCCAATAAGCTCCTTCTATTTTAGAAGAATGTCTTATTTTAAAATAACCAGTTTTCTTTATTTGTTCTATACTAGACCAAGTTAAAATAACAAAATCTCCTAAATTTTTTATTTGAAAACCTTCTACTTTAGGTGGGACGTCATTTATACTAGAAATTTCAACTTCTTTTTCTTCATATTCACTTTCTATACCTAATGAATTAATTGCTTTTACTCGAAATATATACTTACCCATAGGCAAATCAAGAGCTTCAATAGAAGAAGAATTTGTTCTCCCTACTAATTGCCATTCTCCAAAACCTAAAGTTTTATATTCTGCTTGATAAGCAATGACATCTTGGCTAGAAGAATTATTCCAATAAAGAGTTAATATATTTTTATAATTACTATAATAATCTATTTCGAAACTTTGAGTATATCTTATATTTGTTGGTGCTACAACTAAAAATGGATTATCAAGATTTGAATCTGGGAAATCTTCTATTTCTATTGAATTAAAATTACTTTCATCATAAACATCTGCATTATATTCACTACAAACAAATTGAATTTGAGCATTTTGAAGTATAGTCATACTTTCTATTCTGAATTCTTTGTTTATCCAACCACAAGCCTCATAAGTTATTGCGCAGACATCACCACTACAAGCAGTATAAGTATCTAATGAACTATTAAAACTAACTCTTAAACCTAATCTTGATTGTTTTAATTTCATTAGAGCAAGAATAAAAGCTTCATCTTTATTATTAGTAAAATTTAATTCAATTTCAGTACTTAAATTTTTATTTTTATCTTGTTTTAAAAATCCCTGACTTTTTATATCGATTATATCTGTTTGATAATTATTATTAGGATTAATATATCTAACTTTAATTTGATTAAGCTTTGATCTTATACCAGCTTCTTCTATACTCACATTTCCTATTATATTATTAGTATTAAAATAAATACTGGGGAGCTCTGGTTTATCTATATGCAAACGCCATTTGCCTTGTATCCATTGAATAACACCATTGCAACATGAAGTTAATTCTTGGATATTTTGTGTAATTTCGTTTGCAGTATCAAGTATCCCATTACAAGTATATCTTTTTCTATAAGTGCCATCTTTTTTCTTTACTAATTCATTGCAATATGCAGCACATTTTTCAAAACTTTCTTGGTCAATTTCTTCAAGAGATAATCCCATTCCATATATAGAATTTAAGAGATAATCTCTTATACAAATTGCTGGATTATCACTCCAAACATTTTCTCCTTTAAAATTTAAAACTTTTTTACCTTTTATAATTGCAGTTATTTCAGGAATTTTTTGAATAGCTGTTTTTTCTACTTTTGGACCTTTATTATGTTTTAAGAGTCTATGACATATATATGCTAAAGCATTGCCTTTTCTATTTTCGTCATATCCGCTTGTTTCTTTAACCATCCATGATATAACTTTTTCGTTATCTCGTCCTCCTAATCTATATTCAGCCTTTATATATTCACCATCTTGTTTACTATCTTGTTTAACAGAAAGATTTTGATTTGAAATAATTTTAAAATCATCATTTTCTTTAGTTATAGAAACTTCTGCTTTGCCAACTAAAACTTCTTTGCCTGTTGGGAAGTTATATTTTATTATATATTCAAAATCACCATATTCACTATTTTCAAGTAATATAATTCTTTCTCCATTATCATATCTTTTAATTTTTGTTGTTATATTATTAGAAACAGTACTTTTATAGGGAGAAGTTTCTTCAATTCCGCTTTCTTGATATATCAAATCAACTTTACTACTTCCAGATTTTCTTCTATAAAGAGAATATTTTCCACATAAATAAAGAGTTTTGTCTATCATAAAAAGATAATTTTTAGTGATTTTATCTTTAAATTTATTTGTTGTTGAATCAATTTTTATATTTTCTTCGTTATTAAAAATCCAAGAAAGTTTTACATCAACTCTATAAGGACTATTAAATTTTTTATCTTTAGAATCAATTCCATCTAAAAGTATTTGTTCTATATTTTCTATTTCACCTTCACAAAAAACTGTATTCAAATATAAATAATCACCTCTTGTTTCAACTTCAACAGTAGTACCATTTGATTTGACTTTTGTTGTATCTTCATAAGCTAATTTACTTTCTGCAAAGACTCTAAATCCACCAGCTCTAGCTTTACCATAAATAACAGGAATATAAGCAGTAGTTTCAGTAATATTATATCTTTGTCTAGAATCTTGAGAAGCTATTTTTTGTATTTTCTTATTAAAACGTCCAGAAATTAATCCTCCAACAACAGAAAGTCCAACACTAAGAAAAGAAGTTGCTAAGCTAATTGCAATAACAGGAATAGCAGCAGGCATAATTTTTAATCTCTTATTAGTTATTTATAAAACGACTATATCAAAGTACTTTTAACCTTTTGTAAAAAATGTAAATATTTAATTAAAATTTATTAAATTTATGGAAAAATAAAAAAAAGTAGAGTTAATTAATTAATATTTATAATGAAAAAATTTAAAGTTGAAGAACTAGAACAAATAGTGGCACCTAGTTTTCTAAGTGGAATATTTTCTTTGGACTTAGGTTCTGATCTTATTGTTATAGATGATCCTAATTGTATTTATGGCACTTCTAAAGCTGATATTTTACAAGGATCAAATACTACTAAAGACATTATTTATGGTTATGGTGGAAATGATACTCTATATGGTGGATTAAGACCTGGACAAACTGGACTTGCTGATCCGTCTATATATCCAATACAAAATGATACTATATATGGTGGAGCTGGTAATGATAAGATTTATGGTAGCTTAGGAAATGATACCCTTTTTGGTGATTCAGGCAATGATAAAATCTATGGACAATCTGGCAATGACAAGCTTTATGGGGGGAACGGCGATGATAAACTTTATGGTGAGCATGGCAATGATTATTTAAAAGGTGGTGCAGGTAATGACAGTCTAGAAGGTGACGTAGGTGATGATATATTAAAAGGTGGAGCAGGTAATGATACATATATTTATAATAAAGGTGATGGTAATGATGTAATCTATGGGGATAGTAAAGATGTATTAATTATGAAGGGGATTAAATCTACTGATGTACAAATGTGGCAAAATGCAATGCCTATGTTAGATGGTGATGCTTTCCCTGCATATATCAAAATAGATGATAATAACAGTATAACAATTCATGAATCTGTAAAAGAAATACAATTTGCTGATAAAACTATTAAATGGGCTGATATACCTAGAGTTTATTAATAAAGTAAGCTCTAAAAACTCTGACTCTTTCTCTATCTAAGATTTGAGAGCAGAGTTTTTTTATTTTTAATACTAGATTTTTATTTAAAGAATTTATTTAGTAGAAATTGTTAAAATTATTAATAAATATTTTTAAAATTAAATTGATGCCAAGTACAAACTATATATTAAAAAGAAGTGGACAAAAAGAATCTTTTGATCGCGATAGAATCTATAATGCAATTTATAAAGCTGCTAAAGCTGTAAAACAAGAAGACCCTATACTTGTTGAAAATCTTACTAAAAAAGTAGAAGAAAGACTTAAAGAATTCCTTTCTGGAAAAAAATCTGATTACGTATTAAATGTTGAAGATGTACAAGATATAGTTGAAAGTGTTCTTATACAAGAAAATCAATTTTATATTTCAAAAGCTTATATTATTTATCGTTCTCGTCATGAATTTATCCGTGATGCTAAAAAATTAACTCTTGATATAAATTCCACTATGGATGGCTATCTAGGACAAACAGATTGGCGAGTAAATGAAAATTCAAATGTTAATTTCTCTTTAGGCGGGCTTATATTGCATAACTCAGGTGCTATTGTTGCAAATTATTGGCTTAAAAATATTTATTCTCCTGAAATTGCAGAAGCACATAAAAATGCTGATTTTCATATTCATGATTTGGGCATGTTTAGCGGTTATTGTGCCGGTTGGTCATTAAGACAACTTATAAAAGAAGGTTTGGGCGGTGTTCAAGGTAAAATAAGTTCAAGTCCTGCTAAACATCTTTATACTCTTATTTTTCAAATAGTCAATTTCTTGGGCATTATGCAAAATGAATGGGCGGGTGCACAAGCCTTTTCAAGTTTTGATACTTATTTAGCACCTTTTGTTAGAAAAGATAATCTTACTTATAAAGAAGTAAAACAAGCAATACAAAGTTTTATATTTGGAGTAAACACACCTTCAAGATGGGGATCTCAAGCTCCTTTTACAAATATAACTTTAGACTGGATTGTGCCTGACGATCTTAGAGATCAACCAGTAGTAGTAGGTGGTATTGAACTAGACACCAATTATGGTGATTATCAAGTTGAAATGGATATGATCAATAAAGCATTTCTTGAAATAATGCTTGAAGGAGATGCAAATGCTCGTGGATTCCAATATCCTATACCTACTTATAATATAACTAAAGATTTTAATTGGGATTCTGAAAATGCTCAGTTGCTTTTTGAAATAACAGCAAAATATGGTACTCCTTATTTTCAGAATTTTATTAATAGTGATTTAAACCCTTCAGATGTTAGATCTATGTGTTGTCGTTTACAATTAGACAAACGTGAACTAAGAAAAAAAGGTGGTGGACTTTTTGGTGCTGATGAGTTTACTGGTTCAATAGGTGTTGTAACTATAAATCTTGCACGTATAGGTTATCTTTCAAAAACAGAAGAAGAATTCTTTTATAGACTTGATAGACTTATGGATTTAGCAGCAGAATCTCTTTCAACAAAAAGAAAACTTATAAGTAAACTTTTAAATGACGGTCTTTTCCCTTATACAAAGAGATATCTTCATCATTTTGATAATCATTTTTCAACTATAGGTATTAATGGTATGAATGAAGCGCTTTTAAATTTTATGAACAAAGATATTGCATCTAAAGAAGGATGTGCTTTTGCAATTAAAGTACTTGATCATATGAGAGAGAAGATGTCTGAATTCCAAGAAAAAACATCTAATCTTTTTAATTTAGAAGCAACGCCTGCTGAAAGTACTAGCTACAGATTAGCATTACATGACAAACAAAGATATCCTAATATAATTACTGGAGGAGATAAAGATCCTTATTATACTAATTCAACACAATTGCCAGTAAACTATACAGAAGACATATTTGAAGCATTAGATTTACAAGAACAATTACAATGTAAGTATACAGGTGGAACAGTTTTTCATACATTCCTTGGGGAAGCAATTGAAGACTGGAAAGCTTGTAGAAATTTAGTAAAAACAATTGCAAATAATTATAAAATACCTTATTTTACGATTTCACCTACATTTTCAATATGTCCAATACATGGTTATCTTAAAGGAGAGCATTTTACTTGTCCTAAATGTGAACAAGAACAAAAAGGTAGTATAAGTGCTGAAATAAAAAGACTTGAAAAAGAAAAAGATGATCTTTTAAAAGAAATGGTAATGCAAGGTTATAGAAAAACAAGAAAAGGAGCCCCCTAACCCCCTAAAGGGGGAATTTAAGAATTACTTTTAATATTAAATCTATATTCTTAAAAATAAATTTTTAAATATTTTCAAATTTCTATTATAATATTTCCTTATTTACTAAATAATTATTTTGAATACATTAAAAATAAAATCTCAAATACATTTACATAGTCAACGAAAATTAAAAAAAGAAGCTGTATCACCATGTGATTATTTAAAGGTAAGGGATTTTTTTAATAGATATAGGCAGTTTAGTTTAAGAGTAACAAGTCAAAATCCTGACATAGTTCATTGTTTTATTATTCTCCGAAATAAAAAAGACAAAATTGAACCAATTCCTGTTTCTATTTCAATGACTGAAGCTACTCCTGCTCAACTTAAAGCTTTAACAGATATTTTACAAGAACATAGCCCTTCTGAAGTTTTAAAAGAATTTAAACAAACCTTTTCTTTAAACTAAGAAAGTTTTTGTCTGAACCATTGATTATGCTGAAGATCGCCCCCATCTAATAAGCCCTCACCCCCCCGCCCTCTCCTGAAGGAGAGGGCGCTAAAACGCATTGTTCTTTAGCTAGAATGTATGCGCTACTGCTCCCCCTTTAGGGGGTTGGGGGGCTCAAG
>MOYB01000003.1:83423-114738 GCA_001899385.1 Candidatus Caenarcanum bioreactoricola | reverse complement strand
AGCTAAGACGCATCGTTTTTTAGGAGGTTTGGGGCTTAAGGGGTGATTGCAAAACAAGAACTTTTTATAGATCTTGTTCTTTTATTTCAACTAAGAATTCATCTAAAGTCATAGTTCCAAGATCTCCTTTTCTTCTTTCTCTAACTGCTATTTTATTTTCCCCCATTTCTTTATCGCCTACAATTAACATATAAGGTGTTTGACTAATTTGTGCATCTCTTATTTTTGCGTTTATCTTTTCCCCTCTAGAATCAATTTTACATTTTATTTTTTTAGATTTTAATTCTGTATAGAGTTTTTCGCAATATTCATTATGTCTATCTGCAATAGGTAATATCATAATTTGTGTTTCACAAAGCCAAAATGGAAAAGCTGCAGCATAATGTTCTATCAATAAAGCAGTGAATCGTTCAAGACTTCCAAAAATTGCTCTGTGAAGCATAACAGGTCTTTTTTCACTTCCATCTGAATCTCTATAAGTTAAATCAAATCTTTCTGGTAAATTAAAATCAACTTGAATTGTTGCTCCTTGCCATTGTCTTCCTATTGCATCTTTTAATTTGAAGTCAATTTTAGGTCCATAAAAAGCCCCATCTCCTTCATTAATTTCGTAAGCTATGTTTTTATTTTCAAGTGCAGCTTTTAAAGCAGTTTCAGCCATATCCCAGATGCTATTATCACCTATACGTTCTTCAGGTCTAGTTGAAAGTTCTACACTATAAGTTAAATCAAATTTTGAATAAATAATATTTATTAAGTCAATAATAGAACAAACTTCAGAAACCAATTGTGTTTCAGTACAAAACACATGTGCATCATCTTGAGTAAAACCTCTGACTCTAGGTAATCCATGCAATACACCAGAGCGTTCAAAACGATAAACAGTTCCCATTTCAGCAATTCTTATAGGTAATTCACGATAACTATGTAAAGTTGAATTAAAAATTAATATATGAAAAGGGCAATTCATAGGTTTTAGCACATATTCTTGTTCATCAATAGGTGCAAGTTTAAACATATTTTCTGAATAAAACTGTGAATGTCCTGAAATATCCCAAAGTTTTGCACGCGCAATATGAGGAGAATAAACTAACTGATAGCCATTATCTTCATGAAGATCTTTCCAGAAATTTTCAACACGATTTCTTAAGAAAGCAAGCTTTGGATGCCAATGTATAAGTCCAGGTCCTGCTTCTTCATGTATTGAAAATAATTCATGTTGTTTTGAAAGTTTTCTATGATCTCTTTTTTCTGCTTCTTCAAGCTTTTGAAGATATTCAGCAAGTTCTGTTTTATTTTTCCAAGCAGTACCATAAATTCTTTGTAAAGATTCAGCTTTTTCATCTCCATGCCAATAAGCTCCAGATACAGAAAGAAGTTTAAAAGCTTTTACTTCCCCAGTATTTCTAAGGTGTGGTCCTTTACAAAGGTCGCTCCAAATTTCTTTTCCATTTTCATCAATAAAAGCAAATAAAGTAGGATTTTGATCTTTATATTTTTCTAATAATTCAGCTTTAAATTTCTCTCCAGAGACTAAAAAATCTTTTATTTGTTTGTCTGGATCGCTTATTTCTTTAGCAATGATTTTATATCTTTTTTCAATGATTTTTTTCATTTCAGCTTCTATTTTTTCAAAATCTTGAGGGGATAGATTTACTTCTGGAATGAAAAAATCATAATAAAAACCATCATTTATAATAGGACCAATAGCTATTTTCGCTTGAGGATAAAGATTTTGTACTGCATTAGCAAGGATATGTGCAGTAGTATGTCTTATTATTTCTAAATCTGAATTCATTATATTTATCTTTAATATTTGATAATTATAATCAAAACTTTTTACATTGTTAAATATTTTTTATAAATAAATATAATTTAATCTTTATTTAATTTTTTTAAATCAAAACAATATAGAAACGTCTATAAAATTTAAAAAATATGAATGATATGAATATTAATAATAGTTATAATTCAAATAAAAGAGATTTAGGACAAAAAAAAGAATTAACTACTACTCAAAAAATAAAATATATTTCTTTTTATTTAAAATATCCAGCAGTAACTTTAGCTCTTTCACCTTTTATTCTAGGTGGTTGTAGTAGTAGTAGTGAAAGTAGTGGACCTACTAGTTCAACAGGTCCAGTTGATAGGATTTTAGGAGTTTTCAATAATAAAGGTATAAGTATTTTAGAACCTGACGAAGCTCAAAATATTATAGCTGAAAAGACTTTACCTATTAATAAAGACCAACTTTTATTAGATAAGATTTTATGGGAAGAAGCAGTTAGAACTATTGGTACTACTTCAGGATCTTTACCTGCATTAAGTGGTGTAAGAGTTATTTTTACTAATATTCAAGGTGTTGGTAAATTCTTTTCAGGAGAAAAAATAATAAAAACTAGTAATGAACCATATGTTTTTCTTCATGAAGTAGGACATGCAACTGATGCTTCTAGAGGATGGCCATCTTTAACTACAGAGTTTGAAAATACTGTTTTAAAATCTTTAAATGCTGTACTAGGAACTGCTTATACTAATAAAGAAGCTCTTTTTAACGATGCTAATACATCATTTGATTGGGTCAAAAATAAATTAAAATCTAAAACTAAGAATAATGACGATATAAATTTAATTAAATTCTATATTTCTTCTTTAAATAGAAAACCTCTTGATGGATTATATACAAGAGTAGGAGGAGGACTTTATGAACCTTATGAGATTTTTTCAACTCATTTTCAGAAAATTAAAGAAAATAATTCTTTTGCTAAAGCGATGTCTGACTTAACAAGCTTTATAGAAGATAGTAATAAACGAGGAATTAATAATCAAGCTAAAGCATCTGGTAATCCTATAGAAGAAAAAGAAGATTCTGCAAAAGAAATTTCAAAGATATTAAAAGGAGAAATATAAAATAAATATATTTTCTTATTAATTTTTAAAATATGGATTATAAAGTTTCTCATAAGCAATATTTGAAGATTCTTTTGAACCGTAATCATGTCCTGAATAAATTTCTATATTATCATCCAATCCACGTAAATATTTGAGTGATTCAAAATGCTCTCTTGGATTACTTTCTGGGAAGTCCCATCTACCTGTGCTTTCTACAAAAAGAGTATCCCCTGTAAATAATTTATTTTGCCAAAGAAAACATACACAATCAGGTTGATGACCAGGAGTATATATTGCTCTTATTTTTTCATTACCTAAATTTATAATTTCATTGTCTTGTAATTCAAAATCAATGGTTAAATTACATTGTTTTCTTATATTATTTGTTGCTAAAACATGTGCATAAATCTTTGTTTCAGGGAAATCAGAAATAATTTTTTTTAGAGAATTTATATGATCAAAATGTGAATGTGTTATTAAAATTTTATCAAGCTTATAATCTCCCATTTCATTTAAGGTTTGAGATATTTTATATGCTTCAACAGAACAATCAATTAAAGCAAGTTTTTTTGTTTCAGGACAACCTATTATATATGTAAAATTTGAATCAAAACCACCTTTAAGGACTTTAAATATCGTCTTATTTTTTTCTAAATCTAACATCTTAATTATTTAATATTCTATTTTTAACTATAGTAATAAAATAATTGTATAAAGTCGAGAAGCAAATTTAAACTTTTTTAAAAAAGACTTGACAAATTAATATCAAAAGGTTTATGATTAAGTTAAGAAAAAGATATGAATATATAAAAGAAATATTAAGACCTGCTATAAAATTTAAATATAAGACCTAAATATAATATAAAAATTTAATAAGGAGCTATAAAAGATATGAATAAAGTAGTTGAAAAAATTGCAACAACACCTAAAGGTGGTGGAATGCGCATACCAGGTGCTACTCCAAAACAAACACCTCCAGTATCAACAGCAGCACCTACAACATCTCCAAGAGCAAAATCTCTTCAGGCAGTTCAAGCAGTTCAAAATGGTGCAAAAAAAGCAGCTGAATATAGTAAAGGTAAAGCTAATGGCTTTTCAAAATGGATTGCAAGCTTATCTAAATGGGGCATGATTAAAGGTACCGCAACTATAGGAATTATTGCATTATTTTTTAATTGGGTTTTAGGAAAAATCCTTGGAAAAAATTCAGAAAAACAAGATCAACCGCAAGCAAGACAAATGAAAGCAGCACAATTATCATCTTTAGCTAAATATTAGATTATTTTTTATAAGATGAAATAAGTTTTGATAATTTATAACTTTTTTGAAGATCTAAAGTTTCTAATTTTTTTTGTGCTTGTGAAGCTCCTTGAATATCATCTTTTAATAATTTTATAGCCCCTATATTAAAATAAGCAGCGGAAAGACTTGGATTAACAGATAAAGCTTTTTCATATGCCCAAAGAGCCTTATCAAGTTGACTTGTTCTAAAATAAGCATTACCTAAATTATTATAAGCTTGAGCATCTTCAAAAGAATTAACTGCTTCTTTGCAGGCAGTAATAGCCTCGCTATATTTTGCATTAAATATATATGCTGAACATAAATTGTATTTTGCTTCATTATAATTAGCTTTTAATTCAATTGCTTTTTTATAAGAATTTATAGCATTTTTATAATCTTTTTTATCTACAAAAGCATTTCCTTCTCCATTATATGCCTCTGCAAAATCTGGTTTTGTTGTAATGGCTTTTTGATAAGCTGAAAGAGCTTGATCCCATTCTCCTTGAGTGAAAAACATATTTGCTAAATCATAATAAGCTTCAGTATAGTTAGGATTTATTTTTATAGCAGCATAATAATGTTTAATAGGTTTACCTACACGTCCTAATTTCCAGTAAGTATTTGCTAAATTCAAATGAACATCAGCTCTCATAGGATCTTTATCTAAGAGAATTTTTAATTCTTCAATTTCTTGTTCAAGTTTATTTTTTTCTTCTTTAGATAAAGGTGTTTTTATTTCCTGATTTGAAGCTTGACTATAAACAGGGAAGCTTAAAATCAATAAAGATATTAAAGATATTATAAATTTAGACATAAAAATTAATATGAAATTAGATTTGTGTTTATATTATAGAGAAATAATAATAGATTAATGTTCCCATAACTCACAAAGAGATTTTTTTGATAAGAAATAAGACACTTTCTCTAAAAGCTCTCTTATTGCTCCATTCCCTCCCTTTTTGTCAAGTATTAATTTCCCTATATCTTTAACTTCTGGATAGGCATCATTAACTGCTACTCCAAGCCCAACTGTTCTCATCACTGCTATATCATTCAAATCATTGCCTAAAAATATAATATTTTCAAGTTTTTGATTATTCTCTTTCGCCCATTTTTGTAAAATTTGTACTTTATCATCTACACCATGCATACATTCTATATTTAATTTAGTACATCGTGTTTTTACAACAGCATTTTTTTCTTTTGATATTACTGCTATTTTTATTTGAGGATAATATCTCCTGAAAGCATTAATAGCAAGACCATCTCCACGATCACAAACAACAATTTCTTTTCCATCTTCAGAAATTAATACTTTATTATCTGTGAATACTCCATCAAAATCAAAAATTATTGCTGATAAATTCTTTGGGAACATATTTAATTTTTACTTCCTTTTAAACGCTTTACTGGAATATTTGCAACAAAAGCTACTTCTTTTTCATCTTGTTCAAGAGTACATTCTGTGCCTGTGGTGTTAATTTCAAAATATTTTGCGATTACATCCATCAAGTCTTGTTTTAAAGCTTCTAATCTATCCGGAGAAAGCTCCATTATTTCCATTCTGTCATGAAAAATAGTAAGTTGAAGTCTTTTTTTTGCTTCATCTTTACTAGTTTCTTCTTTTGGGGGTCCGGTTAGCCATCCTAAAAGTCCCATGTTTTTCTCCTTATTTAAATTTAATTAGTGCTTTGAGTTTTTTAAGTTGTTTTAAGAATATATTTTGATTTTCACCGAAAATATCCATTAGAGGTAATTCCTCTCCGGTGAGTCTCTTTGCTATATTCCTAAAAGCTTGACCTGCCCAATCATTTTCATTATTTAATGATAAAGGCTCTCCTTTGTTTGTTGCAATAATAATTCTTTTATCTTCAGGAACTACTCCTAAAAGTCTTATTCCTAAAATTTCTATTACGTCATCTACACCCATCATATCATTAGTCTTAACCATTCCAGGATTAAGACGATTTATAACTAACCAACAATTAATTTTTCTAGGATAAGATTCAAGAATACCTATTATTCTATCTGCATCACGAACCGCAGACATTTCTGCTAAAGTAATTATTATTGCTTCATCAGCGGCAGCAGCAGAATTATGAAAACCCTGCTCTATACCTGCAGGACAATCTATTAATATTAAATCAAATTGTGTTCTTAATTCGTCAATTAATTCAATCATTTGTTCTGGATTAACAGCTGATTTATCTCTAGTTTGTGCAGAAGGAAGAAGACAAAGATTAGGAAGTCTTTTATCTCTAACTAAAGCTTGTTTAATTTTACAAGTACCTTCAACTACATCAACTAAATTATAAACTATTCTGTTTTCAAGACCGAATTGAATATCAAGATTTCTTAATCCTATATCCATATCAATCATGCAAATATTCATTGTGTGGTCTTGAGCAGCAAGAGCTGCAGCAATATTTGCAGTACAAGTAGTTTTACCTACTCCGCCTTTACCTGATGTAAATAGTATAGTTTTTCCAACCATTAAATAAAGTCTCCATGTTGACTAAGAAAAATCGGCGAAACGCCAAATCTGTCCATTAACAAGTTTTGCTGTTTCCGGATGAAATTTTTCTTTATTTTTTTCTTTATCATTATTATTTTTTTCAATTGAACAAGCAGAATATTTACCAATGCTGATTTGAAGAGGCTCTCCCATTTTGAGAGCTTTAATGAATATAGTTGAAAGTATGTTTTCATCAAGAATATTCCAAGCAGCATGTATATTTCCACAAAGTTTACCATAGATAATAATACTACCTGTTGCATAAATTTGACAGCCTGGATTAGTATCCCCAAAAATAACGAGATTCCCATCATATTTAATTTCTTGTCCTGCTCTAAGAGCTATTTGTTCGCTACTCATTACATAACAAGTAAATTTTTCAAAATAAGCAAAAGGAATATTTTCTTTAAAATTTTTAATTTCTTTATGTTTTTCTTTAGACTCTTCTTTTTGATTATTAATAGGTTTAGGAGGAATAGGATTAATATTTTTACTTTCTGGTATAGCAGAAACTTTGAATTTATAATTTTTAAAAAATTTCCAATATCTTATAGCATCTGTTTGAATACTTTCTATATTTAATTTATATTTAGAAACAAGATTTCTAAGATCTTTTAAATTTTTATCAGTAAAATCAATATTAGGAAATCTTAAAATAATAGGATCTTCTCCCCAAAATTTAGAGTTTGTTTCAAATATATTTTTTAATTCAAAGAATAAATCATCCCACTTTATAAATTTCAACAAATTAATAATAGTGCCATTATTATCTTTTTTAATTTCAATTTTTTGCTTATTATCTGTCATTTACAATATATTTTTTAGATTATTTTACAATATTTTTAATTGCTTATCCACCATTGATCTATATTATAAGTTGTACCACCCAATACAGACGGTTCAAAATTTTTTAAATTATTGTTTATTGCAATGAAATTATTTGAATTAATAAGAAATATCATTGGATTTTCTTCCCAAAGAATTTCTTGAACTCTATAATAATATTTTTTTCTATTTTCAAAATCTATAAAAGAAACTCCTTTATCCATACAAATATCTATTTCTTTTTCCCATGGTTCTCTATTATCTTGTTTTTGCTCAGGAGATCTTAAATTGAAAAAATGTAATCTTGAATTTGATTTTAAAACATTAGCACCACTATTAGGTTCTGTTAAACTTCCACCTGTTAAGCATAATAAACTTGTTTCCCAATCCCCTGTCTGAGTAAGTCTTGAAACTAAATTATTAAATTCTATAACTTTTAAATCAACTTTTATTCCTAAGCTTTCCCATTGTTCTTTGATCATTGTTGCCATTAACTCTCTTGGAGAAAAACTATCACTAACACTAGTTGCATTTGTATACAAAGAAAATCTAACTAATTTCCCCTCTTTATCTAAAAGTTCATTTTTATTATTTTTATGAAAACCAATTTCTTTTAATATAGCCTCTGAATCTTTTAAATTAGCTTTTAAATTACATACTTTATTATTAAGTTTTTCATTGAAATATAAATTCTTTTCGTTCATGTCTAAACAATTAGGAGTCCCCATTCCTAAATAAATACTATTAATCATTGTTTCTCTATCTATTGCTTTTGCAAGAGCTTCTCTAAAACGTTTATCAGAAAACCATGATTTTTTAGATAAATTAAAAGAAATAAATTCCTTTCCGTTATCAGGTCCCAGATTATAGATTTTAATATTTTGTTTTGTTTTAACTTTAGAAAGGAGGCTTGCATTCTCACCACCAAGATTTATTATAGGGATTTCAGCATTTATAAATTTAAAAAGTTCTAAATCTTTATTTTGAATAATAAGATAAATTAATTTTTTAAAATAAGGTAATCTATGCCCTTTTGAATCAAAAACAAAATAATTAGGATTTCTTTTAAATTCAATTCTTTCTTGTTTTTTATAAGCACTTATTTTATAAGGTCCACTAACTGGGAAATCTTCAGAAATAGAATCAGTACTTAAAAGACTAGAAAAAATATTTCTTTGTTCTTCTAAGGTTTTCCCTTTAAAGAATTTCTCAAAATAATGCACTGGAGCAATAGGATAAGAAAGTGAATCTAAAAAAGGAGCAAAAACTTTATGTGTTTCAAAGACAATTGTTTTATCATCAAGACTATAAACTTTAGGGAAACGGTTTTCAATCATCAAAGAATCTTTAACCCCTAATCTTTCAAAGCCTTGTTTAAGAATTACATTCCAAGTAAACAAAACATCTTTAGAAGTAATCGGTTGATTATCAGACCATTTCAAGCCTTTTCGTAAAGTAATTATTATTTTTCTGCCATTATTTTGTATTTTAAAATCTTTGGCAAGATGAGGTAAAAATTGACCATTCCAAGGATCTTTTTCTAGAAGTCCTACATACATTAAATCTGCAACAGAAGAAGTTGTAGCATCAGTGCTAGCCCAAGTATTAAAACTTTTAGGACCACTACCACCACCAAGCACCATTATAAGTTTTTCAGAATCTTTTCCAATAACACCACTTAAAATCTGTTTATATTCAGCATTATTTTTATAAAGAGTAGAAGTTTTATATAAGCCTGTTTTGGGAATTTTTAATATATAATTATTTTTATTTTGGCTACAAGACATAAGAGTCAAGCAGAGAAAAATAAGTAATATTACCCCCAAACCCCCTGAAAGGGGACTTCTAAAAAAATTATCTTTTAATCGCATTATTGATATTATACAAAAAATATTGTTAAAATAAAAATATGAAAGAATTAGAAATAATCAAAGAAGTAATTCAAAAAACAATAGGAGAAAATCTTTCTAGAATTATATTGTTTGGTTCTAGGGCTCGAGGAGATTATAATGAAAATAGTGATTATGATTTAATGATTATTTTAAAAGATGAAATTGAAAGAAATAAAATACTTGAAATACTTAGAAATATAAGACAATATTTAAGTGAAAAATTTATTTATGTAGATTTAATAATAAAATCAGAAAATGAGTTTAATCAATTCTCTAAAATAATAGGTACTACAAGTCATTTTGCATATAAAGAAGGACTTAAATTATGAATTTTCAAGAGGATATAAATTTTATTACAAAACAATGGATAAAAAAAGCAGAAGCTGATTTATTAACAGTAAAACATGAATTGAGTTTTTTTGATGAAGAAATTATAGTTGAAACAGTATGTTTTCACTCTCAACAAGCTATAGAAAAATATTTAAAGGCTTTTTTAGTTTTTAAACAGAAAGAATTTTCAAAAACTCATGATTTAGAAGAACTTCGAAAACTTTGTAAAGAAATTGATAAAAGTTTTTCAAATCTTGAATTTAAAAATTTAACCGATTTTGCTGTAGTTTGTCGTTATCCAGATGATTTTCTTAATCCAACATTAGAAGAAGCAAAAGAAGCTTATGATTTGGCATTAAGCGCTAAAGAATTTATAATATCTAAAATAAATCTATAAACTTATGCACGAAAATACTAATACTTTACTTCTTTTATTATCAGCACTATTTTTAATATATTCATGTTCTTTTATTTTTAATAGTTTTCTTTCTAAAATTAAATTACCTTCTATAGTAGGTGAATTATTTTGCGGAATTTTATTTGCATATATGCTTATGCTTTTCCCAAAGGCTTCTTTTATTTATGAAAGTATTGATTTTATTAAAAGCTCTGAAGTAATAAATAGTCTTGGAGAAATAGGAATAATCATACTTTTATTAGAAGTAGGTATGGAAACTGAAATAAAGAAAATTTTATCTAGTGGAAAAGAAGCTAGTCTTGTTGCTTTAGGGGGAGTAATCGCTCCTTTTTTATTAGCTTATTTATTTTCTTTGTTTTTCAAAGGACAAGAAGCTTTTAGTGTTAATCAAATATTATTTATAGGACTTGTTTTTGCCGCAACTTCAATAGGAGTTACTGCAAGAGTCTTTAAAGATCTTAATATTCTTCATAATTTTAATGCACAAATCATATTAGGTGCAGCAGTGCTTGATGATGTTCTTGGACTTATATTATTAGCAACTATAATTGGTATTGCCAAAACAGGTACTTTTAGCATTTTAACTGCTCTTTTAATATTATTTAAAGCATTAGCATTTTTGGGATTAGCACTTTGGCTCAATCCTAAATTAACTTCAAAAGGTTTTGCTTTTTTTACAAAGCTTGAAAAGAAAAATCCTTTAGATATTTTAATTTTAGTATTAATTTTATGTTTTGCTTTTGCTGCTTTTGCGGAATTTCTTGGACTTGCTGCAATAATAGGTGCTTTTACTTTAGGGATAACCCTTGATTCAGTTAAAATAAAAAGTGCTTTAGGACAAAATAAAAAAATAGAAGATTATATTGCGCCTATTAGAGCTTTTCTTTTACCTATATTTTTTGTCAAAATAGGCTTGTCTATTGATCCTAATCATTTTTTGAGTTTAACAGCAATTATAATGCTTGTTTTAGCTATTGTAAGTAAATTATCTTCAGGATGGCTTCTTGTTCCTTTTAAAACTGACATGAATAGATTATTAGTAGGAATAGGTATGATGCCAAGAGGGGAAGTTGGATTGGTTGTTTTAGCACAAGCACAAACAATAAAAATGTTTTCTTCAGAAATGTATTCAGGACTTTTATTTGCAATAATAGCAACAACAGTTATTGCTCCTATTTGGCTTCAGTATTTATTAAAGAAAAACTAATTATTGTGCAACAAAACCACCATCAATAGATATTAATGAACCGGTAATAAAAGAAGACTGTTCTGAACATAAAAATAAAACTAAATTAGCAACTTCTTCTGCTTGTCCTAAACGTTTAATAGGTTGAGCATTTTTTAAAGAATTATAAATAATTTCTTTATTTTCAATATTATATTCATTTACATACTTTTCAACAGCATCTTCAAATAAAGGGGTTTCTATTGTTCCAGGGCAAACACAATTAATCCTAATATTAAAAGGAGCATAATCAATAGCAGAACTTTTAGTTATTTGAGCAATAGCACCTTTTGTTGCTCCATAAATAGCACTTCTTTCTTTTCCAATTAATGATTGATCTGATCCCATCAAAACAATATTTCCTTTGTTTTGTAAGCGCATTATTGGTAAAACACATTTGAGTATATAAAATATACCTTTAAAATTTACAGATAAAATATGTTCAAAAGTTTCTAAGCTTGTTTCTTCTATATTTCCAAAAACATGTTGTCCTGCATTAGCAAATAAACAATCAATTCTATTATGATTTTTTATTATTTCTTGAATTGCCTTTTCATTAGCTTTAAAATCAGAAACATCACAATTAATATAATGAATATTTTTCTTATTTATAAAGCTTGGAACTTGCTTATCTAATACATAAACAATAGCATTTTGTTCAAGAAATTTTTCGGCAGAAGCCTTGCCAATACCAGTTGAACCACCAGTTACAACTATAATTTTATCTTTAAAATTCATTAATCTTAAACTTAATTTTTTTTTAATATTATAATATATATTTTTATTAATTTAGAACTTATCCGCAAATAATTAAATAGAATGATATAATTAAAAGAGTTATGTCAAAAGAGATTTAAGGAAATTAATACTAAAAAAATAAAAATCCAATCTTGGGAAGTTTCAGATAAATTTTGGGAATTTGTTAAACCGCTTATCCCAAAGCCAACAAGAGAAAAAGGACAAAAATATAAAAGAAAAAAGGGAGGAGGAAGAAAACCTCTTGATTATAAAAAGGTTTTTGAAGCTATAATCTTTGTTTTACGTACCGGATGTCAATGGAAAGCTATTCCTAAAGAAAAATATGGGAGTTCTAGTTCAATTCATGAATATTTTAGAAAATGGTTAAAAGCAGGTTTTTTTGTAAAATTATGGGAAAAAGGCTTAGCTGAATTTGATGAAATGAAAGGAATAGCTTGGGAATGGCAAAGTATTGATGGAGCAACAATGAAAGCACCTTTAGCACAAGAAGCTGTTGGAAAAAGCCCAACGGATCGGGGGAAAAAATGGGAGCAAACGACATTTACTTGTCGAAGAGAATGGAATCCCGCTATCGATAGTCGTAACAGGAGCAAATAACCATGATGTTACTCAAATAGAGAATGTTCTCGATAAGGCATACAAGCCTAAAAAGAAAAAATTCAAACAAAGAAAAGAAAGAATCCAAGAGAATTTATGCGCAGATGCTGGATATGTAGGGTCTACTGATAAAATTAAAAAAAGAAATTACAAGGCACATATTAGACCTAGAGGAGAAGAAAAAAAAGAGATAGAAAGAAATCCTTCTTTTAAACCAAAAAGATGGATAGTAGAAGTTGCACATTCATGGTTTACTAGATTCAGAAAGATACTTATTAGATTTGAAAAGACAGAAGAAAGTTTTTTAGCATTAAATCAACTTGCAGCAACTATTATTATTCGTAAAATCGGTTTTATTTACGGATAAGTTCTTAATAAAGCTTTTGCACCTTTTAAAGTGCTATACCATTTTTTAGCTCTCATAAAATTTTATTTATTCGCTTTGTTTGAAGAATATCAATAAGTATTATAAAATTTATTTTTTTATGATACTTATTGCGCTATAAAAATATGATAGAAAAATTAATAAATATTATTAATAGAAGAAAGTTAGAATTTAAAAGTAAAAAAATTGATCCTGATCAGAGAAGAAAAACAATAGAAACAATAAAAGATTTAATAAGTATAGCAGAAAGTGAGCTTGATCCACAGCGGATAAAAGTACTAGAAGTTCAAAAAAGTTGGAAAAGAACATTAAAAAAATATAGAAGAGATTTAAAGATATTACAAGAAACTGATAATGCAAGATCATGTACTCCTATTTTAAAAAGATATGGAATAATGACTTAATTAATTTAATAAAGCTTTTGCACCTTTTAAAGTGTTATACCATTTTTTAGCTCTTATAAAATTTTGTCTATCTTTAGTATTTTTTAACATATCTCTTGCTAATTGAGCATCATTTATTGCACCTTCTAAATCTTTCAAATAATACAAACAATAACTTCTATTTAAATACCAAACTCCATTATTCGGCATTAATTCAATAGCTTTTTCACTATCTTCTAAACAACCTTCAAAATCATTTAATCTTAATTTAGCTACACCTCTATTAGAATAAGCAATATCAGCATCAGGAATTAATTCTATTATTCTAGAAAAACTTTCAATAGCTTCTTCATAATTGGCTTCTGTCATTTGTTGGAATCCAAGCTTTGAATAATATTCTGCTTCTTTCCATTCTTCTGATGACTCTTCTTGTGCTAAAATACTTAATGAATTATTAAAAATAAAAACAAATATTAATATAAGATATAATTTATTTTTCATGAAAATTTAATTTTACTTTTTAATAATTATACTTTAATAAGCTTATGAAAGAAAATTTTGATGTAATACTTTTAGCTGCAGGAAAAGGTGAACGTTTTAAATCGGAAATTCCTAAACAATTTATTGAAGTAAAAAACAATTTAACAATAATAGAAATGAGCTTTAATACTCTTTCTAAATTTACAAAAAGAATAATAATTACTAAACCTTTAAATCAAGATTTTCCTGTAGATATTTATAATAGACTTCAAGAACAATCACAAAAAGAAAATATTGAAATCATCTTTTGTGAAGGGGGATTTGATCGTCAAAATTCAGTAGAAAAAGCTTTAGAATTTGTAAAAGCAAAGTATATCTTAATTCATGATGCTGCTAGACCCTTAATTTCAGAAAGAGATTTATTAAGATTAACTAACTCAGTTATAGAAAAACAAGCTTGTGTACTTGCTTCTAAAATTACTGATACATTAAAAGAAGTAAAAGAAAACTCGCAAATAATAGAAAAAACTATTGATAGAAATAAAATTTGGGCAGTACAAACTCCTCAAGGATTTAATACACAAAAATTTAAACAAGCTTTGAAATTTGCAAACGAAAAAAAAATTAGAGCTACAGATGATTCTTTTATTATGGAATTTGCAGGAGAAGAAGTTTATATACTTGAAAATAAAGATCCTAATTTTAAAATTACAGAACAAAAAGATTTCATGATGCTTTTAGCCTTAATTACAGAAAAGCCTTAATTTTTTTTAAGATATCAACATAATTTTATAGTGATAGGACTTATATTATTGAGCAAGCTTAAAGAAGAAAAAAGAAAGCAAAAGAAGAGTTTGCTCTACGAACGAACACTGTATAACATTCCTTTATAAAAGCTCTATATAACATTCCTATATTATTCTCCGTATAAAAATAAAACTTAATAATCCCTTATAATAAAAACTCATTCTAAGAACGCCGGCTTTTCATCATTATAATTGAAGCTGGCATAATTTTTTTTAAAGATATTTTCTAATTCATCAGAAATAGCTTTCCCTTTAAAACCTTGATTAATAAGTTCTTCAGGAGAAATCTCTGGTAAAGATATTTTCATTTTATTATATATTGTTTTCATTTGAGGCTGAAGAAGAAAAAGACATTCTTTAAATTCATCTTCTAAAGATTCAATAATTTTATAAGTTTTTAAAGAAATTTCTATTTTACTAACATCAAGTAATAATAATATTTTTTTTAATTGATTTATAACACGACTTGTAAAGCCTAATTTTTCAAAAATCTCAAATGTAATACTAGGATCATTATCAATAAATAAACAAAAAAGACCTATTTCCCAAGATTTTATTTCATTATGTTTAAAGAGATTTTTCATATTTATTTTAAGATTTAAAGCACATATATTCCAAACATTAAGTTTTGTCATTAGATATAATGCTTTTGCAACATAATCAAACTCAAATAAGCGCTTTAATTCAATACCTACTCTTATTCCTCTCACTTCTTTAATTATGCCGATTATCCGTTCATCAGCAAGAGCTTGTTCTATTAATTTTAAATCTTCTGGACTAATATCAAAATCAAATTTAATAGCAAATCTAATTGCTCTTATTATTCTAGTAGGATCGTCTATGTAACTTTTAGAATGTAAAACTCTTATAATTCTATTTCTAAGATCTTTCATCCCTTTAAAAGGATCATAAAATTTAGATCTATTGAGTTTTATAACAATAGAATTTATAGTAAAATCTCTTCTTGCAATATCTTTTCTTATAAGTACAGGAAATTTTATTTTTGGTAAAGCACCTGGATATTCATATATTTCACTTCTTGCTGTTGCTAAATCCATAATTACAAATTTATCTTCATTTATTTTCCATTTTATTTTTGCAGTACAAAATTCTTCACTTATAGCAATAATCTCTGCTAAATTCTTTTCTTCCAAATGTTTTGCGAAACTAATAGCATTTTTCGAACATAAAATATCAAAATCTTTCATTTCTATTCTTTTTATTAAATCTCTAACAGCCCCTCCAACAAGGTAAATTTCTTGATTTGAAGCTTTTGCTAAGTCTAAAAGAAATTCGGGTAATTTCATTATTTAATTAATAAATTAATACTATTTGGGAATAAGTAAATAATAACAAAAAAATCTAGAAAATATAAAAATCTAGAAAATATTTTGTGTAATTACAAAGTTAAAAATTATGAATCAAGAAAACAAAGAAAAAGAAGAATGGACTTTAGAATCTTTAGAAGATAAAGATTATTTACCTAGAAAAGCACAAGGATTTTTAGCTTGGGATTTTCTAACAATTTTTTTAGTATTAATTATATTATTTGGAATTTTTATATTATTTGCTGAATAGTTTTAAGATTCTTTTTTTGCTTTTTCTTTTTTAGCAAGACTTGCATAAACACGTCCATTATAATATCCACAAAAAGAACAAACTCTATGAGAAACTGAAGGTGCCTTACAATTAGGGCATGCTGTAATTGACATAAATTGAAGTTTTTTCTTCCCAGCTTTTACTTGAGCTGATTTCTTTTGCGAGCTTCTTTTTTTAGGTACTGCCATCTTAAAATTTCCTTGAAATAAAAAAATAATTATAACTTAATTTTCAAATATAATATACTTTATTATTAAAAAAATAAAAGATTATAATGAAAAATTTTTCTAAAAATATAAATTGGCTTTTAAGTTTTCAAACAATATTTTTCTTTGTATTTTTATTTTTACTTATAATTTCTAATAAACGAGATTTAGGCTTTTTATCTTTTAAAATGCTTGTTAATTTCTTTGAATATTTTTCTATTTTACTTATAATTTCTATTTCAAATTATTTAATACAATTTTTTTATAGAAAACGTAAATATCTAAAATTCAATGCTGAAGATAATTTTATATTAGCCATTAAACAACTTTCAAATATATTTTTTTATTTTGCTTCTATTGTTTTTCTTTTAATCTTTTTTGAAATAAGTCCTAGGCAAGCTTTTACATCATTAAGCATTGTTGCAGCTGCAATAGCAATTGTATTCAAAGATTATCTTTCTAATGCAATAAATGGCATGATAATGATGTTTACAGATGAAATTTCTATAGGAGATCATATTGAAATATCAGAACAAAAAGGAAAAGTTATAAATATTACATTATCAGATGTTCATTTAATAAATGACGATGACGATTTAATTTATATTCCTAATAATATTTTCCTAGTTAAAGAAGTTATAAATTATACAAAAAGACCTACAAAAAAAATAAGCATTGAATTTGAAATAAGTTATCGTTTTCTTTCTAGTATAGAAGAAGTTGAAAGTTATCTTATAAAAGGATTAAAAGATTTCATTGATAAAATTGAACAAGAAAGTTTTAATCTTAAAACAGTTGAAATAAAACATGATTTTTCTATTTTAAGATTCCAATATATACTTAAAGTACCTAATTTTGAAGATGAAAAGAAAATAAGAAAACAAACAGTTCGTTCAATTATTAAATATATGAATGAAAAAGAAGCAGAAAAGATTGATTAAGCTTTTTTATGTTATAATAATAGTAAATATAATATTGTATTAGATAATTCTGTATAATCTATAACTGGGCAGATAAAACAATAAGCCCCAAACAAAAGTTTAAAGAATACAAAAAAATCCAATAAAAGGAAATATATTAGGAGCAATTTATATATGCTCGAATTTTTTAATATTTCTGTGTTTTTACAAGGGGAGTAGTCATATGGAAAAATATGCAAAGATTCTTGATTTTGAGGAAGTTGATGAAATTAGAACTACTTTAGGTAGAATTGTAGCAACTTCTGGTGGATTTGATCCAATACATCCTGGACATACAAGTTGTATTATTGAATCAAAACAATTTGGTGATACACTAGCTGTAATAGTTAATGGAGATGATTTTCTTATAAGGAAAAAAGGTAAACCCTTTATGGATTTGAAAACGAGATGTTTTTTAATTTCTTGTATAAGAGAAGTCGATATAGTTATTCCTTTTGAAATTAAAAATGATTCAAGTGTTTCTGTAGCATTAAGAAAATTACGACCGAGTGTGTTTACAAAAGGTGGAGATAGAACAGACATGAGTAATATTCCAGAATGGGCTGTTTGTCAAGAATATGGAATAAAAGTAATAGCAGGAGTAGGACTTAATAAAGCTTGGAGTAGTTCAGATTTGCTTGAAAAATGGGGCGAATTTAAATTACAACCAAAAATTACAAAAGTTAAAATAAAAATATGATAAAAGTTAAAAAAGAAGGTATTTTATTAGAAAAAACTAATCTTACCTTTGAAGATGAATGTGTATTAAATCCCGCAGTAATTCGTGAAGGAGATAATGTTCATGTTTTTTATAGAGCAGTACAAAGAGGAAATTATTCAAGTATTGGTTATTGTAAATTAGATGGACCATTAACAGTTTCTGAACGATCAACTAAAGCTTTTATAATTCCTGAATTTGAATATGAATCACAAGGAGTTGAAGATGCTCGTATAGTAAAAATCGATGATTTATTTTATATGACATATACAGCCTACGACGGAATAAATGCTCGCGGTGCTTTAGCTACATCAAAAGATTTAAAGCATTTTAAAAAACAAGGAATTATTGTTCCTCCTATAACATATTCAGAATTTGTATTTCTTGCTGAATCATCAGGGAAAGTAAATAAAAATTATTATCAAAATTATAAATTTTATTATCAAGAAGCAGATCCTGAAAAGAAAATAATGTTATGGGATAAAAATGTAATTTTCTTTCCACGAAAAATAAATGGCAAATTAGTATTTCTTCATAGGATTAGACCAGGTATTCAACTAGTTTCTATTAATAATTTAAAAGAACTTACAAAAGAATTTTGGGGGGATTATTTTATTAATCTGCATGAACATATTGTGCTTGATCCTGTTTGTGCACATGAATCAAGTTATATTGGCAGTGGTTGTCCCCCAATTGAAACAAAACATGGATGGTTATTAATTTATCATTCAGTAGAAGAAACTGCTAAAGGACTTATATATTCTGCTAGTGCTGCTTTGTTAGATTTAAATAACCCTTTGAAAGAGATAGCTAGATTACCTTATCCTTTATTTTTTCCTGAACATGAGTGGGAATTAAAAGGAGAAGTAAATAATGTAGTTTTTCCTACTGGTACAGCTTTATTTGGGAATACTTTATTTATTTATTTATTATGGTGCTGCTGATACAGTAATTGCTTGTGCTTCAGTTAATTTATCAGATTTAATAACTGAATTATTAAGTTTTTCAAACTCTCAACCCCCTAAATCCCCCTGACAGGGGACTTTTAAGGATTAAAATTTTTATAATGGGGTCGTGAGGGCTTTAAGTTTTTCAAAAGAGGTAATTAAAAATGAGAAGCAAAACATCTGAAATTTTATTTATAACTTCATATCCACCGAGAGAATGTGGTATAGCAACGTATTCTCAGGATTTAATAAAAGCAATAAATAATAAATTTGGTGATTCGTTATCTATTAAAATCTGTGCATTAGAAGCAGATAATATTCATTATATATATTCAACTGAAGTAAAATATACTCTTGATACATCATTGCCTAGTGAATATGAAAAATTGGCATTAAATATTAATCAAGATAATGATATTAAAATAATTTTAATTCAACATGAATTTGGCTTTTTTAAAGAGCAAGAACAAGCATTTTTAGAATTTCTATATAAACTTTCAAAACCTATAATTTTTGTTTTTCATACTATTTTACCTAGTCCAAATGAACATTTTAAGATGTTAGTCAAAAAATTAATAAATGTTGCTAAATATGTTATTGTGATGACAAATACATCTAAAGGCGTGTTGAATCAAGATTATGAAATTCCGCAAGAAAAAATACAAATAATTCCACATGGTACTCATTTGGTTTTAAATAATAATAAAGAATTTCTTAAAGAAAAATATGGATTAAAAGGACATAAGATACTTTCAACATTTGGATTACTTAATTCTGGAAAAAGCATTGAAACTACATTAGACGCTTTGCCAGCTATTATTAAAATAAATCCTGAAACATTATTTTTAATAATAGGTAAAACTCATCCTAATATAATAAAATCAGAGGGCGAAAAATATAGACAAATGCTTGAAGAAAAAGTTCTTTCTTTAAAGTTAGAAAAGCATGTAAAGTTTATTAATAAATATTTAGAATTAGCTATTTTATTAGAACATCTGCGATTAAGCGATATTTATCTTTTTACTTCTAAAGATCCCAATCAAGCAGTGAGTGGTACTTTTTCTTATGCTATGAGTTGTGGTTGTGCTGTTATTTCAACCCCAATACCACAAGCTCGTGAAATGCTTGATGAAAATACTGGAATCATTATTGAATTTGAACATTCAGAACAATTAGCAACAGGAGTGATTAAACTTTTAAATAATGACTTGTTACGAAGAAATATTAGTACAAATACTTTACATAAAATAGCAGCTACTGCATGGGAAAATTCAGCTATTGCACATGCATTACTTTTTGAAAAAATATTAAATTCTGAACTTTCTTTAGAATATAAGCTTTCAGATATTAATCTTAATCATATAAAAGAATTAACTACTGATTTTGGAATGCTTCAATTTTCAAAAATTAATCAAGCTGATATTAATTCTGGATATACAATTGATGATAATGCAAGGGCTTTAATAGCAATGTGTATACATTATGAATTAACACAAAAAAAACAGATTTGGATTTTATAAATATTTATCTTTGTTTTATTAAGTATTGTATGCAAACTAATGAGAAATTTCTAAATTATGTAAATAAAGATAAAGAATTTACTCAACAAAACAATGAAACAAACTTAGAAGATGCTAATGGTAGAGCGATTTGGGCATTAGGTTATTTGATTTCAAAAAAGAATTTAATTCCTCTGGAAATGATTGAAACAGCTAAAGATTTAATAGATTTTTCAATAGAAAATATTAGAAATATGTTTTCTTCACGCGCCATGGCTTTTAACATTAAAGGTCTATATTATTATAATCAAAAATATAATTCAACTTTAATTACAACACTTATAGAAACTCTAGCAGACAGACTTGTTGCTATGTATAACTATGAATCAAGTAATAATTGGAATTGGTTTGAAAGTTATCTTACTTATGCAAATAGTGTATTATCTGAAGCAATACTTTTTGCATGGTTAGCTGTTAAAAAGCCTTGTTATTTAGATATTGCGAAAAAGTCATTTGATTTTTTATTATCACAAACATTTAATAAAAATGAAATAAAAGTTATTCCAAATAAAGGTTGGCTTTTAAAAGGAAAAGAACGAGAATATTATGGAGAACAGCCTATTGATGTTTCTTATACAATCATGGCTCTAGATACATTTTATTCTGTATTTAAAGATGAAGAAGAATATTTGAATAAACTTAAAATTGCCTTTAATTGGTTCTTAGGTAAGAATCATTTAAAACAAATAATATACAATCCATGCACAGGTGGATGTTATGACGGACTAGAAGAACATCAAGTAAATCTTAATCAAGGAGCAGAATCAACAGTGAGTTATCTTATGGCTAGACTTGTTATAAAAAAATTATCTTGATTTTGAAGAAAATAATGACTGAAATAATTTAATTAAGCCAAGTAATATACAAGCACCTATTGTTGCAACTATTAAATTATCTATAAAACCTCCATTGTTAAATAAATGTATTGAAAATTTATTGAAAACCCAATGTCCTATACTTGATCCTATGATACCAACAACAATATCTAAAAAAAGACCTTGTTTGTTATCAGTTTTCATTATCATGCTAGCAAACCATCCTGCTAAAGCACCTATAATAATAGTAATTATTAATAACATAATAAATTATTTTAAGAATGTATATAATTATAGCACTTTATAATAGCAATCCGTTTTTAATTATTATATTAGCGGTTTCTCCACGAAAAACTTCAGAAGTATAATATTTACTTTCTGGACTATGATAATTTTTTGTAGCTTCTTTTTCTGCTTCTCTAGAATATTTTTGCCATCTTAAAAATGTAGCAAACACACTTGATTTATATTGATATAAAGCATTTGGATCTTTAGGATGATGCCATTCACTAAATTTACCTATTTCTTTAGCTGTTTCTTCCATTTTTTCTTTATAAACAGGTGATCCTAAAGCATTCCAATAAAACTTCTTTAAAACATTTTTAATTTTAAGATCTTCTTTATTTTCTTCAAAATATTGTTGTATTGCAAAATTTCCGGCACTATGACCAGCGACAGTTAATTTATTAAACTTAATACCAAATTTATCAACAAATATTTTTAAAGTATTTACTGGTACTTCAAAACCTTCTAAATTCCAAAATCTTGCTCCTATTACTCTATCATTTTCTTTTTTTAACTCTTCATCATTTTGGCATTCAACCGCACCAGTTGAATTAGAATCCATATCTATTACAAGAATTGGTTTTTTATTAGCTTCTGCAAATAAAGCACCTAATTCTATTTGTCCTATTGGTAAAGAATTTTGTTTTGCTCCTCTACACATTCCAGCAAAAGAAAATATAGCTTCTTTATTAGAATCTTTAATATATCTATTTATTAATTTTTTTTTCGCATCTAAGGCTTCTTCAGGGATTTTACTATATAATTTTTCCCCGATTTCTTTTTGTAAATAGCTTAATTCTAGTTTTGCAGGTTTTATAATATAAATTTTATTTAAAGATACATTTTTAGCATTTATTGAAATGTTTATTAAAAATAAAAAACAAATAAATATTATTTTAATTTTATTCATAAATAAATTATAAAACCTTATATTTTAATTTGCTTTAACTAATTCTTCAAATTGAGTAATTAATATAATATCATTAGTTTTTTGAATAACAGATTTAAAGCCTTTTAATTTTTCTTTAAAAGGTGTACATACTGGGGTATTTAAAAATTTATTCCATTCATCTAAATCTTCTGTTTCATACATACTATATATAGAATGAAGGTTTTTAATAGAAACTTTTAATTCTTCTAAATTATTTTTTTTATCATTCATTACTGAATAAGTTAAAGCTCTATTAAATCGAAAACAATAAAAATCAAACATTCCAGAATCTGCATTTTTTATAGCTTTTTTATGTAAATCTAAATTCTTGATATTTTTTATGTTTTGTTTTTTCTAAAGCTAAAAGAGAATAAGCAGAAAGCATTTTCATATTACGTTTAGGACATGAATAAATATTTGCTGATAGTTTTTTACTTTCTTCAAAGGTTTTAATTGCTTCTTCATATTTTTCTTGTTCTAAATATTTTTCTGCCTTTTCAAAATATTGCCATGCAATAGGATAATTTTTATTTGAAACAAAAAGCATATCTTTTGAAAAATACAAAAATAAAAATAATCCTAATATTAGAAAAATAATAGCTAAATGTTTCATTGTTATTTTTTTCCCAGATTTAGGGAAAATTTTTATTATGGACAAATCAAATATTCATTCTTGGCTTTATTTTTTTGGAATTTTAATTATATTATTTATAGTTTATGGAATCTTTTATCCATCTACTATTTCTTTTGCTTGTATAGATTCCAACTGTGAAGTTCAATATAATTATATTTTAAGACCTCAATCTTCTAAAAAATTTCATATAAATGATATTTTAAGATTTAAATTAGAATATCAGAGGAAAAAAAGAGGAAGATATCATTCTTATCCAGAATATTTCCCTGTAATTATATTAAAAACAGGAAAAACAATTGAATTTCCTGAACCAAAATTTAGAGGAATATATTGTGCTGAATGGAAAAAAGGTTGTGAAGCTTCTACTATTAATACTGAAATAGAAAAATGTATAGCTAATGTTGAATCTGAAATATTTGCAATACAAAGAAATAGTAAAAATAAAAAACATTCTATAATAATCAATGAAAATATTTGTAAATAATAAATGCTAATCCTTGGTATAGAAAGTAGTTGTGATGAAACAAGCGTTGCTTTAGTTAAAGATGGAAAACAAATCATCGAAGAGCTAACTATTTCACAAATTGATTTACATAGGCTTTATGGCGGCATAATCCCTGAACTTGCAGCTCGGGAACATTCTTTACATATAGATTCTATAATATTTGAACTTATTGAAAAAGCAAATATTTCTTGGGCAGACATAGATCGAATAGGCGTAGTTAATGGACCCGGTTTAATAAGTAGTCTTTTAGTAGGAGTAATTGCTGCTAAAACATTGGCTGCCTTTTTGAAAAAAGAAATAGTCTCTGTTAATCATTTAAAAGCTCATATTTGTGCAAATAATCTAAATAAAGAAAAAGAACAGGATTTTCCTTTTATATGTTTATTAGCTTCAGGCGGACATACTCAAATATATCTTGTGAATTCTTATTCTGATATGATTATTTTAGGCAAAACTTTAGATGATTCAGCAGGCGAAGCTTTTGACAAAGTTGCTCGAATGTTAGGTCTAAATTATCCTGGTGGACCTGAAATAGAAAAACTTGCAAAACAATCTCAAAATAATAAAAAAGATTTCCCTTTTGTTAGACCAAAGATTAATGAATTTGATTTTAGTTTTAGTGGTTTAAAAACAGCAGTCTTAAGATTTATAAAATCACAAGAATATTTAGATCCTGAATTAAAAGCAGATTTAGCAAAAGCTTTTCAAGAAATTGTATGTGTAGAATTAGGAGATAAACTTATTAAAGCTGCAAGAAAATATAAATGTAAAAATATAGTCATTGCGGGGGGCGTATCAGCAAATACAAGATTAAGAGAATTTCTTCAAGATTTCTCCGAAGAATTTAATATATCTGCACCTTTATTAAAATATTGCACTGATAATGGTGCTATGGTTGCTTCTGCAGCTTATTTTTGCCCAGAAAATTCTAATAGCAACTTTACAGTATTTTCAAGATAAAGTTTATAAAGCAATTTCTGCTAAATAACTTTTATCAATAGGATTTATAAGTGCAAGATTAAAATCATCAAGATATATATCTTTGTCTTTTGTAGGATAAGCTAAAGTAATTATTTTCTCATCTCCACTTCTTATAAGCTTTAAAGCATCTTCTTTTGAATGTCTTAAATCTGTAACAAGCGGATCATCTCCGTCTTTAGGTATAAGCATCAAATCACAAGGATAAATCATTGAAGAACTATTATTTATAATTTTTAACTTAAGTGATAAAAGAGATTTATATTCATTTGATTCAAGTAAATTTGCATCTAATAATTCTATTTTTACTCCCATTAAAGTTGTATGGAGTTTTTTATTTTTTAAATTTGCTTCAATTATAGCTTCTTCTGGTAAGTTCAAACTATTTTTAAGTTCTATTTTATTTGTTTCACCTTGTAAATAAGTTTTTACATCACCTTGTCTTCTTGTTGCACCGATAGCCCCTAAAGAAATTCCTACACTAGCTCCTATTGCTAAAGACATTCCGTTTGTAGAAAAAGCCATAGCAGGACCCCATTTCAGAGCAGTCCATCCGCCCCAAATAGCACCTTTACTAACTAATTTTAAATCTTTCCATACAGTTTTTATTGCTTCTTGTCCTTTAAAATCTTCAGAAATCATTTCTGCTTCTATTGGAAATTCTTTATTAGCAGGAGTTTTTATTGTATGAAATCTTACTTTTACAAAACCAGACTTCCCTGCTTTTCTAGCTCTTTTTATTTCAGTAATTTCTCCTATTAATTTACTCCCTTTAAGTGCTTGTAAGTTAGGATTTTGAACATATTGATTAACAAGTATTTTTGCTTCTACAGTATCTCCTTCTTGACTAAATTCTGAAGAAAACATTGTCATTATTGAAATAGAAATATTATCTTCTTTATTTAATATTCTTTCTTGATTTTCTTGGCTTACTTTAGCTGTTATAACAGGAATTTCATTTTCTGTTTCTGCATAAGAAAAAAGTGAAAAAATAAAAAATTCACTTAAAAAGAAAATACAAATAAAATTTTTCTTAAGAGATTTCATAATAGATATATGAGCATTTTTTTTCATATTTTAACTTTTAACTATGACAAAATTCGCCAATATCTGTACCTATTTTATTACCCGCTACTATATCTAATAAAACGTTTTCTCTCTGAAAGTCAAAAACTCTTATAGGAATATTATTATCTCTACAAATTGAAATAGCAGCAGCATCCATAATTTTATAATTTTCACTTAAAACTTTTTCAAAACTTAATGAATCAAATTTAGTTGCTGTTTTATCTTTTTTAGGATCAGCATTATATACACCATCTACACCATTCTTTGCCATTAACAAAATAGAGGCATCTATTTCTGCAGCACGTAAAGCAGCTGTAGTGTCTGTTGTAAAGAAAGGATTTCCTGTTCCGCCTCCAAAAATTACAACTCTATTTTTTTCAAGATGCCTAACAGCTTTTCTTCTTATATAAGGCTCTGCAACCGAAGGCATTTCAATCGCTGTTTGAACTCTTGTAGGTATTCCTTCTCTTTCAAGCACCCCTTGCAAAATCAAACTATTCATAATCGTTGCAAGCATTCCTACATAATCAGCAGCGGCTCTATCCATTCCAAGTTGCACACTAGAATTTAGTCCTCTAAAGATATTACCTCCACCAATTACTAAGGCGACTTGTATCCCTAGTTTATATATTTGAGCAATTTCTTTTGCTACTCTTTCTATTACTTGAGAATCAATTCCAAAGCCTTTATCTCCTGTTAAAGCTTCTCCACTAAGTTTTAATAAAACTCTTTTATATTTTATTTTATGCATATCTATTATAGCCCTCACCCCAACCCTCTCCTAAAAGAGAGGGAGCAAGGAAAAATTTTATTTAGAATTCTTTTTTTGAGCGCCTTCAATCCAACTATCTGAAATAGCACCATTAACTGGACAAGCTGCTAAACATGCACCACAATCAATACATATATCAGGATCTACAAAAGACCATCTTGTTCCTTTTGCATTTTTTTCGCCATCAACTAAAGTAATTGCGTCTACTGGACAAGCTAAAATACAATCGCCTTTTCCTTCACAAATATCACTATTAATACAATGTGGCATATATTTCTCCTAAAGATTAATTATTTTACTTAAAAATTTTAACAAGAAGTTTTAAAAAATAGTAAAATCCCTTAATAAAGAAAGAATTATAAGAAGAAAGTTTTTAGTCAAATATATTGGCGTAAAAGATGTAATTCTAAATATTAATTTTATTTAATTAATTATTTGTTTTTTGTATTTTCATGAGTTTCTTAGTTAAGAAATAAAAAAATTCTATATTAAACGCATATAAAATTATGGAAATGTCTACACCTAATTATCAAGCACAACAATCTACTAATGATGATGGTAATTTTTGGCATAAATATGGTTGGCCCCTTGCTTATACAGGAACAACAATTGCAACAAATGCTGATAAAATAGCTAGGGCATATCAAGGAAAAGTTCCTGTATATTTAGGAAGTACTACTGCTTATAGAACAGTATTAGATCCAAAACTTGGATTTGCTAGCTTTGTTTTGGAAATGAGTTCAAAAGGATTAAATCTTGCAGGTTCAAAAGTACAAAGAGGAAGTGATTTACAAAGAATATTTTTTGGTCTTTCTGATACTTTTAGTAGTGTAGTAGAAACAGATATATTCCCGGGAGAACAAAGATTTTATTCAAGTGCTGGAATTGCACATGACAAAATGTTGAAAGCACTTACTTCAAAAGATTCTAAAGAGGAAATTCTTAGAAAATGTAAAGAAGCTTTAAAAGATTATTGGAAAGAATTCTATAGAGGTAAAGGTGCTCTTACTAAAGATGCACAGTTAGAAAAACATCTTAGTTCTCTTATAGATGAAAGGCTTAAAAAAATAATTATTTCTAGAGAAAGAGGATTATTGTCAGAAATAGAAAAAAAAGAAGTACTAAAAAAATTAGAAATCTTTGAAAAGAAAATAAGGGCTGAAATTTCCGCATGTACAGCCGCACAAGTAGGCATAAAACAATTAAAAACATCATTAGAAGCTACAGAAGCTGAATTAATAAAATTAAAAGAAAATCTTTCTAAGCTCAAAGCTTTTAATCCAAAAAAATTTACTGATGTTAGTAAATTATTAGAAGAAGCTAAAAATTTAGGAATAAATGTAGATAATCTTAATGGAACAGAATTAAAATCTATAAGAAAAGAACTTTCGAAATTAATAAAAAATAAAGTTCAAAATATACAAACAGCAGTAGAAACAACACAAACAGCAGTAGAAACTGCACAAACAGGACTAAAAACTGCAGAAGGAAAAGTTAAAGATGCATATAAAGCAATAGATGATGAGCTTTTAGGTAAAACAGTAAAAAAAACAACAAGTAAAAAAATATATAAACCTTCGACGTGGTTTCAAAAAGATAAAATAGCAGAAACAGTAGTATCTGAAGAAACTGCCAAAAACATAATAAAAGAATTACAAACAGAAATTTCTAAACTTTCAAATTTAAATTTAGATAGCCTTAATAAAAGAGAGTTATTAAAAATAGCAGAAGAATTAGGTATAGAAAAAGTAAAAATTGAGAATCTAGGTGAAAAGGGCATAAGAGCTAAACTTTTAAAAAAAATAAAATCTGAAATTGAAAAAAAGAAAAACCTTATAATAGCACAAAGAACAGCCAGTAGAACAATAATAGATGTCGCAGATGATCAAATAGATGATCTTGCAAAAGCTGGTGCTACTGCTGTATGGAAACCCAATACATGGTATGGCAAGCTTATTAAAGGTTTAGGTAGCTGGGCATCAAAAATACCAGGAAGTGGATTGTTATGGAAATGTCTTAAAAAAATAGGTAAAATCTTAGGGAAATATGTTGCTTTTATTCCTATTATTTTAGGTATATTAGCTGCTTGGAATATTAGTATTCCGGTTATAAGTAAATTAAAAAATAATGATGTTTATGCTGGATTTAAAGTTAGCATAAAAGAAGGAATGAAAGAAGTTTTAAAAGCTTTAATTAAATTAGGACTTGATTTAGCTTTCCTTCCTGTCATTACAATAGTAATAGGAGCTATTTTTGCGCCTGTTACTGGAGGTACTAGTGCTGTAGGTGCTGCAGCAGTAGCTGGCGCTATAACAAGTTTCATTGCAACTATGGCTGGTAGTGTAGCTGTTTCAATGGCAACAGATAAAGCCGTTGAGTTGGGTGCTAATGTAGTAGGACTTGGACGGAGTACTGAAGTTGCTAGTCTTATAAACAGTCCACAAGGAGTTGATTCTGCAGTAGAAACAAATGATATAAGAACACAATTTGCTAAAATAAAAGAACAATTTGCTGGTGATACTGCAACAATTGGAGAAGATGATGATACTTATACTCCTCCAGTAAATCCACAATATGTACAATATGCACAACAACAATGGAATAATCCCTATATGCAACAACAGCAATGGAATCCTTGGGGAGGAAATCAAATGAATAATACTTATGCTTTCAATGATCCTACTGATCTTCGTAATGAAACTTTAAATACTTTATCTTCTATAGGAGTATAACACTTTATAAAAAAGAATTTTATAATCGTTCACATTCAATTTTATCTAATAAATTATTATAATCTTTTAAATCAACAAGCTCTACACCAGGAGACATTGCTGTTGAAGTTCCAGCAGCAGCACCCATTATTCCACATTCTGATAAAGATTTTCCTTGTTCATATCCATAAAGAAATGCCGCAAGCGTTGAATCTCCACTTCCTATAGTACTTTTTACTTCGACTTTAGGTGGTTTAATAATAAAAGCTTCACTATCATTAAAAATAATAAGTCCTTGCGCTCCTCTTGAAATTATTATTATTTCAATACCTCTTTTTATAAGTTCTTGTCCTGCTTTTATAAATTCAGATTCATTTTGGGGCATATAACCTATTAATCTTGCAAATTCATGACTGTTAGGCTTGATTAAAAAAGGAATTTCTTTTATGCCAAGCTTGAAAGCTTCATTATCTGCATCAAGAGCAACTTTTATTTTCTTTTGTTTAAAAGTATGTATGATTTGTGCATATACATTAGGATTTACACCTTTAGGAAGGGAGCCCCCAAGAATTACAGTAGAAGGAATTATATTTAAATTATTTATTTTATTAAAAAGACAAGCTATATCATAAGGAGTTACTTCAGGTCCCTTTGAATTAAAGGCTATATGTTCTTCTGATTTGTTATTAAAAACAATTACATTAGAACGAGTTTCTTCTGCAATTCTTATAAAATCACAAGTAACACCTTCATTTATAAGCAAACCTTCGAGATGAAGCCCAGTAAAAGAACCAAGAAAGCCTGTTGCTGTAGTATCTCCGCCAAGTGTTTTAATAACTCTTGAAACATCAATGCCCTTACCCCCAGCATAATGTTTTTCTTGTATTATACGAATAGAATCATCTGTTTTTATCTCATCAACCCAAATTACTCTATCTAAAGAAGGGTTTAAAGTAATAGTATAAATCATATTTTTAGAACAAATTTTAATTTAAAATAATAATACACAATTAGTAATTAAATATTCTTGATTAATTTTTTTTAATATTACTAAAATATATTTACACCCTTAATCGCTTTTTAATTTTTTTGAGAAATATTATAAGTAAGAGAAATTAAAAGGATTCTTAAGGAGTAAGTTTATGGTAACGCTACAAGATGTTTTAAATGGATTTTCAGGGAAGGTTTCTTGGGAAGCTCCTAATACTAAATTTAAAATCGGTGTTTCTTTTGGAGAAGGGAATTCTCGTTATGGAGGACATATAAGACCTAGAAACAGAGATGACAGAGATCATAGAGATAGAGATGATCGTCATCGTCAAATTGATCGTTGTAGTTGTGGTCAAAATAATTTCCCTTGGAATCAAAATCAATGTCAAGCTTATCTTGCTATTCCTTATAATCCAACTATGAACTGTGGATATGGAATGACACAGCCTTATATGCCTTTTGCAGCCTCTGGAACACTTCCATATATTGGTAATTATGGGTATAATAACGGAATGACACAACAACCATGGAATACTAATAGTGGTTTTAATGTAAATAGTCTTTTCCCTAATATGAATCCAACAGCAATGCCTCAAGAGTGGGTCCAAAATGCAGCATTTGAAGCAGGACGTCAGCAAGGACGCATAGAACAATACACAAATAGCTTAACTGCAGTGCAACAAACTGCACCTTATGCTTATGGTTATGGTTATAATCCTTATAGCTAGATAAATATGAATTTTAAACTTCCCCTTTCGACCCCCAATCCCCTGAAAGGGTAATGGTACTAGGATAGAGAAATTATTAGCAAAGTCGTCTAAATCTTATAAAGCCCTCACCCCTCCCT
>MOYB01000003.1:73521-83286 GCA_001899385.1 Candidatus Caenarcanum bioreactoricola | reverse complement strand
TCGCTTCGCTCAGGTGTCCCCCTCTCCTAAAGAGAGAGGGGATTTTATGTATACATCCTGTCCAAAAAATAACGCATTATTAGCGGGGTTTGGGGTGCAACCCCATTATAAAACTTATATCCTTTGGCTCCCTCTCTTTTAGGAGAGGGCAGGGGGTGAGGGCTTAGAACAATATATCTTTTATATTAGCATCATTACCTGAAAGGGGCTAATAGTGCATTGTTGTTTTGTGAAGTTTGGGGCAACAGCCCCATATATGAAAGTTTAAATTTACAAGAATTTCATATTTGCTCTAAGTTTTGCACCTATAGTTTCTATTAATTGTTCTGATTCAAGTCTTCTTTTAGCTGTTAAATAAGCTTTATTTGTTTGATTTTCCCATATAAATTCTCTAGCAAATTTACCTTCTTGAATTTCCTGGAGAATTTTTTTCATTTCTTTTTTGCTTTCATCATTTATTACACGGTCGCCTCTTGTATAATCTCCATATTCAGCAGTATTTGAAATAGAATCTCTCATTTTTGCTAAACCACCTTGATATATTAAATCAACAATTAATTTAACTTCGTGAAGACATTCAAAATAAGCCATTTCAGGTTGATAACCAGCTTCTACTAAAGTATCAAATCCTGCTTTTATAAGAGAACATAATCCCCCACAAAGTACTGCTTGCTCTCCAAAAAGATCTGTTTCAGTTTCTTCTCTAAAGTTTGTTTCAAATACTCCTGCTTTTGTTCCACCAATACCATGTGCATATGCAAGAGCTTTTTCACGAGCTTTACCTGTTTTGTCTTGGTACACTGCAATTAAACAAGGAACTCCTCCGCCTTGTTCAAAAGTTGCACGAACTCTATGACCAGGTCCTTTAGGTGCAACCATAATTACATCAACATCTTCTGGGGGGGTTATTTGTGCAAAATGCACGCTAAATCCATGAGCAACCATTAAGGTTTTATCAGAAGTTAAATAAGGTTTAATTTTTGATTCATATACTTCTTTGTGCTTTTCATCAGGCAATAATATCATTATGAAATCGCTTCTTTTTGTTAATTCATCAACTTCACAAACTTCTAAGCCATCTTTTTTAGCTTTTTCAGCACTTTTAGAATTTTTATAAAGACCAACTAAAACTTTTAATCCAGATTCTTTTAAATTAAGTGCATGAGCATGTCCTTGGCTTCCATAGCCTATAACACCTATTGTTTTGTCTTTTATAATGTTTAAATTTGCATCAGCTTCATAATAAATTTTTGTCATATTCGAATATTAATTAGAGATTAAGCAAGTTTAACATAATTTAAGTAAATCCTCAGGGCTAAAAGAAATTAAATTAATTTTATTTTATAGATTAAGACAACTTCTACAATAATATAATATTATTTTTACTGTTAAGTTTCAAAATTAAATGAATTTATTTGAAAGAAGCTCTGATTGGATAAAGATACACACTAATAAAAGAATATGCTTAACTTATCAAATAGATTCTAATGAAAAAGCGCTTCAAGCATGTTTTAACAAAGATAATTCTTCTATATTTGAATTTAATTTTTTATTAGATATAAATAGAAGTTTTAATGAGAGTTTATATTCTCAAATTCAAAGTGAAAACAGAGAAATTTTTATTTATAGACCTGAAAATTTTAATAATTTATTTTCTGCAATTGATGAAATTTCTAACTTTTGTAAATTTGAAAATCAGAAAAATATAAACGTTATACTTAATGATTGGGATGCTATAAAATATTTATTTCATAATTCTTTTTCGGATTTTACTTTAAATCAATTACTTATAAAACTTAAATTTTTGAGTGATTATAGTAATATCTATATGTTAAGTTTGATTAATTCAACAGGATTTGAAATTTTAAAATCTTGGTCTGATTTAATAATAAATACTAATCAAAATATTTACGCAGATCTTGATGAAACAAGACAAGTAGACAAAGCAGTAGAAGAAATGTATCAATCTGTTGTTTATGAATTAAATAAATCTAATAATAGTGAAGATCTTTTAAGTATAAGAAGAAAAATCAAAATTTTAAGTCAAAATCTTAATAATCAACAAAAAGTAAATCTTAATAATTTATATAAAGTTCAATTACAAAGAATAAAATCTTCAGAAAATATATTTGAGGAAGCATTCTAATGCAGCATACTGAAGTTAGACTAAAAGCTGAATGGGAAGAACAATCTGCTATAATGCTTACTCTCCCTAAATTAGAAGAATCTTGGTATAGGGACTTCCCTGAAATAGAAGATTCAATACTTGAAATTGTTAAAGAAATAAGTCAAGATCAAAAAGTTATACTCTCTAGTATTGAAAAAATTAAAATAACAGAAAAACTAAGTTCTTTAGGTGCAAATCTTAATAACATAAATATATTTGAAATAGAAGCTGATGATATATGGGCTAGAGATCATGGACCTATAACAGTTTTTGAAAATTCTAAAAAAAAGTTTCTTGATTTTACATTTAATGGTTGGGGAAATAAATTTATTGCACAAAAAGATAATATGATTAATTCAAGACTTAAACAAGAAAAAGTCTTTGATAATCTTGAAACTATAGATTTTATTCTTGAGGGTGGTTCTATTGAAACTGATGGACAAGGTACAATCATGACTACTTCGGAATGTCTTTTAAATTCAAATAGAAATATAGGTTTTTCAAAAGAACAAATAGAGGAAATTTTAAAAAAATATCTTAATGCAAAAAGAATTTTATGGCTTAATTCAGGTTTTTTATCAGGAGATGATACGGATTGCCATATAGATAATCTTGCAAGATTTGCTCCTAATAATACTATTATTTATATAACAGAAAAAAATCCTTCTGATATTCATTTTGAGCCTTTACAAAAAATGAAAAAAGAAATTCTAAATTTTAGACAAATAAATAATCAAGAATATAATTTTTTTGAATTGCCATTACCTAAGCCAATTTTTGATAAAGAAGGAATTCGTTTACCTGCAAGCTATGCAAATTTTCTTATTATAAATACAAAAGTTTTACTTCCTATATTTAATGATCCTTCTGATTTAGAAGCTTTAAATGTTTTACAACAATGTTTCCCAACTAGAGAAATTATTCCTATAAATGGACATAATCTTATTATAGGAAGAGGTGGAATTCATTGCGTTACTATGCAGATTAATTAGAATAAATCTTAAGACTATTTTATAAATTAATAAACTTTTGAATAAATTTATTAGAAATATCTTGCTTTTAAGTATAAAAAGAGCTTTAATAATTATTTCGATAATATTTTTTAAAATTAATGAAATATAAATATCTAAATTTAATTTTCTTATTATTTTTTAGTTTAACAACTGTTTCTAAAGAAGAAATCTCTGCTTATAGACTTAAATCTTATGAAGATAAACTTTCAAAAAATAATATTTTGATTCTTGATCTTGAAACTTCTTTAAGAAAAGCAGTAGATCAAAACCTTGAATTAAAAATAAAAGAATATGATGTAAAAAAAGCTAAAGACAATGTTATAGATAGTGCTTCTGGCTTTCTTCCAAGTATTCAACTTATAACTACTTTTTCTCAAAAAGATGGTTATTCACAATTCTTTGGTGATGAATTAATGAAAATTAGACAAAAGTCTGTACAACCATATATGAATGGAAGCTTTGGACTTTTTCGTGGAGGGAGAGTCTTATTAGGAACTATTGCAAGTACAAAAATCCTTTCTGCACAAAAATCTAATCTAAATGAATCACAACAAGAAACTTTAAGACAAACAGCACAAGTTTATTTTTCAATGCAAAAATATGCTTCTGAACTTAATAGTGAATTAGCTAGATTAAAAGAAGCAGAAACTAATTTACATGAAAGAGAAGTTTCTTTAAAAGTTGGTACAGAAGTTAAATTGAGTGTACTTTTTGCACAACAAGAAGTAGAAGAAGCTAAAGCAAGAATCGCGGGATTAAGAGGTTCTTTGTATTCTGAATCTTCAAACCTAAATAGACTTTTAAATTTGTCTGTAGAAAATCTTATTTTACCGGCTGAGTTTATTTCAAAAGATCCAGAAATAGTTTCTTTTAAAGAAGATAGTAATCTTAATAGTTTGGTTCTTAAAGCTATAAATCAAAGACCAAGCCTTAAAGCTCAAAATGAATTAATAAAAGCACAAAAAATGCTTGAATGGCAAAGTCTAGGAGCTTTTCTCCCAGTTGTTGAAGTGAATACTAGTTTAGGTTTTGTAGGACCAAGGAGAGATGAATTATATCCAGATGAACAAGCTTCTTTGATTGTAAAATACGATGCATTAGAACATTTGGGAGGTAATTCTATTGCGAATTATTTGAAGAATAAACATGAAAAAGAACAATTAATGCTTGAACTGAATAATCAAATTAGAAGTCTTGAAAATGAATTAGAAAGTTTATTATTAAAGATTCTAGCAAATCAAGAATCTTTAAAAGCCTCTGAACTAGCGTTAGAAGTTGCTGAAGAATCTTATAGGCAAGCAAAAATACGTTTAAAAGAAGGATTAAGTACAAGTACAGAATTAACTGTTGCACAAACTGGTTTAGAAAGAGCTAGAGCTGCTTATTTTGCAGCATTGCTTGAATATAAAATTTCACAAAGTAATTTTCTTAAAAGTATAGGTTTAATTACTATTGATAACTTAAGTAAGGGTATAGTGTTGTGAAAATAAAAAAAAGATTTATTTTTGTATTTTTTATAGTTCTTTCAGCTATAAGTATTACTCTATATTTCACTATAAAAAGAATGAAAGCAGAACAATCTATTGTTTCAGGGATAGTTCAAGCAGGTGAAATAAATTTTGGTTCAAGACAAAGTGGAAGAATAAAAAAAATATTTGTACATGAAGGAGACTTTCTTAAACAAGGACAATTAATACTTGAACTTGAAAATGATGAATTAATAAATCAAGAAGACGCTATGTTAGCTCAGATTTCAGCTCAAAAAGCTTATTTAAAAGAATTAAAAACAGGAAATCGTCAAGAAGATATAGAAGCTTCAAAAGATTCTTTTGATTTAACAAAAGCACAATTAAATAGAGCAAATGAATATCTTAATAGACGTAAGGCATTATTTAAAGAAAAAATAATAACAAAGGATCAATTAGAAGAAGCTGAAAAAGATTTTATAGTAGCAAAAAAGACTTATGAGAAAGCAGAACAAGAATATAAAAAAATAAAAACAGGTACTCGAATAGAAAAACTAGAATCTGAATCAGCTATGTTAGAAAAATATAATGCACAGTTAAAAGAATTAAATAATAAAGTTTCTGAATTATCTGTAATTTCACCATGTAATTGTGAACTGGGTGAATTTACAATAAAAGCAGGTAATCTTATTTTAGCAAATCAAGTTTTAGGGACTTTAATAGATTTAGATGATGTATGGGTAACTGCATATTTACCAGAAGAGCTTTATGGAGTAGTTAAAATACAAGATAAAGTAAAAATAACTTCTTTTTCTTATCCTAATAAAGTCTTTAGTGGAAGAGTTTCTTTTATAGGTTTAGAATCAGAATTCACACCAAGAAATATACAAACTATAGAAGGACGAAAACAACAAGTTTTTAAAGTTAGAGTAGATCTTGATAATAGTGAAAGGATTTTTCGTCCTGGTATGGATTTAAACTTAAACTTTAATGTAAAAAAATAAGAAACTAGATTAGACTATTTTTAGAGGTCTTGTTGATAGATCTTTTGATATAATATTGATTTATTCAATTTAAAATAATATGTCAAACTATAAAGCCGTATCCGCAAAAGCTGATTTCAATGAATTAGAAAAAGAAATTATAAATTATTGGAAAGAAAAAAATATTTTTAAAAAATCTATAGAAAATCGTAAAAACTGTCCTGAATTTGTGTTTTTTGAAGGACCCCCTACTGCAAATGGTAGACCAGGCGTACATCATGTTTTAGTTAGAACTTTTAAAGACTTAGTTTGTAGATATCAAACAATGAATGGTAAAAAAGTTGAAAGAAATGCTGGTTGGGATGAACATGGCTTACCTGTTGAAATCGAAGTACAAAAAACTCAAAATCTTAAAAGTAAGGAAGATATATTAAAACTAGGAATTGCTAAATTTAATGAATTATGTGCAGCTTCTACTCAAAAATATATAAATGAATGGGAAGAATTAACCGAAAGAATGGCTTATTGGGTTGATTTTAAGAATGCATATAGAACTAGTGATGCTAAATATATAGAAAAAATATGGTCTATTCTTAAGAAATTCCATGATAATGACCTTTTATATAAAGGTTATAAAGTAGTACCTTGGGCTTGTGATTCTGAAACTACAGTGTCTCAAGCAGAAGTCGCTTTGGGTTATAAAGATGTTATAGATGAAACAGCTTATGTAAAGTTTAAATTAAATGTTGAAAATCAAGAAATGTATTTATTGGCATGGACTACTACACCATGGACTTTACCTTCAAATGTAGCTTTAGCAGTATCTGAACATATAAACTATGTAGTTGCTAAAAATAAAAATTCTAATGAAATTTTAATTATAAGCGAAAAACGATATGAAAAAGTTTTAAATCCAGAAGAATACGAAAAATTATATATAAAAACAGGACAAGAATTGTTTTTTAAAGAGGGCTCAAATTTAAAATACTATAATCTTTTCTTTGGAACAGAACAACCTATAATTAAAGGCAAGATTTCTGAGGATAATTATTTTATAGAAGATTGTGAAGATTCAGGAACTGGAGTAGTTCATATTGCACCGCATTTTGGGGAAGATGATTTTAAAACTTGTCAGTTTAACTCTTTAGAAATAAATGAAAAGTGTTTAGTTTCTCCTCAAGGTATTTTTACTGAAGATGCACCAGACTTCCTTAAGAATCAAAGCCTCTTTAATGAAAATAAAAAAACAAAAGAATTAGAATTTATTAGAATAAATAAAGTAATAAATAATGAATTAGAACGACTTGGAAATTTACTTAAGACTGAAAAATATGAACATTCTTATCCTCATAATTGGAGAACAGGCAACCCTTTAATTTATTATTTAAGACCTAGTTGGTATGTAAAAACTCAAAGTTTAAGAGATTCTTTAATTCAAGCTAATTCTCAAGTACAATGGTATCCTGAGCATGTTAAAGAAGGACGTTTTGGAAAATGGCTTGAAAATAATGTAGATTGGTCTATAAGTCGAGAAAGATTCTGGGGTACTCCTTTGCCTATATGGATCGGTGAAAAAACAGGTAAAGTACAAGTCATAGCTTCTATAAAAGAATTAGAAAAAAAGTCTAATAAAAAAATAATAGACCCTCACAAACATATAATAGATGAAATAAGTTGGGAAGAAGATGGTGAAACTTTTAAAAGAGTTGGAGAAGTTCTTGATTGTTGGTTTGATTCAGGGTCAATGCCTTGTGCTTCTTTTAATATAGAGCCTGAAAATTTCAAAGTAGCTGATTATATTTGTGAAGCAGTGGATCAAACAAGAGGTTGGTTTTATTCACTTTTAGCAGTAGCAGTAGCTTCTAGCTATAACAAAAAGGAGACTACTTTCAAAGCACCTTATAAAAAAGTTCTTTGTTTAGGACATATATTAGACAAAGACGGACAAAAAATGAGTAAATCAAAAGGCAATGTAGTTAATCCATGGGAGCTTTTTGAAAAATTTGGAGCAGATGCAGTTAGATGGTATTTAGTTTCAACTTATTCTGCTGGTAATCCAATAAAATTTGATGTTTCTGGTATTTTAGAAATTACAAAAAGATTCTTTTTACAGCTTTGGAATACTTATTCATTTTTTGTACTTTATGCAAATCTTGATAAAATCACGACAGAAATTCTTGAAAATTATAAGCCTAATAAAAATATAAAAGCAATTGATAAATGGATTCTTACAAAGCTTGATTATTTAATAGAAACAGTAGAAAAAGAATTAGAAGCCTTTGAATTTAGCAAAGCATCTTTAGCAATAGAAAAATTCACAGATGAACTTTCAAATATCTGGGTTAGAGCAAATAGAGAAAGATTTTGGAACACTTCTTCTGATAACATAGATTATGATGCTTATTATGTGCTTAATGAATGTCTAAAGACTTTAGTTTCTATATGTAGTCCAATTATTCCTATGTTAAGTGAAGTTATATATTTGAATCTCAAGTATAAACAAGAACCAGAGAGTATACATTTAACAGATAGATTAAAGAGAAAAGATTATGAATTTTTAATTGAAAGAGATAGTTTATGTCAAGCAATGGAGAAGGCACTTGAAATAATTAATACTGCAAGAAATCAAAGACAAAAACTTGGAATAAAAATCCGTCAGCCATTAAAAGCAGTACAAATTCCAAATAAATACGAGGATCTTTCCGCTTTTCATGATTTAATAAAAAAAGAATTAAATATAAAAGAAGTAATTTATAAAGGAGAAGAAATTCTTTTAGATACTTTAATAAATGATGAATTGTTAGCAGAAGGTTTATCAAGAGAATTAATTCATGCAATTCAAGGTTTAAGAAAAGAAAGTAACTTTAATGTTGCAGATAGAATAAAATTATATTTATTTATGCCAATTAATAAAACTTCAGAACTTATAAGAAGCCAGATTGAGCATATAAAAAAAGAAACTTTAAGTTTAGATTTAATAGAAACTTCTAATATTAATACTGAGTTTAAAAAGAAAATTAAACTAGAAGGAGAAACTATAGAAATAGGGGTCGAAAAAGTTTAATAAGATTAATTCTTTATTTCTAAATTTTCTATAAATTCTCCTCTATAAAACTTAGTAAAGACTTCTGTTTTTTTTAACAAACTCATGTCTCTCCCTAAAGAATCAGGATTAAAGAATAATGTTAGGGTAATTTTAATTAGAGTCTATCTATTTATATTAAAACAATGCCTATAATTATTAGTCGCTATAAACAGCTTAAAGATATTTCTAATACTACAATTACTTTAACTGCTTTAGATGATGGATATAATTATCATTTAAGTGCCTTAGCAGGAGCAGATACTCTCCTGGGTGCAAGCAAAGATGATGTACTTTATGGTGGTGCAGGAAATGATATTCTTCGAGGTAATGCTGGCAATGACTGTTTATATGGTGAAGCAGATAATGATACACTCTATGGTGGTATAGGCAATGATACTTTAGAAGGTGGACTTGGAATAGATATTCTTTATGGTGATGATGGCAGTGATAGATTAATAGGCGGAGATGGTGCTGATACTGTTTATGGTGGTGCTGGCAGTGATACTATATTAGGTGATGCTGGAGAAGATATACTTTATGGAGATGAAGGGAATGACCGAATCTATGGTGGAAATGATAATGATATTCTTTATGGTGGATTAGGAAATGATTATCTTTATGGGGACGCTGGTTCAGATACATATATATTTGAAAACAACTTTGGACGGGATTATATAATTGATGTAACAAAGATTACTTCTAGCCTTCCATATTATGAAAATACTTTAGATTTTTCCGCAATGACTCAGGCAATAACAGCAAATCTTAACGCAACGACCAATGCGATTACAAGCGGAACAAACGTTATAAATCTTTATTATACAAGTAAATTTGGAAAGATAATAGGAAGTCAAGCTAATGATGCGATAACAGGAAATAATACAGAAAGCACTATTTTTCAAGGGGGGCTTGGAAACGATACAATAAATGGTGGAAATAAAAACGATACATATATTTATGGACTGAATCACGGGACAGATATAATCACAGACACAGCAGGGATAGACAGCTTAGACTTAAGTGCATTGATAGGGAATATATCAGGAATAAC
>MOYB01000003.1:47895-72443 GCA_001899385.1 Candidatus Caenarcanum bioreactoricola | reverse complement strand
ACTTTTACTAAAATAACTACTGATGCTATTGTTACTGATTCTAAATATTCATATGATGCAGAATGGGGAGATTATAATAATGATGGTTTTTTAGATTTATTTGTTCCTAATTTTGTAAATCAAACAAATGACTTATATAAAAATAATGAAGATGGTACTTTTACTAAAATAACTACTGGTGATATTGTTACTGATTTAAAAAATTCAACTAATGCAAAATGGGGAGATTATAACAATGATGGTTTTTTAGATTTATATATTGCTAATTTTAATCAAACCAATGATTTATATAAAAATAATGGAGATGGGACTTTTACTAAAATAAGTGACGCAGGTTCTATTGTTACCGATTCTAAATATTCAACTGATGCAGAATGGGGAGATTATAACAATGATGGATTCTTAGATATATATATTACTAATAATAATGGACAAACAAATGATTTATATAAAAATAATGGAGATGGGACTTTTACTAAAATAACTGACGCAGGTTCTATTGTTACTGATTCTAAAATATCAAGTGATGCAGAATGGGGAGATTATAATAATGATGGATTTTTAGATTTATACGTTGCTAATTATAATGGACAAACAAATGATTTATATAAAAATAATGGAGATGGGACTTTTACTAAAGTAACTTATCCAACTCAGATGATTTCTAGTAGTACCTCAGCAAATGAAATATTATTAGGAAGTACAAGTCCAACAACAGCTAATAAATATATCTTTGAAGGACAAATAGGAAATGACATAATCCAAGACACTTCAGGTACAGATTTTATAGACCTTTCAGATTTTATGTTAGCTAGTGCAACATTTACAAGACAAGAAGGAAATGTTAGTACTGGAGATGATTTATTTATAGATTTAGGATCTAATGGAAGTATATTAATAGAAAATTATTTTGCAGAGAATAGTGGAAGTACTGCTGGAACTGGATTAATAGAAACCATTAGTTTTCAAGATGATTCTTCTGTTGATTTAGCACAGATTGTTGCTATGGGGTTATAAAGAGAATTTATATAACTTTTTCAATTCGTTTAATTACTTTTTCATTTCCTAATATTCTTAAACTTTCTGCTAAATCTGGTCCATGTGTAGTCCCTGAAATAACTAATCTTATTGGAAAGAAAAGATTTTTTCCTTTTTTTATTTCTGTTTTAAGACTTAAAGTATTTAATAATTTCTTTGGATCTTGAGTTGATTCTTCTTGACTAATTAAAAGTTTATGCATTGTTTTTAAAATGTCAAAAGCTTGTGGTAAATCATCAAAACTACTTTTTTCTATTTCTATAGTATCTTGAAAAAAGAAATTTAAACTTTCTTCTAAATCTATTATTTTTACTAAACCATCTTTTACAAGAGAAAACATTGATATAAGCTCTTGTTCTGAATATAAAGAAAAATTAATTATAGTCTCTTTATCTTTAAAAAATTCTTTTGCTTTTTCTAAAACTTCTTCTGAAGATAATCTTTTAAAATATTCTTTGCAAAACCATTCTAATTTATTTTGATCATATATTGCAGGACTTTTACTCATTTTTTCTATGTCAAAAACTTCTATTGCTTCTTCAAGAGAAAAAATTTCACGTCCTTGCTCTGGATATGTCCAACTCATTGCAATTAAATAATTAATTATTGCTTCTGCTAAATAACCTTTATTTTTATAATTAGAAACATTTGCTATATCACCATGCTTACGTTTTGAAAGCTTTTCTTTATGTTCACTAAAAATCAAAGGAACATGTCCAAAAATAGGCACATCCCAATCTAAGCCTTTGTATAATGCTATTTGTTTAGCAGTATTATGAAGATGATCTTCTCCTCTGACTACATGAGTAATACGAGCATCATGATCATCAACTACAACTGCAAAATTATAAAGTACATCACCATTTTCTTTTGCAATTACAGGATCTCCTCCTAAATCAGAAGTGTTGATTTTTATTTCCCCTTTAACAAGATCTTGCCAAATAATATCTTCATTTTCATTTAATTTAAATCTTATAACAGGCTTTTTACCTAATTTCCTGAAATTTTCTTTTTCTTCTATAGTCAAATTTCTATGTTTATTATCATAACCTTCTGCTTGATTATTTTTTCGTTGTTCTGCTCTTAAAATATCTAAATCTTCTTGACTACAAAAACATTCATATGCAAGATTTTTATTTAATAATTCTTGAACCACAAGTTTATGCCTGAAAGAATGCTCACTTTGTCTAAAAGGACCTTCATCCCATTCTATACCAAGCCATTTAAAACCATTTATTATGTCTGAAACATATTCACTTTTGCTTCTTTCTTTATCAGTATCTTCAAGTCTAAAAATTAATGTTCCTTGATATCTTTTACAAAGAAGCATGTTATATAATGCTGTACGAGCTGTGCCTAAATGTAAAGAACCTGTAGGGCTAGGAGGTATTCTAAGTCTAGAAGAAGAATCAAAAGTATTCATATTTTTAAAAATTTTAATGTAAGTATACTAAATTTTTTTAAAACTAATAATAATAATTTCTTGTTAAAATAATTTTTAAACAAATGAAAATACATGTACCATCTATTCTTCGTATAAAACCTAATGCATTATTAAAAATAGGTAAATATTTAAAACAACTTGGTGCTGAAAAAATCTGTGTGTTTTGGGGACAAGGGATACAAGAGCTTTTTGACACTTATGTATATGATTCCTGTAAATTATATAATACTAAAATTTTTAAAGAAAAAGTCCTTGAAAATAATGAGGTACACTATCTTCTAGATCAAGCTCTTGAATTAGGAAGTTCTATTGATTGTATTTTTGCCATAGGTGGAGGCACCATTATTGATTCGGCAAAATATATTGCTGAATTAAATAAAATAAAACTTGCCATTATGCCTACAGTTATTTCAAATGATGCTTTTTGTTCTCCTGTTTCATCTCTAACTTTTAATAATAAAAAGAAATCTATAAAAAGTAAAATTGCTGATGCAATAATAATAGACACAGATATAATATCAAAAGCTCCTGAAAAGTTTATGTATTCAGGCATAGGGGATTTATTATCAAAAATAACTTCTCTGGGAGACTGGAAATTATCTTTCAAAGAAACTAATGAATATGTAGATGACTTTAGTGTAGCTATATGTCAAAATGCCCTAGAAGCTTTTTTGAATTATCCAAATAAAGATCTTAAAAATTTAGATTATATACAAGTTCTCTGTGATAGTTTGCTAATGGCAGGTATTGCAATGGAAAGTGCAAGATCAAGTAGACCTGCGAGTGGAAGTGAACATTTAATTTCTCATGCATACGATCTAATAAGTAAAAAACCTAGTCTTCATGGTATACAGGTAGGAGTTGCAATGTATGCAGTAAGTTTTCTTCAAAATGAATATTACAATAATCATGAAAAAGCAAAGCAAGCACTTATAAAAACAAATTTTTTGGATTTTGTAGAAAAAGGTAATAAATTAAATAAATTAGAATTTATAGAAGCTATAAAAATTGCACCTACAATAAAAAAAGATTTTTATACAATTCTTTCTAAGCCTGATAGTATAGAAAAACTTATAAACTTTATAAATAATGATACTTTTATTTCAAGATTAATTGAATAATCTTATTTATAAAGTTTCAATAAGCAAATAATTTTCATCAAGGATTTGCCCTCTATTTCCTTCTTTTATTCGTATTCCAAAATGAATATAATTTTTCTTTAGAATTATTTGATCAAATTTATTTAACTTATTTGTTTTAACAAGATTAATAATAAAATTACTTAATTCATCACAAGTTAATAAAGGACAAATCATATCAACTGCCTCTCCACTAAGATGCCTAGATCTAGGGTTTCCATTTATAAGACTATTGATTTTTTCAGTTCTATATGCTGAAGTTAAAATTAAAGGTACTTCTAAATTTTTTCTTATAATTTCTAAATAAGAATTACAAAGAATAATTGCGTTATCTCGGTGAATAGAATCTAACCAAAAGTTATTAATTTTATATTTAATTGCAGTTTGTGAAGTTAAAAATTCCTCTTCTGAAAAATGTTTTGTAAAATTCATTTGATTATTTAAAGTCTCTGTATAAATTACTATAACAAAGGTATTTTTTATGTTTTTTTGTATAATAAATTTATGAATAAAAAAATATCTATAGGCGTTTGTGGTGGGATTGCAATTTATAAAATTTGTGAATTAATTTCACTCCTAAAAAAAGCAAATATTGAATCTCAAGTCATAATGACTAAAAGTGCTTGTGAATTTGTTTCTCCTTTATTATTTAAAACAATTAGTTGTAATCAAGTTTATACAGATGCTTTTAATTATTCAGATATTGAACCTTTACATATAAAGCTTGCAATGAATAGTGATTTATTTTTAATAGCACCCGCAACAGCTTCTATTATAGGTAAAATTGCAAATGGAATTTCCGATGATTTACTTAGTAGTACTGTTTGTGCTTTTAATAAAAAACTTTTAATAGCACCTTCTATGAATGTAAATATGTGGAATAATCCAATAACTCAAAAAAATATACAAACTTTAAAGGAATTTTTAAAAGTAGAAATAATAGAACCAGAAGAAGGAAATTTAGCTTGTGGAAAGGGTGTAGGAAGATTAAGTCGCGTTGAAGTTATATTTGAAAATATAAAGAAAAATTTAATTTAAAAAGACAAAGAGTAAAGGCAAGAATAAATTTAGCAATAAAGAGTAGCATCAAATATTAACAGTATTAGAATCTTAAAGCATATCTATTATCTTAGTAGTTGAAAAACCTTCATGAAATTGTAGAAAAACTACTTTGCAATTAAGTTTCTGTAAAATATCTCTTTCTGGAATTTCATTTAAATTATAATCTCCGCCTTTTACATATATATCTGGTTTTGAAAATTCTAAAAAATTATTTGCAGTTGTTTCATTAAATATAAAAGTATAATCAATACAATTTAAAGCGTTTAAAAGTTCTGCTCTGTTTTGTTCATTATTAATAGGTCTATTTAATCCTTTAAGATTTTTTACAGATAAATCTGAATTTACTCCAACTAATAAATATTTTCCTAGTTTTTTTGCTTCTTGAAGATATCTAACATGTCCTATATGAAGTATATCAAAACACCCGTTAGTACAAATTAATTCGCCATCTAATTTTAATTTTAAATTTTTTAATTCTTCAATATTGTTTATTAAAATACCCATTAAAATATTTCAAGAGGATCACTTATTTTTCCTGTTAAAGCAGTTGCTGCTGCTGTTAAAGGGCTCATAAGAATAGTTCTGCCTCTTGGACTCCCTTGTCTACCTTTGAAATTTCTATTACTTGTTGAAGCACAAAGTTGATCTCCTATAAGCTTATCTGCATTCATTGCTAAACACATAGAACATCCACCTTCTCGCCATTCAAAACCTGCTTCAATAAATATTTTATCTAATCCTAGTTTTTCTGCTTCTCTTTTTACTTGCATTGAACCGGGTACTACTAAAGCTCTAATTCCTTTTGCTATTTTTTTCCCTTTAATATATTTTGCAATTTCTTCAAAATCACTTAATCGCCCATTTGTACAGCTCCCTATAAAAACTATATCTATCTTTTGTCCTTTAAGTGGTTTAGATGATTCTAACATCATATAATCAAGTGCTTCTGCTGTTTGAGCATTTCTTTCTGGTATGTTTTCATCAATAGCAATCGCTTGTTCAGGTGTAATACCCCAAGTTAACATTGGTTTTATATCTTCAGCTTTAATATTTACTATATCATCATATACTGCATCATTTCCAGATGCAAAAGATTCCCATTTTGCTACTGCTTTTTCCCAATCTTGCCCTTTTGGTGCATAATCTCTGTCTTTTAAATAATCAAAAGTTGTTTGATCTGGATTAATATAACCAATACGTGCACCCCCTTCTATAGACATATTACATATAGTCATTCTTTCATCCATAGTCATATTATCAATAGTTGAACCACCATATTCATAACCATAACCTATTCCGCCATTTACACCAAGTAATCTTATTATATGTAAAATTACATCTTTAGCATATACGCCTTTTTTGAGTTTCCCTTCTACATTAATACGTCTAATTTTTAAAGGATTAAAAGCCAAAGTTTGTGTTGCAAGAACATTTCTAACTTGACTTGTACCGATACCAAAAGCAAGTGAGCCAAAAGCTCCATGTGTAGCAGTATGAGAATCTCCACAAACTATAATCATTCCGGGTTGAGTTAAACCTCTTTCTGGTCCAATTATATGAACTATTCCTTGTTCTCCGGTATCTGTGCCAAAATATTTTATATTATTTTCTTTGCAGTTTTTTTCTATTTCTGCGATCATTTTTTCTGCAAGAGGATCTTTAAAAGGTCTAGCAAAATTATCTGTTGGTATTATATGATCTACTGTTGCGAAATTTCTGTTTGGATAAGCAACTTTAAGATTTAGAGTTCTTAGCATACCAAATGCTTGAGGACTTGTAACTTCATGTAGAAATTGTAAATCTATAAAAATTTGTGTTTGACCGTTCTTTAATGTTTTAACTATATGAGAATCCCAAATTTTATTAAATAAAGTGTTTTTTGCCATTAATTAAGCTCCTTAACCTCTTATTAAAAGGTTTATATTTAGAAATATTTTAACATAAAAATTTATCAAAAAATTATTAGATTGTATAATAAACATTAAATTATAAAATACTAAAATTAAAAGATTTAATGAAATATATAAATGAAAATGAAATTTTTAATATTATAAAACAAGCTGAAAACTATAATGAAAAAGAAGTTATTGAGATTTTAGATAAAGCAAAAAAACTTAATAGATTATCTTTAAAAGAAACTGCAATTTTGCTTTCAGTTAAAGAAAAAGAACTTCTTAATGAAATTTTTAATAGTGCAAAATATATAAAAAATAAAATCTATGGAAAAAGAGTTGTTTTATTTGCACCTTTATATATAAGTAATTATTGTGTTAATCATTGTGTATATTGTGGTTTTAATTGCACAAATAAAGAAACTAAAAGAAAAGCACTTAATATAGAAGAAATTAAAGAACAAACATTACAACTTTTAAAACGAGGACATATGCGTATTCTTCTTGTTACAGGGGAAGGCTTGGATAATAATGAAAAATATATAAATTATCTTTGTGATGCAATAAAAGCAATTTATTCTGTTGAATTTAAAGGACTTAAAATAAAAAGAATAAATATTAATTGTGCTCCTCTTACTAAAGAACATTTTCAAAAATTAAAAGATTGTGGAATAGGAACTTATCAACTTTTCCAAGAAACTTATCATGAGGAAACTTATAGAAAAGTTCATCTAAAAGGACCTAAAAGTGATGCTGATCTTAGAATCTCTGCCCTTGATAAAGCTTTTAGTGTTGGCATAGATGATGTAGGCATTGGCATACTTTTTGGTCTTTATGATTATAAATTTGAAATCCTTGCAATGCTTCAACATATTGAATATCTTGAAAAAAACTATGGTGTAGGACCTCATACAATTTCAGTACCTAGAATGGAAGCCGCAGAAGGTTCAGACTTTGCAAGCAATCCACCTTGTCCACCTTCTGACGATGATTTTCGGAAAATTGTTGCTATTTTGCGTTTAGCAGTACCTTATACAGGACTTATTCTTTCAACAAGAGAGTCTGCAGAATCTAGAAATGAACTTATTGATTTAGGCATATCTCAAATTAGTGCTGAATCATGTACTTCCCCAGGTGGTTATTCTGATAATGATAAATCTTCTGCACAATTTGAAATAAGTGATAAACGATCTCTTGATGAAATAGTTGATTTTTTAATGACAAAAGATTATACTCCAAGTTTTTGTGCAGCATGTTATAGAAAAGGGCGAACTGGAGACGTCTTTATGCATATAGCAAAGCCTGGTAATATAAAAAATAAATGTGAAATAAATTCTATACTTACATTAAAAGAATATTTAATGAATTTTGCAACTAAAAATACAAAAGAACAAGGAGAAATTTTTATAAAGAAGAGTTTATCTGAAATGGATGATGAAACAAAAGAAATTACCCTAAATTTACTTAAGAAAATAGAAAATGGAGAAAAAGATATTTTTGTTTAATCAAGTAATTTTTGCAATACTTAAATAATGTTTATTATAATTTCTAGCTTAGAATAATTTCTGTATATAAAATATGTTTTTAAAATGGTTATTTGAAACAAAAAAAGAACATACTCACCATAAAACCTATAGTTGGTGGCGAGTTATGTGTTTAACAGGGCTTGATTATTTTTCTACCTTGGGTTATCAACCAGGTATTGCTTTTTTAGCAGGGGGATTATTATCTCCTATTGCAACTCTTTTTATTGTAATTCTTACTTTATTTGGAGCATTACCTATATATAAAGAAGTTGCAAAACAAAGTCCCCATGGACAAGGAAGTATTACTATAATTGAAAAACTTTTTCCTGGATGGAGAAGTAAATCATCTGTACTTATACTTTTAGGATTTGCTACTACTGATTTTATAATTACTATTACTTTATCTGCTGCAGATGCTACTGCTCATATTATTGAAAACCCTTTTGTTGGACATGTATTAAATCATAAAATATTAATTACTTTAGCAATAATAGCTATTCTTTGTTTTATCTTTTTAAAGGGCTTTCAAGAAGCAATAACAACTGCAATTATAGTTGTGTTTTCTTATTTAATACTTAATTTTGTAATTGTAATCAGAACTTTTTATGAAATTATTCAAAATAGTAATTCTATTCCTTTATATTTTGAAAATCTCTTAAAACTTCATCATAATAATGTATTTTTAATTTTAGGTTTATCTGCTTTGCTTTTCCCTAAACTTGCTCTAGGTCTATCAGGCTTTGAAACTGGTGTTACGGTAATGCCTCTTATAAAAGGCGATACACAAGAAAAACATATAAAAAATACTTTTAAATTACTTATTACTGCTGCTATTATAATGAGTTTTTTCCTAATTATGAGTAGTTTTATTACTACAATATTAATTGAACCTGATAAATTTCAAGCAGGCGGAGAAGCAAATGGCAGAGCTTTAGCATATTTAGCACACAAATACTTAGGGCATATATTTGGTTCTATATATGACATTTCAACAATTTGTATTTTAGGTTTAGCAGGAGCCTCTGCAATGGCAGGGCTTTTAAATTTAATACCAAGATATTTACCTATTTATGGTATGGCTCCAGATTGGGCAAAACAAAGACGTCCTTTAACTTTAGTTATAACACTTATTAGTTTTTTAGTAACTTTAATATTTAGTGCAGAAGTAGATGCTCAAGCAGGCGCCTATGCAACAGGAGTATTAGTTCTAATTTCATCTGCAGCGATTGCGGTTACTATTTCTTTATGGAAACAAAAAAAAGCTTTTTTATATTTATTAATTTCAATAATTTTCTCATATACAACAATAGCAAATATTTTTGAAAGGCCTGAAGGATTCAAGATTTCAGTATGTTTTATAGCATTAATTATTATTATTTCTTTGATTTCAAGAATTTACAGATCAACTGAACTAAGAATAGATCCAGTAATATTTGATAAAAAAGCACTTGAATTTTTAAAAAATGATAAAGATCAGATTATTAGACTTATAGCACACAGACCAAGATATGGCACTATAGAAGAATATAATATAAAAGATTATTTAGCAAGAAAAAGGCATAATTTAACAGATAATGAACAATTGATTTTTATAGAAATAGAAAGATCAGATCCTTCACAATTTGATTCATCACTTGAGGTTTTTGGACAAACAATAGGAAAGCATTCTATTTTAAAAGCAAAGAGTCCAGCAGTTGCAAATGCTGTTGCCGCGCTTTTATTAAAAATTCAAAAAATTACAAAAAAAACACCACATATATATTTTGGTTGGACAGAAGGAAGTCCTGTTGCTTGTGCTTTTAAATATATATTTTGGGGAGAAGGAGATGTTGCACCAACTACAAGAGAGATTCTAAGAAGAGAAATAAAAGATGATGAAAATAGACCTTTTGTGCATGTTAGTTAATTTATGTTATATTTTTAATTTATTCTATTTAAAATATGTTTAATTTACTTTCTTTATTGATTGCAAGCATTTTACTCGCTTGCCTGCCTATTTATGGAATAAATGATAATAAAATTTTTATTATAGGAGGACTTGTTTTATTATTAGGGAGCCTTACAATAGCAAATTACAGAGATTTTAAAATAAAAACAAATACAATTTCTTATATAGATTGTGGAGTTTTATTTTTATTAATTTCTTGTTTTATTGCATTTTGTGCTTCTCCTTTTTTAAATACCTCGATTAAAGGACTTTTAAAATATGTAATATATGCACTTTATTATATTTGTTTTTTACTTCTCACAAAAAATCAAGATAATAATAAGATTCTTTTATATAGTTGTTTAATTGGTTGTTTTTGGGTATGTTTAGAAGGATTAAATCAAGTTATTTTTGGGGCGAAAGAATTAGCAACTTGGTCTGATCCATCTATACCAGCTTTTGAAAAACTTAATCGAGTTTATTCAACACTTTTAAATCCTAATCTTTTAGCTGCTTATCTTTTGCCTTTTTGGGGATTATGTTTTTATTTTGCTTATAAAGCTTTCACAGATGAAAAAAATATAATTAAAACTTTTTTATTTTCTATTTTTGCTTTTTTAATAATATATCTTATTTCACAAACAGGAAGTAGAGGTGCTTGGCTTGCACTTATGGGGCAAATTGGAACTATAGGACTTTTATTATTTATTTATTTAAGATCATTACCTATAATTTTTATTATGTCTTTTATTTCAATATCTGGCATTGCTTATATATTCATGAAAAAAGCTTTTTTGCACAGACTTATGAGTATTTTTACAGGATATGAAGATAGCAGTAATTCTTTTAGATTACATGTTTGGGATGCTTGCCTTAAAATGTTTAATGACAGTATATTTTTTGGGATAGGACCTGGTTCCGAGACTTTTTATTTAGTTTATGGTGCATATATGCATTCTTTATATTCTTCTTTAGGTGCGTATAGTCTTGTTCTAGAAACAGCAGTAGAAACTGGTTTAATAGGGTTAACTTCTCTTTTTATTTTAGTTATTGCGTGTATTTATTCTTCTTTAAAATATTTAAAATTAGCTAAACATACAAAAAACAAACTTTTTATAATTATAATTTTTTCTGGACTTGTAGGATGGTTTTTAAGTGGACTTTTTGACATAGTTATTTTAAGACCACAAATTCAGATTTATATATATTTATGGCTTGCAATCTTAAGAAATGAATTTGTGAAACTAAAAGAAAATCTTCATAATAATTAATATTAAACTTCCTTTTTTTGTTTAACAGATTTTCTAGAAACATTTCTTCCTTTTATTCCTAGAAGTGGAATTTTTGTTTCCGAATTAATCTTAAGTTTCTTTTCTTTTACTTTTCTTAATTTATTTTGTTCTTCTTTCCATTCAAAAGCTTGAATCATTATTCTTTTATAACTTTCTCGTCTTGATTCAGAAAATTCAACGCAACAACCCTCTTCACCAAGATGTGTACAATCTGGAAATTTACATTTATTTCTAGCTCTTTCTATTTCAGGAAAAGCATTACTCTTTAAAATATCTTCAGGCATATATTCTATTTCAAAGTTATTAAAACCAGGTGTATCTAATAAACAAAATTTTCCTTTGGAATCTTCTATTTCAAATATCTCACTATGTCTAGTAGTATGCATTCCACTATTTGTTTTTTTACTTAGATTACCTATTTTTATAGACATTTCAGGGCAAAGTTTTTTTATAAGACTTGATTTTCCTACTCCAGACTTGCCAGCAATAATAGTAAGATTATTATAAAGATTTTCTTTTAGTTCATTTATACCAACATCTAAAATATTTGAAATTCCAATAACTTTATAACCTAGATTTTTATAAACCCCCCAACCCCCTTGACAGGGGGAGAATTTAGATAATAAATCAATCTTTGAAACACATATAATAGGTTTTTTAGGTAGTGCCATTGAAACATTAAAAAGTAATTTATCTAAATAATTAAAATCTGGATCTGGTGATTTTAAAGAAAGCATAATAAGTGCTTGATCTATATTTGCTGATTTAGGTTTGTTTAAAACAGAAATTCTTTTTTCAACTTTTTCTATAGTTTTATTAATCAAATTAATTTCTACAAAGTCCCCGACTAAAGCATTAACACCTTCTTTTTGTAATCTAGTTGGTAATGTTGTTTCTATTGTTTTTTGATTTACTTTTACATAATAAAAATGTCCGAAAATCTTATATATTCTAGTCTTTGGTGTTAAATATTCTCTAAAGACTTTTAAAGCTTTTGCTCTATGACTAATTTCATTTTTTTCTTGAGGATTTAACTCAGCAGCAGTACAGTTATAATTCTCTGGAATAAAAATAGGATCATATCCAAAACCATTTTTACCTGAGATTTCATGAGCAATACTTCCTTGCCAAGTTTCTTCACAATGCCAAACAACTTCTTGTTTTGGGTTAACAAGTGCTAAAGAACAAACAAAAAAAGCTTTTCTATTAGGATTATCTTTTAGTCTATCAAGTATTTCTAATAATCCTTGTCCATTTTTAAAATATCTTGCTGAATAAATAGAAGGTTCATTATTTAAAGCACAAACACATAAACCTGAATCATCTGCTAAAGAAAATTCACCTGTTAATTCCGCAGCTTTTTTTGCTTTTATAATGGCGTTTCCAAGGAATGAATCAGCAGTTTCTATATCACCTAATTCCTGAGAAAGATTTTCAATATTTATATCTAAATCCTTTAATATATCCTGAATTTCATTTAATTTCGATTTATTATTAGTTGCTAATATTAATTTTTTCATAAATTATTTCTATTATTCTATTTACAACTTGTTCAACAGTCATTTCATCTGTATCTACAAGAAAAGCATCTTCTGCTTGTTTTAAAGGTGCTATAGATCTATTATAATCACTAAAATCTCTTTTTTCTATATCATAAAGTACTTCTTCTAAACTTTGATTTATACCTATATTAATTTGTTCATCATAACGTCTTTGAGCTCTTATTTTACTACTTGCAAGTAAAAAGATTTTAACATTAGCATTAGGAAAGACATTTGTTCCAATATCTCTACCATCCATTATTGCTCCGCCATTTTCTCCGATTTCTCTTTGAAGCTTTATAAGAGAATCTCTAACTAAAGGAATAGTACTTATTTGGCTTACAATTTTGGAAATTTCAGGGGTTCTAATTTGAGAACTAATATCTTCATTATTTAAGAATATCTTTTTTGAACAATCTTCAAATCTAAAGTGAGCTGTTTCAGCAAGTTTACATATTTCATCTATTTGAGTTTCAGGATTTAATTTAGCTTTTATACTTAAAAGAGCAATTCCTCGATACATTGCCCCTGTATCAATATAAGTAAGATCAAGTTTTTGAGCAATAATTTTAGAGACAGTACTTTTCCCAGAACCTGCTGGACCATCTACTGCTATTATGATTTTTGCAAGATTTGAATTCAATATTTTATTTTTTAACTTTAATTATTTTATATCAAAACTATTTGTTTTTTTCATAAGTTTATTATATTTATCTGAATCTATGAAATATTTTTTATATTCTAAATATTGTTTATAAATAGAATAAAGAATAAATATATAAAATATAAACGCTAAAAAGACAGTAAATAATAAGGAATCAGTATCATTTTCATGATTAAGAGATTTAAGTATGTATATAGCCCAAATATAAAAAATTAAACGTTTTTGTATTAAAAAATAAAAAGACATAAAATTTATTTTTCTAAATGAATATATTTTTAAAATCTTTTCTTTTATCAAATCTGAATTTAAATAAATTTTATGATTTGAATTTATTGTGTTTAATAGTTTATATTCACTATAAAATTTATTTTTTAAGACTTGAAAAAATAGGTAAATGCAAGGAAATCCAAAACTATAATATAAAATTTTTGAAATTATTTTTATAGAAAAAAAATTTACTGTTTCATTAAAAAAACTAGAAAATATAGAATAAATAAAAGCTAATATTAAAAATAAAAATAAGATAAATAAAATAGAATAATTAAAAAATGTAAAATAAAAATCTTGTAAACGAAAAATTATAATTTTCCTTTTGTTTTCTTTATCAATATTACTTATTTCTGAAAGCCCATTTGAAAGCCAACATAGCGTATCTGAAAAAAAAGTATAAGTATTATTTTCTTTATTATATTGAAAGTTTTGTAATAAAGATTTATAAAGGAATCTTTTGAATTTTTTTAAATTTATCATAATTTCGACTCTTCTGGGTTTTAATGAACTTATCAGTAAAGCACTTATTTTTTTATAGATTCCGAAAAAGATAGATATATATATATGTCAAAGCAAGGGATGGACAAAAATTTAAATGATTTTGAAATAAAAAATAAAGAGACATACAATTTATTTCTTTTATTAAATTTATTTTAAAAATTTTTCTAGAATTTTGATTTAAGTTAGTTATTTTCAAATTAGTTATTCCATAAATTAATAAAAATATTGAATAAATTAAAGGAAATATCCAGCTATACTTAACAAAAGTTATAAAAAATTTAGGGTCTATAAAATAACGAAAAACAGAAAAAGAAATAATAAAATAAAATAAAAAACATATAATTGAACAAAAAATTATTATTAAATAAATTGTATTGTATAAAATAAAATAAAAACCTTGTAATTTAGAAATTATAAATTTCCTTTTATTTTCTTTATTAATATTACTTATTTCTGAAAAACCTTTAAAAAATAATATATCTGAAAAAAAAGTATAAGTGTTATTTTCTTTATTATATTGAAAGTTTTGTAATAAAGATTTATAAAGGAATCTTTTGAATTTTTTTAAATTTATCATGAAATTTGGCTCCCTCTCTTTTAGGAGAGGGCGGGGGGTGAGGGCTTTGAAAGGGGGCTTTTAAGGATAAATTTTTACTTTTTCTTATAAACTTTTTTCTTTGTTGTTTTTTTAGCAATAGGTTTTGCTTTAACTTGAGTTTGTTCTGCTGGTTGTATTAATTGAGGAGCAGGCATATTATTTCTTACAAGTACTAAATTTTTAGCAGCTGTTTCATATTTTGGATTAAGTCTTAAAGCCTCTGCATAAGCTATAAGTGCTTGTGGCATCATTCCTTGATCATAATATGCAACTCCTAAATTATTCCAAATTTTTGGATCATTAGGATTTAAATCTTTTGCTTTTTCAAGATATTCTATTGCTGATTTTACCTCAGCTTTTTTGTAATATAATAATCCTAAATTATAATAAGCATATGGATTATTTTGATCTAAAACTAAAACTTTCTGATAAGAACGCATTGCACGAACTAAATCTCCCATTTCCCCTAAAATAGTACCTAATAATAAATGTCCTGATGCATAATCCGGATCAAGTTTTAATGCTTCTACTGTATATTTCATAGCTCTTTCAAGATTTCCAAGCCTGAAATGTGCATCTGCTATACTTGCATATAAACGAGGATCTGGCGCACCTGTAAAAATTATACTTTCATAAAGATGAATTGCATCAGCATATCTACCTGCTTGATGAAGTGATAAAGCTTGCTCCATAACACTTGGTGGTTGTTGCGGTTGTTGCATTTGTTGCTGCATCATTGCTTGTTGTTGCATCATCAATTGAGGATCAATCATTGGCATTCCTTGTGGCATTTGTCCTTGCATTTGTGCCATTGGAAGTTGTTGTTGTGGCATGCCATAATACATCTGTGCATTTGGGTTCATGCTTGGAGTCATAGGAGCCATGTTAGGAGAAAATGCTTGAGAATTTGCTTCTAAACAAAAAACAGCACCTAAGAGAAGAGCCAAATATTCTTTTTTGATATTTTTAAGCATAATTTTATTTTTACTAGGGAGATTATCTGTTTTTACAATATTCCAAATAACTATAAAAATTATTCCTCAATTCGATCAAAGAATCACTACCAAATTTTTTTATTATTTGATCTGCTAAAACTAAGGCTATCATAGATTCGCATACAACACCAGCCGCAGGCACTACACAAATATCAGATCTCTCATAAAAAGAAGGCATATTTTCTTTTTTTCCTAAATCTATTGATTTTAATGCATTATTTTTATCTCTAGGCAAAGTAGGTATAGGTTTAAATGAAACATTACATACAATAGGCTCTCCATTTGACATTCCACCTTCTATTCCACCTGCATTATTTGTAATGTGTTCATAACGAACCCCTAAATCCCCTGAAAAGGGGACTTGAATTGTTAGCCCCCTTTCAGGGGGTTGGGGGTTAAAACAGGGATTAATTTGCATTTGATCATGAATTTGTGAACCTAAAAGCTCAGCATTGATTTCGCCTATACCAAAAGATACTGCTTTAGCTGCTTGTATAGAAATCAATGCATGAGCAAGCATAGCATCTAATTTTCTATCCCATTGAGTATGTGAACCTAAACCAATAGGTACATTAAAAGCAACTATTTGAACCTTACCTCCTAAAGTTTCCCCATTTTCTTTTGCATAATCTATTAATTTACGCATTTTATTTGAGGCATCTTCGTCTAAACAACGTAAATCATTATCTTCTACAATTTTAAAATCCTTAATGTTAGATAAATGTAAAAATTTTTCATTAATTTTAATATCAGCTATTTGGACTACATGACTTCTAATTTCAATACCTAAAAGTTTAAGAAATTTTAATGCTATAGAACCTGCAGCTACTCGGGAAGCAGTTTCTCTTGCACTAGATCTTTCAAGTATATTTCTTATATCTTGTTGATTATATTTTATTGCGCCGCTAAAATCTGCATGACCCGGTCTAACTCCACTTATATATTTTTCTTGTATTAATTCTTCAGAATTTTCTTCTTTAACTGGATTCATTATTTTTTGCCAATTTTCATAATCTTTATTTTTTATAAGAAGAGAAATAGGACCACCTAAAGTTAAACCATTTCTTATCCCTCCTATTATTTCAGCTTTATCAGTTTCAATAAGCATTCTTTTACCTCTACCATAACCTTTTTGTCTTCGATTAAGATTTTTATTTATATCTTCAGGAAGAATTTCTATACCACTAGGTAGTCCATCAAGAATAATAGAAAGAGCTGGTCCATGAGATTCTCCAGCACTAAGAAATTTTAAACAATCCATAAATATTTCGTATTATAATAGGCTCATTTTATCATAATAATAAAATTTCTAATTTGCCATATATTCAGATAATTTAGAGATTAAAACTTTATTTGATTTCGTCTTCTTATACTTTTACTAATAGATTTATTTGATTTTTGAATATTTAATAAAGAATATTTGTCTAGATGTTTATTTAAATATTTTTGAAGAAATTCTTGTTCATAATGTTTAATTACTGCTATAGAATCTGCGGTTTCAATACAATATGGATAACCATTTCCTATAAGAGATTCTGCAAGTATTACTTCGATAATTTCATCTAATAAACCTTTTTCATAAATCCATGTAGGCAATTCAATTCTACAAGGATAAGCTTTATATGAAGAATTTTTTAAATAACAAAAACCGATTTTTTGAATTTTATTTATATTTTTTTCTTTTATGATGTAATTGAAAAAACTACTTCTATCTCCCCAGTTTTTAAGAAAATTCTTTAATAATTTAGAATCACTTATTTTATGTTCCTCTGCAATATTAAAGAAAGTTTTTAAAGAATTACTTAGATTATATGCCAAAGAAATATCAATATAGCCAATAATAGGTATATTCTTAAGTTCAGAAATTTTAAATAATTTTTCAAGAAGTGCTGCATATTCTTGCTTTAATTGAGGATCTTTTTGAAAAGAAAAAGTAAAAGAACCATCAAAAAAACCTATTGGAGTTTTTTCATAATTTTTATTACTTATATTTTCAATAACTTCAATAAATTTTTCTATCTCTGCTTTGAATCTATTAAAATTTATTTCATTATTAAAATCAGAAATTTCAGAATATGAATCTTGCGGAATTAATATATCAAAATCAATATCTTTTTCACTCTTTAACTCAGCATTATGGTAATTAATAAAATAAGCAGTTTGTATTGCGCCAAAAGAAAAACCATTATGTCGATCTGGATATATTTGACTTCCATCTACTGCAAAACAAATACGATTTCCTAAAACTTTTTCTTTCCATGTTTTTATTTCTTCATCATTTGAAAAAGTTTTAAATTCTTTAATATGATTATAAGATTCTTCACATAATAAAGCACCTCTAAATTCTCTTTCAGAAGATATTATTTTTTCATTAAAATTTTCAGAAGATATTTTTGTAAAATCTTCAAAACTTTTAGTATAAATTTTCAAACTTTCTTTGTTTTCTTCATTAATAGCTAAAATCTCTGAATATTTTTTTGCTATAGCAGAATTAACTTTTGAAAGATTTAACATTATATCTTCTCATTTTTAATATCTTTTTTAGAAAATTTCTTTTTTGCTATTTTATTTTTAGATAAAGAAACTCCTTTTATTTCTATTTGTTGAAAATCTTTATTTTTATTTTCTTTTTTATATCTTATTTTTAAATAATATTTCAAAATTACATTAAATAAACCTGCTAAAGGAATTGCAAAAATTACACCTGTTAAGCCACCTATTTGAGCTCCTATTAAAACTATTAAAAGTATTGCTACTGGATGTAAATTTATAGCATTTCCCATTATACGAGGAACAATAAAATTATCTTTTATAATTTGTGTGTAAAACATATAAAGACAAAAGGCTATAAGTGCTTTAATAGGACTAATAAAAGCTATTACTATTATTCCTGAAACAATACCAATAATTCCACCAGCAACAGGTATTATTTCTATTATAGCTTGCCATATTCCTAAAAGAAGCCCAAATTTTGAACCTAAGGCAGTATATACTATAAACATATAAAGCCCACTTAAACACGAAATTTGAATTTGTCCAACAAAATACCCTTTTAAACATCGATCTAAATCTGAACGTAAATTTTCAATATGATTTTTATAATTTGAAGAAAAAAGTCCTACAATAAAATCCCAAATCCTTGGTCCATCAAGTAAAAAATAAATAGATAAAACAATTGTTGATAAAAAATAAATTATAAAATTTATAGTACTAAAAGCAAAGTTTAATAATTTTGGTAAAAAATTCCTACTAAAGTCTGCTAAAAATATGCTTGTTTCCTGTGAAATTGAGTCTAAATTTATAAAAGATTCAAGGTCTATATTTGATAGAAACGGTAATTTTAATAAAAAATCTTTTAATTTAAATAAAAAATAAGGTATTTGTTTTATGAAATTAATTATTTGATCTATTAAATTAGGAAATACAAACATTGAAAATAAACCTATTAATAAAGATATTAATAAGTACACAAAAGCAACTGCCACACCTCTTTTTTTTAAGAAAGTTTTCTTCTGAAGCCAGTCAACAATGCCTGTAAAAAGATAAGCAATTAGAATTGAAAATCCTATAATGTTTATAATAGGTAAAATGTTTATTGCAAATTCAAATAAAATCCATAAAATTATAATTAAAAAAAGAAAAGCTCCTAAACTAAAAAATCGTATTTGAAGTCGTTTTAATTTATCTTCTTTGTCAGTTTTTTCGTTCAATTCTTTAATGAAATTTTAAAATCATAATATCAGAAAATAAAAGATTTTTCTTAGGAAGAAACAAAAAAGAAAGAACTAAAATCAAAGCTTTCGTTATTATTTGTTTTGAACATATTGAAAAATTCTTCTCTATTTATAAATTTATTTTTTCTTATTTTTTCAACAAAAGAATCTAAAATATACTTTAATTCTTCTGGAGATCTTCTATTTAAATCTTCAAGAGTTTCTTTTAATGCTTTATATGAAAGATGATGCTTTTTTTCTACAAGCTCTGTAAAAATTTCTTCTGCAACTTTTATTTTTTGTGCATTTCTAAATCTTGAAATCTTTTCTTCTATTTCTTTTTTATTAAAATCTTTAAGGAATTCTACTGGTATCTGTGCTTTTAAATTTTCAATTTGTTTATTTAAAGGCTCATCTAAGATACTAAATTTTTCTGCTAATTTAATACGCAAAGATCTTTTTGATTGTGCTAAAAATAAAATTACAGTTAAAGCCGTCATTAATCCAGCTAAAGAAAATCCTAAAAAAATATTTTTTAAAGTATTAGATTTTTTATTTTCAAAACTATCTTGAGAAAAATTATTATCTGTAGCTTTCTTTGAACTAGAGGGAAATCTCTGTTTTTTTTTAAATCTTAAAGTAGATCTAAAATTTATTACGTTTTTAACAATTAACTGCTTCATAAACAAAGCCAAAATAATCTTAATATAATTATAAACTATTTTCTAGATTTTTATGTTTAATTTAAATTTAATTTTCTTAAAAATAATTTTCTGTGTTCTTCACAATAACCATGCTGAATTATTGCTTGTCTATGCTGAAGAGTACCATAGCCTTTGTTCTTTTGCCAATTATAAATAGAATATTTCTTATGTAATTCATCCATATAAGCATCTCTTTCAACTTTAGCAATAATAGAAGCACAAGCAATATGAAAGGATCTTGAATCTCCTTTTTTTAAAGTTGTTTGTTCTAAATCAAGATCTTCAATTTTTTTTATTCCATCAACTAATATTAGAAATTTTTTAGTCTTTAATAAATTTAAAAGATTTACAACAGCTCTTTTCATTGCAAAAGACACTGCCTTAGATATGCCATATTTATCAATTTCTTTACAACAAGCTTTGCCTAAAGCAAAAAAAGCTGTTTTCTTTATTTCTTGACTAAAGAATTTTCTTGAATTTATACTAAGTTGCTTTGAATCATTTATAAGATGAAAATTCTTTATATTTTGAAAATCATTTTTTAAATCTGAAAAATGAACTGCTCCAGCAAAAACATCTCCGGCAAAGCTTCCTCTACCAACTTCATCTACTCCAATAATATTTGTTTTTATATCTAAGTCAAAATTTATTAATTCCATTTTAATCTAAATATTTTTTAAGTATTTGTTTTAATTCTTCTTCATCACCTACAAAAAATACATCTTGTACTGCTCCTCCTGAATGAAAAATTGCTTTAAATCCTGTAGGAGTAGGAGTTAATCTTCGTATTTTTATAGAAGAGCTTTTTTTTACAGGCTTAATCTCCCCCGGAATCATAGATTGTATTGCTTCATTCTTTTGTAATTCTTCAAGAAGTTCTCTTAAGCCTTTTATCATTCCATGTTCATATTTTATTTTTCCTTGTCCTGCCCTATATTTCATTATTGTTTTTTTCTACTGTTTCTATTTTCTCTTCTTTTTCTTCTTCACTTGCAGGAAATGCCATAACAGAAACTACTTTATCCCTTTCTCCAAGTTGTTGAAGTCTTACACCTGTTGCCATTCTACTTTGACTTGGAATATCAGAAGCTTTTTGTCTTACAACAATACCATTTTGTGTTGCTATTACTATTTCGTCTGTGGCTGATACTAATATAATTCCAGATAATTTACTTTCAGGACGTTTAAATTTAATACCAATTAAACCTATTCCCCCTCTTTTTTGATCACGGAATTCACTTATAGGTACTCGTTTACCGTAACCATCATCTGTTACAAGCAACATATAAAGTTTATCTTCAAGATCATTAGAAAAACTTTCACAACAAACTATTTTATCATTTTCTCTAAGTGTAATTGCTTTAACTCCACCAGCACCTCTACCCATTGATCTTAATTCAGTTTCTGCATAACGAATAACCATTCCATCTTGTGTTGAAATAATTATATGATGATTTTCTCTTGAAGATTTAACCCAAGCTAATTCATCACCTTCACTAAGATTCATTGCTATTATGCCACTTCTTCTTACATTTTGAAAAACAGAAAGTTTAATTTTCTTTACAGATCCCTTTCTTGTAAGCATGACCAAGCAATCTTCTTCAGAAAAAGGTTTTTTAAGAGGTATTAAGGCTGTTGCACTTTCTTCAGGCAATAAAGGAATAACATTTACAATTGCTTTACCTTTAGTTTGTCTTTGTCCTTCAGGTAATTCATAAACTTTTGAAGTATAAACAACTCCACGATTTGTAAAGAATAATAAATCATCATGCATATTTGCATTAAAACAAACTTGTAAATCGTCTTCATCTCTAAAAGACATACCCCCTTTACCTCGAGTTGCTCTGTTTTGACTTTCGAAGGTATTTGAATGCATTCGTTTTATATAACCTTGACTTGTAAGAAAGACCATGTTTGAATCATTAGGAAGTAAATCTTCCATTGATAAATCACCATCTCCGCCAATACAAATTTGAGTTTTTCTTTCATCTCCATATTTATTCTTTAATTCAATCATTTCTTTTTTGATTTCTGCAAGAATTAATTCACGACTTGCAATTAAAGATCTTAAATTAGCAATTTTTTGAAGAAGATTTTCGCTTTCAGTCTTAAGTTTATTTCTTTCTAAACCTGTTAATCTTCTTAATTGCATTTCAAGAATTGCATTAGCTTGTATTTCAGTAAATCCAAAATTTTCAATTAACGCTTTTCTTGCAGCTTCTGTTGCATCTGCAGCTCTTATTAATGCAATCACTTCATCAAGTACATCAAGCGCTTTTAATAAACCTTTGACTATATGTTCTCTTGCTTCTGCATTTCTAAGATCAAATTTCGCTTTTCTTTCTATTATTTCAACTCTATGTTCTATAAAAATCTTTAAAATAGTTTTTAAATCAAGAAGTCTAGGTCTACCTTCAACTAAAGCTAAACAATTTACTGCAAAGTTCTGTTGAAGAGGAGTAAGTTTATAAAGATTATTAAGCACTACATCAGCATTTGCATCTTTTTTTAATTTTATAACAACACGCATACCAGTTCTATCTGATTCATCATTTAAATCAGAAATTCCTTGTATTTTTTCATTTTTAACTAGATCTGCGATTTTTTCAATTAAAGATTCTGGTCCTACCAAATAAGGTAATTCATTAATAATAATTGCTTGTGCTTTTGTATTTTTACCAGTTTTAATTTCTTGGATTTCAGCCTTACCTCTTACTGGAACACTTCCTCGTCCTGTTGTAAAAGCATCTCTTATTCCTTTTGTACCCATTATAGTACCACCAGAAGGAAAATCTGGACCTTTTACAAATTGCATTAAATCACTAATTTCACAATCTGGATTTTCAATTTGATAAATCAAACCTTCAAGTAATTCTTTAAGATTATGAGGAGGTATATTAGTTGCCATACCTACTGCAATACCTGTAGTACCGTTTAAAAGTAAAATAGGAAGTTTAGTAGGTAAAATTTTAGGTTCTTGAAGAGATCCATCAAAGTTATCTTGAAAAGCAACAGTTTCAGATTCTATATCAGCGAGTATTTCAGTTGAAACTCTAGAAAGACGTGCCTCAGTATAACGCATTGCCGCTGGATTATCATCAAGGCTTCCAAAATTTCCATGTCCATCAATTAATTTATATCTAGACGAAAAAGGTTGAGCAAGACGAACAAGGGCATCATAAACAGCAGTATCACCATGTGGGTGATATTTACCAAGAACTTCCCCAACAATACGAGCACATTTCTTAAAAGGTTTATCAGGAGGCAATCCGATTTCATGCATTGCATAAAGGATTCTTCTATGTACTGGTTTTAGACCATCTCTTGCGTCTGGCAATGCTCTACTAACGATAATGCTCATAGCATAGTCAATAAAGCTTGAACGCATTTCATCACAAATATTAGTAACTATATTTCGTTTAACACTAAAATGACTATTATTTTGCTCGTTTTCGTTATTCATTTATAAATTTTAAATTGATCAATTAGATTTGAATAATTTTAACTCTTAATATTAAAAAATATATTTATTTTTGCTTTGAATTATTGCTTTACATATTATTGTTTTTTTGTTAATATAAATTAATTATTAATTTGAAGTTAAATATATTATGGTTAGAATATTAAGAAGTGATATATCTTTACGAGGGGGGGTAAGTAAGACCTCTAGAAGATTAAAAGCAGGATTGCTTAGAAAAATATTTGTAGATCCATTTAGAGGTTTAAAGGGGGCTCTCTTTGGAGATTCAGCAGCAAGAAAGGAACTTGTAGATTCTAACGGCTTAGTTAGACCTTTACCTAAAAGAGAGAGAGTAATCCCAGAAAGAGAAAGAAATCTGCCTCCGGACGCCTATAGAGAGTATGCTGAAAAGATTGCTTCTATGGCAGATGGAATGGAAGTATTTTTAGAATCTACTTTCTATACTAACAATCCACTTATTGGGAAAGATCTTACAATTATAAAAGAAATGTTTGGTTCTTATTATTCTTCTGGGGAGCTTTCTAAAAATTTTAGATTCCCGACAAAAAACCCAGATTTAAAGAAAGCTGGGCAAATAGCATCGCGACTTTTAAAAAAGAAGATTAAAAAGGCTGTGTTTATACCTTTTCGTGAAAATGGACATACTATATATAAGATATATGGGGAAAAATAAATTATTTAAAAAAGTCTGAACCATTGAAGAGGAGCCCCTAGTAAAGCCTCACCCCTCCCTCGCTCCGCTCAGGTTTCCCCTCTCCTAA
>MOYB01000003.1:44410-47177 GCA_001899385.1 Candidatus Caenarcanum bioreactoricola | reverse complement strand
CCCAAGGTGCTTTTTTTCTCTGGATAAATGTTTTTATTTTTTGTGGCCACAACTTTTATTTACATCTATTAAGTCCAAATTTATTTTTAATTTTTATTTGGGCTTACAATTATTATTATAACATATATAAATACGAAATACAATAGTTTTTAGAAATATTTTCTAGAATTTTACATTAATTTTTTTTAAGGATTCGAAAGAAGCCCCCTAAAGTCTGAACCGCTGATTACACAGATTAACTTGATTTCTTTGATTTAATACTAATATACTTTCCTTAAAAATTCATAGTTAATCATAAAAATCAGCGCAATCAATGGTTCAGATAATAACCTACAATCCCATACTTGCAATCTGAGTAAGATCAACAGAAGAATCATCTTGAAAACTAATGGTCTCTATTAATCCTGTTCCAGCAACACTATTACTATCTTCTGCAAAATATTTTTCTATTAATATAGTTCCATTACTTCCTAAATTTATAAATAAGTCATCTCCGCCTGTTAAAGCTCCTTCTTGTCTTGTGAATGTTGCACTAGCTAACATGAAATCTGAAAGATCTATAGAATCTATACCTAAAGTATCTCTGACAATGTCATTACCAAAAGTATTTCTAAAGATATAAAGATCATTACCTGTATTGCCTGATAAAATTTCTTTTGAAGTACTTTGAGAGATAAGAAGATCATTAGCTATTGTACCAGTTCCTACTAAGTCTCCAACAGGAGTACCGTCAGCATTAAATACTCTTCCTCTTATATCAATATCTGAACCATTATCAAGACTACGCCAAGCAACAACAAAACCTCCATTCGATAAAGCTATTATTTGTGGATTTGTTTGATCATTATTATTAGAAGTAGAAATAAGAAAGTCATTCATTCCATTTAAAGCAGAACCGTCAGCATTAAAAATTCTTCCTCTTACATCTCCTGTATTCCAAGTAACAACAAAACCTCCATTTGATAAAGCTGTTATTTGTGGAGTATAGTGAGCATAATTATTAGAAGTAGAAACAAGAAAATCTGAGGTATTAACTGCACTACCATCAGCATTAAATACTCTTCCTCTTATACCATAATAAATACTTTCATTATCATTACTACGCCAAGTAATAACAAAACCTCCATTCGATAAACTTGTTATTTGCATAGTATTTTGATTATTAGTATTTGTAGTAGAAACAAGAAAATCAGAAGTATTAACAGCACTACCATCTGCATTAAAAACTCTTCCTCTTATATCACTATCCAAACCATTATCAAGACTATCCCAAGTAACAACAAAACCTCCATTTGATAAATTTGTTATTTGTGGAGTTGTTTGACTACTATTATTAGAAGTAGAAATAAGAAAGTCATTCATTCCATTTAAAGCAGAACCATCCGCATTAAAAACTCTTCCTCTTATATCCTGATTAAATCCATTATCATGACTATCCCAAGTAACAACAAAACCTCCATTTGATAAACTTATTATTTGTGAGCCAATTTGATTGCCAATATTAGTAGTAGAAACAAGAAAATCATTCATTCCATTTAAAGCAGAACCATCCGCATTAAAAACTCTTCCTCTTATATCACTAGATATTGAACTATTATCATAACTATTCCAAGTAACAACAAAACCTCCATTTGATAAATTTGTTATTTGTGGAGTTGTTTGATCATTAGTATTTGTAGTAGAAACAAGAAAATCAGAAACATTAACAGCACTACCATCTACATTAAAAATTCTTCCTCTTATATCATAATTTGAACCATTATCATTACTTTGCCAAGTAACAAGAAAATTTCCATTTGATAAATTTGTTATTTGTGGAGAAATTTGATTATTAGTATTAGTAGTAGAAACAAGAAAATCAGAAGCATTAACAGCACTACCATCTGTATTAAAAATTCTTCCTCTTATATCATAATTTGAACCATTATCATTACTTTGCCAAGTAACAAGAAAATTTCCATTTGATAAAGCTGTTATTTGTGGACTTAATTGATAATTAGTATTAGTAGTAGAAATAAGAAAATCTCCTGAAAGCTGATTTGTAACATCATTAAATAAATTTACATTTACAGAAACTGGTAAAATTGAACTACTTGTATTTCCATCACTAACTCGTATATTAAAACTTGCTGTATTTGATTCATAACCATCATGTAATACTGCAATTTGTCCTGCTTCTAATTGTGCTTGTGTGAATGAATTATCTGAATTTATCCATGAACTACCATTCCATTCTTGTATTATTATATGACTATTTATACTTGATGCAGTATATGTTAATTCACTTACTGTATTATCTATATCAGTTGCGTTTAAATCAACAGTTGTTAAAATAACCCTTCCTGATTCATTAACACTAACACTTCTATCTCCACTAAGCACTGGAATCTGATTTGCATTTAAAATAATATTTTCTATTCTTCCTGTTGTATAAAAATTATTTATCGTAATTACATTGCTAGCACCAAAATTCAATATTAAATTATCTCCTGATCTGCTCCAAAGACTAGAGCCTATCTCATAATCATTAACTATTCGAGTTATTCCTGATATATTCCCTACTAATGCGCTTAAGTCTAAACTATCTATCCCTGCTATATCTGTAATTAAATCATTTCCATCTCCAAATTTATATATATAAGTATCTGCTTTATTTCCACCATTTATTGTATCGTTTCCAAGCCCTCCTTGGAAAATAGTACTTTCTGTATTATTTCCAGTTATCGTATCATTAGCTTGACTTTCTATTATCTTTCCAAATTTACTT
>MOYB01000003.1:38526-44087 GCA_001899385.1 Candidatus Caenarcanum bioreactoricola | reverse complement strand
ACGAGAATTTATTAGAAAACTTTTAAACTTGATTTTCTAATTTTTAACTTTAAATTTTAATTTATTGTTAATAAAGTCTTTAATTTTTTATTAATTTTATGTTAATATTTAATTATAGAAAAGATTAATAATTATTTTTATTGCTTTAGTTAAATAAGGCATAAATTGGGTAAAATTATTATTAAAGAAGAATTTTTTCAAGATAACAAAAATTAAGAAAAAGAAGGGAAAACATAATATGTCAAAAAAAGTTAAGGGTGTTATATTAGCGGCTGGTTATGGTACGCGTTTTTTACCTGCATCAAAGACTTTACCAAAAGAGTTATTCCCTTTAATAAATAGACCTGTAATAGATTTTATAATAGAAGAAATGATTGAGTCTGGAATCGAAGACATATTGATTATTACTTCTAGAAGAAAAAAAGTTTTAGAAGATTATTTGGATCGTGAAATTGAACTTGAAGCAATGCTTGCTGGTAAAGAAGATAAACTTGCAAAAATAAAACCAGTAAAAGCAAATATACTCTTTGTTAGACAAAAAGAAATGAAAGGTACTGGAGATGCATTAGCTTTATGTGAAAGTTTCGCACATGATAGTCCTTTTGTTGTTGCATATCCAGATGATTTAGTTTTTAGTAGAACACCTCTTTGTAGACAATTAATTGAAGTTTATTTAGATAGTGGAAAAAGTGTTTTAGCTGTAAAGAATTTACCTAATGAAGATGTTTCTCGTTATGGAGTAATAAATCCAGATATTCAAACAGGTGATAATACTTATAGAATCAAAGGCTTAGTTGAAAAACCAACAAGAGGAACAGAACCTTCAAATATGGTTTCTTTTGGGCGTTATCTTTTTACTCCAGAAATTTTTCCAATTATACGTGAATTAAGAAATAAAGAAAGAATAGGAGAGTTCTATCAAACTGAAATAATTAATGTTTTAGCAGATGCTCAAAAAGTTCTTGCTTTAGATTTTGAAGGAACACGTTATGATACAGGCGAACCTTTAGGTTATTTAAAAACAATAGTAGATTATGCTTTAGATCAAGCAGATTTACAAACAGATTTTTATAATTATCTTGAGGAAATTGTTGAAAGCAAAAAACTTTATAAACAATCAATTAATACTCTTAAAATGACTGCAAATCAAATAAATTTAAGTGAATCTTTAACAAAAGAAATAATAAAGAATTCATAAAAATTTACCGGAGAAGGGACTTGAACCCATATGAACTTTCGCCCAATCGATTTTGAGTCGACCGCGTCTACCAATTCCGCCACTCCGGCTTGATTGTAAGTATAACATGCTTTTTTATTTTTAAAAAGATATCTTAAATAAATTAGCCATTTCTATTGCTGCAAGAGCAGCTTCTGAGCCTTTATTACCCTGTTTACTCCCTGCTCTTTCGAACGCTTGTTCTAAACTATCTGTAGTTAATACTCCTAAGCTAATAGGCACCCCTGTTTCCATAGAAGCTTTTGCAAGTCCTTTTACTGCTTCATTTGCAATAAGATCAAAATGCAAAGTATGACCTCTTATAAGAGTACCAATTGCAATAATTGCATTGTATTTCTTACTTTGTGCTAATTTTTGTGCCATAAGAGGGATTTCAAAAGAACCGGGTACATAGAATATCTCAACTTTTGATATATCACCATTATGTCTTTCAATTGTATCTAAAGCACCTTGTAGAAGTTTTTCATTAATAAGATCATGCCAACGACTTATAACTATCCCAAAGCTTAAGTCTTTAGCTATTAAATTTGCTGAATATATTTTACTTTCTTGCATAGTTTAAATATTATATCAAATAAAAAACGAATAAAAGTTATAAAGGTGCTCTTAATAGATCTTGCAAATCAAGAATACCTTTAATATTCTTTTCTTGATCTATTATTACAAGTTTTGATATTTTATATTCTTTCATTCTTTCAAAACCTTCAAAAGCAGTTGCATCTTCTGAAATAACTTTTGGTTCCATTGAATTTTTTATTTCAAGAGCTTTCATATTAAAAACTTTAGGACCATATTTTACTAAAGCTCTTCGCAAATCTCCATCACTTATTACTGTATTTAATTTATTTTCACTGTTTATTAAACAAACAAAACCCAGACCTTTATCATTTATTTCTTTTATTAATTCTTCATAAGAAACAGAATCTTTAACCATTGGAATTGCATGTTCATTCATTTTCATTATGTCTGAAACTTTAAGAAGATGTTGCCCTAATGAACCTCCTGGATGAAATTCCGCAAAATCATTTCTTGTGAAGTTTTTATGTTTCATAAGAGCGACAGCCAAGGCATCTCCCAAGGCAAGTGTTGCTGTTGTACTACTTGTAGGTGCAAGATTAAGAGGACAAGCTTCTTTATTTACATATAAAAGAATTGTCGTATCACTTAATTTATCTAAAGTTGATCCTTTAACTGATGTAATTCCTATTATCTTGATATTCCGACGACTTAAATGAGGCAACACTTGAGAAATTTCTTTTGTTTCACCACTATTTGAAATAACAATACAACTATCATCATTAGTTATCATACCAAGATCGCCATGTATAAGTTCTGCTGGATGTACTGCAAAAGAAGGGGTACCTGTACTTGAAAAAGTAGCTGCTATTTTATTTGCAATATGTCCTGATTTACCCATTCCAGTAATAACTAAACGACCTTTTGTATTTAATATTATTTTTATAGCTCTATTAAAATTTTCATCGAGATTTAAAGCCATGTTTTTTAAAACTTCAGCTTCAGTAGTTATTACATCTCGTGCAATTTGCAAATAATCAGTCATATTTTTATAAAAATTATTTAAATTAATTATAATAAAAATTTTATATTAAAAAGACTATTTATAAATATAATAAAGAAGTTTTAACAAATAGCAGTATTAAGATTTTTATAATAAAATTTGATTATTATTAAATTTCAAAATATTATTAAAAATAATGAAAATACCTTTAAATTGGTTAAATGAATTCGTAGATTTAAAAAACTTATCTATAAAAGAAATAATAGAAAATCTTACTTTAAAAGTATCTGAAGTTGATAGCTATGATGAAATAGGAAAAACTATAAAAGGACCTCTTATTGCTGCTAAGATCCTTGAAATAAAAAAACATCCTAATGCTGATAAATTACAAATTACTCAAGTTCAAATTAATGAAAAAGGTGAAACCCTTCAAATAGTATGCGGTGCTAAAAATATAAAAGAAGGTCAAATTGTACCTTTAGCTTTAGTTGGAGCTGAAGTAATAAATAGAAAAACTAATGAAAAACTCTTTATAACTAAAAATAATATAAGAGATATTGAATCTAATGGAATGCTATGTTCTGCTAGTGAATTGGGTATTGATGGTGATAGTGAAGGCATACATATATTGCCAGAAAATCTTGATTTAGGCTTGGATCTTATTGATTATTTGAATTTAAAATCTGAAATTATAATAAATATAGAATGTAAATCAAATAGAGATGATTTACTTTGTGTTCAAGGAATTGCAAGAGAAACTGCAACTGCTATAGATTCTACTTTAAAGCTTGATTACTATAAACAAGATTATAATAAGAATTTCATTGATATAGTAAAAAATCTTCCTAAAAATATATGTAAAATTGAATCTTTAGATCTTTGCAAAGGCTTAGTTTTTTTTAAAATAAAAAATATTAAAATTTCTCAATCTTCTCAATATATCAAAGAAAAACTTATTGCTAGTGGATTTAATATAGTTAATAATATAGTTGATATTTTAAATTTTGTAATGATGGAAATTGGGCAACCTATGCATGCCTATGATTCAAAGAAAATTTCTGATTTCTCTAGTTTAACTCTAAGAAAAGCAAAACAAAAAGAAATTTTCTTAGCTCTTGATAATAATGAATATAAACTTGAAGAGAATAAAAGTCTTGTAATTAGTGATGATAAAAATATCTTAGCACTTGCAGGAGTTATGGGAGGTGCTGAGTCTGCTATTAATGATGACACTCAAGAAATTATACTTGAAATAGGTGCTTTCACTTCAGCAGATGTAAGAAAAACAAGTAGATTTTGTGGACTTTCTTCTGAATCAAGTCGTCGTTTTGAAAGAGGATCAGATCCTGAGTTAATAAAAATTGCTTTTTTAAGAGTTCTTGAATTAATAAAAGACTCTTGTCCTGATGCTGAAATAATAACTTATTCAGAATTTTTTGCAGAAGAAAACAAAGAAAACTCTTTTATAGATTTTGATTTGAATGAATATAATCGAATAATGGGAGAAGAAATAAAAGAAGAAAAAGCTCTTAAAACACTTAAAGATCTTGGATTTAAAGTTGAAAAGAAAAATAATATATTTAAAGTTCAAATACCTAGTTTTAGAAACAGAGATATAAAAAGATCTATAGATTTAATAGAAGAAATTGCAAGATTTGAGAATTTAAATAATTTTAAAGAAGAAGCTTTGAAAACATCTAATAAACCTATAAATAAAGAAAAACCTCTTGAAAACATAAAAGAAATTCTTATTTCTGAAGGTTATTTAGAATGTAAATCTGCAAGTTTGATTTCAGAAAAAGATCTTAATCTTAATCCGATAGATCTTGAAATAATAAGCATGAAAAATCCTATATCAAAAGATTATGCTCATTTAAGAAATTCACTTATACCTTCATTGCTTAATATAGCGCTTTATAATACTAATCGGCAAAATCATACATTCAAACTTTTTGAAATAGCAAAGATTTATGGTTTTGATAAACAAGCATCAGAACAAGATAAAAACAATATAAAAAGTACATTTGCAATAGAACAAGAAGTTTTAGGTTTGCTTATTTCTTTTAAAAATCAAGAATATGATTGGCAAGGAAAATTAATTAATAGTTTTGATTATTTTACTTTAAAAGGCTTAATTGAACTTTTAGCATATAAAAAGGGTAATCTTATTTTTAAAACAATAAATTCAGATAAATTAAGTTTTTTACATCCTAATATTGCTTCAGAAATAATATTTAATAATAAATCTATTGGGTTTATAGGTAAACTTCATCCTTTAATAGCTCAAAAATATGAAATTTCAAAAAATACTTTTATAGGGCAAATTAATCTTGAAAATTTAAAAAAACAATCTGTCTTTAGGCTCAAAAAATTAAATAATATATTACCTATACAAAAAGATTTAACTTTGGATTTAGAAATAAATGCTTCTTCTGAAATGCCTAAACATGCAGATATAGAAGCCCTTATAACAAGAACAAAATTAACTAATCTTGATGATTTTAAATTTTTGACTCTTTATGAAAAAAATAATATAAGATCTTTGTCTTATCGTTTATATTTTCTTGCAAAAAATGAAGCTAAGCTTACTAATGAAGAAATAAATGCACAAATTGAAATTTTAAAAATAAAACTTAAAGAAAAATTCTTGAATATATCTTTTAGAAGCTAATATTAAAAAATAAATAATTATAATAAACAAAAACTTTTAATAACTTTCTTTATTTTTAAAAGTCTCTTAATTCTTTTAAATTCTATTTTCATGAATATTATTTTCTTAATAAATAGACCTTATCCAAGTATTAC
>MOYB01000003.1:30334-38049 GCA_001899385.1 Candidatus Caenarcanum bioreactoricola | reverse complement strand
TTATACTTGGATAAAATCTAATAATTTCTTATAAATTGAGGATAATTCAAATATTTATAATATCTCTTTCTAAATTGTTCTGACTCTCCCTTAAGAGCAAAAAAATCTCTTCTAAATTCACCTTTAATAGGTAAGCTCTTTCTTAAAATTTCTAATTGACGTATTCTTTTTTTAAAATTTTTTAAAAGTTCTTTTTTATTAGCTTTTATTAAACCCTTTTTGATTCTTTCTGCAAATTCCTTTAAGAAATCTAATAATTTATCAATTTTTTCAAGAGGATCTTGAGTTTTAATTTCAAAACCTAATATTTCATTCCATAATTTATCAGAAAGATTTTCTTTCTCTGGATTAAATTTAATTTTATAATCAAGATCTCTCTTCATTAATTCTATTTCTGCTGCCAATTTAACCCCTTTTAATATATCTTTTTGCGTTTTTTCTTTAATAGCCAAAAGTTCTCCTAATCTTTTTCTTTTTTCTTCAATAGGCTCTCTAAATTTCTTTGAATTAAATTTATAAATCTTTGAATTATTTGTACTTAAAACTTTTAATAACATTTTATTTTATATATTTGACAGCAAGTATATACCTTTATTGATTTTAATGTCAAGACTGTGATGTTTTATTATTTTGTTATAATATAAAAAGGAGTTTTACAGATGATCGCGCAAGTTATTTGTGAGGAAAGTCCGGTCACCATAGGATTGGTTGCTGGGTAACGCCCAGTGCGCGTGAGCGTGAGGAAAGTGCCACAGAAAAGTAAACCGCCGAAAGGTAAGGGTGCAACGGTGTGGTAAGAGCACACCAGCATTATTCGTGAGAATAGTGGCTAGGTAAACCCCACTAAAGGTGCAAGGGAAGGTCTGATTATTATTTGTGATCCGCAAAGATAATCAAAAAGGACTGAACTGCTTGAGCATTAGAGTAATTTAATGCCTAGATAAATGATCATCACCGAAATTTTTCGGGACAGAAACCGGCTTATCGTAAAACTCCTAATTAGTACTAGAAATAACAGCCATTGGCATATCTTGTTTATAAAGTCTAAAGGATGTAAAAAATTTTTCAGCAAAATCTGAATATAAATCTATTTGTATAGGAGAAATATAAGAAATAACAAAAACATAAGGTTCTGAAACTATTAAATTGCTTCTTATATAAAGAATTTTATTTGCTTTTTGTGATTGTATTTCAATTTCTTTTCTTGCAATTCCTCCAATATTATAAGAATCTGTTTCTCTTTTTATTGTGCCTTTATAATCATTTATTTGCCCATCTCTAAGATTAAGTAAAAGTTCTTCTTCTGATTTATTTTCAAAAACTTCTCTAGGATAACTTATAAAACTTATATGATAAGAATTATTATTTTCTCCATTATAAGAATAAATAGTATAGGGAATAATAGCCCCAGTTTGTGAGTTATTTATGTTTTGATTTATTATTTGAGGTTTTTCTTTTTGTTTTTCTGGTATTTCAATTTTAAAAAGCCCTTGCTCTGATATTAAGAATCCAGATAAATTAGCTAAATCAGATTGCTCTTCAGTTTTAGGAGTTGTATTTTGTTGTATTGTAGCTACAGGTGGAAGCTTAGGTGGAAGTTCTTTTGTTTGAAGTGTTTTTCTATATTGAAATACAGCAAATATAGTTATAAACAGAAGTGTCCCTAATATAGCTAAAACTACTTTTTTTGTGAACATAAAATAATTTTAACTAAAAATTTATTTATTTTGTAGAAAAAGATTTCTTATAGAAATTAAATTTCTTAAGTTAAAATTATATATAAAATTAAAATGCAATCTTTAGAAGAATCATTTATGTTAATTGCTTTAGAGGAAGCTAAAAAAGCATTACCTTTAGATGTTCCAATTGGCGCAATAATAACAGATTCAAATAACAAAATAATTTCTAAAGCTTATAATCTTCGAGAAAAAAATCAATCTTCTTTAGATCATGCTGAAATAATTGCAATAAAACAAGCTTGTCAAATTTTACAGAATTGGAGATTAGATAATTGCAAAATATATATAACACTTGAACCTTGTTTGATGTGTACAGGCGCAATAATAGAAAGTAGAATTTCTACTGTTATCTTTGGTGCATATAATGATTTATCTCCAACTTCTAATTTTTTAATTAAAAAAGATATAAAAGTTTATGGTGGTATTTTAGAAAAAAATTGCTTAAATATTTTAAAATCTTTCTTTAGTAGTAAAAGATAATAAATTAGTGTTTAAAAAAATATTAATAGCAAATCGTGGTGAAATTGCTTTAAGAATTATAAGAGCTTGTAATGATCTTGATATTCATACGGTTTTAGTTTATTCAGAAGCAGATAAAGATTCTTTGCCTGTTAGCTTAGCAGATGAAAGTTATTGTATTGGTCCTACTACTGCTTCTCAAAGTTATTTAAACATAGCTGCAATAATAAATGTAGCTTTAATAAGTAAAGTTGATGCAATACATCCGGGTTATGGTTTTCTTTCTGAAAATGCTTATTTTGCTGAAATTTGCAAAGAACATAAAATTAAATTTATAGGTGCTCCTTCAGAAGCAATCAAAAACATGGGAGATAAAGCAACTGCTAGAAAAACAGTTAAAATAGCAGGAGTTCCTACTGTGCCTGGTACTGAAGGTATAATTAAAGATTTATCTAAAGCAAAACAAATTGCTAAAGAAATTGGTTATCCGGTTTTAATCAAAGCAACAGCAGGTGGTGGTGGTCGAGGCATGCGAATAGTAAATAAAGAAAGTGAACTTGAGAATGCATTGATGGCAGCAAGTCAAGAAGCTCAATCAGCTTTTGGTAATAGCGGGGTTTATCTTGAAAAATTTATAACAAGAATGAGACATATAGAATTTCAAGTTTTTGGAGATATGGATGGGAATTGTGTACATTTAGGAGAAAGAGATTGTTCTATACAAAGAAGACATCAAAAATTAATGGAAGAAACTCCAAGTCCTGCTTTAACTTCAGAATTGCGTAATAGAATGGGGGAAGCCGCTGTTAAAGTATGTAAAGCAGTAAATTATGAAGGAGCAGGTACAGTTGAATTTATTTTAGATCTTGATACAAATGATTTTTATTTTATGGAGATGAATACTCGAATACAAGTAGAACATCCTATAACTGAAATGATAACAAGAAGGGATCTTTTAGTAGAACAAATAAAAATAGCAGCAGGAGAAAGTCTTTCTTTTAAACAAGAAGATATAGAATTTCAAGGACATTCAATGGAATTTAGAATTAATGCAGAAGATCCTTTTAATAATTTCAGACCCTCACCTGGTTTGCTTGAAGAATATATAGTACCGGGTGGAATAGGGGTAAGAATAGATTCACATTGTTATGCTGGTTATACAATACCGCCTTATTATGATTCTTTAGTAGGAAAATTAATAGTATATGGAAATAATAGAGAAGAAACAATAAGACGAGCAAAAAGAAGTTTAGGAGAATTTGGTATAGAAGGAATCAAAACAACTATTCCTTTATTCCTTAAGATTCTTGAAGACAAAAATTTTATAGAAGGAAATATTACAACTAAATTTTTAGATGAGTTTTTTGAAAATAAGAATTAATACTATTTACTAATTCCTGATTGTGAATTTGTATTGTTATTAGAATTTTTAGATTTTAGATTTAATTTTTTCATAAGAGAAGCAGCAATATCTTCATCTTTCATGTCTAAAAGCTTTAAATTTTCAACATTAGTCAATTCATAATCTTTCAAGTCTGCGACTATTTCTTTTAACATATTTAATGCTTTTTTAGAGTTTTTTAACATAACTTAGTAAATCCCATTTTCTCTAAATATTTAACAATATTCTTACATAAATTAAGTGAAATGAAGTATAGGGGTACCTATATTTCATTATTAATTTTACTTATATTAATCAAAAAACAATATTAATAGATATTAATATATATATCTTTATAAAATTAAGGAAATAAAAAAATGGCAGATATTTTTTGTAACGCGCCTCTTATACAAGGTATTAATTGGGTTAAAGAAGGAATACAAATAGAGAAAGAAAGAATTATAATTTCTTATCCAGATTCATTTGGAGAAAATAAAGTTGCAGCTTTTGCTGAAGGTAATGAAAACAGTGTAACTGCAAAAGATAATTGTGGAATAATAAGTCAATTTTGTAATAATAATTTTTTAGTTTGGTCTGAGACACATAATCATACTGGCTCTGATGGGATCTTATTATTTAGTGAACAAGATTTAATGAGAAAAAAAGAAGATCCTCCTCCATTTATATCTAACATTATTTTAAAAACTACTGATGGAAAAACACATAAAATAAAAATTTTAAAGGATAAAGCATATATAAACGTTATAAATACTGAAGGCTTATTTGATGAAGTTAATAGTCTAATTGATGGAAATAATGAAGTTAAAGATAAAGAAAAATATAATGCAGCAGTATTAAAGATTATAGAATTTCTTAAAGGAGAAGATTTAATAGAATATACAATAGAATAATTTAACTATTTCATATAAAGCTCATAAAGTTCTGGAAATGGACTTAAAGCTCTTCTTAAAACTCCTTGCAATACAGAAATACAAATCCCGTAATTTGTAATAGGAACATTTGCAAGCTTACATTGCCTTAAACGACTCATCATTTCTTTTCTATTAATCATACATCCCCCACAATGAATTACAAGTTTATAATCTTCTAAATTATCTGGATAATCATGTCCTGCAAAAGTTTCTATATTTAAAGCTACTCCTGTATATTGTAAAAGCCATCTAGGGATTTTTACACGACCTATATCGTCTTGTATTGCATGGTGAGTACAAGCTTCTGCAACTAATATTTTATCTCCTGCTTGTAATTTTTCAATAGCAATTGCACCTTTTATAAATTCTTCTAAGTCTCCTTTTAATCTAGAAAATAATATTGAAAAACTAGTTAATTTTACATTTTCTGGAGTGTCTGCAACTACTCGTGCAATTACTTGTGAATCACAAACAACTAAATTAGGTGCTTGATTTAATCGAGAAAGCATTTCAGCATATTCTTTTTCTTTTACAACAACTACTGCAGAATCATTATCTAATACATCTCTTATTGCTTGTACTTGCGGTAAAATAAGCCTGCCTTTAGGTGCTTCTAAATCTATAGGTATAACAAAAACAGCAAGTGAGCCACTAGGTAATAGATCTCCTAATAAATTTGATGAAAAATAATCTTTAGGAGAGTTCTCTATAAGAGCTTTTTTAAAATCATTTCTTAAATTTTCAGCATTTTCTAAATCAATAAAACTTGCTGTTATTAAAGCAGAACTAAATAATCTAATTTTTTTTAGAAAAGCTTCAGAAGGAGGATTAATATCTATTTTATTTATAATAATAATAAGAGGTATTTTTAAATTTTCACTTTGAATACGAACATATTCTTCATTTTCACCCCATTTATCTGCTTCACAGATTAAAACAATTATATCTGCTCTATTAAAGATTTTTTTTGTTTTATTTATTCTTGCTTCAGCCAAAACAGAGTTATCATCAAGTCCCGCAGTGTCTAAAAAAGTTACGGGTCCAAATGGTAATAATTCCATAGACTTTTCTACTACATCAGTCGTTGTGCCTGCTATATCAGAAACGATAGAAATATTTTGATTTGCGATACAGTTTAGAAAAGAAGATTTTCCTACATTAGTTCGACCAAATAATCCTATTTGTAAACGAAGCGCTTTAGGTGTTTCTTGCATTATAATTAAAATATTAATATTTAAAATAATAGCAAAAGGCAAATAAAGAGAAAAACTATATTAAAAAATATGAATATAAAGAAAAACCAATTAAAAGATTTTCAAAAGCTTCTACAAAAAACTGTTTTTAAAAATCAAATAATTTCTTCTGAAGTTGCAAAAGAGATTGCTGAATTATCTTTAAAAGTACAAGACACGGTTTCTTGTTTAATAGATAGAAACGGAAAAGTAAGACATTATTATATAGGAGATCTTTATAATATCAAAGATATAAACGCCCAACTTGCACGGGAAGGTAGTAGCTTCTTAGGACAACTTCAGATTGTGAGTGCTAACCCAAAAAAGAAAAAAATAGATGAAGCAGAATTGCTTTTAATGAAAAGATATCATTTTGATTTATTTCTTTTTATACATTCTAATTCCCACAGTCTTTATAGTAAATCTAAAGGGCATTATCTTGAATTTGCTGATTATTGCCAACTTTGTTATTTAAAAAGTGGAGAACCTCCTTGGGAAATTGGAGAAATAGCTACTATTAAAGAGATCTCTGAAATTAATAAGCTTGAATTGATTGAAAAAATAGAAGAAGATCTTGCAAAAAATGTTAAAACTCTTAAAATTAAAACAAAAGAAACTGCTATTTTAGTAGGATTAGCAAATCAAGATAGTTTTGATGAATTAGAAGGACTTGCAGACACTGCTGGTGCAGAAATATTATATAGACTTACTCAAAACATGAAAACACCAGATAGTCGTTTCTTTATCGGCTCTGGGAAAATAAATAAATTAAGATTACTTATTGAAAAATATTCTGCAGATCTTGTAATTTTTGATGGAGAACTTAGTTCTTCTCAATGTAGAAATATAGAAAGAGAACTTAGAATTGCAAAAGTCTTGGATAGAACAGAATTAATACTTGATATATTTGCGCAAAGAGCTAAAAGCAATGAAGGAAAGCTACAAGTAGAACTTGCACAATTAAAATATCTTGCGCCAAGGTTAGCAGGAGGATATAAAGCGATGAGTAAATTAGGGGGAGGAATTGGGACTAGAGGACCTGGTGAAACCAAAATTGAAGTTGATAGACGAAGAATAAAAGAAAGAATAAATTATCTTGAGAAAAAAGTTGAAGAAGTAAGTAAAGTTAGAAATATACAAAGAAGAGCTAGAAAGGAGAATTTTTTAGCAACAGTTTCACTTGTAGGCTACACCAATGCAGGGAAATCAACACTTTTTCAAGCAATTACAAATGAAGAAGTTTTTATTGAAAATAAACTTTTTGCAACACTTGATCCAACAATAAGAAAGCTTAATTATAAAAATAAAAAACCATTTCTATTGAGTGATACAGTGGGATTTATACAGAAATTACCAACAACATTAGTAGATGCTTTTAGAGCGACTTTAGAGGAAATATGTGAATCTGAATTAATATTATTAGTTTTAGATGCCTCAAATAAGTTATATAAAGAACATTTGAAAGTAATAGAAAAGATTTTAGAAGAATTAGGTATTAGAGATAAAAAAAGACTTCTTGTATTTAATAAGATTGATTTATTGAGTCAAGAAGAGAGAGATTCTTTGGAAAATAATTTTAAAGATTCCGTTCTAATCTCCGCACAAAAGAAAAATAATATAGAATCTCTTATAAATAAAATAGTTGAAACATTAGAATAAGAGTATTGACTTTAGTAAATAGTTAATATATTATTTATAAAAATCTAAAAAATATTTAAAATGAGAATATTTAAAAGTCAGATCCAGAGGCTCAAGAATTAATAAGATTAAGAGATATAATGGAAGAATTAGTAGGTTTAGAGAGACTTACTTTACCTCCAAAAGAAAAGATTAAAAAATAGATTTTATAAAAGAAATTATCATTTAAAAGAATTTTCTTCGCTCAGTTTTCCCCTCTCCTAAAAGAGAGGGGATTTTATGCATGCATTCTAGCTAAAAAACGATGCATTTTAGCTCCCTTTCCTTCAGGAGA
>MOYB01000003.1:0-29879 GCA_001899385.1 Candidatus Caenarcanum bioreactoricola | reverse complement strand
ATTTCTCTTTCTCTTCGATTTATCACATCTGAGCGACTCTCCCCGCTTATTAACCCCATTTCCTCGGGTTTAATACTCCTTTCTCTTACGAAAGGTAGTGACTTGCGAGCAAGTCGTTTATGCAGCCAGATTAATCCAGCACCCAAGGTGCTTTTTTTGTCTGGATAAATGTTTTTATTTTTTGTGGCCACAACTTTTATTTACATCTATTAAGTCCAAATTTATTTTTAATCACTTTGGACTTACAATTATTATTATAACATATATAAATACGAAATACAATGGTTTATAGAAATATTTTCTATAATTTTACATTAATTTTTTTTAAGGATTTGAAAGGAGCCCCCTAACCCCCTACAGTTTATTTTGCCGCTTATGAAGAAAATAAAGCAATTTTTTAAGAACCCCCAACCCCCTGAAAGGGGGCTTTTCAAGGATAGATTTTTTTTAATATTGTTAAATATAATTATTTATTATAACGAGATTATATTTTAAAATTATGATTTAAAGCTAATAAAATTATTTTAGATAAAAATTATCATAAAAAACTATTTTTTTAATTTGCGCATTCTATCGCAGTAAAATAATCTTATTACGAAAAAATATATTTATCCTTAAAAGCCCCCTTTCAGGGGGCTGGGGGTCGAAAACAGGGAAAACCTCTTCGAATCAACTTGTAATTTTGTAGGGGAGTAAGCCCTTTAGGGGGTTGGGGGGCTCCTAATCATAGTTAATCGTAAAAATCAGCATAATCAATGGTTCAGACTTATATTTTGGAATCTTATTCTCAATTTAATTTTAATCACTTAAATTAATAAGTACAGACTGTAATACGATAAAAAATATGACTGATTTTTATACTGTTATACAATATATAAATATAAAAGAGAGAAAAGCAGAAACTTATAATGTTGATGTTAGTGAATTTAATACAAATGGAGATTCTACTTTTGATGAAGCAGAAAAAGGAGTTCTTTCTAATATATTAGTAAAAAAAGGATTTAATATTTCACCTATTTTTGGTGTGATGTCTGAAGAAGAACTTTTTAAAAAAAGTTTAAAAAAAGATTCATTTAGGTCTTTTAAAGATTTTAATGAAAATGTAGCAAATGGAGCTTTAAATATTCCAACAAAAGAAACAAAAGCATCAGATAGTCAAGTTGAAGGATCTCAAGAAGAAAAGCCAAATATTTTTCTAGATATTGCAGATCGAAATAGTTTTGGAGGGAATCTAAATCCTATTCAACAATCTGCTGTATTAAATGTTTTATTTGATGTAATTATTAATAATGATTTTGATTATTATATAGGTTTAGGTAAAGTTTCAGATGAAACCGAAAAATTTTTTGATTCTTATTATAAATATATTGATGAAAATCCAAAAATAAAAGAAGAAGATAAAGAATTAGCTAAAAAATTGTTTAGAAAAGAAGATAAAGATGGTTATTTATATGCTTTTATTAATAAAGAAGTTTTTAATAAATTAATAGAAAAAGGATATCTAAATATAGAATTAGCAGAATTTACAGAAAAAGAAAGAAAAATTTTTGGTGCTAGATTTAAAAGTAAATTTGCAGTTGCTGATAAGAAAAAGAATCTAGTCCAACCCTCAATAACACAAAACCCTCCGCCAGAAAGAAAACTAAATATCTTTGTAGATATTTTTGATCTAAATGAGAATAGTTTTGGATATTATCTAGGATTTGCACAACAATCTAGTCTGTTTTTAGCTTTTCTTGAGGCAATTAAGAATAATGATTTTGATTATTCTATAAGTTTAGATAAGAAAGAAAAGCTTCTTAATGCTTATTATAAATATGTTGAAGAAAATCCTAAAATACCAAAAGAAGATAAAGAATTAGTTAAAAAATTATTTAGAAAAGAAGAAGATGCTGATGGTTATTTATATGCTTTTATTAATAGAGAAGTTTTTAATGAATTAATAAAAAAAGGATATTTAAACTTTGATTTTGCAGAATTTACTAAAGAAGAAAGAAAATTTTTTGGTTCTGAAAGAAGAGCTATTTTTATAGAGGCTGATTTAAAGAAAAATCCAGTTGGAACTTCAACACAAACTCCTATGAAGAAAAATCCAAATATTCTTGTAGATATTGTAAATCCAAATAAAGAAATGGGTTCTTGGATTTCAAGAAAAGATGATATTTTAGGACTATTCTTTAGTACATATATAAGAACAACTTCTATCGTACGAGATTTAAATATTCCTAAAATCGAGTTTAATGATGATGAAGAGCTTAAAAGATTTTCTGCTGATTGGGAAAATTATGTTAAACAGAATATAGAGGATCCAACAGATCAGAAAGATGTTTTATATTTATTTTATTTTACAGAAACTAAAGAAGCAAAGAAATATTCAAAGAATCCTGATAATGCTAAACCTTATATATCAATTAATACTAATACTCTTGAAAATTTAAGTTTTTTTGGTAATTTCATAAATTATTATTTTTCAGAAGAAGAGCAAAAAATTGTAGGAGATCGTTGGAAAAAGGCATTTGATCGCTACAATAACAGAAAACCAGAGCCTAGTATTTTTGATTAAAATTAAAGAAAGAAGAAATAATAACTAAAAAAAAGCCCTCTTATAAGAAAATAGAGGGCTTATGAGAATGGTCCAATTTTGTACGGGTATTTTAGAAAGGCTTAAATAACCTTTCTAATTTAATTATAACATATATTTCGTATTTACAGAGTTTGTATTAAAAAAATAATCATAATTTGCTGATTTTCTTATTTAGATCTAAAATATTTTTATTCAACTTTTAATTATGTTGGATTCAATCAAATACTTAAATACTTAATTAATATTTTAAATATAACATTATGAAAAACAAAAAATTTGTAACTTGTGATGGAAATTATGCTGCCGCTCATATTTCCTATATGTTTAGTGAAGTGGCTGCTGTCTATCCGATTACCCCTTCTTCAAATATGGCTGAATATGTAGATGAATGGTCTACCGCCGGAAGAAAAAATCTTTTTGGACAAACCTTGAAAGTTATTGAAATGCAATCCGAAGCAGGTGCAGCGGGCGCAACCCATGGCTCTCTTCAAGCTGGTGCTTTAACTAGTACTTATACTGCTTCTCAGGGTCTTTTACTTATGATCCCTAATATGTATAAAATCGCTGGAGAACTTTTACCTAGCGTTTTTCATGTTAGTGCTAGAAGCTTAGCTGCTCAAGCTCTTTCTATTTTTGGAGATCATAGTGATGTAATGAGCGCTAGACAAACAGGTTTTGCAATGCTTGCTAGTGGGAGTGTACAAGAAGTAATGGATTTATCTCCTGTTGCTCATCTTAGTACCCTTAAAGCATCTATTCCTTTTCTTAATTTCTTTGATGGTTTTAGAACTTCTCATGAAATTCAAAAAATCGAAATGATTGAAGAAGAAGATATGGCAAAGCTTATTGATATGGAAGCAGTGCAGAAATTTAGAGATAAAGCATTGAATCCTGAACATCCAGTTACAAGAGGTACTGCTGAAAATCCTGATATTTATTTTCAAACAAGAGAAGCGCAAAATAAATTTTATAATGCAATTCCTGATATAGTCGAGAATTACATGAAGGAAATTTCTAAAATAACAGGAAGAGAATATCATCCATTTACTTATTATGGAGATGCTAATGCTGAAAATATTATTGTTGCAATGGGTTCTGTTACTGAAACAATAAAAGAAACTATTGATTATCTTAGAACTCAAGGTAAAAAAGTAGGACTTATTACTGTACATCTTTATAGACCTTTTTCTTTAAAATATTTCTTTAATGTACTTCCTAAATCTGTTAAAAAAATTGCTGTAATAGATAGAACAAAAGAACATGGTGCAAATGGAGAACCTTTATATTTAGATATTAGAGATGCTTTTTATGGTAAAGAAAATAGCCCTGTTATAATTGGTGGAAGATATGGTCTTTCTTCAAAAGATACTACCCCAGCTCAAATAATAGCTATTTATGAAAATTTAGAAAAAGCAAATCCTAAAACTCCTTTTACTATCGGAATAGTAGATGATGTTACTAATTTATCTTTAGAAATTAAAGAAGAAGTTAGTGTTGCTCCTAAAGGTACTTTCGAAGCGAAATTCTATGGCTTAGGTTCAGATGGTACTGTTGGCGCAAATAAAAATTCTATTAAAATTATTGGTGATAGCACTAATAAATACTGTCAGGCTTATTTTGCTTATGATTCTAAGAAATCTGGTGGTATTACAATTTCACATTTAAGATTTGGAGATGAACCTATTCGTTCTACATATCTTGTGAACACTCCTGATTTTGTTGCTTGTCATGTACCTTCTTATTTAGATAAATATGATATGCTTCAAGGTCTTAAAAAAGGTGGAACTTTCCTTTTAAATAGTATTTGGAACGAAGAAGAAACAAAAAATCATTTACCTGATAAATTTAAAAAATATCTTGCTGAAAATGATATTAAATTTTATGTTATTAATGCTACTGCAATTGCTGAAGAAATTGGTTTAGGTAATAGAACAAATACTATTATGCAAGCTGCCTTCTTTAAAATAGCTAATGTAATTCCTTATGAAAAAGCTATTGAGCAAATGAAAAAAGCTATTGTTAAATCTTTTGGTAAAAAGGGCGAAGACATAGTTAATATGAATTACAAAGCTGTTGATAAAGGCGGTGAAGTTAAACAAATAGCTATACCTTCTGAATGGAAAAACATTCAAATTAAAGAACATTCTTGTTGTTCTTGTTCCAGTTCATGTTCTAATGTACCAGCTTTTGTAAAAAACATAGTAATGCCTATTAATAGCCTTAAAGGGGACAGTTTGCCTGTTAGTGCTTTTAATGGTTATGAAGATGGTACTTTCCCACAAGGTACAACAAAATATGAAAAACGTTCTATTGCAGTTAATGTTCCTGAATGGCAATCTGAAAAATGTATACAATGTAATCAATGTGCTTATGTTTGTCCTCATGCAGTTATTCGTCCTTTCTTGCTAACAGAAGAAGAAGCTAAAAATGTTCCTGCAGGCACTGTTCTTCAAGAAGGAAAAGGACCTCTTAAAGACTATAAGTTCAGAATACAAGTTAGTTTACAGGATTGTACTGGTTGTGGTGTTTGTGCTGATATATGCCCTTCTAAAGAAAAAGCACTTATTATGAAACCTTATGAAAGTCAAAAAGCAGAAGCTGAAAGATGGGAATATATGCATAATAAAGTTGGCTATAAAGCAGTTTTAGACAAATTTGCAAATATTAAAAATAGTCAATTTGCTCAACCGTTATTTGAATTTTCAGGAGCTTGTGCTGGTTGTGGAGAAACTCCTTATATAAAAACTATTACACAACTCTTTGGAGATAGAATGATCATTGCAAATGCTACTGGATGTTCTTCTATTTATGGGGGGTCTGCACCTGTAACTCCTTACACAACAAATTCAGAAGGTAGAGGTCCTGCTTGGGCTAATTCACTTTTTGAAGATAATGCTGAGTACGGTTATGGGATTGCTTCTGGTATAAATCAATTAAGAAATCGTATTGCTGAAAAAATGTCCAATGCAATTGCAAATGGCTCTATGTCTGCAGAAACAAAAGTTGCAATGCAAGAATGGATAAATGGCAAAAATGATGCTGATGCTTCAGAAAAGGCTTCTACGAAACTTATTGAATGTCTTAAAAAAGAAAATGATAGTTTAGCAAAAGAAATACTTAGTCTCAAGCAATATTTAATCAAAAAGTCAGTTTGGATTTTTGGTGGAGATGGTTGGGCTTATGATATTGGTTTTGGTGGATTAGATCATGTTATTGCTTCTGGTGAAGATGTAAATATTCTTGTACTTGATACCGAAGTTTATTCAAATACTGGGGGGCAAGCTTCTAAATCAACACCTGTAGGAGCAGTGGCAAAACTTGCTTCAGCTGGTATGAGAATGAGAAAGAAAGATCTTGGCGCAATTGCAATGACTTATGGATATGTTTATGTAGCACAAGTATCTTTAGGTGCGGATATGAATCAATATTTCAAAGTACTTAAAGAAGCAGAAGCATATAAAGGACCTTCATTAATAATTGCATACGCTCCTTGTATTGCACATGGAATTCGTAGTGGAATGAATACTACTTCTAGACGTCAAAAACAAGCGGTTGAATGTGGTTATTGGGTAAATTACAGACATAATCCAATGCTTGAAATTGAAGGTAAAAATCCTTTTGTAATTGATTCTAAAGAACCTAATTTTGATAATTTCCAAGGCTTTATTGGTTCAGAAGTGAGATATAATTCTCTTTCTAAGGCAGTACCTACAGAAGCTGCAGATTTATTCAAAAGAACAGAAGAAGATGCAAAATGGAGATATAAACAATATCAAAATAGAGCAAATATAATATAAGAAATTAACTAAATTTTCTTTTTAGAAACCCCCCAACCCCCTTAACAGGGGGAGATTGAGCTTGTAGTTTTGTGGGGCTTGGGGCGACAAGCCCCATTTTAGACTTATATCCTTTAGATTCCCCCTGTTAAGGGGGTGAAGGGGGTTTCTTCAAGAAATCTATTTGTTAGCTAATGATCACTTTTTGGTATAAACTCCCCATTAATTTTTTTTCCGTTATTATATAATCAACTTTTTGATCCCAAGGATCAATAAAATCTAAATCAGAAAATAATAATATATCTGGAATAATTCCAGTAGTTATAATATTTTGCCTAGATATATTCACAAAAAATTTATCATAAAAACCTTTACCTCGACCTAATCTATTACCTTTTTTATCAAAACATAATGCCGGAACAAAGATTAAATCTAAAATCTCAGATATTTTATTATAATCATTAGGAAAATTATTTTCTATTTCATAAAAACCTAATATATTTTTCTTCAAAACTTCATCTAAATTATTAAGTTTTGAAATATATAATTCATTATCTTTTATTATTGGTAAAAAACAATTTTTCTTTAGGTATAAAGCTTGTTCTATTACTGTATAGAGAGATATTTCATCTTTCATCGCCCAGTAAAATAATATATTTTGTGCGTTAAGAAAGCTTTCCCATTGAATTATTTTTTCACTAATAAAAAAAGAAAGATCCTGTAAATTAAGATTAGACAGGATCTTTTTAGATTGATTTCTTTTATTTTGTTTCAGGGGCATCTTTTGTAGGTACCGCTACAGGAGCTGGACTTGCTCCACAAGAAGCATTTCCTGCTTCAGGGATTTTATCTCCATCTTTTATTTTTTGCTTGCAAATAGCAGGAGCATTTTTATAACCTGCACACATTGCTTCTAAAATAGCATTAGGAGTTCTCATACCTTCATATTTAGCACCATTAATTATGACTGTAGGAGAAGCAGTTGCTTCATACTTTGTACTTTCCTGAAAATCTTTTTCAAATAAATCTACAGGAGCTTTCATACAATCTACAATTTTTTGTGCATCAATAGCTTTAGCTTTTATAATTTCATTAGCACAAGATTCAGCTTTTTCATCAAGCTTACATTTTGAATTAAATTCAGCTAAATAATCCCAAAATTTATCTTTATCAGTATTTGCAACACATATTTGACGAAGATTTTCTTTTATCTCTGCTAAACCGTGCATTGCACAATAATTTTCAATACAATATTTAGGATTTTTATTTTCTAATTTAACTTTTGAAGTAATATATTTTACTTGAATATCAAGGTCTTTAATATCTTTTCCAAGATGATTAATTACTTTATAAAAAGTATTTTCAGCTTCTACTCCAAAAGGACAGCCTGACATAACAAATAGTTTAACTTCAACTTTGTCTTTTTTAGGAATATTTTTAAGCATCTTTGTTTGAGCTTCTTTACTTGCTTTTAAGAAAGCATCTTCAGGAGATACATCTAAATTATATATAAGAGTCTGTTGAGGATTAAGAATAAGAGTTTTTCCAGTTTTAGTAACAAGAACTGGTACTTTTTCCATTACCTGATTATCTTTAAGAATTTGAATTTGAACTTCATAAAATTCATCTTTTTTATCTACACCGGCTGCTTTAGCAGTTATTCCTCCGGTATTTCTTAAAATATAAGTATTTAAATATTTTTCAGCTTTTTTTGAAGCAGCATCACCATTAATTCCTAAGCTACAACTACTTGTAAAAAAGGTTAATAATAATAAAGCAAAAAAAGAAAGCGAAAATATCTTTTTCTTTAAATTATTTTTCTGCATTGATCAAAATTAAAATAAGAATTCTCATATAATATTTTGCATTATAAAGCTTATTTTTTTGTAATTTTTTAATATATTTTTTTAAAATTTGAGATATATTAATACTATTTTAATCAAATTGAATTATATATTAACTAAAGACAAATTTCTTAAGACAATGATTCCATATAATCCTAATAATCCTCAAGATAATAAAGTTTTTGAAAGATTATTTATTATAAATCATGGTTGTAATTGTATAAAAAAAATACAAGGAGAGCCAGACTCCTTAAACGTAAAAATGGAAAGATTTGGTGCTTGTATGGCAAACCAAACAACCTCACAAGATGTAATCTCTTCTTCTGTAGTTCCTTTTATGGCTTCTCCTTTTGCACTACCTTTAGCTGCTCCTATTTTAGCTACTAACATAATTAATCAACCTAAAAAAGAAAGAGAAGAAATAACTCAAGAAAAAGCAGCAAAAGCTAAATTTAATGAATCTGAATATGAAGATAATTATAAAGCAGTTCAACAAGCAATCACAGAAGTTTTCGGAAAATTAGGAATAAATGAAAATAGTAAAGAAGGTAAAGCTTTTAAAGCATTAATACTTGCAATTATTAGAACAGAATCTAGTTTTAATCCAAGACAAGGTTTTGATGAGAAATCTTGGGGTTTTGCACAAGGAGGTAAGGCTGCATTAATAGATATGAAGACTTTTGGTTTAACTATTACAAAAGAAATGTTAGATAAACCAACAGCATCAGTTATTTTTGTAATGTTTTATTTAAAGAAATTATTACAATATAAAAAAGTAGGAATTAATGAATTAGTTCAAAATTATAATAGAGGTGCTGGTAGTAAAGCTGAAAATTCCGGATATTTAGCTAAAATTAAAAATTTCTATGAAAATTATTATGCAGTTGGTAGTTCTTTAGAAGAAGATGGAGATTCTATTATAAGTCTTTTAGAGGGTTTTATTAATAAAGAGAGTGCTAAGAATTTACAAACAATACTTCATAAATAAATCTATCTAAATTTTCGTTGATCAAAAACATCAAATGCATTTTTAATGGCTTTAACATCTGCTTTAGCATATCTAAGAGTTGTTCTTATATCTGAATGCCCCATAAGATCCATTAATAAAATTGAATCAATATAACCTACTCGTTCAGTCGCAAAAGTATGTCTTAATTGATGAATTGTGATTTTTGAGCCATCATAATTTTTAATTCCTTGACTAATCTTTGTAAATAACTGTCTTGCTCTTCCATAACTCATTGATTCAGCAGATAGTTTTATAGATGGAAATAACCATGAATTTTTTTCTAATTTTGAAATATATTTTTTTAAAAGAGGTTTAAGAATTTTTCCAACAAAAGTTTTTCTTGGTTTATTACCTTTAGTTGAACGGACTAATATGCTCCCATCTTCTTGTATATCTTCTATTTTTAATTTTAATGCTTCACTTATTCGTAAACCCGTAGTATAAATTAATAAAAATAAGACTTGTTCTCTTAATTCAAATTCTTTTAGATTTTGTAAAAGTTGTTCAATTTGATCTTGGGTTAACGAACGTATTATACTTCCACTTGGGACTTCGCCTAAATCTTTGTTAGGACGACGCCTTTTTAGATTTTCAAATAAATTTTCTTGAATATAATTTTCTTTTTTCAACCAATCAAAAAATCGTTTTAAAGTAGCATAATGTCGATTCTGTGTAGAAACACTTACTCTTTTATTATCTTTAGTTTTAAGATTATTAAGATAAATTTTTAAATGATTAGTACTTATTTGATTTATAGATATATCTTCTTCAAAATTTAAAATAAAAGCATTAAGATCTAAAGTATAAGCTCTTTTTGTATCTGCATCAAGATTCTCTAAATATTCTAAAAAATTATTTACTGCTAATGAAAGTTTAATATTTAGCATAGATTTTATAATTTTAGCACTTAAATATTAAATTAAGAATTATAATAATTTTATGGAAAAAAATATTCAAAAAACAAATATTCCTCAAGAAACTAATGAATATGGTTATATACCAACAATAGATCTTAATTGTGATCTAGCTCAAAGTTGGGGAATTTATAAACATGCAAATGAAGAAGCTATTTTGCCTTTTGTAACAAGTGTAAACATTGCTTGTGGTGGACATGCTGGTGATTTTGCTAGTATAAGTAAAGCCTTAAGAATGGCAAAAGAAAGAAAATTAGTAGTAGGTGCACATATAGGATATCCAGATCCTGTTAATTTTGGAAGAAAAGAAATTCCTTTTGTTTTTGAAGAATTACAATATTGTATTACCTCTCAATTAAGTTTTATAATTGGAATTGCAAAAAATCTAAATATTGAAATAGCCTATGTACGTCCACATGGTGCTTTGTATTATCGTTGTGGTGCTGACTTAGCTTTTGCAGAAAGTGTTGCAAAAATAATAGCTAAAGTTTCTTCATGGCTTTATTTTGTTATGCCTTGTGGAGGAATTAATTTAAGTTCAGTTCATGAAAATGTAGGTTTACGTACTATAGGTGAAATGCATCTTGATAAGATTTACAGAAAAGATTTAAGTAGAAAACAAACTTTTTCAAATCTAGCAAAATTTCAAACTTTTGAACAAGCACTTGCCCAAGCAAAATCTTTGATTTATCAGAATAGGGTATTAATTAAAGGAAATAAAAAAGTTAGAGCACCTTTTAGAACAATACATCTTACTGCTGATAAGCCTTATTCTGTTGAATTAGCTGAAGCAGTTCATAAAATGCTTACAAATGTTAAAAGGCTTTCTTCTTTTACATCTGTTGGAGATTATACTGATTTTCAAATTGATGACTTAAATGAAGATATTAAATTCTCTGAAAATTTAAAATATGTTCACATTTAAAGAAATAAAAGAAAAAATTAGAACAAGACTTTCAGAGGAAAGATTTGAACACACTTTATCAGTAGTAAAAACAGCAGAAATCCTTGCTAAAGAATATAATGCTTCTATTGAAGATGCACAAATTGCTGCTTTGCTTCATGATATTGCTAAAGAAGAATCTAATGAATTCTTAATTGAAAAAATTATAGAAAAAAATCAAATCTTAGATTTAGCAGATAAGCTTTCTCCAAGATTATTGCATGCAAGAGTAGGTGCTATTATTGCACAAGAAGAATTTAAGATAAACAATAACGATATTTTAATGGCAATAGCAAGTCATACTCTTGGACGCCCTAAAATGAGTCTTCTCGAAGAAATAATTTTTATTGCAGATGCAATTGAACCTACAAGAGAAGAAGAATGGATAACGCCTATAAATAAGGCATTAAAAGAAAAAGGATTAAAAGGAGCAGTATTAGAAGCTTGTAAAAAAACAATAGAAAAAATAATTCGGAAGAATTGGTATCTACATCCATTGACTGTTGAAACTTATAATTATTATTTATAAAATAAATAGCTAATATAGAAAAGAAATTATTAGCTTTGCTTGCATATATAAAGTTAATTATTGTATTATTTTTAAACTGAAATTTATAAATTCTAAAGTAATGGCAAATACAAAAGCATCTAAAAAAGATATACTCACTAATAAAAGAAATCGTAATAGAAATTTACAAGAACGTGCTGAAATAAAGCAACTTTTCAAATCTATTAAAAAATTAAATGATGAAAATTCATTAAAACAACATTTAAATTTAATTTATAAAAAACTTGATCAAACTTCTCAACAAGCAATTAATGTAAGCAAAGCTAATCGTCTTAAAAGTAGAGCATTTAAATTAATTAAAGAAAATATTGAAAATTTAAAAGGGGCTACAAAATAATAATTAAATAATGAATTTGCCCCAAAATTTGCATTTTATTGGAATAGGTGGCGCAGGAATGAATCCCTTAGCTAGAATATGTTTGCAATCTAATTGCAAAGTTTCTGGTTCTGATAAAAATGAAATAAACAATATAAAAGAACTTTCTGCTTTAGGAGCCAATCTTTGGATCTCACATAATGTAGAAAAATTAAAACAAATTGAATTACCTGATGTATGTGTTATTAGTACTGCGATTGAAAAAAATAATCCTGAATTAATTTATTTACAAAGTCAAAATGTAAAAATTTGGCATAGATCTGACTTATTACAATGTATTGCAAATAATTTCAAATATCAAATTGTTATATCAGGTACTCATGGTAAAACTACTACTACGGCATTAACTGCATGGCTTTTTGAAAATCTTGGATTAAATCCTTCTTGGCTAATTGGCGGTGAAATAAAAGGCTTAGATTCAAGTGCTTTAAAAAAGAATAGTGAGATTTTTATATTTGAAGGAGATGAAAGTGATCAGAGTTTCTTAAAAACCAATCCAAGTCATGGAATAATTACTTATATAGAACCAGATCATTTGGAAAATTATGAAAATTCTTTTGATATACAAATTTCAAAATTCAAGGAATTTGCTAAAAAAGCTAATTTTCTTTTATATAATGGCAATTGTCCAAATGTAAAAAAAATAGTTAATGATTTAAAGCATAATAATTCATTTGATTATATGCAAAATGCTGATGAATTAATAAAAAATATAGAAATCCCTAATCTTAAAGGTAAACATAATTGTTATAATGCATTAATAGGAATAACTTTAGCAGAAAGCTTTGGAGCAAATAAACATAATTGTTTAAATATTTTAAAAGATTTTAATGGAGTAAAAAGACGATTTGAACATATTTTTACTTCTTCTAAAAATATTAAAATCTATGATGATTATGGGCATCACCCTACTGAAATAGAAGTTGCTATTAATTGTGCAAAAGATTTATTAAAAAAAGAAAATTCGAATGGGCGATTAGTAGTACTTTTCCAGCCGCACCTTCCAACAAGGCTCAGAGATTTATGGGAAAACTTTAAAAATTGCTTTAAAGGGGCTGACATTTTATATATAGCTGATTTATACTTAGCACGAGGTCAACATTTAGAAAATATTAACAGCATGAGACTCGTTAATGAAATGAATCATGAAAAGCCTGAAGAAAGAGTTGAGTATTGTGGCAATGATTTTTCAGAAATAGTAAAAACTATATTACAAAGCCTTAAACAAAATGATTTATTATTAATATTAGGAGCTGGTGATATTACAAAAATTGGGAAACTTTTTAAGGAAAATCTAAGTCTAAATACTATAACGATAGGATAACAGATGAATAAGCTAGAAAATATAAGTGTTAGTAATATGACTACCATAAGAATTGGTGGAGAAGCGGAATTTGTATATTTTCCTGAAAATCCTGATGAACTTATTTCTTTAATATATGAGCTTAGAGAGAAAAAAATTCCTTGGTCTGTTCTAGGCGGAGGCTCTAATGTACTTATTTCATCAAAAGGTGTAAAGGGCGCTCTTATTTGTACTACTTCTATGGAATGGATTACAAAGACTTCTCCTGAAACAATAGTTGTAGGTGCTGGTACTAGACTTCCTAGGCTTGCTTCTCATACTTCACAATTAGGTTTAAGTGGTTGTGAATTTTACGAAGGAATACCTGGTACTGTTGGTGGTGCTGTTATTATGAATGCTGGTGCTCATGGTCATTCCACTACAGATATATTAGAAAAAGTTGTATTATTTGATACGAAAAAGCTTGAAATGATAAGCTTAGTTCCAAGTCAAATTGCATTTGGTTATCGTAAATCATCAATAGATACTTCTAGATATATAGTACTTGAAGCAAAATATAGACTTAAACAAGGTACTATGGCTCAAATTCAAAATCAGATGAAGTTCTATTCTAAAGAAAGAGAAAGTAAACAACCTAAAGGATTTTCTTGTGGTTGTATATTTAGAAATCCTAATCCTAAATATTCTGCTGGTAAACTTATAGATGAAATGGGATTCAAAGGTTATAAAATAGGAGGAGCAGAAGTTTCACAAAAACATGCTAATTTTATTCTTAATGCAGAGAATGCAAATTCTGAAAATATGTGCAATATTATTAATACTATTCAAACACAGATTTGGACAGGAAAACATGTTTGGCTTCAACCAGAGATTCAACCATTAGGAGAATTTTCAGAAGAAGAAAAAGTTATATGGCTTCATCCTGTTAAAAGAAGAAATAATACTGAAACTAATTCAGAAGAACTTCTTAAAATCGTAAATAGTTAATGAAAAAAATTGCTTTTGCAGGTGGTGGAAGCGGTGGACATATATATCCCATATTAGCTATACATGAGAACCTTAAGAATTATAAAGAATTTGATTTTTTTTATTTTGTTTGCAAATCAAAATTAGAAGATAATAAGGCTTTAGAAGCAAATATAAAAAGAGAATATATTTCTTTTATAGGAGGAATGCCTAGATCTTGGAAAATAATTTTTTGGATTTTTAAACTTTTTTTTGCAACTATAGAAGCTTGTTATATTTTAAAAAAACAAAAACCTGATTTAATTTTTAGTACTGGTGGTTATGCTTCTGCATCAATTTTATTAGCAGCAAATCTTTTTAAAATTCCTTATATAATTCATAATTTAGATTCTATTATGGGTTTATCAAATAAAATTTTTGCTAAGAATTCTAATTGTCTTAGCTTTGGATTAGAACCAAAAACTATAATTAAAACAAAAAATGCTCCTATTATTTTAAGTGGAAATCCTATTAGACAAGAATTTTTTAATGAAATTTCAAAAGAAATTGCTTGTAAAGACTTTGGACTTGATTTTAATAAAAAAATTCTTACTATTACTGGAGGAAGTCAAGGTTCACAAATAATTAATAATATTATTTTAGATTGTATCGAAGAATTGATTGCTAATAATTGGCAAATAGTTCATCAATTAGGAGAAAAAGAATTTCAGAGATTAAAAAATCAAATTAATAATTTAACTGAAAAATATTTTAATAATTACAAAGCTTTTTCTTATATAGACAAAATAGCATTATTATATTCAGCAACTGATCTTATTATAGGACGAGCAGGAGCAATGACTTTAGCTGAAATCTGTGCTAAGAAAATTCCTTCAATAATAATACCTTTACCTAATCTTGCTCAAAATCATCAATTTTATAATGCTTCAATTCTTGCTTCTAAAGATTATTGTTTTCTTTTAGAGCAAAAAGATTTAACTGTAAATAATTTAATTACCGCAATTAATAAAATAACTGAAAAAAAAGAAGTTTATCTTAAAAATTTAGAAGTAAAATTTAAAGAAAAAAATGCAGTAATTACAATAAGTAATATTATTAAATCTTTTTTTAATTAAAAAATCCCTCTCTCTATTTATAGAAAGAAGGATAAATTAAAGTTAGAAATTTATATATATTTTATCTTATTCCAAGGAGATTAAATATATTTCCAAGATTAAGTCCTACAAAAGGATTTGCATTTACTTGTGTTATATTGCCGAAATTTGTTGCTCTATTATTTCTAAATAGACTTCCAAAGGAAGAATGAGATCCTGAATGGTTTCTATTGCTATTAAATACTTGAGCATTTGACCATGACCATGCAGAGTTATTTATATTATTCTGAATTGGATTTATATTAACATTTATATTTGTATTTGGTGGACATGGGCAGTCATCATCAGGTTCGTCGTCGTCATCATCGTCGTCATCATCATCGTCATCATCATCGTCGTCATCATCATCGTCATCATCATCGTCATCATCGTCATCATCATCGTCGTCATCATCGTCGTCAGGCTCATCGTCATCGTCGTCGTCATCGTCATCATCATCATCATCATCATCGTCGTCATCAGGAATATCTAAATCAAGCTCTTCACAATTATCATATTGAATAGTTGCATTAGGTTCTGTATCAGTTTCACTATCAAACATGCCTCTAATATAAGTAACATGTCCATCAGTATAGGTTATTTGATAATCAGTTCCATTAACTCTCCCATGACTTGCAATTAAATCGGTTTGACCTACTTCATTATCTCTAACACCTACCATGTATATTATTTCATGATCTTCGCTTTGAATTGGAAAATCATATGTTACTCCGCCTACTGTTGTTGATTGTTGTAAATCTATAATATCATTACTGCCGGGATCTGCAGGCACATTAACGTCCCCATACCCATCATAAGTTCTTGTGTAAGCTCCGTGTGCAGGTCCTACGAAATAAGTGTTCAAACCAGCAGTATCTGCTATAATAGGATCAGTAGGATCTGTACTAAGTGTATAAGCACCTCTAACATAAATATTAGCACCATCTGTTGTTGAATTTCCCCCATTAAACCATTCAAGGCCAGATCCACCATAAAAAATATCGTTTAAATTTGAATTGTTATCACCATTCCATCCAGGTGATATATTATCATCTGCAGAACCTGTTGCATTGCCCGATTGAACAAGTATCGCATTATTAAGTGAAGCAAAATTATTAACAGCATTTATGTTGTAATAATTAAAAGCATTAAAACCTGTTGACATTTCTAACCTCTTTTAAAATATTCCTGTGATAAATAAATTCCAAAAAACTAGAGTTTTTGATAAGATCTTTAGGGATTTTATTACTTGAATAGGGGAAAACCCTTTTTTTAAAATAAATTATTATGAAACTTTTAAAATTTTTATTAATATTTCTAATTTTTATATCAATGGCTGTATCAGCAAAAGATATAAAACAAAATATATATTACGATTCTAGAATAGCTACTGGACCTTCACAAAGAATTAACACTTTAACACAAATATCTTTAAAACAATCATCTGAAGCTACTAAAGCTTTGATTTTAATACCTGGTTTAAATTCTGCAAAATTAAGTAAAGAATTATATGAATGGGGAAATTTCTGGAATATTTGGAAAACTAGAATAGATCCTGAATTAAAAGATTATAAAATATTTGTTTTTCGTTATTATGCTTGGGGAAGTCTTTATGAATCCTCGGATATTCTTGAAAAAGCTATAAGGCAAATGCTTATTCAAGAAAAAAATATTAAATCACTTAATTTTATTGGTTATAGCCAAGGAGGACTTCTTCCTAGAATAATTTTAAATAAACATTCTGATTTAGAATCTATGACAGATAAAGTAATTACAATGGCAACAGGACATCAGGGTACTTTTGTTGTAACTCCTCAACTTGTTTATTCTGCTATAGAAAATAAAGATCCTATTATAAAATTTAAAAGTACTCTTGTTTTAAATATGCTTAGAAATCGTTATAAATTTTTAGAAAAAGAACAAGCTTGGCTTGATTTTGATAAATCTTTGCCATCTTCTGCAAATTATAATCCTCCTAAACAAGCTTTTATTCCAGAAGTAAAGAATAAAAATAAATTTATTACTTATGGTTCTTTCTTTTTCCCTTTTTATCCTGATAATCCCGCAGAATATTTAGAAGTTTTTTTCCTTGAATGTATACCAAGGAATTTATTTATGAGTTCAAGAACTTCACAAATAGAATTAAATAAAATTATGGCTAGAAAAAAATATAATGATGAAAAGCCTGAATTAAGAAATAATCTAAAATTAAATGATGGTGTTACACCTTTAAGTAGTGCTTTGTGGGCAAGAGTTTGCAATGAAAACGAGAAACAACCTGAAGAATGGTCAAGGATTTTTCCTAAAAATAATTTTTGTCCAAGTACTGAACTATCAAGAGTTTTCTTTGGATTTAATCATATAGATTGGAGACAACCTAAAAATCAAAAATATAAAGATATTATGCATCCAGATCAAAAAGAGGAACATATTTATAATTGGATAATTAATGATCTTTTAAATAATTAAAATTACTAAATCTTTAATAGTAATCCCTTAACAAAGAAGTATTTTCCCTTTTATAGGAGTTTGGAATTCCCTGTACTTTGGAATTTTAAAAACAACTATTAAATTTATTATGGTAATTAATCCTTCAAGATATATACAAATAAAAGATTTATCAGGCTTAGGAGTAACTCTTATAGCTTTAACTGATAATAATCATTATTTGTATTCTTTAGGAGGAAACGATACTTTAGTAGGTAAAAATGGCTCAGATGTACTTATTTCGGGAGATGGTGATGATTATCTTTTTGGTTACGGAGGCAATGATTATCTTATAGCAGCTAATGGCAATGATTATTTAAATGGTGGTATTGGAAATGACACATTAGAAGGTGGAAATGGCAATGATAAGTTATTTGGAGGTATAGGCAATGATAAATTATCTGGTGGAGCTAATAATGATTATATAGAAGGCAATGAAGGTAGTGATACTATTCTGGGTGATAATGGAAATGACATATTATATGGTGGAGATGGAAATGATAGAATCTATGCTGGAAATGGTAATGATATTTTAGCTGGTGGAACTGGTAATGATTATTTATACGGTGGCTTAGGTATTGATACTTATGTTTTCGAAGATAATTTTGGACGAGATTACCTAATAGATGTAAATAATTTTAATCCTAAGAATATTAGATATGAAAATATTTTAGATCTTTCTCTGATCACTACTAATACTATAATAAATCTAAATATTACAACAAATGCTATTACTTCAGGCTCTAACACTGTAAACTTTTATTATTTAAGTAAATTTAGCACTATTATTGCTGGACAAGGACATGATGTTCTTATCGGAAATACAAATTATAATACTATTTTTAATGGTGGCGCTGGGAATGATGTTTTTATTGGAGGAAATAAAAATGATACTTATATTTATGAGCTTAATGATGGGACAGACATAATAACAGATTCAGCAGGCACCGATACATTAGATCTTAGTAATTTAATCGGAAATATCACAGGTATTACACAAATAGGAATTAATTATGAAATAGAAGCAAATTTATGGACTAAAAGTGGAAATAGTTTAATTTTAGATTTTGGAAGTGGAAATAAAATTACAATAAATAATTACTATACAACAGGAAAAATAGAAAATTTAATTTTAAAAATAAATGAAGTTCCTGTGTTTTCAGGAGATAGAACCGGAGAAGTTAATGAAGGTTCTACATATACAATAACTTCTTCTGATTTAAATACTACTGACTTAGATAATACAGCTTCACAACTTACTTATACAGCAAATAATTTAATTAATGGAAATATTTTAGTTAATGGCATAGCTTCTAATACTTTTACACAAGCTGACATAAATAACAATTTAGTTATGTTTCAGCATAATAATTCATTAACAGGGAACTCAAGTTTTAATTTTATTGTTAGCGACGGAATAAATACTTTAACTTCTCAAGCTTTTAATATTACTGTAAATCATAATAATATTGCTCCAACTCTTAGCGGAGATAGAACTAGTGCACTTATAGAATCTTCCAGATATATTATTACAACTGCTGATTTAAATGCTATAGATATAGACACACTAAAAGAAAATTTAATTTATACTATAAATAGCCAAACACGTTTAATAGTACAAGAATGGGATATTAATACTAATACTTGGGTAAATTCTAATGGAAGTTTTACACAAGCACAAATTGAAGCAGGACAAGTTGCAATATTACATGATGGCACTGAATCAACAACTGCTAATTTTAATTTTAGTTTAAGTGATGGAAAAACAACTATAACTAATCAGACTTTTAATGCAACTATAACTTTAAAAAATGATTTAATTTCTACTAATGAAACTTCTGTTAGCACTTATTATCAAGGAACGCAATCTTTAGCTTCTTCTACTGAACTAATTAATGGCAACACAGTGATTACATGGCAATCAAATGGACAAGATGGAGATAGTTTTGGAATTTATGGTCAAATGTATGATTCTAATGGAAATAAACTAGGTAATGAATTTCAAATTAATACTTATACAACTAAAAGTCAAGATAATGCAATAGTTAATAGTCTCAATAATGGTAATTTTGTTGTCACATGGTCATCAGATGGTCAAGATGGTAGTAATTATGGGGTTTATGCACAAATATATGATTCTATAGGCAACAGAATAGGAAGTGAGTTTCAAGTTAATACTTATACAGCAAGTACACAAAAACTTTCAGCGATAAGTACATTAGATAATGGTAATTTTGTAATTACTTGGACTTCTCAAAACCAAGATGGGAATGGTTTAGGAGTTTATGCACAAATATTTAATTTTGATGGTAGTAAAATAGGAAATGAATTTCAAATTAATACAACTACAAAATTTGATCAACAAAATCCTTTTATAACAAATCTTACAAATAATAATTTTTTAATTACATGGGAATCTAATAGACAAGATGGCGATAATTTTGGAATTTTTGCTCAAATATTTGATTCTAATGGTAATAAAATAGGTAGTGAATTTCAAGTTAATACTTATACTACAGGAGCTCAATCAAAAATAGCAACTAGTGTTTTAGAAAATGGCAATTTTGTAATTAGTTGGACTTCACAAGCTCAAGATGGAGATAATTTTGGAATTTTTGCACAAATATTTGATTCTAATGGTAATAAAATAGATAATGAATTTCAAGTTAATACTTATATTACAAATAGTCAACAAGATTCAAGTGTTAGTGGATTAAAAGATGGTGGATTTGTAATAGCATGGCAGTCTTATGGACAAGATAGTAGTTATGAAGGGATTTTCGCACAAAGATATGATTCTAATGGTAATAAAGTAGGAAATGAATTTCAAGTTAATTCTTATACAAATAATAGTCAAAGAGATTGTAATGTTCTTGGATTAGAAGATGGTGGATTCTTAGTTACATGGCAATCTTATAATCAAGATGGGAATGCTGAAGGAATTTATTCTCAAAGATTTGATTCTAATGGTAATAGAATAGGAGATTCTTATATAAGAGGAAATAATACTGCAAATCTTTTTGTTTCAACTACACAAAATGATAATTTCTATGATGTTTATTCAACTAATGATAGTTATATTTTTAGACAAGATTTTGCTAATGATCGTATTTTAGATAGAGGAGGTACTGATAATATAGATTTAACTGATTTTACTTATTCAAGTTCTATCTTTACTCATCAAGAAGGTAGTACTACAACTGGTGATGATTTATTAATTACTATTGGTTCTAATAGTCTTCTTATAGAAAATTATTTTGCGGAAAATAGTAATAATACAGCTGGTACTGGTTATATAGAAGATATAGATTTTATGAATGTTTTAGATATTGATATTACAGATATTGCTGGATTAAGTTTATAAATATAAAATATTAAATTAATTTTCTTCGCTTGTTTTCAAAACTGCAAGAAAAGCTTCTTGTGGAACTTCTACACTTCCTATTGCTTTCATCTTTTTCTTTCCTTCTTTTTGTTTATCAAGAAGTTTTCTTTTTCTACTTATATCTCCACCATAACATTTTGCTAAAACATTTTTTCTCATGGCTGAGATAGTTTCTCTTGCAATGACCTTACTTCCTATAGCTGCTTGTATTGCTACCTCAAAAAGTTGTTTTGGTATAATTTCTTTTAATTTTTTTGTAAGTTTTCTTCCTAAATAAAAAGCTTTACTTTGATGTGTTATAACCGAAAAAGCATCAACATTTTCTCCTGCAAGCTTTATGTCCATACGCACTAAATCCCCTTCTTTATAACCAATTTGTTCATAATCTAAAGTTGCATAACCTTTAGAACGAGATTTAAGTTGATCAAAGAAGTCTGTTAAGATTTCTCCTAAAGGTAATTCATAAAACAAAGAAACTTTTCTTTCTCCACTATGTTCCATATTTGAAAAAATTCCTCTACGATCTTGGCATAAATCCATTAAAGTACCAACATATTCAGGAGGACAATTAATAGTTGCTTTTACCCAAGGTTCTTCTATTTTTTCTCTTAACATTGGCTCTGGTAAATTACAAGGATTATCTATTTCAAGAATTTCACCTTTTGTTGTGGTTATTTTATAAATTACACTTGGTGCTGTTGCTATTAAATCAAGATTATATTCTCGTTCAAGACGTTCTTTAGCAATTTCCATATGAAGTAAGCCTAAGAATCCACATCTAAAACCAAAACCTAATGCAGCAGAAGTTTCAGGCTCAGCAGTTATAGAACTATCATTAAGTCTTAGTTTTTCAAGAGCATCTTTAAGATTATGATAGTCAATAGAATTTATAGGATAAATACCGCAAAATACTAAAGGTACTGCTGCTTTATAACCAGGCAAAGCTTCTTTTGCACCATGTTCTTTTAATGTAATAGTATCTCCTACAAGAGAATAAATAGATTTTATAGAAGCAGCAATATAACCTACTTCTCCACAAGCTAAACTAGAAGTTTCTATTTGTTTTGGCTTTAAAAATCCTAATTCTAAAATTTCAAATTCTTCATTAGGAGCTGCTGCCATAAGCTTGATTTTATCACCCTTTTTAAGGCAACCATCAATTATTTTTACAACAGTTACAATACCTCTATAAGGATCATAATAACTATCAAAAATCAATGCTCTAGGAGGGCTTTGTGCATTATTTCTAGGGGGAGGGACTCTTTCAATAATAGCTTCAAATAATTCTTCTATACCAATACCAGTTTTTGCACTAACAAGAATTGCATTATCTGCATCTATGCCTATTACACTTTCTATTTCTTTTTTAGTTCTTTCTATATCAGCAGAGGGAAGATCTATTTTATTTATAACAGGAATTATTTCAAGATTATTTTCAAAAGCAATAAAAACATTTGCAAGTGTTTGTGCTTCTATACCTTGAGATGCATCTATTACAAGCAAAGCCCCTTCACAAGCAGCTAAGCTTCTAGAAACTTCATAACTAAAATCAACATGCCCAGGTGTATCAATAAGATTTATTATATAATTTTTTTTATCTTTAGCTTTATAGTCCATTCGGGCTGTTTGAAGCTTTATAGTAATGCCTCTTTCTTTTTCCAAGTCAAGATTATCAAGAACTTGTTCTTCCATATCTCTTTTGCTTATAGTACCCGTATATTCAAGAAGTCTATCTGCAAGTGTTGATTTACCATGATCTATATGAGCTATTATTGAAAAATTTCTTATTGATTCTGTATTCATTTAATTAATTTTAACTTTTATACAAGAAAATATATTCTAATTTCCTTAAATTTTTATATATAATATTTTCTTTATCTCCTATAAGAGGCTTAACAAGAGCTGTTTTCATATTTAAATTCACTCCACCTAATATATCTGTTAAAACTCTATCACCTATTAAACATATATTTTCAACTGGTAAATCAAGTATTTGAATTGCTTTTTTTAAATTTTTACTAAAAGGTTTACAAGCTTTTCCAATTAATTCTATATCTAATTCTTTTAATATAGGTTCTATTTGTTTTAGATAAGTACTATTATTATTATTACTAACAACAATTAATTTAATTTCATTATTTTGAGCTTGTTTTAACCAAGATTTAATTTCATCATCTAAAATGCCGGCTTTAGAAGCAATTATAGTATTATCAAGATCTAAGATTAAACCTTTTATATTATTATTCTTTAAAATTTCTATACTTAAATCAGTGATTATTCCATCTATAGAAAAATCAGGCTTTAGACGAAATAAATATTTTAAAAATTTCATAAAAAGAAAAGTAAAAGTTAAACAACATCAGGAGCTAAAGATAATATTTTAGCAAAACCAAATTCTCTTAACCCTCTATCAATAGGTCCAAAAATACGAGTACCAATAGGTTCTAATTTATCATTTATAAGTACAGCCGCATTTTCGTCAAAAGAAATAACTGAACCATTTTTTCTTCTTTTGCGTTTTCTAACTCTTACGATTACAGCTTTTACAACACTACCTTTTTTTACAGAAGATTTAGGTTCTGCAGATTTAACAGCAGCAACTATTACGTCGCCAACATTTCCAACTGCTTTTCCTTCTCCACTTCCAGTTTTAAGAACACGAATGCACTCAAGCTTTTTTGCTCCACTATTATCTGCTACTTCTAGCCATGTTTCTTGTTGAATCATTATTTTCTCCTTAAAATTATTTATTTATAGACTTTAATATAAAAGATTTATTCTTGCTAATAGGTCTGCATGATTCTATAGTTACAAAATCACCTTCTGCGCATACTAAACCATCAGGTACATGAGCTAATAATTTTTTGCGTCTTTTAACTATTTTTTTATATTTTTTATCTTGTATTTGTCTTTCAATCAAGACTGTAATAGTTTTTTCCATTTTAGTGCTCACAACTTTTCCAGAAAAATTCTTTCTGTATTTTTCGCACTCTTTATTTTGATCCTTATCCTGCATATATAATTAAATGATAACTGAATAAGAATTCTAACAAATAAAAAAATCTTTATCAAGAGCAAAATCTGAAATAGCTTTAAATCTTTCTTATTCCAGAGTTTATAAAATATATTTCTTTTTGTATTGAAGAAATAGCAAGAAAAAGTCTTTCTAAAAGCTTTAAATAATTGAATATATGAATTTCAAAATTATTTTTTGTTATTTTTTGTAAACAGTTGTCTTGTATAATCTGATAATTGTTTTCTTTTTGCATTAATTCATTTATAAAATCAAGTGAAAATGTTTCAAAAGCAATCAAAGAATCTTTTAATAACGATTGACTATTTTCATTTAAAAGAATAAGTTCTTCTGGTTTTAATGATTTTTCAAGTAGTTCACTTATATAAACAAGATTTTCACAGATATCACTTATTCTATAGAACTGATGACACATACTTAATGTACTTATCACAAGTCTTAAATCTTTTAATAAAGGCTGTTGTAAACTTAATATTAAAAAAATTTTATTTTCAACATTTAAACATAAATCTTTTATATATAGATGATTATTTTTAATTTTTTCCTCTAAGATTTTATCGTAATTTAATAAAGAAGATATACAAATAGCTATTGATTCACAGCATTTATTACCAAGGAATAAAATTTCTTTTTTTAGATTATCAAGATCTTTAGTTAGAATTATTCTAGTACCTATATGTACATTTTTTTTATCTTCCAAAATTTTAAACCTCTAAATATTATATTTTTTTCAAAACTTTCTTAATATATTATTATATTGAACAAATCAAAAAAATATTTAAAAAGTGATTAATAAAAAATCTAAATTAAATTGGATGAAAATATTTTTAGTTTGTATTAGTGCTACAGTCTTAGGTATTTTATCTGCATTTTTATTTAAAGAATTTTACCCTTCTGTTTTTAGCAATATAAGCTCTAGAAATGAAAAAACATCGGATTTTGTTTCTTATAATTTCAATAGATTTTTAGATTCAAAAAAGGCTTTTGAAAAAGAATATTTTAAAAACAAAATTTTAGAAAAAAAACTTTCTGAATATGAAAAAGATATTGAAATAATGAGACAAATAATTAAAGATAATGATTATTTAGCAAAACTTTATAAATTAAAAAAAGATAAATTTAATAATGCAATTTTAGCAAAAGTAGTTTCTCGTTCTCCTAATAATTGGTATAAGGAATTAATAATAGATAAAGGTTTTAATGAAGGTTTAAAAGTAGGTATGATTGCTGTTACAGACAAAGGTATATTAGGTCAAATTAGTCGTGTTGAAAAAACTTATTCTATTGTTTCTTTAATTAGAGAAAATCAAGTTAAATTTGGTGCTGAAATAAGTAGATCTAAAGTAACAGGTATAATCTTCGGTACAGATAATTTACAAATAGCAAAATTACGATTTGTTCCAATAGGTTCTGATATTAAAAAAGGTGATATTGTTCAAACTTCAAGTATTTCTGCAACTGAGATTTTTCCAAGAGTTTTCCCTAGTGCTTATCCATTTGGTAAAGTAATAAAAATAAGAAAAGATAAAAACAATTCAGAACTTGAAATATTTGTAAGACTTTTTGAAGATACATCTACTGTTAAAAAAGTTTTGATTTTAAGATAAATTATTTATTAAGCGTTACCGCCTCCAGAAGCTTTTTTAATAGCTTTTGCTACTGCACTATCTTGGAATTTTCTAAAACTTTCAGCCATTTGTTGTTGTTGTTGAAGTCCTTTTGTCATTACATCAATTTGTTGAATAAGCTTTGTTAGTTGATTTAAAATTTCATTTTTTAAAGCAGCAAAAACTTGATCTTGCATTTTCTTTCCTTCAGGAGTATCATCCTTATAAGCAGGTCTACCTTTTATATAAGAAAAACCGCCAGCAGGCTTACAATCGGTAGAATCTAAGTAATTTTGAACAGAATATAATTGTTGAAGTTGTTTATAAAGTCCGGAAACAGTTATATCTACAGACATTGAAGTTAGACCTGTAAAATCTCCAAAATTTGGAACAAGAGTATGTACTTTAGGTATACTAAGATTAAAATTTGAAGGTAAGCCTAAAGCCTTTATACTTTTCTTTGGATCTTTAATTATATTTTTTACAGAATCATCTACTTCTTTAGATTCACCTTTTCCTAAAACAGAATCATTATCAGTATCTTTTTCTGTATTTTTATCTAAAAAAGTTCCAAGTTTATTTAATATTGACTGTACATCTTTTTCATCTAAATCATAATAATCTGTAGAAGAATTATTAAGACTAGATACTTGATTTAATTTTTCTAAGGCATCTTCAAAATTAGTTGTTTTATTTGAAAAAACACTTGAATTATTAGATGCTAAAAAATATGGATCATTAGTAGAAGTTAAAGACATATTTTTAAATAGAATTTTGTTTTATTAAAATTTTTAATCCACAATTTGGATGATTAATCAAACTATTTTAGGTTATTTACTCTTTATTTCAGGGAAGCACTTAAATTTAACAATAATGTATATGTATATTATAATTATTTAAATCTTTTAAAATAAAATTATTATGAATATAAGATTAAAATCAATTATTACTTTAAAAAATAAAAGAACTCTTAAGGGTCTTTTATCTTTTCTTCGTCCTAAAGTACATAAAATAGGTCCAGACAAAATAGCTGTTGTAAAATTATCACAATTAAAAAAATTTCTTAAAACACATGATATGAATCCTGATATTACAATTGACAAAGTCCATTACGTATTAAAACCAAGAGAAGATTTCAATAGAGTGATCCCTTTGTTAGATAAACAAGGAGAAGCTATTTCAACAACTAGACATCTATCTCAAAAAGAATTTATAGAATTCTCTGAAATAAGAGATCTTTTACCTGAGAACTTAAGACCTTTATTAAATAAATTCTTTAATGCCTGAGTTTAAATTTTAATTTTTATTTGGTATTGACAAATATTTTAACTATAAGCAAAAACTCCCTTATTTAGATAAAGCAGTCTTTAAAATCTCTTTACTAATATCTATTGTAATATCTTTATTTTCTCCTAAAGCCGTCATTCCATGTTCTTCAAGCTTTTTAAGGATTTCGTTTATATCATTTTCTTTTATATTGTAATCAGAAAGATAAGTTTTTATTCCTAAACTTTGAAAGAAATTCTCAGTTTTTTCTATTACTAAATCTATAAGCTTTTCTTCATTGTTTTCTTGAATATTCCATACATTTTTAGCATATTGAATAAGCTTTTCTCTTTTTTGCTTTCTTCTTATCTTCATAACAGCAGGTAAAATAATTGCTAAAGTAATAGCATGATCTAATCCGTGCCTTGCAGTTATTTCATGCCCAATCATATGTGTAGTCCAATCTTGAGGCACTCCTATTCCTATTAAACCATTAAGTGCTAAAGTTGCAGAAAACATTATATTTGCTCTTGTATCATAATCTTTTGGATTTTTTAAAATTTTAGGAGCTGAATCTATAAGTGTTTTTAAAAGAGTTTCTGAGAAACCATCTTGAACTGGAGAATTTACATTAAAAGTTAAATATTGCTCCATTATATGAACAAAAGCATCTACTATACCATTAATCGTTTGATTTTGTGGCAAAGAATAAGTTATTTCTGGCTCTAATATTGCAAATCTAGGAAAGACAAGATTTGAAATAAAAAATAATTTATCTTTAGTTTCATAACGAGTAATCACCGCACCTGAATTTGATTCTGAACCAGTTGCAGGGAGAGTCATTATAGAACCAATAGGTAATGCTTTTTGAGGAGAAGCTTTGCCTGTAAGAAAGTCCCAAGGATCACCTTCCGAAAAAGGAGCAATTGCGACAAACTTAGTTCCATCAAGAACAGAACCACCTCCTACTGCAAGTAAAAAATCTATTTTTTCTTTTTTTACTATTTCTACAGCTTTCATTAAAGTTTCATAACCTGGATTAGCTTCTATTCCACCAAATTCAAAGATGGTATAATCTTTAAGAGTTTCTTTAACAGAGTCATATACACCATTTTTCTTTATACTTCCTCCTCCATATAATACTAATATTCGACTATTAATAGGAATTTCTTGTGATAATTCTTTTATTTTGTCTTTTCCAAAGATTAATTTAGTTGTATTTTGATATTTGAAGTTAAACATAAAATTATTAAAAATTAAAAATATTTTAAGATATTATACTAATTCTTTTTATATTTTGATAGAATACTAAAAGTTAATCTGTAATTTTATAAAAAGGAATTCAAAGAATGGCTCGTCAAAAGTTCGAACGTAATAAGCCACACGTTAATATCGGAACAATAGGTCACGTTGACCATGGTAAAACAAGCTTAACCGCTGCTATAACAATGGCATTAGCGGCAATAGGTGGAGCAGAAGCAAAAAAATATGAAGATATCGATGCCGCGCCAGAAGAAAAGGCTCGTGGTATTACTATTAATACAGCTCACGTTGAATATCAAACAGAAACGAGACATTATGCTCACGTTGATTGTCCAGGACACGCAGACTATATTAAAAATATGATTACTGGTGCTGCACAAATGGACGGAGCTATTCTTGTTATTGCTGCAACAGATGGCCCTATGGCTCAAACAAAAGAACATATTCTTTTAGCAGGTCAAGTAGGTGTTCCTAGATTAGTTGTATTTCTTAACAAAATAGATGATCCTAGTGTAGACAATGATCTTTTAGAACTTGTTGAAATGGATACTCGTGAAACTCTTAGTAAATATAAGTTTGATGGTGATAATGTAACTATTATTAAAGGTTCTGCAAAAATGGCTTTAGAAGCACTTATTGCAAATCCTAAAATTAAACGCGGAGAAAATGAATGGGTTGATAAAATCCATGAATTAATGGAAGCTGTAGACAAAGATATTCCTACTCCACAACGTGAAATTGATAAACCTCTATTAATGGCAGTAGAAGATGTATTTTCTATTACAGGAAGAGGAACAGTTGCAACTGGAAGAATTGAAAGAGGAATGGTTAAAACCGGAGAAGAAGTTGAAATAGTTGGAATAACTGAAGAAAGAAAGAAAACAGTTGTTACTGGAGTTGAAATGTTTAGAAAGACTCTTGATGAAGGTCAAGCTGGAGACAATGTAGGCTTACTTCTTAGAGGAGTTGATAAAGAACAAATAGAAAGAGGTCAAGTTATTTGTAAACCAGGAAGTATAAATCCACATTCAATATTTAAAGCAGAAGTTTATGTTTTAAAGAAAGAAGAAGGTGGTCGTCATACTCCTTTCTTTAATGGATATCGTCCTCAATTCTATGTTCGTACAACAGATGTTACTGGAAATATTAAATTACCAGAAGGCGTAGAAATGGTTATGCCTGGAGATAATATTCAAATGACTGCTGAATTAATATGTCCTATTGCTGTTGAAGTTGGAATGAAATTTTCAATTCGTGAAGGTGGTAGAACAGTAGGTGCAGGTGTTGTTACTGAAATAATTAAATAATAAGTTTTATAACAATTTAATTTTTAATAAGCTAGAGTATCTTGAAATAAGATGCTCTTTTTTTTTATAATTTACCCCTTACTCCCTTACTCCCCCTTACTCCCCCTCAAAATA
>MOYB01000029.1 GCA_001899385.1 Candidatus Caenarcanum bioreactoricola | reverse complement strand
TTAGTTCTGTAGTTAGTTCTGTAAAGGTGTCCAGTATACGCACGATTTTGGATTGAATAGCTAACGACTTCTTCAGATTCTCTGGGCATGGGATAGGGATTTTCTTATTACAAAAATTACTAATCCACTGACGTTTATGATCTCCTTCAATTAGCTCGCTAGGTAATGTATTTAACCAATAATAAATATATTTTAAAAGAAACTTAGATTCATCAATTGATTGAATCATCTTCATCGCAGATGATTTAGCCTTGAAATCAAAATCAACCCATTTATTAGCAGTCGTAAAATCATCAAAAATAATTACGGGATTTTTTGATGCTTTATAAATCCCCTGATTTTCATTTGTATATCCAAGAATAAAAGTTTTACCTGCTGTCAGAACAGGAATTTCAAATTCATTACTATAATTTGTTGTTTGAACAAGATATTTAGTTGGCTGTTCATATTTAGCTACCTCCCCCAACGGCTTCCATTCTACATCAGCACCATCGAGTAATTTTTCTAAGTAGTTTGTTTTACTCATGGATTAAAGCTCCTCCATCTTAAATTCGCTGTAACCTTCGTAATAATAACTAATATCAATTCCTTTCATAAATAAAGTACGATCGTTAATTTTATTAGTCAGGGCTTGCTTCAAGAGGCTTTTAATTTCAAGGTCTTTGACTACACTACGCTCCATCGCTGATAGATATTCGTCCTTATCTATTAGATTCCAGTCAATAACCTGCTTAATTTCTTGTTTTAAAATTAAATCTAACCAAATACGAGTAGCGCGTCCATTCCCTTCACGGAAAGGGTGAGCAATGTTCATTTCTACATATTTTTCGATAATCTGATCAAAGTTACCTTGTGGCATAGCGTTAATATGTTCCAACGAAGCTTCTAAATACATTAACGGAGCAAAACGGAAATTTCCTTTAGAAATGTTTACCTTACGAATTTTACCGGCAAAGTTATAAATATCTTCAAATAAATATCTATGAATGAAAGCAAGTCCTTTGAATGTACCAACTTCTATTTTATTAATATCACCGGAATCAAAAAGCTGTTTAGCCTTTTGCTTACTGATTTTTTCCTCAATTTTAGCTAATTCAAGCTGATTAGTGATGTTTAACTTGTTTTCGAGTGTCATACTGTTTCTCCCTCAATCTCTGCAACTATACTGTTAATATCTGCACGCAGTCGATTAATTTTTTCTACTGTATTATCTAACTCTGCGTTGAGTTGATTAATATTAATAACTTCTCTGTTATCTTTAGTTTCAACATAGCTACTTACTGAAAGGTTATAATCATTAGCGACGATCTTTTCATAAGGTATTGACTGAGCAAAATGATCAATATTCTCTTTACTATCAAATATCCGCATAATTTCTTCTATATGATCATTTGTCAGAATATTGTTATTAGTTTCTTTTTTAAATAGATTGCTAGCATCAATAAACTGGGTTTTAGTATCGCTTTTATTTTTGGCAAGTACCAAAATCGTTACTGCAATGGAAGTTCCATAAAATAGATTAGGTGCCAGTGAAATAATTGTTTCTACATAGTTATTATCTATTAGATATTGACGGATTTTTTGTTCTGCACCGCTGCGGTAAAAAATACCGGGGAAGCAAACTATGGCAGCACGACCCTTACTAGAAAGATAACTTAAAGCATGAAGTACAAAAGCAAAATCGGCTTTAGATTTAGGGGCAAGTACACCTGCAGGAGCAAATCGTTCATCATTAATTAATGTTGGGTCATCAGAACCTATCCATTTTACCGAATAAGGTGGATTAGATACAATAGCATCAAAAGGTTTCTCATTACCAAAGTGTGGATCAATAAGAGTATTTCCTAACTGGATATTAAACTTATCGTAGTTGATATTATGCAAAAACATATTCATCCGCGCTAAGTTATAAGTTGTATGGTTAATCTCCTGACCAAAAAAACCTTCCTCAATAATATGATTATCAAAGTGCTTTTTAGCTTGTAATAATAATGAACCAGAACCACAGGCAGGATCATAAATTTTATTGACATTTTTTTGCTTATGCATAGCGAGTTGAGCAATAAGCTTAGAGACATGTTGCGGGGTGAAGAACTCTCCTCCGGATTTGCCTGCATTAGCAGCATAGTTAGAAATAAGAAATTCATAGGCATCACCGAACAAATCGATCTGACTACCATGAAAATCACCGAATTCAAGCCCTGCCACTCCTTTAAGCACGGCAGCTAAACGAGTATTTTTGTCTTTTACTGTGTTGCCAAGACGATTACTCGTTGTATCGAAGTCAGCAAATAGTCCTTTAATATCTCTTTCTGATGGGTAGCCGTTGGCTGAGGCTTCAATTTCAGCAAAAATTTTAGCTAAATCGGTATTTAGACTTTCATTAGTATTGGCGTTTTTGACGATATTTACGAATAATTGACTAGGATAGATAAAATACCCCTTTGTTTTAATAGCATCGTCTTTAATTTCCAGCGTAATAACGCTATCAGCTAGTTGTGAGTAATTAATGCTGTTATCATCAGCCTCAATATAGCTAGTAAAGTTTTCACTAATAAAACGATAGAAGAGTGTACCAAGTACATATTGTTTAAAGTCCCAACCATCTACTGCACCTCGAACATCGTTGGCGATCTGCCAGATTTGTCGTTGTAATGCTGCTCGTTGCTGGGTACTTATCATGTTGATAGTATATTTAATAGTTCCATTGATAAATTTTAATTTTCCCCTTTAGTCTATTTTTTTGCAAGTAATAATTATTACATAGAATTTACTCATTGAAGATTTTTAAGAGATGCGCTCAAATTTAAGCTTATCTTTTGAAAACTATTTCGACTATAAATAATGGGTGAAAACTTTAGCAACTTTAGCAAAATAATTTTAAGAATTTTTCAATTAGTAATACAAATACCCTGTGTCATTCGTGTGCGATCGTGCAAAGAAAAATAGGGAATATGCTAGAATTTAAGAGAATTATATAGATTTTCTAATTTTCTTAGAACAGGCAAGGAAAGCACGAAATAGAAAGCTATGGAATGAGTGGGAATACTAGCACAGGGGACTCATAATCC
>MOYB01000028.1 GCA_001899385.1 Candidatus Caenarcanum bioreactoricola | reverse complement strand
CCATCATTGTTTGAAAGCTTTGTGTATATAATGCCATGTTCTTGAAGCTTTTGCTTTGGTTTTAAGCTTCTCATCTTTGCTCTAGTAAGGATTGTAAAGGTTTTTGACATCTTGGTTATTTTAACTTAGGGGTGATGAAAGTAGTATTGTTGGATTGAGATACTTGGTCGCCATTTGGTCGCTGAATTTTGAGAAAAAAAGCGACCGCTAAAATCCTCATTATATAAGGGTTATAGCGATTTTAAAGTGTATGGTCGCAAAGTCGCAGTTTTTTTTTGTAGTTTTAAAAATTGTTTTAAGAATATTAGTAAAGTATCTTCGGTTAAAAATTTTAAAAACACTGAAAATTTTCTGCGACTTTGCGACCAAGTAGTTCCAAAACTTTGTAAGCCTCATACACACTAGGATATGGCGGTCGCAGAATTGCAAAAAAATTTGCGACTAATTAGCGACCATTATTTATCCTCCAGTTTTTACTCAGTTCCTCTAACGATTGAGTTAAATCATCTGGTAAAAAGGATTTTAATAAGCATATGCCTCTTACTGTTTTCAGACATATTTTCTTATCAATTCCTGCAGAATCTTTAGAGCTTCGTAGCTTGATAAAATCCAACTCCTCTAACATACTATATAAATTACGAGTCCCATTAATCTTTGAGTCAGGAAAAGACTTATTCCACCGAGCTAATGCTTCTTTAATATAGCTAAGAGAAACCCAGTAGCAATCTTCTCCTTCGTACTGATGATTATAAATTTCCAGTCTAGAAGCAAGTTTTTCTGCTCGTTCATCTTCAGCTACAATCTGATATGACATTGGTTTAAAAGTAAATTCCAAAAACTCTATACTAGTTTCCTTACTGTTCTGAACATCAAGAGCTTCTTTAATATAATATTTAGAAATCCAACTCCAAAAAGCAGTATTATGTTCTATTTGCTGTTGTTCAGAGAGATTTGACATTTGAAGTAGTAGACTGAAACCACACAATGAATATGTTAATCCTAATGCTAACCTTGGTGGTATATTCTGCTCAAGAAGCTTATGATATTTTATTCCAGCCTCTTTTTGAATAATCGGTGCAATATTAGCCAATAAAATATCTCTGCATAATCCTGAAAGCATGAATCGAGATAAATTAAAATCAGCAGCCTGCCTCGAATTGAAATTTTCTTTCATAAAATGAATAGGTAATATCCGTTGCAAGATAGGCTCTTGTTTGGGAAGATGGTTGCTATCTATACAGAGAAATGCGTTTAAATTCCTTTCAATTGGAACCCAATTATCACCTGAACGTTGCTGTTTCGTACGGGTCTGACCATCAAAGGCGTTAAGCAAAATCCCTTCAATTTTATCTCTATCTTTTCCATCTTTGACATCGTTAATAGATAATAGCAAACTAGAACGTTGCATAAGAAATGTTTCAATTGATGCTCGTGTTGAATTGCCAGTAATACCATCGATATTTTGAAATCCATAGAAGTTGTTTGCCAAGCGGATTAGATTGGTCTTGCCTGTGCCTTTCTCTCCATAAAGCCAGAGAATAGAGTACTGCTCCGTTCCTGAACCAACTGCTATTTCTTCTCGAAATAAACCAGAAATGGCAGTAGCAAAAGCTAATACTCCCCAATAGTTGTAAGTTTTCAATAGGTATTCAAGCAAATTAGTGCTAGTTTGTTTAACCTCTTCCGTTGTAATCTTAAGATTAAGAGTTGGTTTTTGTTTAATTTGTTCAGATAACTGAAAGCCAAGTATATTTCCTTTGCTATCTATCCCTGTTTTAAGATGCTTAGTTTTTGGATCTATCTCAAAAAGCTTCCCTTCTGAGATGCAACAATTATCAAACAGAAAACCTTCTGGGATTTTTCCAAGTATATCTTTTTCTTTAATAATGATACGAAGTTTTTTTTCAAGATGTTCTTTAAGATTTACCATATCAAGATCTCGTATTGATTCTACCCAAAATTTACCATTTTGATATACCCATTTATTAAGAGCAACGGCTGAAGCAAACTCGTCAGTACCGTAATGGATTCCATAACAATTTTCCTTCTCCCCTAATAGATCAACTAGCCGAATTGTTTTTCCTGAAATCGTTTTAATATCAATCTTATTTCCAAAAATAAAGTTAGTTAACTTATGCTTAGATATCTCGAATTGTAGCTTTTTACTATTAGGATCAATTTTAAAATTAATAATCATTTGCCAGTAAGAACTATTACAGATCTCGGTAAGGGCTTTGTTAATTGTGTAGCAAACAGAAGAAACACTTAACTGTTTTTGTACTGCTTCTATTCCCTCTTCGCAGTGCAGGTCATTAAAATCAGAAAGATTTTTTTCCTTTTGTTTCTTGATTCTAGGAGGAATTACAACTGCACCAATATTATTTATACATGCTTGCTCTGCACACCTCATTCCTGTATTTTTTTCAAAGGCACGCAATTTACCTTCTTTATCATATCTATCGTCATCTGCTGCAATTACTAAACCTAGTTCGCTTTTGTGGAGATTACAAGCATGCCTTTGAATCATTCCAGCAATCTTCTGCAGATTAGAAGCTGAAAAGGCAATAAAAACTGGATAATTGGTTGCTAAATAGATGGTTAGTGCAGTAGCAAAGCCTTCACAAAGGTAGATATAGCCAAGAGAATTTATTTCATAGTTTGCAATACTACCAATCCAGAAACAGCCGTTAGCAACAATTCCATAAAAGCGTTTATCATAGCTACCATTTGCATTTGGAATAATTCGTTGAATCCCAATCATTGATTCTAGGTTATTTGGTTTTTCGTATATTGGAATTAATAACTCTCCATTATATGTTCTTAAATTGAGAATAGGTAAAACACTTTCTAAAAAGCTAATACTAAAAGCTTTTTTCAATAAATAACCTGATTCTTCTTGAATATTAATGACTAGTTGAGCTTTGTCCCAAAACTCTTTAACCTCATTGATCTTGGTTTTTCTTTCTTCGACAATGCGTGCTTTTTGTTCTTTTTCTATCTTTTCTGCAATATGTTCTAGCTCTTGTCTTTGCAAAGGAGATATCTTTTGGTTTTGCCAAGATCGGAAGGTCTGATATCCTCTACCATTTGACCAGTCAATAAAAGAAACAGAAGCATAATCAATACCTTCGTATGTCCATTTATTAGCAATATATGATCCATTTTGATCAGATGACTTATCCGTGTCAAAACGATGAAAACGTTCATCAAAAAGAATTTCTTTGGGAGCATATCCAAGCTCATTTTTGATATGAGCAATAATTTCGCAATCTTGTATCATTGAAGTTCTCCCTTTATTCTTTGACTAAATGCTAAAATTATAATTTGAATAGGTCTCTGCCATTGGGCAGGGGCTTTTTGTTTTTGATTAATCATTTTGTTCACCTCCTTTGTTTTTTACAAGTCGAGCCTGTGCTGTTGAAATGCAAGCTTTATGTTTGCTGATCCA
>MOYB01000027.1 GCA_001899385.1 Candidatus Caenarcanum bioreactoricola | reverse complement strand
GCTTTAACTCCAGTTATTGAGTTAATTTCTAAGGCTTTTGTGTTTTTGTATAACTACGCCATCGCACCGCTAGCTAATGCTATTGTATGGGTAATAAGCACAATCTACAACTTAATAGCCAATATGGTTAATGCAGTAATTAATGCCCTTAATAACATTCCGTTTGTGGATATTAAATGGCGGATGGGAACACTTGACTATAACACCATGAAACTTAATCCAATATCAGAATCTGACTTAGATACTGCAGGAGCTCAAGCTGGTGTTGGTTATGCAGGTGGTGGCAATAGTGCCTCTTATACAGGACAAAGAGATATTACCAACAATATCTATATAGATATAGAAACAATCAATGGAACCAATAGAGAAGCCGCTTTGGCATTCCTTGAAGAGATAAAATCTGCAATTAAGTTAGGACTAGCGAGTTATACCTAAGAGGATTAGAAAATGATAACTGATAATTACAATGTAGAATTTTATTTCAATAATCAATGGAATAATGTTTCAGTACTTATGAATAATTTTATAATTACTGAAATACTACACAAAAAACTAAGCCCAGCCGATAACAACATTCAAGTAACCATAGAACACAATCAAACATTATTTGAACAATTTAAATATTTGGACAAAAAAGACATTCCTGCACGAATTAAAAAGAACAATCAAATAATATTTACTGGATTTCTTAGACATAAATTTTCATATTCAAGAACACAAAAACTAGAACCGTTAAAAGTAGAATTAGTAGAACCTTCTTATATTCTGAAGAAAAAAATACCACAAGAAATTGAATACAAGAATAAAACAGTATACTACATTATTACTGATTTATTAACTAAAGCTGGAATAAATAGTTATAACATTGCTTCCATATTAACTACTATACCATATTTATTGATTGAAGAAAACAAAAACACTTACCATGAAATAATAACAAAATTATTATTTGAGTATGGATATGTGTGGTATTTTGATAATAATGGATATTTTGTTACTTATAAGTTATTTAATCCTAACCTTAGTACAACCTTTGTATTTGACAATAGTAATACATTAACTGAGATATTGCAAAATAAAACTGAAGAAGAATACGAGAAATTTATAGTAAGTTGGAAAGACTTAAAAACAATATCTAATAGTTTAGTATTTAGTGATACAACTAATGCTAAAAGTGGTTATAAATGTTTAATAGAAATTCCACCAAATAAATACTATCTTGATAAAGAAATTATCTATGCTGAACCACAAAATGCTGAAGGAAAAATACTGTATCTTGAAAATGTTAATTTAGATATTATCAAAGATACAGGGATAGAAGTATATGTTTGTGAACCTTACAAAGATAAGATAAAATTATCAATCAAAAATACTAATAATTCTGTATCAAAATTTATAAAAAAACTTGATATAACTGCTGGTTCTGCCATTGTGTTAAAAGAAGGTGAAAATAAATCAATTGTTGTTAACACTACAGACACAGAAAAAGTGTATGAGTACAAATCAGAATATATTTATGATAAACAGAGTGCAGACAACTTAGTAAATTTTTTAGCAAATTACTATAAATATAGTGATTATACTTATAACATTAAAAGTAATGTTGATTATCCAATTGGAAGTATTGTAACTATATCAGATACATTATTAGGAACTAACAAAGGAAGAATTATATCCAAAAAAACTAATGTAGTTAGTGATATTATAGATTATGAAATTGAGGCAATAAATGAATATTCAGCGTCTACAATTACTTATGAAACTACAATAGTTTATAAACAACCACAAAATGTTGGTGGTGCTTATGATTCTCTGGTTGATTCTTTTTCTGAAAGTGCATATTATAGATTACTTACTACTGCAAATACAGTAAAAATATATCCTGATGGAAGAATAACACCATCACTTGTACAATTTCAATCAAAAAAAATATTGGGTATAAATGAACCAGTTGAATATGCTGGAAGATTTAAAATATTTATTGATGATGTAGAATCATATTTTAGTGCACAACCAGAAACTATTCTAAATTGGATAGGTGAAAATATATTACCGCAAGAAAACCTTTATCCATCTGATAGTCTATTGCCAATATTACAGTTTTATTCAAGTGAAAGTGATGATACAGTTTCAGTTAGAGTAGAATTATATGATGAAACTGGTGTTGTACTTTTAGATAAGTTAACAATGCTTGTACTAAAAGACATTTCATTTAATCAATCAAAAATTTCACAAACAATAAAATCAGAAATACCAAAATATTTAGGAAAATTCTTGCAACAAATACCAACACAATATAACCGTGGTGATTGGTTTTTAATTTATGGCAATGATGATAACCCATTCCAACGTGGGTTGTATAGGGTTAAACAAGATTTAACATTTGAAAAACTATCAAATGATTTAAATATTAATGGCATATATTTTCTAACAGCCTTAAATGACATTTTAAGTGTTGTAAAAGATGGTTATGGTGAATTAAATATTTATGGAAACATAACATTTATTGAAAATTTAGCAACTAATTATTTAATGACACAATATTTGTTGGGTGTAGATGCAGAATTTTTTGGTACAATAAGAGGTGGTGGAAGATTTGATAAAAATGGAAATGTTATTGATGATACAAAGCAAGGATACATTATTCATCCAGATGGTTTTATTAGAGCTCAAAATGTTGATTTATCAGGAGCTCTGGCAGTAGATTATTTTTATGTTGAAAAAGGTGTTTTCCTACATGACAGATTTTATCCAGAGAAGTTCTGGTAAATATAAGGAGTTAAATTATGAAACAGTACGAACCAAAATCAGTTTTTTCTTATATTCTAGCAGGGGTTGCTAATAGTGGTATTATTTATCAAGTACCACAAGGGAGAAAGGCAAAACTAATGTTCATTAGGTTTTGGGGTAATACAAATGGCGGTACTGGTGTAGGTTCTCAATCACTAAAATTAAATTCTACATCATTAGACAGAGAAAATGAGTTATTTTATCCCTTGAATTACATACCAGAACAAACATTAAGTAGTACTTCATCAATATATTCAACATCCCATTTATTAGGGGATATTGGAATATATCTTAATGCAGGTGATTATTTATCATTAACAGCATTAAGTACTACTACACCTGCATCTGTATTTATATCATTAATTGAAGAGTATGAGGTATAAAATATGATAGGTGATTACGAAAAAGTAGGATGGAGTACAGAAAATCCAGTACCATTAACAGGATATAATCTACAAAAAGTTGATGAAAAACTTGATGAAATAGATAAACATCTATTAAGTATCAATACCTTGTCAGGAGTTTTACAAGGGCCGCCAGGTATAACTGTACCCAACATTCATGAATTAGAACAATTAAATGAAGATTTACAACAATCTGATGAACTAATTGTATATGATACATCATCTGATAGCCATAAAAAAACATCAATTACTGATGTTTTTAGTTTAGTGGATACTATCTATGTAAAAGAAACAAATTATAAAGACATTGATGTATTGAACAAAATAAAAAATGTTGATGGTGATGGCTCTGGGTTAAATGCAGATCTATTAGATGGTTATCATGCAGATACCGCTGATACACCGAATGCGTTAGTAGCAAGGGATAGTAATGGTGGTGCTGCACTAAGAACTTTACAACTTAAAAAATCTGATGGAACACCGTATCTTGATGCCACTAATGGG
>MOYB01000026.1 GCA_001899385.1 Candidatus Caenarcanum bioreactoricola | reverse complement strand
AAAAATTTTTATAAAAATATTTACTTTAGTTAAAGAATGCTTAAATTCAGTAAATTAAATTTCCGCGAACCTCTTTTATTCTCTTACTACTTCTTTCAAATGCTTCATTAAACTATAAGAATTATTCCTTATAGTAGAAAATTTCTTTATAATTTAAATATAGGAATTTTAAGAATGGAACAAGAAGGTTTTGATTGGTATGAAAAAGGTATTGAATTATTAAGAACTTTTGGAGAAATTTCAAGGCTTGAACAAGAAAGGTCTAAACTTTTACAAAAAGCAGAAACTTTAGGCGGTGAAAGTTTTTTATTTGATTTTCTTAACACTACCAAATTAAATAAAAGAGAAATAACAGAAAATTGGTATTTTGGATATGATGAAATATTTGATAATTCTATATTAATTTATTAAATTTATGAAAAATTCAAAAATAATTGCTCATGTAAGAGAATCAGACAAAGAAATACAATTATTAGAAGAGCATCTTTTTAATGTTGCTAAGCTTACTAGTAATTTTGCTGGTAAATTTGGGCTTGCTAAAATTGGTGAATTAATTGGACTGTTGCATGATTTCGGGAAGTATAATTCTAATTTTCAAACAAAAATTACTTATGAAACTGGTTTAAATCTTTCTCAAAAACCACCTAATAAAAGTGAAACTCAACATGCAATTACAGGTGCAATTTATTTTTGCTATAAACTTTTACAAGATAAATTAAAAAATATAAATGAAGAAATCTATAAAGAAAATATTAAACACTTTAAAAAACTTATAATTCCTTTTATTATTGCGGGGCATCATACAGGACTAGCTGACTGGATAGGCGATCCTCCAGTTAATTCACAACTAGAAGCTAAACTTAATGAAAATTTTGAACTTTTATTAAAAACTTTTGAAAATAAAGAATTTATAAATAATGAAGTTTTTGATTTTAAATTTTCTTTAGAAAAATCATTTCAAGATATTTCTCTTTTAACTAGAATGCTTTTTTCATGTCTTATTGATGCAGATAGACTTGATACTGAAGAATTTTCTTCTATTCAAAAGTTTCAACTTAGACAAAATAATTATTCTTTTCCTTTATTATTAGAAGAATTTAATAAATATGTAAATAATTTTTCTAAAGAAGGTGATTTAAATAAACAAAGAGCAGAAATTTTAAAAAACTGTAAAGAAAAAGCAAAAGAAAAATCAGGAATTTTTACTTTAACAGTTCCTACTGGTGGAGGCAAAACTCTTTCTTCTTTAGCTTTTGCTTTAGAACATGCAATTCAACATAAAAAGAATCGTATAATTTATGTCATTCCTTATACAAGCATAATTGAACAAAATGCTGATGTTTTTAAAAAAGCTTTAGGAAAATATAAAAATGTTGTACTTGAACATCATTGTAATTTTGATTCATTAGAAAAAGAAGAAGGAAATTCTAATTATGAAGATGAATTTGGGGAATATAATGAATTATCTCTTGCTACTGAAAATTGGGATTATCCATTAATAGTAACTACTACTGTTCAGTTTTTTGAATCGTTATTTGCAAATAAAACTAACAAATGTAGAAAACTTCATAATATTGCTAATAGTATTATTATTTTTGATGAAGTTCAATTATTTCCTCCTGATTATTTAAATCCTATTCTTGAATATATTGAAGAATTAGAAAAAAATTATAATATAACTTTTGTTTTATGTACCGCAACACAACCAGCTTTTGATAAAGAAGTAAAAACTAATTCTTATTATTTTAAAGGTTTATCTCAATGTAATATTACTGAAATAATTGATGATAAAGAAAAACTTTATAATAAATTAAAAACTCGTATTGAATTATTATTACCAGAAGAACTTCAAGAAGAATCTGAAAACTGGGAAAAAATTGCAAACGAAATTCTTAATAATAAACAAGCACTTTGTATAGTTAATACTAAAAAATCAGCTAGAGACCTTTTTCGTTTAACACAAGAACATAAAAATAAAGAAGAAATTTTTCATCTTTCAACAAATCTATGTGCTGAACATCGTACCGATAAAATTCTTCAAATAAAAAATCGTTTAAAAAATAATTTGCCTTGTACTGTTATATCTACGCAATTAATAGAAGCAGGAGTTGATTTAGATTTTCCTATTGTATATAGAGCAAGTACGGGTTTAGATTCTATAGCACAAGCAGGTGGTAGATGTAATAGAGAAAATAAACTTATTAATGCAGGTAAATTAATTGTTTTCAAAGCACCTAATGAAAAATTACAAGGACATCTTAAACAAACACAAAAAGCTGGAGAATATATTCTTAATAAATATAAAGAAAATGCTCTTGAATTAAAGATTTTTGAAGAATATTTTCAAGAATTATTTTATACAAAAGATTTAGATAAACATAAAATTTGTGAATTAAATAAAGATTTTAAATTTAAAGAAGTTGCAAAAAAATTTAAATTGATAGAAGAAAATTCTGGGCAATCCATTATAGTGCCTTATAAAAATATTATTGAATTGATTGAAGAAATGCAAGAATTTAATTATAAAATACTTAGAAAAGCTCAAAGATATACTATTAATTTAAGAGAAAATGATTTTTATAAACTTCGTAATGAAGGTGTTATTTCTACAAAATTTCATGAAAGTATTTTTTATATTAAATCTAATTTAGTTTATGACGAAAATTTAGGATTAATTACTGATGCCTTATACCAAAATGAATCCCTTATTTGTTAAAATTCAAATTATGTTTCAAACATTTAAAGTAAAAGTCTGGGGCGAAAATGCCTGTTTTACACGACCTGAAATGAAAGTAGAAAGAGTTTCATATGATGTTATAACTCCTTCTTCTGCAAGAGCTATTTTTGAAAGTATTTTATGGAAACCTGCTATTAAATGGGTTATAACTCAAATAGATATTCTTAATCCAATAAAATATGAATCAATTCGTCGAAATGAAGTTAGCTCTAGAATGTCTCCATCTTCTACAATATTAATAGAAGAAAATAGGCAACAAAGAGCAGGTTTAATACTTAAAGATGTTGCATATATTATTCATGGACATTTTGAAATGACTTCAAAAGCAGGTCAAGAAGATAATCCTATAAAATTTACAGAACAATTTTTAAAGAGATTGCAAAAAGGACAATGTCATTATCAGCCTTATTTAGGTTGTCGAGAATTCACTGCTTATTTTTCCGTACCTGATGAAATAAAAGATAAACTCATAAATGAAAATCGGGATTTAGGTTGGATGTTATACGATATAGATTTTGAAAATAATATGCAAGCAAAATTCTTTAGAGCAGAAATAAAAAATGGTTCTATTATTACTGATCCAAAAGTTTGTGGGGTATTATCATGATTCTTCAAGAACTTGTTAAATTGTATGAAAGGAAAGAAGAAATTCCTAAATTAGGTTTTTCAAAACAAACTATAAGATTTAAATTAATTATTGATTTAAAAGGTAATTTAAAAGATGTTCGTTCTTTAGAACAAGAAAAAATTATTGAATATAAAGGTAAAGAAAAAAAAGAAAAATATATACCTTTAACAGAATCTCCAGTAATACCAGATCGTTCTGGAACACAAGCATATAAAAAATCAGGATTCCTTGTTGAATATGATAAATATATACTTGGAGAATTAGAATTTTTCAAAAAAACTGAAAAGAAAACTGAAGAATCTGTTAAATCTTATAGAGAATATCTTGAAAAATGTTTTGAAGATACAAAAGAAACTTCTATTCAGGCAATTATAAATTTTTTAGATAAA
>MOYB01000025.1 GCA_001899385.1 Candidatus Caenarcanum bioreactoricola | reverse complement strand
ATAAGGGGTCGGGAAAATAATAATTAAAAATATATGGAAAATCAAGAATATTTGAAAGTTAAAAATTGGGCTAATTGGGAGTTAGAAAATGCTAAAAAAGCACTTGAAATGCTTGGAGGATTTTTTAATACCGAAGAAGACAATCAAAGATTAGAAGCTATTAAAAAAGTATTAAAAGAAAGGTTTAAAAAATAGTCTTTTATCTTGCCAATCAATCTTTGGTTGGCAAAAATAAGGGACTAGGGATTTTTTGCAAGCTAGCCCTAGCTCATTTAAAAATTATGAATTATAATATTATAGAGGTTGTATATTTAGGAGCAACAAATAATAAAGGCTCAAGGGTTAAAATGTATTCACCACGATTCGAAACATCAAAGACAATACCTTTTAATTATTCACTTAATAGCATTGATGAAATGGCTATAGAATATTTAAAAAATAACGGTTTTGAAATTATTGGTCAAGGCGAAACAAAAAAAGGCTTTGCAATAATTACAAGTACATTTAAAGCCCTATGAAATTATATGCAACAACAAGCTCAGAGAGAGCCAGCAAGGGTCAAGGAGGAAATGAATTTTTAACAATTGAAATAAAGGCAGAAGGCTTTGAAGGAATACCAACAAGGCAAAACCTTTATTGCATATCAATATCAAAACAAGAAAACAATGGTTTATATGCAGAATTGTTAAAATATTCTAATCACGAAATAATAATCCTTGATAATATAAAAGGCAAAAGTCAAAAAGGCGAATAATAAAAGCCAAAAAGAGAAAAGCCAACGTATAAAAAATTATAGCTTGCAACGTTGGTTTTTTTGTTAGAGAAAAAAAAACCAACATAAGAGGGATAGAAGTGGTGTCAAACCTTAAAATAATAATTAACGTGTCGGAATATTTTGGAGTTATGAAAGCTCAGAAAATTTTTAACAACTGTCGGAAACTATATAGAATAAAGGTTTTCTAGCTATTGACAAAGAATAATTAGTGTGCTAGGATTTAATAAAGGTCGGAGAGAAATATAATAAATATAAAAATATGTTAAAACTTGCTCAATATTATTTTAAAGGTAAAAGTAAAGTTAATGCTTTAGACTTAATGATATTTTTAGAGGAAATGAACGAAAAAGAACTAACTAATGATTTTATTATTATTAAAGATGATAAATATTATTTAGTGTCTGGCGTTTCTAAACAAGAAATTCCTGAAGTATGTAATTTAGAAAATATAATTAGTAAGGTTCGGCTTACTACTAAAGAAAATGATGAGTGATAGATATGCTTTTATTGAGAAACTGGGCGAAGTGAATAATAAACCAAAAGGTTGGTTTTGTGAGAAACACAAAGTTAATGTTTCTAAAAATTCTCCTTGCCCTTTATGTGAGTTAGAACTTTTAAAAGAGAAACGCCAAAAAGAAATTGAAGAAATTAATTTAAAAGAAGAATTAACTAATCCTCATTCTGGTTTGAAAAGGTCTGTTAAAAATAAACCGAACTATTGGAAAACAGAAAAGAAAAAAAGAAGAGAGGCACAAACAAGACACAATGCAAAAAAAGGAAAAGAATACTGGCAAAAGGTTTCTAAAAAAAGATGGCAAAAAGTTAAAGTACAAAGAATTGAAAGACAAAGCATGTTTGGTAGTATTCTTTAATACTACTTAATAATACACATTAAGAGATAAGTAATTAAATAAGAATATATCAGCGTTTCGGGTTTTTCAAACCCTCACGCTACTTTATTCTTACTTTTACTAACTCTTATGTGGTATATATTACATAGCTTATAATAATATACTTTGTTCGGGGAGATAGTTCTCCCTCGGGAAACCCGATACTTGTAGAAATTCCAAGATTTTCCTTCTTGTTAGCTATAAGTCCCGAGCAGAGCTACTTACTCGGCTTAATATACATACTTTGTTAGAATACCACCCTCTTATAGAGTGTTGATAGATATTTACAAGCTATTATTCTCTATCTCCCCGCTTAATACTAGGTTGGGGCTTCGTATGTTAAATTTTACCCTTCTATATATATTATATCACGCGCAATTATAAAAGTCAAGTACTCCTAATATATTATAGAATGTTTTAAAGAATTAGTCAATATTGACAATAATTGAATAGTGTGATAAGCTGTAGATAACAGAATTAGGAGTAGGGTGTTGGGTCTCTATAAAAATGGTTATCTCGGTATCCCAATATAAACAAATTGAATTATAGGATAGATTATTTGCCCACTCCTAATTCAACTATAATAAATTAATAATAAATTTATGTCAAATAAAACAAATGAACAAGTGCTAGAAAATTTAGCACAAGTATATCAACAAGAAGTTTCTAAAGATAATCCAGATTACAACTTGTTAGAAGATATTAAAGAACAAATGAGGGACTTGGGTTGCCCATTATCAGCAGAACAAGAGTTTGAGTGGTTGCCAGCCAATAAGAAGGAGGAACGTATGAATGCTATAATGGATAAGGTAGAAGAAGAATACGAAGCAGAGCAAGGAGAAGAAGCTAAAAGAAGGGCTTTAGAAGATGCAAATAGAAGTTTACTTTAAAGGTCGTAAATAATAATAATAAAACAAATATATGCAAATTGGAGATATAGTAAAAGCAGTAAGTGGAATAGAGGGTATTTTTCAAGGGCAAGACACAAGTGAGTATGATTATTGGGCAATACAAAGATTAGATGGAACACGTGGTGGTGCTCAAAATGGTTGGTGGTCTTGTTCTAAAAATTCCACCCTTGAAAAATTAGACAAAGCTCTTTTAATCCATTGTCCAACACAAGAAGAATATAATATGGTCGTAAAAAAACTTCTTGATGGTGGAAGGGAGTGGCTTGATAACAGTAAAGAAATACATAGTAAGGATTGGGAAGAGTATAAAGAAAAAACAGTTATTGCTATTAACTGGTATGGAAATGGAACAATAACTTATGGTGATGTTAATAATAAAGAATGCCGCCGCCCAATAGTTGAAACCACAGCCAAAGAGTTTTTAGGAGAATATTCAACAGCTATCTATAAAGAAGATAATAAACCTAAGAAAAATATTATGTCAAAAATAAAAAGTTTCGTTAAAAACTTAACATTATCAGCAGACGATAAGTTGTTAAGAGAGTATGGTTTCCAAAATGAATGTGGAGATTATACAGAGATTGCAGAAGAATTAGTAATTTCTAAATTAGTAGCCGACAATAAAGACTATGTTATAGAGATTGCTAAAAAGATGAAAGAAGAAGACGACAAAGAGTAAAGCCATTGTGCTTACTCTCCCTCATAAGTATCAACCCCCAAGATTGACCTCTTGTGTAGGATAGTGAGCATAATAATAAATAAAAAGTATATGAACAAAAAAGGTGCAAGACACGGTGATGTAGATTTAATACCATTAAACTCATTACCAGAAAATTTAAAGAAAGTAGAATTTAAAAAAGATTTTGTTTTAGCTGAAGGTGAAACCACTGGACATAAGCATAAACTATTGTGCGAGCCAGATATGGTTGATGTTTATTTAGATGAAAATGGTCGTTATGTTTTAAATGTAAAACAACCAACGGAAATAACTCATGAAGAACACGGAGTGAGAACAATAAATCCAGGATTTTATATTCAAGACATAGAAGAGGAATATGATGTTTTTGAAGAAGAATTAAATAAAGTACAAGACTAATATGTTAGAAAAACTAAATCAAGAACAAGAAATTTTAATGCACGCCACAAGAGATAAATATCTTAAAAAGTTTTTCTCTTTGCCAAAAATTAACATTAAAAAGGCAGAAGAATGGATTAAGTGGTTATATAGATTTTGTAATCTAAAAGAACCACAGGTTATTTTTGTTGATAGTCCATTGGCTTGTCAATATGCAGTAAATATATTAAATGGTGGGAGCCAAGTAGAGAACCAAGTATGGAGCCAAGTAGAGAACCAAGTATGGAACCAAGTAGAGAACCAAGTAAGGAACCAAGTAT
>MOYB01000024.1 GCA_001899385.1 Candidatus Caenarcanum bioreactoricola | reverse complement strand
GTAATGCAAATAGAAAACTTACCATCATTGTTTGAAAGCTTTGTGTATATAATGCCATGTTCTTGAAGCTTTTGCTTTGGTTTTAAGCTTCTCATCTTTGCTCTAGTAAGGATTGTAAAGGTTTTTGACATCTTGCTTATTTTAACTTAGGGTTGGTGGAATGTGTAAGGACAAAGTCAGATAATTATCAAAGTTACATTCGGTTACACAAAGGTTACATTTTTCTGTAACTTTGAGAATAGTTATTATTTCTAGGATTAAAAGGTTTTTTATATCAAGGTTACACGGTTACACTTTTTTTTATAATTTTTAAATTTTTAACTTTATTTTTATTAATTACAGAAAAATGTAATTCTGTAATGGAAATGTAATATTTCTGTAATGTTTAAATTGCTCATTAAATAAGCTATTTCAAGGAAAAATTAAGAGAAATTACAGAATTACAGAAATTTATTTGATTTTTGAATTTATAAAAATTTATTTTAAATAAGGCAGGAATGTGTAAGGACGAAATCAGATAATTATCAGGGATATAACTTTTAACTTTATTTTATTAATTACAGAAAAATGTAATTCTGTAATTAAAATGTAATATTTCTGTAATTTTTAAATTGCTGATTAAATAAGTTATTTCAAGGAAAAGTTAAAAGAAATTACAGAATTACAGAAATTTATTTGATTTTTGAATTTATAAAAATTTATTTTAAATAAGAGGGAAAATTTAAAGAATTTAATTTTAAAAATTTCTGTAATAAAAAATGCAATTCTGTAATTTTAAATAAAAGATTCTTTAAATTCTTTATATAATCAGTATTCTCGGCATTACATTTTTAAAAAATTTCTGTAATATTTCTGTAATATTTTTATAATTTCTGTAATTTAATTAAAGCTTCTTTTAAATCATCAGGAGTTAAATCTTCAAAGAAGAAAACCCCTCTTTTAGTTGAACCATTAATAAACTTAGAAATACCAACTTCATTTTTTTCATTTCTGACTTTAATAAAACCAGTATTTTCCATCATTGAATACATAGACTTCTTTTCTATTTTTGAATCAAGATGATTTTTATTCCATCTAAGAAGAGCTTCATTAATGTAATTTAATTCAATCCAATATCCTTCTTGTTCATTGAAATTATGACGGGAAACAAATATCCTTGATTCAAGTTTGTCTGCTCGTTCATCTTCAGCTACAATCGGATAAGGTAATTGCATTAAAACATATTCTAAAAAGCTTATTATCAAATCCTCATTGTTTTGAATCTTAGTTGCTTCTTTTATATAAACATCTTCAATCCAATTCATAAATTCTTCTGTTATTGTCTCTAAATCTTTATTCATTAGTATTTTCTCCTTGTTTTGTTAGTAATAGAAGTAGATTAAGTCCAGTTAAGCCATATATAATTCCAAGCGATAATCTTGGACATATACCTCTCTGAATAAACATCTGATAAACTTCTTTTAGACGATCTAATAATTCATTTAAATTAGTAGATTTCAAAATTTCCCTTGTAATTGCTGATAAATAGTGCTTTTGACTATTAAATGTTGAAACTTCTTTAATATTGAAAAATTCTTTTTTAAAATAAACAGGTATTATTCTTTGAAGTACTGGTTCTTGTTTAGGTAGATGGTTGCTATCAACAGAAAGAAAAGCTTTTAAATCTCTTTCACAAGGAACCCAATTATCTCCTTTCCTTATTTGTTTACTCCTGATTTGACCATCAAAAGCATTTAAAAGTATTCCCTCTATTTTATCTCTATCTTTATTCTCTTTCACATCATTAATAGCAAGAATAAGACTTGATCTTTGAGTCATAAAGGTTTCAATTGATGCTCTTGTTGAAGTTCCTGTTATTCCTTCTTTTTCATTAAATCCAAAGGTTGAATTAAAAAGAGAAATAAGATTACTTTTACCAATTCCTCTTTCTCCGTATAACCAAAGAATTGGATATTGATTGGTTCCAGTACTTATAGCTATTTCTTCTCTAAACAAACCTGCTAACGCTGCACAATAAGCAAATAAACCTGCATATCCATAGGTTTTAATTAAATAATTTATAAAAGTAAGAATTAAATTTGGAATTTCTTCTTTAGGAAAACTTAAATCAAGATTTGGTTTATGATTTATATGTTCTGCAATTTGAAATCCAATTATATTTCCTTTATCATCCATAGCAGTTAAAAGATATTTTAATTCTTTGTCTATTTCAAAGATTTGATTATTTGAAATAAAACAATTTCCAAATAAAAAACCATCTTCAACTTTTCCTACAATATCTTTTTCAATAATAATTATTCTTTGATTTTGCTCTAAATGATTCTTTAAAGAGTTTATATTAAAAGCTTTTTCATTTTCTATTAAAAACTTGCCTAAAGAATATATCCAAATATTAAATATAGAAGTACTAGACAAATCTTTTGCTGAATATTTTATTCCAAAAACAGATTCTAATTCGCCTTGAATATCTATTTGCCTTATTGTTTCTCCATTAACTTTTTTAATATCAATTTTATTTTTAATTATAAAATTACTTAATTTTGTTTTAGATGTTTCACAGTGTATATTATCACTACCTTCAAATTTATGAATAACAAGAGTAAACTTATAATAACTATTGTATAACTGACTCAATGAATGATTTATAAGTTTATGCATTTTAGAAGATTCTAATTGTTCTTGAACTTTGTATAAACCATAATGCATATGGAGGTCATTAAAATCACTTAATCGTTTATTCTTTTGTAATTCTTTATCAAATTTTGGAAAAATAAAAACTACTCCTATTTGATTAATACAAGCTTTTTGAGCATAATATTTTCCAACATTTTGTTTAAATAACCTTAAATCTCCTTCTTTGTTATATGCATCATCGTCCCCTGCAATTACAATTGGAAAATCTCTTTGTAATTCTTTTTCAGTTATTTCTTTTATACTTTTAATTACTTTAGGAAGATTTGAAGCTGAAAAGCCAATATACACAGGATGTCCTGTAGCAAGATAAATAGTTAAAGCAGTAGCAACTCCTTCTGCAAGAAAAGCAAAATCAATCATTGATTCTGGAACTACTCCATTTTCTTTATCTCCTTCATTTCTATAAACATCTTGAACTTTTCCGAAACAATAAAAACCCCCACTAACACAGCCTACAAATCTTTTTTCATATTTATTATTTAATTTAAATATTTTTTGTACTGCAGTTAATCTTCCTGTTGAATCATAGATTGGAATTAAAATTTCATTATTAAAAGTTTTAAAATAATCTTTAACTTTTTCAAGTTCTTGTATTTTAAAAGCTTTTTGAAGGAAATAATCTAATTCAGATGGGATATCGGTTATATCAGAAGCATTATTCCAGAGAGTTTCTGCTTTTTGAATTTTTTCTTCTTTTTCGATTTCTATTTGTTTTTGAATTTCTTCTTCTTCAGCTTTATAAGTTAATTTAAATTTTTTATATTCTTCAAAATTAAAATCTTTTTCTTTCCATGATTTATATTTATGAAAACCTTCTCCATTAGACCAATCAGTAAATAAAACAATACAATATTCTCTATTTTGATAAGTCCATTTATGTGTTATATATGTACCATTTTGATTTACACCAAATCTATGGAATTTCCCATTAAATATGATTTCAGAAGGTGCAGTGTTAACTTTTTGTTTTATATAATTAATTATTTTTTTAATATAAATCATTTTCCACCTCCCCATGAAAAGAAAGGTCTTAATTCTTCAAATAATCTTAAAGGTTTAACTTCTTTTTTCTCTTTTTTCCCTAAATCAATAATTAAATCATTTTGTTTATTTTTAGTTTCTTCTCTCTTTTCTCCAACTTCTTCAAGCCTGCAATATGGATAATGAGCAACATAATTTCCATTATCAATCCATTGTCCAAATTTATCTTTTTTACCTTCAGGAGTTTTAACAATAACCCCTTCATTTGATTGCCAAGGATAAGTACAGTTTATTTTTATTTTTGTACCTACTGGTAATTGTCTTACATCTTGGGGTATAATCTTAAAAGATTTAATTTTGTTGCCCTCAGGAAGAAGTGAGGGCTTATTTTTTATATTATCCATTATTCTTCTCCTCCTTTCTTTATTCTCGCTTCGGCAGTCGAAGTACAAGCTTTATGTTTGCTGATCCA
>MOYB01000023.1 GCA_001899385.1 Candidatus Caenarcanum bioreactoricola | reverse complement strand
TGTATCGTGGCAAATACCTACAGATTTTCCCATGTATTACCATGATATAAAAGTGGATTATACAAGTGCAAGTTCTATAACCATTAGGGCTGGTTCAGCCGTTAGAAGTAGTGATAACACAAAAAATATATTAGTTTCTTCCCCTTTAGTTGTAGATTTAACAGCCTTAGGAGCAGGAGGATTAGACACAGGGTCTGAAACAACTGATACTTGGTATTATCTATATCTGATTTATAATAATACAACAGATACGGTTTCAGCAGTCTTTAGTATAGTTAATGAAAGTGCTACTGGAAGTATAACTTTACCAGTAGGTTATACACATAAAAGGCAATTAAAAATAGCTATTAAAAATGATTCGAGTGGAAATATAATGCCTTTTGATTATTTTGATAATAATACTATTTTTTATAGACTTCCACAGACGGTAATAAGTGCAGGAGGTGCAACTGTATGGACTAATATAGATTGTACAGCTTATATTCCTCCAATAGGATTGAGAAGTATTTTTTCTTATAGAATAACAGTAACTAATGCTGTTCCTACTTTATCTTCTCTTAGTTTAAGAAACTCTGATGGAAATTATGAATCAGAGCTTTGTAGAGAACTAACACATGATAAAGCAGCACTTTACTATATAAGTGGAGATATACTTCTTCCTACAGGAACATCTAGAATAATGCAATATAAAACACAAGATGCAGATATGAAATTAAAGTCTCTATATATTTCTTCATTTACAGTTACAGAAGTATGGTAAGATTTTTACAATTTTCTACTAAATTCAGCGAAAAATGCCTATTATTCTAAATTCAAACCAAGAGAACTTAACTTTAAGTGTTATAAAAAATTCACAAAGTCCTTCTTATTCTACACAGACTTTAAACTTTGTAGAAGGTAATAATATTGCTATAACTTTAAGTCAAGAACAAGTTAATGGAGATGTACAGATTAAACTTGAAAATAATTTAGAAGTTACAGGAGAGTTATATGATATACAGTTTAATATAAATAATTTATTAAGTTCTTCACCTAATTTCAAGTTTAACCCTACTATAAATGAACTCAAATTACAAGGTATAAACACTGAAACAGGGAATAACATAACTTTAGGTTCAGGAGGAATTAAGTTAGGTTATAATCCTAAACCAGCATTAAGTGCAGGAGCAGGGTCTTTGCGATGGGATGGAGAGAATATACAGTATTCAAATGGTATTTTATGGATAGACTTAACTACAAGTGTTAAAGCTACAGGTAGAAATTACTGGATTCAAGTAAATGAAGATGGAAATCTCTCGAGTAAAGATACTTTCATATTTGATATGGAAGCTAATCAACTTATAGTACAAGGAACTCCTAATATAACAGGAAATAATCTTGTAATAGGGAATGGAATAAGAATAGGAGATAACAACTCAACAGCTTCAGAGGCAGGTTCAGGTTCTATTAGATATAATGGGAATAGAATGGAATATTCTAATGGAGCTTCATGGGTTAGATTTGATTTACCAATAGCAATTCCTCCTACAGCACCTGCAGGAAACACTTATGAAATACAGTTTAATAATGGAGGAAGCTTTTCAGCAGACTCTAATTTCACATGGAGACCAACTCAAAATTTATTAACTTTAACAAATGCTTTAGATACTACAGGAAATAACATATTTTTATCTAATGGAATAAGAATAGGAAGTAATGCTGCAACAGCAGTTAATGCAGGAGCAGGGTCTTTGAGAGTACAAGGTGGAAATCTTGAATTTTCTGATGGTTTTACATGGAATTTGATAAATACTTTTGCAGGAGAATCTATATATCCTGATCAAGGTGGAAATTCAGGAAAGGTTTTAACAACAAATGGGATTAATGTACTATGGCAAAGTATTCCTACAGAGATACCAGATCAAACAGGAAATGCAAATAAATACTTAATGACAAATGGTACTACCTTGTCTTGGGTAGACCTTCCAATAGAGATACCTTCTGTAAGTGGAAATAATAATAAATACCTTTTTACAGATGGAATTACTTTTTATTGGGAATCCCTTCCATTAGAGATACCTTCAATAATAGGTCATTCTAATCAAATGCTAACTAATGATGGAATAACAATACAATGGCAACCTATTCCTACAGAATTACCAAGTCAAGCAGGAAACAATGGAAAGGTTTTATCAACAAATGGAAGTTCTCCTTTATGGATTCCTAATTCAACTTCTTTTCCAGTTCAAACAGGGCAACAAGGGAAAGTTTTAAGTACTGATGGAAGTAATACCCTTTGGGAAAGTATAGATAATATTTTGCCAGATCAAACCTCTTTTGATAGTGCAGTTTTAACTACAAATGGAATCACTTCTAGTTGGGAAATAAGGACAACTAGAAAGGTAATACAAGTAGTTAGTGCTTCTGGAATAGGGACTTATTCTTTTATAAATTTAACAAATCCTTTAGCTCGATATGAATTAATCTTTGAAAATATTTTAGCCTCTAATCCAGATATAACGATTTACTTAAGAGTTTCAACTGATAATGGAGCAACATGGAAACAAGCTTCTTCAGATTATCAATGGAATTCTTTAACTTCAACATATTTAAGTACAACTCCAAAAGGATTTTTAACTGCAGACAGTATAGGAATCATTAGTGGAGGTTCTAGCTTAGGTCCAGGTACTACATCATTTAGTATCATAAATGGTATTATTACTATATGGGGTTTATACAATGGAGCAATGGTAACAAGAACTGAAACAAATGTTAATTACCTAAATGCAAGTGGTTCTTCTTCAATACAAACAGGATCAGGAACAAGATTAAATCTTGAAAGTAATAATGCAATACAAATTTATTGTTCTTCTGGAAGTTTAGGAGTTGGAACTTTTAAACTAGTTGAAGTCATTGATTGATTTTAAAATGTTACAATTTTGAAGAATTTAACATGTTTTCCCTATTGGAGCTTTCATAAATGCCTTTAAATTTTGGTGGTAATAGTTTAACACAAACTTCTGTTAATATAAGAAAAAACTCTATTGATCCTGAGTACACTAGACCTAGGATTAACTTTATAGAAGGAAATAATCTAACTATAACATTAGCAGATGATAACACAAATGATGAAATAGATTTAACCCTAGCTTGTTCTTTAACAGTACATGGTATTGATAATAATATACAGTTTAAAACAGGAAGTCAATTAAATTCTTCTACTAATTTTCAATGGGTAAATTCCTCTAATAAGTTATTAATTTCAGGAACTAATACTTTAACAGGAAATAGTATAGAACTTTCAAACGGTATCAAAATTGGTACTAATACTTTAACAGCAAGTCAAGCAGGAGCAGGAGCTATTAGATGGAACGGAACTAATGTTCAATATTCTAATGGTTCTGCATGGACTAATATAACAGCAAGTTCTCCTGCAGCAGGTAATGACTATTATGTTCAATATAATCTAGGTGGAACTTTATCAGGGAAAAATACTTTTATTTTTGATGCTCCAAATAACTATTTACTTTTACAAGGTACGCCAGGCTTTACGGGAAATAACTTATTCGTAGGAAATGGTTTACGAATAGGGAATAACCCTTCTTCAGGGGCAGACGCAGGTGCAGGCTCTATTAGATACACAGGCACCGAGTTTCAATATTCAGATGGGGCTTCATGGTTACCCTTTTTACAAATTCCTGCTCAACCAGCTGTTCCAGCAGGAAATCAATTTGAGATACAATACAATAACAATGGTTTATTTTCAGCTGATGTTCGTTTTACATATAATCCTACACCTAACTTAGTTACAATAGACGGTTTAGTAGGTCCTACAGGAAGCAACTTAAGACTATATGCAGGTATAAGAATAGGAGACAATGAGGCATTAGCTTCTGACGCAGGAGCAGGTTCTATAAGGTATAGAGGAGGAGTTTTACAATATTCAGATGGTTCTACTTGGATTTCATTAGATACAAATGGTATTGGAGGTGGAGGCGGAGGAACAGTAACTCCTGGAGGTATTGATAGAAGTATACAGTTTAATGATAATGGAGATTTAGGAGGAGATTCAAATTTAGTATGGGCAGGAAATACTCTTTATACTTCTGGAGTTTCATCTTCTGGAAATAATTTAATAGCTTCTACAGGTATTAAATTAGGAAATAATACTTCTGTTGCAGGTACCGCAGGTGCAGGTTCTTTAAGATGGAATGGATCTCAAGTTCAATATTCTGATGGTTTCACATGGAATAACTTTACTTCAACTGCAACAGCAGCTGGATCTAATACGCAAGTTCAGTTTAATAATGGAGGTATTTTTGGAGCTAACTCTAATTTCACTTGGTCTAATTCAATTAATCTTTTAACTGTAGGGGGTACAACAGGAACTTCAGGAAATAACTTTGAATCAGGAAACGGTATTAGAATAGGTAATAATGGAACAACAGCTTCTAATGCTGGTGCAGGTTCTTTAAGATGGAATGGTACACAAGTTCAGTTTTCAGATGGCTTTTCATGGAACAACTTTACTTCAGTAGCAACAGCAGCTGGATCTAATACTCAAATACAGTTTAATAATGCAGGTATTTTTGGAGCAAATCCTAATTTTGCGTGGATTAATGCAGATAATCTTTTAAATATTACAGGAACTGCAGGGGCAACAGGAAATAGTTTAGCTCTTTCTCAAGGAATTAGAATAGGAGGAAATCCTTCAACAGCTTTAGCCGCAGGAGCAGGCTCTATTAGATGGACAGGAACTCAAATTCAGTATTCAGATGGCTCAGCATGGAATAACTTTACCGCAACAGCAACAGCAGCAGGTGCTGATACTCAAGTACAGTTTAATAACTCTGGACTTTTTGGAGCTTCTTCTAGTTTCACTTGGTCTAATACAAATAATTTATTATCTATATTAGGTGCCGCAGGAGCTTCAGGAAATAGTTTAGTTACTTTAAATGGTATTAAACTTGGAGGAAATGCCGCAACAGCAGTAAGTGCAGGGGCAGGTTCTATTAGATGGAATGGAACTGAGATTCAGTTTTCAGATGGTTTTACATGGAACAACTTCTCAGCGGTTGCAACAGCGGCAGGAGCAGATACTCAGGTTCAGTTTAATAATGCAGGTGTTTTTGGAGCAAATCCTAATTTTGTATGGTCTAATGCAAATAATTTACTAACTATAACAGGTACTCCAGGAACTATAGGAGGAAATCTTGCTATAGGTTATGGTATTAGAATAGGAAATAATTCAGCTACAGCTACAAATGCAGGTGCTGGTTCTATTAGATATAATGC
>MOYB01000022.1:1215-7579 GCA_001899385.1 Candidatus Caenarcanum bioreactoricola | reverse complement strand
TAGCATTTTTTAATAAATTGTTAGATATGCTTAGCATTATATCATTTTTCTTAAAATCTTTAGCAAGTTTCCATTCTTTACCTGTCCAAATTGGATGATTTAAAGTACAAATTAGTTCTTTTTTATTAGATAATGTTATTTTTATAATTTCTGATGTTTCTCTATTCATAACATTCAAAACTTTTTTATATTCAATAATATTTTTCTTTTCATTAAAAGATTTAATAAAATCACCTTGTTTAATTTCTTCTATTGGCTTCCCATCTATAAGAGTCCCTTTTGGGAAACATTCATCAACTATTACATAATCACAGATTGATCTTAAATGATATAAAAGTTTTTTTCTTCTATGCAATGTTTCAATCATTGCTAAATAAATATTATTTTCAGGCAATGTAATATTTTTAGATTTTGCAGTAATTAAACTTGCTTTTATGCCATATTGTTCTCTTAAAGCTCTATCGGTTTGAGTTAATAACTCACATCGATTTATTAAAATTAAACCAGTTTTGCCAAGTCCAGATTGAACTGCTGAAAATGCAGAAAATAAAATCGTTTTGCCCGATCCTGTGCTAAGACAGATACATTCCCTTTCAAATTCACTTTCTAAAAGGTGATATAGTATGTCTTCTTGATAATCTCTTAAGTCCATCTTATTTAATTAGTAGTAAGTTTAATAATTAATTTCTCTCTTTTTGATTTGATAACCGTAAGCTCTTGAATCTTTATCCCATTTCCTCTCAAATCCCATTCCCTTCAATTCCTGACCTAATTTATTAATATTTAATTTTTGTTTTGAATTTGTTTCAATATGATCTTTGATTTGAGTAGCAGTCTTAAAATCATATTCATTAGATCGATCGGGAGGATAGAAGAATGACATCAAGCTTTCCCTTTCAATGGAAGCTATACTATTTTTTCCATCTGTATATTCATTTAACTTTTGAATTTGTTCTTTTGATAAAAAGTTTCTAAAGCCTTTATCAAAGATAGATTTAAATTCTGCTAATAATTGATATTTATCAAGTCGGTGATATCCCTGAAGATCGAAATCTTCAATTATTTCAAAAGGGATTACTCGACGATTACCTGTTGGATCATTTAATACTTGCACTGGATTGCACGATCCGCACATTGTCGCTATTCTCTTTTTTCTAACTGGAAGCCGTCCATATGGCTCTCTATAAGTAAAATAATCTTTAGCTAAATATTCTTTTAATAAGCTTGCATCGGTCTTAGTACTAACATTATATTCATCATCAATTATTAATATTTTTTTACACATCAATATTTCATAGTCTTTTCCTGCAGTTTCTTTAAGTCTTACAAAAGCTATATATTTATGTAATTCAGGAGGTAGTAAATTTCTTAAAAAAGTAGTTTTCCCCGCATTTTTTAAACCAGCTAGTACAAGGCATAACTCATTGGGAATATCAGTATAAATACTTTGAATAATACCTAAATACCACATTCCAAGCATTTGGGTACGAAATTCAAGAGTCCCTGTATTTGATTTTATATATTCAGTTAATTCTTTTATTCTAGATTTACCGTCCCATTTAATTGATTCTATTAGATCTTTGGCTGGATTATATTTTATATTTTGATTATTAAATATTAATATCTCAATTAAATGCTTACTTACTTCATCACCTAGTGCTAATTTTGCATTTACTACAATATTATTAATAATAAAATCATCAGCACTTTCCCCATTAACTTCATATTCAGAGGTTAATTCATTTAATTTAATCTCATAATTTAAGTTAATCCATTCTTTAACTTTTTTAGTTAAACTTTCCTCTTTATCTTCTTCAGGCTTGAAATTATCGCTTTCAAGGACTTCTTGGATTAATTTTTCTTCTTCTTTTGTTATTATTTCCCCTTGCTTATCAAGTAAGTTTTTAACACTTTCTTTATCACGCCCTCCAGTCTTTGCATAATAAGCTAGTTTAGTTAATTGCTTTTCTCGTTGAGATACTAACTCTATTCCAGCTTGCTTACAATACCAATAGAAAGTTCCTATTTTTATTCCGCCAGGTTTTAAACAATATTTGTACTTTTTGGAACAGCTTTTATAATCATAATTTTTATTAAAAGAACAAATTTTGTGAAAATACGCTTCCCCAGCTTCTTTATATTCGCTTCCAATCGCAAAGGCTATATTTAAAAAATCCCTATAAGTTCCATTCCCTAAAATATCTCTATCTAAGCTATTAATTAACTTTTCAAAACGATCATTATTATGAATATAGCCGTTAAAATTAACTCTCTGTGCATATTCCTTCTTAGATTCAGGCTTTAAATATTTTTTAAATACTTTACTTTTTTCATTTAAGTAAAGTTGCGGATCGTATGATACAAAGCGGGGGCGTGAAACATCTTTACAGGCTATATCAATAATTAATTTATAATTTTCCCACAAATAGCTTTGAATGCCTTCAAAGGCTTCTTTATGTTTAAGAGGGTCTATTTTTATAAGGACAGCTAAGCCTGTATGAGATATTGATTTAAAGCATGAATAAACATAATCATCTTTGCTTAAAATATCTTTTATTTGATTTAAATCTTCTTCTATATCATCAATATCAATGCATATTAATGTTGAATGATTAATTAAACAATCATTTTTTCTTCTTGAAAATGTTCCCGAGGGCGTGAAATAAGGAACTTTAGTTTTTAATTTTCTTTTTACATCTTCATTTTTTTCAGTAGTTATTTTCAAACATAAATCTTGCCAGTCTCCATTTTTTATTTTTTCTAATATATTTGTTATTTCCTCTTCTTTACCGCCTTCTACTTGAGTTATTGAATTATAGAGATTTGTTTTCATTTTATATATTCCTTTATATAAGTTTTTGCAGTTAAATGATAAAGAGGATAAATTTCTTTAAAAGATTCTAATATCTTTTCTTCTATTTTTGTTAAATTTCTTAACTGTCCTTCATACGGAGATTGAACTATTAAGATTTTATTATCTTCTGTTTTGTAAAGCTCTAAATGGTCTAGTCTAACAGTATCATGCAATTTAGAAAACAAAATCCTTCTACTAGTTCTTAACTTTTTTGTTATCTTATATTCCTCTACAAATTTATTTCTATTTTCAATAACTTCTTTTTCCGCAGGATCTCTCAACATGTTGAACATTCCCCAATAAGTATCTTTGAATAATTCGGGGTACTTTGTACTTTCATAATAAAACATAAATAAAAATTTCCTTTCCAATAAAAAAGCGCTGGGCGACTCACCACAGTTGAACCCAGCGCGGTTGGTGAGTCCTTTCGTCAACTTATGGATAATAATTATTATACCCTATCTTTTTAAAAATTAATCTATATTAATTAAAATTTAATATAGATTATCTATTTATTAATTAACATATCTAAAAGTCAGTTAAGAAAAGATTAAATAATTAAGATAGGGTTAAATTTTAGCAATGATTTACATATTTTTTTAGCTTGCATAACTACTTGCATAACTACTTTTTTTAGCAGTGAAGCAGAATTTAGGCGCTTTTAATCGGGGAAGTCAGTCTTGCATAACTGCATAACTGAAAATCACTATATATATAGTAGTAAATAATAAATAAAATAATATATATAATATATACTATATATAACTATTATATTTTATATTAAATAATATAAAAGTAGTTATGCAGTTATGCAATATAAGGGAATCATTGATATATTGAATAATTTCAATGCATAACTACTTTTTTGAGTAGTTATGCAAAATTATAAAAAAATAGTTTAAATTAAAGATATATTGAACGATTTAAAGTGCATAACTACTCTTTTTATAGTAGTTATGCAAGGCTTTTGATCAAGATTGTTTATATTAAAAATAATTAATTAAAATATTTTATAAAAACTGTTTNTTTTAGAAGTGAGCTACGAACTTGCTGAAAAAATAGCCCTTTCTTGGTATCAAGAAGAAGGATTTGAAAACTTAGATATAGAAATTATCTAAATTACTTAATTTTTCAAAAGACTAACTAATATTTTTAGTTAGTCTTTTTTTTATGTATAATAAAGCATACAAATAAAAATAATTGTATGAAACAAATAAAAAAAATAAATATAGATAATCAAGAGTACTATCTTGTTAAACACGGATATAATGAGGTAGTACTTAAAAGTTTTGAAGAGGCTACAAAACTTTTATTAAAAATTAGATATTGCGGACTTGAAGAAAAGTTAAATATGCAAGGTATATCAAGACAAGCAATGCAAAAAAATTTAAAATGGAGAGGTATAAACTCTTGTTATCAATTCATTGAAAAATACGGACTAAATGAAGCTTTAAAAATTTTTTATATGAAAACTAAAGAAGCAAAAGCTTATTTACAAGCTAACAATTATCAAACAATATTTAAAAATAAAAATAGAGCAAAAATTAAAAATAATTAATCTAAATATTTTAATAAAACTGTTTACTTTTTTAAAATTTAGTGTATAATTAAATTATAAAGTTAAATAAGTTAAAAAAAATAATTTAACTAAATAAAACTTTATCGACTGGACGGGGAGCTACACAGTCGTTAAACTCTTAAAAGGCTCTAATCTAAAGAAAGCTTCTAGAGGCACTTTAGAGGACGCCCCGATAATGTAGTATCGGCATCCTAGACTTCAAATCTAGGTGAGCGGTGAAACTCCGCTAGGGGAGATTTTAACTCTTATTACGAGGGAGAGTATAAACAAAGCCTCGTAAAATAAAAACATATATAAGGAGTTATATATGAACACTTTCTTAATAACTCTCCCTACTGGGGAGAAAATAAGGAAAGTTTCTCAAATTTGGGAAACTTTCGATTCAGTTGGCGACTGGACTCCTGATACTTATATACAAGAAGTATCAGGGGAAAAAGAAATTGAAGTCAATCAAGAAGATTTCAATTTTTTGAAAGCAATCTTCAATTTTAAAGAAGATTGCGAGATCGGGAAATATTCCGGTCTTATAAATGAAGAGGACTTTTATAGTTCCTCTTTTGATAAAGCTAGGAAAAAAATAACTAGTTTTATCAAAAACTTGACTATTGATAAATTTAAGAATTTATCAAGTCAAGATAAAATTCAAGTTTTTCTAGACTTGAATACTGCTATTAATATAGCAGAAAAAGAGTTTAATTCAGTTTAAGCTCTTAAGAGCCTATTAAATTTTAATAGGCTCTTTTTTATTAACTCTCTTTCGAGAGCATACGGGTTAATTTAACTTTATAATTTTTTAACTCCCCCGTATGCTCTCGGTAGAGAATACCGATACTAAAACAAGGTAAAAAATAATATGAAATTAACAGTAAATGCGAATACAAATGAAGAAAGAGAGCCAATAGAAGCGGGAGTTTATACCGCCTCTATTGTTGGGATATATGATTTGGGTACACAATCTCAAGTGTGGGAAGGTAAACCTAAAGAGAGTCATCAAATAGTTTTTTTATTTGAGTTAGATACTCAACAAATAGTAAGTAAAACTTATACAGCTAGCTTACATGAAAAAGCTAGTTTAAGAAAAGACTTACAAGCTTTTACAGGCGGGACTTTTGAAGACGGACAAACGGTTGATATATTCGATTTTATCGGATTATCAGGGCAAGTAAATATCACTAAGAAAAAATCAGGTGATAAAGAATATTCAAAAATAGAAAGTCTAATGCCTCTTAGAAAAGGGCAAAAAGGTTATGAAGCAAAGAACGAGCTTTTAACTTATTCTATTGAAGAGAATAAGAAAAATATTCCTGCATGCCCCGAATGGATTAAAAAGAAAATAGAAGAAAGCCCTGAGTTTAAGGCTTTAAAATAATGAAACTGGTTGTTATAGGCGAGTTGTCGCCTATTTCTACCGCTCAAAATGCTAGATTATGGGTTATAGCAAAAAAGAGAGGGTGGGCAGATGATGAACTTAGAGAATTAATCAAAGAATTTAATTATCAATCAACGATTGATATAAGTAGAAAAGATTATCAAGAAATTGTTAATCAAATTGAAACAAGAGAAAATATAAGTGAAGTATTTAATACTGAAGAAGACTATATTGAATATTAAAAAAATGAGTATAAAACAATTTCATGAATGGGAAAAAACTTTATTAAAAAAAAGTAAATTCCCCATTAAAAGATTTATTCTTGGAGTGAAAGGGAAAACATCTTATATAGGAGCTTTATTATTCTTAAACAATGAAGCTTTGCCTATTGAAGAGGAAAGATACAAAAAAATAAAAAATTTTTTAGAAGAGGTAGATAAATGACTATTACTAAAATAGATTTAAACGATAATCAACAATTAGCAGACCTTTGGTATAAATATGATTTAGACATAAACTCATATAAACATAAAGGGCACTGGGATCCTGATAATGAATTTCA
>MOYB01000022.1:0-567 GCA_001899385.1 Candidatus Caenarcanum bioreactoricola | reverse complement strand
GTACAAGATAATGAAGTGAATTACATAAATTTTGAAAAGGAGATAAATAAATGAGTGAATTAGAAAAAATAAAAAAAGAACTTGAAGAGTTAAATAATAAAGTAAAAGAACTTGAAAAAGAGAAAAATAAAAAATGGAAGCTTAAAAAAGGAGATGAATATTATTGTTTCGATTTTAGAGAAGAAGGAATAAAAGCTTATTTTTATAGAGATGATTATGTAGATAAAATTAATTTTATTTTAGGAAATTATTTTACTAAAAATGATGACATGAAAGAATGTAAAAATAAAGTAATAAAAACTATTGAGAAACTAGAATTATTAACAGAATTACAAAATTATGCAGAGGAAATAAACGAAGGGTGGAAGCCTGATTGGGACAATGAAGATGAATATAAATATCATATTTATTTTAATTTTGATGCAAAAGTATTTGAAAATGATTATTGCTGGAAAAGAAAAGGATTAAATGAAACTGTTTTTAAATCAAAAGAATTAGCAGAACAAGCAATTGAACATTTTGGAGAGCGTTTAAACTTACTTATAGAGGGTTAGAAGAATGAACATA
>MOYB01000021.1 GCA_001899385.1 Candidatus Caenarcanum bioreactoricola | reverse complement strand
TGAAACACATGGTTAAACCCTTTTAAAAAATTAATTGGTATTCCATGCAGAAATGTATCAGTAAATCCAATCATGTTAGGGAGGTTCAAGGTAGAGAATCTCCTTCAAGATTCTGTAGCTCAATTGGTAGAGCTTTGCACTTTTAATGCAGAGGTTATAGGTTCGAGTCCTATCAGAGTCACTTAAAGTATTTATTTAAAACATTAAAAAAGAATGCTAATGAGTTTGGAGTGAGATAATAAGTAGTGGAAGTCTAAAATGCTACTGGACGTAGACCAGTAAATTTCATCATTCTATTTCCAAACAAGTTAGAGTTGTAACAAATACTGTATAGATTAGAGTAAGGGTTAATGTAATAAACGCCCAGATAGGAGCATATTCTAATTAATTGTTCTTTACAACTTCCCTCAACATAGATAGAGGGACATTCTTTTTTTTTACTTTAAACTTTTAAACTAAATTATATGGAAGCTTTACTTGTTATTACAATAATGTTATTGGTATTTGGATTAGCCGGAACAATAATTTTACTGATTCATGCTATCAAAGTAAAAGCAATTGATGGCATTATATACCTATCATTTGCATTAATTTTAATCCTGTGTGCATCTATAACAATTTATTTATTAATCAATGTTAATTGAAATTAAATCTCTTTCTTCTATTCAAAGTAGAATAGTTGTTAAAGAGTTAGGTGGCAAGAAACACCTAAAATCACTACCTTGTGGATATAAATCTACTTATAAGTTAGTGAAACTTGTAGGGTTAATTCGTGTTGTTAAAAGATTAGATAACACTATCTATCTGGAGACAGTTACAAAAGACAGATTTAAACTAAATTAAAATTACCATGAAATTAAAACAAATTACAGGTGTTCACTATATCTTGTTCCATTACAAAAATGGTGCATCAAAGAAATTAGTAACTTCTAATCAGTTTGAAAGGTATGTTCTTAATGATAAAGGATATATCAAAGAAGACACTATTGAGACTCTTTGCAAAGATGAAGACAAGAAATATGGTTTGGAATCTTGTCAAATAACTTATAAAAATGACACAGTCATTAAGTTCTTTGTATAAAGAAATTTGGGGAGGGTTGCAACAACTCTCTCCAAATGATATTTGTACCTCTAAAGAACATGGTTATTCTTATCAGTTCTTTAAAGGTTATAAAATAATAAAGAATACTGACACTACCATATCAGTATATGATACTCATATTAATGATTATTATACTGATAAATATGGAAATAAACGAATTAATCAGTATCCTTTAATAAAAAGTGCTAAAGCATTAAAAGAACTCAAAGATAAAATTTATGTGGAACTTAATAATAAGCAAGATATTTTGTCACCATAGTTGGGAGGAATTGCATAATAATTTCTCATATCCAGGTATATCAAAATATCTGTATGTATGTAACAAATGTGGAAAAACTAAAATTATTGAATTATGACAAAATTTAGAAAAATTGATTTAAAAAATCTTGGTGATAAAAGTTCTTTAAAAAAGACTAAATTTACCAAAGTTATTACTGAAAATTATGATGCGGAAGAAACAGACTTGCTACCATCAGTATATAAAAATGTTGTTCATATAGGTAAAGATGTAATTTATGGTGATGTATTTATTGCCTATGATGGTAACCCAAATATTTTTACCATATATTTTGGTGAAGCTGGTGACGAATTTAAAGATAATGGAGAATAGTCTCCAGATAGAACTTAAAATAAATTATTAACAGGATTTCAGTTAGATGTATTCTATGTTTAACCTAAGATTTTGTTGGAATTTGTGAATAAGTTCTATTCATATCAAGGGTGAATTATACTTGTTCTGTTGGGAAACACAACAAGTAATTGCCGATGTGTTGGAACTGGTAGACAAGACAGACTTAAAATCTGTTGCTTTTATTAGCGTATGGGTTCAACTCCCATCATCGGTACTAAATTTTTAATCTAATTTTATTATGAAAACTTTATTATCAATTGTATTTTTATTTGCATTTGCAGTATCTAATGCTCAAGATAGAGTATATTTAGAAACTCAGGCATATTCCTACACCTATGTAACAACTGAGGGCAGTTGGGCAAATTGGTGTGACTGGCTGCTATGTGATTTAACTATTACAGCAGATTTAAAAAATAACAGAATAACTGTAGATAACAAAAACAATGATGTATTTACAATCTTTAAGTATAAAGAAAAGGTTGTTACATCTGAACATGAAATACTACAATTTACTTGTAGAGATAAGGATAACTTAATATGTGTTGTATCCTTTGTATTTGGTAAAAATTCTTGCGTATATATTGAATATTCAAATGCTAAAGTTCAGTATCTATTAAAAGATAAATAAAGTATTGCCTATCTATTTAGATAGGATGTCATGTGTTTAGTTTAGTTTAGAGGTGAAATAGAGGGTTGTAATGACCCTCTATTTTTTTTTACTTTGCTAATATGGATAAAAATTTAACCGAATTAATTGAGTATTATGAAAAGACACTTGTAGATAAACAATCGCAAGTAACTGAATTAAAAGCTCTAAGAAGTAGTAATAATTACATGAATTGTACTACAAAGTATGTAAAAGAAATTAACAAGTTACTTGCTGAAATTAAGAATTTACATTTAAAACTTAATAGACTAAAATTAAAAAATATAAAGTCAAGTTTGCTTATTTAAATTCATATTGTTGGGAAACACTGTGAATTATGGCCCCATAATTCAATGGATAGAATAACAGATTTCTAACCTGTATATGATAGTTCGATTCTATCTGGGGCTACAAATACCTACTGTTGGGTATATTTATTAATTAATTATTTTATCACTTATTATTTTTTTCACTATGAAGAAGATCACAAATCCCGTAACTGGTCAAACTGAGTATCAATTTGAAGGTAAGCTTTTGAAAGCTCTGTCCGAGACAACTTTGCAAAACAGCAATGGCAAGAATTATAAGCTTGCTACTATTGAATTTGTTGATGTACATGGAGTAATCCAAAAGGCATCAGCTATGATTTATGAAGGAAACTACTCTAAGGGAGTAGATGTAGGTAAAGAATATGTGTGTACAGCACGTAAGGGCACTGACAATCAGATTTACATTCAAATGAGTCATCTGGAAGCTAATGCTGACAGGGCTACTATTGATATGTTTGCTGATTTTGAAGAAGTTGAAGCACCAGCTAAAACTACTTCTAAAGCTGTAAACTTGATTGAAAGCTAAATTGTATGTTGAGATAGAGAGTAGAAATACTCTCTATCTTTTTATTTTAAACTAAATTAAATTACAAAAATGAAAAAGTTTTTTATTATTGTAGTACTAGCAATAATTAGTACAAGTAGTTTTTCTACAGAAGTTGTGGTTAATGATACTACAGCTTTAACCTTTAACAAAGTCTATGAAGATGTTAAAGAGGGTATTCAAGGTCTAGCAATAGCTTTAAAAGAACCTGCTGAACATGTTTATTCTATACTAGTTAAACAACAATATGTAAAAGCAGTTGTTGGTTTATTTATAATAGTATTAACTCTTATGTTTATATTATTAACTTTCAAATATGCAGCTAATATTAAAGATTGGAATGATGGTGAAGCATATGAAGGTAAGCCATCATATTCATTAGCAGTTTTTGTAGCGTGTGCTATATGCAGTTTCTTTTTTTTAATAGGTACATTTGCTGGTGATTTTTATATTGATGTATTTCAAGGATTTATTAATCCAGAATATGGTGCTATTAAAGATATTATAAGTTTTATTAAGTAAATTGTATGAAAAAATTATTTTATTTTATTATATTAGTTATAATCTCAACATCATGTATTGATGTTAAAGATTATGGACAAACCCCTGAAAACATTAATCTAAATCAGGAAGCTACTAAATTATTGTTACAATCTACTAAAGATAGTACAATTACTTATATCTATGAAAATTCTACAAAAGGTGATGTTGTAATTATTTCTCAAGGAGAAGTTAAAGGTAGATATATTTTAGGTAGTAAATATCTTGATAGTCAATCTGATTTATTAGGTATTAGTATCTTTACCACAATTATGATTATATCTTTATTGTTTCTAATATATAAGTTTATTAATGACTAGAAAAGAATTATATGATTTTATAGCTACTTATAACGGTAATAAATTACTATTAGAAGCAGCTACTGGTTATGGTAAAACTTTAGCAGCAATATTACTTATTGAAAAATTAGGAGGTGATTGGAATATAGTTGTAGCTGAAACAGCACATATTAATACCTGGCAAAAAGAGTTTGTTAAACATGATAAAGAATATTTGTTAAAAAATGTTAAAATATTTTGCTATCAATCTTTACATAAATATAAAGATGGTACTAATTATATATTTGATGAAGCACACCATCTTTTCAGCGTTAAAAGATTAGCTATAGCCAGAAATATTAAATATGAAAATGTTGTTTTACTATCTGCAACTGTTACAACTTATCAAAAAACTCAACTTAAATACTCAATAGGTGAATTTGATATTGTTAAAATAACTTTATCAGATGCTATTAAATCTAAAGTATTATCAGAACCTATGGTATATTTTATAGGATTTAACTTAGATGATAATGTTAGAATCCATAAATATTCATTTACTAAGGATAAGTCTATAACTGTTACTGAGCAAGAATGGTATAATAGACAATCTGCTTATATTGATACCTTAAAACAAAGGTTTGAAACCTCATATTCTCAATCTGACAAATTAAGATGGTTAACAGCAGCTAATAAAAGAAAGAAATTTCTTGCTGATGTAAAAACCAAATATGCCAGAATTATACTTAGGGAACTACAAAATAGAAGACTTCTATGCTTTACTAATAGTATCCCTCAATCAGAATTATTAGGGGCTGGATTTACTATACATTCACACAACTCTACTAAAGTAAATAATCAAAGGTTTGAAGATTTTAATAATCTTATTACTAATAAACTATTTGCTGTTGGTAAATTAAAAGAAGGTGTTAATCTAACTCAATTAGATTGTGTAGTAGTTATCCAATTGGATAACTCTGTAAGATATTATACTCAAATACTTGGTAGAAGTATGAGATCAGATACACCTATTTTATATGTATTATACATTAAAAATAGTAGAGATGAAGAATACACTAAAACTGTTTTAGAAGATTTTAATATGGATTATGTTAAATTTATTAATTTAAAAGAATTTTATGAAAACCTTACCTAAATATTGGGTTGTTGAAAAAACTGAAGATAACGAAGTATTATTTAAACAAACTGTTATCCAGTATTTATTGGATACTTATGAAGAATATTGGAGAGGGGATTCTTACAGATTTTATGGTTATGATGGTAACAGCGACTTTAAAGGTACAAATGGGTGGAACTCTATATCTAAGTTTGAAAACAATCCAACTCTACTAACATTAGAGGAATTTATTAAATTAACTAAGAAACAAGGTATGATTAAAGAAGAATTTGTTTTACCTGAGAAATGGGCTGTAGCAAGAAATGAAGAAAACTACAGAGTATTAAATGATTGGTGTAACTCACATAATGGAGTAGCAGGAACTACTGAGCCAAATGGTTATATACATTCGCATAATTATGGGAATAACTGGAAAGGCTTTGATAGCGGACATTATTATGCTAATTTTAAGCAAAAACACCCAGATCATACAGAAATTACATTTGAACAATTTAAAAAATATGTTTTAAAACAAGAAGAAGAAGTTATGAAATATACTTTAGATGAATTAGTTGGTAATGAATCAGTTGTAGTTTATATTGATTCTGAAGAAGAATGGAATAAACTTAAAGAAACTGGTAAGTTTAATATGTGTAAATATTATGGAAAACATTGTTATTCATTAGCTACCGCTACCTATTCGTCAGCTTCAACTAAAACAAGTGCTGATGGCTACAAAAATGTTAAAATTATTACAATTAATCAAATTAAATTTAATGAGACTATGAATAAAGAAATTATTGGTTATAAATTAAAGAAAGATTGTCAGCAATATTTAGAAGCTGCTGAAAAGATTGCAAGTATTCTACCAGGTAGAAAAGAATCGTTAGAGAGATACTTGGAAAAATCTCAATGGGGGGTATTTAAAGAAAACCTTGAAAAAGCTGGTGTATTAAATTTATGGTTTGAGCCTATTTATAAAGAAAGGCCTAAGTATAAAGTAGGTGATTGGGTATTAACTAGTAATAATGCTAATGGTTGGGGATCGAGTAGCGGTGAAATAAATAATAAAATCTTACAAATTAGTAGGATTGATTATGACGATTTGGCAACTCATGGTGGTAGGTATTATTTTGGTATTAAAAGAACTGCTGGAGAAGAGATAGTAAGACTTGCTACACCAAAAGAAATTAAGAAAGCTACTACTAAAAAATTTCCTATTGGTGATTATAAAGCTGTTGTAAAAGATGGTAATATAATTATTGATGGAAAAGGTAAAATTTCAGTAGAGGCATTTAATGACTTCTATGATTCATATCTCCATAATACTTTTACAGCTGTTGACAATTATGATATAGTTTTAACTGATGCAACTATTAAAATTGGTTGTGTTAAAAATGTTACTTTAGAGCAAGTTAGAGAATTGTATAATTACACTAAAACTTTATAATTATGTGTTATATAGGTTATTTAAATGATAAATCCTCTGTAGCTAAAATGGCTACAGAGGATATTAAAGTTTGGAAAATTATGGATAAAATAGGAAATAATTTTCGAGCACCTTTTAGAAGTATATATGTTTATCCAGACACACGCTTACAAAGTAGTAAAAAATTGGATGTAGAATTTTTAGATCACCCTCCCAGAATATTTATTAATGAAGGCTTACATGCTTATACATTTATAAGACCATATTCAGCTTGGGGTAGTGTAATTACAGAATGTTATATTCCAAAAGGAAGTGTTTATTTTGCTAATGATACAGTATGTGTTAGTCAAAATCTTATATTTGACAAGAGCTACGATTCTGATGAATACTCAGACTATTATTCTAGTAATAGATTTAAAAGATTCTTTAAAAGGAAACCTAAACCTATTTATATATGGAAGGATTAATTGTTAATAAATATACATATGGAATATTTAATAGTAGCTATAATAACTAGTCTAATAGTCACCATAACTGCAACCATATTTTTAGTACTTGCAACATTATTAGTAAGAGCTAATGCTACAGATGGTAGTGCTATTAAATTTAGAATTGACGGTTCTACATTTGAAGGTGAAGTAACTAAGGACATGGTTGACAATTTAGAAGTTAAGTATATAAAAGATGTTAACAATTCTCTTGTTGTTGATTATATTATAATTAAAAGAAGTGATATTGTATTGTTTTAAATAAATTAGGTGGTGTGTATAGTTTTTATACACACTACCATTAAAATAAATCGTGATAAAATCGAACGCAAAACTTTCAAAATATTAAAAAAAATTATGACAATAGATTTAAGATACGGAGATACAATAGAACAAATGAAATTGATACCTGATAAAAGTATTGACTTTATTTGCTGTGATTTGCCTTATGGTACAACACAACACAAAGAAGATATAATAATTCCTTTTGATAAACTTTGGAAACAATATGAAAGGATTATTAAAGACAATGGTGCTATATTGTTATTTGGACAAGGGCTGTTTTTTGTGGATTTAATAAACTCAAATAGAAAGTTATTTAGATACGATTTAGTTTGGGATAAACAACTAACAAGTGGGTTTTTAAATGCTAATCGTATGCCATTAAGAGTTCACGAAAATATAGCGGTGTTTTACAAAAAACTACCAACATACAATCCACAATATACTGAAGGTAAACCATTACATAGTAAAGGAAAATCTTATCTAAACAAAGAACATAAAAACGAAAACTATGGTAAATTTGAAATGACAGATGATAACCGAGCAGGAAGCACACAAAAACACCCTAAAAGTATTATTTCTTTTCAAAAACCACATCCGAGTATAGCACAACATAGAACTGAAAAATCTATCGAAATACTTGAATGGTTGATAAAATCCTATTCCAATGAAAACGAACTTGTTTTGGATAATACTTTTGGAAGTTGCACCACTGGAATTGCTTGTATAAACACCAATAGAAATTTTATTGGAATAGAAAATAATATGGATTATTTTAATATTTCTTTAAAGAGGGTGGAAGAAAAAAGAAAAGAAAAAGATTTTACCCTAACGACTTCATTCGGAGATGGAATGTAGTATTACTGCTAACGGTGGCCATATGAAAAGTTGGCTTTGTAGTCAATTTCAAATTACCACCGCAGTTGATAGCCAATTTTTATATTGCGTGTTATCGGCTGCCTTTGTTCTTAATTTAATTATTCACTTAAAAACTTAAATAATGCTATTAACATTTTCAAAATCAGAATTTAGAGACCGAATAAGAAGTGGAATAAAAGTACACACTATTCGAGATGA
>MOYB01000020.1 GCA_001899385.1 Candidatus Caenarcanum bioreactoricola | reverse complement strand
CCAGTGAATAAATTGGCCTTATGAAACAAAAATCAGTCATAGTCACTTCCACACTTGCAGCACTCTTCGCATTATGGAACGGTCTGGTGATAAAGTGGTATTTAACTAAAGATCAGAAGTATTCAAAGTATTGGCATATTGTTGGTTATTTAATTAGAGTAATACCACTGTATTGTATATATCCTAATATTACATGGATATTAATATATTCTAATATAGCATGGACTTTATATGACATGGTAATAAATAAGATTAATGGTTGGGATTGGTTTTACATTGGTAAAACATCTACTACTGAGAAATTATTTGGTAAACTCACCTTAATTGGTAAAGCAATACTTCTGATACTAACACTAATTTATATACTTATATGACAGTTGAACAAGTAGCTATAGCAACTATCCCATTTTTACTAGGCATTATAGGATTCTTTATTCTAAGAGCCTTAAAACAATACGATAATAAAATTAAATCTTATGACGATAGGTTAGAGGCTAATACTAATATGATGGGTGTTTTAAGTGAAAGTATTAATTTACTTAGACTAGAAATATCTAAAGTATCAATAAATACAGATCAACAAAAAATACGTTGTGATGAAAGAATGAATGCAGTTTATGGGCATTTAACTGAGAATGACAACCTATTAGAAAAACATGCTGATTGGCTACAAAGACATGAAATTGAAATTACTAAATTACAAGGTAAATGAAAAGATTTGAAGATTATTTAAATGTAATTTTAAAGCAAGAGGGTGGAGATAAGTTTCATAAAGTTGAAGGTGATTCAGGAGGTTCTACTAAATTTGGAATATCTCTAAAATTTTATAAAACTATTAAACCTGATGCTACAGATAAAGATATAGAGAACTTAACTTACAAAGATGTTGTACCTCTTTATAAGAAATATTTCTGGGATGCTTGTAATTTAGATGAAATTAAAAATGAATTACTAAAATTACATATATTTTCTCATGCTGTTAACAGAGGTATTAAACCAGCTGTTAAATTAATTCAAAGAATTGTAGGTGCAGAAGATAGTGGTAAGTTAGGTAAAACTACTACAATGATGATTAATTCTTATAGAGATCAATCAGCATTAGTACAAGGATATGCTACAGCTAGAAAAGTAGATTATGAAAATATAGTAGCTAACAATCCTAAACTAAAGAAATTTCTTATAGGCTGGTATAATAGAGTAGATAAAACAAGATTCTAATGAAATTAAATAAATTATTATTCTTTATAACTTTAGTATTACTAGTAACTTCTTGTAGTCCTAGAATTATTAAAGAAGTTTCTGTTAAAGATAGTATCGTATATAAAGAAAAGATAATATTTAAAGATACTACTATCTTTAAATATTTGCCTGGAGATACAGTGTTTAAAAATACTATAGTCTATGTAGATAAGGTTACTGGATTAGTAAATTCTAAAAAGTTATCAGCCTTTACTTCATTAGCTGAAGCTAGTGCATGGGTATATAACAGTAAATTGTTTCTTAATCTTATTCAGAAAGATACTACTATTGAGATTAGATTAGATTCAGCTATTAAAGAGGCCATCTATTGGAAGGAAAAATACCAATCTAACAATACAGTAGTAGTAAAAGAGGTGACTAAATCTCCTTGGTATATGAAAGTACTAGCTTGGATTGGAAGTCTGTCTTTAGTGGTTATAGGCTTACGGATTGTTAGAAAACTTAAATTAATATAGTAATGGCAACACTAAATGAAATTTGCTATGACACTTGGGAATCAGTAAGATCCATTATAAGTGATGATGATGAATTAGATATTAGGAAATTAGGCTTTTGGGTTAAGAATCAAAGAGCCAAATACTTACGGCAAGAATATAACAAGCCTTACAGAGTTATAGATGATAGAGCTGTTCAAATGATTGAGGCTTTACCATTACAAACAGTTGATGTGTTGTCAATACCCAATGTAACTTTACCAGTTAGCAAGAAGGTTTTAAGAAGTAGTGTTAGAATCCCTAATACTATAGAGCAGTATACTAAACCTACATTCACTAGAATAGGTAGTTTAGACATTACTGATAGAAAATTTAACTATGTTGACTACTCTAAATTACCGTATGTAGGCAATGGTAGATTAAATAAGAAAGAATTTTATATAACTCTTGTTGAAAGATATTTGTATGTAATCTCTAATGACAATAACTATAAATGGAAGGGCTTGCAATATCTTAATCTACAGGGTGTATTTGAAGATGTTGAAGAATTAGAGAATTTAAAATATACTTTAGGATTAAGAACTACTGAATATTCATGGGATGAATATTACCCAATAGGAGATTGGATTATTCCATTTTTAAAAGAAGAGATTAAAAAAACTGATTTAAGACAATTTATTATACCTAAAGATAATACAAATGATGCTAATGCCCAACCAATAGAAGGAGGCTAATACACTCTAATCATTATCTTTTACACTTATAAGTGTAATTATTAATGTTATGAGTGTAGAAGAAAACTAGTAAATAATTAATTGTCAAGAACTTACTACCAATCTCTTTCTTATCTATCTATAGTAATAAATTGGCTTAAATAATTTCTAGAATTATAAAAATTACACTAAAAAACTGTACACCATACACAACTTTTTTGTATCTTTGTACATAAATTTAATGTAAAATATTATGGATAGAAAATTTTTAAGAAATGAAACTGTAAGTGTGGACAGAGAGACTGGTGAAATAATTACCACAAGTAAAACTTTTAGCATTAAGGCTACACAAGATGAGTTTTACATGAGTTACATAAGTAATATGGTAGGGTTTTTTAATTTGAAGTCAGCCGTTGATATTAAGTTAATAACTAAGATGTGCATGATAGCAGAGTATAACACTGGTAGAGTATTAATAACACCAGAAGTTAGAAAAGACATCCAAGAATTACTCAACATATCTTCTCAACAAATGACAAATTCTATATCTAACTTAAAAAAGATAGGTCTAATTAAAGGTAGTAGGGGTACATATCATTTAAACCCAATGGTTTTTTGGAAGGGTACTAATGATAGTAGAACAGCTCACCTTAGAGAAGATGGTGGTTTAAGAGTTATTATAGATTTCAATTACAAGAATACAACACGTATTGATGATGATTTAGGAATGAAAATAACTTTTTATGAAGAAGCAAAATAACAATGGGGCCACATAAATATAAAATAGATTATGGTAATACTGATATATTCAAGTATTATAAGAAAAAAACGGGCAATCCACATAAACTTACTCAGAAAAAATATTTTGATATATTTGAAGAGTTTATAGCATATGTTAAAGAACTTATGCTAAATAATGGTTTTAGTTATCATATGCCAGCAAGATTAGGTAATCTACACTTTTATAAATATAAAGTAAAAATTAAATTAAATCCTGATGGTTCTTTAGATAAAAGAAATTTAAGAGTGGATTGGGATGCTACAAAAAAGTTTTGGGCTGAACTATATCCTGGTAAAACTATTAAAGAATTAAAAGAGATTAAAGATAAGCCTCGTTTATTCTATATGAATAAACACACAGATGGTTTTAGAATTAGGCTAAAATGGGATAAAACTACTGCATATTATAAATACAAATCCTATTATAGACTTAAATTAGTAAGACAATTTGCAAGACAAGTTGCAGAAGTTGTTAAGTCTAATCCTAATGTAGATTTTATGCAATTTGATCCAACTGGTATTGATTATAAAACTATTAGAAAATTATACAATGTACAATAACAAGTATGTAGAGTTTGATATGATTATGGAAAGGGTTTTAGAAAACCCTATTTTTAATTCCATTGATTATGGTAATGCTTTAGAATGGGCTTATCAGGCAATAGCTAAAATAGGAGCGTCTGTAACTTACATTCATAAAATAACTGATGGTAATGAGGAATTAAATCACCCTGCCCCTATAGAAATAATTAATTTTAGAGCTGAAATCCCTTATGATGTATATAATATTGAAATGATTAGAGATTGGGATACTAAACTTCCTTATACACAATCATCATATATATACCATAAATCTGTTAATACATACTCAGATACTAAATCAAGAAATAGTATAGGAGGGGAGTTAACTTACACAATGAATAATAATTATATATTTACTTCATTGGAAGAGGGTTTCTTAGAATTATCTTATTGGGCTTTTCCAACTAGTTGTGATGATAAGCCATTAATACCAGATAATGAAAGGTATATACAGGCGGTAGTAAGATACATTCAATATAAAGAAGCTGAAAGATTATGGATTATGGAACAATTGTCTGAACAAAAGTTTAGATATTTTGAACAAGATTGGTATTATTATTCTCATGCAGCATTTGTAGATGTTAATATGCCTAACTATGCAACAGCAGAAACAATGATGAAGAATAGTTTAAAGGCTGTAAAAACACCTAATAGTTTTGATAGCTCTTTCTTAGATTTAAACGCTAAGCAAAGATATGTAGCTTTCTTTAGAAATAGATATGGAATAAGAAGATAATGGATATACAATTAGGATTTACAAAAGGAATGTCTCAGGATGTATCTCCAGTTAAAAGAGATAAGGATAGTTATTATGAAGCTCTTAATATTAGAGTAGTTACTTCTGAAGGTAATTCAACTGGTAGTATTACTAATGATTTAGGTAATAGTTTGTTATTTAAATTACCCAAGATAAGTAAATCAGTTGTTGTAACTAATATTACAAACAGCTCAGGAATTAGTATACAAATTGGTGGTACTGGATTTGCTGGTAATGTAACACCAACACTTAATCCTGATGAAACACCCACTGATGGTATTTACAGAGCTTTAACATCAAATGTTACAATAGCTGCTTGGATTACAGCAAATAAACTTTATATTAAAAATAACAGGACAAGTTTAACTATTGTAATACTTGATGACTACTTAATATCAAATACTATCACAGGTACTGATTGTACATTAACTAGTATAGCTCCAGGTAGTTCTGAAACACCAACAATAGTAAATTATACTCAAATGAGGGATAGTTTAATACTATTTACTACATTTACATCTAATGGATACGGCCAAATCTGGAAGTTAGATTATGATTTTGAAGGTAATACTATTACAAACCTAGATGGTGAGTATTTAACTGTTAAAGATCATTTGGTGTATTTAGAAAGATTAAACTTTCCTTTAACTTACAGGTCTTGTGAAGTTATCAGTAAATATAACAATCCTACTTATGGTAAGATTTACTGGTCTAATGGTACAGCATTAAGGCATTTAAATATATTAGATTCTGATGTATTAGGTACACCATTGAGTCAAACAGAGTTGTTACCTATAGCTCAATTGAATGCTCCAAGATATGTAAATGTAGAAGATGGTGGTAGTTTAAAAGCTGGTATGATTCAATATGCTTATCAATTGTATAATTATGGTGGTGCTGAAACATTAATGTCACCATCTACACCATTGTATCATATTGTATCTGTGCCTACAAGTGAAGGTAATACTACTACTTATAGAGGTGATGTTATAGAAACCAATTGTAATAAGTCTATTAGACTTAGAATTAATAACATAGATTTAGGATTTGAGTATATTAAAATATGGTCAGTATTTTATGCACAAAAGGGTTCACCAGTTATTAATCTTATTAGTGAGGAAAAAATAACAAACTCTACATTAGAATTTGTAGATACTGGTAATGTCAGTTTAGATACTTTAACTCAAGCAGAGTTTGCAGCTTTTGGTGGTAATATCTATGCACCTAAAGCTTTAGTTACTAAAGATAATTACCTAATAGCTGGTAATGTTACAGAAGATATATTTGATATAGATGAAGCAGAAGGTTACTGGGATTCAAGAGCATATAGATGGAAGTCTGTTAGCGGTACTTACAAAGCTAAAGTAGATGATATTGAATATACTGATGTTACTTTTATGTCACAAACAGCTAATTGTATATATAAAGATTCTTATTATACAGAAGGATTTAAGTATAAGAAAAATTCATCTACATTAGGAGGTGAAGGTACTAACATTTCATATCAATTTAAACTAATTGACAACACTATAGATTCTTCAAATAGTAATGCTAGAACAACATTTGTTAATAAAGCTGGTAATTTAACTTTCAATACCTGGATTAATAACCAATACGATAATGTTACAAATGAATTTTTAGACAACAGTAGCCCATACATGGCTGCTACATTTGCTGGTTACCAACCTAAAGAAACTTATAGATTTGGAATAGAATTTTTTGATTCTAAAAATAGAAGAAGTTTTGTTAAATGGATTGCAGATATTAAATTTCCAGATTATGATGAATATGCTAGTATAACCAGCGGTAAGTCATTAGCTTATAATTCAGGAGCTGATATAAAATCTTCTATATTAGGTATTAAGTTCACTGTTAAGAATGTTCCTATAGGCTATTCTTATAGAATTGTAAGAGTTGAAAGATTAGATAAAGATAAAACTATATTGGATACAGTGGCTGTTTCACCAGTAAGATTAAAGACTACTGGAACAACTGGCTATGAAAGAGTAGTATCGTTTGGTTATGATGTTGTATCATCTGGTACTCATAAGATAGTTGCATTAGTATCACCTAAAATATGTTTTGAAGATATAAAACAATATACTGGACTAACCTTAGAAAAGTGTGGTGATTTATCTACAAGGTCTATTGAAATGGTTGATTATAATAGAGCTGGTGAGGTTATTATCAACCGCATGGAGTTTTCTAAATTCAGTTCTTTTATACCTGCTTCTTCATCACTAGGTACTATTACAGACTCTGTTAGAGTTGGCCCAAATTTTAGCACTGTTTATGGGTTAAACGGGCTATCTTATAGTTTTTATAATTCTAATTATCCTACAGATGCAGATGATACTTACCAACAGCCATATGTTAATGGTAGAGCTGTTGTTTGTGTAATAACATCTGGATTTTCTAAGAGTGCTGATAGATTAACAATTGCTCATGTAGTTAAACCTGATATGACATATTCCAGATATGGAGGAGCTACGTTTGCAGCTAGAAGCAGAAATGATTATATACCCTGTACTGACAGATTAACTTCCACTACTGCTACAGTATTTAGAGGTGATGTATACAATCAGATGTTTGATTATAAAGAAGTTATGAGTGCTTTATCAAATTTTGATTTAAAAAACGGTGTAATACTTAATTCTCAAACTTACATACCATTAGTATCTACTGTTAATGCAGCTTTAAGACACGACACTTGTGTGTCAAGAACTACTGTAGTAGATGAAATATGGAAATTACAAGAAAAGGTATCTACTGGTGAAGCACTTTATAATAATAAAACTGATGAAGAGACCTCTCTAGGTGAGTATCCAACTACTTATACAGATTTATATCTTATAAATCCAATATACAATATGCAGAATACTACTGTTAGAGGATTTGCTAAACCATTAGGATATGTATCAAATAATTCTGTAGATTACAGAATTATATCTTCGCAACAATCAACTGTTAATGAAGCTGTTGATAGCTGGACTAAATTCTATTCTAGTGATTATATAGATTTAGATAGTCAGCATGGAGCTATTAATAAATTAGTTGTCAATAACAATATTTTATTAGCATTCCAAGATAGTGGTTTTGCAGCTGTAGCTTTTAAAGACAGGCAACTTCTAAATGATAATTTACAAGGACAACTAGTATTAGGGACTGGTAGTATACTATCTTATGTAAGATATATATCTACTAATACTGGTACTAGAAATAAATGGTCTGTTGTAGAATTGGATAGTAACATCATGTGGTTTGATACTAACAATAGAAAGATAATGCGCTATGGTGAAAACTTAGAAATATTATCTGATTCTAAAAACATGACTAGCTTTTTTAAATCTGTATATCCTAAAATAGTAGATGATGATTTTACAACAGGTGTACATGCAGCTGTAGATAAAAAAGATAATAGAGTGTACTTTACTTTCTTAAAAACTGGTGGTGCACCAGTAGAAGGTGCTGAAGATGTAACTATTAGTTATAACCTAATGCTAGGTGCTTTTGAATCATTACATTCATTTGCACCAGTAATGTTTCTACAAACAGAGTTAGGACTTTTATCTAAAGATAAATCAACTGGTGTTGAAAGCTGCTGGTTACATGGAGATACTAATAACTACAATAGTTATTATGGTGTTGTATATGATAGTAGCATAACTCATATGGCTGGTAGTACTAATAAAGCATCGTGGACTAATTTAGAATTTAATTCTGACAATGTAGAACCTGATTATATAAAGTTTTATAATTCTTATGGTAGCAATGCCTCTACAGGAAATGCTAATTTAGTTAGAAGATTTAGAACTTATAGAACACCAATACCTAGATATGTTAATGGCTCAAATCAAAGATTTGTTGATTATTGGATTAAAGTAAATTTAACTTATTCTGATAAAACTGCATTATTTAGACTGGATGATATAACATTAAAGTATTTAATTCCTTTAATATAGTAATATAAAAAAGGTATTAATTTACTTGACTTTATAAATGATATTAATATAAATTTACAAAAAATTTTATAAAATGGCTTTTGTAGAAAGTGCTAATTTTAAAATAAAGGAAGCTAAAGGCTCTGGATTTTTAGATATAATGGGTGGTTTAGCTTCCTTTGCTGCTCCAATAGTAACAGGGGCTTTAACTCAAGGATTAGGTGCTAACCTAGGTGGCTTATTTGGTAAAGCTAATGAGTCTGTAGCTAAAGTTGCAGCTTATGGTGGTAACATTCCTCAAATGATGTTATATAATGGTGGTGGCACACATGAACAAAATCCTATGGGAGGTATTCCAGTAGATCAGTTTGGCAATCCATCATTAAATGCCTCAGCTTTAGTAGAACAAGGGGAAGTTGGGTATAAATTACCTAATGATAAATCTGGTTATGTTTTTTCTAACAGAATAAAATATCCAGGTAGTAAGCATACTTTTGCTGATGAAGCTAAAAAAATAACTTCTAAGTATAAGAATAGGCTGGGAAAAGATTTGAATAAGCCTGATACCTTAGCTAAACAAGCTATGGATATGGCTATGGAAGAATTAAAGAATAAGCAAGAACTTATTAAGAATGAAGAAGCTTTAACAGCTCAAGTAAAAGCTTATGGTTCTTATATAAAAGCTAATGGTGGTGATCTTGATCCAAAAGAAATAGCTAGAAGAGAGAGACAGAGGTATGTAAATAGTTTAGCTTATTATCCTCAAAATAAAGCTGCTGTAAGAAGACAGCGTTATCCTAGAAGTACAAAGCCAGGTGTTACTGGTAATGTTAGCAAATCACCTATATATACAGTAGGTTTAAATGAGAAGTTACCACAACCAGCTAGAACTACTGGAACACCAGTTAGTCAAGGAGGTTATAGTACTGTAGCAGATGCTTTAACTCAGTCACTAAATAGTGCAGGAATTAGAAACGTAGCTATAGATAATGCTATGGCTGATTCTTTAAATGGGTTTTTAAATCCAGCTGCTGTTGCTGAACTAGATGCTCTATTTGCAAGTCAAATTGCTTCAGGAGATACTACTGGCAGACACGCAGCTATTGAAGATTTAGCAAGAAGGTATCCCGAGGCAATAGATGTTAGTAAAGTATTTTCACAAGAAGAAAGGGATACTTGGATAGATGCTTTAGGTAATTCTTCTTTGGGTCTGGCTAGTGATGCTGGTTTGTATGGAGGTAAGTCAACATCTAGGTATATAACTAATAATAAAACTAAAGGTACTATAGAAACTAATCCTAATAGGGGAGAAAACTTATGGGGAATAAGAAACTTAGCTGCCTCCCGTTTAAACAACTTTACAAGCTGGGGCTACACACAAGGAGTTGATGCTCAAGGTAGAGAAGTACCAGGTGCTGTTGTAACAGTTAATACTGGTTATGATATACCTTCCAGAAGTTTCTCTGCTAGAGTTTCTAACATAGGTAGTGTTGCAAACCAACCTGTAGACCCAGGAAAATATATATCTCCAATATCTGCTGAAAACTATCCTCCAGAACAAGCATATAAAAGATTTCAAACTAAAGCTACTGGAGGTTATTTAAAAAAGCTAGAAAAGGGTGGTGATGCTGCTAATTATTTAAAAGGTGCTGGTTATAATGAGGCTATGCTTGGTTATGGAATACAAGGTTTAACTAGATTACCACAATTGTTTACATCACCTGAATCTATTAGTTATGATAGAGTTAATCCAGAATTAGTCGACTTTGCTCAAGAGAGGGGTTCAATGGAAACTTCCAGAAATGCTCAATTAGGTTTCTTAAAGAGACAAGCTGGTATGGCTGGTAATGCTGGACAAGCTTTAAACTATTTAGCTAGTGCAGTTCCTTCAGCTTATAATCAATATGATCAGCAATATGCTCAATCTATTGAGAGAGAACAAAATACTAATGCTCAAATAATGAATCAAGCTAATGCTCAAAATGCACAGATTCAGATGAAAGAAGCTGAAGCTAATGCTATGGAGAGAGATGCTGCTAGAAGTATTAGAGATCAAGCTTTAGGGGATATTGGAAATATAGGTGGTAAAAGTTTAGGTTTAAAATCTGAACTAATGCAAAAGTACTATGGATTAAAAGCTCAAGGAGCTACTGGTGATTACACTGTTAACTTTGGGCCTAATGGAGAAGTTATACCTGTAAGAAATAGACCAGAAGCTACTCCATCAACT
>MOYB01000002.1:210340-264989 GCA_001899385.1 Candidatus Caenarcanum bioreactoricola | reverse complement strand
ATTTTGAGGGGGAGTAAGCTTACTCCCCCTCAAAATTTATAAGTTGATCTAAAAGAGCTTTTATTTTTTATTTTTCTTTTTGTTAGTTATTAATTTTTCTTTTTCAGTCTTTTCTATTTGAATCTTTTGAGATTTTTTTGAAAATAAATATTCCTCATAATTCCCAGAAAATACATCAATCGTTTCTCCTGTAAAAGAAATAATACGAGTTGCTGCTTTTGTAATTAAATCACGATCATGACTAACAAAAATTGCGGTGCCTGAAAACTCAACCAATGCATTTGATAAAGCACTTACCGCTTCTAAATCAAGATGATTAGTTGGTTCATCTAATACTAATAAATTATCTTGTTTCATCATAAGCTTTGCTAAAATCAAACGCGCTCCTTCTCCTCCAGAAAGCTGTTCAGTTTGTTTAAAGGCATCGTCCCCACTAAATAACATTCGTCCTAAATAACTTCTAATTATTTCTGAATTATTATTATCATCTATCATTTTTTCTAACCATTCAAAAGCTGTCATGCCTTGTGTAATAGTTTGTTTATAGTCTTGAGGGAAATAACCAAAAGATGTTTCATATCCATTAGTAATTAATCCTGAATCTGGTGCTAATTCACCAACTAACATACGCAATAAAGTTGTTTTTCCTAATCCATTATTACCAATTACACCAATTTTATCTCCTCGAGATACAGACAAAGAAAAGTCTTTTATTACATCTAAAATATTACCGTCAGGCTGAATATAAGATTTGCTAATATTTTCTACTCTAAGAGCTTCCTTACCTGATGCACGTTTAATATTAAATCTAATATATGGTCTTTGGATATTAGATTTTTTTAATTCTGCACTTTCTAATCTTTCAATTTCTTTAAGGCGTGATTGAGTTTGACTAGAACGAGTACCTGCTCCAAATCGAGCAACAAATTCTTGGAGTTGGGCTACTTTTTTACTTTTTTGTAAATTCTCAGCCTCAATTCTTTCACGAGCTTGTACTTTATTAACCACCATATCATCATAGTTACCTGGATAAATAATAACTGTTTCATAATCTATATCTGCAATATGAGTACAAACTGCATTTAAAAAATGTCTATCATGTGAAATTACTAGAAGAGTTCCCCGATATTCTTTGAGATTTTCTTCAAGCCATTGAATAGATTGCATATCCAAATAATTAGTTGGTTCATCAAGTAGCAAAGCCTCAGGTTCACCAAAAAGTGCTTGTGCTAAAAGAACACGAAATCTAAGATCTGTAGGCAGAGTTTTCATCTGATTACAATGTTTTTCTTTTGGAATACCTATTCCTTCTAAAAGTTTTGCTGCTTGAGCTTCAGCAATATAACCGTTTTCTTCAGCAATGATTATTTCAAGTTCACCTAAACGCATACCCATTTCATCAGTCAATTCATCTTCTGCTTCTAAGCGTTCTCTTTCTTCAAGAGCTGCCCATAAAAATTCATTACCCATAAGAACAGTATCAATAATTCTTATTTCATCATAACGGAATTGATCTTGTCTTAAAATACCTATTCTTCGAGGGACATTAACTGAGCCAGCAGTTGCTTCTTCGTCCCCCATAAGAATTTTAAAAAACGTTGATTTCCCAGCGCCATTAGGACCAGTTAGTCCATAGCGATTTCCTGGAGAAAAAGTTGTTGAAATATCTTGGAAAAGAATCTTTGCACCAAAAGATTTACTTAAATTATTAACATTAATCATTTTTATATAAAGCAAAGTTTATTATTTTAACATAATGGTGGAATAAAATATAAATAGTTAATTAAAGAAAATTATGTTCTCAATTTCTAAATGTTTAAAAGAAAGCTTTGAAATATTTAAAAACAATATTCTTTTAATGTTGTTTTTTATAGGAATAAGTTTTTTAATAATAATAGGAGCTGGTGTTTTTGTCGCTAAAATACCTAAAGATCCAACAAATATTGCTAAATTTACTGAATTTATTAAATCTAATCAATTTTTTATTCTTATAATAATTCTTATTTTAAGTCAATTTATAACAGTAATTTATTTTCATATATTTATAAAACTTGCTAAAAAAGAAAGTATAAGCTTTTCAGATCTATTACCCGAAGCACTTCTCCCAAAAACCTTAAAACTTACTGGGCTTTGCTTCTTAATTATGATCATTTTTCTTATATTTATGGCAATTTGTCTATTTGGTTTTACTTTTTTAATTAATAATTTTAAAAATTTAATATTTTTACCAGTAATTCTTCCTTTTTTACTTTTTATTCCTGTTATTATATTTCTATGTCAATATTATTTTTCCGCTTTTTCAATTATTGATGGAAATCTTGGTATATTTGAATCTTTAAAAGAAAGTTCTGCTATAACAGAAGGTTCAAGATTAAAATTATTTCTCTTATTAATTCCTTATTTTATTTTAAGTATAATTCCTCTTGTTAATATCTTTTTTCCAGTGTTCTCAAACATTTTTTATTGTGTAGTTTACAAAGAATTATGTGTGATTCATGGAATAATGGATGATTCAGATGCAGATTTAGCTTAATCCAAGAAAAGGCATTGGATTTATTGCTACCCCGCCTCTTCTAACTTCAAAATGTAAACAAATACCATCAGCATTACCACTATTTCCAGAAACACCAATCATTTCTCCTTGTCTTATATGTGCGCCCTTATTTGGTGGTTGGTAATTACTATTCAAATGAGCATAAGCTGTTTCTAGTCCATTACTATGTTTTATTATAATAATATTTCCATAATCTTTTTGTTTGCCAGCAAAAGTAACAACTCCATCAGCAACTGCTCTTACCTTTTGACTACCTGCAGCAAAATCAACTCCTTTATGTCCGTTCGATTTACCTTTACGAGGCGCACCCCATCGTCCTCCCTCTACTATTCTTATTTTTTCTACAGGAAGTATAAATCCTTGTTTAGATGTTTTATTAGAATTTAAAGGGTTAGCGAAGACTTGAGGAGTAGCTTCTTTTTTTTGATAAGTATCATAATTTTCATCTGTAATAACAGGCTTTGAAGAATCTCTTTTTACTGGTATTTTTATTTTTTGACCTGGATAAATAAGATTAGGACTACTTATTTCTGGATTTAAATCATGAATATCTTTCCATCTATTTCCATCTCCTAAAAACTCTTTTGCTATTTTAAATAAACTATCATCCTTTTTGACAGTATATATTCTATTTACTGTAGGTATATAGTCTCTATTATTAGTTATTGTTGAAATAGTATTCATATATATAACCTTCTATAATATAAATATAATTACAGATTGTTAAGGTTAATTTATTATTACGTAATACTGCATTTGTAGAAAAAATTAATCTTTCTTATTTTTCTTGTTATAATTTTGTATATGAATAATAAACTTTGGACAGGGCTCTCAGATAGTAATATAGACAAACTTTTAGATGAATTTAATTCGAGTTTTTCTTTTGATTTTAGACTTTGGAAATGGGATATAATTGCTAGTCTTGCACACTCAGAAATGCTTTCTAAAACTAATATAATCTCTGAACAAGACTTTGAACTTATAAAAAATGGTCTTATAAAAATTTTTAAAGAAATAAAAGAAAATCCCTCTGAATGGTATGAAAAGAATAAAGATTTTGAAGATATACATTCTGCTATAGAAACAAAGCTTACTAATTTAATAGGCATTGCTGGTAAAAGACTTCATACTGCTAGAAGCAGAAATGATCAAGTTGCTACTGATTTAAGGCTTTATTTAATTGAAGAAAATCTTCTTATTGCATCAAAACTCTGTAATCTAAAACATAGACTTATTGAATTAGCACAAAGAGATAAAGAAATTTTAATGCCTGGTTATACTCATCTACAACAAGCACAACCCATTTCTTTAGGGCACCATTGGCTTGCTCATTATGAAAGATTTTCTCGTGATTATGAAAGACTTTGTGAATTTCGAAATAGACTTAAAATATGTCCCCTAGGTTCAGGCGCTTTAGCTGGCACAACTTATAATATAAATAGAAATTATACTGCTGAAAAACTAGGTTTTATTTCCCCTTCAAATAATAGTCTTGACAGTGTTAGTGATAGAGATTTTGTTGCTGAACATAACTTCGCAATAGCTCTTTGTGGGGTGCATCTTAGTCAATTAGCAGAAGAACTTATTATTTGGAGTAGTCAGGAATTCAATTTTATAAAACTTCATGATAAATATGCTACTGGTTCAAGTATGATGCCCCAAAAGAAAAATCCAGATGTGGCTGAGCTTATAAGAGGTAAGAGTGGTCGTTTTATAGCTAATTTACAAAATATATTAATTGTATTAAAAGCATTGCCTCTTGCATACAATAAAGACCTTCAAGAAGATAAAATTTCTGCTTTTGATTCTTCTGATAATATAAAAATTTGTTTAGATATAATGGAAAGATTCTTGGAATCACTAGAGATAAATACAATAAAATTAAAAGAATTAACTGAAAAGAGTTTTCTTAATGCAACAGATTTAGCAGATTATCTCGTAAAAAAAGGTTGGGCATTTAGAGATGCTTACAAAGCAACTGGTCAAATAGTTAAACATTGTATTGAGAAACAAACATATATATTAGACCTATCAGAAAAGGATTTAAAAGAATTTTTAGGAGAATTGTCTTTAGAAGATATAAAAGAATTAAAAGAAATTATAACACCTGTAAATTCTATGTTAAATAGACAGTCTAAAGGGGGATGTTCTCCATTAAAAGTAGGAGAGGAAATTCTTTTTGCAAGGGAAAATCTTAAGTATAAGATAAAAAACATTGAAAAAGAAATAAATGAAAGCATTAATAATCCCCTCAAACATTGGACATGAGAGACTTTCACCTTTAACAGATCGAGAATATATTTTTTCTTTACCGATATTAGGGCAAAGTCTTTTCATAAGAAATATAGAATTCCTTATGAATTATGGATTCAAGAATATAATTATTTCTGCAAATGATAGATATCCTATTCAATTTGATGATTCACAATTAAATTATTATCCTTCAGTCAAATTAAATTTTGAGAATAATTTTAATGGAAGTGCTGGTTTAATAAGACAGTACAAAGAAGAGCTTACTTTAAAAGATGATATTTTTCTTGTAATAAAAGATAATATATTAACAGATATAAATCTTGAGGAGATGCTTAAAGTACATATAGAATCAGGATTTCCTTTGACTATGGCTGTTAAAAAAGTTGAAAATATAGATGAATTCGAACATCTTATTGGTTTTGATTTTAAAAATAAATTAACATTTTTTGAAGAAAAGCTTAGATTTGATGATTTTTTAAGTCGTTGGATTAATACAGGCATTATGATTTTCAACAAAGAAATCTTTGATTATATGCCTTCAGAGAAACAATACAAATTTTATGATCTTGAATTTGGCTTTATACCTAAGCTTTTAAAAGAAAAAGTTGAAATAGGAGTTTATCAAACAAATGCTTATATTAAAAATATCACGAATCATATAACTTATAGACAAGCATTATTTGATGCGCTTGAAGGAAAGATTAAAATAACAAATTGTGGAGAAGAATATTCTTGGGGTTATTTGGGAGCAGCTACTGAAATGCATGCAGGTGCTTTTGTAAGAGGAAAGGCATATATAGGAGAAAGATGTAAAATAAGAAAAGCGCTTTTAAGAAATTCAGTTATAATCGAAAATGATTGTATAATCGAAGATGATGTCATACTTGACAATGTTGTTGTACTTAATAAATCAATAATAAAATCTGGTTCTCGTTTGAGAAATATGAATATTGGCTTCGATTCAAAAATAAAACCTTTAGTAAAATTTGAAAATATGGATGAGATAGATAATACTGAAAGTAAATTTTTAAATTGGGCAATGTCTTTAGTTAAAATGCTTAGTATTAAATAAGATATTTTTAATCATATGGGGTGAGGTGAGGGCTTGTAATTTGATGAAATTATAAAAGCTTATATTGAAAACATTCATAAAGCTGATAATTATGTTTTAATTTACCAGATAAATGTTTACAATTAATAGAATATTGTTCCATTAATTCTAATTCACATTTATTATCTTTAGTATCTTCAATACGGTAATTATGACAAACTAAAAAGAATTTTTCCCTTTCTTTAATAAAATTATTAAGCTTTTCATCTGTATCTAAATAATGTTTTAATCCGAGACTATTTGATTTTTCAAATAAAATTTCTCTTTTTTCATAATTTGCAGTATAAGCCAATTTATCTCTATAAAACGACATAGAAGGTAGATTCCATGAATATATAAGCAAATCTTCTTTTTTTTCAGGATCTATTTTATTTATAATCGAAGTAAAAAATTTGAATTTTCCAAGACATTTTATTTTATGAAAACGATCATGATTTATATAATATTCACCAAAAATGCTAAATATAAGTAGTATAAAGGTAAATCCAAGGATTATAAGATAAGCAAAATATTTTATATATTTTTTTAAATTGTCAGGAATACCGTAAAAAGCTATTAATGAAGCCAATCCATAAAAAGGTAGAATATAACTTGATAATTTGCTCATTGAAAGCTGAAAAATAATAGCTGGGAAAATTATGAAAAATAATAATTCTTTAGGAAAGTAATTTTTTTTAATATTTTTTATAGCATTAAAAAAGGCGATTGAATAAGGAAAGAATGAAAGAATAAAACAGAAAATAAAATAATACCAAGCCTCAGTTCTTCCAAAATGATCTGTGAAAACCCTATCATAAACTTGAATTCCCAAAAAATATTCTAACAGACCTTGATGTTTTAAACATACATAAACATACCAGCTTAAACCTAAAGATAAACTCAAAAATATTATAATGAAATATTCTTTAAGTTTAAAATATTTAAAATATTCTTTTTTAAATAAAGCAGTGATTATAAAAGGGAAAACAGTAAATAATAATATAATAGGACCTTTTGTTAAAAATCCTAAAGCTAATAAAATTCCTAATAAAAAAGGACGTGCTTTATTTTTAGCATTAAAAATATAAAATTGAGCCATTAAAATAAAGGTACAAAGATATATGTCTGTTGCTATAACATGTGCTTCTAATAAAAAAAGTCCTGATGATGCGAAAATTAATGCTACTAAAAATTGATCTTTATTTTCTTTAAGCCATAATCCAGCAATCCGATAAACATAAATTATAGAAATAATAGAAGCTAAAATACCTCCAATTCTTGGTCCAAAATCATTTATACCAAATATTTTCATGCCGAGACACATCATCCAATAAGCAAAAGGTGGTTTATGAAAATGATATATTCCTTGAAAAGTTGGTTCTAAAAAATTCCAAGACCTTAGCATTTCTCGTGCGATTTCAGCATATCGCCCCTCAGTGCTTTCTGTTATTGGTAAATTCCAACAACTTATTATAAGAAAAATCCCATAAATAATTAAAAATATTATAAAATCACGATGTTTATTATTCATTAGTATTTAAATCTTTCTTTTTTTTAACTAGTATCAAATATAGATTCCTTGAATAAACTATTAATCCAAGCCCTTGACTAACAATAAAAACAGGATCTTTTTTCCAAATAGCATAAGCAAATAACATTAAACCTCCGATAAAACTAAAATACCAAAAAGCTTTAGGTATTATACTTTGACCAACTTTTTCGCTAACTATCCATTGAATTATAAAACGCATTCCAAAACAAATTTGCCCTAAAAATCCTATTGCAAGCCAAATTTGTGATAAAGTAATATGCAAAAAATTCATTATTAAACTCCTATTTCTTTTATTTCAGTTCTTGCTGCACGCTTTGTTAACCACCAAACTCCTAACAAATCAAACATTCCTACAAATAATCTATCCCAAAAGCCATAATTTGATTTTCCACCTAAACGAGACCTGTGATCTATAGGAGTAAAAATTACTTCGTAGCCTTGTCTTTGTACAAGCGCAGGCATATATCTATGCATATGATCAAAATAAGGTAAACTAAGAAAAATTTCTCTAGATAAAACTTTCAATCCACAACCTGAATCAGGCGCTGAATCTCGCAAAAGTTCTGCCCTTATAAAATTCGCAAGCTTAGAAGATATTCTTTTTATTAAATTATCTTGTCTTATTTTTCTATAACCCATTACCATACCTATTTGAGGATTATTTTCAAAGATTTTAAACATTGAAATTATATCTATTGGATTGTTTTATCCATCACCATCTAATATAACAATTAAATTACCGTTAGAATATTTTACACCTGAATGAATGCTTTTACTCTGCCCTGAGTTCTTTGAATGAGCTAATATTCTAAGATTTAAGAATTCTTTTTTTGCGGATTCTAAAAGTTCTAATGTATTATCAGTACTAGCATCATCTACACAGATTATCTCAAAATCTTTATTAATTTGATTCAGTGCATAATTTATCTCCTGAATAAGTTTAATAATATTTTCAGCTTCATTTTTAACTGGTACTACAACTGATATATCTCTCATACTAGTTTTTTATTATTGAAAAATATTTTACTATATAATTAAAAATATAAATAAAATAATATTAGGAGTGATAATGCTTAATGAATATTGAAATAAGATGGAAACAAAGATTTCAAAATTTTAAAAAAGCTTTAGAACAACTTCAAAATGCAGTTAATCTAGCAAAAGAAAGAGAATTAACACAACTTGAAAAATAAGGTTTAATACAAGCTTTTGAATATACTCATGAATTAGCTTGGAATGTAATAAAAGATTATTTTGAATATCAAGGAAATACTTTAATCACAGGATCGAGAGATGCTACTCGTGAAGCTTTTAATAAAAATATAATTTTAGATGGTGAAAGTTGGATGAATATGATAAAAAGTAGAAATGAATCATCTAATAGTTATAATGAAGAAACTGCTAATGATATAGAGAAAGCTATTATTTGTAAATATTTTGGATTATTTCTTGAATTTAAAGAAAAAATGACTAATTTAGAATTAACAAATTAATTTTTATAATAATTTATCATATTATTTATACCTTCATATAAATTTGTCTTTGGCTTAAATCCTAAGTCTTTTTGTATTTTTGTAATATCTGCACGAGTTTCAAGTTGATCCCCAAGCCTTGCTGGTAAATGTTTAATAAGTACCGGATAAGCTAGTATTTTTTCAACAATTTCTATTGCTTCTTTTGTAGTCTTTGATTCAGGATTTCCTAAATTGTAAATTTGTCCTTTGCATTTATTTATATTATCTAATATAAGTTTTAAGCCTTCGGTTATATCATCTATATAAGTATATGATCTTTTGTGATTTTCACTTCCCTCATATATAGAAACTTCTAAATGTTTAAGACTATTTATTATTAATTGAGGATAAAGTTTATCTGTTCTTTCTCCTGGGCCGTAAACAGAAAAAAGTCTTATTGAACAAGCAGGGAAGTTTTCATTTCGAAATGAAGACATTACAAGTTGTTCAGCAGCTAATTTTGTAATGCCATAATATGATGAAGGAAATAATAAACTATCCTCGTTAGAAATTGCAGATTTCCCATAAACAGAAGAAGTTGAAATATTTACAAAAAGTTTTAAACAAAAATTATTTTTTACGGCTTTAATAAGTTTATCAGTAGCAATTATATTTAGATTTATATAATCAGAAAGCGGTACAAGAGGTGATATACCTGGTTGTGCTGCTAAATGATATATTATTTCTGTATCTTTAAGTATATTTCCAAGATCAGCTTCTAATATATCTTCTTTATATATTTTTATATTTAATTTACTTAATTTTTCAAAGTTTTCAAGCTTCTGTTGCGGACTATAATAAGAGTTTAAGTTATCTATTCCTGAAACTTTATATCCATTATTTTTTAAAAGTTGAGCAAGATTTGAACCTATAAATCCACATATACCAGTAATGAAAATATGCATAATATAATATTTTTTATAATTGCTTAATTATACAGAGTTTTTGGGAATAAATTTAATACTAATAATTTTTTATTAATATGAATTTTGATTTAAAAAAAATACTTAATCGTGGTGAGAAAAAAAACGAAAAAGAAGTTAATAATTTACCTGAAAAACAAGAAGAAACACAAGAGTTATATTATATAAATCAAAATAATTCAGAGAACTTAAGAATTACTCCAGAAGAAATACTTGCTTATGAAAAAATGTCTGATAATACATTAAATCAAATTCAAACACCACAGCCACAAGTTCAACCGCAAATTCAATCACAAACTCAATCATCAAACTTATCTTCGATTATTTCACAAATGTCAGCAACTTCAGCTCAAACCGCTATAGTTCCTGAAACAAAAATGCCAAGTATAAAAAAAGAAAAAAAATTATTTGAAGCAGCCTCTTGTATCGAAGATCTTAAATTAAATCAAATATTAATAGAAGATTTAGCTTTAAAATTTATATTTTATCTTGGGGAATGTACTGGTCTTGAATTAGGACAAAAATTAAGAATACCCGTAGCAACAGTTTTAGATCCTGTTTTAATGACTCTTAATGATAATGGTTTTATTACTATACTTAGAAGTAGTGGACTTGGTGGACATAACAAAGTTTACAGATTAACTGAAAAAGGTTTTAGTAAAGCAAAAAATGCAATTGCAGTTTCAAGTTATGTTGGACCAGTACCTGTTTCACTTGATGATTATATTAAAGCAGTTAATTCTTATGCTCCACTTAAAATCCCTTCACTTGATGGATTTAGGAAATTCTATGAAGATTTAGTTGTAAAAGAATCATTTCTTGAAGATTTAGCAATTGCATTTTCTTCTGAAGAATGTATATTTCTTTATGGTGAACCAGGTATGGGTAAAACTACTTTTGTAAAAAGATTAGTGCAATGTTATCCAGATTCAATCAAAGTACCTTTTGCAGTTCATATTAATGGTGCAATCATAAAATTCTTTGATGAATCTTTTCATAAGCCTATAAATCCTAAGTTTACAATAGATGGTCCAATTGAAAATAATCAAGTAGATTCCAGATGGGTTGATGTAAAAAGACCTTGTATATTAGTTTCAACAGAATTTTCTGCAAAACATGGTACAAATATACAATATGATGTTACTGGAACAACAGCATTTTTCCCGCTCACTACAAAGGCAAACGGTGGAGTCTTTATAATAGATGACTTCGGAAGACAAGAAGAAACTCCAGAACAAATTTTAAATTTATGGATTGAAAAGTTAGAAAGTAGCCAAGATATATTAATGCTTAAATCTGGACAACAATTTTATGTACCATATACAGCAATGACTATATTTACTACAAACTTAGAACCTGCAAATCTTATAGATCCTGCTTTTCTTAGAAGACTTTCATATAAGTTAAAAGTACCTAGTACAGATATAGAATCTTATTGTCAAATCTTTGCAAATGAATCAGATAATAGAAAAATTTATTGGGAAGATGAAATTCTTGAATATCTTATACAAACTTATTATTCAAAAGGAAATAGAAGTTTAGCATCAAATCATCCAAGGGATATTCTTGCAAGAGTAGAAGAGATTTGTCGTTATAGAGGAATAGCAAAACCTTATACTTTAACACAAGAATTAATCGATAAAGCTTGGCATTTACATTTTTTATAAAATTAAAAATTACTTAATGAAATCAAGTCCCTAAAAAGGTTTTTGTTATAGAAGAATTCAATACCGCAGTAGGTAATCCTGCTAATGATATTTTCTTAGAAGTTGTTCTGTAATTATTACTATCATCTCCTAATTTTTTCATACTTAAAGCACTTCTTAAATAAACTTTACTAGAACAACAATTTTTGCTAGAATGAAATATTCTCATTTATTATTTCCTTTTAATAAGTAATATTTATTATTGATATTTCAAAACATTATAAAACAAATTATAAAAAATTAAAATAGCTATACTATAAATTTAATATTGATTAATCTAAAATTTATAAAAGATAGCTATAATTTAAAAATGCCGACATAGCTCAGTTGGTAGAGCGATGCTCTCGTAAAGCATAGGCCGTGGGTTCAAATCCCATTGTCGGCTTTTGTCAAATTAAATCATAAAAATGTACAAATATATATCAGTACCTCAAACACAAGATAATCAAAGCACACAAAGTATTAAAGCTGAAATAAAAAGTCTTTTAAAGAAAAAGAATGCTATTTTACTTTCTCATGTATATCAACGAATGGAAATTCAAGATATTGCTGATTTCGTGGGTGATAGCTTTGAATTATCTAAAATTGCACGAAACACCCCTGCTGAAGTAATAATTTTTTGTGGTGTTCATTTTATGGCTGAAACTGCTAAACTTTTATCTCCTCACAAAACAGTGTTATTACCAGAAGAAAATGCTGGTTGCCCTATGGCTGATATGATTAATCCTTGTGATGTTGAGGAATTAAGAAAAACGCATCCTAATACTCCTGTAATGTGTTATGTAAATTCAAGCCTTGCTGTTAAAGCAGAATCTGATTATTGTTGTACTTCAAGTAATGCTGTTGAAATTGCGCGTAGAATTAATTCAAATAAAATAATATTTATTCCAGATAAATGTCTTGGTTATTGGGTTCAAAAAAATCTTCCAGAAAAAGAAATTATTTTATTTAATGCTTTTTGTCCAACACATTATCAAATAAATGCTCAAAGAATTAAAGAAATAAAGCAAGAATTACCCCAAGTTTTTACTTTAGCGCATCCAGAATGTGAAAGATCTATTTTAGAACTTGCTAATTATATTGGAAGCACTTCTCAGATGTATAAATTTGCACAAGAAGATAAACATGAAACTTTCCTTGTTTTATCTGAACTAGGCTTAGTTGAAAGAATGAGCCGAAATATAAAAGGTAAATTCTTTTGTACTCCTTATCCTTCTCCTATATGTCCTAATATGAAATTGAATACTTTAGAATCTGTTTTAGAATGTCTTAAAAAAGATAAATATGAAATAAGAATTCCAGAATATGGTGTTAAAAATGGGTTGTTTGAAAGAGCAGAAAATACTGTTAATAATATGTTTGAGATTTTGAGTTATAATTTTTAATATATTGAATTTAAAGATATGAAGAATAAAAGCTTATTAACAAGAATTTCAATTGATCCAAATATTTGTTTTGGTAAACCTTGTATAAAAGGGCATAGGATTTGGGTTTCTCTAATATTAGATATGCTTGCTAATGGAATGACTATAAAAGAATTATTAAAAGAATACCCACAATTAATAGAAGAAGATATTTATGCTTGTATTGCATATGGTGCTGAAATGTCTAGAGAAAGATATGTCGAAATCCCATTAAAAGAAGTTGCATGAAATTTAAACTTGATGAAAATTTAGGATTTACTATTGTAGAAGTTCTAAAAGAACATAATTATGATGTTTCTACTATTTATGAACAAAAATTAAATTCTGCTCCTGATAAAAAAGTAATTGATATTTGCCATGAAGAAGGTAGATGTCTTATTACTTTAGATTTAGATTTTGCAAATCCTTTTATTTATCCACCAGAAAATTATTCAGGAATTGTAGTTTTGCGTGTATCCCGTAAAATAAAATTAGAGGAGTTAATTCAAGCAACTAAAACATTCATTGAAGCAATTAAAACGAATAAAATAATTGGGAATCTATGGATAGTTAGTTCTGAAAGAATTAGAATTTATCAAAGGAATTAATAATGAAACTAACTGATTGGCTAAAATCTCTTTTTAAAACAACTGCTTTAATAGGTCTCAGTAAAATAGCAGGATTTTTAAGGGATTTAATAACTGCTTTTTTCTTTGGTACTTCAAGATCTGCAGATGCTTTTAATTATGCTGGACTTTTTACTGCACAACCTTTTATATTATTTGGGGGGCTTAATGGTCCTTTTCATTCTGCAACTGTTTCTACTTTAAGTTCAGAAAAAGAGTTAAAAGATAATAGATTTACTCAAGAACAAAATATATTAATTTCCCAAATCTTATTTTATTCATTTCTTATTTTTGCAGGATTAGGAGTTTTAGTTTTTCTTTTTTGTGAAATCATTTTAAAGTTAATTTTTAAAGATTCGGCTTTAGTTCAAGAAATAGTAATTCAGACAAAATTAATGATTCCTTGTTTAATTTCAAGTGGAATTATTGGTTCTCTTTTTGGTGTATCTTGTTATAAAAAAAATTATACAAGCTCTTCTATTAGTCCTCTTATTAGTAGCATTGCTTTAATAATTATGATTTTATGTTTTCATAAATCTTTAGGAGCAAATGTTCTAGGGATAGCAACTTCTTTAGGTGTAATACTTCAAATATTATTACAATATTTTGAGTTAAAAAAATACAACTTTATTTTTAAATTTAAAGAAAGCATTGATTATAAAGCATTAAAACTTTTCTTTTATATATTATTTCCGGCTTTATTAAGTTCTACAATAGGTAGTTTTAATATTTATGTAGATATGTTTTTTTGTAAAGATCTTAAAGAGGGAAGCTGGACAGCATTAATCCTTGCAAATCGTTTAATTCAATTGCCTTTTGGTACACTTGTAGGAGCTTCTTTAGTATCTTTTTTGCCTAGAATGAGTGAGGCTGAAAATAAAAAAGATGAAAAAACTTTTAAATTAATTTTAAATACTGAATTAGAAAACCTCACTTTTATTTTAGTACCAGCAACTGCATTATTAATGGCATTAAGTCAACCTTTTATTGAGATTTTATTACAAAGAGGACGATTTGATGTTAATTCTACAGAAATAACAGCTTCTATATTTTTCTTTTTAGGTTTAAGTATTATAACTTCATTTCCTAGAGAGATAGCAACAAGAGCTTTTTATGCTTTAAAAAACAGTAAAACTCCTTTTATAATAAGTCTTCTTTCAATAGGATTTAATTTTTTATTTAATTATATATTTGTAAAATTCATGGATGCAGACGGTATTGCAATAAGTAAAACTTTAACTTCTTTTTTAAATTCATTAATTTTAATATTTTTATTAAGAAAATTTTTAAATGTAAACTATATAAAGATTATAAAGATTTTTATATTAGGAATAGTAATTTACTTTTGTGCAAAATATTTATACTTATTTATAGATTCAATAAATAGTTTAAATTTTTTAATAAATATATTTGATTTTATAAATTTAAAAACATTATTTAATTTTGGAATTTCGGGAGGAATATCTCTTTTAATTTATTTAGGATTATCTTATATTTTCATAAAATCCTCCACTATATCTACAACTTAGACCATAGTCCACCTACAAGCCCTTTATTATTTTCTTCTTTGTCAGATTCTTCCTGCTCTTCTCTTATAAATTCCTCTTGTTGTTCTTGAAATTTAGGTATATAAGTTTGTTGTTGCTGCTGTTGAGGTGCTTGTTGATGTTGTTTTTGTCCTTTAAAAGTTTGATTTAACAAAGCATCTTTATATTCAAGCTCTCTTTCTTTAAGTGTAAGATTATTTGATAATTCTTCTATTTCATTTTCAAGCTTTCTTATATGCTTAAGTAATTGTTCTTTTTCTTCTTGGAATTTTTGTTCTATTTTATTTGAACGCACTGTTGCTTCTATAATCTCATTTCTTATACTTAATTGTTCTTCTGCAATATTTGTTTTAAGTTCTTTAAGTTCTTTTTCAATTGTATTTGCTTCTGTTGTTTTTTCAGATAATTTTTCTTCTATTTTATTTTTTTCTGCAATTAATTCAGATACTTGTGTTTTATAATGATTGAGTTGTTTCCTTATATCGCTTGTTAATTCTTGTACCCTTTGTTCAAATTTCTTTTCTGCTTGTTTTTCAATATTTTCTTTTTCTTTTTTAATTCTTATTAATTCTTCTTTTACAAGTAAAGTTTCTTGAGAACTTTCTTTTCTAAGGCTTTCAAAATTTCTTTCAAAAGTTTGAATTCTTTCTTTTAATTCAATATTTTCTTTTTCATATCTTTTACAATCTTGTTCTTTTATTTCAAGACGTTCAACTGCTTCTTCAAACCGTGCTTGGTTTTTTTCAGATTCGTTTGCTTTTGATAAATAATTAGTCATCAAAATCTGAAATTCTGGACTTGCAGAAGAAACTTTATCTTGAACTAGGTGTATTCCATCAAGGATTTGTTCAAGAACTTCATTTAATTTATATGGATCTATTTGATGTTCAGACATAGTGTTATAATTTTTATGTAGGTTTGAAATTATGCAGGAAATTACACTAAAAATTAGTGAAAAGACTCTTATAAATGTAAAGAATAATTTTGATACAATAAGTTCCTCAAAAAATCAATTAATTACAATTCATGGCTTAGGGACTCATGGTGAATGGTTTTCAGGACTTGCGACTTTACTTGAAAAAAATAATATTAATAGTATCTTTTTTGATTTGCCAGGTTTTGGGGAGCCTATTCAAGAACGTGGCAAAATAGAGTTTGATAATATTTGGATAAAATCTATTCAAAAAATTTGGAAATATTCTGTTCAAAATAATCCTAACAAAAAAAACTATTTACTGGGACATAGTTTAGGAGCAGTAATTGCTTTAGCTTCAATAAAAAAATTAAACCCAAAACCAGATGGATTAATTTTAACAGTGCCCGGACTTTTTCCACATCCAAAAACTTATGATTTTTTTACTTTTGTTTTACCTACTTTATATAAAGTAATTTTTAAAAGTAATGAAAATGTAAAACTTCCAATAATTAAAGAAATCGAAGATGCTGTTAAAAAAGGTGAAATAACTCCTGAAAAATTAACAGAAGAAATATCTGCAAAATTATTTTGGCAAATACAAAAAATTATTTTTAAAGCATGGTTTTCTTTTTTAGATTTAAAAGATATTCCAATTCTATTATTATTAGCAGGGGAAGATGAAGTTTGTTCTTCTTTTGCTTCAAAAATCTTCTTTAATTTAATTCCTTCAAAAAATAAAGATTTAATAATATATGAAAATTTTGGGCATGATTTATTCATATTTCCAGAATCTTTTCAATTTAATAAAAAAATTTTGAATTGGATCTTAGAAAAGGGAATATAAAAATTAATACTAAACAATTTTAAGGAGTATAAGCTTTGTTTTCCAAAATTGAAAAAGCTTTAAAAAGAGTAAGCTTAAAACTGATCACAGGCTTAATTTGTTTATGTTTTGTATTTTTGATTAGTGAAGCAAGTTTTTCTCAATGTACTGGGGAAGGTTGCGGAAACTCATCAAATACAAATATAAATTATAATCCAATTCAAAATAATTTAAACAATGCTAGTCAGTCGATGAGTAATGCACAAATTGTAAATGAAAATAATAATGTTTCATTTGTAGCAGCAGGTGGTGGAAATATACCTACACCTCTTCCCCCAAGTGCTTATATAACTAATATTAATCATAATAATGCTTGGAACTATGTTGCTCCAAATATACTTTTTGATAATAGTAAAGTAATAGGCGGAAACACTATTTTCAGTAATTGTAGACTTGTAAATGTAAATGCAGGAATAAGACATTCTGTTAAAGATATTTTCTTTGGAGTATTTGACGAAAGAACATATGTAATGAGTGGTGTTAATAATATTTTTAACAATGGAGGCGGATGTTGCTGTGGCGCTGGTTGCAGAAATAAATGCTCAAGTTGTTCAACAAAAATCAACATTAGTTCTATGTTATGTTGTGGACAAGGTATTACCCAAATTCCTAATGGAATAGGAATATTTATAGGAAGTGGACATGTTTTTATGGAGAATTATTCAACAAGTGAAGCAGCTCTTGTAGCACTTGCTCAAATGGGTTCAAAACGTGGAGCAAATCTTGTTGGAAATATTTATTGTGGATTTTCAGAAGCAGTACAAAGTTTTGGTTTAGGAGTAGGAGCTGGTGGTGGTTATTCTGATAAAATCGGGAACAATGAATTTGTATCAGGAAGTATCGGAGCAAGTTGGGGAACAGGTATAACAAAAAGACCAGTGCAACCATTTTGTACAGGAGACTTTTTCTTAACTACAGCTAATGCTTTGACTTCAGCAGCAAGTAATAATATATATGCACCTCAGCCAAGATTATACAGACGTTATTTACCTTCTGAAGGGGCGCAACCTATGTCAATGATGAGATATGCACCTCCTTCACAAATGCCTGTTAGAGGTCTTTGGTAAACTAAAATAATAAAAGCTTATAATATTGATCAGTTTTATTTTCCTCTGTGAGTAATTACAGGGGATTTTTTTCAATTATATAATTCCAAATTTTTAAACTAAGTTCTGTTTTACTTTGTTTTTCTAAGAATAAAGGCTTTTCTTTATTTGTTAGTATATAAACTTCATTGTTTTCTGAATCAAAGGCTATATCTGATCTACTTACATCATTTGCAATTATAAAATTAAGCTTTTTTTCTAATAATTTTTTTTGTGCATTTTCTAATAGATTTTCAGTTTCCGCACAAAATCCTACAACAATTTGTTTTTGTTTTAAAATTATTAAACTTTTCAATATATCAATAGATTTTTTTAATTTTAAAGTTAAGAACTCTTCATTTTTTTTTATTTTATTAAGAGATTTTTCAATAGGTACATAATCAGAAATAGCAGCTGTCATAATCAAGAAATCACAATTATTAAAATGTTTATGGACTTCTTCATACATTTCAAGTGAAGTTTCTACATTTATTATTTTATAATCTTTTTTTATATTAATTGTTGAAAGTAAAATCACTTCTGCACCTAAAGAATAAGCTGTATCAGCTAAAGCAATTCCCATTTTTCCAGAACTTTTATTAGTAATAAACCGTACAGGATCAATATATTCACGTGTACCTCCTGTTGTTATTAAAACTTTTTTATTTTTCAAATTAAACATTTAGTTATTTTACATTTTGTTATAAAATAAAATTATGAAAGAAATAAATGTTTTTGAATTAAAAAATAAACTTGAAGAAGATCAAAATAAAAAAATTCTTCTTGTTGATGTTCGAGAATTTGCTGAACATGAAGAAGAACATATAGAAAATTCAAAACTTTTTCCAACTTCTGAAATAACTGAAGAAAAAATTAAAGAATTAATCAAAGAAACAAAAGATAAAGAAATAATTTTATATTGCAAAAGTGGCATGAGAAGCCAAAATGCTTTAAATAAATTTCTTTGTTGTAATGTAGAAAATGTTTGTATTTTAAAAGGTGGTATTGATTCTTGGAAGAGTCAAAATTTTAATACTAAAAAAAAAGCTTCAATAATAAGTCTTGACCGACAAGTTCAATTAGTTCTTGGTATTTTAATTTTATTATTTTCTTTATTAAGTATTTTTATTTCAAAAATATTTTTAATTTTTTTAATATTTATTTCTTGTGGTTTAATTTTTGCAGGAAGTACAGGCAAATGTGGTTTAGCTATTTTACTTGCGAGAATGCCTTTTAATAAAAAATAATTCTTTTATGTTACATTTAAAAACTGTAAAAACTATAAAATCTGAACTTTTAAATTTAAAAGACAAAAAAATTGCTTTAATAGCAACAATGGGTGCTTTGCATCAAGGTCATTTAGCTTTGATAAAAAAAGCAAAACAAATTGCTGATTTTGTTATTGTGAGTATTTTTATAAATCCTTTACAATTTAGTCCAAATGAAGATTTGAATAAATATCCAAAAACTTTAGAAAATGATCTTGAATTATGTGCTAAAGAAAAAGCAAATTTAGTTTTTAGTCCTTCTGCAGAAGAGATTTATCCACAAGGACAAAATATTACAAAAATTATTGCAGATTCTAAACTTTCAAATTGTCTTTGTGGAATTTCTAGACCTCAGCTTTTTAATGGAGTATTAACAATAGTATTAAAACTTTTTAATATAATAAAACCTGATATAGCTTGTTTTGGAGAAAAAGACTATCAACAATTATTAATTATAAAAAAAATGATTTTTGATTTGAATCTTGATATAGAAATTTATCCAGTAGAAATAATTAGAGATTTAGATGGTTTAGCTTTAAGTTCAAGAAATAAATATCTAACAAAAGAACAAAGATTAGAAGCTTTAAAAATTCCTAAAACTTTATTAACTGCTAAAGATTTAATACAAAAAGGACAAAATCCTGAAGAAGTAATAAAAAATCTCTGGGATCCTTGTTTTGAATATTTCGAAGCAAGAAATCCAGAGACTTTAAAAAAAACAAATGATTTTCCTTTAAGACTTTTTATTTGTGGACATATAGGAAATACTAGATTAATAGATAATGTTGAAATTTAATTATATTAATTACCACCATCTCCATCCACCAAATGCTCTTGCAAAAGCACTAGAACTGTTTCTGTTAAAAACTTGAGCATTTGATAATGACCATGCAGCATTGTTTATATTATTTTGAATTGGATTAATATTAATATTTACATTTTCCCCTATTATACAAGGTTCATCATCATCAGGTTCATCATCGTCATCATCATCGTCATCGTCATCATCGTCATCATCGTCATCATCATCAACAATTTGACCATTAGGAGTTAATTCTTCGCAATTATCATATTGAATAGTTGCATTAGGTTCTGTATCAGTTTCACTATCATACATACCTCTAATATATGTAACATGACCATCAGTATAAGTTATTTGATAATCAGTTCCGTTAACTCTTCCATGATTTGCAATTAAATCAGTTTGACCTACTTCATTATCTCTTACACCTTGCATATATATTATTTCATGATCTTCGCTTATTATAGGATAAGAAACAGTCTCTCCTGTTGTTGGATCAACCATAGATTGGCGTAAATCAATTATATCATTACCACCATTAGAAGCTGGTACTGTAGTACTACCATAACCATCACCTGTTCTTGTAAAAGCAGCATGTGCAGGTCCAACAAAATAAGTATTTAATCCAGCTGTAGTTGTGAGAACTGCAGGAGTTGAATCATCATCATCTGTATTTGCAAAAGAAGCTCTTATATAAACATTAGCACCTTCTATTGTAGTACCATCACTTGTTACATCTTCAGATTCGCCCCCTATAAACCATTCATTACCTGAACCACCATAAAAAATATCATTTACACTATCAATTTTATTTCTTAAATCTCCAAACCATGCTGAACTTTCAATTCTATCTTCTTCATCACCAGTACCTGCTGGTATAGCATTGTTTAAAGTTGTTATTGTTGTTGGAGTTGAGGTGTCTACCTTAGCATAATTCCAAAAACTAGACATTGAAAAACCACTTGTCATTCTTATAAATCCTCAATTTATGTATAACTTATAAATTCCAGAAAAAGGGAAAACCATATTTTATTTACAACTTAAGATTTAATTCAAAAAGATGAGATATTTTCTTTTGACTTTCTAGCGAAATCATGGTAAATTATTCAAGTTATATAAATTAAAAAATATAAGAAAATGGCGTTAAAGTATTTTAAGCCGACATCAAGTGGAATCAGACAAAAAATAGCATCTGATTTCTCTGAAATAAAAACCGGTGAAAAAGTAAAAGATAGAAAAAAACTTAAAAAGTCTGTAAGGTCTTTGACTGTTAAATTACAGAAACATTCAGGTCATAATAATCAAGGTAAAATAACAAGCCGTTTTAGAGGCGGTGGACATAGGAAAATTTACAGAATAATAGATTTTCTACGTAGTGATAAAGCTGGAATCGAAGCTAAAGTTTCTTTTCTTGATTATGATCCTAATAGAAATTGTTATATAGCACTTCTAGTATATAGAGATGGTGAAAAGCGTTATATCTTGGCACCAGAAGGACTTAAGGCTGGAGATATAGTAGTTAGCGGGGAAGAAGCTCCTATAAGAACAGGAAATGCTTTACCTCTTATAAATATACCTCTTGGTTCTAACGTTCACAATATAGAACTTTATCCAGGTAGAGGTGGACAAATCGCAAGATCCGCTGGCCAATCTGCGCAACTTATTGCTAAAGAAAAAGGCATGGTTGCTCTCAAGCTAGCTTCTGGGGAGTCAAGATGGGTTTCTGATCGTTGCTATGGAACATTAGGTGTAGTTGGCAAATCAGAAGATTTTAATCAAAACGATAGTAAAGCAGGTAGAAGAAGATGGAGGGGCAGAAAGCCTCACATCAGAGGTTCTGCAATGAACCCAGTAGATCACAAGCATGGAGGAGGAGAAGGAAGATGTCCTGTTGGTATTCCAACACCTTATACTTTTGCAGGTAGACCTCATGGCTTAAAGTCTCGTAAAAAACGTAAAAATAGTAATAAATATATAATTAGTAGCAGGAAGAAGAGGAAATAAAATATGGCAAGATCTTTAAAAAAAGAAGCTTTTATAGAAGAAAGTCTTTATGAAAAAGTAAAAGCTGCAAGTGAAAAAGGTGAAAAAAAACTTATTAAAACTTGGTCGAGAAGATCAACAATATTACCTTTAATGGTAAATTTGAATATTGCAGTTCATAATGGAAAGCAATTTATACCTATATTTATAACAGAAGCAATGGTAGGACATAAATTAGGGGAATTTGCACAAACAAGAACATTTAAAGGACACAAAGTTGTAGCAACAGCTAAAAAATAGGAGAAAAGAAAATGGTTTCAAGTTTAAGAACAATTGTAATTAAAAAAGAGAAGAAGAAATCTCAAGATAAAGATTTATCCGTAGTAGTTTCAGAAGCAAATACAGTAATTAAAGGTTCAGTTGATAAGCTTGCTAGAGTAACAAATGTAATAAGAGGTTTATCTGTAGCAGAAGCAATGAACTTTTTATATTTTTGTCCTTATATAAGCAAAGAATCAGTAGCAAAACTTCTTAAGTCTGCAACAGCAAATGCCTTAAATGAAGGTCTTATTTCACAAACAGATTTAAAAAAATTATATATTTCTGAAATTTATACTAATCAGGCTTGGGTACTAAAAAGAATGAGAGCTGCATCAAAAGGAAAAGGAAGTCCTCGTAAAAAAGCTTATAGTAAAATGTCTATTAAATTAAGTATAAAAACAGAAGCATAAAAGATCTTTTTTTGTTATAATTAAAGAGTTATTTGATTTTAGGGATTGGGGAATTTCTCAATCTTTTTTTGTTTTTATTTTATAATTGATTATGATGAATAACTTGCCTATTGAATTAACAAATAAAATTAAATCTGAACTCTCAAATTTGGGTTTAGATCTTGTTGAAATTGTTGAAAATAATACAGTGTTATCTATTATAATAAGTAGTCGTTTTAAGAATATAGGATTAGATGATTGTAGTAAAGTACACAAAGTAATCTTTCCTATTATTCCTGATGATATGGGATTAGAAATTTCGAGCCCAGGCATTGGTAGAAAACTGAAGACTGAATATGAATTTGAAATTTTCAAAGGAAAACTCATTGAAGTCTGCTTTGAAGATGATTGTGGTAGTGTTCAAAAAACTATAGCTTATCTTTATTCAAGAGATGCTGATTATTTGAATATATCAAAGACTTACCAAGCTAATGATATAGAACAAATTAGTTTGGATAAAATAAAAAAAGTAATTCTAAGCCCGAATATAAGCAAAGAACAAAAAGTTGAAATTTTAATTGAGGAGGATATTTAAATGTATAAATTAGGAAAAGAATTTTTACAAATTGCAGAAAAATTACAAGAAGAAAGAAATATTCAAAAACAAGTCTTAATAGATGCAATTTGTGATGCAATTCTTGCTGCTTATAAGAGAAAAGTTCCTCTTCATAATATTAATGGTTTAAAAGTTTCTTTTGATGAAGAATCTGTTGCTATAGGTATATTTGCTCCTCTTATTGTAAAAGAAAAAGTTGAAAATCCTTTTCTGGAAATAAGCCTTGAAGAAGCAAAAGAAGTACTTGATGATGTAAAAGAAGATGAAATGCTTGAAGTTGAAGTAACTCCTGATGATTTTTCTGAATATGGCAGAATAGCAGTACAAGTTGCTCGTCAAATTATTCGTCAAAAATTAAATGAAGAAGAAAAAAGATTACTTTATAATGAATATGAAAATTATAAAAATAAAGTTATAGTTGCAGAAATTGAACGTGTAGAAGATCGTGCCGATGGATTAAAAGATGTAATTGTTAATTTAGGAAGAATTGAAGGACTTATGCCCCCTAAAGAACAAATTCCTTTTCATGATTATAAAAAGCATGAAAGAATAAGAGTTTATGTTTCTGATTTTCAAGAAAAAAATAAAAGAGCAGTTATTATTGTTTCACAAGCACATGAAGAGCTTTTACTTGAACTTTTCAGACGCGAAATTCCTGAAATAGACGAAGGTATAATTGAAATTATTAGTATTGCAAGAGTTGCAGGACGAAGAGCTAAAGTTGCTGTTAAATCAAACAATCCTGATGTTGATCCAATAGGTGCTTGTATCGGGGCAAGAGGCAGTCGTATTCAAAACATAATCTCAGAACTTTATACTGAAAAAATAGATATTATACCTTGGTCTGAAGATCCTGTTGAATTTATTTCATATGCTTTAAGTCCTACACAAATATCAGAAATAGCTCTATTTGATGAAAATAAAGCTCTTATAATAGTTCCAGACGATCAACTTAGTCTTGCAATAGGGAAGGGTGGACAAAACATAAAACTTGCAAGTAAATTAACTGGCTGGAAACTTGATGTAAGAAGTGAAAAAGACGCAAAAGTTAAAAGATAATATTAGGTCTTTGCATTAATCCTAAATCAACTATTTTTGTATTCTTAAATCTATTTTGAATATAAATTAATTCTTGATTAGAAAGATTATGTCCAATACAAGCTACTTTATCTTCTAAATCATCTAATATAATCTCATTTAAATTATTAATTGACTTTAGATAAATACTAAAAAAACCTAAATTATAATTAAAATGAGAATCTTTAGATAATAATATATTTTCAAATAATTTAGATTCTTTTTGTATTAATAATTGTTCTTGTAAAAAAGCATTTCGCATATAAAGTTGTGAAGGATTTAAATATTTATCTAAAGTTTTTAATTCTTGCGATAAGCTCTTTATAAAATCTAAAAGCTCTATTTCTTTAAAATTAATGACATAAACAAGTTGAGGAGATAGACATCCTCTTTGATTAAAAGCCTGAATATCATCTTTTATTTTTTTAATTATAATATTTAAATCAGTTATTTGATTTTTATCTATAATAGCAAAACTTATTTTATGTCCAAAAGTAAGAATTTTTTTATTTGAAGGAATTAAAGTTTTTATTTTTTCTATTGTTGAATCATTAGCATGTATTATTATATAATCAGCTTTTTCAAATATTTTTTTTCCAATATCATTGTCTTCAGAATCCCAATGTATAAATTCTATATATTTTTTTATTTCTTTAGGTGCAAAACTTTTGAAATGTTCATAAAATTCTAAAGAATAAGATTTAGATATTCTACATATAATAGGAATATCAAGAATTAATGAATATAAAATTTCAACAAATGGTGTTATAGGCACTGTAGACGCCCCTATAAATAAATTTAATTTTGAGTTTTTTGTATATTCTAAAGTTAATAAAGACTCTTTTAATCTTTCTAAATCTTTTATTGTTATTAATGAAAAATCTTGATAGCTTTGTTTTAATACAGAAAAATCCATACCCAAATAATCAGGGCAAACTTTAATTATTGATTTGTAGCCTTCTGAGAAATATTCGTGCCAAAATTTATAAATGGATTTTATTTCTAATTTCAATTTTCTATATCAGGGAATCTACAACTTTGACTTAAAGTAGTATTACCTGCAATATATTCAAGTCTTTTTCTTTCTGCTTCTATAAAAACATTAGCTTCTACAGTAATATATTTAATCATTGAAAATGGGATTACATGTTGAGTATGTCCACCCCCTTGATCATTTATATTTATTAAACCTGAATCTTCCCTACCATAACATTCCAGTTCTAAAAAATCATTACCTATATGTCTTAAAACTCCAGTGAAATAACTAGAATCTATAAAATGTATTCTTATCCATTTACCTTCTTTTGATTCTAACTTCATCTTAAAATTCATACAACTTTATTTACATCTCCGTATATAGTATTATTTTAACATCTATAGTAATATGAATAATTAGAAAAAATTATGATTGCTATTATAGAAGAAAAACAAAATTTTCAAAATATTGCTTTAGATTTATTAGTTAATCTTGCTCAAAAAGGAGAAATAGATCCTTGGAATGTTAATCTAATAGAACTAATAGATAAATTTTTAGCACAAATTTCTAATGATAATCTTAAAGAAGCTGCTGAAATAATATTTTTTGTTTCTGTACTTTTAAGAATAAAATCTGAAAAAATATATATTAAAGCAAAATTAGAAAATGAATTTGATGATTTAGATCTTTTTAATGAAGAGATTAATTTTGAAGAACTTAATTTAGAAAGTCCTTATGAAAAAGAATTTGAAAAAGAATTTCTTGATTCAGTGCTTATGCGTAATCAAAAAAGTTTTAAAGAAAAAAGAAAAAAAAATATTACCTTAGAAGATTTAATTCAAATATTTAAAAGTGTTGAATTACCTAAAAAAATTAATCGTAAAAAGAAAATTAATTTTGATGATTTTAATGATGAAGAAGGCATTATTATAAGAGAAGATGAAAGTTCTGACATCCTAGAACTTGCGCATGAAGAGAATCTTGAAGAAAAAATAAAAATCTTAAGCGAACATATATTAAAAATAATAGAAATGAATAGTAATATTGCTCTTTCAAAGCTCGAAATAGTTTTTGGAAATAAAATAGACACTTTTTTATCAGCACTTTTCCTTTCTCATTCAGGTAAAACCGAAATACAACAAGAAAAATTTTATGAAGAAATCTTTTTGAAAAGATTAATTTAAATTAATCTTAAATATATGTGCTATTTTTCCATTTTCTCCTAATTTAATATAATTAAATCTTCCTTTCCAACTATATTCAGAATTATCTAGAAGATCTTTAACTTTGTATTCAATATTTTCATTGATATTCCATTTATCTAAAGGTAATTCTATATGATCTTCTTGTATTGAATCAGCTTGTAAATTTATTACAATTATTATTATGTTTTCATTCTTTAAATCTGCTTTTGCATAGGCTATTATATTTTCATTATATGAATTTAAAAATATAAGATTTGTATATAATTGTAATGCTTTATTAGTTTGCCTAATTATATTAATTCTACTTATAAACGACATTATATTTTTATCCGGAAAAAATGAATAATCTCTATGTTTTAATTCATATTTTTCCGAATCAAGATATTCTTCTTTACCTTCTCCTAAAGGAATATTTTCACAAAGTTCATAACCACTATACATACCATAAGAAGAAGAAAGTGTTGCTGCTAAAACAAATCTCATCTTAAAAATATTAGGACTTGCGTTTTGTAAAATATAAGGTAGTATATCTGGAGTATTAACAAAGAAATTTCCTCTAAAATAATACTTCATATCACTTTGAGTAAGCTCTTCTAAATATTCAATAATTTCTTTTTTTGTATTACGCCAAGTAAAATAAGTATAAGATTGTGTAAAACCAGCCTTTGCAAGATACTTCATTGGTTTAGGCATTGTAAAAGCTTCAGCTAAAAAAATTACATCAGGATATATTTGATTTATTTCATTAATAAGCCAATACCAAAATCTTAGAGGCTTTGTATGTGGATTATCAACTCTAAAAATTTTAATGCCAACTTTTATCCAATATTCAACTATGTTTTTACATTCTTGCCAAAGTTCTTCTGCTGAATCATTATAAAAATCTAAAGGATAAATATCTTGATATTTCTTAGGAGGATTTTCTGCAAATTTAATTTTTCCATTAGCATTTTTATTAAACCATTCAGGATGTTCTTTTACATAAGGATGATCTGGTGAACATTGTAAAGCAAAATCAATTGCAATTTCTAATCCTCTTATTTTCGCTTCTCTTATAAAATCTTTAAAATCATGAATATTACCTAAAAGCGGATGAATTGCTTTATGTCCACCATCAACATTACCTATTGCCCAAGGTGAACCTATATCTAATTTTTCTGAAATTAAAGAATTGTTTTTACCTTTTTTATTTGTTTCACCAATAGGATGAATAGGTGGAAGATATACAACATCGAAACCCATTTCTTTTATTCTATTTAATTCACTAATACAATTCCTAAAATTACCTTGTGATCTAGGGAAGAATTCATACCAAGCACTAAAATCTCCTGCTTTTCTATGAACTTTTATTTCAAGAATTTTATTATAATAAGTTTTAAAATGCTTTAAAGGAAACTTTTTTGTAAAATTCTTTAAATCTTTTATCAATTCAAAATTAATTTTAAAATCTTTTATATAATTCTGAAAAAAACTTATTTGACTCATTTGTTCAGCATAAGAAAAAGCTATTTCATCAAGAAATTTAATTCCATCAAAAAGATCTTCAAAATAATCAATTTGAACTTTTGCTTTTATTTTTTTTTCAAGATCATTTATCCAATTATAAAAAGGGTCAATCCAAGTTTCAATAGTATAAAAATATGAAATTAATTCTTTTTTTATTTCTAATTCAGCAGACCAAGAATTATTTACTAATTCTTGCATAGGAATTGATTTCCAATCAGAATCGTGACCTTCTTTATAAAGAAGATTTGCTTGAATAAGTTCATGTCCATGACAAAAAATATCAGCTTCTATTTTTATTATTTCACCAAGACCACATTTAACAGGAAACTCTCCATTATTTATTTCAGGAGTAAGGTTCTCAATAATTATTGGTGGAAAGTTTTCTTTAATATTCATAATTAATTATTCTATTAAATTTATAATAAAAAGTGATCATAATATCTATTAATTCTAAGCTTAAACTATAATCCCATAGCAGAAATTTCAGGCATATTTATATCTTGAACATTTATAAAATCTATATCTTCTATATAACCAGTACCAGCAGTATTATTAGTATTTTCTGCAAAATAATTCTCTATAACTATATTATTAGAGCCTATTGTAATTAACAAATCATCTCCTGCGGTAGTACTTCCTTCTTGACGAGTAAAAACTGCATCACTATAAACATAATTTGTAATATTTATAGAGTCTGTACCTGAAGAATCATATATTTTATCGTTACCAAAATTAGCTCCAAATATATATGAATCATTACCTAAATCCCCTAAGAATTTTTCATTTCTGGCTGCTATTGACGTAAATATATCATTTCCAGTAGTACCTTCTATAAATAATCTTCCTCTCTGATCAAAAGATAATGCATAAACATTAGTATCAGCTCCATTAGAAAAAGCAAGAACAAAACCTCCATTTGCCAATGCTTTTATATCATATATATTTTGATCTCCAGAAGTATTATAAGAAATTAAAAATTCATCTGCTATAACAGTTCCTGCACTATTAAATATTTTTCCTTTTATATCATAATCAACACCACTATTATTGCTTTCCCATACAACTAAAAAATTGCCATTTTCTAAAAGTATAATTCTTGAATCTCTTTGATCATTAGCAGTAATAGTATTAATATTAAAAGTATTAATTAATAAATTACCATTTGTATCATATAATTGACCTTTTATATCTGTTCCACTAACCCAAGTTATTAAAAAATTACCATTATTTGTAGATTGTATATCAGAAGGTGTTGCAGTTAATGCAAAACTATTTATTAAAGTACCTGTACTATTATAAATAACCGCACTAGTTCCGTTATATGACAAAACATAATTATTTGCTAATTTTTGAGATTCTGCTATAGCCCAACCACTAGTTAAATATAAAGCTCCTGAAGTAGCATTTCCTGAGGAATCAAAGAATCTTCCGTATGATGCATTATTCAACGAAAATTTAGCAAAAAATCCTCCATTATCTAAAGCAATTGCTCCCAAATTATTTTGTTCGCCTCCTGAAGTGTAAGTATATGTAGGTCCATATATAGCCTGTCCGTTAGTATTATAAACTGTATATATAGCATCAGCATAAGAAACATTATTACCTATTCTACATGTAATAACAAAACCGCCACCTGCTAATGCTGTTACTCCATGACTTTCTTCATAATCTGTTGCTCTAACAATAAAACTATCAAGAAATACAGTACCGTTTGCATTGTATATTTTGGCATATAAATTAGTTCCTGAAGGCCAAATAACAATAAATTTGCCATCAGCTAAAGTCACAGGTTTAGCATTAAACACAGATTCATTATCAGGAGCTACAGAATAATTATTAGCTACAGCAGTATCACCTAATAAAATATTAGAAGAATCATCAAAAATTTTATAATATACAGATGATCCACTTTTCCAAGAAATAAAATAACCTTCAGTTTCTAAAGCTGATAATTGAATAGTATTATTCCCAATAAGTTTTTCTGAAAGACTTATATCGTTTAAAGGATTAACAGTAATATTAAAAACTTGAGATGCTAAAGTAGCAGTTCCATCTGTTACTGTAAAATTAAAAAGAGCACTAGTTGTTTCAGAACCATTATGTTGATATCTAACCTGTCCAGCATTAATTTGTGCTTGTGTAAAAGTATTAGAAACTACGCCATTAACATAAATACTACCATTTGTTATTCCACTTGCAGTATATACTAGCTGAGAAGCTGTATTATCTACATCTGTTGTATTTAAATCAGCAGTAGTAAAAGTATAAGAACCTGCTTCATTTACTGCTGCTATTCTGTCTCCTGAAAACACTGGCGGATCATTTACTGGATTAACAATAATATTAAAAGTTTGTTGAGCTAAATCAACAGTTCCATCACTAGCTATAAAATTAAAACTTGCAGTCGTAGTTTCTGAGCCATTATGCAAAAATCTAATTTGACTAGTATTTATTTGAGCTTGAGTGAATATATTATCACTTGTTATCCATGCACTTCCATTCCATTCTTGAACTGTTATATTTGAACTTATTGTATTTATAGTATATCTAAGTTGTGATGTTGTATTATCTACATCTGTTAAATTCAAATCAGCATTTGTAATTACATAAAAACTTCCTTCATTTACTGTTGCAGCTCTGTCTCCTGAAAATACGGGTGGATCATTTACTGGATTAACAGTAATATTAAAAACTTGAGATGCTAAGGTTGCTGTTCCATCTGTTACAGTAAAATTAAAAATAGCACTTGTAGTTTCAGAACCGTTATGTTGATATCTAACCTGTCCAGCATTAATTTGTGCTTGTGTAAAAGTATTAGAAACTATGCCATTAACATAAATACTACCATTTGTTATTCCACTTACAGTATATACTAGCTGAGATGCTGTATTATCTACATCTGTTGTATTCAAATTAGCAGTAGTAAATATATAAGAACCCGCTTCATTTACTGTTGCAGCTCTGTCTCCTGAAAATACGGGTGGATCATTTACTGGATTAACAATAATATCAAAAGTTTGTTGAGCTAAATCAACAGTTCCATCACTAGCTATAAAATTAAAACTTGCAGTCGTAGTTTCTGAGCCATTATGCAAAAATCTAATTTGACTAGCATTTATTTGAGCCTGTGTAAAAATATTATCACTTGTTATCCATGCACTACCATTCCATTCTTGAACTGTTATATTTGAACTTATTGTATTTATAGTATATTTAAGTTCTGATGTTGTATTATCTACATCTGTTAAATTTAAATCAGTATTTGTAATTATATAAGAATTTGCTTCATTTACTGTGGCTGTTCTATCTCCTGAAAACACTGGTGGATCATTAACTGGATTAACAGTAATATTAAAAGCTACTGTTTCTATACCAGAAGCAATATCTTCATTTAATACTAAATAAAAATCTACACCTGTAGCAATATTTTCAGAACCATCATGTAAAAATCTAACAAGTCCATTATTTATATCTGCTTGTGTAAAATTAGGATTATTTTCCCATATACTTCCATTCCATTTTTGAGTTGCTATTGGATTTGGACCTGTAGCTATAATCATCATTCTATAATTTATTTGATCTACAGGATTATCAACGTCTATAGCGTTGATATCAGTATTAGTTAAAATATAAAATCCTCCTTCATCAACAGTAGCACTATAATCTCCACTAAATACTGGTGTTTGATTCTCCAATAAAATTATATTTTCCAGTTTTCCTGTTGTATAAAAATTATTAATAGTAATACTATTTCCATTTCCAAAATCTAAAATTAAATTATCTCCATCTTTTTCCCATAAATCAGCTCTTATTTCAAAATTATCTCCATTCTTTGTAATCCCTTCTATATTGTTCGCTACCAAAGCATTAAAATCTAATATATCTACCCCTCCACTATCTGTGATTATATCGTTTCCATCATCTAGCTCGTAAATATATATATCATTTGCAGTGCCTCCTGTGATTACATCATTGCCTCTATATCCTTGAAAAATTGTGGTTTTTGTATTATTTCCAGTGATTGTATCGTCGCCTTGACTCCCTGTTATTTTTCCAAATTTACTTGTTGTATAAAAATTTATTTTATTTATTCCGCTTCTAATTGCACTAGTTGTTAAATTTAAATTTGCTGTTATCCCTTGAGTCATCAGCGAAAAATCAAGATTATTTTCATAGAGACTAAGATTATTAGGATAAAAATTAGTTACATCGATTATATAATCAGTACCAAATCCATCTTCAAAAATATATGTATCAGACCCTGCATCTCCATACAAATAATCATTTCCTACTCCACTAAAATATTTAGATAAGCTTGATTTGATTGATTTCCTGCATCTCCATACAAATAATCATTTCCTACTCCACCATACAATATATCGTTATTATTTCCACCATAGATTCTGTCTGCACCATTTCCTCCATACAATATATCATCACCAGCATCACCTAATATAGTATCATTATCAACTCCACCATTTAAATAATCATTTCCATTTCCACCAACTAGTCTGTCTATACCAGCCTCGCCATAAAGTATATCTAGTCCAGTGCCTCCTTCTAAAGTATCATTACCTATGCCTCCATAAAGAGTATCATTATCGGCTTCGCCATATAAACAATCATTGCCGGCATTACCTCGAAGTATATCATTTCCAGCACCACCTATGAGTACATCATTTGCATTTGCTGCAATAAGAGTATCATTACCACCTAAAGCATTAAGATAATAATCATATCCATCAGCTATTGCATTCAAAGTAACATCTATACCGGACAAATCAATGATCTGTCTATAACGACTAACAATAATTGCCATTGGCTTAATCCTAAAAAATGACAGGGTCTTTAAATTAAAATTCCCAATCTTACGAACTAGTATCTTTATATTAGGGCATTATTTTGTTTAATTGGGATTTCCCTACAACCCCATACCTGCAATTTGTACTAAATCAACAGAAGAATCATTTTGGAAGCTAATATTTTCTATATAACCACTACCTGCTGTATTATTAGTATTTTCAGCAAAATAATTTTCTATAAGCACACTATTAGAACCTATTGTAATTAACAAATCATCTCCTAAAGAAATATTTCCTTCTTGGCGAGTAAAGACTGCATCTGTATAAAGAAAATCACTTAAATCTATAGAATCATTACCAGAAGAATCTTTTATTATATCATGTCCAAAGTCATTTCTAAATATATAAAGATCATTTCCAGCATTACCTATAAGAATTTCAGTTATAGAACTCTGAGATGTTAATAAATCATTTCCGGAGCTTCCTTCTCCTACAATATCTCCAAAGAAACTACCATCTGCATTTAATATTCGTCCTCTTATATTATAATCTAAACCATTATCATTACTTTGCCAAGAAATCATTATCTTTCCATCAGCTAAAATAACAACATCTGTATTTATTTGAGAATTTATATTTGTTGTAGAAATTAATATTTCTGAAGTTGCTGCTGAACCATCTGCATTAAAAATTCTTGCTATTATATTAGCATCACCAGAAGCAGTACTTGACCATGTTGCTATAAATCTACCATTTGCTAATTCTGTAACACTAGGATTTAATTGATCTCCTGTATTTGTACTTGAAATAAGAAAATCATCTGTTGTTAAGGCACTTCCTGATGCAGTAAAAATTCTAGCTCTAATATCATAATTAGAACCATTATCATTGCTTTGCCATATAACTATAAAATTTCCATTAGTTAATGCTTTTATTTCTGAATTTGATTGAATATTTGTATTATTTGTTGAAACAGGAATATTATTAGCAAGTGCAGTACCTGCGCTATTAAAAACTTGACATCCTATATCTCCAATAGAAGCTTTTTCTGCAACAATCACAAAACCTCCTCCTGTTAATGCTTCTACTTTAGGTGTTTGATTATATGTTCCTATAGCACAATTAGCAACTGCTTTTACTACAGTTTCATTTGGACTATAAATAGCATATTGAATTTGTTCAGCATTAGAACCTTCAATTGCAACAACAAAATTTCCATTTGTAAGCCCTGCTACAGCTGGATAATCATTAGTAGATACTGCTATCTGTCCACTATCATGAGGGGTTCCATCTGCATTGAAAACTCTAGCTTTTACAGTTTCAAGTCCAGAAGTGTTTATATCTAACCATGAAAAGGCAAATCCTCCTCCTGCTAATGGTGTTAAATCAAGCCAAGTTTGTGTCCCAGAAGTAACACTATTAACAAGAAAATCAGAAGCATTTATAGCATTACCAAAAGAATCATAAACTCTAGCTCTTATATCAGTATCACTTTGCCATGCTACAGTAAATCCACCTCCTGTTAAAGCAACTATTTGAGGTGCAGTTTGAGAGCCTGTAATTGTATTTGAAATTAAAAAATCATTTCCTAAAGGATCTCCTAAAGAATTATAAACTCGACCTCTTATATCATTTGTTCCTCCATCAGTAGTTTGCCATACAACTATAAAATTTCCATTTGTTAAAGCAACTATTTGAGATACAGTTTGAGAACCTGTAGTTGTATTTGAAATTAAAAAATCACCAGTAATTGTATTAGTAATATCATTTAAAGGATTAACAGTAATATTAAAAGTTTGTTCAGTTAAATCAACAGTTCCATCACTAGTTATAAAATTAAAACTTGCAGTCGTAGTTTCTGAACCATTATGCAAAAATCTAATTTGACTAGCATTTATTTGAGCTTGAGTAAATATATTATCACTTGTTATCCATGCACTTCCATTCCATTCTTGAACTATTATATTTGAACTTATTGTATTTATAGTATATCTAAGTTGTGATGCTGTATTGTCTACATCTGTTGTATTTAAATCAGCAGTAGTAAAAGTATAAGAAGTTGCTTCATTTACTGTTGCTGTTCTATCTCCTAAAAATATAGGTGGATCATTTATTGGAATTATATTAATGTTAAAAGTTGAATATCCTGATATATCAAAACTAGCAGTTGTAGTTTCAGAACCATCATGTTGATATTTAATTAATCCATTATTTATATCTGCTTGTGTAAAAAAGCCATTATTACCAATTTCTTCCCATAAATTAGTGAATTCATTTACTAATTTTAATAATTTTATATTTGAACTTATATTATAAAAATAATAAGTAATTTCTTCTGAAGGAGTATCTGCATCTATTGTATCTAAATCAGAAGGAAGTAAAATATATTCATCTCCTTCATAAGATGTTGATGCCATATCTCCAACAAATACACCTGGATCTTCAACTGGAATTATATCAATATTAAAATTCTTAGGAGCTAAACTAGCTATTCCATCACTACCTATAAAACTAAAACTAGCAGTTGTAATTTCAGATCCATCATGTTGATATACAACTAACCCTGCATTAATTTGTGTTTGTGTAAAAGTATTAGAAACCACGCCATTAATTAAGATTTGACCATTTGTTGTTATGTTAGTTATTGTATAGAATAATTCATTAGAATTATTATCAACATCTGTTAATTTTAAATTATTAGAATCTAGTATATAAGATTCTCCTTCTTCTAATTCTATATAACAGTTTCCTGAAAATATAGGAGCATCATTAACTGGAATTACATTAATATCAAAAGTTTGACTTATAATAAATTGACCATCACTAACATCAAAATCAAAACTAGCACTAGTAGTTTCAGAGCCATTATGCTGATAGATAATTAAATTATTGTTTATATCTGCTTGAGTAAATCTATTTGAAGCTATGCCATTAACATAAATTTGACCATTTGTTATATTGCTTACTATATAAAATAATTCATCTGGATTATTATCTGAATCTATTATATTTAAATCTAAAGAAGTTATTGTATATGTTAAACCTTCAAATACATCTCCATATAAATCCCCATAAAGCATAGGTGGATTATTTTCTAATAAAATAATATTCTCTATTTTTCCAGTTGTATAAAAATTATTAATAGTAATTCTATTTCCATTCCTAAAATCTAAAATTAAATTATTTCCGTCTTTTTCCCACAGATCAGCTCTTATTTCAAAATTATCTCCATTCTTTGTAATCCCTTCTATGTTTCCTACTAAAGCATTAAGGTCTAAACTGTCTATCCCTGCATTATCTGTAATTATGTCATTTCCATCATCAAGCCCATAAATGTATATATCATTTGCAGTTCCGCCAAAAAGATTATCATTGCCTTTATATCCTTGAAAATTTGTACTTTCTGTATTGTTTCCTGTGATTGTATCGTCATTTTGACTTCCTATTATTTTTCCAAATTTAGTTGAAGTATAAAAATTTATTTTATTTATTCCGCTTATAACTGCACTGGTTGTTAAATTCAAATTTGCTGTTATCCCTTGAGTCATCAGCGAAAAATCAAGATTATTTTCATAGAGACTAAGATTATTAGGATAAAAATTAGTTACATCGATTATATAATCAGTACCAAATCCATCTTCAAAGATATATGTATCAGACCCCGTATCTCCATACAAATAATCATTTCCTGTTCCACCATAAAGAGTATCATTCGCATTTCCACCATAGATCCTGTCTGTACCATTTCCTCCATACAATATATCATCACCTGCATCACCAAACATAGTATCATTACCTTCTCCACCATCTAAGTAATCATTTCCATCTCCACCAATAAGCCTATCTATACCAGCTTCACCATAAAGTATATCTATGCCAGTGCCCCCTTCTAAAGTATCATTACCTATGCCTCCATAAAGAATATCATTATCGGCTTCTCCCATAAGATAATCATTACCGGTATTACCATAAAGATAATCATTACCAGCTCCACCTATGAGTACATCATTTGCGCTTGCGGCAATAAGTATATCATCACCACCTAAAGCACTAAGATAATAATCATATCCATCAGCTATTGCATTTAAAATAACATCAGAGCCAGACAAATCAATGATCTGTCTATAGCGGCTAATAATAATTGCCATTGGCTTAATCCTAAAAAATGACAGGGTCTTTAAATTAAAATTCCCAATTTTACGAACTATATTATCTTTATACTAGGGTTTTGTTGTCTCTCTTTAGGGATTTGTTAATTTTTATTAATAAATTTTAAATTAATATTAACTCTCTTTTTAAATTTATATCTCTTTATATTATGATACAATCATCGAATAAAATTATTATTTATTTTTTATGAAATTACGTAGTGATAATCTTAGAAAGACTTATGGTTTTGATGAAATCTCCCTTAGTCCATCTTCTATAAAAACAGTTGATCCTAATTTATGTAATGTTTCTTCAACTCTAGCTTCATACAAATTAAAAACCCCTTTAATGGCGAGTGCTATGGATGGAGTAGTCTCTCCTAAATCTGCAATTGAACTTGGTAAGCAAGGAGTTTTAGCTGTATTAAATTTACATGGACTATGGACAAAATATGAAGATGCAGAATCAAGACTTAAAGAAATAGCAGAAGCAAAAGATAATGAATTTGTATCATTAATGCAAAAACTTTATACTGCACCTATAAAAGAAAATCTAATTGGACAAAGAATTTCCGAAATAAAACAAGGAAATGTTCCTGTTGCTGTTTCGAGTATTCCTCAAGATGCATTAAAATTTGAATCTCTTATATATTTAGCAGGTGCAGATTTTCTTTTTGTACAATCAACAGTTACTTCTCTTGAACATATTGGTTCAGGTGAAAGTCTAGATATAGCAAAATTATGTAATAAAAGTAAAATGCCAATAATAATAGGCAATTGTGTTACTTATAATGTAGCTTTAGAATTAATGAAAACAGGTGTTTCTGCTATATTGGTAGGTATAGGACCCGGTGCTGCCTGTACAAGTAGAGGTGTCCTAGGTATAGGAGTTCCAATGGCAACTACTATTATGGATTGTGTAGATGCAAGAGATCAATATTTTCATGAAACAGGAAAAAGAATTGCTATTATTGCAGATGGTGGAATAATAAATTCAGGTGATGTCTGCAAATCCATAGCATGTGGTGCGGATTTTGCGATGCTAGGATCATTATTTGCAAAAGCACAAGGTGCACCAGGAAGTGGTTATCATTGGGGTATGGCAACTCCTAGTCCTGTTTTGCCAAGAGGTACAAGAGTTAAAGTCGGTACTATCGGCACATACGAGCAATTAATCCATGGACCAGCAGCTTTAGATAATGGCTTTCATAATATTATTGGTGCCTTAAAAACTTCAATGGGAACTTTAGGAGCAAAAGATATTCTAGAAATGCAAAAAACAGAAGTAATAATTGCACAAAGTATTTTAACAGAAGGTAAAGTTTATCAATCAGCACAAAAACTTGGAATGGGAAGTAGAAGTTAATTGTTTAAAAGACATTTTTTTATTGTAAAATTTTAATAGTAAAATTAAAATCTATGTTAGAAAAGAAAAAACGAACAATAAGTGCTTTAGTTCAAAATGAAGCTGGAGTTTTAACAAGAATTGCAGGTATGTTTGGACGAAGAGGTTTTAATATAGAATCATTATCAGTTGGGAGTTGTGAAATTCCGGGATTATCTAGAATGACTATAATAGCTATTGCAGATGAAGATGAAATAGAACAACTTGAAAAACAACTTACTAAACTTATAGATGTCTTAGAAGTTAAAATACTTGATGATATTCCTTTTGTAGATAGAGAATTAATTTTAATACAAGTAAAAGCAGATGAAATAAATAGACTTGAACTTTCTCAAATAGTAAAACTCTTTAGAGGACGAATAGTTGATGTGTCTAATAAAAATATGATCGTTGAAATTACTGGAAATCAAAGTAAATTAAATGCAATTATAGAACTATTAAAAAAACATGGAATATTAGCTATTTGTAGAACAGGTCAAATTGCTTTACCTAGAGGTGAAAAATAGTTTTATTATAATTAATCTTATTTAACATTTTTGAAATTTAGATAATGCTAAAATATTATATATATTAATTTTATGATTGAATTTAAAATTACAGGCTTAGGAATAGATACAAGAAGCAATAATCCTTTAGTATTATTACATAGCGAGGATAATTGGGTTCTACCAATTTGGATAGGAAGACTTGAGGCACAATCTATTGCTATAGCTCTTCAAGGTGAAAAATTAGAAAGACCCCTAGCTCATGATTTAATTTTAAATTTAATAGAAAAAACTGGATATGAAATGAATCATATTGAAATAAAAGATGTTAAAGATGGCACTTTTTATGCAAATTTAGTATTAAAAAATTTAAATTCAGAAGATCTATTAACTTTAGATGCTAGACCAAGTGATTGTATTGCAATTGCTATAAGAAGTCAAGTACCTATTTTAATAAGTGATTTTGTAAAAGAAGTAAGTTGTATTCCCGCAATTATCCGAGAAGGAAATAATGAAGATTATGATGAAGAAGAAAATCTCTTTGGAAGAAATATTTCTCCACTTGATGAAAGTAATAAAGAAGATTTCTTAAATTTCTTAAAAGATGTTAAAGCTTCTGATTTTAAACTTCCAGAAAGTTAATGCAAAATAAAGGAAAACTTCTTTGTTTAGATTTAGGAAAGAAAGTAGGCATTGCTATTTCTGATTCAACTTGGACATTAGCAAGAGGTATTAAAACTGTCAATATAAAAGATCTAAAAATTGAATTAAAAAAAATTATAAATCAAGAAAAAATCTGTGGACTTGTAATCGGTTTACCTATAAATATGGATGGTACTCCTGCAAAAAGTAGTGAAGAAACTATTCAATTTGGTGAAGAATTATCAAAAGAATTTAATTTAATAGTGAAATTTCAAGATGAAAGATTAAGTAGTTGGGCTGCAAGAGAATTACTTCATGAACTAGGCTATAAAGCTGATAAAATAAGAGCTTTAGAAGATCAAACAGCTGCCAAAATTATATTAGAATCTTTTCTTAAATCTGATTTTGATATTAATATTTTTCACTAATCATTATTTCTTTTGCTTTTTTACATACTTTAGAAGGTAATTTTACAGTTCCTACAACAACTTTTTTACCAGTTCTAAAAACTGCTTTTGCAAGTCTAAATTTTTTAGGACAAGCTTGAGTTTCAGTATATAAAGCTTGATTTAATAAAATTCCAATTAAGAAACTAAAGAAAAAATTTTTCATTGTCTTACCTCAAAATCCTATAACTCATACATCGGATCTAAATCAAAAAAACTAAATTTCTTTAGGGACAGCCCTTGAATATAAAGGCTTTTTCAATTATTATTTTTATATGCTAGTAATAAAAAATGGTAAATTAATAGATCCTATTTCTTCTTTAATTAAAGAGAATAAGTTTTTATTTATAGAAAATAATCAAATTAAAGATTTTTCTGAGGAAGAAATTGATTTAAATAATTATAAAATAATTGATGCTTCAAATAAATGGATTATACCTGGATTAATAGATATTCATTGTCATTTACGAGAACCAGGATTTACACATAAAGAAACAATAGAAACAGGCTCAGAGTCTGCACTTGAGGGTGGCTTTACAACAATATGTCCTATGGCAAATACAATGCCTGTTATAGATAACCCTTTAATGCTTGAATATATTAATCTTAAAGCTGAAAAACTTTCTAAAATCCAAATACTTCAACATTCAGCATTAACTAAAGAATTAAAAGGTCAAGAAATAGTTGAAATGTCAAAAATGCTTGATTATGGTGCAGTAGCTTTTTCTGATGATGGACAGCCTTATGAAAATCTTTTTTTATTACGTACTGCACTACAACATGCATTAGATCTTAATTGTGTAATAATTAGTCATAGTGAAGATAAAAAATTAAGTGCTAATGGTTCAGTTCGTCTTAATAAATATGCAATTCAAAATGGTTTTAAAGGAATCCCTAGTTCTGCTGAATCTTCTGCCATTGCTCGAGAAATTGAAGTTTTAAGGGAATTCCCAAAAGCAAGACTTCATTTTGCACATATTTCAACTAAAGCCTCGGTAGAATTAATAAGAAAAGCAAAAAATGATGGATTAGCGGTTAGTGCAGATACAACACCTCATCATATTGTTTTAATAGAATCTGCAATTGAAAAATATTATACAAATGCAAAAATGAATCCTCCATTAGGAAATGAAGAAGATAGAATAGCATTAATAGAAGGTTTAAGAGACGGCACGATAGATGCTATTGCAACAGATCATGCCCCTCATTCAAAGAAAGAAAAATCAGAATCAATGGATTTAGCCCCTTTTGGAATTTGTGGATTTGAAACTGCATTTTCACTTACAATGACTGAACTATTGAAGAATAATTTTTCTATACTTAAACTAATAGAATTATTTACATTAAATCCTTTAAAATGTCTTAAAATTAAAAATCGTGATATTTCTTTAGGAATAGGCTCAGAAGCAAATATTACAATTATAGATCCAAATTTTGAATGGATATTTTCTAAAGATAAAACTTCTTCAAAAGCACAAAACAGTCCTTTTTATGATTGGAAATTTAAAGGGAAACCTATTTACACTATATATAAAGGAAAATTAAGACAAAGTAATTATTTTTAAATTAATAAATTAGTATAAAATAATAGATAAAATTCAAGTTACTATATATGTTAAAAAAATTTCTTTTTGAAAATCCTTACGATTTTGTACATAAACTTTCTCATAAATTAATTATCTTTTTAATTCTTTATCCATATTATTATTTAAATTATAAATTTAAAGTTTTTGGAAGAGAGAATATCCCTAAAGAAACTTCTTTTATAGTTGCTTCTAATCATTTTTCTTATAGTGATCCAACATTACTTTCTATTGCAACTCATGAAACTATTGCTTTTATTGCCAAAAAAGAACTTTTTGATGATCTAAAACTTAAAGATATAATTACTTATTTAGGCGCTATACCTATTGATCGTGAAAAACCGGGTTTATCAACTATAAAACAACTAAAAAAAGCTATTCAAAATAATTGGTCTATAGGTATTTTTATAGAAGGTACTAGAAATGAATCAAGAGAAAAAATTACTAGACTTCAACAAGGAGTAGCCTTTTTTGCAAAAATAGGAAATAATCTTCCTGTTTTACCTATAGGTATAAGAGGCGGCCAGAAAAAAGGCGATGTTTTAGAAATTCATATAGGCGAAATTATAGAATTTGATAAAGAAAAAAGTTTAGAAGAAATGACTTTTATTTATGGTCAAAAAATAGCAGAATTAGCAAATTTAAAGCTTGAACTAAATTAATTTATTCAACTATTATTATATATTGGGGTGCTTGTTGAGGGAAGCTTTGTTGTATAGGTTGACTATTAATAGGCATTTGAGAATAATTATAATATTCTGTTTGTGAAGGTAAATATCTTCTATATAAAACAGGTTGTGCATTATAAGCAGTATTAGGACTCATTACAGGGGGCATTTCACGTGAAGATATTGCACAGCTATCCATTTCACAAGCAGATTTTTCTTCACAACAAACTTCTTTTACTTTACGAGGTTTTTCACAACATGTATTAGCTCTAACAGGAATTTGAGCTTGACACATTCCTCCACAACAACAATTATTATTATTTTTTAAATCTTTAAGCCAATGTAAAGTACTTAAACCTAAAGCAGTACCACCTAAAGCAGTGCCTATTATACCTAAAGTAACAGGTTCTGATTTTACATGAGAAGGTATAGTTGAAAAAAAGATACAACTACTTAGACTTAATACTAATAGAATTTTCTTCTTAATTTTCATAATTATATTGAGTTACTCCTAATTTTAAAATTTCCCTAAATTAAACTTGAAAATATACTGTTAAAGGGAATACCTAATATTTTCAAAAAAAGCCCTTTTCTTTAATAAATTTTTGATTTGTTATAGTAAAAACTGAAAAGATTAAACTTTTGGAGATTAAAACTATGAATTCAAAAATAGCAGGTTATCAAGGTAAACTTGAGATTTCAATAGATGGTTTAAAAAACTTTTATAGAATTAGTGGTATTACTAAAGCTGAATTAAACGAACAATGTGAAACAGAAAATATTTCAACTTGGGATGATGACGGTTGGAAAAATGAAGAACCAATAAATCTAGGGATCAAAGTTTCTTTAGATGGTTTTATTGAAGATGGAGATCCTGGGCAACAAATGATTGAAAGTAGATTTTTTAGTTCAAAGAAATTTGCTTATTTTCGTTATTACAATGACAAAAGAAATATTAATCGATTTTATGAGTTTAGTGCATATATCTCTTCTTTTAAGAAATCACAAGAAGTTCAAGGAAAATTAGGATTTTCAGTGCAACTCTCTATAAGAGGACAAATTAGAACTAATGAAATTTTTAATAACATATAAAAGGAGATAAAAATGACTTATATTTTACTTGAACTAGACAATAAAGAATATAAATATTCATTAACTTTTGATTCTTTCAAAAGACTTGAAATGAAATTTAATGAGGCTTTTACAGAATGTTTAACAAAAATAAATAGAGCAGATGTTTTAGAATATATTTTATTTGTAGGGCTTCAAAAATATCATTCCGATGAATTTAAACAGCTTTCTGACTTAAACAACAAAATAGATTTAAAAAGATATTCTTATATATTGAATATATTAAATCAACATTTAAATGAAATCTTTGCTTTTAAAGGAGGTAATGAAAATAATAAAGAAGAGGGAAAGTCTTTAGAAAAGGAGAATTCCTAGATTTATCACAAAAATATGCTTATAAATATGGTCTAAATCCAGAAATTTTTTGGAATTTAACACTTAAAGAATTAAATATTTATTTATCTGCTCAAAATGAATATTTAGAAGATTTTTGGAAAGGACTTTATAAAATATTTTTTAATGAAAATTCCGAGAATTCTATTCCTTTAGAAGAGGGTTTAGAATATTTCTCTAAACTTAATTTATGATTATAAACTAAATAATCCTCTTAAATCTTGATTAGAAAGACTCATGAGATATTTTTCTCCAGAAGGAAGTACGGCATCTGCTAAATCTCTTTTATCTTTTAATATTTCATTTATTCTTTCTTCAAAAGTATTTTCACATATTAATCTATGTACTATTACATCTCGTCTTTGTCCTATACGATAGGCTCTATCTGTTGCTTGCATTTCTATTGCAGGGTTCCACCAAAGATCATAATGAATAACATTATCTGCTGAAGTTAAATTTAAACCTACTCCACCTGCTTTAAGAGATAAAATCAATACTCTATGTAAATTTTCATTTTGAAAAGTCTCAACTATTTTGTCTCGTTCTTTTCTAGAAAGCCCCCCATGAAGAAATAAAGGTCTTATAGCTCTTTCTTGTTCAAGCATTGTAGAAAGAATATTTCCCATTTCTGTATATTGTGTAAAAATCAATGTTTTACTAAAATATGCACGACTTTCTATTGAATCAATAAGTTCAAGAAGTCTAATTGCTTTACCAGAATCTTTACTTTTAGCTTTATAATCTTTAAGATATTGAGAAGGGTGATTGCATACTTGCTTTAAGACTGTTATAAGTTTTAAGATTAGACCTTTTCTTTCTATATTATTTTGCTCTGTATTTTCTATCATAGACATTACTTGATTAAAAGCTTTTTCATATAAAAATCTTTGTTCTTTGCCTAAATTACAATACTGATCTATTTCTATTTTTTCTGGCAAATCTCTTATTATGCTTTTATCACTCTTTAAACGTCGTAAAATAAAAGGATTTGTAATTTTTTTTAGTTTCTTTAATTTTTCCTGTTCACGATTTAATTCAATAGGCATTGCATAATTCTCTTTAAACTCTTTCCAATTACCAAGATAATTATCATTAAGAAAATCAAATATACTCCAATATTCTGCAAGACAATTTTCTATTGGGGTACCTGTTGCTGCTATTTTTATTTCTGCAGAAAGTTTTTTTATTGCTTTGGTCTGTGAACTAGATATGTTTTTTATATTTTGTGCTTCATCTAATATTAATATTGACCAGAATTTGTTTGAAAATTTTTCATATTCTTTCCTTATAATGCCATAAGTCGTTAATAAAATATCTATATTTTCTAAATTATTTAAACTAAAATTTCTATTTGAACCATGATAAGTTTGAACTCTTAAACTTGGAGCAAATTTTGCAATTTCTTTTTCCCAATTTGTAAGTAAAGTTGTTGGTAATACTATTAAAGCTGGTTTATTATTAAGAGCCCCTTCATTTTTAAGCTTAAGACAAAGAGCTATTAGCTGCAAAGTCTTCCCTAATCCCATATCATCTGCCATTAAGCTACCGATTTTCATTTTTGCATTTCTATAAAGCCAATCAAATCCTCTTTTCTGATAAGGTCTAAGTTCTGCTTGAAGGGTAATTGGCTTTTCTTCTTCAGGGATTTCTAATAAATTATCTATATTTGCTTTCAAAGCATTATTTATTTTAATTTTTGGATCATTATATTCTTCTGCAAGTAATGCTTTAATAATTTCAGTTTTTTTAGGTAAAGGTTTTGAAATAATATTTTGTCTTAATTTTTCTAAGTCTTTATCTTGAATATAAATAAATTTGTCTTTAATTTTAACTAGTCCTTTTTTATTAGCAAGACATTCAAAAAATTCTTCAGTAGGCATGAAATCATCATCTCCTAAATTAACTCCCCAATTAAAATTAGCAATGCGTTCAAGACTAGATAAACTTTTTACTTTTGCAATTTGTGTATTTTCATTTATATCTTCATTAGTACCTGCTAATAAAGCCAATTGAGGTTTTACAAGATTTTTTAAAGATTTAGGTAAAGCAACTTTTATACCAGTATATTTCAATAAAGGTAATTGCTCAGAAAGAAAAGACTCAAGATCAGTTCCTTTTATTTCAGATTCTAAAGCCTCTAATTCCACAATCTCTTGAAATGGAACTTCTAAAGATAAATCTTTTATGTTTATTTTATATTTATTTCCGTGTTTATCATATTCAATAAAGAAATTTAAAGAGAAATTGATTTCATCCGTTTCTTTATCAATAATTTCATCTATTTCTAATAATATTTGATGATTTTTATTTTTAATATGAAGTTTTTCAAGCCATAAATAAATGTATCCGGGGATTTCATGTTCAGTAGACTCATCTGACCATAATATTTCATTAGCAAAGAAAAAATTGTTTATTTCATTAGAATCTTTAATTTCTTCAGTTTTTATAAAATATTTAATAAAAGAAGAAATTAGAAAAAAGAGGGATTGTTTCTCAGCCTCTTTAATAACCTTCTGAGTACGACCCCCAACCCCCTGAAAGGGGGCTTTTAAGGATAAATTTTTATTTAATAAATTTAATTCTTCTATTCGTTGATCTATCTGTTTCAATAAATCATTTTTTATAAATTCAATATTATTTAATACTTGTTCATTTGTATATCGAATAATTTTAATTAAATATTTTTCTAATTCTTCACTTCTAACTTCATCATGTAGTTGTTTATTTATATGGTATTCTCCGTCAATTTCAATACCTAAAAGAAGTTCTGTGCAATAGAAATCTAAAATAAAATTTAAAATTATTTTTTGTTGTCTAAATTTATGATTAAGTTTTTTATTACTTAAAATTTCTTCCCAAATTTTCTTTTCTGCTTTGGTTGGATTATTCCTATTTTCTTGAGCGTATTGAATTAATTCTTTATTGTATTTTAAATGTCCAGTTTCATCGAGTATTTCTGGACAATATATCCTTAATAGCCCCCTTTCAGGGGGTTGGGGGTCGTACTCCCCCTTTAGGGGGGAGGTTTGTTCAAACTCCACAAATCCTTCTGGTAATAATTCTAATAATTTATCAAAAGCTTCTTTAACTTTTTCATCTTTTAAAAAAGGAATCCAACGAATTCTATAAGCATTTTCATTTTGATTTAATTCCTGTATTATATTAATTTTTTCAAGACATCTATTTAAAGCTTCTGTATCTGGTATTTCTGGCGAAAAATCATCTTCATTAGAATCCAAATTAAAGCTTTCAAGACTTTTCATTGGTAAATCTTGCGTTATTGTGCCTAAAGAGCGTTCTTCTATAAGTTTAGGACAAGTAATATCAATTATTTCTGGAATAAAAGCAGATTTTTCAATAAGTTTAAGACTAAATTGCATTACTAAAAACAAAAAAATTCTTTTTTCAGAATATTTATTAAGATTTGGAACTTTAGTTTGAAATAAAGCATTGCATAAGTCATCAAAAAACTTACATTCAGCAGTTGATTCATCATAAAGACTCTTAGTTTCTGCAGAAATAAAATTCATATCTTCTGCAAAAATAATTTTATTGAAACTCAAATCATAATCAAAAACAATATTTTCTGTATTTTGTTCTTCAAATTCCTGTTTTATAAATTTAAAAGAATTTTTTGAAAAATAAGTATAAGCTTTATTAAAAATTTGCTTAAAATCTTTTTCTTTATAAAATTCAGGCTTTGAATCTAATAAAGAAAAAATATCTTTTTGCAATTCAGGAATATTATTAAATAATTGAAAGATTTCTTCTAAAGACATAATCACGATTTTTTAGATAAAAAATTATATCTCACTCTCTTTCTTTTAAGATATAATTCTTTTAGTTGAGATTTCCAAACTAAACAAATACTATTTTTATAAGATTTATATTTTTTATATTTTTACTTTTTATTAGTTGTATTAAAGCAAATACAGAAGAAATTTTAATATATGGTTTCCATGATATAGTTGACCATAAAAATCCAAAAGAATTACCTCCTAATCGTCGTAAATTTAATATTGATTATTCAAAACAAGATTTTAAAGTTTTTCTTGAAGATCTTTTGAAAAAAAATTATTATTTCCTTTCTGCTCAAGAAATTGACGAATATTATATAAAAAAGACAAAGAGTATACCTAAAAATATAAAAAATCAAAAAAAAGTATTATTAAGCTTTGATGATGGTTATATAGGAATATATAGAAATTTATTGCCTATGCTAATTGAATTAAAAGCAAAATATAAAAAACCTATAAAAGTAGTTTTATTTGTAAATTATTCTTTTTTAGGTACAACTTTTGATGATTTAGAATATGTTGATTGTTTTCAATTAATCGAAGGCTTTAAGAAAGGATTTTATGATGTTCAATCACATGGACATACACATTTTGATTTTACAACATTAACTAAAGAAGAAATAGAATTTCAAGCAAGTCAATCTCAAAAATCTCTTAAACAATGCTTACAAAGTGTAGATCCAGAGAATATTGTTGCGAATTATATAGCTTATCCTTATGGAAAATCTAATAAAGAAATTGAAGATATTATTTCAAAATATTATTTAGGTGCTTTTTCTTATAATAATCAGCTTTTTGATAGTAATAAACAATATAATAATTATAAAATTCCTCGTTTATGGACTGAAAATGGAAAGAAAATTAATTTTTAATTATAGATGAGCCCCCCAACCCCCTAAAGGGGGAGTTTGAACTCATAGTTTTGTAGGGTCTGGGTTTCTTGAAAAAAAATCTATTTATCAACATCTAGAAATTCTTACTTCAAGATCAGGGGTTGTTGAATCTATAATAACTTCTGAATTATCAGATTTTGTAAAATTTATCCCCTTTTGATCTTCTTGAATTGCATCATAAATTCCAATTGGATACCAGAAATTTAAAGATTTAGAATCTTCTATATTTTGAAGTATGCCTATATATTCTTTTCCATCACAAGAAATAGAAATAGCTTTATTTTGTAAATTTGGATCAAAAGATTTCATTGAAGAAGGGGCTATATATCCTTCTGGGGCAGGAACTTCTTTTATTGCACAACTACCATCAGTTAATTTTTTTGTAAATACGTCTAATGCTGCTAATTCTTTAAGATCAGGCTGTTCTAAATCTCGATTTGAACTATATTTATCAATTATTTCTTGCGGTATTTCTTCTATTCTTGGAATAACATTTTTTACAATTGTTCTAACAATATTACCTAAAGCAGCTTTACTTTGTATATCTGGCAAAGAAGATTCTACTGCTCTGAAGAAAGCTCCTGTTACTGCTCTGTCATCACACATAAATTTTTCTCCTTAATAAAACCAACTAAAAATAATGTAATCCTTATTTGTTATAAAGAGATTAAAAAAATAACAAATGCTTGAATTCCCCCTTTAAGGAGAGGGCTCTTAAAGAAAATTAATTTTTAATTATTTATAATATTGCTATAAATCCAATAATTTTCCATTACATTAACTATATATTTTTTAGTTTCATCATATGGAATTTTTTCTATTAATTTATCATGATCATTACCTTGTACTGTATTAAACCATCTTTTCATTGCACCGGGTCCACTATTATATGAACCTACTGCTAAATATACATTTCCGTTAAAGTTTTTAAGCATATTTGAAAGATATTTTGCTCCGAGATTTATATTCAAATTAGGATCTTTTAATTCTTCTATACTAATATTTGAATTTTCTCCTACTTCTCTACATACTTCTTTCGCAGTAGGTTTTAAAATTTGACACAAACCAACAGCTTCAGATCTAGAAATTACATTTTTCTGAAATCTTGATTCTTGTCTCATTAAAGAAAGTAATAATAATGGATCAACTCCATATTTTTCAGAATAATGCTTTACATACTTCCAATACAAAAATGGATAACTTAAATACCAATAATCTAAATCATCAGTAAATTTAGTATTTTTATTTTTAAGTACTGAATTTGCTTTATATATAGCCTGCGAAATATCATTTTCAACTTTACCTATATACCATATTTTTAAAGCAGGATAATTTTTTTCATAATCTAAAGGTAAAAGTGAAAAAGCTTCTTCCCACATATTTAAAACAAATAATTGCTGAATAGTTAAATTCAAAGATTCTATTTCTTTTTGTGGAAGCTTCCATTCAAAATCATCTTGTATTTTATTATTATTTACTAAATTTGAATTGAAAAAACCATTTGCATAACGATCTTCAGTTGTACCATTAAGAAAATCTAAACGTGCTTTTGCCCTAAATGCATAATAAACAGTAGGAAAATCTCTTTCAAGTCGTGAATATAAAACCTTTGCTTGATCTATTTGTCCTTTTTCTTCTTTTATTTTTGCAAACCAAAAAAGAACTTTTGCAGTATATTGCGATAAAGGATATTTGCTTATATGTTTTTCTGCATAAGCTTCAGCATTATTAGGAGAATTCTTAAATAAATACCAAAATATATCAGAAGAAGCTATTTCAGCATATATACCTCTAGGATACTCTCTTACAAGTCTATTTAAAATATCTAGTTTAGTTTTTTCATCAGAATAAGAAGCTTTTTTCCATAATAAATAATCAGCTTTTTCATTATATAAAGAAATTAAAACTTCAATAAGATTATTTCTATCTATTACTGCGGAATTTCTTATATAAAAGCTTATTGCATTTTCAAAATCTTTTGACTTAGGATATTTTTTTAAACCTTGTTCTAATATTCCTAGGGCAAGTTTTTTATTTTTATCCATAAGTATTAATGCCAAAGGATAATAAGTTAAATTATTTAAATCTTTATTAAGCCATGTTAAAGCTTCTTCTTGTTTATTTTGATAATAATAATGTAATCCTATAAGTGATTGTCTAAAATCATTAAGATTATCTATATCTTTAGACCAATTCTCTACAATATAAATAGAAAAAATACCATTAGGCTTAGAAGTCATATATTTTTCCCAAAGAGCATTTTTAGCTTCAATGTCTTTTTCTATTTGTCCTAAATAATAAATAGCTCCAAATCTTTGATCTGAATTGGGATAATTATCTATAAGTTTATTAAAAATATCTTTTGCTTGATTATATTTATTTTGACGAAGATAAGAACGACCAAGTTCATAATAAGCAGATGGTGCTGAAATAGAATTAGGATAATAATTAATTATTTTATTGCATAGATTTTTTACAATATCTTCTTTGCCTAATTCAGAGTTTATTTGAATTAAATGAAATAAAACTCGATCTGCTAATAAATCTATTTGATTTAATTTAATTTGAGAAAAATATTCTAAAGCTTGTGTATAATTTTTTTCTTTTTGAGCTAAGACTCCTAAAGCATAAAACATATAATCTTTTTGCGGAGATTTTTCTCTTAATACTCTATCTCTCATGTTTTCTTTTGCAGATTCAGAGTTTTCAAAAGTTGAACGGAATATTTCTGCTACTTCACCTTGAGGTACAAAAAGTTTAATATCTCTATCTCTTATAAGATAATTTTCTGTTGCAAAGCATATTGTGACAAGAAATAATAAAGAACATAATAAATATATTTTTAAATCATAAAAATTCTTAGGAATATTATTAAGAAGATTTTTATAAGCGCTTTTAAAACTATCTAACATTATAATTTTTTATTGACTTATTTAATTATACATTAGATTTTAAAGGCTTAAATTTAACATAAAAAATAAAATAATTTATTAACACTAATAAAAAAATCCAAATACAAAGAAATTGAAATATATTATTAAAACTAAAGTTCATATCAAAAAATTTTCCTATAATTGTTGGAAAAAAAGCACTCACACTTGAAATTAAAAATATAGGCAATGATTGTATACTACTTGGATTAGTTGACTGATAACATTCTTGCAAAGCAGTACTTGTAATTATTGTTGCCATACCATTACTTATTCCAACTCCTATTATAAAAATATAAGCTATTATCAAAGATTTGAAAAAAAGCATTATTAAACAACTTATAAACATTGGAATAAGATAAAAAGGAAGAATTCTTATTGCAGTAAATCTATCTATTAAAAACCCTGAAAGAAAAGAAGATATAACTGTTGTTATTGAAAGTAATAAAAATAAGTTTATAAACCAGTTAAAATCCCAATGTTTAAAAGCAACAAGTTCATGTTGAAAATAAAAACAAGATATATTTACTAAAGGTATGGTTATAAGCATTGCTGCTATTGGATAAAATTTATAATCTTTTAAAACATCTCTCCTTCTATTAATAATTTTCATATTAGGCATAATTAATAAAGGCTCTGAAATGATAAAAGAATTTTTTTCCTGCTTATAAAACCGTTTCTCAAACTTCTTTGAAAGAAAATAAATTAAAGGACAAAAAATAATTAAACTTAAAATACCAAAAACAATCCAAACATTTCTCCAGCTGTGTTTATTTAATATATGAGTTGCTAATAATGAAAAAATACTATAAGTAAAAATCATTCCACACAAAGAAATACTTATTGCTTTTCCTTTATTTTTTTTAAAGATTTTATTCATAATAGAAATAACTAAATGCATCATTAATCCATAACCAAAAAATCTTAAAAGAACAAAAGCTATTAATAAAAACTCTTTAGAAGGGGATTCTGCGAAAAGAAAACATGCCATGCTAAATAATAAAGCAATTCCTAAAGAATAATAAGAGATTTTTATTTTATTAATAAGCTTTGCAAAGATTATTAAACTTGTTGAAGAAACAATATTTGCTATGGAATAAATATTTCCTAATTGTGTATTGTTAAGTAAAAAATCTTGTTTTATATAAGAAGTAAAAATGCCTATAAATGCAGTTTGTGTAAGATATCCAAAACATACTAATAAAAATCCAGCCCCTAATATTGCCTTGTTTTCTAATAAAAAATTCTTATAATTAATTAAAATACTCTTCATACTATATTGAATAATTTTGTTAAATAAGTATAATAATAAAATCTAAAATAAAAACTACATGAATTCTGAAAATCTAAAAGAATTAACTATAGAAGATTTTATAAAGAATATTAAATTCGATGGAAAAGGGCTTTTACCTGTTATAACACAATGTTCTGAAACTTCAAAAGTTCTAATGTTTGCTTATATGAACTTTGAATCTCTAAAAAAAACTATAGATAGTGGTTTTGCTTGCTATTGGTCAAGATCTCGAGATAAATTTTGGACTAAAGGTGAAACATCAGGACATCTCCAAAAAGTAAAAGAAATTATTTTGGATTGTGATGGAGATTGTTTGTTATTAAAAGTAGAACAAATAGGTCCAGCTTGCCATACCGGAGAAGAAACTTGCTTCTTTAGAAAACTAAAAATATCTTAATTCTTATTATGAATTTACTTTCTGCATATAATATAAATAAATCTTTTAAAGAAAAAAACGTTTTAAAGAATGTAAATATAGAGATTCCTAAAGGGCAAATAATTGGTTTAGTAGGTGAATCTGGTTCAGGCAAAACAACCTTAGCAAAGATTCTTGTTGGATTAGAAGAAGCAAATAAAGGTCAAATTCATTTTGAAAATATAGAAATTCCTAAAAAAAGATCAAAAACTCTTAAAAGAAAAATTCAAATGCTTTTCCAAAATTCTTTAACAAGTTTTAATCCTAAATTTACTATTGGAAGTAGTATTAAGCAATTTATAGTTGAAGATGAAAATTTTAAAGAGCTTCCCAAAGAAGAAATTAATTCTTTAATTATAAATTACTTAGCAGAAGTTGGATTAGAAGAAGAAATAAAAGATCGTTATCCTCATCAAGTTTCTGGAGGGCAAATACAAAGAGCTTCTATTGCCAGAGCCTTGAGTTGTAAACCTTCTATTCTTTTAGCAGATGAACCAAGCAGTGCTTTAGATATAAAAAGTAAAATACAAATTTTAAATCTTTTTAAAGAAGTTGTTTTAAAAAGAAACTTAACAATATTAATAATAACTCATGATATTTTATCTTTAAAAAATCTATGTGAAAGCCTATATATAATGGAAGAGGGTTTAATAGTTGAAACAGGGAAAACAAATGAAATTCTTCAAAACCCAAAAACAAAATATGTAAATCGTTTGATTTCTGCTATTCCTAAATTAATTTATTAAAAATTTATTTCTTTAGAATATCTACTATAAAGCCTTTAACATAATAATATTTTCCTTCTAAAGTTATATTACTTGCTATCTTTATAAGATTTCCATGTGATAAATAACCATTTGTAGTAGATAAAGCATCTTTATCTTCAAGTTTCATGCGACATTGTAAAAAAATAGGTTCAAGTCCACTTTTTCTACGAAGATCTATTCCTATATTTTTTAAATAATAAATTCTAGTATCAAGTTCTTTACAATTAACTTCAAGTATTTTTAATTTGCCATGAGGTCTATTTCTTACCATTAATTCAGCATATTCCCCTGTTTTAAAAATATCTTTTTTATTTGTAATTATATAATCAATCCATAAATCTAAAATAATTGTTTCTGTACCTTTTATTGTATGAGTAATCCCTCTAACTTTATATTTAGTAAGAAAAAAACCTAAACCACTTAAAAAAATTGCGCAAATTAATATAAAAACTGCTACTTTTTTATTCATTTTATTTTTATTAAATCAATTAAATAATTCTAACTCCTAATATTAAAAAATATTATAATTTTTATTAAAACAATAAATCACCTCTTCTGCCTCCTGAAAAGCCTCACCCCTCCCTCGCTTCGCTCATGTTTCCCCTCTCCTAAAAGAGAGGGGATTTTATGCATGCATTCTAGCTAAAGAACGACGCGTTTTAGCTCCCTTTCCTTCAGGAGAGGGTGGGGGTGAGGCTCTTCAGAAAGCTAGAGG
>MOYB01000002.1:198754-208285 GCA_001899385.1 Candidatus Caenarcanum bioreactoricola | reverse complement strand
TTTTAACATAGTATCCTCTCCTTTAGGAGAGGGCAGGGGGTGAGGGCTTTTCAGGAAGCTAGGGGAAAGAAACCCCCTAAAGTCTGAACCGCTGATTACACAGATTAACTTGATTTTTCATAATCTCATGAATCATTTTAATCAAAAAAATCACAGTTCAGACAATTTTCAGCGTAATCAATTGTTCAGACTATTTTTAAATTGTAAATATTTTTTATTCAACATTTAAAATAGGAGCTGTTAAATTTAAATATTGAAATCTATTTAAAAGAGCATTCTCAACTCCAATATTTAAAAAAGGAAAATCTGATTCTCCTAGTTTTTCTCTAAGTCTTTGAAAAGCAAAAGAAACTTCATTCTTTCTTAAATCTAAAGGTAATGCAGAGGAAGATCTATAATTAGAATAAAGTATAGAAAGCATCTTATCAAAAGAACCATTATTTATAGAATCAATAAAATCAGAAGTTTGAAAATCTTTTATATTATTTATTTTATTTTCTGGATCAAACTCTTCAGGATTAGGACAATTATTATCTATATACCAATCCATTATTGTTGCTAAGACTTGTTCTAAAATTGTTGATGAATAGCTCTTCCTTCCATCTTCACCATGAATTATTCCATGAGATATTTCATGTCCAGATACAGTATAACTACTTAAATCATTAGCAAAAATTAAAGAATTTCCTTTTTTATCATAACAAGCAAAAGCATCATCATTTCCACAACGTCTTTTCATTTCTTCTACAGTATTGTAAATTTCAGTATTTAACCCTAAATCACTAGCTGCATAGACTAGTTTTTGAAACTTAGCATCTGAAGAAACTTTTAAAAGTTCAGATATATTACCATTATAAAAATATACCATATCATTAATATTTTCTTTAGTTTTATAAATATTAAGAACTATAAACATTAAGAAAAAATTTTCATATAATACGATAAAATTAAAACTTATGAATCAGAAACTTCCTATTTCAGGCTTTATAATAACGTTTAATGAAGAAAGTAATATTCAAAGATGTATTGAAAGCTTAAATTTTTGTAATGAAATAATTGTTGTAGATTCTGGAAGTAGTGATAAAACAGTTGAAATCGCTAAATCTTTAGGTGCAAAAGTCTTTTTTAATGAATTTCAAGGTTATACTGATCAAAAAAACTTTGCCTTAAATAAATGTACAAATACATGGGTACTTTCTCTTGATGCTGATGAAGCTGTTTCTTTAGCAATGAAAGATTTTATTTTAAAACTCGACTTAAACGATTCAAATTTCCAAGCTTATGAATTTAGAAGACTTTTTATTTTTCATAATAAAATAGTTAAAGGTTCAGGACTTTATCCTGATTATAAATTAAGACTTTTTAAAAAAGATTGTGGGAAGTTTGGGGGTTATAATATACATGAAACAGTTGAGTTAAACGGCAAAAGTAAAAAAATACCTTTAGATATATTACATTATTCTTGGAAAGATATTAAAAGTTTTGTTTTTAGTCAGCTTAGTTATGCAGAAAAAGTTGCACAGGCTCGCTTTCAAAATAATAAAAGAGCTAATATTTTTGATTTTATTTTTAAACCTGCTTATACGTTTATTCATCGTTATATTTTCCGTTTAGGTTTTTTAGATGGTTATCTTGGTTTTATAATTTCTTTTTGTTTTGCTTTTTTTACTGCTTATAAATATTTTAAACTTTGGGAATTAGGAATAAATTCATTCTCCCCCTTTAGGGGGCTGGGGGGCTTTTATAATTTCTTTGTAAATCTTAGACTTAAACTTTATGAAAAACAAATTCTAAAGACTCATAAAATAGATATTCCAATAATTTCAATAGGTAATTTAAGCATGGGTGGTAGTGGTAAAACTCCTTTTACTCTTTATTTATGTAAAAAATTAAAAAATAAAAATCTTAAACCTATGATTTTAACAAGAGGTTATAAATCAAAAAATAAAAATTCACAAATTTTACTTAATGATAATCTTAGTTTTCAAGAAGTAGGAGATGAAGCTTTGATGATGAAAAAAGCAGGCTTTGATGTAATTTCTTCAAGAGATCGAGTTAAAGGGGCGATTTTTGCTAAAGATTTAGGTACTCAAGTAATTGTTTTAGATGATGGATTTCAGCATTTAAGATTAGCAAGGGATTTGAATATCTGTATAATAGACTGTTCAAATGAAAAAAGCTTAGAAGTTTTTCCTTTAGGTAATCTAAGAGAAGGCTTTGAACAATTAAAAAGAGCAGACATAATAATTTTAAGTAGGTGTTTGCAAAATCCTAATTTAAAAAATAAAATCCTTGAAATTTTAAAGAAATATGCATTAAATAAACCTTATTTTGAATTAAAAGAAAGTTTAAAAAACATAGAAAATTTAAAAAATAAAAAACTTATAGCATTTTGTGGAATAGGCAACCCAAATGAATTCTTATGGCAATTAAAAAAGCAAGAACTTGAAATAGTTGATTTTATAAGCTTTCCAGATCATTATGAATATAAAGAAAAAGATATTTCTATGTTAAAACAAAAAAAACTTTTATTAGAAGCAGATGCTTTTATTACAACACAAAAAGATATTATAAAAATAAAAGATTTAAAAGAAGTTTTTGTTGCAGATTTAAAAATAGAAATAGAAAAAGAAGAGGATTTTGATAAAATTTTATTAAACCTTATCCATAAATAATACAAACTTCCTTGTAATTTACCCTCTAATACCAAAAAGTAATCAAAGCATGACAAAAACTTAATTAAATTCTCTTTTTAGAAACCCCCCGACCCCCTTGACAGGGGGAGATTGAATTTATAGTTTTACGGGGTTTGGGGTGGCAACCCCACTTTAAAGACTTACATCCTTTAGATTCCCCCTGTTAAGGGGGCGAAGGGGGTTTCTAAAGAAATATATTTGTCAGCTAACGATCACTTTTTGGTATTACAAGGGGGAGTGGGGGGTAAATTAAATAAATTATGAAACAAATCCTTGAGTTAATAAGAAAGACTTCTTGCATTCTTCCTGTGGATGTAAAAAATGCTTTAGTCTCTTGTTATAATGAAGAATCTTATTCTCTTTCAAAACAAGCATTAAAAATAATTCTTGAAAATTGTGATTTAGCAGAAAAAAAATCACAACCTATTTGTCAAGATACTGGTATGCCTTTATTTAAAGTTTATGCAAATGAAAATATTAACCGGAGCCTTATTAGAGAACAAATAAAAGATGCTGTTAGAGAAGCTACAGAGCTAGGCTATTTAAGAAAAAACACTGTTAATTCTTTAACTGGGCATAGTGAGGTTGATAACATTGGTATTGAAATCCCACAAATTTATTTTATAGATATAGATAATGATTCTTCAAAAATAAAACTTCTTTTAAAAGGGGGAGGTTGTGAAAATAAAAGTATTCAATATAGCTTGCCTTGTGAAATTAAAGGCTTAGGAAGAGCTGATCGTGATTTGCAAGGCGTATATAAATGTATAATGCATTCTATATATTCAGCACAAGGACAAGGATGTAGCCCTGCTTTTTTAGGTGTAGCAATAGGGGGAGATAGAGGTTCTTCTTATCAGTTTGCTAAAGAACAACTTTTCCGTGAAATAGATGATAAAAATCCTTGTAAAGAAATTGCTATATTAGAAGAAAAAATATTAGAAGATTCTAAAAAGTTAAAAATTGGTACTATGGGATTTGGAGGGGATTTTTCAGTGCTTTCTTGTAAAATAGGACATATTCATAGAATTCCTGCCAGTTTTTTTGTTTCAATTTCTTATAACTGTTGGGCTTTAAGAAGAGGTGAAATAAATTTATAACTTTTATTTAACTATGCTTTCTACAGAGATTGTGCCTAAAGCTCTTAAAAGATTAACTTGAGATTCATTATACAAAGTAATTGTTCTTACTTTATTTATTAAAGCGTTTACATAGTTTCTTTGTGTATCTATAAGATCTATGTTTGTTCCTATACCATTTTGTAAACGAATTCTTGCTAATTCAACACTTTCTTTTGCTGCTTTTAATTGTTCATCAGCAATATTTATTTGTTTAAAAGCAGATTCGTTTTGCAGATAAGTTTCTCGTAAAATATCTTCAGTCTCAAGCATTATTTGTTGCATTTCAAGATCAAGCTGTCTACTCTCTGCTCTTCTTCTGTTTATCTTTGAAATTTGTCCGAGTCCTAGACCTTTTAATATTGTCCAGTTTAGGTATACACTAGCACTAGTAATATTATTATATTCATCTGGATTTATTACTTTATCAAAATGTGGATTTAAACTATTTGTAGATAATGTTGTACTAAGTGTAGGAGTAAAATCAGAAACAGCTTCGTATATTCTATGCCTAGAAGCTTTATAACTCATTTCATTTTCTATTAATTTTGGATTACTTGTTAAGGCAATATTCAAGAGATTTTCGAAATCTTCTTCTGGACTAACAAGTGTTTTAATATCAATGCCAGTTTCTTTAAGTTCAATTTTACTAGACAAAGGAATATTCAAGAGAGTTAATAATTGTACTTCAGATATTCTTGATTTTGCTTGTTGTGAAAGTAGGGATAATTGATTATCTGCAAGTTGTTCTTTACTTTGTAAAGTAGAAAATCTTGTTCCTACACCTGCTTCTTCTAAGATTTCATTTAAATTTAAATTTTCTTGAGCTTGTTTTACACCTTCTATTCTAACTGCTAATTCGCCACGATCTTTAAGTGTTTCATAATATTGAACAGTTATTTTTTTCAATAAATCCTGCAAATTTGTAAAACTTTTAGCACTTGCTCCTTGCCAATCATAATAAGATGCTATTGAATTAAATAATTCACCAGCTGAAATGCTGTATTTTAAGCCAAATCCTAAATTATTCAGAGTGCCATAATTATAATATCTATGATCTCTAGTTTTATCTTCTAGGGTATAACTTACACCAAAATCAGGCAACATTAAAGATGCATTTTCAACAAAACGCCATTTTTCACGATTTATAGCAGTATCTATTATTTGTTGAGAAATATTATTTTGCATACCTATGAGTAAAGCTTCTTCAAGATTCAAAGGAACAATAGTTTGTTCTGTTTTTCTTTCTAAATCTATTTTTATTGGTTCGAATATATTTGCTTGCCAGTCTTCAATAGGCTTACCTGCCGGAATAATAAATAATTCATTATGATCTGAAGAAATTTCCTGTTCGTTGTTTTCTTCAGTTATTTCGGGCTTTGTTTCTTCTATTTCAAGTGGTAAAGAAATTTCTTCTTGTATTTCTTCCTTTATAGGTTTAATATCTTGTTTAATATCTTGTTTAATATCTTTAACTTCTTGTTTAGGCACAGGATAATAATTACTAGAATAATCTTTTGGATTAAATTCAGTCCAGAAATTATCTTCTGAAAAACATTTAGTATTATTTAAAAATAAATTTAATAAAAATGAGAAAATAAAAACAAACTTAAAACTATTTTTTATTATGAAAGAATTACAAATGAAACAGGCTGAAATAAATACAGCTTGTGGCTTTGAAACACATCTTGTGGGATTAGGATTAGGCATATCTGCGGAAACCGGAGAACTTGTAGATTATTTAGCAAAGATTACTAATTTTAAAAAGCCCAAACCTTCCGATGATCTAACAAATTTAAAACAAAAAATTGGATATGAATGTGCAGATGTTCTTGTTTATCTTCTTCAAATCGCTAATGAATTGAATTTTGATTTAGAAAAAGTTTATTTAGAAAAATGTGAAAAACTTTTAGAAAGACATAATAAAACATTATTAGTTTAATAATAAAATTAAATCTAGAAATTTTTTTAAAATGCTTGATATTATTTCTAATTTGTAGTACTCTTAATTTGTAAAGTGAAATTCAAATTAAACTTTACTTGTAGTTAGGTGTTTAGTAAAATTTATAAAAATCACTATGAATAATTCTCAAGAAAATCCTCAAGCAGAAACAAAGTTTCGTAAGAAAACTGGTCCTAGTCCAAAATATGGTCCTAATGAAGCAAAGAGAATGGTCTCTATGAGATTGAGCCCAAGTGCTCTTAATTCAATTAAGGATGCAGCAGAAAGAGTTTTTAGAGATAGTCAAGCAGATGTTATAGAAAGAGTAATGCGTATTTTTCCAACAACAACATTTGAAAAAATTGAAAATCTTTCAAAAATATATAACATGGAAGGTTCTGAAATTCTTGAACAAGCTTTAGATTTATTTGAAGCAAAGAAGAAAACCGCTGTAAAAAGTTAAGAATTGAAAAAAAAAGAGATTAGGGTAGCAATTACAGGTAATATTGCCTGTGGAAAAAGTATTTTAGGTAAGTTTTTAGAAGATTTAGGATATTTAGTTGTAGATACTGACTTAATAACTCATGAATTATTAAATTCTTTGATTATTAAAGAAGAAATTTTAAATATCTGTGCATTTTATAATATAAATGTCCTTGATACTTTATCGGGACTTATAGATCGCAAGAAATTAGCAAAAGTTTTTTTTGAAAATTTTGAATTAAAGAAAAAAATAGAAAATATACTTCATCCTAAAATTAAAGATGAAATTGAATCTGTTAAAATTGAGGGAACAGGCATTATGTTTGTATTAATTCCCCTATTATTTGAATTAAATTGGCAACAAAATTATAATTATAATATTCTTGTGTTTTGCAGTCCTGAAATTCAGCTAGAAAGGCTTAAATCTAGAAATCCTGACTTAAGTGAGGAAGATTGCAAAAGAAGAATTAATAGTCAAATGCCTCAAGAACAAAAAAAAGAATTAGCAAATTTTATAATAGATAATTCAGGGACTTTTGATCAAAGCAAAAAACAAATGCTTGAAATAATTGAATTAATAGTATAATTTTATTTAAAATTTCTTAAATATTATATGAACTATTTATTTGAAATAGGATGTGAAGAGCTTCCTAGTGGCGCAATACAAGAACTTTCAATTAAACTTAAAGAAAATTTCCAGGAAATTCTTGAAAACTATAATATAAAAAAAACTGAGATAAAGCTTTGTAATACACCTAGAAGAATTACTTTATTAGTTTATAAACTTCCAGAAAAAACTCCAGAAAGAATAGAAATAATTAAAGGTCCTCTTGATAATTTAGCAGAAGAAGTTGTTAATGCTTTTTGTAAGAAAAATAATGTTGAAATTAAAGATTTAATAAAAGTTGATAATAGATTTTGTATTGAAAAGAAAATTCAATCAGTTAATATAAAAGATATATTAAAAGAAGCTTGTATTCATGCTATAAAAAAACTTAGTGGTGCAAAATGGATGTCTTGGCATATTGGTGAATATAATTTCTCAAGACCAATAAGATGGATTGTTAGTTTACTTGATTCTGAAATAGTTGATCTTGAAATTTTTGGAGTAAAAGCAAATAGAGAAAGTAGAATTAACCGACTTTTAGAAGCTTCTAACAATGGTTTTAAATTTGTAAAAGTAGAAAACTTTGATTCTTATAAAGAAATTATGAGAAAAAACCTTGTAGAAGTTGATAGAGAAGCTCGAACAGAAATGATCCTGAGCCAAATAAGAAATTTGGAAAATAAAAATAATATAAAAGTTGAAGTTAAATTTGAATTACTTGAAGAAATTGTTGATCTTATTGAATATCCAACAGTACTTATAGGAAGTTTTGAAGAGAATTTCCTTGATCTCCCTGATTTCCTTATTAGAACTGTTTTAAATAAACATCAAAGATATTTTTCTTGTTTAGATAAAAATAATAAACTTACAAATAAATTTGTATTTGTTGCAAATTGTCTTGAAAAAGCTCAAAAACAAGTTATAGAAGGCAATGAAAAAGTACTTAAAGCAAGACTTAAAGATGCAGAATTTTTTGTACAAGAAGATTTAAAAATTCCTTTAGAAAATAAAAAGCAATTTCTTAAACAAATGACCTTTCAAAAAGAATTAGGGGAAAAAGATTCAAGCACCTTTGCTAAAGCAGAAAGACTTGAAAATATATGTACAAAATTAGGAAATAAAACTCAAGGTTCTAAATTAATGAAATGTGATTTAGCAAGTGCAACTGTTTTTGAATTTCCTGAATTACAAGGACTTATGGGTGGATTTATTGCGGAAAAACAGGGGCAATCAAAAGAAATAGCGCAAGCAATAGCAGAGCAATATATGCCAATAGCTTCAGATGCAGATTTGCCACAAACTCCAGAAGGTAAGATTTTTGCTTTAGCAGATAAAATTGATAATTTAATTTGTCTTTTTTCTTTAAATAAAATACCTAGTGGTTCAGCAGATCCATTTGCTTTAAGAAGACAAGCGCAAGGTATAGTTGATATTTTACTTTCATTAGATCAAAATATTTCTATATATGATCTTTGTTTAATAGCTTTCCAAGAATTAAAGAAAAAAGCTAGTTTAAATGAATTTGAAGAGTTTTTCTATAAATTTGGAAAAGTAAATTTAGCGGAATTTTTCCGTCAACGATTAATTCATATAATTTCAAATAGAAATCATGATAAAGTTCTTTGTGAAGCTTTTTTTGAAAACAATGATTTAAAAGAATCTCCAAAAAAAATCCAAGAATTAGTTTTACATTTTGAAGCTTTAAAAGAGGAATCTTCAGAGATAATAACTGCAATTAAACGAATAAACAGAATTTTAAAAAAGAAAACTCCAACAAAACTTAATATTGATTTATTTAAAGTTGAAGCAGAAAAAACTTTATATAAAGAATTTATAGATTGGAAGGAAAATAATAAAGAAATTAATATTATGAATTTAACAAAATTAAAAACAGCAATTAATAATTTCTTTGATAATGTATTAATTGAAGATATAAACGATCCTATTAATTCAGAAAATAGAGTTAATTTATTATTTGAATTATTAAAAAGTTTAAATGAAAAATATTTAAGTCCTAATTGGGAAAAGATTTATTAATCTTACAATACCAGAAAGTGATCGTTAGCCAACAAATATATTTTTTTAGAAACCCCCTTCACCCCCTTAACAGGGGGAATCTAAAGGATGCAAGTCTTTAAAATGGGGTTGCCACCCCAAGCCCCGCAAAACTATAAGTTCAATCTCCCCCTGTCAAGGGGGTCGGGGGGTTTCTAAAAAAAGAATTTAGCTGAATTTTTGTCATGCTTTGATTACTTTTTAATATAATTTAAAGTTTTTCTAAATATGTTCTTATTGCTTGAGGAATGTTTGTTTTTTGATTCTCTAATGCTTTTTTAAGTATAGCTATATCAGCAGTTGTAAAATTTCCACTTCCTAAACGAGAAGGATCTATTGCTCCACTATAAATTGTTATACAAGAGGAGGCTGATCCTTTAATGGTTGGTTCTACAACAAGATAAGGAGTGCTTTTTTGTATTGATGTAGAACCTTCTTGCATTTTAAAGTTAATAATACCAAACGCTTTTAGAAGCCCTTTCCATTCTTTATTTACTTTCATACTATAATGAGCTTTTAATTTAATATTGCTTTTAAAACTTAAAGATTTTATTTCAAACATACTATGATTTATTTTTAAATTTATAACGTATAGGTTAAATTAAAATATATCACTAGTGTCCCATTAAC
>MOYB01000002.1:181570-198197 GCA_001899385.1 Candidatus Caenarcanum bioreactoricola | reverse complement strand
ATTTTTAATGGAACACTAGTGAAAATATATAATATCTTAATAGAGAAAGAAGATGGCATTTCAGCTTTTTAATCTCTTACTTCAATATTGAATAGAAAATCAAAGATAACAAATAATTAACTAAAAACAAAGAAACCAAAGAAGCAACTACTGCTTTAGTAGTATATTTCCCTACTCCCAAGGCGCCCCCTTCCGCTCGCAAACCATAGATGCAAGAAATTAATGCAATGATTGCTCCGAAAACTATTGCTTTAATAGTACTAACTGAAAAATCATACATTTGTATATAACGATGCACTGAATCAATAAAAGAATTTATACTTGTATCTGCAATTGATTTTGTAATTAGAAAGCCCCCTGTTAAACTTGCAATTATTGAAACAGTGTTAAGTATCGGCATTGAAAGCATACAAGAAAAAACTTTTGGACTTATTAAAAATTTTATTAAATCTATTTTCATAACTTTAAGTGCATTAATTTGATCTGTCATTTTCATACTTCCTATTTCAGCAGTCCATGCAGAACCTATCCGTCCTATGATAACTATTCCTGTTATTAATGGTGCAAGTTCTCTCATTTGAGCGATGGCGTTTGTACCTCCTATTTCTGCAGTGGCACCAAATGCCATAAAATGCTTTGTTAATTGTAAAGAACTCACCATACCTATTGATAAAGTCGTTATAATTACAGAAGCAACAGAACAATAACAAACTTCAAAAGTATTGTTTATAAATTCTCTATAATTAACTTTATTAATTTTTTTTATGCATTGTGAAAAATATAAAATTATTAAACCTATGATTTCAAAAGTCTCTAAAATTAAATTTAGAATACGTCTTACTCTTTCTTGCATAAAATTTAATTGACAGATTTACTGCTATATGATAACTTTTTTAAAGCTTAATTTGGAAAATATTATAAAAAATGGGGCAAAAGAAACCTGCTAGAGCAAATCGTTTAGGTGTCTGGGTCAAGAGAGAGAAAGATACTGAACCTCGTATGGTCGCTGAACATGAGTCAACATGGTTCTCTGAATTTGGTAATTTTAAAGATCATCTTGAAGAAGATTGGAAAATAAGAGAACTTATAAAAAATAAATATGGAGAAAAAGCTGGTATTAGTAGAATTAAAATTAATAGAAAAGCTGACGAAATAGATGTTGAAATTTATTCTGCTAGACCTGCAAATATTTTTGGTAGAGATAATCAAAAAATCGAAGAATTAAAAAATAGACTTCTTGGTGAAATCTCTTCTAAAATAAAAATATATGTTGTTGAAGCTAATTTAAATGATCCTAAGATTTTAGCGGAAAGAATCGCATATGATTTAGAAAGAAGAATTGCTTTCCGTAAAGCATGTAAAAATGTTATATCAAAAGCAATGGCAAGCCCTGAAGTAATTGGGATTAAAGTAATGGTTTCAGGTCGTTTAGGCGGTGCTGAAATAGCAAGAAGAGAATGGTATCTTGAAGGCAAAGTACCTCTTCATACTTTACACTCAAATATAGATAATGGTTTTGCTAGAGCAATAACAACTTATGGAATTATTGGTGTTCAAGTTGTAATACATAGACATGTTAATTTTAATCAAAAACATAATAGAAAACATAATAGAAGTTCACGAAATAAATAATTTTAAGGAGTCAAAAATATGTTAATGCCCAAGAGAACAAAGCACAGAAAAGAAATGCGTGGCAATATGAACGGATTAGCCACTAGAGGAAACAAATTAAATACTGGAACAATAGGATTACAATCTCTTGATCCAGCTTGGATAACTTCTCAGCAAATAGAAGCTGCTAGAAAGTGTATTTCAAAGCTTGTAAAGAAAAACGGGAAACTTTGGATTAGAGTTTTTCCTTCAAAATCTGTAACTAAAAAACCCGCAGAAACAAGACAAGGGGGAGGAAAAGGGAATCCTGAATTTTGGGTTGCTGTTGTTAAACCCGGCACAATTTTATTTGAAATTGACGGTATTCCCCATGAAGAAGCTAAAGGAGTTTTAGCAATGGCTGCGCATAAATTACCTATTCATACAAGAATCGTGGAGGCTGAAGTATAATGTCTAAACAAACTAAAGAATTAAAAGAAATGAATTTAGATGATTTACAGGACAAATTAAGTGAAGTAAATAATCAACTTTATAGTATAAATTTCCAAAAAGAAAAAAATACAAATACTTCTTTTAAAAAGAATTTAAGAAAAGAAAAAGCAAGAATATTAACTTTTATAAATCAAAAATAAATGCAAGATTTAGAAAATGATCCCAGACTTTTATTAATAGCCTTTCCTAAAAAAGAAGGGGAATTAAAAGATATGCTTACAAAGACTTTTCAAAAAGTAAAAGAATTTGTACAAGCAAGTATCAAAAAAAAATATGGTCGGATTATATTTCTAATAGCAGAACAAGCAAATGGCATAGGTTTTGATCCTGACAAAGATAACGACAATGCATTGTTTTATGCGATGCAAGGTGGATTAGTAGGATTTTCCAAAACAATTACAAAAGAATATTCTAAAAAAAATATTTTTTCAAATGTAATTTATATAAATTGGCAAGAAACTAATTTAGAACAAGTTGCAAAATTAATAAAATTTACACTTAATGAATCTATCGATGACTTAAGAGGACAGGTTTTCGCTCTTGATCAAGGTAAATGGTTGTAAAATTATAAAATGAATACAAATATAATAATAGGAGTTGCTAGTGATCATGCTGGATTCAGTCTTAAAGAACATATATTAAATACTGCTCCTAAAGTGTTTTCTGATTATAGTTTTGTAGATTATGGTTGTAATTCTTCTTTAGAATCCGTAGATTATCCAGAATTTGCACAAAAACTTTGTAAAGATATAATAAGTAAAAAACTTAATAAAGGGATTCTTATTTGTGGTTCAGGTATAGGCATGTCAATTGCTGCAAATAAATTCCATAAAGAAATAAGAGCAGCACTTTGTTACAATATAATGTCCGCAAGACTTTCAAGAGAACATAATGATACTAATGTACTTTGTTTAGGAAATTGGTTTGTTACTCCAAAACTTTGTGATGAAATTTTAGAAACTTGGTTTAAGGCTGAGTTCCAAGCTGGAAGACATGAAAAAAGAATAAAACTTTTATAAATAAATTTTTAAGAACATAGGATTTTTCCATATTCACCATCATAACCGGCTATACGACGAACTTGTCCTTGTCTTAGTTTGTTTAATGCTAATCCTAAAGCTTCATTTTCTTTTGTAATTTCTTTTATAGATAAATCTCTAAGAATAAAAATCTCATTTCCAAATTTTTTTAATAAATCTTCATATAATTTTTGTACTGTTTTAGTATTAGGACCAAGCTGCCTTATTTCTGCAAGGATTTCTTCTAAAGGCACTAAACTTATAAATTCCCCAGCACTTGCTGGTTTAAAAGTGTTATTTAAAGGACGATCCGCAAGTTCTTCTACACGATGAAGTACCCCTAAAGTTATTTTCTTTTTACAAATAGGACATATATAATTATATTTTTTACTTTCTTTAGGAGTAATGCTCAGATTGCAATTTCTATGACCATCAAGATAATATTTGCCATGTTCTGGAAAGAATTCAATAGTTCCATCATAATTTTTACCAGTTTTAAGCGCTTCCACTAAAGAATCATAAGTTAATTTAGTTTTAAAAGAGGTTAATTCTCGAGCTAATTTTGAAGGAGAATGTGCGTCTGAAAATGATACTAATCTGTACTTATCTAAAAAGGAAACTCGCCAATTCATTGCTGGATCTGAAGATAAGCCTGTTTCAACTGCATATATATAAGGAGTTAAATCTTCATAGCAATCTTCTATTGAATCATATCCAGATTTAGAACCTAAAACCGAAAACCATGGGGTCCATATATGTGCAGGTATAAGAAGATTTTTTTCATTACTTTCAAGTACGATTTCTAAGAGTTCTCTTGATTTTAAGCCTAAAATAGGTCTACCATCTGATTTTAAGTTTCCGATTTTTTTAAGACGTTTAATAATTTTATCTACAGAAGCGAAATCTGGAGCATAAATTAAATGATGAACTTTTCTAACTTTATCTTTATGTTTATAAATAGTTGAAATTTCAGCAGATAACATAAAAGAAATATTTGAATCTTTTAATTTAAAAAAGCCATTATCATTTGGAATTAATTTTTCTTTTAATTCGTTTAACCATATAGGATGAGTAAAATCTCCAGTAGCTAAAAGATCTATACCTTTTCTTTGTGCATATATAGCTAAATTTTCAAGATCACAGTTTTTAGCAGTAGCTCGAGAATATTTTGAATGTATATGTAAATCAGCGTAAAAAAGCATTATTTAATTTTAACAAAAATTTATTCTAAAGGAGGGGTATAGTATCATTAAAAGTATATTATTAATAAAATAATTAAAAGAGAAATATATGAAGGAATATAAAAAAAAATCATATGATTTGCTTAGTGAAGAAGAAAAAGAAAAATTAAAAAAGAAAAGAAATGAACATATGAAAGAATATAGAAAAAAAATATATGATTCATTTAGTGAAGACGAAAAAGAGGAATTAATAAAGAAAAGAAATGAATATCAAAGATTAAGACGAAAGAAAAAAAGAGAATTATATGATTCACTTAGTGAAGAAGCAAAAGAAAAATTAAAAAAGAAAAGAAATGAATATATGAAGGAATATGAAAAAAAATTATATGATTCACTTAGCGAAGAAGAAAAAGAAAAATTAAAAAAGAAAAGAAATGAATATAAGAGGGAATATAGAAAAAAATTATATGATTCACTTAGTGAAGAAGAAAAAGAAGAATTAATAAAAAAAAGAAATGAATATGCGAAGGAATATAGAAAAAAATTATATGATTCACTTAGTGAAGAAGGAAAAAAAGAATTAAAAAGAAAAAGAAATGAATATATGAAGGAATATGAAAAAAAATCATATGATTTGCTTACTGAAGAAGAAAAAGAAGAATTAATAAAGAAAAAAAGAGAATATAGGAAAGAATATAGAAAAAAAATATATGATTCACTTAGTGAAGAAGAAAAATTAAAAAAGAAAACAAGAAAATCATATAATTCTCTTACTGAAGAGGAAAAAGAAGAATTAAAAAAGAAAAGAAATGAATATCTCAAGAAATATAGAAAAAAAAGATATGATTCACTTAGTGAAGAAGGAAAAAAAGAATTAAAAAGAAAAAAAAATGAATATATAAAAGAATATAGAAAAAAAAGAAATGATTCACTTAGCGAAGAAGAAAAAGAGGAATTAATAAAGAAAAAAAGAGAATTATATGATTCACTTAGTGAAGAAGAAAAAGAAAAATTAAGAATAAAAAGAAATGAATATATAAAAGAATATATAAAAAAAAGATATGATTCACTTAATGAAGAAGAAAAAGAAGAATTAAGAAGAAAAAGAAATGAATATCTTAAGAAATATACAAAAAAAAGATATGATTCACTTAGTGAAGAAGAAAAAGAAAAATTAAGAAGAAAAAGAAATGAATATCAAAGATTAAGAGAAAAGAAAAAAAGAGAATTATATGATTCACTTAGTGAAGAAGAAAAAGAAAAATTAAGAAGAAAAAGAAATGAATATGAAAGATTAAAACGAGAGAAAAAAAGACAAGCAATAATAACAGAAGAAGAAAAAGCAAGAAAAGAAGCTTCCCTGTCTTGAGCCCCCCAAGCCCCTAAAGGGGGCTCTATTTATAAAACTATTCTACTGTTACAGACTTTGCGAGATTTCTTGGTTGGTCTATATCTTTGCCCATATATTCAGCAAGATAATAAGCAATTAATTGAAAAGGGACTACCCCTACAAATGGACTTAATAAATCATAAAATTCAGATTCTTCTTCATAATTAACTGGTACTCTTAAAATTACATCTATTTCTTTGTCTAGCTCATCATTTCCATCATTTAGAATTGCAATATTAGGAGCGCCTCTAGTCTTTGCTTCCATAACATTGTGAACTGTTTTATCGTAAACATCACCATTTGTTAATATTGAAATAACTGGTACATCATGATCTAATGTTGCAATTGGGCCATGTTTCATTTCGCCTGCTGGATAGGCGGTTGCTTGAATATAAGTTATTTCTTTTAATTTTAATGCCCCTTCTAATGCTGTAATATAATTTATTCCTCTTCCTAAAAATATAAAAGCTTTTTTTTCTGCAAAAGGAAGAATTTTTTGTTTGTAGACTTCTGCTCTTGCTAATATTTGTTCAATAATTTGAGGCTGAAGATGAAGTTGTAATTTTATTTTCTTTAAAGCTTCCTTTTTTTCAGGAGATTTAATCTCAGCTAAATAAAGAGCTAAACAGAAAAAACAAAACATTTGTGCAAGAAAACTTTTTGTAGCTGCAACACTAACTTCTACTCCTGCTTGAGTAAATATACAAGAATCTTTTGAAAGACTTGCAAGTGTTGATTCTGGTCTATTATTTATTGCAATTAATCTTACATTTTTCTTTAGGGCAAGCTTAATTGCAGAAAGAGTATCTGCTGTTTCTCCTGATTGACTAACTGCTATTAATAGAGTTTTATCATCTACTAAAAGATTCTTTTTTGTAATAAACTCACTTGCGAATTCTATATCTACTTGTATATTTGCTAAACTTTCAATAAAGGTTTTACCTGCTAAACCTGCATAATAAGCACTACCACAAGCAATAATTAAGATTTTATTTATTCCTTCAAATATTTTTGTATTTAAATTAGGAAAAGTTATATTTAAATCTTTATTAAAATGAGTCTCAAAAAGTTTTCTCAAAATAGCAGCTTGTTCATATATTTCTTTTAACAAATAATGCTTATAACCTTGTTTGTCTAAATGCAACGGATCATGATCTAATATTTGTATATTTGGTTGTTTAACTAAATTATTATTAGCATCTAAAATTTCAAATTTACCGCCTTTTTTTAATTCAGCAACTTCATAATCCTTAAGTCTTATCATTTGTTTACAATATTTTAAAAGCGCACTACTATCACTTGCACAATACAATTCATCATCTTCACCTAGACCAATTATAAGAGGTGCTTCTTTTGAAGTTAAAATTATTTTATCAGGGTCTTCAGGAGAAATTACACAAAGAGCATAACTTCCTTTTATTTCTTCTTTAGCACGAATAACCGCAGTTTTTATAGAAGCACATTCTTTAAAATATACACTTATAAGATTTGCAATAACTTCTGAATCAGTATCAGAATAAAAATTTATATTATGTTCTTCTTTAAGTTTTCTCTTTAATTCAAGATAATTATTGATTATACCGTTATGTACAAGTATTATTTTGTTATCATTACTTATATGGGGATGAGCATTTGCATTATTAGCAACTCCATGAGTAGCCCATCTTGTATGCCCAATTCCTAAATGTCCTTTTATATCTTTATTTTCAACTAAATTTATAAGATTAACAAGCTTACCAGCAGATTTTTCAAGATTATAATTTGAAGAATTTTCATTTAAAACCGCAATGCCTGCTGAATCATAACCTCTATATTCTAGAATTTTTAAACCTTCTATAAGAAACTCTAGAGCATTTTTTTTACCTAAATAAGCTACTATTCCACACATTTTATATATATAATTTATTATTTAAGCTTATTTTACAATTTAAAATAGAAATTAAATAGATGCAAGAAATTCATAAATTAAAAAGATTTATATTAAAAAATATTTCTGAAATTACTGATTTAAAGATTATTCATCAGATAATAACAGTGTTAAGACTTAAAGAAAATAACGAAATAATAGGTTTATATGAGAACAAACATTTTTTATTAAAATTAAAAGAAATTTCAAAAAATCTTATAAAACTTGAAACAATAAAAGAATTAGAAGAAAACAATGAATTAAATTTTTATTTAAAAGTATATATTCCTTTACTTAAAAATGATAAAACAGAATTTATTCTTCAAAAATGTACTGAATTAGGAGTAAAAGAATTTCAACCAGTTCTTTTTGAACGAAATATAAAACAAAATATAAACTATACTCGTTGGCAAAAAATAATAGAAGAAGCTGTTGAACAAAGTGAAAGATCTTTTATTCCTATAATTTCTCAAGCTATACATTGCCAAGATATTAAAATTCAACAAGATGAAACAGCAATAATATTATTAGAAAGAATTCACCCCCGGCTTACGCCGTCCCCTGAAAGGGGCACTCAATTCTTTGTTAGCCCCCTTTCAGGGGGTTGGGGGTCAGAAATCTCTATAATCTCTGGACCAGAGGGCGGTTTTACTGAAAAAGAAAAAGAAATATTATTAAAAAACTTTAAACCTATGTCTTTAGGTTCAAGAGTATTAAGAGCAGAAACTGCTATGATAGCAGGGGTTAGTATTTTGGGGTTTTATCTCTCTTAATTTCATTAATAGATGAATGAATTATAAGTATTTGTCTATGTGCCCAAGATAAAGTTTCAGAGATTTTTATTAATTTAAATGCTAATACTGTAAAAAATGTTGAGAAAAAAGCCAAAATACAAGCCATACCTATTGCAAACATTGTTTCTTTTATGAAAATCAAAGGAAAACAAAAAGCAAAAAGAGGTATAAATATAGCGAAATATTTTAATATATCTTCATTTTTTTGTTTAGGTGGTAATCTATCAATCCGCTCTCTTAAAAGTTCTTTTTCTCTATTTTCTTCATAATTATTATAAGGGGATCTTCTTACTTCATAGTATTCATCATAGTTTTTATTTTTATTATAATTTCTATTATTTAATTCTTGTTCTTTATAAATTGTACTGCGTTTAGGAAATCTTTTAGTTTTAGGTTCAGGTTCAATTTTGATTTCTGGAGAATCTTCTTCATAATGTTGTTCTGTAAATATTGCGGTTTTACGACTTTTCATTATTCTAGGGGGTGTTTCATATTCCCTAAAATTAGGCAAAGTATTAAATTCACTAATTAAGGCATCAGTCTTTAATGATAAATCTCTTAATTCTGAATCTTTTTCTCTATCAAACATAGTTTAACCCACTAATTCATGCATATTTGAAAATAAAGTTAATCCACCATCAACTTCTACAATTTGTCCTGTTACATAATCTCCACCTTGAACAAGCCATAATGCACAATTTGCAATGTCTTCTGGTCTAGCGGCTCTACCTACTTTTGTTTCTTTCATTTTTGCTAAATCAAAACCAGCGGTCATATCAGTTTCAACAAAACCTGGTGCAATACAATTTATTTGAATTTGAGGCATTAATTCTTTTGCTTTAATTTTTGTATAGCTTAATAAAGCAGATTTTGCAGTTGAATAATTACTTTGTCCTGCATTTCCATGAACTCCGCTGGTACTGCTTATATTTATAATTTTACCTTGTCCTGTTTTTTGCATTTCTTTTACTACAAGGTCTGTTAAATAACATATACTAAAGAAATTTGTATTAAGAACTTCTTCCCATTCTTCTTCTTTCATACGAATTAAAAGATTATCTCTAGTAATTCCCGCATTATTTACTAATACATCTATTTTTTGAAAATGATTTAAAGATTCTTTTACAAGTTTTTCTATTTCTTCATTTTTTGATATATCAGCTTGTACAAGTAATACTTTAACTTTAAATTTATCGTTTATTTCTTTAACTAAAGATTCTGCCTGTTGAGAATTAGAACGGTAATTTATGATTACATTATAGCCAGCCTCTGCAAGCTTAAGCACTATAGCTCTACCTATACCTCTTGAGCCACCTGTTATTAAAGCAGTTTTATTCATAATTATTTTTTTAGTCTAAATCATTATAGCAAGAATTAGATTTTATTCAAATAAAGGCTTTTGTATGAATATTTCTTAATTTATCAAAATAATCTTCATTTAAAGTTTTTTCTTTATTATTTATAAGAGAATATTTCTTTTTTCTACCTGTAATTTTAGCAGTATAATTCAAGCCTTTATTTTCTATTATATTTTTTCGTGCAAAATTTTGTATATTTGAAGCTGAAATTTTTATTCCAAGAATTTTAGAAAGTTTGATTTTAAGAATTAATCCTATATTATCTCCTGAAAACTTTTTATTATTTTTCTTTTTAAAAATCCAACCTTCTAATTCATTAGAACAAAGATTTATGAAAAATAATTTCAATTGTTCACTTATAGAAAGAATTCTTTTATTACCTTTAGAAATACTTATTGTAGGAAGATTTCCAAGATTAAGATCTTCTATACATAAATTTGAGATTTCTTCTAAAGACAAGGCTAATTCAGTAATTAAAAGGAACATTATTTTTTCTTGAATATTTAAAATATTAGAATTTAATATATATTCTATTTTTTCTTTATTAAAATTAAAATCAATAGCTTCTTTTTTAGATTCAGGATCTTTAAGTTTTAATGAGGCTTTCCAATCAAGCGAAATATTATATTCTTTTTCTTGATTTAACCAAAGAATGAATTTCCTGATATTTGTAATTCTTCTATTTACGGCTCTTGGATTGAATCTTTCTTTTAAATATAATAAAATATCTTCTTTATTGAGATTTTTAAGACAATTTGAATTTTGCCAATTAAATTCTTCAAATTTTTCAATTAAAAAAGCATTAAAAATTTTTAGATCTGTTTGATAAGCTCGTTTAGAGTTTTCTTTGAAACTATAAAATATATAAAATTCTTGTTTAAGTATTTCAAAAAACATAGATTTACTTAAGTTCTAATGATAAATTTAATATTATTAATTAAATTAAATAAATTTAAAATGAAAATTTTACCAAATAAAGAAGATTTTTTTAAATTAATAGAACAAGGTTATTCAGCAATAAATATAAGTACTGAGATACTTGCGGATCTTGAAACTCCTGTTAGTTGCTATCTTAAATTAAAAAATAATAAACCTTCTTTTCTTTTAGAATCTGTTGAAGGAGGGGAAAAGCTCGGCAGATATTCAACAGTAGGTATAAACCCTCAAGCAATCATAAAAATTAAAGATAATAAATGCAATATAGAATATTTTGATTCAAATATAAAAAATAAAATAGCTGATGAATTACTTTTAGGCAAAGATCCTTTTGAAATACTTGAAAAATTTCTTAAAAACTTTAAAGCTCCTTATAATGAATTTGCAGGTTTGGTTGGAACTTTAGCTTATGATACTGTTAGATTTATTGAACCGGTAAAACTTAAAGTAGATAAAGAATTCCCAGAAGCAATTTTTCTTTTAACTGGACAATCTGTGATTTTTGATAATCTAAAAAGAAATATGAAAATTACTTCTACTGTCTATACCAATAAAACACAAAAACATGATGAAATTGAAAAGCTTTATAATGAAGCAATTGAAAATATAAAAAATATTTGTAAGCTTTTAGAAAATGATATAAGCAAATCTGAAAAGAAATTACCAGAAATCTCTATATTAAAAGAACAAGAAAGTATTTCTGGCTGGGCTTGTAATTTTACAAAACAAGAATTTGAAGAAGTAATAAAAAGAGTCCAAGAGCATATAAAAAATGGCGATATATTTCAAATAGTGCCTTCACAACAATTTAAAACTTCTTTAAATAAAAAACCTAATACTTTCCAAATATATAGATTACTTAGAAGTATTAATCCATCACCTTATTTATTTTATTTAGATTTTAATGAATTTCAACTTATAGGCTCTTCACCTGAAGTAATGGTAAAAAGCATAACAAGTGAAAAAAAACATACAGCACTTTTAAGACCTATTGCAGGTACATATAGAAGAGGTAAAAGTGAAGAAGAAGATATAGAACTTTCAAAAAAATTAAAACAAGATCCAAAAGAATTAGCAGAACATTTAATGCTTATAGATCTTGCAAGAAATGATTTGGGGCGAATTGCTGTAAATGGCACAGTAAAGCTTAAAGAAGAAATGATAATTGAGAAATATTCTCATGTGCTTCATTTAGTAAGTGAAGTTGTATGTGATGTAAAACCAAATATATCTTCTGTTGAGATTTTAAAAGCAGTGTTCCCTGCAGGTACTTTGTCAGGTGCTCCAAAGGTCCGTGCAATGCAAATTATTAGTGAAGTTGAAACAGTAGCTAGAGGTTTTTATGGCGGATGCACTGGTTATTTTGGTTTTGATAATTCTTGTAATACTGCAATGACAATAAGAACAGTTTATATAAAAGATAATACAGTAAGGCTTCAAGTAGGAGCGGGTATAGTTTATGATTCAGTGCCATCAAAAGAATATCAGGAAACAATAAATAAAGGAGCTGCTCTTTTAAAAGTAATAGAACAATCTTTAAAAGACTAAAATTAAAATTTTTTAAGGATTTTATAACAGTCTTTTAATATTTATTATAAAATTATGGAATTATGAAAAAAGAAATTTTACCTTTAAAAAATTCAACTTTAAGAGGAGAAGTTTGTCCTCCTGCTGATAAATCAATTGCCCAAAGAGCTGTAATAATTTCATCTATAGCAGAAGGAATTACAAAAATAAATAATTTCCCTTTTAGTGGAGATCCTCTTAGTACACTTAACGCAGTTCAACAATTAGGTCCTAAAATAACAAAACAAGAAAGTACTAAAACTCTTATTGTTGAAAGCCAAGGTGTAAATTCTATTCAAGAATCTTCTGAAATACTTAATTTAGATAACTCTGGCACAGGTTTTCGTCTTTTAATGGGATTATTAGCAGGTTTACCAAATAATAAATTTTTTGTTTTAAATGGTGATAGTTCTTTGAAAAAAAGACCTATGAAACGAGTTGCGGAACCACTAATTGAAATGGGTGCACAAATTATAGGCAGAGGAAATTGCAGTTTAGCTCCTATTGCTTTAAGTGGGCGAAGCCTCAAAGGTGGTTTTATTAGAACTAAAATCCCAAGTGCTCAGTTAAAATCAGCAGTTATACTTTCTTGTTTAAATGCAGAAAACGAGCTTATACTTGAAGAACCTCAAGCATCAAGAAATCATACAGAAATAATGCTTAAAAATTTTGGTGCAAATATAAAGTACAAAGATAATATAGTAGAACTTATACCTAGTAAGCTTAAAGCGAGAAATATTAATATACCTGGTGATATATCAGGTGCAGCTTTTTTAATTGCAGCAGCTAGTTTAATAAAAGATAGTTCTATAAAAATTAAAAATGTAGGTTTAAATTCAAGTCGAACAGGTTTTTTACAATGTCTTGAAAAAATGGGGGCAAAAATAAAAATAAATTATTCAGGAGAAGAAGATGACGAAGAATTAATAGGTAATATAGAAATTGAATATAGTAAGCTTAAAGGTATTGAGATAAAAGGAGATATAATTCCTAATGTTATTGATGAGATTCCAATTTTAGCTTTGGTCGCGGCACAAGCCGAAGGCAAAACTGTTATAAAAGATGCTAAAGAGCTTAGAGTTAAAGAATCAGACAGGCTTAAGGCAATACATGATCTTTTAAGTGCTTTGGGAATAGATGTACAAGAATTAGAGGACGGATTAATAATAAAAGGCAATAATGGTCAATTGTTTAAACCTAAAACAAGAAATTTTAACGCAAAACATGATCATAGAATAGTTATGATAACAGCAATAGCAGGATTATTATCAGAAGAAAGTATAGAAATAGAAGGTGCTGAATGGGCAGATGTTAGCTTTCCATGCTTTTTTGAAACAATAGAAGCTCTCAAAGTTAATCTATAACTAGTAATTAATAAATATATATTCTTTTCATAAAAATTCTAAAAAATAATTTAAGTAAAAATTAACAAAATCAGAAAAAAGAATGATATGCTTAATATTAAAATAATTTATTCTTTCTAGATGTTTTTTATTTTATGCTTCCTATAAATTCATTAGATTCTTTAGCACTGTTAGGAATAGCGCCTTATTCTGTAGAACAGTTGCGGTTAGTTAAAGCTTTAAGAGATCGTTCCATGTTTAAATTAATTTGTGGGGCGGGCTATTCAGATTTCAATTCTATAAAAAAATATAGTGAAATATTTACTAAAGCAGGAGCTCATATAATAAATGTTTCTGCGCACCCAATTGCAGTGTCTGCAGCAAAAGAAGGTATAAACAATTCAAAAGTTTCTTTAGATAATCAACCTATAATAATGATAAGTGTTAGTCTAGATCATAATTCTGATCCTAGATTTAAAAGAATTAGTTTAGATGAGAATGCCTGTGATAATTGCGGGGATTGTGTTAATGTTTGTGCAACTTCTGCTTTTAGTCAAAAAGATAACAAATTAATTTATAAAAAAGAAAAATGTTCTGGTTGTGGAGATTGTCCATCAGTTTGCCATGCAGATGCTTTAACTCTTGAACCTGTAAACGCTTTAAATCCAGATATATTGCCTGAGCTTTGGTCTTTAGGTGCACGTTGTATAGAAGTTTATACTGGTCCTAATTTTTATTGGTTAGAGCCTTACATAAGAAGAATAAAAGAAATTTCACCACATTCTTGGATGTTTTCTGTTGTACTTAATAGTGAGTTTTCTTCATATCAAGAGCTTAAAGAACAAGCAATTGAAATTCATAATTTATTAGGAGATGGAGCTTTAGTTCAAGTTGAAGGTTCTTCTGATAATAATCAATCTCAAAGAAATGATTCTTTATCTATGTTTAAAGCATTATATGCTGCAAATGCTTTGTTGGAAAGTGAAAGACCTTTGTTTATTCAAATTGCTGGTGGAGTTAATGATAAAATTAGGAATCTTATAAGCCAATTTAATATTAGAGTACATGGAATAGCAATGGATAGTTATGCAAGAAAACTTGTAGAACCACATTTAGATGATCCTGAAATAGCAGTTGCAATTGCAAGTAAATTAGTTAATTCTGTTAAAAATCTATAATAAGGTTTTTTAGCATGATAAAAAAAGGTAAAGCTTGGAAATTTGGAGATGATATAAGTACAGATCATATTGCTCCGGGTCGTTTATTTCATTTAAGAACAAATCTTGCTGAATTTGCAAAGCATGTATTAGAAGATGCTAGAACTGACTTTGCTTCTTCTATGAAACTAGGGGATTTTATTGTAGCAGGAAAAAACTTTGGACTTGGCTCTTCTAGAGAACATGCTCCGCAAATAATAAAACTTAGTGGTGTTAATGCAGTGCTTGCAAAATCTTTTGCTCGGATTTTTTTTAGAAATGCGATAAACATAGGTTTACTTTTAATTGAATGTGATACAGACAAAATATCAGAACAAGATGAATTAGAAGTTGATATAAAAAAAGGCATAGTTAAAAATCTTAGTCAAAACATTGAAATTTCTATAACACCTTTACCTGAAATAATGATAAAAATTCTTAATGATGGTGGATTAGCTAAGCATATAGAAAAATATGGAGATTTTCAATTAATATGAAAAAAGTTAGAATTGCAATAATGGGCGTTAGTGGCTACAGTGGGAATGTTCTTCTTGAATTATTGCTTAAACATCCTAATGTAGAAATCAAATATCTTTGTTCATCAAGAAATACAAATTCAAGTCCGCGAGAAATGCCTAGATTCCTTGGTTTAGAACAAATACCTAATAATTTTATAAAACCAGAAGATTTAGATTTTTCACAAATAGATTGTCTTTTTACTGCAACTCCTAATGGTATTGCCTCTTCTTTAGTAGAAAAAGCTTTAAATAATAATGTAAAACTCATAGATTTAGCAGCAGATTTTCGTTTTAAAGATAAAGAAATCTTTGAAGAATGGTATAGTCCCTTAAAAGCAGTAGATTCTAAATATTTAGAACAAGCAGTTTATGGATTAAGTGAATTAAACAGAGAAAAAATAAAACAAACAAAAATTCTTGCTAATCCAGGTTGTTATCCAACAGCAAGTGCTTTACCTATTATACCTCTTGCTAAGGCAAATCTTATAAAATCTGAATTAATAGTAATAGATGCAAAATCAGGAATTACTGGCGCAGGTAAAAAGCTTGAAGAAAATTTTTTATTTGGGGAATTGAGTGAAAATTTTTCAGCTTATAATATATTAAAACACAGACATACTCCTGAAATTGAAAATAGTATAGAATCTTTTGGGCAATATAAAGCAAGAGTTAAATTTACACCTCATTTATTACCTATTAGACGAGGGATTCTTTCTACTATTTATATAGAAAATAAAATTAATAATATAAATCATAAAACAATTAATGAATGTCTTAAAGATTTTTATGGAAAAGAAAGATTTATTAAAATAGTTGATGAATTACCTCAAATTGCTAATGTAAGAGATACAAATCAATGTCATATTTATGCTACATATGATTTAAGAAGTAATTTAATAATATTAATTTCAGTAATAGATAACTTGATGAAAGGTGCAGCAGGGCAGGCTTTACAGAATTTTAATTTAATGTTTGGATTTGAAGAAAGTCTTGCATTAATATAACTGTTAATAATAAGATATAATTATTAAGTTAATTTTAAAAATAAAAACTATGAAAATTTTAAAGTCTTCTAATAAACATTTAATTAAACTTAAAGAGAGAAGAAGATTTAAAGATACAGGAATAGCGGTAATAAAAGCTATAGTAGAAGAAATAGAAAAACCAGAAAATAGAAGAAATTTAGAACATATTAGAAATGTTTTAATACCAAAAAGATTATCATCAAATTTTGCAGAAGCATTAGCTCAAGTTTTTGAAGATAAAAAGCTTACTATTACTCTTGAAGGAAAAGCACTAGTGTCCCATTAACTTTTA
>MOYB01000002.1:169429-180409 GCA_001899385.1 Candidatus Caenarcanum bioreactoricola | reverse complement strand
ATTTTTAATGGAACACTAGTGAAGGAAAAGAGAAACTTTTATTAGCACGAATACAAAAAGATTGGGCAAAGGTTTATAAATCTTTAGTTTTTCCTAAAAAATAAATTACTAACTAATTTTATGAAAGAATATTTAATTCTCTTTTTTAGATAAACTATTTAGTATAAGTCTTATGAATCTTTCAAAAAGATATTCACTATCTCTTGGACCAGGGCAAGCTTCTGGATGAAATTGTACAGTAAAAACATCTCTGTCAGTACATGCAATTCCTTCTATTGTAGAATCATTTAAAGATTTATGTGTAATTTTTATATTTTTATCTTTTAAACTTGATTCATCTACTGCAAAACCATGATTTTGACTTGTAATTAATACTTTTTTGTTTTCAAGATCAATTACTGGTTGATTACTTCCTCTATGTCCAAATTTTAATTTGTAAGTCGTTGCACCTAAAGCAGTTGCTAAAAGTTGATGCCCTAAACATACTCCAAAAATTGGCATCTTAGGAAAATTATTTAAAATATCTTTTATAAGATTTATTTCATTTAAACATACTGCTGGATCCCCAGGTCCATTGGAAAGAAATACACCATCTGGATTAAAAGCTTTTATTGCTTCAAAGCTTGTATTACTAGGAAAAACCCTTAAAGAAAAATTTCTCGCAAGCAATAAATCAAGCATATTCTTTTTTATTCCAAAATCAATTACTGCTATTTTTCCAAGAATTTTGCCTGAACTAGGTGTTAAATCACAAGGCTCATCGATGCTAACTTCATTTGTTAATTTTTGTCCAAGCATTTTAGGGGAGTTTATAGTTTCTTGAATTAAAAGATTTATATTTTCTTTACTAAAATCATTGCCTGTATAAAGACAAGCTCTCATTGAACCTTGTATTCTTAGTTTTCTTGTTATCGCACGAGTATCAACATTATATATTCCAGAAATTCCTTGTTCTTCTAAAAAAGAACTCAAATCTTGTTCTGCTCTCCAAGAAGAAACTACAGGTGAAAGGTTCTTTATAACTAAGCCTTTAGCGAAAATCTTTCTTGATTGCCAATCTAAAGAGTTTATGCCATAGTTACCAATTTCAGGATAAGTTAAAGTTATTATTTGTCCAGCATAACTAGGATCAGTCAGGATTTCTTGATAACCAGTCATTCCAGTATTAAAGACTATTTCAGCAAATACTTTATTATTCTTTTTACCAAAGCCTTTACCTGAAAAAACCTCGCCATTTTCTAATATTAAACATGCTGAATCATTCATATTTCTATATTTTTTTTATATTACTTTTATTTATATTATTCCAAAGGAATTCAAGAGAACTGCCTTTTAATTCTCTTTTTGCCTTTTCTAACCAGAATTTTACTAAAGAATTACCTTTTAATTTTTTGCCAGTTTTTATTAATAATTGAGTTGTAATAACAGTAGGTTTATTAAGTTGTTTGTTGTAAAGGCTTTGATAAAGTACTTCACAAAGAGTTTCTTCGACAAGATTTTCTATATCTGCTCCACTTAAGCAAATATTATCAAGTTCTGTTATTACTTTTACTACATCTATTTTTTCAACATCAAGTATAGAACTTTTTTTATTAGTAAGTATAAGTTTTAAAATCTGAACTTTTTCTTCAAAAGAAGGTGGTGCAACGAAAATATGCTTATTTATTCGAGATGATACAAAGAAACTTGAATTTAAAAACCAAGGCTTATTTGTAATAGCAATTAAACCTATTTGAGAATTTATAACAGAATTCTTATCAAGATATCTAAGTAATTTATTTAAAAGATTATTATAAAGCGAATAAGTGCTTATATCTGATATAGGAGCTTCTCCATCATAAGCTAATAAATCTATATTATCAATAAGAAGTACTGAAGGCTTATTTTCTCTTAAAACTTTTATAAGGTTATTTAAATAATAATCATTTTCTTCATTAGAGAAATCTGAGAATTCAGATGAAGAAATTTCAAAGAAAGAAATATTACTTTCATTTGCTAAAGAATGCGCAATCATTGTTTTCCCGCAACCTTCAGGTCCATATAATAAAACTTTTGGATTATTTGATTTGTTTATTGAAATACATAATTCAGGATTAATCAAAGGAAGAAGAATATTTTTTATTAGTTCTTCTTTTACATGAGTTAAACCACCTATTTGATCAAAAGTAAGAAAATTTCTTTGTGATTCTTCTATTGGTTTTGTCAAAATATGATTTGAATCAGCATTATTTTCTTCTTCAAAATCTTCATCTGTATCAGAATCTTCTATATCTTCTTCAAAATCTTCAGCTTCTTGATTATCTTGATTGTTTTGATTAGATTCCATTGCTTGACTTAAAAATATTTGTGGAATAAAAGTAGGATTGCCCATTCCAAGTCCAAAGAATTGAGGCATTATTTCAATCATTATATAATGTCTTTGATTTATAAGAGGTGCTTGATTAAGTAAATTTTGTGTTCTTTTTGTAGAATTTTCAAGTGCTTGTGAGATTTTAAGACTATGTTTAAGGAATCTAAGTAAATTTATTTCTGATTGTATAAGAGAACTATCTTGAGAAATTGCGGAATCAAGCCATTCAGAAGCTTGTTTGAAATTACCAAGTTTTGTAAAGATTTTTGCAAACAACAAAGATTGATCTTTATTTAGTTTGTTTTCAAGAGCAACGGCAAGTACAGAAAGATATTTATGAGCTTTTTTATAATCTTTCTTTTGCCAATTAATTTTTGCTAAACCCCAAAGACAATTTTTGTTATTTTTATCATTTTTAAAAATTTCATTAAAAAGCATTTCTGCTCTATTATGTTGCCCTGTATTTAGAAGTAAATTTGCAAGTTTTTCTTTTACGCTTCTATCATCAGGACTTTGATTAAGTTGTTCTTCTAATATTTTTATTAATTCTTGTGAATTCATAAATTTTTATTATATATTATTTAAGATTTTAACATATAAGAAGTTCTTCTTATTATAAGAGAAATATATTTAACTAAAAATATTTTTTTATAAATTTTATATAATATTAATTATGAATATTTTGAAACAAGAATTTATTAATGAATTTATTACATTTTTAAATGCTAAAGAAAAAGAAAATGCAACAGAATATTTATTTAATAATAAAACAAATAAAGAGTATTTAATTAATGCTATTAAAGAAGTTGAAGAAGAAAAAGATTTAGTAGAAGTTAATTTAGAAGAGCTAAAAAAAGGAATTTTTCCTGAAATATAATTCTATTATTATTGTATCTTGTCAATTTCATTATTAATTTTTCTCTATTAAATTATATAATTATTTCAACATAAACTTAAATATAATCATGGATTTTAATCGTTTAACGGAAAAGACTCAAGAAATAATGTTTAATGCACAAAAGATTTTAAAAGAAAGAAATCATATTGCATTAGAACCAGAGCATATTTTACTTGCTTCTATTGAAACCCAAGATTCTATCTTAAATAAAATATTTTTAACTACTATTCCTGCTATAAATGCTAATGATCTAAAAAATGATCTTAATGATTTCTTGAGAGGCTTACCTAAAAATTCAATACCTTCTTTTCAAACTTCTCCTGAAGAACAACTTTTAATCTCCCCTAGAACAAAAGAAATTCTTGAATTCTCTGATAGAAAACGTGAAAATCTTAAAGATGAATATATAAGCTTAGAACATATAGTCTTAGCCATGATTGATCCTACAAGACAAAAGAAGGATTTTACTGCTCAGCTTTTGAAGAAATATAATCTGGACGAAGAAAACTTTTTAAAAGCTTTAGCAAAAATTAGAGGTAATCAAAGAGTTACAACTAATAATCCTGAAAATACTTATAGTGTTCTTGAAAAATATTGCCAAGATCTTACTGAAGCAGTTAGAAATAGCAAACTTGATCCTGTAATTGGTAGAGATGAAGAAATAAGACGCGTAATGCAAATTCTAAGCCGTAAAAGCAAAAATAATCCAGTGCTTGTAGGTGCTGCTGGTGTAGGTAAAACTGCTATAGTTGAAGGTCTTGCTCAAAGAATTGTTAAAGGAGATGTACCCGAAGGACTTAAAAATAAAAAAGTGCTTTCTCTGGATATAGGTGCTTTGGTTGCAGGTGCTAAATTTAGAGGTGAATTTGAAGAAAGACTTAAAGCAATTATAAAAGAAGTTCAAACAAATGCTAATACTATAATTCTTTTTATTGATGAATTACATTCTGTTGTAGGCGCTGGTTCTGTGGGCGGAGAAACAGGGAGTATGGATGCAGGAAATTTACTTAAACCTGCACTTGCAAGAGGCGAACTTCATTGTATTGGCGCAACTACTTTAAATGAATATAAAAAATTTATTGAAAAAGATCCTGCATTAGAAAGACGTTTTCAAATGATTCTTGTTGACGAACCTTCTGTAGAAGATACTATTTCGATTTTAAGAGGACTTAAAGAAAGATATGAAATTCATCATGGAGTTAGAATTAAAGATTCTGCTATAGTCGTAGCAGCAAAGCTTTCAAATCGTTATATTCCAGATAGAAAACTTCCAGACAAAGCAATAGATCTTATTGATGAAGCAGCTGCATGGCGAAGACTTGAGATAGATTCAATGCCTGCTAAACTTGATGAACTTGAAAGAAAACTTATTCAATTAAAAATAGAAAAAGCAGCAGTTGAAAAAGAAAATGATAATACAGAGCAATTAAGAAATATAAATGAACAAATAAGTCAATTAGATAAAGAAGCACAGGTTTTAAGAGATAAATGGCAAGAAGAGAAAAAATATATTTCACAATTAAGAAGTATAAAAGAAGAAATAAAGACTGTAAGAGCTTCTGTTGAAAGGGCAGAACGTGAGGTGGATTTGCAAAAGGCTGCTGAATTAAAATATGGAACTTTAAATGAATTAGAAAGATTATTAAAACAAATTGAAGGAAGTGGAGATTCTTCTGTAAATAGACTTCTTAAAGAAGAAATTGATGATGATGATATAGCAGCTGTTATTTCGATTTGGACTAAGATCCCTGTTTCAAAACTTCTTGATTCTGAAACACAAAGACTTCTTTCTATGGAGAATGAACTTAGTGCAAAGATTATAGGGCAAGAAAAAGCAGTAAAAGTAATGTCTGACGCTTTAAGAAGAGCTAGAGCAGGCTTGAAAGACCCAAATAAACCTATTGCTTCTTTTATGTTTTTAGGTCCAACAGGAGTTGGTAAGACTCAACTGGCAAAAGCAGTTGCAACAACACTTTTTAATGACGAAAATGCACTTATAAGATTTGATATGAGTGAATTTCAAGAAAAACATTCTATTAGCAGGCTTATTGGAGCGCCTCCCGGATATGTTGGATTTGAACAAGGGGGACAATTAACAGAAGCAGTTAGACGTAAACCTTATTCAGTAATACTTTTTGATGAAATAGAAAAAGCAGACGTAGAAATTTTCAATGCATTTTTACAAATACTTGATGACGGTAGATTAACTGATTCACAAGGTCGGACTGTTGATTTTAAAAATACTATTATAATTTTAACAAGCAATTTAGCAAGTCAAATCATACTTGAAAAGCAATTAAAAAATGCAATGGGCACGGAAGATAGTCTTATTTCTGAAGAAACTCTTGATACACAAGTAAGAGAAGTACTTTCACAATATTTCAAGCCTGAGTTTTTAAATAGACTTGATGAAATAATTATTTTTAATTCTCTTAAAACTAGTGATTTAAAGAAAATAATTGATATTCAGCTTGAAGATTTAGCAAAAAGACTTATAGAAAAACAAATAAAAATTAAGTTTAGTGAAGCTGCAAAAGAACAGCTTGTAATGATAGGTTATGATCCTATATATGGAGCACGTCCACTTAAACGACTTATACAAAAAGAAATAGAAAATCCACTTGCAATGAAGATTTTATCTAACGATATAAAAGCAGGAAATGAAATAAAAGTAGATTTTGATGGAGGAGATGATTTTATATTTGAGGTATAAAATAGTTATATTAAGTATTAAATATTTATGAATATAGAAGAAAGTCAAGATCATGGTTTTGAGAAAATATCTTTAAAATTACGACAAGAATCTTGGATTGAATGTAAAAAGCATACAGGTCAAGAAAGAGAAGTTTTTATAGAATTAATTACTAATAAACCTAATAATGGTGTATCAAGTTTTGCTGAAGCAGAAAGGCTTTTCTTAGCACATCAATTAGGGGAGAGTTTTCTTTTTGATAAGAAATCAAATATTTATGAAGTAGCACTTTCTTTTGCAGAAACACTTAATAATGGTTTTCAAAATAAATTAAGACCAATTACTGATAAAAAGAATTCAGAAGAAGAATTATTAGATTTTATAAATTATTATTTTCCAACAAAAGAAAGTACTGAGAATTTTTATAATATACTTAATAATCCAATTACAGAGGCTGTTGAAGAATCGGTAGAAGAATTAGAAGCTCAAGAAAATTTTGATTTTGAAGAGGAAGAAGAGGAAGTTGAAATCCCAGAGCAAAAAATAGAAAATCAAGCTGAAACTGAAGAAGAAATTATAAAAGAAGAAGAAATTTTTGAGCCAGTTGAAGAGCCAAAAGAAAAGATACAAGAAATCAAAGTAAAAGAAGAAATTAAATTTAAAAAATATAATAATAAAGAAAGAGAAAAAATTCTGGAATATTTAGAATTAGAGCCTAAAGAAAGAAAGAATTTTAAAGATTTATCTGAAAGAGTACGATTAATAATAGATAGATATTATAATTTAACTTTATAATGAAAAATCTTTCTCTAAGTATAAAAATAAATTTCTTTATAATAATTACTTTTTATATATTTGCTTTATTAGCAGATATATTGGCTCCATATACTCCTTTTGAATCAAATTCTAAGAGAATTGCTTATTCTCCACCTATTCATATTAGATTTAATTTTAAAGATAAATTTTATTTTAAAAGGTTTGAATTAAAAATAAATCATGATGAGCTTGAAAGAGATTTTATTGAATCAAAGCAAAAATGTCATATTAATTTATTTAAGTTAGATAATAAAATAAGACTTTTATACTCTCCAGATTGCCCTAAAGAAATGAATTTTTTTGGTACTGATAGATTAGGAAGGGATTATTTTTCAAGGCTTTTATATGGATTAAGACCAAGTTTATTTTCTGCAATTTTAGGTATTATAATCTCTTTTCCTTTTGGAGTTATTTTAGGCACTATTTCTGGTTATTTCAAAGGTTTAACAGATCGTATATTAATGAGAATAGTTGAATTAATTTTAAGTTTCCCTTCTTTTTATATGCTTATAATTTTAGCTGGACTTCTTCCTCCTAAAATCTCAAATTTTGATAGATTAATGTTAATAACAATGATTTTATCTTTTATTGGTTGGGCAGGCTTAGCAAGGATTGTAAGAGGACAAGTTTTAAGTATTTCAGAAAGAGAATTTGTTAAATCTGCTGAATTAGCTGCTGTACCTAAATGGAAAATTATAATTCGAGAAATAATACCTCAATTAAGCACTTATTTAATAATAAATCTTATGTTATCTTTTCCAGTATATATATTAGGAGAAACAGCTTTAAGTTTTTTAGGTTTAGGTATTAACCAACCAGATCCAAGCTTAGGAAATCTTCTTGCAGAAGGTCGAGACATAAATAATTTATTTTTAAGACCTTATCTTGGAATAATTCCAATATTAATATTAATTTTAATTACAGCGGCTTGTAATAATTTAAGTGATGCTTTTAGAAATATTTTTGATATTAAGGCAAATTAATAGTATGATTAAAAAATCTAAAATAGAAAAAAACTTGAGTTCAAAAGATAAAATAAATTATTTTGAATTAGCAGATTCTGATCTTGTTGTTTATTGCCAACGAGGTGATAGAAAAGCTTTAGAAGCTCTAGTTAAACGTTATCAAAAAATAGTCTTTTCAATGCTTTATCAACTTGCGCCAGATTGGGAAGATATATCAGACCTTGCACAAGAAGTTTTTATAAGGGTTTATAGACATATTACAAGTTTAAGAAATCCAAGAACTTTTAGAGCTTGGTTAAATCAAATAGTTATAAATTTATTTTATGACGAATTAAGAAAAAGACCTAAAAAACTCAGTACTATTTCATTAGACAGACCTACTGAAGAAGAAGGTGATCAAGCAATAGAATGTCCTGATTTAAGTCATTGTCCTGATGAAATTGTGTTAAACAAAGAATTAGCAAATTTCATAAGAAAAGCAATGCAAGAATTACCGGAACAATTTAGAATAGTAATCGTCTTAAGGGAATTGCAAGGATTAAGTTATGAAGAAATTGCTGAATCTTTAGGATGTGAACTAGGCACAGTAAAATCAAGAATTGCAAGAGCAAGAACTAGATTGCAACTATTACTTAAAAATTATGTAGAAAAACTTCCAAAATCTTCTACTAATAATAAAAAAAATATTCTTATACCAGTTTAAGATCATGAAAAATTTAAAAAATATAGAAGCAATTTCAGAATATTATGATTCAGCTATTGAAACTGACTTAATAAAAGAACTATTAGTTTCTGAAAATTATAAAAATTTATATGCAAATTTTTCTTTTATTTCAAAGGTATTGAAATATTCTTATCAAGCCTTGGATCAAGAAATTTTTACAAATAAAAAATTCCCTTCTTTAGTTGTAAAAGCTATTGAAAAACAAGATAAACAGCTAAAGAAAATATTAAATTATACATATAAAGATATAAAGAAAAAAAGTGAAAAACTTGATCTTTGGGGAAACATAGAGAGAAAGCTTGATAAGCTTGAACAAGAAAACAAAGATAAAAATTTTATAAAAAGTAATGAAACTTATGAAATAACATCGTTTTTTGAGATTCAAGATAAGAATCTAAGACAAAGTTTTGAACTTCCTAAAGATTTAAAGGAAGAAGCTGATTCCTCTGACTTCTGGTCTAAACTAGAAGGGAAATTAGATCAACAATATCATGAAGAGCTTTGGAGTGAAAATATAAAACAAGCTTCCGCTAAAGAAAAATATATAATTGGTCTTTGTGAATACATTGATAATGAGTGTTCTCTTGAAAAATCACAACAAACAACTAATCATTTGCTTGAATGTTCAAGTTGTAGAAATAATTATTTGAATTTTGTAAAATTAAGGAAAGTTCTTTCTTATAGTTTTAATCAGGGAAGTGCTACTGCAATAAAAGAAGATGTTTTATGGTTAAATATAGAAAAAAAATTATTTAATGATAAACAAAGAAAGAAAGCGGCATAAATAACAAACTTTTTAAAGAATATGAAAAAAGAAGTTTGTTGTGATTGTATAAATCTAAGATGCAGAAAATTGCCTAGTACTAGGATTTTAAGCGTCTATTCTAAAGAATACGGACTTGTTAAACTCTCAGGAAGTAAGCTGGGAGGGAGAGCACAATCTTTTATTTGTAATAAATTCTGGATTGAACTACAAGAAGGCAAAGATATATATAATATAAAACATTCGGAATTTATAAAGAATTTTTCTAATCTTGAAAAAGATCTTTTAATTCTTTATCATGCCTTTTTCTATGTAGAAATATTAGAACAAGCTTCTCACTTCCATGATGAAAAAAGTGAAAAGATTTTTAATTTGCTTTATAAAGCACTTGAATACCTTGATGAATTAGCAATAAAAGAAAATAATAATTCTTTTGTTTTATGCAACACACTATATTTTCTTTGGAATATTATTATTCTCTTAGGCTATGAGCCTGTTTTAAATATAAAAGATAATTTTGAATCTGAAAATAAAATAATATTTGATTTTGAAAATGGTCTTATAGACTTCAAAGCGCATGATTTTAAATTTTCTAAAGATTTTTGTGTCGAGCTTTTACCCAATTCTTATAAGGCATTTCTGAATCTAGAAAAATTAAAGTTATCTAATATTGAAGATCTAGAAAAAACCATTAACTTGAACGATAAACTCATATTTTTTCTTATTAATACACTTCAAAGATATCTTCAAATCAAAATAGATCGTAAATTTAAAAGTTTTAGTTGTCTAATTGTATAGATTCTACTTATTGAACTTTAAAACCATTTGATTTTAATTCTTTTTCAACTTCTTCTTTGTCTTCAGCCTTATCTATAAGCAATATACCACTTAAATGATCTATTTCATGTTGAAGACATCTACATAATAAATCCCCTTCTGCTGAAATCTCTTTTTCTTTCCCGTTTAAATCAAGATAAATAACTTTTACTTTTTGAAATCTCTTTACTTTAGTTAAAAAGACTCCTTTTTCTTCTGCTATTTTCTTTAGGTTCTTTTTCCCTGATTTAAAGCTTAAACACCCCTCTTCACTATACATCTCACCTTCTGATTCTACAATTTTTGGATTTATTAAAACCATTGGATTGGGAGAAAACTTAGGATCCCCCCATTGAGTATCAATAATAACTATTTTTTTGTTTATGCCTACTTGTGGAGCTGCTAAACCTACCCCGCAACATTTATACATAGTTTCTATCATGTCAGAAATAAGTTTTTTATATTTAGTATTTAAAATTTCATTTTTTAAAATTTCTTCACACGGCTTTCTAAGAACTTCTTCTCCAAATTGATATATTTTTAGTATGCTCATATTTACAATTATATTTATTTATGCTAATTTTTAATATATTATTTTTAACATATTTTTTAAAGAAGATGGCAAGTAAAAAAGCAGGTGGATCAAGTCGTAACGGAAGAGATAGTAACGCGAAAAGAAGAGGTGTAAAACGCTTTGGTGGACAGTTTGTAAAAGCAGGAGAAATTATTATTCGCCAATGTGGCACTGCAATTAAACCTTTTGAAAATGTTGGTTTAGGCAGAGATTTTACTATATTTTCAAAAATAGATGGTTTTGTTAAATTCTGTAAAAAACAAAACAGAACTTTTGTAAGTGTTTCTCCTCAATAAGAATATAATCTTACTCTTTTAATATATTTAAAATTTTAGAAAATATTTCTCTTAATATTTTCTTTTGTTAATTATTTTTAACTTTT
>MOYB01000002.1:152014-167044 GCA_001899385.1 Candidatus Caenarcanum bioreactoricola | reverse complement strand
AGATTTTAGTCTTTTTACTGTTCCAATCATTAATTACATTGATTTTACATTAATAATTAATTAAAAAATTCATTTAAAAATACATGATATAGTTTTATGTTTCTTTTATTTTCTAATCATAGTTAATCATAAAAATCAACGTAATCAATGGTTCAGACTATTATACTTAATTTTATTTAATAATTTATAAATACTTATTACTTCTTAAGCTTTTAATTTTTAAAGGGATAATTGTATTTATTTTTATGGCTATTGGAGCAGTAAAAGATATTAATTATTTGTTTCAAGCTTTAGGATTAGCATCTAAAGAAGAACCCCCTAATATTTCCATTTCAACAACACCTGCTACTCAAATATTAGAAGCAGGAAATCCAAGCATATACAATTTAATAATTAATAAAGATGGTAGTTTAAATAAAGAATTTGAAGAAAAATTATTAGAAAGTTTAGCAGAACAAGAAAAACAAGAATATCAAAGATTAAAACAAAAATGGGAAGCGAATAAACAAGATTTATTTATTGAATATTTAGCAAAACAAAATAATCAAGAATTAAATGAAATTATTGAAAAGATTATTTATGAGATTCTAGGCAAACAATTAAAAATTCCAAATCCTTTTATAGATATACCATCATTAAATTCTCAAACAATTCCAGAAATAGAAGAAATTATATTAAAAATAAATAAAATAATTGATTCTGTTTTAAAAAAATATGCAAAAGCTACAGATACTTCAAGAAATTTTGGAAATCGAGGAGGCCCTTGTTTTCTTGCTTCAGATTGTTTATCTCTTGAACTTAGAATAAAAGGGAAAAGAGCTTTCTCGTATGATATAGCTGATTTACATGATCTCTTTTTTCCAAAGAATCAATATAATCGCATATTTTCTCATGGAATTGTACTAGAAGGTGATGCAAATGGAAAGCCAATTCGACTATGGGATATGACTATTGAACAATTTATAGATCCTGATACAAAAAGATTTTTACAAAGTAATTTATCCGCAGAAAATAGCATTGTTATTAAACAGTTAATGGAACAAGGTTATATAGATATAACTCCTGAAAATCTTTTCGAATATTTAAAACTAACATCATGTTTAATTCCTTCATTAGAAGAAGATAATCATTTACAAAATATAACAAAGTTACTTACAGAAATAGAAATTCCTGCAATTACTTCCACAATTCTAAAAAATCCTATGAATTTTTATTCACAATATTTATCAGTACATTTTAGTCCTCCTATAAAAATTACTCCTGAAACATTATTTCCTAATACTCAGAATTCTTTAGAAGCTTTAAAGAGATATTATAATTTAGCTGAACTACCCTTCCCAATCATAGAATAAAGTTCATTTATAAGACTATTAGAAACTAAGAATCCCTTTTCAGTTAATTTCAAAGTATTTTTCTTAAAAAGCAATAAATCTTCTTTAATATATTTTTCTAAACTTTCAAAGGACATAGTGTTTTTAAGATTATGCCTTTCTGTAAATTCCAGAATATTCAAACCCTTAGCTAATCTTAGTTTAAGCATAAATTCATCAAAGATAGTATTACTTTCTAAAATCTCGTAACTTAAAGGATTCTCTAAATATTCTTGAAGATTTGAAGTATTTGCTTTACGCATAAAATCTCTGTATTCATGACTGGACAAACCAAATCCATAAAATTCCTCCATATTCCAATAAGTTAAATTGTGTACTGATTCATAGCCTTTTTTAGCAAAATTACTTATTTCATAATGTTCAAAATTATAAGCATTAAGCATTTCACAAGCCATATTATACATATCACAAATTTCTTTTTCAGTAGGCAATGCTTTATGACAAGAATTTATATATTTTTTACCAAAAACAGTATCTTCGTGTATAGAGAGTGCATAAATCGAAACATGTTTAATTAAATCTTTAGAAACTAGTTCACAAACAATTTGAAGATCTCTTTTCCAGATTTCTAAACTTTGATTAGGTAAACCATAAATCAAATCTATAGAAACATTTTTAAAAGCTGCTAAAGATGCTTGATGTATAACATTAAAATTATCTGTTATGTTATGTAAACGCCCTGATTTCTTAAGAAGTTTATTATCAAAACTTTGTAAACCAAGACTAAGTCTATTTATGCCTAATTTTCTGAATTTCTTTAATTTATAAATTGAAACTGTTGCAGGATTAATTTCTAAAGTTATTTCACAATTAGATAAAATATTAAAATTCTTTTTAAGTTCAGAAAGTATAATTTTTAATTGGCTTATAGAAAGCAGAGAAGGTGTACCCCCTCCAAAATATATACTTTTTATTTTATTTTTATACTCCCCCTTTAGGGGGTTGGGGGGCTTCTTACTTATTTCAAAACATAAAGCATTAATATATTTATCTATAATAGTTTTATTTATTTTTGAAAAGCTTGTGAAATCGCAATAAAAACATCGCTTTAAACAAAAAGGAATATGTATATAAACAGAAACCATTGAATTATTATAAGGTTTTGTTAAGATAAAGATATATTATTTTATTTTTTTCTAAAATATATTGCATAATATAATGTATAAATATATCTTTTAATATAATGAAAAATCTTTTTATTATACTTTTTATAATTTTCTCTGTTTTTAATTTAAACAGTTATTCTAGAGAAAGAATTTCTTCTGAAAATATATTACCTATAATAGAAAAAGCTGATAAACAATTTGAAAATGAAGAATATCATTGGGCATTGAGATATTATACTGAGGCATTAGAAAAAGATTCAAGCAATCCAAAAGTTCATTTAGGTTTAGGTGCTACTTATTTCGCTCTTCAAGATTATTCTTTAGCAATAGAACATTTTGAACAATCCCTTGAGTTAAATCCTGCTTTAATAGAATCTTACTATGGACTTTCTTGTGTTTATCAAGCTCTCGGCAAAACAGATCTTGCGTTAAAATATTATAGAAAAGCCTTAGGACTTGATTCTCATGGGCAAATAAGTTCTATAAGCAAAGTAGTTCTTTCAAAAGAAACTTTCTAAATGTGCGAAAAACAAATATTAATTTTAGGAAGTAGTCAAAGAAAACTTTATTCTTTAGAAAACAACAAAATTATATATAAAGGTAATAATATTTGTTCTTTAGAAGATTTAAGAAGCCTTGATTTAAAAGATAAAATAACTCTTGTTTCAAATATAAGAAAAGACTTAGAAAAAGAAATTAATATTTTAAAACAAACTAATAATTTAATTTTATTTGATAAATTCAAAGCCTCTAAAGATTTTAATATCTCTAATATCTATGAAAGTTTTGGTAATGACCGAGTTGCTAATATAATAGGAGCACTTACTCTTAAGATAAATTCTTTTATTGTTATAGATTTAGGAACATATACAACTATTACTTCTATTGACTTTATAAATAATTCCTATAAATTAGATTTAAACTTAAATATGATAATGCTTGGCTTAAGCAAACTTTTATCAGGAATTTCAAAAGATTTATGCTTAATAAGTGATTTTGATTTTATAAAATATAATATTGAAGAAAATTTTAATTATAATGAAACACAAAAAGCTATTTATAGAAGTCTTAATTTTTATATTTTAGCTTTGATTCAGGAATTACAAAATTTAAAACCAGAAAGTAAAATTATTATTACTGGTGGTTGGTGTGAAATAATTAAAAATAAAATTCAAAACCAAAATAATATTATTATAGAAAGAGATTTAGCCGCTTTAGGCTTAAAAGAATACTTAACTACGAATCCCCCAAGATAATTTTTTATTTAAAACTTTATAAAATCCATTTTCCTGATCTAAAGAATGAATAAGAGTAGCTATATATGGAGATTTTTCTATAATAACTGAATCTCCTGTTTCTAAATCAAATATATCTTGTCCATCTGCTTGTAAACTTACCTTCGAATCTTTATGATTTTTTTCATTTATATTTACTTTAAGTGTACACATATCAGATACTACTAAAGAACGACTTGTAAGACTATGCGCACAAATAGGACTTATTTGGAACGCTTGTATATTAGGGGCAAGCACTGCACCCCCAGCAGAAAGTGAATATGCAGTGGAACCAGTTGGTGTTGATATTATTAATCCATCCGCAAAATAATTTGCAACATAATCTTGATTTATTTCAAGATCTAATTGCAAAATATTTGATCTTGAACTTCTAATAATTGTAATTTCATTTAAAGCAATTATTTCTTCTTTAATAATCATTTTATTTGCTTTTATTATTTTAGTACAAAGAGTTGTTCTTAAATCTTTCTTATAATTACCATTAAAAATTGTTATAAAGAAATTTTTAAAATCATTAGGAGTTTTAGCTTCTGTTAAAAAACCAAGATGCCCTGTATTTATACCTAAAAAAGGAATCTTATATTTTATAAACTTTCTAACACATGTAAGTAAAGTTCCATCTCCGCCTAGAACAACTATTAAATCTAAGTCTTCTGGAATGACTTCTATAAAATCTTTATTTAAATCAACTACTATCTTAAAAATCTCAACAAAATCTTTTAAAATAGACTCTAAAGCACTTGCTAATTCAAGGTTTTCATTTTTATAAGGGTTATAAGCTAAACATATTTTTTTCATAATTGTTTTAAAAAACAGAAATTTATGGTTTAATTGAATTTTTAAAGAAGTATAATAATAATAAAAATAATTGTATGAAATTGCCTCCCTTAAAAATAAAAGATTTAGAAATTCAATTACCTATAATTCAGGGTGGTATGGGTGCTGGTGTTTCAGGCTATTGCTTAGCTGGTACAGTGTCCAAAGAAGGAGGATTAGGTGTTATTTCTAGTGTTGCATTAGATAAAATCATTTTTCTTCGTAAAAACCAAAAGCTTAGTGCACGAGAAGCTACTGCTGTTGAAGTTCAAGATGCAAAAGAACTTTCTCAAGGCAAACCAGTAGGCATAAATATAATGGTTGCTTTGCAAAGTCAGTACGAAGATGCAGTGCTTGGTGCCTTAGACGGGGGAGTAGATGTAATTATAAGTGGGGCAGGACTACCTCTTAGATTACCAGAAATAGTTGATTCTCACCCAAATAAAGATAAAGTAAAACTTATACCTATTGTTTCTTCTGCTAGAGTCTTTGACTTAATATGCAAAAGATGGAAAAGAACCAATCGTTTACCTGATGCAGTAGTAGTAGAAGGACCTTTAGCAGGTGGACATATTGCATGGCGTACTATAGAAGAAGCAGAACTACCTTCTAATTCTCTTGAAAATCTTGTTAAAGAAGTTTTAGAAACTGCAAAAATTTATAATATACCAGTAATTGCAGCAGGAGGAATATTTACTCACGAAGATATAGTTAAATATATGGAAATGGGTTGTGCAGGAGTACAAATAGGAACTAGATTTTTAACTACCTATGAAAGTGGTGCATCAGAAGAATTTAAACAAGCAGTTATTAATTGCAAAAAAGAAGATGTAATACTTGCAGATAAACCTGGTTCTCCTTGTGGATTGTTATTTAGAGTAATAAAAAATTGTCCGTTCTACGAAGAAGCGCTTGCAAATGCGAGACCTATAAAATGCGATAGAGGTTATCTCTTAATAAACGGAAAATGTCTTGCAAAAGAAAATTCCGAAGAAGCTTTTTGTATTTGTAATGGACTTTTATCTGCAATAAATGCAAATGATAATCCTAATGAAAAAGGACTTTATAGTGTAGGAAGTAATGCTTATAGAATTGATAAGATTTCATCAGTTGCAGAAATTATGAAAGAATTATCAGGAGAATAGATTTTATCTATTGATTAAGAGCCCCCCCTTCAGGAGGTTGGAGATCGCATCCCTTGAGTTCCCCCTTTAGGGCTTACTCCCCTACAGTTTCAAATTAATGATTATATCGGGAAATTAAATTAATTTTTCATTAAAATCCTTTTAAAAATTAAAACACAAGATTTTCCGCAAGAAACCCCCTAGCCCCCTTAACAGGGGGAACTCAAGGATTTGTCTATTTTCTCAATTCGACAACTTTTTGTAAATTTATTGTCTTGTCTGATCTCATCATGATAAAAAATAATTACGCATTTAATCTCCCCCTGTTAAGGGGGCTGGGGGGTTTTCGAAAGGAGAATTTAGTCTTTAGAAGCTTCCTTAAAACTGTAGGGGAGTAAGCCCTTTAGGGGGCTAGGGGGCTTCTACTATAAAACATATCTTTACAAAATGAAATCTTTTTAGTATTATGTAAATTTAATATTCAAAAAATAAAATTTATATGAGAATTTTAAAATCTACTATTATCTTAAGAAAAAGAAGTCTTAAATTTAAAGTATGGCAAAGAATACGACTCCCAGAAGGAACAACTGCTAATATTCTTTATCAAGAAACTCGGGGATTTCTTCAACGTCTTGAATTTAAGCTTGTAAATAACAACAAAAAAATACGTGCACAATCTACTAACGGAAAACCATCTGTTTTTTTAGAAATTGATCAGTCTAATATGTTTTCTTTAGAAGGAAATCGCACTGAACTAGCACAAAAATTTAATATTCAAAATCAAGAAAAATTTGATGCTTTTTGTAGAAAATATGGGATTCAATAATTTTTTACCTTGAGCCAAAGTCTGAATCAAGATTTTCAAGATTAAAGGATTCATGAGATTATAAAAATCCTATGAATCACCTCCCCCGCCTCCTTATAAGGAGGAGCCAAAAAAACAAGAAACTTTTTTATTCTTTTTAAGTCTTATTTATAAACTTTTGTATTTTATTAACTTCAAACTATGAATATAATTAAAAGTCATATATTTTTAAAAAATTTTTTAATTGTAATTTTGTTTTTCTGTTTTAGCTTTTCACAAGCTTTTGCACAACAAATAGAAAACATGTCATCTGGCGGAGATCCTTCTCATTATACTGCAGTGCCCTTAAGAAGTGAAAGCTATAATGAAAATTTTGCTCCTGCTAATGTTAATAGCCCTAATCTTAATTATAATAATTCTAATCCCAATGTTTTTAGAGCTGATGAATATAGAAATATAGATTCTACAAAAAAAAGAAACCCTGTTAGCAAAATGGGAAATTGGTTTGAAGATAAACTAAAAAAAAATCCCGAAACACAAGTACAGGAGAATATAGGGATACTACAAATAAAAGCTGGGGAGAGCCAATTAAAAGCTTTAGAGGCAAAGAAAAGGTTAGAAATGCATTTAACAAGATGCGAGCGGGAAAGCCTAGATTTGCTCGCAGAATATAACCGTCTAAAACAGGATGCCGAATATTATGATAATAGAGTTCAAGCATTTAAAAATTATAATAAACCTATTGAAAATACTAATACTGTTCAAGTTAATCAAGGGAATATTCAAACTGTTCAACCTACACAACATTTACAAGCAAAAGAAGGAACAAATCCTTTCGAAGCTAATAAAAAAGAAACTAAAATAACTGTTGATAACCCTTATAATAATAGAAATAATGAATTTGAAGATTATAGTTTTGAAAAAGACTTAAAAGGTCAAATAATTGATCCTAATGAAATATAATTTAAAATAAAATGAAATTTGCTGAAAATATATATGATCTAATAGGCAAAACCCCTCTTCTTAAAATTAAAACTAATATTGAAGGAGAGGAACTTAATTGTACTTTATTAGCAAAACTTGAATATCAAAACCCTGGAGGCTCTGTTAAAGATAGAATTGCTCTTAGTATTATAGAAAAAGCAGAAAAACAAAACCTTATAAATCTTCAAACTACTATAATAGAAGCAACTTCTGGTAATACTGGCATAGGTCTTGCAATGGTTTGTGCTGCTAAAGGCTATAAACTTATTTTAACTATGCCTGAAAGCATGAGTCTTGAAAGAAGAAAACTTCTTAAAGCTTATGGTGCGGAGATAATACTTACCCCTGCTGAACAAGGAATGACTGGTGCTGTAAAAAGAGCAGAAGAACTTGCTTCTGAAATCAAAAATTCTTTTATTGCTTCACAATTTGAAAATCCTGCAAATCCTTCTATACACAAAGAAACCACTGCTAAAGAAATTTGGGAAGATACAAATGGAAAAATAGACATTTTAGTTGTTGGAGTAGGCACAGGCGGAACTATTAGCGGAATTGCCTCTTATATAAAAGAATTAAAACCATCATTCAAAAGTATTGCAGTTGAACCAGAAGAGTCAGCTGTTTTATCTGGAGGAAAAGTAAATCCTCATAAAATTCAAGGAATAGGAGCGGGTTTTATTCCTAAAAATCTTGATTTGAATCTTGTAGATGAAATAATAAAAGTTTCAAGCAAAGATGCTGTTTATACTTCTAGAGCATTAGCTAAAAAAGGCTTATTATTTGGGATTTCTTCTGGAGCATGCCTTAAAGCTGCATTTGAAATCGCAAAAAGACCAGAAGCTCTAAATAAAGTAATTGTAGCTATAATTCCTTCATGCGGAGAAAGATATTTATCTACAGTACTTTATGATGAAGATTATTAATTTCTATGAATTTGTTTGAAAGAGACTTGGAATTTTTTGATTTGTTTCATTCTCTGATTTAAACCAAGATTCAGCAGCAGGCAATACTGTATTTTGCAATGTATTAAGCTTTTCACTTACTCTCTTTAATTGAGTTAATATTTCAGCAACAGATGCTCCCTTCATTCCAAATTGTTGTGCTCTATTATAAACAGAAAGCCAAAATTGCTGTTCTTTATAAGCATCGCCTACAAGAAGATTAGCCTGACTATAGCGAGAAACAACACCTACATCTGGACTAGGCAGATAAGCATTATAAGCAATTGGGGATAATATACCATTACTAAGACTCATTAGCTTGTTATCTCTTTTGCAGGATTAGAAATACTACTTACATCACTCTTTAGAGTAGTTTCTGCTTTTGCAAGCAATATTTTCTTAATACTTTCCATTCTTTGTCCTATTTTGTCCATTTGTAAAATTATTTCTTGGACAGTTAAACCACTTAGTCCACATTGTTGTGCTCGTTCATATGCAGATTGCCAATAGGTCAATTCTTTATTTCCTTCTTTTAATAGCAATAATGCTTCACAATAACGTGGCATTCCAACTGGGCTTCCCTCTGGAGAATAACTATAAAAGTCAATAGGAGAAGTTATATTTGGAGAAGACATTTTTAACTAACTAAAGTATTTAATTTATATTTCCCTTTTTTTTATATTTAATATCAAATATTAAGGAATTGACGATTTATTAAAAGTACTTAAATCATAAACTTTAAATATATTTGTTTCTTGTTTTACTATCTCTGAAATTCGTTGTTGCATAAGAGGCAAGCATAATATTACAACTATCAAGCCTACTATAGGCTTAAGGGAATAACTTAATTGAAATGGATTAATTTGGTGCGCAGCACGAGACATTAATGCAAGAATTATATCTTGAAATATAATTATAACCATCAATGGAGAGGCTGTTGTGACACCCAAGACAATAGCATTGCTTGCCAAGCTAATTATATCAGTCATTTGTATTCCTAATAAACTAAAATCATTTGCAGTTAAAGGGAAAAGATCAAAACTTATTTTTAAACAATAAATAACCATATACATACCACCCATATACATAAAGATTAATAAAGTTAAACTTCTTATAATAATTTTAAATAAAGTTGATTGTACCCCTCCTGTCATTACAGAAGCTGAATCTAATCCTGTTTGTTTATCTATAATTTCCCCAGTCATTTCAGCAATAACAAGTACAAAATTCGCAATGAAACCAATAAGTGCACCTAAAGTAAAATTTATAGCAAGTCCAAAAAAATAATTATAAGATTGCATATCTATAGGAGCAGATTTTACAAAAGATACACTTAAAATAGTTAAAAGTAAGGCAATAGCAGTTTTAATCATCACAGGTAAATTATTTTCAGTAAAAGGTGGCGATAAAAAAACAAAACCAAGCATTCTTGCAAAAGTTAACAAAAAGCCATTTAGCCATAAATTAAATATAAAATCTAAATCACTAGGATTCATAATAAGAATTATTATATGCTTGAACTGTATTAATTAACAAATGTGCAACAGTTAAGGGTCCTATGCCACCCGGCACTGGGGTAATTGCGCCTGCTATTCCAAGACACGATTCATAATCAACATCTCCACATATTTTATTATTTTCTAATTTATTAATTCCTACATCAATTATGCAGGAACCTTGTTTTATAAGAGAACCTTTAATATACTTTGCCTTTCCAATTGCACAAATTACTATATCACTTATTTTCAAAAGTTCTTTAAAATCATTTTCAGAAGTTTTACTATGTACAATACTAACAGTAGCATTATGATTTATTAATAATTGAGCAATAGGTTTACCTACAAGTCTTGATCTGCCTATAACAACAACTCTTTTAGATTGAATTTCTATGTTATATTCTTTTAAAAGACTCATTATTCCAAAAGGAGTGCATGGTATAAATCTATTTTCTCCAGCAGTGAGCGCTCCTAAATTTAAAAAATGTAAGCCATCAACATCTTTAGAAGGAGAAATTGTCATAATTGCTTTATCAGCATTAAGATGTTTAGGAAGCGGTAATTGCAACAAAATACCATTAACTTCTGGCTTTAAATTTAATTCCCTTATTAACTCATGTAGAGCCTCTTGAGAAGTATTTTCTTCTAATTTGTAAACAAAAGAATTTATGCCTATATTTTTAGCAGCCTTTTCTTTATTTGCAACATAAATTTGACTTGCTGAGTCATTTCCAACTAATATAACAGCTAAACAAGGTGGTTTTTTAAAACTTTGTATTTGATTTTTTAATTGATTTTTTAATTTTTCAGCAAGTGCTTTACCATCAAGAATAATAGTCTTATTTTCCATTAAAATTATTAATCACTATAACCTAACGCTTTAAGTATATCTTCTTTTGACTTCATTTTTTCCCATTCTATATCAGAATTATTCTGAAGATGGAATATAGCAGCTTCTATAATAGCTTCTTTAAAAATCTTTGTACCATGAAATTTTTTAGAATCTCTAACTATTTTATTAAGCCAATCGTTCATTTCCGCAGGAATTCTAACATTAACTTGATCATATGAAACAACTACTTCATTAAGATTTTCTTTTATTTTTTGGAATAGACTAGATCTATCCTCGGAATTTAAATCTTTAAAAAGTATTTTTTCTTTAGAAGTTCTTCTTCTTTTCTGTATCTTTTCAGAAGTTCTCATCCTAATTTGCTCCTTAATTTATTATATTATGAATAAAGAAAATTAATATAGAATTAAATCTTTTTGTTTTAAACTTTTGTATTTAATTAACAAAATCTTAAAGATTAAAGTTATTAAATCAGAATTAAAACTAAAGTTATTAATCCAAAGATTATAGATATAGCTAATCCTAGCCATAAATGCTTTTTAGTTTTTCCTATCATAAATTTAAAACAATCCTTATAGTAATTTTCTAGTAAATTTTAGTAATTCTATAACTAAAGCAAAAAAAAAGCAATACAAGTTTGAATAAATTTTATGATTTAGCATTAAATTAATTTAATAATTCTTAAAAAATTTATGTATTCTTGGATCTGTACGAATATGATGTTTTCTTATAGGAGTTTTTAATGTGATTCCTTCAAAACAACTACAACGACTAAGTGCTACATATAATTGTCCTGTTGTAAAAACACCATGCGTTAAATCTATTACTATATTTTCAAAAGTTTTACCTTGACTTTTATGAATTGTAACTGCCCATGCTAAACGAAATGGATATTGAATAAATGTACCTACTACTTCTGAAGTGATGGTATTTCCATCAAAGAAAAATTTATAGATTTCCCATGTATAACGATTAACAGAAACTAATTTTTTACTTTTCTCTAATTCAACAATTAAATATTCTTCATCTTTTTCATTTTTTAAAACTTCTTTAATAATAGCAACTGTACCATTTACCCATTGTTTTTTTGGATCATTGTTAAGAAGCATTATTTGTGCTCCTACTTTAAATTCTAACTTTTCTGCTGTTGGAAAATATTTTTTTTCAAAATCCCCTTCTATAATTGCATCTGAATAATAAGATATTTCTTTTCTTAATTTTTCAAGATGTATATTATTAATTTCATCAGCTTTTTTATTTGTAGTTGTTAAATTAATTTGAAAATTTTCTGAATTTATTTCTATTTCTTGTTTAACTTCTTTTATATATCGTTTATTTAATTCTGCTATATCTTCATCATTAACTGAATTATTTCTTATACGATTTAATAATTCAATGAAATTTTGCTCTTTCTGTCTATATATTTTTTCTAATTCTATGATTTCAATTTTAAAATTTTCAAAAACTTTAGCACTAAAAAAATATGGAGTTTCATAATAATTCCGAAAAAGCTCTTGTTCACTAGAAGTAACCACTGGTGATAATTGATACAAATCCCCAATGAAAATCATTTGAACTCCACCAAAAGCTTTAAAAGGATCATTCCCATATATTCTTAAAAAAACATCAACACAATCTAATAAATCAGCTCTAACCATCGAGATTTCATCAATAATAATTGTTTTTATTTCTTTATATAATTTAAGATTTTTAGGTTTTGTTTTTTTCTCTTTTATTTTTTCAGGCGTAATATCAATATGAAAATTAAAAAAACTATGAATTGTTTGCCCTTTAGCATTAAGAGCTGCCACTCCAGTTGGCGCAAGAACTATTGTTTTTTCTTTAGTATTCTCATAAAAATATTTTAATAATGTTGATTTTCCTGTACCAGCTTTTCCTGTAATAAAAAGATTTTTTTCTCCTTCTTCCATAAGCCTTAAAGCTTGTTGGAATTGTGAATTTATTTCAATTTCTTGTATTTTAGTCATATTTTAAATTATATGAGAATATATATAAATAATGAAAAAAATACTCTCAGGATTATCAAAAGAAGAACTTTATCAAACTGCTGAAACAGAATTGAATTTAAAAAAATATGTAGGAGAACAAATTCATTCTTGGATTTATGCAAAATCTTCTGACAATATTGATGAGTGGAGTAATTTGAGTGCAAAAATTCGTGAAACTTTAAAAGAAAATTATGATATAAGTAATCTTAAATTAATTGAAAAACTTGTTGATAAAAAAGATGCTTCTCAAAAATTTCTCTTTGAACTTAAAGATCATGAACTTATAGAAGCAGTCTTAATGCGATTTCGAGACAGAGAGAGCCTTTCTGCTTGTGTGTCCAGTCAAGTGGGCTGTAAAGTAGGTTGTACTTTTTGTGGCACAGGAAAACTTCAATTTAAAAGAAATTTACATTACAGTGAAATAGTTGATCAAGTAATGTCTATTCAACGGATCAACAAAGAAAAAATAAACAATTTGCTTTACATGGGACAAGGAGAACCTCTTTTTAACTTTGACAATGTTATTGAATCAATAAATATTTTCCGTGAATCTGTAGGAATTGGATCAAGGAATATCACCGTTTCAACTTGTGGTCTAATTCCTGAAATATTAAAACTTGGCAGAAAAAAACTTCAAATAAATCTTGCTATATCGCTTCACACAGCAGAACAAGATAAAAGAGAAAAACTTGTACCAATAGCTAAAAAATATAATCTTTATGATTTAAAAAAAGCTTTAGAAAAATATTATGAAAATACACACCGTAGAATTACTTTTGAAATAATATTATTAAAAGGCATAACAGATACAAGAGAATCTGCATGGCATCTTTGTGATTTTTTAAGGGATTTAGATTTTCCTTGTTTAGTAAATCTTATTCCTTATAATCCAGCAGTAGAAGGTTTTAAAAGAAGTGACCGGAAAACAGTAGATTTCTTTAAAGAAATAGTTGAACGCTCAGGACGAAAGGTTACTATTAGGCTTAGCAGAGGCGAGAATATAACAGGTGCTTGTGGTCAATTAGTTAATTTTGCAAATAGATAAAGAAAATAATCTATAATATTAAAAAATTTCAAAAATATATGTTTTATAAAAAACTCTTAAGACCTTTGTTATTTAACTTTGATCCTGAATTTATTCATAAATTTACAGTTGATTTTGCTCTTAAATATTTCCCTTTCATATTTATAAGAGATTCTATAAATGATAATCCAGACTTATCTGTAAATTTATTTGGCTTAGATTTTCCCAACAGAATTGGCTTAGCAGCTGGCATGGACAAAGAAGCCGTTGCCCTTAAAGCATGGGAGAACCTTGGTTTTGGTTTTGCTGAAATAGGTACTGTTACATATTCTAGTCAAAAAGGTAATGCTAAGCCCAGATTATTTAGGCTTCCAGAAGAAGAAAGTATTCTTAATTATATGGGAATGAATAATTCTGGAGCAAAACATATTGCAGAAAATCTTCAAAATATTTATAAAAAAATAAAAATACCCATAGGCATTAATATTGCAAAATCAGCAAATATTAATCCTAATAATAGAGAAGCAGTAATTGCAGATTTATTAAATTGCTTAAAGGAAGTACATAATTATGGAGATTATCTTGTTTTAAATCTTAGTTGTCCTAATGTAGCTAATCCAGAAGATTTTCAAAATATAAAAAATCTAAGTCAAATAATAAAACCTCTAAAAGAAACTACTCATTTACCCTTTTTAATTAAAATAAGCGCTGATGTTGATGAAGAATATATAAATAATATATTAACTATGTGCGTAGATCTTAATTTACAAGGCATAGTTGCAACAAATACTACAAAATCAAGAGAAAATACTCCTAATTGGACTCATAATAAAGCAGGCGGAATTTCTGGCAAACTGCTAGCAGAAAAATCCTTAAAAATAACTCAATATATAGGAAAGCATAAACCTTCAAATCTTGCCTTAATAAGCGTAGGAGGGATTTTCTCCGCTGATGATACAAAAGAAAGACTTGATGCAGGAGCTGATTTAATACAGATTTATACTTCTTTTATTTATGAGGGAATCGATCTTATTTCTAAAATTAATAAAAAACTGAGCTCTTCTGGTTTTTAAAAGGGGGAATCCAAAGGATATAAGTTTTAAAATGGGGCAGCAAGCCCAAACTTCATAAAACTATAAATTCAAAACTCCCCCTTTAGGGCTTACCCCCCTACAGTTTATTTTGCCGC
>MOYB01000002.1:143296-151838 GCA_001899385.1 Candidatus Caenarcanum bioreactoricola | reverse complement strand
ATTTATTATAACGAGATTATATTTTAAAATTATGATTTAAAGCTAATAAAATTATTTTAGATAAAAATTATCATAAAAAACTATTTTTTTAATTTGCGCATTCTATCGTAGTAAAATAATCTTATTACGAAAAAATATATTTATCCCTAAAAGCCCCCTTTCAGGGGGTTGGGGGTCGAAAACAGGGAAAACCTCTTTGAATCAACTTGTAATTTTGTGGGGGAGTAAGCCCCTTTAGGGGGTTGGGGGGCTCAGAACAGGAAGATTTCTATTTCTTTCTTAGAAGAGCCAAAAACTCATTATTTTATGTTAAAATAATATTAAGAATATATTTAAAGTTTTATAAGAAGAAATTATATAATAAAAATAAATTATAATGGCGATTCAGAATATACAAAATAATTTATATAGTTCCAAACAAGCGTCTCAAGCTTATTTTTATTATTATATACCGCCTCAAATACAACCTCAAGCTCAAGCCATTCAAGCTCAAATTTTTCCTGATGATCCTAAAAAACGAAAATCAATAAAAGAATATGAAGAACCTATAGATCTTGAAATACCAAGATTCACAGGTAAAATCGGAAATATAGATATAGCACGTATCAGAACTTATTGGAATGTTGAAGATATAAAAATTAAAAATAACAAAGTCTTTCCAGGAGATCCAGTGGTTTCACATAGTACAACCGCAGATGGAAGAAAGGACAATGAAACATGGCGTACTGATGCATCTAGCGTTGGACTAGACGTTTCAGATTTTGCTGATAATTCTGTTATCTTAATTTGTGGACATTCTGGAAATTATTTAAGAGCATTAACAAAACATGCTAAAGATAATAATATGCTTAATCCTCAAAATCTTGAAATTCATAATGAATCTGATTATAAAACATATTTATATGCAGGGAATCCAAAGATAAAGCCTAGAACTGAAGAAGAATACGATAAAATATGGAAAAAAAATGATTTAGCTATTCACATAAAAACTAATAGACAAGCTTATCTTCAAGCAATTAGATTTTTAGATAAAATAATTTATTCAAAGCTTCCTAAAGAAGAAAAAGAATTAGAAAATTTAATAGATAGACAATTAGAAAAAGGAAAACTCTTTGAATTTAAAATTGTAACAAATAGATTACCGGGTTCTAGAACCGAAAAAATTGATGGAAATTATTATATGGGCATAAGAAATCGTACTCAAGCTAATACAGCAAGTGTAATAAAAGCTTATGCTTTAGGATTTGTAGATCAAAAAGAAAATCCAACAGAAGAAGAAAAAGATATTTTATGGGGAGTTGTGTCAAATAAAACAAAAATTGAAAAAAGAATTTCTAGATCAATAATAAATGGTGCTTCTGGTTCTCCTGTAGCAGTAGGTGAAACAAATGAAAGAAATGAACAATTAAAAGGTGTTTTTTGTACAGGCATTGCAATAGAAGAAACGCTTGGATTTTTAAGATCAAAAGGTTTTGAAAAATTTACAAAAAAACTTATTAAAATGGGATTTTTAAAAGATGATAGTGAAAAAAGTATTAAAGAATTTGCTGAAAATTATAGAATTGTAGGAATTACTGTTTTATTTCCAAAAAATGCAAAAAAATTAAAAAAAGATATTGAAGATGATTTAAAAAAGAATTTTTAAGAGTGTTTTTTAAAGCCCTCACCCCCCGCCCTCTCCTAAAAGAGAGGGAGCCAAAATGCGTCATTCTTTAGCCAGAATGTATGCGCTACTACTCCCCTCTCTCTTCAGGAGAGGGGGACACCTGAGCGAAGCGAAGGAGGGGTGAGGGCTTCTTGAAGAAATATATTTATTAGCTAATAATCACTTTTGATATAAGAGTGTTAAAATAATCAATATACTTTATAATTATATTTTATTAAGTTTCTATAAATGAAATATTTCAAAAATTTTTTATTCTTTAGTTTTCTTTTGTTCTTTTTTTTATTGCTTACTTCTTGTAATAATAACACTCAACAAAATAATAAAAAAATAAGAATTGCTGGATCAACAACATTAAGTTCAATTACTAATGTTTGGAAAGAATTATTTGAAGAAGAAAATCCTAATATAGAAATAGAATATGAAGGTATTGGTTCAAATATAGGCATAAAATTATTATTAGATAATAAAATAGATATTGCTTCAATTTCTAGAGAATTAACAAAAGAAGAAAAAAAATATACTAATAATATTGAAGTTGGACGAGATGCTCTTGCTATTGTTGTTAACAAGCAAAATTCTATAAATAATTTATCTCTTAATGATTTAAAAAATATTTTCTCTGGCAAAATCAAAAATTGGAAAGAACTTGGGGGAGAAAATAAAGTTATTCAGCTTGTCAATCTAAGAAAAGAAGCTGGATCTTATACTTATATAAAAGACAAAATTATGTGCTTAGATAATAAGTGCGAAGAAATATCTTCTAATGCAATTATATTAACTGCGAATTCTGATGTAAAAAGATCTGTTGAAATAATACCAGGTGCAATTGCTTATGTATCTTATGGATTCCTTGATGATCGAATTAAAATACTTTCTATAGATTCAATTCCTCTTAATAAACATAATATAGAAAATAGTAAATACCCCTTAGTTAGAAATCTTTATTATGTTAAATTAAAAGAAAATTCATCTGAATCAGTAGATAAATTTTTTAAAGCAGTCTTATCTGAAAAATATCAAAAACTTCTTCTTAGAGAAGGTTTTATACCTAGTAGTGAAACACTATTATGAAAAAAATAAATACAAAACTAGATAATTTTTTTTATTCTCTCCCAATAAAAAGTGGAAAATATTTTTTACCTGGACTAAAAAGATGGATTGTTTTATTATCCTTTGGCATTATTTGTATTGCTTTTGGTATTGCTTTACTTTTCGAATTAAGACCTCTTACTCGTATAAGTGATTTTGTTTGGAGATCCGTAAAATATATAGCTCACATAGCCCCTCCTCAAATTAGTGGTCCTATAATATTATTAATAGGTGCTGCAATAATTTTTTTAGCAGTCTGGTTTAGTATAAGAACTGGTATTGCTGCTACCCAAGATTTCTCAAGCTCAGAACTTGAACATAAAAGTATTTTAAGATCATTAGAACGTGCATATAAAAAAGGACAAGGTCCTCGCACAGTTGCAATTGGAGGAGGCACAGGACTTTCAACTTTACTTAAAGGCATAAAAAATTATTCTCGAAATATAACCGCAATAGTAACTGTAGGCGACGATGGCGGAAGTTCGGGAAGAATAAGAGAAGAACTTAAATTAATTCCTCCAGGTGATATAAGAAATTGTATTGCAGCATTGTCAGACGAAGAAGAAACTTTAACTTCTCTTTTTCAATACAGATTTCAACAAGGTGATTCATTAAAAGGACATAGTTTAGGAAATTTATTTTTAGCTGCATTATGTGATGTTTGTGAAGGCAATATATATAAAGCAACTGAATCTGCAAGTAGAATTTTAAGAAGTAGTGGCAGAGTTCTCCCTTCGTCTGATAAAGCTATTCATCTTTGTGCTGAAATGATTGATGGAAGTAATATCTGTGGAGAATCAAATATACCTAAAGCAAAAGCAAAAATAAAAAGAATTTATGTAGAAGGAGAAATACCACAAGCACTTCCACAAGCAATTTCAGCAATAAATGAAGCAGAACTTATAATATTAGGACCCGGTAGTCTTTATACTTCAATAATTCCAAATTTGCTTTTCCCTGAAATAATAAAAGCACTTAAAAATTCAAAAGCAAAAATTTTATATATTTGTAATTTAAAACAAGATGCTGAAACAGAAGAATATAAAGTTTCTGATTTTATAAAAGCAATACATGATCATACAAAAGAAAAAATAATAGATGCTGTACTTGTAAATGCTGAAGAAAGTTTAGATAATAAAGAAAAAGCAATACCTTTAGATATAGATAAAATAAACAAAGAAGGAATAGAAATAATAGTTAGAACTAAGCTCTTTGATTCAGAAGGTAGGCATAATTCATTAAGACTTGCAAGATCTATAATACAATGGTTCTCTATGGTTAAACAAAAAAATATTAACGAATAAATTTAATTTTTTTAAGATTTCACTAAAAAAACATTATGGAAGCATTAAGTTTCTGCTAAGATAAGAATTAATAATATTAGTTAGAAGAATAAATTCTAATTATATATTTAGAATTAGATTAAGATAAAAATAATAAATAGTTAATAAAATCATAAATTATAAAATTGCTCATATATCTATCAGCATCTAATAATAATAAAACACAACTTTATAGTAAAACAAAAACTATGAAGGCAAATTCTAATGTAAAAAAAGATATTCCTTTAAAAGAAATTCCTAAAGTATGGTGGAAACTTGCAACAGCAAAAGATACAAATATTCTTAAAAGAGTTGTAACTCTAGGTGTTCCGCTTATAATAGCACCATTATTTGCAAGCTTAATAGCAAGAAGAGCTTATGATCAAGATTTTGCAAATGCTGTGGGTGGGAATACTAATAATATTAGTGATGATGATAAAAAGAAAAGTAACAAAAAGAAAGGTAAATTAAAAGAATTTTTTGCAAAAGCATATCCTGTAATTTTTACGACAAGTTTAGGTCTTAGTATATTAAATAGTACCCTTTTTGCATCTCCTTCTCGTCTTGCGAGTTATGCTAGTCTTTTTGGTGCAACTGCTTTAAATAGCATTCCAGAATATACACTTCATAAAGATACAAAAAAAATAAATGATTTAAGAGAATCTTTAAATGATAAAACTTTAAATGAAGAAGAAAAGAAAAAAATTCAAGATGAAATTGATAAACTTCGTAAAAAAATTAGTAATAATATAGGTTCTTTAGTTTTATTTGCAAAAATAGGCTTCCCACTTTTAATGAACTTTACATTTTGGTCACAAGCTTGCGCAACTGATCCTACTGGGAAATATACTCCTACTATGCCTAAAAGTCAAGATTTAGGAGGCTTTTTTAAAGAATTCGGAGGAAATTTCAAATCAAATTTAAAGAAAGAATGGGGTATTTTTAGTGATGTATTAATACACAGAATTCCTTCTAAAGAAAGTTGGTCTCATATTTGGCAAACCTTTAAAGGTAAAAATATTAAGTTTGAAAGAGAAAATATTCAAGGTAAAAATCTTGGTGCTTTTGGAAGACTTACTACCCGCCTTCGTATACCTGAATTTGCAACAAAGTTCTTTATTATAAATATGATAATTAGGAATTTAAGTGCAGCTTTAATTTATATTGCAACAAAAGGTTGGAGTTATGGTATCTCTGACAATTCCAATAATGTATTTTTAATAAACGATCCTCGATATTATGAAAATGATACTGAAATTAAGAAACTTAGAGAAGCAGGACAAAATAAGAAAAAATATTGGAAAATGCTTTTTGATGTTGCAAATATTATTGGTAATATTTCACTCTTTACTCTTGGTGTTAATGGAATGCTTGCAAACAATCCAGCATACAGAGCAAGCTTGGGGCAATTGGCAGGTTTAGGGCAAAGTGTTGGAGGCGGATTACAAGTAGCTTCTGCTGTAGCAGATCAAATGGGTTATTATTTACCAGCAAATACTTTAAGAATTTCTTCTTCTTCTTTCTTCCAATTATCCAATCTATTTGGGGCAATAAATGGAGATATATTAAAAGGCTTAACAATGGCTACTGTTAAAAGATAATTCTTATAATTTTAATAATTTTTTGAAATTATCAAATATTTTAAAGGGTTTTTATCAATTTATATAAATCAAACACTAAAAAACTTATAAAATTCACAGACCAAGGGAATTAAGCTTTTAGAAGAGATTTAATGAGGAGATATTCAAAATGGTAGTAAACTATAATTATAATTACAATCCAATAAGTAATAATATAAACAATGCTGCATGGTCTTTTTCAAGTGCTAGAAGTGGAAAAGGGAAAGTAAAAACAACTACTTCAACTACTGGTAGTGGTACTTCAAAAGTAAGTGGTTTTGGTAATATTTTTCAATCAATAGGAAATAGTGGTTCTGCTTCTACACTTTCTGGTTGGGGCAATATTTTTCAATCAATAGGAAATAGTAGTTCTGCTTCTACACTTTCTGGTTGGGGCAATATTTTTCAATCAATAGCATAATATTTTCATATTAATGTTTTTTTAGTCCTCTCTATAAAAAAATAGCGGGGATTTTATTTTATAATTCTACATATTTAAAATGTAAGACATCTTGATTTAAAAGCCTATTTCATCTTAAACTTGATATTTGAGTAATCTATAAAAGATGAAAGTTTTAATTATAGGAAATAGTGGAATAGAACATGCCTTAGCTTTGAATTTAAGCTTAAGTACTCATGTTAATAAAATATATTGTTGTCCTGCTAATCCAGGTATTTCGAATATAGCAGAATGTATTTCTATTGATCTTAATGACTTTCAATCTTTAGTTGCTTTTAGTAAAGAAAAAAATATTGACTTAGTATTAGTAAATTCTCCTCAATTAATTAGTCAGGGGATTGTAGATTTTTTTAAAAGTCATAAAATAAAAATTTTTGCTCCAAATAAAGATTCTAGTCAAATAGAATGGTCTAAATATTTTACAAAAGAATTTGCTTTAAGACGTGAAATTCCTGCACCTCGTTATGTTGCTTTTGATAAAAAAGAATATGCTTTAGCTTATGTTAGTTCAAGAAAATTACCTGTTGTAATAAAAGCTAATACTTGTTTTGATGAATCAAAAGGTAGTGTAGTAGTATCAAGTTTTGAAGGGGCAGAAGGAGCTATAAATGCTTGTTTACAAGGACATTTTGGAGCAAACAATAGAACAGTAATAATAGAAGAATATATAGAGGGCGAAGTACTTTCTATTTTTGCAATTTGTGATGGGGAGAATTATTCTATATTACCAACTGTAAAAAGTTATAGAAATCTTTTTAATGAAGAAAAAGGACCTTTAACAGAAGGCATGGGTGCTATATCTCCACATCCCAATCTACCTTCACACATTCTTGAAAAAATAGAATTGCAAATACTTAAACCTTTTATAGAAGGAATGAAAGAAGAAGGTAGACCTTATAAAGGTTTTCTTGCAATTAAAACAGTAATAGATAAAAATTCTCAGCCTTATCTTTTAGAATTAAATAGCACATTAAAAGATCCAGAAGCACAGTTAATATTTTTATTACTTGAATGTGATTTATTCGAAGTTTTATGGCAAGCACAAAGGGGTACTTTAGGTTATTTCAGAGGGGTTTTACCTAGTGTAGAAACTTCTGGAAATCCAGGTATTGCTTTAAATGCTGTTATATCTATTCAAGGTTATCCTGATAAATTTAATGATGATTTAGCTATAAGATTTCAAAAGAATTTAATTTTTGGAAATCATTGTCAATTAATTGATCAATCAGGTGAAATTAATCATAATTTAGTAAAGATTTTTTTATTTCATATGGGTACAAAATTAGATTTTTCAAAGAATCTTATTACTGCAGGAGGAAGAGTTTTTGGAATAACAGCATTATCAAACGATATAAATCTTGCAAAGAAAGCCTTATATAAAGTAATATCAAAAATAGATATTAAAGGTAAGCATTTTAGAGAAGATATAGGACTTTAGAGAATTTTCTTTAGAAGCCCCCTTCACCCCCTAAAGGGGGAATCCAAAGGATAATTTTTTGCAATGGGCTTGTCACGCCAAACCTTATAAACTACGAATTCAAAACTCCCCCTTTAGGGGGTTGGGGGGCTCAAGACAGGGAAGTTTATATTATTCATGAATAAAAAAGAATTTAATAAAAATTTTAATAATTAAGATAAAAGCTTTATATTTTTGGGAATTTTCTATTTATAAGTTTATATAAAGTTTACAAAATATTTATGAAGAAAATTTTAACTCCAGCAGAAAAAGATTTTTTATTAACTGAACTTGCAAAACAAAATAATATAGAAGCATCAATTTTAAGATCAATAATAGAAGTAGAATCAAATTATTCTGGATTTTATTCTGAAGATCATACTTTTGCAAATAAATGCAAAGTTAGATTTGAACCAGATTGGTTTCAAAAATTCTCAGGTGCACGTCCTTTTTTCTTGCCTGCAAGTATGACTATTGAATCAGCAAAGTTTAATCCTAAATTTACAGGGCGCTTAGCTTATGAACAAGCACTTCTTCAATCTCCTTCTGCTGCTATAAAAGCTACTAGCTTTGGTATTGGGCAAATAATGGGTTTTAATTACCAAAAATTAAATTATAAAACCTTGACTGATTTTAGTTTTGATATGGAAGATAGTGAATATTATCAATTAACTGCTTTAGTTAAATTTATAATAGCAACTCCTAATTTAGTAGAAGCAATACAAGAAAAAGATTTTGAATTAATAGCAAAAATATATAATGGCAGAAATTATAAACTTAATAATTATGATGAAAAACTTGAAAAGGCTTATTCAAAATTTTCTTTATCTAATGCTTGATTTTTATTATCTTGAATAAGGCTAATACTAAAAAGTGATCAAATTTCAAAAACCCCCCGACCCCCTTAACAGGGGCATTGCTAATTATATA
>MOYB01000002.1:119135-143061 GCA_001899385.1 Candidatus Caenarcanum bioreactoricola | reverse complement strand
AGTATATAATTAGCAATGCCCTTAACAGGGGGAGATTGAACTCGTAGTTTTGCGGGGGGTTGGGGTGGCAACCCCATTTCAAAGACTTGTATCCTTTAGATTCCCCCTGTTAAGGGGGCGAAGGGGGTTTTTGAAGGAATCTATTCTTTATCTAATGCTTGATTTTTATTATCTCTTAAGACAAAGAAGAAAAATAAACTTTCAACCCTTCCTCTAATTCATCATAAAAAGTTAATTCATTATTTTTTAATACAATTGCTGAATCACACATGCTCCTTAAAACAGTGGCAGAATGAGCTACTAATAAAATATTTGCTTTTTCTCGTTTTTCTTGAAAGACCTTATATGATTTTTCCTTAAAATTAGCATCACCTACTGCTAAAACTTCATCTGCTAAATAATAATCGAAATCAAAAGCCATACTTAAACCAAAAGCAACTCTTGCCCTCATCCCTGAAGAATAACTTGATACTGGCAAATCAAAATATTTACCTATTTCTGCAAAATCCCTTACAAATCTTATTTTTTCTGCTGTTTCTTCTCTATTACAACCATAAACTCTACATATAAATTTTATGTTTTCAGAACTTGTTAAGCTCCCTTGAAATCCACCAGAAAAGCCAATTGGAAAAGAAATAGTTTTATTTGTAATTATTTCTCCTTCATTAGGAATATCTGTTTTACCTAAAAGTCTAATTAGAGTAGATTTTCCTGTTCCATTTCTTCCAATAATAGCAACATTTCTTTTCTCCGGAATAGTAAAACTTACATTTTTGAAGACAAAATGCTTACCTTTTTTTGTTTTATAATATTTAGTAACATTTTTTAGTTCTATCATGATTTTAATTTTTGCTTAAATACTTTTTTATACTCTCCCAAACTTCTTCTACATCTTTATTTCCATCAATTTTTATAAGTTTATTTTGTTTTGAATAGAATTCACTTAAAGGTAAAGTTTCTTTTAAATAAGTTTCAAAGCGAGTTTTTATTAATTCTTCTTTATCGTCATCTCTTTGATATAGACTACTACCACAAAAATCACAAATATTTTCTTGTTTTGATTTGTTAGATTTAAGATTAAACACGCCTCCACAATTTTTATTTGTACAAAGTCGTCTATTACTTATTCTTTCAATAAGATTTTCAGCAGAACTTTCTATTTCTATAACTAAATCTAAAAACAACTTATTTTCTTCTAATGCTTTTGCTTGTTGAAGATTTCTAGGAAAACCATCTAAAAGAAAATTCTTTTGTTGTTGTTTTATTTGTTTAGCAGTATTAACTATAAGATTTATAACAAGTTCATCGGGTACAAGCTTCCCTTGCTCAACATATTTTTTTGCTTGCATTCCAAGTTCAGTAGCTTCTTTTATTGTATTTCTTATAATATTTCCTGTATCAATTTTTATAAGGTTATATTCTTTTTCTAAGAATTTCGCTTGAGTACCTTTCCCTGCGCCGGGCGCTCCTAACAATAAAATATCTTTTTTCATTAATAAAATTTTATAAATTTGAAATTACATATAATAATATCGTTTTTTTCTTTTATTGCTATTCTCATTTCTAAAAATCTTTGAAAAAAGAATAAAACAAGGTAGAGTAAATAAACCATTTATTAAGGGTAAAAAAAGTGGAATCCAATAATCTTGAAATAATATATTTGATTCTTTTAAAAGTGAGAAATACCACATATTTATTATTTCAACACAAAAACTAATAAAAACACATAAAAGTACTGCTACAATTTTTTCATTAATTTTTAATTTTGGAGCTAAATAATAAGTTAAAAAAGCACTTATAATCAAAGAAAAATCAAAAAAAGAATCATTTAAAAATATACTCTGAAGAATTGCAAAACTTACTGCTAAAAATAAACTTGTTTCTAAATTTATTAAAATAGCTGCACTTATTACTGATATTATTAGAAAATTTGGAAAGACCGAACAAATCTGTAAAGCAGATGCTAATTTAATTTGTAATAAGAAGATAAAAAATATATAGAATATTAATTTAAAAAGAAAAAATACTTTCTCTAAAATATTACTAATATTATTTTTATTATCTTCCATTATTAATTAAGTAATTCCAAGGTTTTTGAAAAAAGATTATCAACTGAAATTTCTTTTAAACATTTTAATTTATTTTCTAATTTTAAAGGACATTTTCTTTTATGGCACGGACTACAATTTAAATTTAAAAACAAATATTCTCCTTGCCAAGGACCCGTTCTAAAAGGTGAAGTTGCTCCATGCAAAGCAAGGGTCTTTATTCCAAAAGAAGTTGCTAAATGAATTATTCCGGAATCAGAGCCTATAACTAAAGATGCTTTTCTTATAATATTTTTTAAATCTTTTAAAGAAGTTTTCCCACTTAAATTTTTGACTTTTGTTAAATTTTCTAATTTTAAATTTTCAGTAAAATTACTATTACCAACTATTAATATTTCTAATTTATTATTTTTATTTATATATTCATTTAATTTGACTAAGAATTCCTGCCAATAAACCCAAGTTTTACTTTCCCAACGACTTTCTGGAGAACATATAATGTATTCTTTTTTTAAGACTTCTAATTCTTCTCCCCAAAAAGCTTTAGGGCTTGATAATTCAAAATCTTTTTCTTCTAAATTAAAAGCTTTAAGTATTTTTAAATTTCTTTTTATTATATGAACATTAGGATCTAAAATCGCTGAAGTGTAAATCTTTTGTTTGTAAAATATTTCAGCAAGTCTTTCTCGTGCAGGGACTAAGCCTATATTTATCTTTTTATTTAAAATATAACTTATAAATCCAGTTTTTATTAAACCTTGAAGATCTAATATATAATCAAATTTTTCATTTTTAGGAAGAACTGTATATATCTTATCTATACAATTATGTTTTTCTATTAAATCTTTAAATTTTTCTGATATTAACCAAGATATTTGACTTTGAGGAAAGGCTTTTTTTAGATTTGTTAAAACCGGTAAAGCATGGATTATATCACCAAAAGAACTTAATTTTATTATAAGGATTTTCATAAAGTTTATTATATCAATTCAAAATTAAAAGACTATTTCTTTATAAAAAAGGGGAATAATTTCTATTGAAGATTTTACATAAAAATTTATACCTAATTAGTCAAAACAGGTTATAATTTTTAAAGCTTAGATTAATAAAATATTATGGACAAGAATCAAAATAAAGATAATTTTCAATTTGAAGATGATGGAGAAGAAAATCAAAAGCCATTAGAAGAATCACAATCTCAACAACCTAAGCCCGCTGAACAACAATATTCTCAGCAAAATTCTATACAAGAAAATAGACAAGATAATCCTTTTATTAGAGAAAATAAAGATGAAAATGAAGAAGATGAGGACAATACTAAAACAGAAAACAAATCATCTAACAGGGGCTTAGTAGGCGCTATTTTAGCAGGAGTTTTAGTTCTTTTAGCTTTAGCTATTTTTGGTTTAAATAATATACAAAATAAAATAAAAGATTTTCAGGCAAAAAATTCTGCTAAAGTTGAAAAAAAAGTTCAAAAAGAAGAAAAAAATCCTAAAACTATTTCCGAGACAGTAAAAGAAAAATTAAATAAAAAACAAAATAAAACTGATTTTGGAAATTTAGATAAAAATAAATATTGCTTATTAGCAGAAGCTAGAAAATATTTAATGACAGATATATTAGCTTTAAATGATGATGTAGAAAATTTAAACAAAACTATATCTTCAAAGCCAAGTATCGGTAAAGCTGAAGCTAATAATTTCAACAATAAACTTAAAGAATTAGCTGATAAAGAAGTTGAATTAAGAGATATAGCTATTCCACATTTAGAAGCTGATGATAATATTAAAAATATTGTTATTAATAATCCTTTGTCTTGTGAAATTAAAAATGCTCCTAAATATGTTTATTATTGGCTTGAAAAAATTAAAGATGATATAGATTATTTAGAAAGTGATCTTAATAATAAAATAGGCATTCCAGTATCAACTGCTCAAATTCAAACTAATAAAAATAAATCAATAATAAAAAATAAATCTTTTTTTACTTCAAATAAATCTTATAAAAATATAAAAAAATATAATAATAACAAAGTAAAAACTCAAACAAGAAATTTTGCTTCAGATATTATAAATAACAGAACAAAAAAAGAAACTAAAGAAGAAAAAATGGCATGGTGTGAAGCTAATTATGATTGCCCAGAATGCATTTGTCCTAAGTGTACTGAATGCAAATATGAAAATAAAAATATAATAATAGAAGAAGATATAGAAAAAGATGTTGTAAAAGAAGAAAAACAACAAGAACCTCTTATTATAGAAAAGAAACAGGAAATCAAAGAAATTAGAACTAATAAAGTTTCTAAAAGAACTCTTGATAGACCTGAAAAATTAAGAATAAAAAGATGTTATGAAGAAGCAAATAATCAAAATACAGAAACAATAGAAGAAGCTGATGATAGTAATGTTGAATATTATTGTGAACGTGGTTATTATTTAGGTAAAGATGGTTATTGTTATTCTGTAAAATAATCTGTTAATTTAATCATAAGATATTATAAATATTTTTTAAAATTACTTTCCTAAGTTTTAGAAAATATTATATAATTTTAAACTATTCCTGAAAATTATTTATAAAATTAAGTGTCAACTACAATAGAAACAAATAAAAAAAGCGCTTTTGCAAAACTCTTAGAAAGTGGAAATTATGAATACTATGTAGAAAGAGGGCAAATAGTAAGCGGAAAAGTTGTTGAATTCAGCAAAGAAGGTGTTTATGTAGATATTGGAGCGAAGTCAGAAGCTTTTCTCCCAATGAAAGAAGTTTCAGATTATGCAACCTCAGATCCTTCACAAGTTTTAACTTTAGATGCTGAATATGAATTTTATATTTTAAGGGATGAAGCTGCAAATATTCAAGATCCTAGAATAGTTGTTTCTTACAAACGTGTATCTCAAGCACGTGTTTGGGAAAATCTTGAAAGTTGCAAAAGAAAAGATCAAATTTGTCAAGCAAGAATACAAGAAGTTGTTAAAGGTGGTGTTGTTGTTGAAATAGATGGTTTAAGAGGATTTATTCCTGCAAGTCATTTAAGAGTTAAAGGTGGAAGCAACAATCCAGAACTTGTTGGAGAAAGCATTCCTTGTACTATTCTTGAAATAGATCGTCAACAAAATAAATTAATTTTAAGTCAGAAACTTGCTATTTCTCAACTTTATGCAGGTGAAAGAGAAAAACTTATGAATAGTCTTGTTGAAGGTTTAAAGAAATGTGAAGAAGATGCACAAAATGGTATAGAAAGCGAAGCTATCAAAGTTAATGGTGAAGTTGTTAGAATAACAGATTTCGGTGCTTTTATAAAAATCGAAGACACTGAAATGGATGGTTTATTACCTTTATCAGAAATTTGTTGGAAAAAAATATCTCATCCAACTGATGCATTAAAAATTGGTGATGTAATGACTGTAAAAGTACTTAATGTAGTACCAGAACAATCAAGAATAAGCCTTAGTTTAAAGCGTTTAAAAGAAGATCCTTGGCTTGCTGTAAAGGATAAAGTTCAAGTAGGTAATGTTATAGATGTAAAAATAATAAAAATCACTAACTTTGGTGTATTCATAACAACAAAAATAGAAGATAAAAATCTTGAAGATTATGGATTTGAAGCTTTAATGGCTATAGACGACATAAAAGGTTCAGAAAATAATCCTGAGATTTTAAATAAATTTGAAATTGATATGACTTTTAAAGCAGCAATAAGAAAAATTAAGCATGATGATAGAAGAATACTTTTATCTACAAAATGCCTTGATGAAAATAATAATCTAATAGCAGGTTCCCTTGAAATAGAAGAAGTAAAGCCAAAAGCAGAAACAACAACAGAAGAAGCTGCTTAAAATGCTTACTAAAGATATAAAAGTCCTTCAGAATTATTATTTAGAACAAGAAGTTTTATTAAGAAAAGAAAATTTTGAAGGACTTTTACTTTGGGAAAAAGATTGTTTCAAAAAATTTCAAAATTTTGATTATGCTATTTATAGAGAATATAGTATTGAAAGTCTTCAAGAATTACTTAAAAACCTTTATTCAAAGAGACTTGAATCATTACTTTTTCATATAAAAAATAGAAGACCTAAAATTGGAGTTTATGCAGGTTCTTTTAATCCTTTTCATTTAGGACATTTAAACATCCTTGAAAAAGCTGAAAAGATTTGGGATAAAGTTATAATTGCAAAAGGTTTTAATCCAGAAAAAGAAGATTTAAAGAATTTACATAAAGAATTTAAAGAAATTCCTGTATTAGAAAATAGACAAACAGAAATTTTTCAAGGATTTTTAACAGAATATCTAACCGAAAAAGAAAAATTCGCAGATATTACTTTTATAAGAGGTCTAAGAAATGGGGATGATTTAGATTATGAAGTTAATCAACTTAGGTTTATGGAAGAATTGAAAAAAGACTTAAAAATCGTATTTATCCCTTGTGATAAACAATTTGAACATATAAATTCATCTATGTTAAGAAATCTTGAAAAAATAAAAAGAGGTTCTTCTCTTCAATATTTACCTTAAATTATTATGAAAATAAGCTTAATTACTTTAGGTTGTGCAAAAAATATAGCTGATTCTGAAAATATCTTAGGCTTATTAAAAGCTAAAAACTATGATGTAGAAGCTGAAAGTTCAAAAGCAGATGTTTTTATAATTAATACTTGTACTTTTATAAAATCAGCAACTAATGAAAATCTTGATTTAATAATTGATCTCGCAAATAAAAAAGCTAAAATAATAATTATAGGCTGTTTGGCTGAAAGATATAAACTTGAATTATTTAAAGAATTTCCAGAAGTACGAATAATAATAGGTACTGGGGATCTAAATAATATAATTAATGCCCTTGAATGGCTTAAAGAAAATTTTGACAATTCATTACAAAAAAGTTTTTTAACAAAGGAAAAAGGTTATATAGCCGCTTCTGATACTCCTAAAATACTTCTCAATAAAACAGTTAGTGCTTTTGTGAAAATAGCTGAAGGATGCAATCATAGATGTACTTTTTGTATAATACCTTCATTAAGAGGGCAGTTTAGAAGTCGTAATCAAGAAGATATCATAAAAGAAATAAAATCATTAGTTGCCTTAGGAATAAAAGAAGTTAATCTTGTTAGTCAAGATAGTAGTAGTTATGGCATAGATTTATATAAAAAAAGAGCTTTAGGAGATTTACTTAATCGTATTGCAGGAGAGACCTCTGTTGAATGGCTAAGAATAATGTATTGCTATCCCTTTGAACTTGATAAAGAAGCCTTACAAGCAATATATAAACATAAATCTATTTTAAAATATATTGACATGCCTTTGCAACATTCACATCCTAATATTCTAAGACAAATGGCTAGACCTAAGAATTCCAGAGAAGCAATAAAAATTATAAGAGATTCTTTAGGAGATTTTTGTTTAAGGACTACTTTTATTACAGGTTTCCCAAATGAAATAGAAGAAGAATTTGAAGATTTAGTAAATTTTATAAAAGAGGAAAAGTTTGATCGTTTAGGTGTTTTTACTTATTCACATGAAGATTTCCCAAGAGATATTGAACTAAAAGATAATATAAGTCAAAAAATTAAAGAAAAAAGAAAAAAAACTTTAATGGAATTACAAATGGAAATATCTCTTAAAAAAAATCAAGCATTAATTGGCAAAGAAGAGTTAGTGCTTATAGAATCAGAATTTAACGGGAATTTTTTAGCTAGGACTTTTAGAGATGCCCCTGAAATAGATTGTACTGTGCATGTAAAATCAAAAGAACAAAATAAAGATCTTATTGGGAAATTTATAAAAGTTAAAATATATGATGCAAAAGCTTATGATCTTTATGCTGATATTGCAGAAAGTGGTATATGAACCCAATCTTTTCTATTTTTAAATTCATAAATAAATTCATATAAAGCTTTTTCTATTTTAAAGAATTCTAAAATTTGCATATTCAAATCCATTGATTCTAAGAGGAATTTACAATCTATTTCACAATTTTCAAAATATGAATCAAGAAAAACTTTTGAATTTATTGAAATTTTATAATATTTTTCTGCATAATCGAAAGATCTAAGCATTCCTGCTAAATCTTTAAACACCAAATATTTTGCTTTTCTGGCTTGTATAGTTCTAATAGGCTCCCCTTCGAAATCAATTATTTTTAAATTTTGATTATTCTCTAAAATCTGTCCTAAATGATAATCTCCATGAATTCGAATTTTATAAATTTTTTCTTGTTTTAAAATATCCAAAATTTTATCTTTATCTTTAAGCATTGAAATTTTCTCTAAATCAAGGTTTGCAGAAAAATCTTCATTATATTTTTTTATTAAAACAAAAGCTAAATTAAAAAGTATTTGATAATTTTGTTTCCAAATTATAATATCTTGTTCTGATACAACTTCTGATTCAAAGCCTTTAATTTTATTTGAATTCTTAAAAGATTTCTTATGAAGCTTAGAAGTTATAGCCCCTAGTTTTTTAAGTATTTTATTATTATTAACTTTAGTGATTAATTCCCAAAGATTGCCTTCATTTTCTTCAAAAGACTGTATAGTCCCTAAAAAATAATTATTATATTTTATTTCACTTATTATTTGAGGAGATATTTTTTTGTCTTGTTCTTTTGTATTAAGTGCTTCTAAAAATTCTTTTTCAGGGCTATCTTCTTCTTCAATTTTTCTTAAAAGTTTTAATAATAGCTTAGATGAACCGTCATTAAAAATAATACAAGTATTAGTTTGTTCAGTAGAAATAATTTTAATATTATTAATTTTTTGAGTATTAGAAAAAAACTTTTCAAGAAAAATCTCTAAAAATTCTTGCTCTAAAAAAGCATCTTTAATTATATATAAATTATTTTCTCTTTTAAATGCTGTTAAATAAATTTCATAAGTATTTTCATAAATAACTTTTAAAAATAAAATTTCATATTGACTTAAGATAATTTTCTCTTGAATAAAAATTTCTTTTATTATTTTATCTTTAGATCTAAACCATCTTTGTTTTTGAAGAAAATCTTTTATTTTATCCATTAATTTTAAAGATTTTTTAATTTACTTTCTGCTAAAGCAGGTAATCCACCGAAATCTGGATGAATATTAGGAAAAACTTCATTTATATTTAAAACTTTAAATAAATTAGGTTTATTTATCAAGACTGCATTTGCATATTGTTGTGCACTTTGATTTAAGGTTTCCCATACTTCTTTGCCTGTTAATAAAGCTGTTGTGCTTGCATCATTTCTTATGAAACCCAAAGCAGATTCTCTTATATCATTAGGACCTATAAATGTATTAAGAGGTGTATCAGGCATTTCTCCCATTGCAAAATGCATATATGCCATAGAGCTCCCAAGTCCTCTAGCAAAAGCATTTTTTATGTTTATAGCAACTTGACTGCCTCTTTCTATCGCTTTTCCTAAATCAGGTAAAACAGAAGGTTTTGTTTCATCTGGAATAATATTAAGAACCCCATTAATTCCATCTGCTTTTACTAGTTCTTCTCTATTTCTAAATCCTAAAACTTGTGATAAACCTTCAACTTCTGCATGATTTTTATTTTTTAAAACCATTATTACTTCATTTAGAATTTTACTAAAATGTCTAACAGATCTTTGTGCAGGTCCTCCTGCTAAACTTCTTTCAATAGATCTGTTTTCACCTACTATTGCAAATCTTGTTATAAATTTGAAAAAAGGATTAATTGTATACCATAAATAATTTGGCTTCAAATGTCCCTTTTCAGCAGTTGTAATTATAGCTGTATCAGGATTTAAACTAGCTTCCCCTGTCCCAGTACCATTAATCATGTATTTTAAAGAATACAAAGATTTATCATGAATTCCTAATTCTTCTTCAAAATTATTTAAAACTTCATTTGTATTAGGTTGACTTATTATTGCTGAAAGAGCTGGAACCGTGTCATTATATCCAAAAACTCTTATGTTATAACCTCTTTTTGCAAATTCTTCTTCAACTAATTGTCTAAATAAAAGAATATGCATTCCTTTTTGTTGTTGAGCATCTTCTCTTACTAAACGGAAATTTTCTGTTAAGCCTACTAATTCCCCTTCTCTTTGTACTGCCCCGGCAAGCGCTATAATAGCAACACCTTTTGTATTTTTATTAAGCCTACCATATTGAAGAGCAGTATCTACTATTCCATTAAGATATTCTTCTAATGTTTTAGGATAAAAGCTATGTTTATCAATGTTTCCAGAAGCACTAAGACTTGTAATGCTACTTCCTCCAACTACTAAACAAGCTGTATTATTAGTTAATTCTAAACAATTAGATTTTAAAAGCTTTTCATCTTGTATAACATTCATGTTTATAATTTTATTTTGACTTTAACAGTAGGTTTATTTAATTTTACTAAATTTTTTAATTTTATTTAATATTTTTGTTCCCTAAAAACTGCTAAACTTAATTTATAGATTAATAAATTTATAAATAAAATAATGCTTTCAATATTTAATGCATATATAGAATATGATCTAGAGAGTAAAATGTATATAGGCATAGTACCTTCTATTAAAGGAGCTCATACTCAAGCAAGTACCTTAGATGAATTAAATAAAAATCTACAAGAAGTAATATTACTTTGCTTAGAAGAAGGAGAAAAAATAAATAATATTTTAAAATCAAAATTTATAGGTATTCAACAAGTTGAAGTTGAATTATGAATCTAAGTTATCCACAATTAAATTATAAAGAAATAAAAAGAATCTTATTAAAATTAGGATTTAATGAAATAAGACAAAAAGGAAGTCATGTATTTTTTAGGCATTTAGATGGACGAACAACAACTGTACCTAATCATGGAACAAGAGATATTGCAAAACCATTATTAAGAGAAATATTAAAAGATATAGAAATAAAAATAAATGATTTTATGAATTATTTATAAAATATTTAATTGAAACTGCTAAACTTAATTTTTGTTTTATTTAAAAATTCATGATTTCTATTTTAGGAATAATTTTAATTTTAGGACTATGTTTTCTTTTATCTAAAAATCGTAAAAATATAAGCTTTAGAACAACAATCTCAGCCTTATGTGTTCAAGCTTTACTTGCCTTTTTTATCCTTAAAACAAATATAGGCAGAGATTTCTTTTCTTTTTTAGGAGATCGTGTAATAGATCTTATTCGCTTAGCTGATGAAGGCGGTAAAATGGTATTTGGACAAAAACTTTATACTTCTGATGTTGTTTTCTTTTTTAAGATGACTTCAGCTTTAGTTTTCATATCATCATTGATTTCAATATTATATGAACTTCGTATTCTTCAACCTATACTCAAATATTCTTCAATAGTATTCCAAAAAATTATTAGAGTTAGTGCCGCTGAAATTTTAATAAACATAGGAAGCGCTTTTGTAGGAATGATTTCATCTGCTCTTCTTTTAAAAAAAGATCTTCATAAATTAAGTAATTCACAATTTTTTTCAATAATGACCGGAGGCATGTCAACAATGTCTATAGCTCTTTTAGCAGTATATGCAAATAATATGGGCATTCCTTCTAAATATCTTCTTGCTGCAAACATTATGGGTATTCCTTCTGGGATTTTAATTTCAAAAATGTTATTTCCTCCAGATAATAAAGAAGAATATGTACAAGCTTTGCCTGAAAATGAAAAAGATGAAAATCCTCCTAATGTTATAAGTGCTTGTTTAAATGGTGCACAAGAAGGTTTTAAAATAGCAATGTCAATTTGTGCAGTAATAATAGGAATTGTTTCAATTATGGCACTCCTAAATTCAATTTTAGGTCTAGGAAACCTAAGTTTATCAAAGATATTTTCTTTTATATTTTATCCTTTTGCTTTTCTTAGTGGAGCTTCTTTGCAAGATTCTGCTACAATTGCAGGTCTTTTCGGTACAAAAATTGCAATAAATGAATTTGTAGCTTTTTCACAATTATCAAATATAACGAATTTATGTGCTTCTTTTTCTGAAAAAACCTTAATGTTATCAACTTTTTTGATTTGTGGTTTTGCAAATTTCGGTAGTGTTGCAATGCAAATAAGTGCTTTTTCTGAAATGCTTCCTGAAAGAAAATTAGATTTTACTAAAATGGGCTTATTTACACTTTTCGGAGCAATTCTTGCAACTTTACTTTCTGCTTGTTGGGCTAATTTATTTTTTAGTTTTTAAAGAAGTTTTAACCTATTCTCCATATAAAACATTAATTTAATTTTTATTTATAAATTTTAGGGTAAAAATCTTTTGAGATATATTCTCTTCTTATTAAAGCTAAATTTATGAGTACAACTCCTTTAGATAAAGATTTCGCAAATATCTTTTTTAAACCTATTGCTCAATATCTTAGTAATCCAGATACTGCAGAAGTTATGGTAAATGCACATAATGATATTTGGGTTGAAGATAACCAAGGACTTAGAAGAGTTCCAGAAAGCTTTACTCCAGAGGCGTTAGAGGCTGCTGTACAAAGTTTAGCCCAATATGTAGGACGTCCCTTAATAGACAATGTTTTTTCTATTGATGCACGTATGCCTGATGGATCCCGAGTATGTATTGTACTTCCTCCTGTTTCAGGTAAAGATCCTATTTTTTCAATTCGTCTTTTTAAAGGAGTAATAACTGATTTAAGTTATCTTGTTACAAAAGGAACATTAACAGATGAAATAGTTGATTTAATCTCTGCTTTAGTAAGAATAAAAAAGAATATAATGGTTGCTGGGGGTACAAGTTCAGGTAAAACAACTTTATTAAATTTAATAGCAGCAACAATACCTAATGAAGATAGAATTCTCACTATAGAAGATTCTAGAGAATTACAATTAAAACAAGAACATGTCTTATCTTTAGAAGCAAAGCCTGCGGATAAATATGGCAAAGGTGAATTTACTATAAGACAATGTTTAAAATCAAGCCTTAGATTGCGTCCAGACAGAATAGTTGTTGGGGAAATAAGAGGAGGAGAAGCTTTTGATTTAATACAAGCTATGAACACAGGTCATGGTGGATGTATGGGAACTGTTCACGCAAACAATCCAACAGAAACTCTAAGGAGAATAGAATCAATTGCTTTAACAGCAGATGTAGACGTGCCATTACTTGCACTTAGATCTATGATTACAAGTGCTTTAAATGTAATAATTAGCCCAGCGAGACTTATTGATGGAAGTAGAAAAATCATTCAAATATCAGAAATAGGACCTCTTAATGAAAAGGGGGATTATCAAACCTTTGATATAATACGTTATACAAGTGTGAACTATGAAAGAGAAAAAAATAAATTAACAGGTTATTTTGAGTTTACTGGTTATGTGCCAAGCTTTTTTGATATGTTTAGAGCTGAGGGTGTTAAAATCGAAAAAGACTTTTTTAGAAAGAGAATAAGCGGAGATGTACCAGAAGAATTAGCAGATGATTTACTTAAAAAAGGTTATGAAGTAAAAGGGAAAAAGATTTTAGCGGAAAAGATTCAAGCTCCAGTAATTAAAGAAATAGAAAAACCTATTATAGAAGCTCCAGTAATCAAAAAAGAAGAAAAGCCTGTTATAGAAGCTCCTATTATTAAAAAAGAAAAACCTATTGAAGAGCCTATTATAGAAGCTCCAGCAGCTATAGTTCCTTTAATACCAATAATAGAAGAAGAAAAGAACTTTAATTTTGAAGAACCTATACAAGAAAAAATAGAAGAATCTTTTGAAGAAGAACAAGAAGTAATAAATTCAATTCCACAAGAAGAAACTATTCAAGAAACTATTACTGAAACTCCTTCTTTTGGAGACTGGAGAGCTTTTCAAGAAGAAACTGGAACTCAACAACAAGAAGATCAAAAGATTGAACAAGTTATAGAAGAGCCTCAAGAAGAAAGACCTGAATTATTAACGCGTCTTCGTCAAATAACTAAAAATCTTGAAATGCAAACACAAAATAATAAAGAGAATAATGTATTTTTCGAAGAAGAACCTCAAAAATTATTAGTAGAAGACGAAGATGCTAAAGAAGTTTTACAAGAGTTTCAAACTTTTCAAGAAAAATCTGGTTTTGAAGAGACTGAAGAATTATTAGTAAAAGATGAAGATGCTAAAGAAGTTTTAAAAGAATTTCAAGCTTTTCAAGAAAAATCTAGTTTTGAAGAACCTGAAGAATTATTAGTAAAAGATGACGATGCTAAAGAAGTTTTAAGAGAATTCCAAGCCTTTCAGGAAAAACAACCTGAAAAACAAGAAGTTATAACTTCATCACAAAGTCAAGCAAAAAGTATTGCAGATCTTATAAAGAAAATGAAAGAAAATAAAAGTTAATTAAGCAATATTCTTTTTAGCAATTGAAGTAACTCTTTCAGAAGGACATGCACCTACTGACATCCAATATTCATATCTTTCTTTAGAGAGCACTGTTTCATCAGTTAAAGGATTAAACCAACCTAAATCTTCTATTGGTCTTCCATCTCTTCTACAACGAGAATCTATTACTATTATTCTATAAAAAGGTCTTTTTTTACGTCCTTGTCTCTTTAATCTTATTGCTGTACTCATATTAACTTTTTTTAAATTTTTTGTTTGAAATGTATTAAAAGATTATATAATTATATTAGTAAAATTTCCAAATAATTTTTAATATTTTATGAAACATTTAGATTTAGCTAAAAAGTTTATCGTTAAATTTAAAAAATCTCAAGCAGAAGGTATAAATGCTGTTTATAAATTTCAAATAGGTGAAGAAGAAAATTCTTATTTTGTAAAAGTAAATGAAGACTCTTGTGAACTACTTCAAGAAAAACCTGAACATGCTAATGTAACTCTTGCTGCTAACGAAGAAACTTGGTCTTCTATTATAAACAAAAATCTCAATCCTCAATTAGCTTTTATGATGGGCAAATTATCTATTAAAGGTGATATGAATCTTGCTCTTAAACTCCCAAATATGTTTGATTTGAATTGAAAATTTCATGAATCAAGAGCTTTTAACATTTGAAGATCTGAAAAACAAGAATGGATTTGATTGGTGGTGGGCAAGAGATTTAATGCAAGCTCTTGGTTATGAAAACAAATGGGATCTTTTTGAAAAAATAATTGATAAAGCTGTTAAAGCTTGTATGTCTTTAGATAGTGTAAAATATTATGATAATTTTATTGCTTATACTAGAAAACTTGATGGAATAGATTCTCAGGATTTTAAATTAAGTCGTTTTGCCTGTTATCTAATAGTAATGAATGGAGATTCAAATATTATTCAAGTAGCACAAGCACAAACATATTTTGCATCACAAATTGAAATTTTATTACAAGCTCAAGATATTGAAAGAATAGGCATAAGACAAGATTTAAAAGAAGGACAAAAATATTTATCATCTATTTTTAAAAATAAAGGAGGTATTGACTATGCAAGATTTAATAACGCTGGTCTTATTGGAATGTATAATTCATCCAATTGGGAATTAGCAAAAAAAAGAAAAATTAATAAAGAAAAACTTTATGAACAAATGGGCAAACTTGAATTGTCTGCGAATTTATTTAGAGTTAATTTAACAGAAGAAAAAATTAAAAATGATAATTCTATTTATGGACAAAAAAATCTTGAACAAGCACATTATTCTGTAGGAAAAGATGTTCGAAATATGGTAAAAAAACAAACAGATAAAACTCCGGAACAATTACCTCAAGAAAAAAAACAAATTTTAGAAATAGAATCAGAACTTAAACAAAGTTATAGAAAATTATCCAAATCTAAATCAAAGAAAAAAAATAATGATAAATAATATTCTTATAGATTTAGAAAAAGGTTTTTCTTTTATTTCACAAATCAGTCTTGAACAAAGAGCTCAAATAATAAAAAAAACTGCTGAACTTTTAGAAAAAGAAGCTGAAGAATTTATATTTTCTTTATGTCAAGAAATTTTTAAACCTAAAAAACAAGCTGAATTTGAAGTAAAAGAAACTATCGATTTTTTAAAACTCTGTAGTGAAACTTATTTAAATAAAAAAGATATATATAATTCTCTTGATTCTAATTTAGAATTTAAAACTATAAATGAACCCCTAGGCATTGTAGTTGCAATTTCAGCTTATAATTTCCCCTTGATAGTTTCTGCGAATAAAATAGCACCTGCTCTTATTGCAGGCAATTCAGTATTTTTTAAACCTTCCCCTAAAGCTATAAACACAAGCAAAAAATTTGCAGAACTATTTTTAAAAGCAGGACTTAATCAATTATGTCTTTTAACTTTAAATATATCAAATCAAGATTTACAGGAATTATGCAGTAATCCAAGAATTGCTTTTGTAAATTTTACAGGAAGTGCACAAATAGGTTGGCAACTTAAAACTTTAATTAGACCTCAAATTCCTTGCATATTTGAATTAGGAGGGAATGCGCCTGTTATAGTTCATAAAGATGCAAATATAAAAAAAGCTGCTGAATCTTGTGCTTTAGGGGCTTTTTCTTTTTCGGGGCAATCCTGTATTTCTACACAAAGAGTTTATGTACATAAAGAAATAATAAATAATTTTGAATTTGAACTTATAAAAGCTACAAAAAAATTAAAAATAGCTAATGCTTTTGAAGAAGACACAGATTTTTCCGATATGATAAGTGAAGAAGCGGTTAAAAAAATACACGAAAAAGTTTTAGAAGCAATTAATTCAGGTGCAGAAATTATTTTAGGAGGAAAAATTCTTAATAAAATTTCTTCTAAGTGTTATAGTCCAACTATTATAAAAAATGTAAATGAAAATCTTTCTATAATGCAAGAAGAAATATTTGGACCTGTTTTATGTTTAAACACATATGAAAATTTAGAAGAGGTTATAAAAAAAGCAAATAATTCTAATTTTGGTTTAAGTGCAGGTATTTTTACAAAAGACTTAAGTTTAGGAGAAAATATTGCAAAACAATTAGATTTTGCAACAGTAATGATTAATAATAGTTCCGCATTTAGATCAAATAAAATCCCAGTACCAACAAGAAAGTTTTCTGGAATAGGTACAGAAGGCATTATAGATTCAGTTAATTTAATGTCAAAAAGGAAAGTAATAATTAGAAATTAAACAAAAGTTCTTCAATTACATATTTTTCATTACAAAGTGCAATTATACGATTCTGTGCTATTTCTATTTTTTCTAATTTATTTAACCAAAAGGGATTATGACTTTCTATGAATTTATTTAAACAAAAATTATAAAGATTCTTTAAAAAATCTAAGTTTGAAATTTTAAGATTTTTAACAAATTCACTTACTTTAAAATAATTATTAGTTATTTCTCCAAAATTATTTTCTATTGCAAAGGAATTTATAGTTAAATCTTTGAATTCTGGGAAATTAATAATTTGACATCTGCTTTTTATAGTAGCTAAAACAGAATCATAATCTTCTGCTAAAAAAAAGAAAATTGTTCTCTCATGAGGTTCTTCTATTGTTTTTAATAATATATTGGCACTTTGTTTAGATAGAAATTCTTCATCTGCAGGATTCATTATTATTATTCTATAAAATAAAGACTTATTAGAAAGTTTTTTTAAAAGAGTTTCAATTTGTTTTACTTTTATTTCTTTAGAATCAGCTTCTACTGTTAAAGAAATAGGCACTTCAGGATGACTAGCCTGATTAATCCAATTACAATTCTGACATTGATTACAAGGTTTTTCTTGAGATTTACAATTAAGAATTTTAGCTATTTCTAAACAAAAATTTTCTTTTATTTCATGATTTTTACCGGTTAATAAATAAGCATGAAAAATTTTATTAGAATATAAAGCTTTTTCAAAAAAATCTATAACTACTGGAATTTCTTGTTTTAGTTTTGTATTAAATTTAAAATTCATAATTAAAATACTTTAATATGTCCTTCTGCTTTTAATATTTTATTTTGTAAATCATATTTTATAATATCTGCTTTTAATTTTTTATTTTTTTGATGTGCTATTGGATTGCCTAAAAAGACTGCTAAAGAAGGTTTTTTATCTTTTATATATAAATTAAGCATAGAAGATCTACAACTAAAATCTGGTCCTTGTACAAAAACACCATTTGTAATAGTTATAACTTTAATTTCATTATTTTGAAGTGCAAGATCCATTTGCCCACCACTAAGAAATACTCCATCTCCTATAGGCGAAGGTAATATATTAAAAAGGGTCATTATTTTTTCTTTTTGATAAACTTCTGCTCTTTCTGCAATAATTCTTTTTGAATGATCGTTTGTAAGAAAAAACTGTACATTATCTAAAATTTCTATAGGACTATCTTTTATTAAATTAAGCCTATTTGAAGTTATTGTAAGTTTTTCTTTTATTAATTCAATTTCTACATTACCGACAAGTCGACAGTTCGAAGTTTTTCTGTTTATAGAAGCCCTCTCAGAACGAACTTTCATTTTTACATTTTGCTCGTCATCATATATTTCAGCCTTTACATTTTTACCTTTAATTTCTTCTAAAGCTTCATTGCTTGTAGCACCTTCAGCAATGATTTTCCATGCTTTTTGAGTTTTATTTTTATTTTCTATTATTTCTATAAAATTAGCTTTGGGTTTAAATTCTTTTTTTTCAACATTTTTCTCGAAATTTTTTACAAGTTTAAAAGTTGAAATAGCTGTATAAGCTCCTAAGAAAAATATTAAAGGGAGAATATAAGTTCTTTTTTTTAAGAGGAAATCAAATTTATTTTTTAAAATCATTTTTTTATATATTAATAAACAAATTGGGCAGTACAGGATTCGAACCTGCGACCTTCTCCATGTCACGGAGACGCGCTACCAACTGTGCCAACTGCCCAAATTTATAATTAAGTTTAACAAAACTTTATTAAAAAAGCTTATTTTTCCTTTCCAAGATTTAGCTTTTAATCTTTATCTTAACTAATAAAAATGTTAAAATTTTGTAAAATAGCAATGCTTATAACTACTAAATATTTTGAAATAGATAAATTAAAACTTGAGTGTGGAGAAACTTTATCTCCTATAACTCTTGCTTTTGAAACTTATGGTGAATTAAATTCACAAAAAAACAATGCAATATTATTATTCCATGCTTTAACTGGAGATGCTCATGCTGCTGGTAAACATAATTCTAGTGATACAAAAACTGGTTGGTATGATAAGTTTATTGGTCCAAATAAAGCACTTGATACAAATAAATATTTTATAATTTGTTCTAATATTCTTGGTGGTTGTGCTGGTTCAACAGGGCCTTCAAGTATTAATAAATTAACAAATAAACCTTATGGTTTGAATTTTCCTTTTATAACAATAAAAGACATGATCAAGGGTCAATATAAGCTTGTTGAAAGTTTTGGAATAGAAAAATTACACGCATGTATTGGCGGTTCTTTGGGAGCAATGCAAGCTTTAGAATGGATGATTACTTATCCCGAATCAAGTAATTCCTGTATTATAATGGCATCAGCACCATATCAATCTCCACAAAATATTGCATTACATGAAGTGGGAAGAAGAGCCATAATGAATGATATTAATTGGAATAAAGGTAATTATTATGATTCTATAGAAAAACCTAATAATGGACTTTCTATTGCAAGAATGATTGCACATATTTCTTATTTGAGCGATCAAAGCATGCATTTAAAATTTGGTAGAAAAATTCAAGGAAAAGAAGAATTAAATTTTGAATTACATAATGAATTTGAAGTTGAAAGTTATTTAAATTATCAAGGAAAAGCTTTTATAAAACGTTTTGATGCTAATTCTTATCTTTATATAACAAGAGCTGTTGATTATTTTGATTATTCTGGAGATAAATTACAAAAAGCACTTAATAAAAATTCTTGTAAATATTTAATTATTTCTTTTAGTTCAGATTGGTTATATCCTGAATATCAATCAATTCAAATAGTTAATGCTTTACAAAGTCTTAATTTATCGGTGTTTTATAATAGAATTGAATCTGTTTATGGTCATGATGCTTTTCTACTTGAAGATGAAAAGCTTACACCAGTTTTACAAGGCTTTTTAGAACATATATAATTAATTATCTAAAGCAAAACCATTTGTTTTTAACCAAACTTCAAGCTCAGCTAATTTAATTAAAAGCCTTCCGTCATCTCTTCTATTCTTAATAAAACCCATTTTTCTTATATTTGATAAAGCTTTTATTGCAAAATTAACTGAAACTTCTGCTTGTTTTGCTATTTGTGTCATATTAAGTGCATTAGGAAGAAGTACTCCCATATTTGTCATTATGCCACTATTTAAAACTTCCATATAAACAGCACCGCCAACCCTTACTTCTGGTTCAAGATTACCGCTATCATCAATAGTTATAGATTCTTCTTTTTTTATAGATAAAGAAACTTCTTCTTCCTCTTCTTCAATTTCATCTGCAATGTCTTTTATATTTTGAGTTGAGTCTACTTCGTCAATTAACTCATCTATTTCAAGGATTTTTTGTTTATCAAAATCGTTCATTTTTACATTGATTTATATTTATGAAAATATTCTAACATATTTAATTTTTTATAGATTATGTTATATTTAGCTTCAGTTCAACAATATATTTCATAGAATGAATAGTGATAATGAGACTTTTAAGCTTCGAGAACAACGACTCGAAAAATTAAAAAATTTAGAAGAAATATTTCAAATTGACCCTTATATTATAAATTTCAAAGATAGTAATACCAATTCAAAAATAATTTGGCAAGACTTCAAAAAAAATCGTTTATTATCTCAAAACTTTCATGAAAAATTTAATAAACTTGAAAATTCTGAATGTTCTGAAGAATTAATTTGGGTTAGTGGAAGAATACATAGTTCAAGAAATTCTGCTATGTTCCTCGATATATATGACGATAAAGGCAAAATACAAATAGTAACCGAAAGAAATGAACTTTCTCCAGATTATTCTAAAGAAGATTTGCATTTTTTAGATTTGCTTGATAAAGGTGACATAATAGCTGTTCAGGGTTTTCCCTATAGAACTCCTAGAGGTGAACTAAGCCTTAAATCAAAAGAAATTTTTATTTTATCAAAAGCAATACAACCTCCTCCTGAAATAATAGAAAATAAAAGAAGACGTTTAGGCTTAACTGACCTTGAAGTAAGATATAGACAAAGATATCTTGATTTAATGGTTAATCATGAAGTTAAAGAAGTCTTCAAAAAAAGAAGTGAAATATTCTGGAATTTAAGAAATATTTTACATGAAAAAGATTTTATGGAATTTGAAACTCCTGTATTGCAGACTGAAGCCGGTGGTGCAAATGCTAGACCTTTTATTACTCATCACAATGCTTTAGGCATGGATCTTTATCTTAGAATTGCAACAGAATTGCATTTAAAAAGATTATTAGTAGGAGGTTTTGAAAAAATATATGAAATAGGTAGAATCTTTAGAAATGAAGGGATTTCAACTAGACATAATCCAGAATTTACTTCAATAGAAATTTATCAAGCTTTTGCTGATTATGAAGATGTTTTAAATTTAACTGAAGAATTAATTTCTAAGCTAAATGAAAAATGCAATGCTTGTGAAAAAATAACATGGGAAAAACAAGAAATAAATCTTGCTAGACCTTGGAAAAAAATTACAATGCTTGATTTAGTTGAACAAATAACAGGCAAACGCTTTGAAAATTGTAATTTAGAACAAGCAAAGCTCTGGGCTAAAGAAATAGGCTTAAATACAGATGATGTGAAAAGTATAGGAGAAATATTAATCTTATGTTTTGAAGAAAGATGTGAAAAAACTCTTATACAACCAACATTTGTTTTAAGTTATCCATGGGAAAACTCACCTTTAGCAGGAAACTCACCAGAAGAAGATTTACTCCCTGTTTCTAATTATTCAAAAGATAACTTACCTAAAGCACAATATGCACATAGATTTGAGCTTTTTATTGGCGGAAAAGAAATCGCAAATGGTTTTACAGAACAAAATGATCCAAGAAGACAAAAAGCAGCTTTTGAAAGACAAAATAAACTAAAAGAACAAGGTGATTTAGAAGCACATCCAATAGATCATGATTTTATTACTGCATTAGAATTTGCAATGCCTCCAGCAGGCGGAGTTGGAATAGGAATAGATAGGCTTTTAATGCTTCTTACAAATTCTGATTCAATAAGAGATGTAATTTTATTTCCTACAATGAAACCTATTAATTAAATAAGTTATGAATATTTCTAATAATTTATGCTTTGATTCAAGAAAAGTAGAAAAAGATAGTATATTTTTTTGTATTGTTGGTGAAAATACTGACGGACATCAATATATAAAACAAGCAATTGAAAAAGGGGCTAGTCTTATATATGCTCAGGAAGATAAAAAAGAAAAAATTAATAAAGAGATTTTAGAATTAAAAGTACCTATTATTTTTGTTCCTTGTACTAAAACTGCTCTTGCAAATGCTTGTAAAGAAAAATACAAAGACATAATGTCTAAAATTTCTATTTTTGCAATTACGGGCACTAATGGTAAAACTACAACTACTCATCTTATTGCAAAACTTTTTTCAGTTGCCTTTAAAGAAAACATAGGTTTAATGGGCACTTTAGGAAATAAAGTTTATTCTAAAGGAGTTGAAAAAGAATTCTTAGGGGAAGGTTCTGGTAGAACTACTCCTCAAGCTATTGAACTTTATGAAAATTTTAAAAATTTATTTGAAAAAGGTTGTAAAAAAATAGTTATAGAAGTAAGTTCTCATGCCTTAATTCAAAAAAGAATTCATGGATGTTCATTTGATACGATGATGTTTACAAATTTAACTCAAGATCATCTTGATTATCACTTAAACATGGAGAATTATTTTGAAGCAAAAGCTCTTATTTTTGATTATACAGTAAATAACGCAATAATAAATCTTGATGATTCTTGGGCTAAAGCATTTATTGAAAAAGCAAAAGTTAAAAACCTAAATATACTTACTTACAGCATAAAAGATCCTTCTGCAACAATCTATGCTAAAAATATAAAAAATAGTACTGAGGGTATTAGTGCTGACATATGTTTTTCAAATGAATGCATTAATACAAATATTAAACTTCATGGAATTTTTAATTTATATAATATATTAGGTGCAATAGCTGTTGGACTAGCTAAAAATATAAGTTTAAAAGATTGTATAGAAATATTTAAAACAGTAGAAGCAACAAAAGGTCGTTTTGAATTAGTAGATCGTCCAAATAAAAACCTTCCTTCTTGTATTATAGATTATGCACACACTCCTGATGGTCTTGAAAATGTTCTTAAAACAGCTAAAGAAATTTTACCTAAAGGAGGAGAGCTTATCTGTATTTTTGGATGTGGAGGGGATCGAGATTCAACAAAACGCCCAATTATGGGGAAAATTGCTTCAACACTTGCAGATAAAATTATTATAACAAGTGATAATCCACGTTCTGAGGATCCAGAACAAATAATTGCAGATATACTTTCAGGAATATCTTCTTTAAATAATACTGAAATAATAATAGACAGAGCAGAAGCAATAAATAAAACAATTAAAAATGCAAAAAAAGAGGATTTAATACTTATAGCAGGAAAAGGGCATGAAAATTATCAAATCTTTAAAGATCAAACGATATTTTTTGATGATAAAGAGCAGGTAATAAAAGCTTATAATTCCTTTTAAATTGTCTGAATCATTGATTGCGAGAACAGCCCCCCTTGAAAAGGCTTACTCTCCCACAAAATTACAAGTTGATTCGAAGAGGTTTCCCCTGTTTTCGACCCCCAACCCCCTGAAAGGGGGCTTTTAAGGATAAATATATTTTTTCGTAATAAGATTATTTTACTGCGATAGAATGCGCAAATTAAAAAAATAGTTTTTTATGATAATTTTTATCTAAAATAATTTTATTAGCTTTAAATCATAATTTTAAAATATAATTTCGTTATAATAAATAATTATATTTAACAATATTAAAAAAAATCTATCCTTGAAAAGCCCCCTTTAGGGGGTTGGGG
>MOYB01000002.1:79042-117156 GCA_001899385.1 Candidatus Caenarcanum bioreactoricola | reverse complement strand
GGAGAATATTAATGCTCGAATTACTTTTATCTTTTTGTTTATCGTTAGCAAGCCTAAGCTTTAGCGCTCAAAGCGATATTTCTAATATTCCTACAACAGGAAACAATGAAATAGTTAGTTCTGTTCAAGGCATTGACTATGATTATAAAATAATGAGTGAAGTTGAAAATTTTTCTGATTCAATCAAAAATTCAGAAGAAAATCTTTTAGCATATGATTATGAAAGTACAGACACAGACATAGAAGAAGAAACTACAACAACAATAGAAGAAGAAACCGCACCTACCGTTAGAAGATGCGCTCCTAAAGTAGCAACAAGACAACAACCTACCGTTAGAAGATGCGCTCCTAAAGTAGCAGTAAAACAACCTACTGTTAGAAGATGTGCTCCTAAAGTAGCAGTAAAACAACCTACAGTTAGAAGATGTGCTCCTAAAATAAATAGATGTCAACCTAAAGTAAAAAGATGTGCTCCTAAAATTAGAAGATGTGAACCTAAAGTAAAAAGATGTTCCACAGCTCCTAAAATTAGAAGATGTTCAGCTGGAGCAACAGTAGAAAGAAGAAATTATGAACCTAGTTGTGAAAAAATAAGATTAAGTGATATCTGTAAAAGAACAGATTGGATGTAATACAATTCACTAAAAGTCTTTTTTATCCTCTCTTTTATTTTAAAAGGGGGGATTTTTTTTATACCAAAAAGTGATCATTAGCTAACAAATATATTTCTTGAAGAAACCCCCTTCGCCCCCTTAACAGGGGGAATCTAAAGGGTGCAAGTCTTTAAAATGGGGTTGCCACCCCAAGCCCCGCAAAACTACGAATTCAATCTCCCCCTGTCAAGGGGGTCGGGGGGTTTCTAAAAAGAGAATTTAGTTAAGTTTTTGTCATGCTTTGATTACTTTTTGGTATTTAGATAATAAAGAAATAAAATATCTTTTTGAAAATTCTGTTATAATATTTTTTAATCTGTCGGAGTGGCGGAATTGGTATACGCGTACGTTTGAGGGGCGTATGATGGTTACATCTTGAGGGTTCAAGTCCCTCCTCCGACAAATTATTTTTTATTAATTTTTTTTAATTTAAGTCAGTTGATTTATAACTTAAATCTGTTATATTTAATTAACTTAAATTCTTTATTAAAAAATGTTTGGACCTCATTTAATATTAGAAGGCTACAAGTGTAAGAATAAAAAAGCTCTTGAAGACAAAGCAACTTTAATTCAAATCTTAAATGATTTGCCTCCTTTAATGAACATGAATGCAATAATGCCTGCACATGTTTTATATTATGACGGAGGTGATATTCCTCTTGACAAGGGACTTTCTGGCTTTATAATAATTGCAGAATCTCATATTGCAATTCATACTTTTCCTGAAAAAGAATTTTTTACTTTAGATATTTTTTCTTGTAAAGATTTTGAAGCAGCAGCAGCAATAAGTTATATAAATAAATTTTATATGGCAGAACATTGTGATCATTCATTTTTTGAAAGAGGAAGAGAATTTCCACGTTCTATGGCAAGAGCATGTGAAATAGTTTCTTCTGAACGAAATGGTATGATTTAATGGTACTTATTGCGCCATCTATTTTATCTGCAGATTTTGCTAATTTAGAACAAGAAATAAAAAAAATAGAAAATTTTGTAGAACTTTTACATATTGATGTAATGGATGGTCATTATGTACCTAATTTAACTATTGGTTATCCAGTAATAAAAACTTTAAGAGAAAAAACAAATTTATTTTTTACAACACATTTAATGATAAGTAATCCAGAGGATTTTATTTTAGAATATATTTCTGCTGGTTCTAATCGTTTAGTTCTACATAGTGAAACTTGTAAACATTTACATAGAACACTAAATAAAATCAAAGAAAATAATATTAAAGCAGGCTTAGCATTAAATCCTTCACAAGGCATAGAAAGTTTAAATCTTGAATATACAGGGGAATTAATAGATTGTATAACTATAATGACTGTTAATCCAGGATTCCCTGCACAAAGTTTTATTAATTCAGGACTAAAAAAAATAAAAAGTTTAAAATTATTATTGGAAAAATTAAATTTAAAGCATATAAAAATAGAAGTTGATGGTGGAATTAATGCAGAAACTGCAAAACTTTGTAAAGAAGCAGGAGCAGATATACTTGTTGCTGGAAATTTTATTTATAAATCAAAAGATATTTCTAAAGCAATAGAAGAATTAAAATGAATTCTAAAGTAATAATTCTAATAGGAATGATGGGATCGGGTAAGTCTACAATAGGAAAAATTTTATCTAAAGATTTAAACATAGATTTTTTAGATAGTGATGAAATCATAGAAAGACTTGAAAAACAAAAAATAACAAATATAATTAATTCTAAAGGAGAAGAAGCTTTTAGAGAACTTGAAACAAAGATTCTTAAAGATTTAAATAATTTTCTTATAAATCCTAAAGATTTTGTCTTAGCTACTGGTGGAGGAATGGTTTTAAGAGAAGAAAATAGAAATATTTTAAAAAATTTAGGTAAAGTTTTTTGGTTAGATCTTTCTGCAGAAAAAATCTTTGAAAATCTCTCAGAAGCTAATGACAGACCTTTATTAGGAGATAAAGAAAATAGACTTAATACAATAAAATCTCTTTGTAAAATTAGACAAGAATTTTATGAAGCATGTAGTGATTTTAAAATAAATGTTGAAGATATGAACCATTCAAGAATAATTCATGAAATAATTAATAAATTGTAAAAAAATATATAAATGTTTGAATTTATTTTTAATTTAGCGATAAGCTGTATCTCTCAAACAGGGTATTTAGGGGTTTGTTTTTTAATGATTTTAGAAAGCATGATTTTCCCTATACCTAGCGAAGCTGTTATGCCATTTGCGGGATTTTTAATTGGATCTAAATTTTCTTGGCAAGGGGTTTTGTTTGCAAGTAGTTTAGGAAGTATAATAGGTTCTTCTTTGTCTTATTTTATAGGACTTTATGGGGGACGTCCTTTTTTAGAAAAATTCGGAAAGTTTTTTCTTTTAGATAAACATCATCTTGAATTATCTGAAAAGTTCTTTGAAAAATATGGAGATAAAGCCATTTTAATTTCACGATTTATTCCAGTAATAAGACATTTTATTTCAATTCCAGCAGGAGTTTGCAAAATGAACTTTTTAAAATTTTCTATATATACTTTAATTGGAGCAAGTTGTTGGAATATGTTTTTAGCATATTTAGGCTTTGCTCTACAGGAAAACTGGACACAAATTTCAAAATATACTCATTATATAGATTATTTAATAGTCTTTTTATTATTAATAGCTTTAATTTATTTTATAAAAACAATTTATAAAACTAAAAATCGCGTTTAGCAATTAAATCCGCAATTTCAAATAAAGCTTGAGAATTTATATTTATTTCTTTTAAGTAATTTTTTGCTTGTATTAATAATTCTAATATAAGTTCTTCTGCTTTTTCTTTAGTCATAAATCTAAGATAAGTAATTTCTTCTTGTTTGTCTATATCTAAGATATCATCTCTTATTTGAAAAATTAAACCAATTTTTTCTCCATAATTTTTTAGTGCTTTTATTTGAAAATCATTAGCATTAGCAGTTATTGCTCCACAAAGTATAGAAGCTTTTAATAATGCCCCAGTTTTATATTTATGAATTTCTTCTATTTGTTTTATATTGGAAATATTTTTTGTGTTTATATCGAGACTTTGCCCGCCAGTCATACCTAAACTACCTATTGCCTCAATAATTATTTCAAAAGCCCCCCAACCTCCTAAAGGAGGAGAAGTTAGAAATGCTTTAAAAATCATTGCTAAACCATCTGCTAAAAGTGCATCACCTGCAAGAAGCGCCTCGGCTTCATTAAAGGCTTTATGTGCAGAAGCTTTACCTCTTCGGAAATCATCATTATCCATACAAGGTAAATCATCGTGAATTAAACTCATTGTATGTATGCATTCAATACCTGAAGCTATAGGTATTAAAGTTTCTGAATCTTTTTGACTTATAGCTTCAAAAGTATTAAGAAATAATATACCTCTTAATCGTTTTCCGCCATTAAGACAAGCATATTTCATTACTTCTTCAAGTTTTGGAGAAATACTTTTTATATTTTTTTGAAGAAAATTTTCTATAAGATTTTTTTGTTTTAAAAATTTATCTTTTAAAACTCCCCCTTTAGGGGGTTGGGGGGCTAAATTTTGTTTATCCTGCATTTAATTTCCAAATTTGAAGAAGTTGCCAAAAAGTGTAAATAGCACAAGATAAACATATAAATAATATTAAGATATCAATTTTTATATTTGTTTTTTTATTTTCTTTATATCGTGGATAAAGTAAGAAACATAAAACTAAAATTAAAAAATCCTCAATAGTAGCAACCCATGGAGGTCTTTTTACAAGATTCCCATAACAACCACAATCAGATACTCCCATAAATGTGCCCCATAAGGTAATAGGTATCATAAAGAACATTAAAATTTGAAGAAGAATTAAAGCAAATTTTACTCTTGTATTAAAAACCAATAAAAGTCCAATAAGAAGTTCAAAAGTTATAAGAGGTATAGTAGAAATTTCTATTAAAATTTTAGGTAAAGGAAAATGATATTTTATAATTTGTGAAAGAAAGAGTTCTAGAGGAATATATCCACATTTATAATAAGCTCCAACAGGTAGGATTTTACCACAAGCAGCCATTATAAGGCTTATACCTAATAATATTCTTAAAATATTTAATATATTTTTTTTGTCTTTTATTATTGATAAAAATCTTTTCATATTAAAAATAGAAATTTTATCATATAGTATAAATAAAAGTAAAAATAAATGATATCAACTGCTTTTATAGGTTTTGGCTCAAACATTGGAAATAGACAAGAGAATTTAAAACAAGCAATAAATCTCTTAGAAAATTCAAATTCTATAAATATTTTAAAAATTTCAAGTATTTATGAAAGTAATGCAATTGATTTATCAGAAGAAAATCCTCAAAAATTCTTAAATCTTGTTTGTTTAATAGAAACTAAATTTTTAGCAGAAGAACTCTTTTTGAAATTAAAAGAAATTGAAAAAACTTTGGGTAGAAATAATAAAAATAATAATTTGAAATTTTCAAGAATAATTGATCTGGATTTATTGTTTTTTGATGATTTAATAATAAAAACAGAAAATTTAACAATTCCTCATCCAGAAGCTTTAAAAAGAGATTTTGTTCTTTTGCCTTTAGCAGAGATTGCCCCTTTAAATTGGAAAGATCCTGTAAATAAACTTAATTATAAAGATTTAATTACTAAAATTACTATTAATTCAAATATTCAAAAGCTTTCTTGAAAATAATTTAAAAATCATATTAAAAACAAATTTTTTATGTTATTATTTCTTTCTTAATTTATTAGATTTAAATATAATGTCTGTAAAAAAGAAGATCAAATATACAAAGACGGCAATCAAAGCTAAAGAAAAAAGAGATCGTCTTGTTTTTAATGTAGCTTTCCTTAAAGGAAGAAGAAATCCTAGAAGATCTTGGGATATAAAATTAGGGGATGAAGTTATTGTTATTAGTGGTGATGATAAAGGCAAAACTGGTAAAGTTCTCAAAGTAATTTCAGCAAAAGCTCAAGCAATAGTTGCTGGTATTAATATGAAAACAAAGCATAGAAAGCCTAGGCAGGGACAAGAGCATGGTGAAAAAGTTGAAATGGAAGCTCCTATTGACATGTCAAATATAAGTCTTGTTGTTCAAAAAGAAGGCAAAGCTGTTGCAACAAGAATTCGCCATAACAAGGAAGGCAAAAGAATAGCAGTTAAAACAGGAGAGGAAATCTAAAATGACAAGAAAAGAAAAGCAGTATAAAGAGCAAATAATGCCTAATCTTAAAAAGAAATTTTCTTACACAAATGATTTACAAGTACCTAAACTTTTAAAGATTGTTATAAATAGAGGTGTTAATGCTGAAGATTCAAAAACTGGTAATATTCTTGAGGAAATGGTAAAAGATATTACTATTGTTAGTGGACAAAAGCCTTTAGTTAATAAATCTAAAAAATCAATAGCAACTTTTAAATTAAGAGAAGGTATGCCTAATGGTATTAGTGTAACTCTTAGAAAAGATTTAATGTATAGCTTTTTAGATAGATTTATATCTATTGCATCTCCTAGAATTAGAGATTTTAGAGGTTTCAAAATTAAAAGCGATAGAAGAGGTAATTTTACAATAGGTATAGCAGATCAAAGAATCTTTGTTGAGCTTGAAAATAGAACAAATAAAGGTTTTAATATTACTTTTGTTACTAGTGCTAATACTGATGATGAAGGCAGAGCACTTTTAGAAGAAATGGGATTTCCTTTTAGCAAAAATTAATTAAATATTTATGAAAATTGTAAAACAGATTCTAACCTTGTTCTGGATATTTTTTTTATTCGCAACTGGTTTAATTGTTTTTTCTTTACCACAAAAATCAATAACACCTGAACAACTTTATGAGTTAACAAGACTCATGCTTCAACAAAATTATCTTGATAAAACTTTTAATAATCAAGATTTAGAGATATGGTCTTTAGATAAACGCTATAAAGGTAGACTTAAAGATTTTGATGATTCAAGCAAAGCAATAGAAACAATGGTTGCAAGTCTTGGTGATAGATACACTAGATATCTCGATCAAAAAGCATATAAAGAAGAAATAGAAGCAATCAATGCGAAATTAACAGGTATTGGTATTCAAATCGGATTAAATAAAGAACAAAAAGTTATAGTTATTGCGCCTATACAAGACACCCCAGCATTTAAGGCTGGGTTTCTGCCTAAAGATGAAATACTTGAAGTTAATGGAGAATCAACAAAAGGTCTTTCAATTGACGAAGTTGCTGGTAAAATAAGAGGAATTGCTGGTACCAAAGTAAAAATACTTATTCAGAGAGGGGAAGAAAAGAAACTCTACGAAGTTGAGAGAGCTGAAATTCATGTGGAATCTATACCAGAAGATCATTATAAAAAATTTGAAAATAAAATTTGTTATATACATTTAGCAAGTTTTATTTCTCAAGATGCAGCAAAAGAGTTTTCTGAAAAACTTAAAAAATTAGGGGATTGCCCTTCGTTAATTTTAGATTTAAGAAATAATCCAGGTGGACTTTTAGATAATGCTATTGAAATTTCAAATATATTTTTAGAAGAAAATCAAGATATAGTAAGTACTGTTGATAGAGATGGTTATATTCTTACCAAAAAAACAGGCAATAGTGATTTTAAATATAAAGGAAATTTAGCTTTATTAGTAAATGAAGGTTCTGCAAGTGCTAGTGAAATATTGGCAGGAGCTTTAAAAGATAACAAGAGAGCTGTTCTTATAGGTACTACAACTTTTGGGAAAGGACTTGTACAAATAGTAAGAGATTTACCAGACGGTTCGGGTATTAATATAACAGCTGCTAAATATTTAACTCCTAATGGAACAGATATTCATGAAATAGGAATAAAACCTAATTATGAAATTAAACTTAATAAAGAAGATTTAGAAGCTAAAAAAGGACCTTGGTTTATGAATTATGACAATATAATGGAACAAAATAAAGATTTTAATAAGGATCTTCAATTAAAAAAAGCAAAAGAAATTTTATCTAAAAAACTTCCTGTTTAAAATTATGAAAACTTTAGTTATATTTGATGGCGGATTAGCACCAGGTTATACAGCAGTGGCAGTTGGCTTAACAGAAGAAGGTGAAAAGCTCGGTTGGGAATGTTGGGCTGCTCGTTCAGGATTTAGATCTTTATGTGAGGGGTTTTCTGATGAGCCTCAGTTAATCAGAATGGTTACAAGTCCTATTAATGCTTATGAGCTTAATAATAAAGGCATTCCAACAGAAACAATGGGGCGAAGAATTTTTTATCCTGGTTCAGATTTTCGTTCAGAAAGATTTCCAGAATTTATAAGAGAAGATTATCAAAAAAAAGCTGTTGAAACTATAATTCAAAATAAATTTGAGGCAGTAATTTTCTGTGGCGGAGATGGTACTCTTAGAGGTGCTAAAGATTTATTGAAGATTTTACCTTCTAATATAAAAACTGCTTTTATAAATATTTCAGCAGATTCAGATATAAATAATGATAGAGCAATAGGCTTTTTCTCTTGTGCTGAACATGGTGCACAAATTGCAAGAGGACTTTATGAAGATGCTTATACTCATAGAAGAATTTATTTCTTAGAAATGATGGGTAATAAAAGTGGAAGACATGCTTTGCATTCAGGTGCGGCAGCAAGAGCACATCTTATAATACTTCCGATTTTCGATTTTTCTTCAGAAATTTTAGCAGAAATTGCAAATGAGCTTTCAAAAAGACGTCATGCTTTAGTAGTTGTAGCAGAAGGTTATAAAAAAGAAGAAAGAAAGAAAAATAATATGAATATAAATGCTGCAGAGTATTTTATAAAAGAATTAGAACCTTATGGTTTTAAAGATAGTCCTCAAAAACGAGTAATAGCAGAACCTTTTAGTCGTTATTTAAGAGGAACACAACCACTTATGATAGATTGTGAAATAGCACACCTTAAATGTCAGTTAATAACAAAAGCACTTCAGCAAGGTAAAACAGCTATAATGGTATATTATCAAAGTGAGCATGATCTTGGATTCCAAGATATAATGACTGCTTATTCAGATAATGCCGTTGAAAAAGAATTTGTTAGTATGATAAATCGTCTTGAATTACCAATTACAAGTAAATACGTAGAAGAAGTTTTATCAAAGCCTTTAAAGCTTTAAATCTTATATCTAGATTAATTAATATACTATCTTTAGGGTAAACTCTTTAAAAAAACTTATAACTAAGGGAAAAATCCTAATTAAGAGCTTATATATTTATTAATTATGTCTAATCCTAATCAACAACAATTTAATGCTCAACAAGAAATGTTGAAAAATAAACTCAGTTCAATGAAAGAGCAAACAAAAACTTCAGCTCCTTCAACACAGAATTTAAAAACTCCTGCTTTTTATCAATTAAGAAAAGAATTACATCAACAATTATTAAATGAAATTGCTCCTGAAGATTTAGCAAAAGAAAGTAATCATAATGCTATAAAACAACAAATAGTACAGATTGTAAATGCTATTACTCTTAGTAGAGGAATTCCACTTTCTCCAGAACAAAAAATTCTTTTATTAAATGATTTAACTGATGAAGTTTTAGGATTTGGACCTTTAGAACCACTTCTCCGAGATAAAAGCATCACTGAAATTATGATAAATAGTGCCCGTTCGACTTTTGTTGAAAAAAGTGGAAAACTTATAAAATTAGGTGAAATACTTTTTGAAAATGAAGAACATTTATTACATGTAGTAAAAAGAATTGCTCTTAGAATTGGTAGACGAGTAGATAATGCAAGTCCTATGGTTGATGCAAGACTCCCAGATGGATCTCGTGTTAATGCTATTATTCCACCTTTAGCTTTAGATGGAGCTGCTGTAACTATAAGAAAATTCCCAGATAAAGCGCTTTCTTTTGAAGATTTAATAAATTACAATGCGATTACTGCTAAAATGGCTAAATTTTTAAGTTTATGTGTAAAAGCAAGACTTAATATAATAGTTGCAGGAGGAACTGGTTCAGGCAAAACAACTTTACTTAATGCACTTTCTTCTTTTGCAAGTAATGAAGATCGAATTATTACAATAGAAGATTCTGCAGAATTAAAATTACAACAAGAACACGTAATAAGACTTGAAACAAGAGTTGCAAATGCTGAAGGAGAAGGACTTGTGTCTGCACGAGATCTTATGAAGAATGCTTTAAGAATGAGACCAAATAGAATAGTAGTGGGAGAATGTCGTGGTGGAGAAGCTCTTGATATGTTGCAAGCTATGAATACAGGTCATGAAGGATCTATGACAACAGTACACTCAAATACTGCAAGAGATACTATGAAAAGAATTGAAACTCTAGTTCTTATGAGTGGAGTAGAATTACCTTTAAAAACTGTAAGAGAAATGATTTCTTCTACTATAAATTTAGTTGTAATGCAATCAAGATTTCAAGATGGCACTAGAAAAATAAAACAAATAACTGAAATAATAGGAATGGAAGACGATACTATAACAATGCAAGATATATATGTTTATAAACAAAGAGGACTTGATGAACAAGGTAAAGTTGTAGGGGAATTCTTGCCAACAGGGGTGCTCCCTAGATGTGTTTCTGCAATGAAATCTCAGGGTATAGATGTACCAATGGATCTCTTTGCTCCAGATAATAAGCCTCAAAATCAAATGAGAATATAAGGAGATTAAAATGTTTGACTTTTCTTCAATTGATTTAGTTTCACTTTTAGTTATAGGTGGTTTAGTAGGGCTATTTATAGTAGTAGCTGCTACAGTACTTCAATCTATAGAAAAACAACAACAAGAGAAACAACAACTTGATAATACTTTTTATTCAAATGATTTAAACACAAATCAATTACTTGATGATAGTGAATTAAAAGAAGTAGTAGATTTTATTGATACAAAAATCACTGATAATTTTCCAATATTAGGCGTAAAAATGATACATGCCGGATGGAAAATACCTGCCGGATTGTGGGCTGCTTTTGTTTTATTAGGGGCATGCGTATTAACTATAATTACTTTTATTGTCCTTATGAGTAAAATTTCTCTCCCATTAACTATATTTGTTTCAATAGCAGTTTTTATATTAAGTTTTGTATTTAATCTTCTTTTTCTTGAATATAAAATTGGAGAAAGAGTAACAGTTTTTGATGAACAATTTGGCGTAGCACTTGATGTTATGGCTGCTGCACTAAAAGGTGGTTCAACTTTTATGAATGGATTAAAATTTGTTTCTGAAAGTATGGATCCTCCTATTGGACAAGAATTCGGGAAAATTTCTTCTGAACTAGCTTTAGGGGTAGATATACCAACAGCCTTAGAAAGATTTAGAGAAAGAGTTGCTTCAAAAAATGTTTTTCTTTTTGTTATTGCGGTAAAAGTTGCAAATCAAACAGGAGCAGCATTAGCACCAACTTTTGTAACACTTGCAAGAGTAATTACTGAAAGATTTAGACTACAAGGATTAATAAATATATCTATTTCTGAAAATATTGTGGGTATATTAGTTTTAGGAATAGCACCTTGGCTTATAATACCATTATTTGCTATGTCTTGTAGAGATATTTATCAAGAGTTCTTAGCTACTATTTGGGGACAATTAATAACTTGTGGACTTTTTATATATTATTGTATCGGTATTTACTTAATGTACAAGACTGTTAAAAGCATTGACGCCTAAAGGAGAAAAAAATGACAAATTTCATAATAATAGGAGTTATTTTAGTAAGTTCATTAGTTGGTTTTTCCATATTAATGAAAATATTTTCAGATATGGAACAAGCAAGTGGACGAAATTTAAAAGCAACTTTAGGGTTTCTCCAAGAAGGTATGGTTGATCAAGGTAGTCTTGATGTTCGTGAGAAAGATTTAAGTGAAGAATTAGAAAATTTTGCAAATCTACTTGGACCTTTAATTCCAGCACCTACAGAAAAGAAACTTTCACTATTAAATAAAGCCGGAATAAGAACCCCAAATGCTTATTTATTAAAAAGTCTTGAACAATTAGGTTTTGCAACTTTTGTTTTTGCTGCGGTTTTTATTATAGGTATATTAATTAAAAAAGTTATAATTTTTTCTATATTAGCAATAGCTTTTGGAGGACTTGCTTATATACTTTATTGGGAAGATATAAAAGAACAAGTTAAAAAGCGTGCATTACTTCTTGATAAATCTATTCCAGATATGATAGATCTTTTTGCTAATGCTTGTGCAGCAGGTGCAACTTTTGATATCGCGGCAGATTTTATATTAAACCAAATGCCTGATGAAAAACATTCTTTACCTATAAAAACTGATTTTTTGGCATGGCAAGCAGATATAAGATTTGGAGTACCTAGAGAGGAAGCTTGGCAGGGTTTAATCCAGAGAAGTGATTCAAAGAATATGAAATATTTTTGTAATCTTATGGATCAAAGTGAAAAAACAGGGGGTAGTGTTAGTGAATCATTACTTAAGATGGCTGGATTCTTTAGAGAAAGAAGAAAGCAACAAATAGAAGCAGAAATCGCTCAGTTAAAAGGTAAAATGCTTTCTTTAACGGTTGCTTTTATTGTAGTACCTATTTTAGTGTTAATAGTATTACCAATGGGCAAAAAAGTAGTAGAAGCTTTTGCAAATCTTTGGGGTTAAAAAATATATAATTTCAAAATTTTACTTTTGATTCTTCACCCTTTATAAGTCTTTTAATATTTTCTTTATGTTTCCAAATAATATAGATAGCTGCTATAAAACAATAAAGTACTATCCAAATTGAATTTTGAAAATCATTATCTTTAAAACTTAAAGCAATCATTGTAAATGGGCAAGTAAAAACTGCTACTAAAGCGCCTAAAGAAGAATATTTGCTTATATATACTGTTAAAAACCAAATTGAAAAAGTTATTAAACCTAATCTCCAATCTAAAGCAAAAATCGTACCTGCACCAGAAGCTGCAGATTTGCCCCCTTTAAATCCAATCCAAATTGATTTACTATGCCCTATAATACAAAACAAAGCAGCTATAACCATTGGGAGTTTTCCAAGATTAACAGCTAACGGAATAAGATTACATAATTTTAATGCTAATATTGGAGCAATAAAACCTTTTAAGAAATCTATAATAAGTACTGTTATACCAGCTCTTTTACCAAGTAGTCTAAGTGTATTAGTTGCCCCAATACTTCCACTTCCTTCTTTAGTTAAATCAATACCTTTGAATTTACCAATAATAAAACCTGTAGGTATTGAACCTAAAAAATAACCAATTAATATTGGAATTAAAATATAAAATATAAAAAACATAATTTATTCGTCTATAGGTCTAACTTGATCTATTGTGAGATCTACAGGGGTTAGACGTCCAAATACGCTTATCATAACTGTTACTTTGCCATGTTCAATATCTATAAACTCAGCAGTACCTATAAATCCATCAAAAGCACCACCTTCAATTTTAACTTGATCTCCTTTTTTAAAATTAACAGAGAATTCAGAAATTTCTTCTTCATTAAGATCTCCGAATTTTTTACGTTTTCTTCCAAAGAGTCTTGCAACTTCTATTTGAGAAAGAGGTTTTTCTATTATGCTTAAAACTCCAGGTGTATTTCTTACAGTTCTAAAAGTTTCATTATCTAATACCATATTTACAAAAAGATATCTTTGATAATGAGGTACATCTTTTTCTGTTCTCTTTCCAGATTTAACTTTTGCAACAGTTTTCTTAGGAATAAAGACTTCAATAATTTTATCCTTTACGTCCATGGTTTCAGCACGTTTAAGAATTTGTTGTTTTACTTTATCTTCATATCCCATGGTATATACAACATACCAAGCTGCTCCTCTTTCATCAACTTGAGTTTTATTTATATTAGAGTAACTTTTCTTTGAATCATTACTACTATCATCTAAATTAGGATTTTCTATATTATTCATTTTGTAATAAGAGTTTTTAATTCAACTATGAATCTAGCAAAAAATAAATCAGCAAAATACAATATTAACACTAAAACAAAAGATACTGCTATAACAATTATAAATTGGCGCCAAATGTACATTGGTGTAGGCCAAATTATTGATCTAGCTTCTTTATAACATTCTTTGAAAAAATTAAAAAGTTTTAGTGATTTATTATTTTTAGACATTTGACAGAAAGTTAATTATTGAAAATTAATATTACAATAAATTTTATTTTTTTGATATTAAACTAATTGATTTGATAGAATAATAATCTAAACATGTTTTAATTTGTTAAAAGTTTAAAATATAAATATATGAATAAAAAAAATATTGAAAAAAAGCTCTATACAATTGCTGAAATTGCAGAAAAACTGTCTATTCAGGAAACTACAATAAGAAAATATTTAAATTCCTTTAATTTAACTGTAGAAAAGAAAAATCGTAAAATTCTTTTACCAGAAACTTCTTTGAATTTTTTAGAAGAAATAATAAAATTAAAAGCAAATGGCTGGACATTAAAACAAATTCAAGCATTAAGATCTCAAGAAAATCCGGATAGTTCTACTATAAATAAAATAATTGAAAATAATAATATTGAAAATTTATTAGAAAAGCCTGAAGTAAAGAAAGAAATAGTAGATATAAAATTAAAAGAAATTATAAAACCTGAAGCAAAGAAAGAAATAGTAGATATAAAACCAAAAGAAATTATAAAAGCTGAAGTAAAAAAAGAAGTAGTAGATATAAAACAAGAAGAAACAAAACAAGAAAATATTGAAACAATTAAAAATACTTCTAAAAATCTAGAAGAACTTATTTGTAAAAAAGAAGATGATGAAAATAATTTTGATGAAAACCTTACAAAAGATTATATAAATAAAGAAATTACAATACAATCAAGAAAAGTTTCAAAACTTCAAAAATTTATTTCAATGAAAAATATTTCTTTTAGAGAACATGCAGAAATGAAGCTTGCATTAAATAATAGATTTATATTTTTAGCAGGACTTCGTTATATAAGAGATAATTGGATAAGTAAAGCTGAAGTAATAAATAATTAATATTCAAAATAAAAATGGAATTTAATTTTCACCAAGCAGTTATTGAAATAAAAAATAGGCTTGATATTCTTTCAATTATTGGTAAATATATAAATGTTGTAAAGAAAGGAAATAGTTATTTAGCAGTATGTCCATTTCATGCAGATAAAAATCCTTCTCTTAATATAAATTCTCAAAAAAATATTTTTAAATGCTTTGCTTGTGGTGCTTATGGCGATGCATTTAAATTTATAATGGATTATAAGAAAATATCTTTTAAAGATGCAGTCTATGAATTAGCTTCTATTTATAATATAAAAATACGAGAATCTTCTTCTGAAGAAACTGAGGCTTTTAAAAAATTTTATGAAATTTATGATTGTGCTTCTAAATTTTATAAAAAAAATCTTTATGAAAAAATTGGAGAAACAGCTCTTAGTTATCTTAAAAATAAAAGAGGCTTATTAGAAAAAACTCTTCAAGATTTTGAATTAGGCTATGCACCTTCAAATAAAATAGCTTTATTTAATTATCTTAAAGAAAATAATTATAGTGAAGAATTTATAAAAGAAAGTGGTTTGTGTATAGAAGATTTATATGGAAATAATAATCTTGTAGATAGATTTAGAGAAAGAATAATTATTCCGATTAAAGATTTGCAATCTAGAGTCATTGCTTTTGGTGGTAGAACTCTACAAGATGATGTAACGCCTAAATATCTCAATTCAGCAGAAAGTCCTATATATAAAAAAGGAGAAAATCTTTTTGCTATAGATATAGCTAGAATTAATGCTAGAAATGAACAAAAAGTTTTATTGTTAGAAGGTTATTTTGATGTAATACAGGCGCATCAATCTGGAATAAATTATGCTGTAGCAACTTTAGGTACTGCTTTAACAGAAACGCAGGCTAATTTATTATATTCAACAAATCTTAAAAGAAATATTATTTTATGTTTTGATAATGACAATGCCGGAATGAAAGCTTTTGAAAGATCTTTAAGGATTTTCCAAAATTTAAAAATTTCGCAAAGACCAGAATTAAAAGCATTAGATCTAGATGAAGAAAATATAAAAGATATTGATGAATATATAATCAAAAAAGGTATTGAAAAGCTTAAAGAAAAAATTGAAAAAACTCCTTGTGCATTTGAATTTTTAATAAATAAAGAAGCTAAAGAATTAGATTTAATTACTGATAATAATCTTAGAATACAAAAACTTGAAAAAATAACTGAATTGATCGCAACAATAAAAGATTCACTTTATCGTGAAGTTCTTGCTGAAGTATGTGCGAGGAAATTTAATTTTACAAAAACTAGTGTATTAGAAAAAATTAAAGCTTATATCGATAATACACAAAATACAATATTAAATAAAAATATAATTTTAAATAAAGATTTTATTTTTAAAAGTAAAAGAATTAAAGCAAAAATTCCTATTAAAAGTCCAGATTCAATAGAAAAATTTCTTTTATCTTTACTTTTTTTAGATGTAGAAAATGAAGAAGAACAAAAAATAATTGAAACAATTAAAAATACTGAATTTAATGATTCTTACTTAAGTCATTTAAAAAATAAACTCTTGAAAGCTTCTAAAGAAGAGCGAATGAATATTTTAAAATATGAAGATGAATTTTCAGAAATATTAAATAGTTTTCAAGATGCTGATATTAAAATTGAAGATCTCTTAGAAACAAAAAAGGCTTTTAAAAGTTTAAGAAAAATAAAATCATTTTTTTAATTAAATTGTAGTAATATTTTTCTTATTTATTAATTTTATTAGAAAGGATTAAAGATGCCCGTAGCAACACCCCAAATGTACAAAAAAATGCTTGAGAAAGCGAAGAATAATAAATTTGCTTTTCCTGCAATAAATGTAACTGGTATGGAAAGTGCAAGAGCTGTTTTAGCTGGCTTAGCAGAAAAAAAATCTGATGGTATTATTCAAATTAGTACTGGTGGTGGAGAATATGCTTCTGGTACAACTCTTAAATCAATGTCCTTAGGTGCTATTGCTATTGCAGAATATGTGCATAGATTAGCTGATAGTTTTAATATTTGTGTTGCTTTACATACAGATCATTGTCAACCTTCAAAGCTTGAAAAATTTGTAAAACCTCTTATTGTAGAAACTGCTCGTCGTCGTGAAAAAGGACTTGGGAATCTTTTTAATTCACATATGTTTGATGGTTCTGAACTCTCTCTTAAAGAAAACGTAAAAATCGCAAAAGAACTTCTTCTTGAAATGAAAGATCTTGAAATAATTCTTGAAATGGAAGCAGGTGTAACTGGCGGAGAAGAAGATGGTCATGATACTTCAGGTGTATCAAAAGACAAACTTTATACAACCGCTGAAGATATGCTTTATGTACATGAAAGTCTTAGAGATATTTCTAAAGATTATCTTTTTGCAGCTTCTTTTGGAAATGTACATGGTGTTTATAAACCTGGTGGAGTTCATTTAAAACCAACAATATTAAGAGATGGACAAAAAGCAATTTCAGATAAATTCAAAGGAGAAACTGCTTATCTTGTATTTCATGGTGGCTCTGGATCAAGTTTAGAAGAAATTCATGAAACTTTAAATTATGGTGTCATAAAAATGAATATAGACACTGATATGCAATATGCTTATACTAGACCAATAGTAGATCATATGTTTATAAATTATAATGGAGTTCTCAAAATAGAAGGCGAAGTTGGAAACAAAAAACTTTATGATCCGCGTTCTTATGGTAAGCTTGCAGAAAATTCAATGAAAGAAAGAGTTAAACTTGCTTGTGATGATTTAAAATCAAGTGGACAAAGTATAATATAAGCTTCATTTTGAGCCCCCTATTTAAAAAATAATTCTTTAAAAATCCCTCACCCCCTGCCCTCTCCTAAAAGAGAGGGAGCCAAAGGATAAAAGTCTTTATAATGGGGTTGCACCCCAAGCCCCGCTAATAATGCGCTATTCTTAAGTCGGGATATATGCATAAAATCCCCTCTCTCTTTAGGAGAGGGGACGCCTGAGCGAAGCGAAGGAGGGGTGAGGGATTCTGAGTTTGTTCTAGGGGGCTTCTATAAATTTCATAAATTAAATAATAGACCTTTTAATCTAAATAAATTCATTTAATAATAGGGAAAAATTAAATTAAAAGAGTTATTTAAATTATGTTAGATATAGATTTATATCCTAAATTACTTTGGGATAATAATATTGCAAATAAAACTTCTACCAAGAACTTAACTAATATAATTCGTCAAAATGACAAAATATTAATTGAGGCACAAGATAGAACTTATGACTATACAATGAAAAGAAATCGTATAGGATGGACTTTTGAAAGTCTTTTAAGATCTGCAGGCTTAGCTATAGGTACTTTAGTTTGTGGATCCTCTGGTGCTGCAACTATGGGATCTATTTTTAGCGGTGTTGGAAGAGGTATAGGGGAATTTTTGGGCAATAAAGTCTATGGAAAAGCTTTACATGATTTAGATGAAATTTCCGAAGATTATAAGTATAGACAGCTGTCAAATGAATATACTATATCTATGAATAAAGGTACGGGAAGTATGATAGAAGAATTATATAAGCAAACATTGGAGGCAGAACAAACAACAGTACAAGAACTTTCTAGTTAATTTTGAAACTTTTTTTTTAATTTTAAATCTTTATATTTATGTGGCAAATTATCAAATCTGTTTCAATTTTAACTTTCACATTACTTTTAGCTTTTCAAGGATGGAGAAGCTTTTGTTTTAATAGTGTTAATATAGTAAAAAGTGTATTCCAAATTATTAATTTAAAAAGATCAGAACATTTACTTGCAGAACAAAATAGACAATTAATTTTAAAAATTGAATCTCTAGATATTCAAAGATAATATGATTTAGGAGACTTTATGAATAAAATAGGATTAGTAGCAGGTGAAGGTGCATTACCAAGACTTGTTGCGCAAAATGCTCTTAAACAAGGGTATCAAGTATATATTCTTGCAATAAATTTAAAATCTTTTATAGATTTAGAAGGGAAGTATACAAATGCAGTTATAAAAAATCCAGCAAAACTTAAAGAATCTTTAAATTTTTTTCATGAAAATGAAATAAAAGATATTTTAGTTATAGGTAAAGTAAAAAAACTTGAAGCAATTTCTAAAATTCCTTTTCTTGATGAAATGGCTAAAAATTATCTTAAACAATTATTTAATTTTGAGGATAATAGCTTTCATAATACTCTTCAAAATATAATGAAAGATAATAATTTGAATTTAATCCCCCAATCATATTTTTTAAAAGATTTATTTGTAGAAAAAGCTGTTTTTAGTAAAAGACAAGCTACTGAACAAGAACAAATAGATTTAAACTATGGTATTGAAATGGCAGAAAAAGCAGCAGCACTTGAAGTTAGTCAATGCGTTGTAGTAAAAAACTCCTCGGTAATGGCTTTTGAAGCAGCAGAAGGCACTGACGAAACAATAAAGAGAGGATGTAAAATGGCACGTAAAAATGCAGTAATAGTAAAACTTCCTTGGAAAAAACAATCTGAATTTTTCGATTTGCCTACAGTAGGTCCAAAAACTATGGAAACTATTATAAAATATAAAGGCTCACTTCTAGCAATCAAAGCAAAAGAAACCTTTGTAGTTGATATGCAAAAAACAATAGAATTAGCAGATAAACATAATATTTGTTTTTTAGCTTTTTAAAGATCAATATAGATTTTTTTATGATTTTCAAAAAGTACAATTTTTGTTATTTCAAGTTCTTGAAGCAATTTTTTTAATTCAGTATAATTTTCTGCAATTTGATCTGGTGCATGTGCATCTGACGAAAGTGTAAAATCTATTCCCATTTCTTTTGCAAATTTTAAAATATTTTTAGATGGATAAATTTCATTTACTGGTTTTCTTAATCCAGCAGTACTTATTTCAATACTTAAATTTGCTTTTTTAGCAAGTTCTAAAGTTTCTTTTATTAAATTATTTATAGTTTCAAAAGATTTTTCTTCTAATTTATAATTAAAAATTTTTATTAAATCAAAATGCCCTAATCCATCAATTAATCCTAATTTTATTGTTTTTTGAACTTCTAAATAATATGTCTTATAAAGTTCCTCGATATTCCATTTTTTATATTCTTCTCTATAATAAGCATGATCAAAAGCCCAATGATTTATAAAATGAACTGAGCCTAAAATAAAATCAAATTCATCATAGTTTTTCTCAACCCATTTTCTGCCTTGTGAAGAAGTTTCTGGATCGTTGTCTAATTCTATTCCAAGTTTTAATTTTATAGGAGAATTACTTTTTTCTTCTTTGAATTTTTTAAATACATCTATTTTTACACCTTCATGGTATCTATCATGATCTGTGAAAACTATATCAGAAATCTCTTTTTTTAAAGCACTTTCATACCATGAATTAAGAAGTTCATAGCTATAAACTCTTCGAGGATCATGTCCTAATGGGTGATTGTGATAGTCAGAAAAAATTTTCATAAACAAGCTCGATGTTGTCTGGAATATTCATAAAGAGCAATACTTGTAGCAGTAGAAACATTAAGACTTTCAACAAGTCCATATTGAGGAATTTCTATTGTAAAATCACACTGATTAAGCATTTCGTCAGTCATGCCTTGCACTTCATGTCCCATTATAATAGCAGATTTTAAAGGAAATTTAAAGTCCCAAAGCGGAATACTTTTTTCATGTTGTTCTAAAGCGATTAATGTATAGTTGTTTTTTTTAAAATATGAAATTATGTCTTTTTGAATAATTATATTTTCCCATTTATCAGCACCTGCACAAGCATATTTATTATAAACTTTTTCATCAAGTACTATTTCTTGTAATAAAAAAGCATTAATTGTTCTTATTATGCCTCCTACATTTTCAAAGAATTTTGATTCTGAAATACCAACTGCACAAGGTAATCTTTTTATATCAAGTTCTTGTTTTATTTTTTTACGTTTTTCTTCTTTATAAATATTTTTTGCTGAATTATTCACTAATTATCTAAAATTCCTTTGTCATTAGTTATTTTTTGATTTGAAGAAGCCATTCTTGAAGCAAGAGTACTAGGTTTAATCTGATTTTGTTGAACATATAAATTTGTTTGATTTACCATATCTCCTGGATAAGAATTTTCTTTTATTATTTCATCTATATAACCTTCAAGATCTAAGAAATAATCAGCAACATCCATTAATATTGGAGAGGTATTTACTCTAAAACCAGTTAACATAACTTGTTTACCTTCTTTTGCAAGATAATTTAATGCATAAGCAAAATCTTCATCACCACTGACAAGAACTATAGTATCTACAACTTTAGATAAAGAAAGCATATCAACTGTTATTTCAACATCAAGATTTGCTCTTTTACTTCCATCAGGAGAAGTTTTTAATTCTTTTTGTACTACTTTATAACCATTCCGTTTCATCCAAAGCAAAAAACCTTGTTGTTTAGAAGCATTTTCATCAACTCCGGTATAAAAGAAAGAACGAACAATTGGTCCATATTTACAAAATATACTTAAAAGTTTTGCATAATCTATTTCTATTCCTATTGAACGAGCTGCATGAAATAAATTATTTCCATCAATAAAAATTCCTAATCTTCCAAATTCTCTATTTAATTCTACTATAGACATATATTATCACCGAATTGTTAACAAAAAAAAAATAATCTAAATAAACTATACCCTTTTATTTTATCTTAAATAACAGATAATTGGTACTTAGTTTTTAAAGATTTTTTGAGTTAAAATTAATCAATTAACTTATATTATAATCCACGTGAAAAAAAAATTATTATTAATATTATTATTTTTAAATATTTGTATTAGAGTAGAATCAAAAATAAAAGAATTAGAGGAAATAGAAAAATGTCCAGCAGAAGAACTTTTATTATATGATGAAAAAAATCCAGACGATTTAATTATTAATCAAAAATTTCCTAAAGATACAAATATAAATAAAAATATAGATAAAACAAATGAAGAACTTCAAAATATTGTATTAGATAGAAAATCTGATAAAGAAGAAGCTATAGATACAATAAATTTTATTCAACCTTCAATCGAATTGTCTGATGAGCAAAAAGACAAAGTAGATATAATGCTTACTAAATTTGAACAAGAACAACTTTTAATTCTTTGGAGAGCAACCCTTGAGCGAAATAAAACAATAAGATTTATAGTTCAAAAACTTGCACCAGTAAGTGATGACCAGAAAAAAGCACAAATTTTAAGTCAAATTCTAAATACAGCAGTGTTTTTACCTTTTTATGCATTGCAGTCTGTTGCTCCTGCTGACACCTCTGCTCTTGCAAGCTATTTGAGCGCAGGTGTTGCTGGTGATCTTATAAATGGTATTTCAACTAAAAATAAAGATAAATTAGCTTTAAGTCAAACTGAAATGGTAATAATGTTTATGATGATAGATGAAATAGCTGAAAGAGTTAGAACTGAATATCATGAATATAAAAGTGAAAAAGCAGATTTGATTTTAGCAAGAAATGAACTTGAAGAGGTTAGAAAAGAAGCATCTGCTTCCCTTGAATTAAATAGTCCTCAATCACAATTTTTATCACAAATTCGAATAAGACAAATTGAAAGAGAAATAAAAAGAATAGAAACAAGACTTCGTTCTAAACGAGTAGCATTAATTGATTTGTCTGGCAACGAAGCACTTGCTAGTGTTGATAAGCTTATAGAACAAGAACTTGTTACTTTAATTAAATTACCTCCTTTATAAATTAAATATTATTTAAGAACTTGAAAACTTTATAAAAAAAGGTTATACTTAAATTAAGGAATAATAAACAAATATTTAATAAACCTTTTAATAAATTTCTATAAAATCTCTCTATAAAATCTGAAGCTTTATAAAAAAATGAATAATTTAATTTCATTTCCTAATTTAAAATCATTTAGAGCTAGTCCTACTGTAAGGGCTGATAGAACTACTAAATATCATGAACATTCTTCTACTGATAATGACGATGATGATAAAAAATTAAAATTAAAACAAGCTTTAAAAGCACAATCAGAACTAAGACAATTAAGAGATACTACTACTTCTAATCAACAAGCCCCTATAAAAAAAGACGATGATAATAAAAGTGAAGGTGAAACTTCATGGCAAGGAATTGGAAATATTAAGGGAAAAGAAGGGGAAGATACAGATGATTTACTTGATACAAAAGAAGAACAACAAGCTACTAATAATGAAAGAGTTGGAGCTTATTTAAACAAAACAAAGGCACAAACAATAGGGGGTATAGTTACAACAGATGCAATGCCTCCTGCTGAAAAAGTAGATTTAGGTTATGCTATAGCCAAGCCACAGGAGATTTCAGAAGCTCAACCACCTAAAATAGCAAAAACAGCAATGGCATATCAAGAATCACCAGAAGTATTAAAGAAAAATACACAAGAAGCAGAAAAATATGAAGAGAAAAGAAAGAAAAAAGAAAAAGACGATGATGATAAAAGAAGTAAATATTAATTGCCCTCAAAGAGACTCGAACTCCCAACCTTTTCCTTAGGACGGAACTGCTCTATCCAGTTGAGCTATGAAGGCATTTTTACAACTAACTTTTTAATAATTATAAAAAATTTTTGAATTAAATGCTAAACTAAATAATAGTTTTAAATTTAAAACCTTTTCTTTAATGCTCAGAACTTTTTTCAAATCCAAAATTCACAGGGCAACTGTAAGTTCAGTTAATATTAATTATGAGGGTAGTTTAACTATTGACTCAGCACTAATGGAAGCTTGTGAAATAAATGAATTTGAACAGATTCATGTTTTGAATATTAATAATGGAAATCGTTTTGTGACATATGCGATAAAAGGGGAGAAAGATTCAGGAGAAATTCAGGTTAATGGCGCGGCAGCACATCTTTGTAAAACTGGGGATCTCTTGATAATAATAACTTATGGACAATTTAATAATGATGAATTGTTAAATTTTAATCCTAAAGTTGTTTATGTAAATGAAAAAAATAAAATAACTGAAATCTCTAAGAAAAATTATGTTAAATAATAAATGTCTCAATACAAATTTAACTTCTGTAATTGTAAAGCTTAAATTACCAACAAATAGTTTTGAAATTTATGCTTTAAATAACGATCCCATGTCTTTACAGGCAGAGCTTGCATTAGAATATAAAGCTCTTTTTTATAAAAATATAGGATTTAAAATAAGGACTATAGACAATTATTTGAATACTGATTATGAATTTCTTAGAATTTTAGAATCAAGGCATTCTTATTATGAATTTCCATATATGAAAATGACAAGTAGTTATTCAACAGAAGCAACTTTTTCTTCTGGTATTAATGAAATATATAAAATACTTGATACTTGTTATCCTAATAATAGTTTGCTTCAAAGAGAACATGAAGTCAAGGGTTTAGAAATTTCAATACTTGGAGATTGGATTAATAAAGCTTTTTTATTACCTTTTTTAAGTTTAATGTTTTTTAATGAACATAATTTTTCAAATGTAATAGGTCATATGAGTACTTTTTCTAAAATGAATGTTATAAGAAAAACAAAATATAATAAAGTACTCACAGGTCATCCAGATAAAAGAATTGCTTATGAGAAAGCATATCAAACTTTAAATGAAGAAGTAATTCCTATGTGTATAGAAAGGCTTAATTTTTCTTATAATAATGGTCTTAAATTTTTAGTAGATGATGAACCTTGTTTTGCAGATTTTGTACTTTATTCTTATTTAAAATTAATGAAAAATTTTGCAGAAGAAACTCTTGTAAAAAAGAGTCAATTTGAAAGATTTACAAAATCAATAGAAGAAAAAATGCCTTTAGATTTAAAGAAACATCATGAAAAAGTCGAATATACTAGAAATAAACTTAATATAATTAATAATTATCCAAAGGAAGAAGTATTAAGCAGATATATAAAATCTAATGAATCATAAAATAGTAATAAAAATTGGCACAACTTCAATTGCTTCGAATAATGAAAAAGGTATAAATCTTCAATTAATGTCTGAATTAGTTGAAGCAATTATTGATTTAAAAAAACTTGGGCATGATGTAGTGCTTGTTAGTTCAGGCGCAGTTGGACTAGGTTCTAAACGGCTTAATTTTAAAGAAAAACCAAAAAAAATAACAGATAAACAAGTTGCAGCTTCTGTAGGACAAATATTACTTGCTTCTTTATATGATCAGCTCTTCCAAAAACATGGACAAATAGTTGGGCAGGTACTGCTTACTAAGCAAGAATTACAAAATAAAGAAAATTTTTTTAATGCACAGTCCACTTTAAAAGGTTTATTAGCTTTAGGGGTAATCCCTATAATAAATGAAAATGATGTTGTAGCTGTAGATGAAATAAAATTCACAGACAATGATCATTTAGCTGCTTTAGTATGCAAATTAATTTCAGCAGATGAACTTTTTCTTTTGACAGATACAGAAGGACTTTTCACAAAGAATCCTTTTTTACATCCAGATGCACAGTTAATAAACGAAGTTGTTGAAATTAATACAGATATAGAATCCATGGTTAAAGAATCCCGTTCTAAATGGGGTACTGGTGGCATGATGAGTAAAATTAAAGCTGCCAAAATGGTTATAAATTTTGGAACAAATGTTCATATAATATCAGGTTCAAAAGTTTTACAAATTTCAAATATATTAAAAGGAGAAAGAATAGGAACACTTTTTAGAGCAAAAAGATCTAAAGCTTCTTCTGGAAATAAAAAAACCTTAATAGCTTATATGAAAGCTACAAAAGGAAAGATCTTTATTGACGAAGGAGCAAAGGATGCTCTTTTTAAAGGAAAGAGTCTTTTACCTGTAGGTATAAAAGAAATAGATGGAAGTTTTAAAAGAGGGGAAATAATTGAAATTCTTTATAAAAAAGCATTAATTGCTAAAGGAATAACAAGATATTCTTCAAAAGATTTAGAAAAAATAAAAGGCTTAGTTTCTAATAAAATAGAAGATGTTTTATCTTATACTTATGGAAATAATGTTATTCATAGAGATGATTTAATGATTATATAAAAAGCTTAACTTAATTCTGATTTTAAAAGTTCTGCATAATAATTATTATTTGCTAAAAGCTCTTGATGTGTTCCACTTTCTATGATTTCACCATGTTTAAAACAAACTATTTTATCAAAATCTTTTATTAAACTTAATTTGTGAGTAACCATTATTACTGTACGATTTTGTATTAATTCAACTATACTTTTTTGTATTAATTCTTCAGATTGCATATCAAGAGAACTTGTAGGCTCATCTAAAATTAATATAGGACTATTCTTTAAAAAAGCACGAGCTAAACCAATTCTTTGTCTCTGTCCACCAGATAAATTATTTCCTCTTTCACTCATTTCAGCATTTATGCCATTTTTTATTAAATGAAGAAAATCAACTTTAGCCATTTCTAATGCTTTATTTATTTCTTCGTCTGTAGCAGAAGGCTTAGCAATTAATAGATTTTCTTTTAAAGAACCTGTAAAAAGCATTGTATCTTGATGTACAAAACTTATTTTATCTCTAAGTTCTTTTAAATCCCAATCAAAAATACTTATTCCTTCAACAGAAATATCTCCTTCTACGGGATCAAAAAACTTAGGGATTAATTTTATAATAGTACTTTTACCTGCACCAGAAGGTCCAACAAAAGCAACTTTTTCTCCTTGTTTTATTGAAAGATTTATATTTTTAAGAACTTTAATTTTTTTATTATAATGAAATTCTAAATTTTTGAATTCTATAAAACTCTCTTTATCTAAAATTATAGGAAGTGAAGTCTTTGTTCCAGAAGCTTCTGAAGGAGTATCAAGCAATTCTAATATTCTATAACTACCTCCTAAAAGACGACTGATTTTACCCATTACTTGAAGAACTCTACGCGCAGGTTGATAAAGAAGTACTGTCATAACTACATAAGCGCTAAAATCCCCTACAGTCATTCTCCCCTCTGAAACTTCTTTAAATCCAATCCAAATTGCTACAAAACCTATAATCGCAGCACCAAGAAGCCCTAAAAGTGGACTAACCGCAGCATTTATCATTATTGCCTTTTTTGCAAGATCTTCAAGTTTTACAAGTAATAAATTAAACTTCGATGTAAATTTATTATAAGCATTATTAAGATGAATAATCTCCATACCTTGAATACTTTCAGAAACAAAAGTTACTGTCTGCCCTAAGAAATCTTGTCCTCCTGCTGCCATTTTCTTAAGTCTTCTTAGCATATAATAAGTTGCAGCAAAAAATATTGGCAATATAAGAATACAAAAAATGCTTAATCTCCAGTTTATACAAGTTAAGGTAATAGTAAATACTGCTATATAAATACTATCTTTTATTACACAAATTAATATATCTGCTAAAGAGCTTTGAATAGCTTTTACATCATTTACAATACAAGAAGAAAAATCTCCGGAACTTCTTGCTTTAATTTTTTTCATGTCTAAACTTATTGCTTTCTTATAAAGTTGTCTTTCAAAGTCTTTCCCAATAAGCAAACTAAAATAATTAGTACAAAAAAGATATAAAAACTTAAATAATCCTTCTAAAAGAAAAAAGAAAAGCATTACCCAAGGAGTATAATTCACAAGTTCTTTTAAATCTATTCTTATTTTATGAGGTTCAAAACCATATTGAAGAAGCTGTTTTGGAATAATATCTATATCTATTGCTTTGTGTAAAAAATCTCCACTAGCAAGTGCATCAGTAATAAGCTTTATTGCAAGACTTGGCCAAACAGCAAAAAGTCCTGAAATAAGCATTGCGGCCATGCCTATTGCAAGATATATAATATATTTTTTAGCAACTTTAAATATTCTGGAAATAACTTCTGCAGTTGAATACTTCCTTGAAGCTTTATATTTCGCCATTCTTTATAAGCCTAATTTGTGCAATATAGGGAAAATAAGATTTGTACCTATAGCTAATATTATAATTAAAATTATAGGAGAAAAATCAAATTTACCAGCAACAAGTGGCACTGCCTTTCTTATTGGATCAAGTATTTTAGAAAAAAACTTGTCAAGTTCAATATAAAAATTATTTGAAGTTAAAGCAGGAAACCAACTCATAACTGCATAAATAAAAAGAACAAAATTAAAAATCGCAACTAATAACGAAAGTAAATATGAAATCAAGTTATTTTCTCCCTAGATTTTATGATAAAGAATATTAACATAATTTCTATTTTTTATCAAAAAAATATTCATTCCAACGAGAATCTACTAATTTTTTAATTTCTTCATTCATAATTATTTCTTCAGACCATTTTCTTTCAAAACCTTCTTCTTTAAATTTAGTTGTTGCATCAATGCCTATTTTCCCACCATAACCTATTTGAGGGCTGGCTCTATCTAAAATATCTAAAACCCCTTCTGTAATTATAATATCTCTTTTAGGGTCTACATTAGCAAAAACATTAAAGGCTAATTCACTCATATTATGAATATTTACATTTTTATCAACAACAATTACACATTTACTTATGCAAAGTTGTCCTAATCCCCAAATTCCATTTATGACTTTACGAGCTTGCCCTGCATATAATTTGTCTATTTTTATTATTATACAATTATGAAAAGTTCCTTCAAAAGGCATATTAATATCTAAGATTTCAGATAAAAATAATTTCAATAAAGGTAGAAAAATTCTTTCAGTAGCTTTACCCATATAACAATCTTCTTGAGGGGGTTTTCCAACTATAGTAGTCATATATACAGGATTTTTCCTATGAGTCATTGCTGTAATTTTAAAAGTAGGAAAAAAATCTTTTGGAGAATAAAAACCTGTATGATCTCCAAATTCTCCTTCTTCTCTTAAATCTTCAAGATCTACATAACCTTCTAATATAATCTCTGCATTTGCAGGCACTTCTAAGTTAATAGTTTTGCATTTTGTCATTTCTACAGCTTTGTTTCTAAGAAAACCAGCAAAAATCATTTCATCAATGCCTGAAAGCAAAGGTGCTGTTGCACTATAAACAACTGCTGGATCACAGCCTATTGCAACAGCTATTTCAAGTTTTTTTAATCCCAGACTTTTGGCAGATTCACAATGCTTAAAACAGTCATGATGTGGATGTACATGAAAACCAGTTTCATTATTATTATATTTCTGCAGTCTATACATTCCAACATTACGAGCACCACTAATAGGATCTTTGCTAAAAACAATTGGTAGCGTTATAAATTCAGCGGCATCTTTAGGGGAACACTTTAATATAGGTAATTTATCAAGCATAGCTTCATTTATATTATTTATAAAAACCTCTTGACAAAGAGCATTTGAAATATTTATAGGAAGAAAATTTTTTACATTAATAATTTCTAAAAGTTTTTGAATTTTTGAAGGAAAGCTTTGAATAGTCTTTAAATCAAGCATTTTTTCGATTCTTTGAGCGATATCATCAAGACTAGATACGCCAAGAGCTTTTTGCATACGGGAAATAGAACCCATAGAATTTATTAATATAGGTATTTCATAGTTTTCTATATTCTCAAATAATAAAGCTTTATTTTTATTTAAAGAACCTTTGCTTATTCGGTCAGTTATTTCGGCTATTTCTAATTCACTAGAGACTTTAGCTGGAATTCTTATTAATTCATTATCAGCTTCTAAAGCTTTTATAAATTCTCTTAAATCTTTAAATGCTTTCATAATTTAATATCTTTTTAAATCTCTTTCAGTATCACGATCTATTGCTTTTTGTTTTAATTCTTTACGTTTATCATGAAGAAGTTTTCTTTTACATAAAGCAATTTCAATTTTTGCCCATTGTCCTCTAAAGAAAAGTTTTAAACCTATTATAGTTAAATTTTCTCTTTCTGCCTTGCTTTTCCATTTGAGAATTTCTTTTTTATTTAATAAAAGTTTTCTTATTCTATCAGGTTCATGATTATAACGATTTCCACATTCATATTTAGGGATATTCATTCCATACAAATACATTTCACAATTTTTATCTATTTTTGCAAAAGCTTCATTTAATTTACCCCGACCTAATCTTAAAGATTTAATTTCAGTACCTGTTAAAATTATGCCTGCAACTAAAGTTTCTATTATTTCAAATTCTGCAAATGCCTTTCTATTTGAAATAGTTGGTGTTTCTTTTTTTTTAACTTTATCTTTAACTTTAGTTTTATTTTTCATAATTAAATAATAGTATTTGCTAGCTCTTCAAGCTTAAGTTTTTGTTCATAAGCAATTAAACTTTGTATTATTTCTTCTATATTCCCAGAAGTTAAAGCTTGTTCTAATGGGAAATTTTGTCCTATACGATGATCTGAGATTCTATTGTCTTTATAATTATAAGTTCTAATTTTTTCAGAACGCATACCAGTACCTACTTGACTTGCTCTATCTGAAGAAATTTTTTCTCTTTGTTCTTGTATTTGTGCTTCATAAAGTTTTGCTCGTAAAATTCCCCAAGCTCTTTCTTTATTTTGATATTGAGATCTTTCTTGTGAACAAAAAATTCTTATTCCACTAGGTTTATGATGTAAATGTACCGCGGTTTCCACTTTGTTTACATTTTGACCACCAGCACCTCCGCTTCGAGCAGTAGTTAATTCAACATCATTAGGATCGATTTTTAATTGAACTTCGTCTATTTCAGGCATAACAGCAACTGTAGCAGTAGAAGTATGAACTCGCCCTGAAGCTTCAGTCAAAGGAACTCTCTGAACTCTATGTACTCCAGCTTCAAATTTTAATTTACTATAAACTCTATCACCAGAGATCTCTAAGAAAATTTCTTTATAACCTCCCCCTATTTCTGATTCAGAAGAAGAAACGATTTTAGTTTTCCAATTTTGTATATCAGAATATCTAAGATACATTTTTAAAAGATCTCCTGCAAAAATAGCAGCTTCATCTCCACCTGTGCCAGCTCTTATTTCAATTATTACATTCTTTTCATCATTAGGGTCTTTAGGCAATAAAAGTATTTGTAATTCTTCTTCTAGATTAGTTAAGCGTTGTTGTAAATTACTAATTTCTTCTTGTGCAAGAGTTAAAAAATCAGGATCTTTTTCTGTTTTAAGAATTTGTTGATTATCTTTAACTTCTTGAAATAATTTTTTATAAAGTTTATATTTTTCAACTACTTCATCAAAATCTTTTTTCTTTTTAGAAATTGTTTTAATTTGTTCATGATCTTTAAGAATTTGAGGATCTGACATTTTGTCGATTAAATCAACATATGTTATCAAAATATCTTCTAATTTTTTTTCAAGTATTGAATCCATTATTTTCTCAAATTAAAACATCTATTTTGTCAAATTTTAGGGTAAGCTTAGTTTAAATGCAACCATTAAAAAAAAATAAATGAAAAGTTTTTCTTATAAATCTTTGGGAAGCCTTAGTAAAAAAGAAATTCAATTAAATTTTAATGAGAAAATACAAAATAATATAACTTTTAAATTTCCGGATAATAGTATCGTTCCCGCTTTGGCAAAAAATGTATTATTTTCAAATAGAAATGTAGTAATTGGAAATGAAAAAAATAGTTTATGTTTTGTAGAACATCTTTTAGCTTGTTTAAATCTTTTAAGATTAACTAATTTAGAAATAGAGGTATTTGGAGAAGAAATTCCTTTAGAAGATGGCAGTGCAAAAACATTTTATGAAATTTTATCCCCTAATTCTTTAGAAAGTTTACTTAAATTTGATTTAAAAGAAAGTATTTTTGTTAAAGATGAAAAAGAACATGTTATCTTTGCTTATCCAAATAACGAATTTAAAATAACTTATTTATTTACAAATCCAGTAGATCAATCAAAGATCTGGGTTAATTGGCAAGAAAAAGATGATTTAAAAAAATTATTATTTGCAAGGACTTTTGCTCATATATCAGAGAATCGTATTACTGGACTTGAATCTAAAGTTTTAAGTTATGATGAAAATGGCTTTGATTTACCTTTTAGATTTGAAAATGAGCCTGCTTATCATAAATTACTTGATTTATTTGGGGATCTAAGTTTATCTGGAGTTAATCCTTTAGATATTAAAGCACATTTTGTAAGTATTGGAGGTTCACATTCTTTAAATGTTAAAATGGCTAAGATTCTAGCAGAAAATTTATTAGCGAATTCCTAATATTCTATGTATTTGCGGAATAACTCTAATTCTTGCTCTACCTAAAATTTCAGAGCAAAGTTTTTCTATTTTTAATATATGCGAAAGAGGGCATGGATAGTTGCTATATACTGGCTGTAAAACCAATTCAATATTATTATAATTTTCTAAAAGTTTGCAAGCCTTAATTATTTCTTCATAAGTTGATTTCTCTTCTATGACTATTTTTGCATAAGATGCTTTATTTGCATTATTTATTATCTTAATAAATTCTTTATGTTCTTCCCAAAGGTCTTTTGATTTTAGTATGGAAGGTAATTTTAAATCAAAAGAAACATAATCTATATAATTTATAATATCTATAAGTTTATCTGGTCTATGCCCTCCAGTTTCTAAGTAAAATTTTAATTCTGTTTTTTGTTTTAAAATTAAAATTAATTCTTTAATGAAATCATTATATAAAAGAGGTTCTCCACCGGTAAAACTAATTGCCTGATGTTTTATTTCTGTTTCAAGATTTAGTATTAATCTAACAATCTCTTCTAAAGATATTTCAGTATAATTATTGTGTGGAGTATCACAATATTCACAGTTCAAATCACAACCAGAAAATCTTAAAAAAATTTGTCTGTGCCCAATTAGAATTCCTTCTCCTTGTATGCTTGAAAAGATTTCATTAATTGGTGCTTTCATTTTTTAGATTCTTTTTCTATTTGTTCTAAAAGCTCTTTTGATAATTGATTTTTCTTTGGAATTATAACTTTTATATTCAAATAATGATTACCTCCTCTAAAAGTATCTATTTTTATACCTTGTCCTTTTAAAGTTAAAACTGAAGAAGATTGTGTACCTGTTTCTATTTTTACTTTTTTCTTTCCATGAATAGTTTCTATTTCAATTTCATCTCCTGTTATAGCTTGCCATAAATTCAAATTAATATCTTCGTATATATCTAAACCTTTTCTTTTAAATTTGGCATGATTTTTTACACGAATTAATATATACAAATCTCCTGCTGGTCCATGATTTAAACCTTCATTTCCTCTGCCTTTATATAAAATTTGCATTCCATCTTCTATACCTGCAGGAATTTTTATTTCAATTTCTTCTTCCTTTTCTACAAATCCTTTACCTGAACAATTCTTGCATTTGTGTGTAATTACTGTTCCTTGTCCATGACAAGTTGGGCAGGTGTTTACTTGTGTTATCATACCAATAAAAGTCTTTGTAGTTCTTTTAATTTCACCTCGTCCATTACAAGTAGAACATGTACTAGGTTTATGTTCAGGATCTGCACCTGTACCATTACATATATTACAACTAATATGTTTCTTAATTTTAATTTTTTCAGTTTTTCCAAAGCAAGCATCAAGGAACTCTATTTCTTTTACAAATTGAATACTATCTCCTTGTCTTGGTCTATTCCCACGATTACCTCTGCGAGAAGACGAAGAAAATCCAGCTCCCTCAAAAAAACTTTCAAAGAGATCTTCAAAATCAAGATCTCCACTATGTGAATAAGAACCTCCTCTTCCTCCTTTTTGAAAAGCTTCATGCCCCATTTGATCATAAAGAGATTTTTTTTCTGGATTAGAAAGTACTTCATAGGCAGTACTTAATTCTTTAAAAAGTTCTTCATTTCCAGTTTCTCTGTTATCTGGATGATATTTTCTTGCAAGTTTTTTATAATTACTTTTTATTTCAGCACTGCTAGCATTTCTACTAACTTCTAATATTTGATAATAATCTTTCATAATTTAAAAATCTTTTTTTACAGAAACAGCAACTTGGCAAGGTTTTAAAAGCTTATCATGTAGCATGTAGCCCGGAGAGAGTACTTCAGCAATTTTATTTTCAGGAATATCTTCACATTGCATTTGAATTACAGCTTCATGGAAATTTGCATTGAAATCATCAGCTTTTTTAATTTCTATTGTTTTAAAGCCGGTAGTTTGAAGTGTAGATAAAATACTATCAGAAATATTTTTTATAGAATCAATAAAATTATTGAGTTCTTGAGCGTTATCTTTATTTATATTTGAAAAAGATTTCCATGCATAATTAAAATTATCAAAACAAGGAATTAAAAGACGTAAGACATTTTCAGATCCATAAAGACTCATATTTTGTCTTTCTTGTTGAATTCGTTTTTGAAGATTTTGATAATCAGCAAGACATCTTTTAAATTGATCTTCGATTTCATTATATTTTTTCTTTAATTCGTCTAGTTCGGTTAATTCCGCAGTTTCTGTTGGCGGTTCCTCTTTATTTGTTTCATCTGCGTGAATATCTATATTCATATATTTATCTAAATTCTGAAATTTAAAGAAATTATATTATATAATATTTTTGTCTTAATAATTAAAAAATTAATGAAAATAGCTGTTCTTTGTAATCATCCTTTAGGATTACCTGCTATAGATTATTTATTAGCAAATAATTTATTAGCTGGTATTGCTTGTCCTCAAATACCTAATGACAATTTTTTTAGACTTCAGTTTATGGCTCAAGATAAAAATATTCCTTTTGGTATGATAGATGAGGCAAATCTACAAAAAAGTCTTTCTGAATGGATAAAGAAAACAAAAGCAGATATTGTTTTTATTTTTACTTTTCCTTATAAAATCCCTAAAGATTGTTTAAAAATACCTCGTTTAGGATTTTTGAATTTTCACACAGGACTTTTACCTTCCTATAGAGGGGGCGATCCTATTTTTTGGCAAATCTTTGCACAAGAGAAAAAAGGTGGAGTTAGTGTTCATAAAACAACAGAAGATTTAGACAAAGGTCCTCTTGCATATATAGAAGCTGTTGAAATTTTAGGAGAAGACACTTATGGACAACATATACAAAAAATTGCAATTGCAACAAAAAAAGCTTGTACTTATATAGTAGAAAATTTCCCAAATCTTAAATTTGTAGATCAAGATGAATCCTTGGCTAATTATCAAAATAGACCAAATTTTTATGATCTAATTATTGATTGGGAAAGATTTTCTGCTAGCCAAATTAAAGCACTTATTAGAGCTTCAAACCCAACATATGGAGGAGCGATTACATTCTTTAGAGGGGTGCCTGTTCACATATTACAAGTATCTATCGGATCCGCGAAAGATCCTATGAATGTAAAGGCAGGTACAATAATTTCTTCAGGCAAAGATGGAATAATAGTTGCAACTTCTGATAATAAGCTTATGAGGCTTGATATAGTTTATACAGAAGATGGCTTCTTTACAGGCGGTAAATTAGCAGTAACTTTTGATATTAAAGAAAAAGAACTTTTTACTTTACCACCACTTCCACCTAATCCAGAAGAAGTTGCAGTGTAAGATTTATTTTACCCCTTGGAAGCGGGAGTTTTGAATTCAGAATTATTTGAAAAATATAAAAATTATTAATTTTAAAGAAAATAACAAATCTTTAAATTCCCCCTTTCATACGGGCTAGGGGGTAAAATGAATTTAATAACTTGAAATCACAAATTGTGACCCCAAAATAAGGAAATTAAAAAATGAATAGCGAAAAAGAAAAAATAATAGAAATAATTGCAAAATTCAAAGCAGATCTTTTATGGGATGAAATAAGTGGAGTTTTTGAAAAATTACCAGATCCAAAAACAAAAGATCTATTATTTGAACAATATGATAAATCAATAGAAGCTGCTTCAAAAAAATTAAATATAGCTTCTATTGAGCTTAAAGAATTAATTGAAGATCGTGCAGTTGATCTTATTAATGGACAGGTCTTTTCTGATGTTCAAATAAAAGCTCGATTGAAAGAATATGGTGTTATTTAATAAGTTAAAATAACTTTCCCAATTATTCTTTTCTTGGGTAGAAATCCCCATCTATGGCTATCAAAGCTGTTATTTCTATTATCACCTAAAATAAAATAATTCTCTTCTGGAATAGTAATTTCTTCTGTTGAGTAATTTGCTTTTTCTAAAATATAGTTTTCTTCAATATATTGTCCATTTATAAAAACACCTTTTCCTTTTAATATTTTAATTCTTTCTCCAGGTAAGCCTATAACTCTTTGAAGAAAAAGAGAATTTTTATTTGTTATTGGTATTTTAAGAATCTGTAATATCTGTTCAATTCCATAATAATTAAAGTCATTTTTAGGATCTAGAAAAGGAGGATAAAAAATTATAAGATCTCCTCTTTTTAATATTTCTTCTTTTTTATATAAATAATTAAACTTAAATTTGTATTTATTTACTAAAACTTTATCATTTGGTTTTAAGGAAGGTATCATAGAAGAACCAACCATATAATAAGAACCAATAAAACAAGCTGAAATAGTCTGTATTAATAAATATAAAGTGATTATACCTATTATAGGAATAATAATTTCAAATAAAAATCTCTTAAAACTAATTTTCATTCCTTTTTAATTATAATATCCAAAAATTTATCATAAAACTAACTATAAAAACTTTTTCTAGCTATAATTTTCCTATTATGCTTAAGTATATAACAACTGTAAAAGAGGTTAATTAAATGCAAAATACACTTGAAAAAACCGAAAATAAAAAGCTTCTTGCATGGGTTTCTGAAATAGAAACTATGTGTAAGCCTAATGCAGTTTATTGGTGCGATGGGTCAAAAGAAGAATATGACCGCCTCATGAAACAAATGCTTGATTCTGGGATGGCAACTAAACTTGATTCTCAAAAAAGACCAAATAGTTATCTTTTCCGTAGTCATCCAAGTGATGTAGCAAGAGTTGAAGATAGAACTTATATTTCTACTAAAAATAAAGAAGATGCTGGTCCTACCAATAATTGGAAAGATCCCCAAGAACTTAAAGAAACAATGAAGGGTCTTTATAATGGTTGTATGAAAGGTCGTACTATGTATATAATTCCTTTTTCTATGGGACCTATCGGCTCTCCTATTGCAAAAATTGGAGTTGAAATTACAGATAGTCCTTATGTGGTCGTTAATATGCATATAATGGCTCGTGTTGGACAAAAAGTTCTTAATGTACTTGGTAAAGATGGTGATTTTATCCCTTGTTTACATTCTGTAGGTGCTCCTTTGAAAGAAGGGCAACAAGATTCTAATTGGCCTTGTGCTCCTATTGAACAAAAATATATTTCTCATTTCCCAGAAGAAAAAACTATCTGGAGTTATGGTTCTGGCTATGGCGGAAATGCTCTCCTTGGTAAAAAATGTCTTGCCCTCCGTATAGCATCATCTATAGCAAAAGAAGAAGGCTGGATGGCAGAACATATGCTTATTTTACGTTTAACTAATCCGCAAGGTAAAAAATATCATATAGCAGCTGCTTTCCCTTCTGCTTGTGGTAAAACAAATTTAGCAATGCTTCAGCCAACAATAGAAGGTTGGAAATGTGAATGTATTGGTGATGATATTTCTTGGATGAAAATAGGACAAGATGGCAGGCTTTATGCAATCAACCCTGAAGCTGGTTTCTTTGGTGTTGCGCCTGGAACAAGCTATAAATCAAATCCAATGGCAATGGATACCATTAGAGAAAATACTATTTTTACAAATTGTGTTTTAACTAAAGATAATGATATTTGGTGGGAAGGTATGGATAATCCTTGCGAAGGTGGTATCGACTGGAAAGGAAATCCTTGGACTCCTGAAAGTGGAACAGATGGTGCTCATGCAAATGCAAGATTTACTACTCCAGCAAAACAATGCCCTACAATCTGTTCTGATTGGGAAAATCCTAATGGAGTTCCTATTGATATATTTATTTTTGGAGGACGTCGTTCTTCAGTAGTACCTTTAGTTTCTCAAGCATACAGTTGGGATCATGGGGTATTTCTTGGGGCAACTTCTGCCTCTGAAGCAACTGCGGCAGCACTTGATGTAAAATCCAAACTTAGACGTGATCCTTTTGCAATGCTACCTTTCTGTGGTTATAATATGGCAGATTATTGGCAACATTGGTTTGAAATGGGAGATAAATTAGGAGATAAGGCACCTAAAGTATTTTACGTAAACTGGTTTAGAAAATCTAGTGAAGGTAAATTTATGTGGCCTGGATTTGGAGATAATAGTCGTGTATTGAAATGGATGTGTGAAAGAATTGAAAATAAAGCATCTTCAAATGAAACACCTCTTGGATATATGCCTTTAGTAAAAGATTTAGATCTTTCAAATTTAGATATTTCAGAATCAACTATAAATGAACTTTTAAAAGTAGATAAAGAAGCTTGGAAGAATGAATTGCCTGATATAGAAGAATATTTTGCAAAATTCGGAGATAAGCTTCCTGCAAGAATGAAAGCTCAATTAAAAGAATTAAGAAATCGTTTAGGATAATTTAATTTTATTCTTTAGATTCCCCCTTATAATCCGCCCCCACCCTTTGAGTCCCCTAACCCCCTAAAGCTTACTCCCGTAGGTTTTAAGTAGAATTTAAAATGTTGATTGAAAAGGGAAGAATAAACAGAAATAAAGAAAATGCTGTTTTTGG
>MOYB01000002.1:66338-78162 GCA_001899385.1 Candidatus Caenarcanum bioreactoricola | reverse complement strand
TTATATCAATTATTTATTTTTTTGCAAAATCTACGGGAGTAAGCCCTTTAGGGGGTGAAGGGGGCTCCTAAGAACAATCAATGATTCAGACTATATATTATAAATCTTCTGGTTTAAGAAAATTCAATTCATTTTCCTTTAAATCTAATTCTTTAAGATAATCATTATATTCTTTTGGTGATTCTAAATAATCAGCAAATTTAATAAATTTTTCTAGAATTGTAAGCTTTTCTTCAAGAACATCTATTCGTTCTTTAAGAAACTTTTCATATTCATAAAGTTCCTTAAGCTCCTCAATTATATATTCATATTGTTCTGCTATTCTCATAATGACATTTATTTTTCTTAGTTAAAGATTAATTCGACAAATAAAAAAGAATCTTTGATCGTTTCCCCTTTGGGTATAAATAAAATATGAAAGAAATTGAAAGAAAGATTGAATTTGAGGTTATGGAGCGAATTGTTCCTGTTTCAGTTTTAGGGTTAATCCCTTTAATGGGCAATGCTATTGAAATAGATGATGAAATTTTAATGCAAGAAGATTATAGTCATGTTGAAGATGAAACACAAAATGTAGAAGTTCAATTTAATCAATTTAATGAAGATCAAAACTTTACAGAGAAACTTTTAAATATTTTTAGAAATTTTGGACAAGATTCAAATGAAAATACTAATGATTCAACTTTAGGAAAACCCTTTATAAGTCTTTTAAATAATTCTAATAATTATCAAGATGATGATCGAATGGCTATTAGCGATCCTGATTACAGAACTTCTCTTTATACTAATATTAATTATTCTGATTATCAACTTAAGAATTTTGATAGAGAAATAAGACAAGAAGAAGAAAATATTTCAGAACCTCTACCTGAATATGAAGTTCCTGAAACTAAACCGTCTATTCCTGAACCACCAGAACCTCCTGTTATTATTGAAGATTCACCACTTTTTAGAGGAGAAGATACAGGGGTTTTCCTTGATCCAGATATACTTATAAATAGTGGAGAAAGTTATTTATTACACAATTCAGGATTAGGAAATGAAGATGATTTTTATGTTAAAGATTTAGATAGTCCTGATAATGAAATATTCTATGTAATAGGAGAAGAAAGAAATGGTAGTATTCAAATATTTAAAAATAATACATGGCAAGATTTAAACTTTGGAGAAAGCTTTACACAAGAAGATGTAAATAATAGTCTTGTAAGATTCCAACATGATGGGGTAAATAATTTTTCTGGAGCAGGTTTTGATTTTGCAGTTGTTGATGAAACTTCTAAAAAGCTTTTACAAGAATCTATAAATAATGGCGAAACAGATTTAGGAGCAACTCTTTATCTAGAATCTACAAATGGTAAAACTATTGTATATGGTAATACTTTTGTAATGAATATAAATATAATTTTATAAACAAAAAATCCCATCTTTTTTTAGGAGAAGGGATTTTCAAATTACAATAAAATAATGAATTAGAATATTTCTAAATCTTTTATTGCTTTTGCTGCTGCGTCTGCTGCATCTATGTCTGCTTTAGTTCCTGTAGAGTCAGCTGTTTCTTGTAATTTTAAATAGTCTTCTCTAGCGGTTTCTATTTTATCGTTAAACTCATTAAGTTTTCTAATAAGACTTTTAACATAATTAGAAGAATTGAAATCTGACATTTCTTTTTCTTCTGGATTTTGCCAATAAACACTCTTTAATATTACATTTAATTGATCAACTGTTTCTTTTTTTAGTTTTAATTTGTCTTTTAATGCATCTAAATTCAAACTAGTAATAACATTTGATGATGTTACTCTTGTTATATTATTTGTATATTCAAAATTAGTTGGGGTCTTTTCTACAAGAGGAATACTATTATTAGTCGTTAAAATTTTATTATTAATAACCTTATTAACATCTATAGTAATTAAGATATCAACATTACGGTTTAATTTTTCAGCAGTTTCAATAGTTTTTTCTTCTGCAGGAGTTATAGTCTTAGTAGTTATTTTTTCTAATTTTTTAGAATATTCTTCTACTAATTTTTTAGCTTGTTGTAATTGAGTTATATCAGTTCTTGAACCTCTTGAAATTAAATAATCTAAATCTGCTAATTGATTACTAAAAGCTATCATAAGCTCTTTACGCCTTGTTATTAAATCTTCTTGTCTTTCTTTTTTATCTGCTTTCTTTAATGCATCGACTTCTTTTTTTAATTTAGCATTTTGTTCTTCTGCTTCTGAAAGCTTCTTATCTTGTTCTGCATCTTTTTCTTGCAATTCTCGAATTTGTTCTGCTTGTTTTTGTAAAGCTAATGGCGTTAAAGATTGTTCAAAACAATTCATAAAATCTTGAGCAACATTTCCTGTTGAAGGTAAACCACAAGATGAAACCCCATTACCATTGCCATATACAGGATAATTGTATTGTCCATTAGGTCCATAAGCACCGCCACCACCATTAGGCATCATATATACTATTTGTGGTTGTTGTGCTTGAGGATAATATGGCTGAGCTTGATTTTGATGATTATATGTTTGAGGATTTGTATTTGTATTTGCTTGTGGTTGAAGCATTTGTTGATATTGATTTGCAGGAATTAAAATACAACTTCCTGAAGGTATATTTTGTGGTTGTGCCTGAGTAAAATTAGGATTATAATAAACAGGAACAACATTTTGATAAGGACTAGGTAATGCCTGATTATAAGTTTGAGGAATTATGCCACCACAATTAGAACATATTTGAGGAGAAGTATTTGTAGGAGGAGTAAAACTTTGTGTCCAAGGAATAATATTATTATTACCTACTGGCATTAAAGTATTACTATTAAAACTGTTATTAGGTGTCAAAATAAAAGTACAATCTCTAAAAGTTAATTGAGGCTGAGATTGAGGTTTTATTCCTTTAAAGGCTTGTGCAAAGCTTTTAGCTCCACTAGCGACGCTACCACTACCTCCACCACTAAACCCTAATAAGCTTCCCCAGCCACCACCACCAACATTAGTCATATTACTAATTTGAGCTTGGGCTTGGGCTTGAGCTTTAACTTGTGCTCCTACTCCGCGAGACATAATCTTAATTCCCATATACTTACTCCTTTTTAAACTAAACTTGTATTTATCAGTTAGGCTTAAGTATATTTATATTTACATATATTAATTTTTGATTAAATAATATATTAAATATTTTTAAGCTTATTGAAAATAAAGATAAATTTTTATAATGGGGTTTTAAATTATTAAATGATTTGCTATATTATAAAAGAAAAGTCAAGATAGCTCAGTCGGTAGAGCAGAGGACTGAAAATCCTCGTGTCGGCGGTTCGATTCCGCCTCTTGACAAATTTTTAAAGTAAAATTTTATACAGATTAATTTTTTTTACGCTAAAATTAATAATAATTATCTAATTTAAAAATCATGAAAGATAAAATTTTTAGTAATCTTTTGCCAATTGCAATAATGCTTGCAAGTCTTATTTTTTCTTTTTCTTATTATTCTACAAATAAACAATCCGGTCGAATCTTTGTTTTAGGTACTGCAAGTGATAAAAAAATGTCTGATGTTGCAAAACTCAATATTAATCTCAATAAATCTTGTGGTTTAGACAATAAAAATCAAACTTCTGATTATATAAAAAAATCAATAGGAATTCTTGTTAACAAGCTTGAAGCACAAGGTTTCGAAAAATCAAAAATTAATATTTATACAATAAATGGAAATTCTAGATATTCAAATGGAAGTGAAATAGGTTATGAATACTATCAAAGAATCTCTGTTTCTTCTGAAGATATTGATAAAATTGAAGGACTTTCAGATAAAATAGCTTCTATGTTACCTCAGGATATATCAGTAAATGCAAATATAGAATATTTTATTGATATGGAAAAAATTAAAGATATAAAATATAAACTTGTTCAAAAAGCTACTGAAGATGCTAAAAAAAGAGCACAAATAATGGCTAAAGGTTCTAATACTAGTGTTGGTAAACTTATTTCTCTAAGAACTGGTATATTTCAAATAACAGAGCCTTTATCTGTTGATGTTAGTGATTATGGTATTTATAGTACTGAAACAAGAGAAAAGAAAATAACTATTACTGTTAATGCTGATTTTGCTTTAAACTAATGATTTCTTGTTTAGGTCCAAGAGCCTCTTTTTCGCATATTTGTGCTTTGAAAATAGCAGAACTTCTTCATTTAGATAAAACTTTTTTATATTGTTTTGATTTTGAAGAAGTTTATAATTTATTTAAGTCTGATAAAGCTTTATATGCAGTACTTCCTGTTGAAAATTCTTTAGGTGGAGGTATAGGGGAAACCCTTGATAAAGTTGCAAAAGCTTCTGAAAATGTTGAAATAAAGCTTGAATATGTTTTAAAAATAGAACATAATTTAATTTCCTTTAGCAAAGATCTCTCCCAAATAACTGAAATAAGGGCTCATGAACAGGCTTTAGCGCAATGCAAAGATTTTTTAAAAGAAAATTTCCCTAATGCAAAAAAAATCAAAGAAGTAAGTAATTCAGGAGCAGTTGAAAGTTTAGTTTCTTTAGAAGATTCTGAAAGAAATAAAATAGCTGCAATTTGTTCAAAAGAATCTTCTGAATTTTATAATGTGCCTATAATTATAAGTAAAGTAAATGATTCTACTGATAATTACACTCGATTTTGGCTTTTAGGAAAAAAAGAAAATAAAATAGATTTTGAAAATTCTCAAAAATTATGTTCTTTTGCTTTTCAGATTCCTTTTGATGAGCCGGGTGGACTAATAAGAATACTTCAACCACTTGGAGAAAATAATTTGAATTTAACTCGTATAGAATCAAGACCCACAAGAGGGAAATTAGCTGAATATACTTTTTTTATTGACACAATTAAAACAAAGCCTTTTGATTTTTATAAGTTAGCATCTAAATGTTCATATTTTAAATTTCTAGGAGAATATCCAGTTTTACCAGAAGGAGATTTTAGATTTTGTTGAATCCAGACAAAATTAATAGAATAAATGAATTAAAAGATTTAATCCAGAAATGGAATCAAAGCTATTATGAATTATCTAAGCCAGAAGTTTCTGATGAAGTTTATGATGCTCATTATCAAGAACTAAAAGAATTAGAAAGTCAACTTCAAATAATTAATAAAAAAAGTCCTATTAATACTGTTGGTTATCTTGTTAACACTCCTTTTGAAAAAATTCAACATAAAGAACAAATGCTAAGCCTAGAAAACGCATTTGATGAAAAAGATATTTATGATTGGCTTTCAAGAGCTCTAAAAACAACTGAATTAAAAGAATTATTAGGCTTTGTTTGTGAAGTAAAAATAGATGGACTTTCTTTAAGTTTAATTTATGAAAAAGGACTTTTAAAACATGCAATTACTAGAGGAGATGGCTTTATTGGAGAAGATGTAACTCATAATGCTTTGACTATTAGGGATATCCCTAAAAAAATAGATTTCCAAGAAGAAATTGAAGTAAGAGGAGAAGTTTATATGACTTATTCAAGTTTTGCAGAATTTAAGGATCAAGGTTTTGCTAATCCAAGGAATCTCGCTTCTGGTTCAATGAAACTACTTGATTCAAAACTTTGTGCAGAAAGAAAGCTAAACTTTTTTGCTTATACAAGTCCTAGTCTTAATAAGAATCTTAAAACACATTGGCAAGTTTTAGAAAAATTAAAAGAATTAGGTTTTCAAACAAATCCTGAAAATAAACATTATGAAAATATAGAAGAAATAATTGCTTTATGTAAAGATTTTGAAAATAAAAGAGAAAAATTTCTTTATCCTATAGATGGCGCTGTTATAAAAATAAATTCTCTTAAGGTACAAGAATTATTAGGACAAACAGCAAAATATCCTCGTTATGCTATTGCTTATAAATTTAAAGCTGAGATAGCAGAGACCTTAGTTGAAAATATAGAAATTGAAATTGGAAGAACAGGTATTTTAACACCAGTTGCAAATTTATTAGCAGTACGATTATCTGGAAGTACAGTAAAAAGAGCTACTTTGCATAATCTTGATTATATAAACAATTTAGATATACGATCAGGAGATTATGTAAAAATAAGAAAAGCAGGGGAAATAATACCTGAAATTTTTGAAGTTATAAAAGAAAAACGTCAAGGACATGAAAAAAAATTTGAAATGCCTAGTTTATGTCCTTCTTGCGGAAGTCAAATAATAAAAATAGAAAATGAATCAGCTTTTCGTTGTTTAAATTATGAAGCTTGTCCAATGCAAATACAAAAACGTATAGAACATTGGTCTGATGCTCTTGAAATAAAAGGACTTGGGGAATCAATTGTAAAAAAGTTACTTGATAAAAACCTAATAAAAAATATTGCTGATTTATATAAATTAAACAAAGAAGATTTTTTACTATTAGAAGGTTTTGCTGTTAAATCAGCTGAAAATCTATATAATGCAATTCAAAAAAGTTCTACACAAAACCTTGAAAAAATTATTTATGGACTAGGAATAAAAGGTATTGGATTAAATTCTGCTAAAAATCTTGTTAAAAATCTAGGTCTCACATTCTGGGAAGATTTTGATTTTTTTGAGACAATAGAAGGCTTTGAAAAGTTAATTTCAATAGAAGGTATAGGTGAGCTTAATGCTAAAGAAATTAAGAACTTTTTTATTAACAAACAACAAAGAATATTATTAAAAGAACTTAAAAATTTCCTTAAACCTATTATAAATCAACAGATTTCAATAGTTAATAAGCTTAATGGACTTAATATTGCAATTACAGGAAGTTTTAATTTAGCGAGAAAAGAGATACAAGCATTAATAGAAAATAACGGAGGGAAATTTGTTTCTTCGATTTCAAATAAAACAGATTATTTATTAGCAGGGGAAGATTCTGGTTCAAAGCTTGAAAAAGCAAAACAATTAAACATAAAAATTTTATCTTGGCAAGATTTTGAGATTTTACTTAATTATTGATTTTCTATTATTTTTCTTTATTTTTCTCTTGTTTTTTTTCTTTTAAAGTTTTAGCTGGTTTTTTTTTAACCTCTTTTCTGGAATTTCTTTCTTTTGCCATGATTTCTGTTCCTTTTAAATTATATTAAAAAATTTTATCATGATTATTTTTAGAAAATTAATCGTTATCTTTATTTTCCATTAAATATTTTAAAGTTTGATTCATTTCAAAATTCTTTTCAAAGTTTCCATTTTGATTTAAGCTATTTTTATAAATATTTTCATCTATGATTTCAGTAATGCTCTTTGCTTTTAAATTTGCTTCTTCTTTTTCTTTATTTTCTTTTTTATCTTTTTCTTTATCTTGTTTATATGCGAAACTAGAACCTCCTCCTGCTGAACCATCTTTATTTAAATGTATTTGCCCTGTATTTCTTACGTTTGATGGATTGTATGTCCCCGCAGATTCTAAACTTGGATCATTTATGTTATTAAGATTTTTCATGAAGAGCCCCCTAGCCCCCTAAAGGGGGAACTATAATTTGAGAAGTTATATTTAATAAATCAGTTAATTCAGACATATTCGCTACTGCTGAGCCTTTTACTCCTATAACATTATCTTTTTTTAATAAATTTTCTTTTACTAAATAATTATAAATTTCTTCAGTTGATTCAAATAATAATGTTCTTTGTCCTTTTTTTAAAAGTTCTTCCTTTAAAAATTCTTGATTTTCACCATTTTTAAGTATTATTAAATCAACAGAATTAGCTATAGTAGTACTCATTTCTTCAAGTAAAGGTTTGGCGGAATCTCCTAGTTCTGCTAATTCTCCTAAAATCAATATTTTTTGTCCTTTTTTTGGAAATTTATTTAAAGAAAATGCTAATAAATTAACTGATATAGGACTTCCATTATATGATTCATTAAATAAATAAGCTTCTGAATTGAGTTTTATTATTTTTCCTCTTTTTTCTCCTACTTTAAAACTTAAAAGTCTTTCTTTTATTGTTGCCATATTAAGCCCTAAACTAAGAGCAGTATCTATAACCGCAGTTGCATTATATGCTAAAGATAAATTTGAGGCAGGAAGTTTAAAATTCTCATTTCTATAATTAAATTCTATATAATTTTCATTATATTCTATAAAATTAAAATCTCCAAAAAATCTAAATTCTTTATTTTTAGCAGCTTTTATATAAGGGTCAAGCAAAGGTTCATTAAAAGGTAAAAATACCTTCATGAATAAGTCTGGATTTTCAAATATTTCAGCTTTTGCTTTTGCAATATTTTCTCTAGATTTTAAATATTGAAGATGAGAAACTCCTATATTTGTTAAAATTCCTATTTCAGCTTTACTCAAATTAACCATATTTTTCAAATAATTAAAACCTTTTATTCCTACTTCAAGAATTAATATTTCAATATCTTCTGCGCAGTTTAAAACAGTCTTTGAAACTCCGACAATAGTATTATCATTACCATAAGTTGTTTTTACTTTAAATTTTGCTTTTAATATATGATGTAAAAGATCTTTAACAGTTGTTTTTCCGTTACTACCACTAACCACAATTACTTTGCAATTTAAAAATTGTCTGTGATATTTTGCTATTTCTGCATAAGCTAAAATCGCACTCTTTACATTAATTACTGGTATATTCGAAGGAATTTCTAAATCTTTTGGAGTTTCTCCACTTATTATTAAACCTTTTGCACCATTTTTTAAAGCATTAGTTATTTCTTCTTTTATATCAAGATTAGGATTTCTAAGCTTAAATTTTTCATCATTTCTAAGTAAGAACCAAGAATCTTTACAAGTCTTTGTATTAAAAGAAAATTTCCATTCAACAGAAGAATTAGCCTTTAAAAAATCTATTATATTTAAGTTCATAATATTAAAATTAATAATTAAAATTTATATTTTTATTCCACAATTTGTATAATTTATATATGAAAAAAATATTAATTCTAAAAGGCGACGGCATAGGTCCTGAAATAATCAAAGAAGCTATAAAAGTTCTTGAAATTATAGAGAAAAAAAATAATATTAAATTTGAATTTCATGAAGCTTTAATAGGCGGACAAGCAATAGATAAATATAATGATCCTCTTCCTCAAGAAACTATTGAAAAACTTAAAATAGTTGATGCAGTATTATTATCTGCTATAGGTGGTCCTAAATGGGAAAATCTTCCTCAAGATAAAAAACCTGAGAAAGGTCTTTTAAGATTAAGAAAAGAACTTAATGCTTTTGCAAATCTTAGACCAGCTAAAGTGTTTTCATGTTTAGCAGAAGCTTCTACTTTAAAAAAAGAAATCATAGATGGTATTGATCTTATGATTGTAAGAGAACTAACAGGCGGTATTTATTTTGGTATGCCTAGAGGTAAAGTTAATGATAGCTATGTAAACACTGCTAGCTATAGTGAAGAAGAAATAAGAAGAATAGTAAAATGTGCTGCTCAAATTGCTATGAAACGCAAGAAAAAACTTTGTTCTGTTGATAAAGCAAATGTTTTAGAAGTTTCACAATTCTGGAGAGAAATTACTATAGATACTATAAATAAAGACTTCCCTGAAATAGAACTTAGTCATATGTATGTAGATAATTGTGCAATGCAATTAATTCGAAATCCTAAGCAATTTGATACTATAGTTACTTCTAATCTCTTTGGAGATATATTATCTGATGAAGCATCTATGTTAACTGGCAGTATTGGACTTTTAGCTAGTGCAAGTATTGGAGATGGAAGCAAGCCCGCTTTGTTTGAACCTATTCACGGCTCAGCTCCAGATATTGCGGGACAAAATAAAGCAAATCCTATTGCAATGATTTTATCTACTGCTATGATGTTAGATTATAGTTTTAATATGAACAAAGAAGCTTTAATTATTAGCAATGCAGTTGAAACAATTCTTAATAATGGTTATCGAACAGCTGATCTTGGAGGAGAATTAAAAACTTCTGAGATTGGTGATTTAATTTGTCAAGAAATTGAGAGGAATTTATAATGGATTTATATGGAGCTATAGAAGGTGGCGGTACAAAATTTGTTTGTGCAATCGGTGATTCTTCAGGAAAAATAATTGAAAAAATAAAAATTTCAACTCAAGCACCTGAAATAACAAGTCAAGAAATAATTAGTTTTTTTAAACAACATCCTATAAAAAAATTAGGTATTGGATGTTTTGGACCTCTTGATTTAAATAAAAATTCAGCTACTTATGGAAGTATAACATCAACTCCTAAACCTGGCTGGTCAGGTTTTAATATTCTTAGAACTTTAAAACAAGCTTTAAATGTAGAAGTAATATTAGATACTGATGTTAATGGGGCTGCTTTAGGTGAATATTATTGGGGTTTATCAAAACAAATAAAAAATTTGGTTTATATAACTATTGGCACAGGTATTGGTGCAGGTATTTTAGTTAATGGTGAAACTGTAAAAGGACTATTACATCCAGAAGCAGGACATATGTTTATCTCACAAAGAAAAGATGATAATTTTGAAGGGACATGTCCTTTTCATGGAAATCTTTGTTTTGAAGGTTTAGCAAATGGTCCAGCAATTAAAAATCGTTGGCATGTAGAGCATTTTTCTTCTTTAGAAAAAGATCATCCAGCAGTAGATTTAGAAGCACATTATATAGCAATGGCTTTAGTAAATATTATATGCACATGTTCCCCTGAATTAATTATTATAGGCGGAGGAGTAACAGATCAAAAAGCATTACTTCCTAAAGTAAGAGAAAAAACAGTTAAATTACTTAATGGATATGTTCGACATGACAGAATAGAAAAAGAAATTGACAAATATATTATTTTGCCAACTTTAAATGAAAATTCTGGAATTATGGGTGCTTTGACTTTAGCGATTATTTAAAATTCATAGTAAAATATAAAATAAAAGAAAAAAGCTTTATTATGGGACTAAAAACATCATTATTTAGATTCAGAACAAGGAAAGTTCAAAGTCTTGAAAAAAAAGAAGATATACTTTCTGATAAAGAATTAATAGATTTATGGTCTCAATGTCCCTATTGTAAAGCTATGATTTATAATGATGAACTTAAGAAAAATCTTAGAGTTTGTCCTAAATGTAATCATCATTTTAGAATGAATTCTTATGAAAGAATAGAACAGCTTATTGATGCTGGCACTTGGGAAGAATTAAATAATAATATAAAAACTGCAAATCCATTAAATTTTGTTGATATAAAAGCTTATTCAAATAGAATAGAAGAAGCGAAAAAACAATCAGGCACATCAGAAGCTATTATTACAGGCGTAGGTAATATTTATGGACAAAGAACTTCTTTAGCAGTTATGGAATTTTCTTTTTTGGGTGGAAGTATGGGCTCTGTTGTAGGAGAAAGAATTTGTAGAAGTATAGAGTATTCTATTGAAAACAAATTACCTTTAATAATAATTTCAAGTTCTGGCGGGGCAAGAATGCATGAAGGTTTATTTAGTCTTATGCAAATGGCAAAAACTTCTTCTTCTCTTCAAAAACTTAGACAAGCTAAACTATTATATATTTCAGTGCTTGCAGATCCAACTTATGGAGGAGTTAGTGCAAGTTTTGCAACACTTGGAGATATAATAATAGGAGAACCTGGTGCTAAAATCGGATTTGCTGGACCTCGTGTTATAGAAGAAACAATAAGACAAAAACTTCCTAAAGATTTTCAAACTGCTGAATATCTTCTTGAACATGGTCAATTAGATTTAGTTATAGATAGGCATAATCTAAAAAATAAATTATTTCAGCTTATAAAAATGCATAATTCTTCTAAAGGAACCTCCTAAGCCACTAACTCCCCTGCAAAATTACAAGTTGATTTAAACGGACATTCTCCGTCTTTAGACCCCCAACCCCCTGAAAGGGGGCATTGCTAATTATATACTG
>MOYB01000002.1:5803-63601 GCA_001899385.1 Candidatus Caenarcanum bioreactoricola | reverse complement strand
AGGGAGGGGTGAGGGCTTTAAAAGGTGAGGGAAAGCAAAAAAGATTGCTGATTTAGTCATGAGATTTTTAAAATTCTATCTCTTTGGCTATTAAATCGAACTTCCAGTCTATGATAATTTCCTTCTTTTTCTCTCTTTATTAAAACTATGAAATCTCGTTTATAATTTTCTTCTCTGTTATGTTGAGGAATAATATATCCTTGCGTTAAATAAGCTTCTATTTGAGTTCTCATTGTTCCAAAAATTTGCTTTCCGTTTAAAAATCTTCTAGATGAAAATTTTCCAAAGAAAGGTAACGTAGTAATTACTGGAATAGCAGTAACAGGAGTCGAATAAATTCTTGTCCCCTCTTTAAATCCGATCTTCATATATTATTTAATAAGTAAAAAGAATAATTTAATACATTTTCTTAAATTTTTGTGAAAATAAATTGAATTATTAAAAAAGTTAAAAAAAACAATTTGATATAAGATTAATAAGAATAGTGAATAATCTAAATAAAAATAACATAAATTATTTAAGTAAAGGAAATTTTTAATGAGAATTCTAGTTGCAAATGATGATGGGATCGATGCTCCCGGACTAAAAGCCCTTGCTGAAATTTTAGCAAAAGAACATGAAGTTTATGTAGTAGCCCCTAATAAAGAAAGAAGTGCGATGGGACATGCTCTTACTTTACATAGACCTTTGAGAATGGAAAAACTTCAAGATGATTATTTTGTAGGAGTAAAACAAGCATATGAAATAGAAGGGAGTCCTACAGATTGTGTCAAAATTGCTATTAATAAAATTTTGCCTTTTAAACCTGATTGGGTAATCTCTGGTATAAACCATGGACCAAATATGGCTTCAGATATTTTATATTCAGGTACTGTTAGCGTAGCAATAGAAGGTTCTATGTATGGAATAAAAAGCATTGCATTTAGTCTTGCAGAATCTCGTGCAGAAGGCTTTGAAGAACCAGCTAAATGTGTACCCCAAATACTTAATCTTTTAAGTAAAACTGAATTTGAATGGGGTCCTAAAACAACTTTTAATGTTAATATTCCTGCTCAAAAAGTTGTAGGAATAGCTTTTGTACCACTTGCATTAAGAATGTATTCAGATGCTTATATACAAAGAACAGATCCTAGAGGACGTTATTATTATTGGCTAGCAGGAGATCTTCTTGATACTGATGCTAACCCTGATTCAGATATTATGAAAGTAAAACAAGGCTATATTACTATAACCCCTATTACTTTTGAAATGACTAATTTTAAATTATTAAATGAATTAAAAGAAACTTTTTCAAAAGAAAAAATTACTCTTTAGGTATTTCTGGTAAAGGTAAATCATAAGCATACTTAGGATCAAGCCATCTAAAGGTATTTTTTGCATAAGAATCTAATTGCTTTGAATCAGAAGGATTACCTTTCATTTCAAAAGCAAAGACTCTTGGACGCTTATCTAATATATTTACTCTAGTTAAAAGAGTAGAAGGAGAAAGTTCTGTTAAAACATTTGAAAAATCACTAATCTGCCCTTCAGAATTAACTCTTATTGGTATTTTAGGTATACTTCCTATAACAGCAAAATTTGCTATATTTTCATCTCTATAATATATTCCAGCCGTGTTTAACTTTAAATCATTTTTGCCGATATATTGAGTAATAGGAATAATAATCTTTTTGTTTTTAAGTAAAACTTCTCCTTCAAGTATTTTATAATAACCATTATTTTGAGGCATTAAAACTTCCAAAAAACTATTAAGATTTAATGCAAAAGGTCCTCCAAAAACTAGATTTGCAAGATTTAATTTTTTCTGTAAATCTATTAATTTTGAAACATTTCCGTCGCTTAAATGAAAACTTCCTGATGCAGAAATATCTTTAATTTCATTTGTATTTAAGAGACTTTTAAGATAACCATTCATAGAAAAACTAAAATCACCTCTTCCATTAAAACCTCTTAATCCAGAAAGTCCTCTTGCAACTTCCCCAACCTCAAGATTATTTGCTTTACCTTCTAAATAACCATCTTCTGATAACAAATTTATATAACCACTAAGTAAAACATTTCCCTGAGCAGTATCAAAACTTATACCATTTATATTAAGTTTATTATTTTCGACTTTCATTGATGAATTAACGTTTTCAAAAATAAGGTTATTTAATCGTCCTGATTTTATAGTTAAAGTTGGGAAGCCAATACCATTTTTAGAAATATAATGAAAATTTAGTTTCTTCATGTAAATTTTGCCAATACTTATATTTTCAGTATCTCCCGTATAAAGATTCATTTCAAGATTATTCCAAAAACTAGTTTTATCAAAAATATTTACGTTTTTGCCATTTATAGAACCATAAGCAATACCTGAAAGATTATAATCTTTTATTTTTTTAAATAATTTTTCAAGATCTATTAAAGGATCTGTTAAAGCATTAAAAGAAAAATTATCAGGTTTACCATTTGCTTTTGCTGTTAAGTTTAGTCCATTTAAAACACATTCAAAAACAGGCAGATCAAAAGAATAATCTTTAGGATTAATACTCCCTTTCGCAATAATATAACCTGGGCTATTTTGTTCAGAGATCATCCAATCTATGCTTATAATACCTAAAGATTCAAAATGCGAATCAAAATCAAAATTTATAAAATCACCTTCAGGTTTAAATCCTATTCTTAAAGGTATAGGAAGTTTATTTAATTTCTTTAATTTAAAATTTAGTTTTTTATTAAAAATTTCAATTAAATCATCTGGACTTATATGTCCATGTATATAACCATGAAGAGTTTTTAAATTAAAGAAAGAATTAAAATTATTTATATTTATTTTATCATTAACTAAAAGCCCCCCATTAAAGCGGAATTTAGAGTTATTATTATAAGAAACAAATATATCTTTAAAATCAAGAATTGTTTTATTAAGTTCTATTTGACCAGTTTTAGCTTTGATTTCTTGGTTTTTATATTTAAATCTTATTGAATCTAAATCAGAAATAAAGGTTTTAAGCTTTGAATCTTCGATATTAAGACTTTTGATATTTAAAAATCCTTGAAAATCTTGAAAACCTTTATTATTAAAAACTTTGGAAACTTCTTCTAACGGTAATATCCCTGAAAGTTTTAAATTTTTAAGAAGAACTTCTTTATTATTTAAATTTTTACTTATTGTTAAATCAAAAATAATTTTCTTATTATCTTTAAAGATTGCTGAAAAATTTTTAAATTCAGATTCAATAATATTATCTTTAAATTTAGAACTTAATTGTCCTTGTTTAAGCTCCAAAAGCTCTTTTTCTTTTTCATTTATTTTTATATTATCTACAATACAATTTAATTTCTTATTAAAAATTTTAGAATCTTTTATATCAAAACTAAAATCAAAATTTTTAATTAAGGTATTAGCTTTTAATTTTTCATTTATTTTTATATCTTTTAAATCTAATTCTGGTGCTAGAAGATGTATTATGCCTGAAGTTTTTGGTTGTATATTTAAGTTAAAATTTGAAGTTATAATATTTTTAGAATTATTAATATAAGCCTTTAAATCGCCTTTAAACTTATCTTCAATAATTTCAAATTTAGCATTAACTTCTCCATTCTTTATTTCAAACAAATCATTAAATAAATTATTAAATACTTTTAAATTAAATTTTTGAATTAAGAGTTCAGCAGTTTGAAGTTTTGTATCATTTATTGATAGTAGGGCAGAAATCTTCGCCAAATCAGGGGTTTTAATATTAAGATTTTTCTTTTTAATATAAATCTCAGGTTTAAGATTTTCCAAAGTAATTTTAGAATTCGATTCTTGTTTTTTTTCATTAAAAGTAATTTCTATTTTTGTGATTCCACCAAGTTTATTAAACTTAAAATCATTATTTTCCGGAATAAATAAAAGGAGTAAATCACTTGGGAATTCATCAAATTGAATAATATTATTAGAATCTTTTTTAACTTTTACAATTTGTTTAATATTTTTATTATTAACTATAAAATCCCCTTCTAAAGCTTTTATACTTTTAAATTTAAAATCTGGATTTAAAATAAATTCTAAATCTTTAGGATAGAAGCTTAAATTGAGAAAAGAAATTTGAGCTTTCTCAGAATTTAATATCTGAATAAATATATTTTTCTTTTTAAAAGCTGAATTTTTTATTTTAAATTTTGAATTTATTTTAATAGCATTTTTCAAATTAAGCTTTTGAGAAAGATCTTCAATTTTTGGATTTATAGAATCACTGTTTATTTCAAAATCTTCAAATAAAATATCTAAATTAGTTTTATCACCAATTAAGCCTTGTGCAATAACTTTTGAATCATGAAGTCGAGCTTTTAAATTCCATTTTTGTTTAAATAAAGATATTTTATTTCTTTTAAGTTCTATAGTATTTATTTTATTAACAATTGGAGAAACTAAACTAAGATCACCATTTTTAATTATTATATTATTGACTGCAAGAGGTATTCGTGGGAAATTCTTTCTTTTAGCTAATTTATCAGATATTTTATACATCTTCCAATTAGTGATTTCAACCTTTGTTTTGAAAAGATCTACAGATATTGTTTCAAAAGAATTTGATTTATCCTGAGTAATACATTGTTGATTGCATATTTTAAAAGGACCACACCAAGATATTTCTTTACATTCAAGCTTACTTCCTAATATTTTTGCATTATAAGAATTTAAAATATTCCACCAAAATTTAACATCTTGTTTTATAAATAATAAATAAAATGCTGTAATCAAAACTATAATTACAGAAAAACTTATAAGAATTAAAAATACAATCCTTTTTTTCATTGTAGACAGTAATAATAACTTATTTTGTTTTATTTTTTTAATTTTGGTGAATTAATTTATAATATAGTTATTAATTTTTTTAGATATTTTTTCTATGTATAATGATAAATTTAAAATAATAGTATTTTTTTTATTTTTAATAAATTTATTTGGACTTATAACAAAAGCTCAGACCATAGATCAAAATATTCTTAAAGATCTAAATGTTTTTTCTTATTCGGAATTAGAAGATTTTGCTTTAAATCACGATTACCCAAATAATAAAGAATATAAAGATTATAATAAATTACAAGCTTTATTTTATAATTATGATTTAGAGCAACCTTCAAAAGAATTTACTCTTAATCAAAAATTTAAAGTTGCTAGTTTTAATATAACTAGAGGTTATTCTCTTGAAAAATTAAAATTAATATTTAAAGAAAATCCTAGTATTATTGCTTTAACTGAAGAATTCCCTGAAACAAAATGTGCGGATGACTTAGGTGATGCTGTGAAAGCAATTGCACAAACTGCTAGAAAACAAGGTATCTCTGAAGTTGAAAGACTTAGACAATTTTATTTTTATCTTGATGAAGTTGTTAATTCTCCAGATTCACAATTTAAAGAAATTTTTTGCCCTTCTTCTATTAAAAAAGGCTGTGGATGCTCTGATATTTATTTAAAATTTATAAATCATTATCATAATGATAGATATAGATATATTTATAAACTTACAAAACAAATCTATGACTTATATTCAGCTGATGTAATTGCTTTACAAGAAGTTGATTGGGGAATGCCTAGAACTCAATATAAACATATAGTAAAAGAATTAGCACAAGCAATAGGTAGAGGCTATGCTTATGGATTAGAATTTTTAGAGATACTTGATGAAGGGCTAGCATACAGAAATTTAAAATCAATAGATTCAACTAAATTTAAAGCTTTTCATGGTAATGCTCTACTTTCAAAATGGAATCTTAAAAATGTTCGAATATTAAGATATAAAGAATCTTTTACTGAAGATCCTACTATGTCTGAAATGAAACATAGACGATGTTATGATTGGTGGTCAGAAGAAATGCCACAAATAGGTCCTTTTGAAACTATAGTTAATACTACTCTTAAAGCGGTTTTCGATGAAACAGCAATTCCTTCTTTACGTATTGGCTCAAGAATGGCACTTATAGCAGATATAGAAACTCCTAATGGTGATATAACAGCTGTTTCAACTCATTTAGAGAATAGGGGCAGTGTAAAATGTCGACGAGCTGAATTAAGTGAATTACTTAATGATTTAAAAGAAAATAATGAAGATGATCAGCCTATTTTTATTGGTGGGGATATGAATACTACAAGTGAAGAAGCAAGAAGACCTTATCTTAGACATGTAATTTATTGGTATATAAAACATCAAATAGATCTTCCCGTTTTAACAACTAATCTTGCAACTACAGCTTTAACATTAGGATTTATAAATGAAAATTATCCATTACCTCTTTCTCAAACTGTACAATTTTTAAATCAATTAAGGAAATGGAGAAATCCAGCAGGTTTATTAGTTGATGAAAAGAAATTTTTTACACAAATACTTAATCCTTTTGAATTTTATGATAGAACAGTAATAGATACAAGAGGCACTGCTACTATGAATCCAAATAGAAGTCAGAGATTATTATCAAATTCAAATGCTACAACTCCTATAGGCTATGAACCAACCTATTGTTTTGAAAGAAATTATGGAAAATTATTTTGTATGAAACTTGATTGGATTTTTGTTAAAGGCAATCTTACAAAACAAGATAGAAAAATTTCTTTATTGAAGTATGTAGATAATACATGGGCTCCTACTAATCCAAAAACTCTTTATCTTTTATCTATTGCTGGAGATTTATCAGATCATGGTGCTGTAACAGCAGATTTATTGCTATCAGCAGATTAAAGATAATTATTTAATTCTAATATAAATTTATTTAATTCTTGGAAGTCTAAATCAAGTATTTCTGCTGTTAAAAAGAATATAAGATATTTATAGTTCTTTATATTTAATGATTTCCTATTAATCCTATAAGCTTCTTCTATTCGTCTCTTTACTTTGTTTCGTTTAACTGCTGATTTTAAAAGTTTTTTCTTTATTATAAATACAATTTGTGGAAATTCATTTTTATTTTCAATAGAATTATATGTAAAACCTAATAATAAAAAATATTTATTACTAAAAACTTTCTTTGCACTATTAAGTTTATTAAAGATATGATGATTTTTAAGTTTTTCTTTTTTAGGCAGAGCCACATTAAACAACTGCTAAACGTTTACGACCTTTAAGTCTTCTTCTTTTTATAACGTTTCTTCCACCATGGGTTTTCATTCTAGCTCTAAAACCACTAGTTCTTCTTTGTTTTCTGCGACTTCCTCTTAATGTCATTTGCATAATATTATTCTCCTTTTATAATTATTTAACTAAATTTTACGGGAACTAAACTCGATGATTTTTGCTAACTCTACTTGAGATGGAATTTCTGACTCAGAAGGCATTCTAGCAAAACAACCTTCAACATTATCTTTGTCAAAAGAAACATAATCTATATATTCTGCTTTTGCAAGAGCTTCTTCAATTATAATAAGTTTTTTCTTTACAGTTTTAGGATTAAGTCTTACTTTTTGTCCTACTTTAACTAAATAAGAAGGTTTATCAACTTTTTCAAAAACTCTTTCTTGTTTTTCTTCAGTGTTCTTATTTAATTTTTCAACTTGTATATGTCCATGTACTACGAGCTGACGAGCAGCAGGAAGGGTAGGAGCAATACCTAATCTATAAACTAAATTGTCTAAACGAAATTCTAAAATTTGAAGGAGTGCTTCCCCTTTATCAGAAGCTTTTGCTGCTTTTGTAAAATAATTTCTAAATTGCTTTTCTGATATACCATAAGAAGCTCTTAAACTATTTTTATTAAATAAACCTTTTGCATATTCTGATTTTTTACCTTCTCTTTTTTTGCCATGCATCCCTGGTCTAGAAGTTCTATTCACTGTTAAAGGAAGACCATTAACAGAACCAAATTTTCTTATTACTTTCTTCTTTTTCTTGATTACGTATCGAGCCATGATTTAATTATATTTTTATTGTTTTACTATTAAAGTTCAACATATTTTAACATAGAATAATTTTTTTTATTTTTAATTTACAAATTTATTATTTTTATGGATAGGATCTATTTATAAATTTTATTCTTTCACGTGTTTGAAGAGCATAATCACCATCTGGATTTTGTTCTAAATAAATTCTATAATTTGCAAGTGCTTGATTTAAATTCCCTAAATTTTCCAAAAGATTTCCTATAAAAAATTTTGCTTCACTATAATTATTTGAATCTAAACGATAAGCCTCTTCATATTCTCGAATTGCTTCTTGTTCTTTTTTTAATCCATGTAAAATTGTTGCTAAATTAAAATGTGCTTGAGCATTATTTTGACTAAGTTCAATTGCTTGTCTATATTTTTGTATTGCTTCTGTTGTTTTAGCTTGTGATTGAAGTTTTAATGCTTCTTTCACTAATTTATTAGATTCAGCTAAATTTCCAGCTCCATTATTTAAAGCATGTTCAAGAGATTGTACTGCATCTTTATAATCAAGATTTTCTGGATTAAGAGATAAAGCCTTTTTATATTCATAGAGACTTTCTTTTAATTGATTATTAGCCTGATATGCAGTCCCTAAATTAAAATGTGTTTGACTATCTTCTGGCATAAAAGCTAATACTTTTTTATATAAATCTATTGCTTCTTTTAAATTCCCTTGTTCTTGTAAACTTATAGCTTTTTTTAAAATTTCAATTTTTTGACTTTGTTTTTGTTTATTTAATTTATTTAAAGCTTCTATTGCCCCAGTATTTGTAGGATTCATTTTTAAAGCTTGTTTAAAAGCATTTTCTGCATTTATAATATCATTTTCATTTTGATAAGCTAATCCCATATTATAAAAAATATCAGAGGCTTCAGGTCCTGGGGGAATTTCCATAAGTGCCTTTTTATAATTTGCAATAGCAGTTTTATTATCTCCTTTTTTTTGTTCTTCATATCCAATATTTGCAGTATTCAAAGCACTAGAAGAATTACTTTGTTTTAATATTTCATCTATTTCTGTTGCAAGAGAAGGTTTTAAATTTTTGGCACGATCAAGATATATTTTTGCATCAAAAATTCTACCTGCTTTTGCTAAAGCACTACCATAACCAATTAAATTATTTGCTTCTTTAGGGGCAATATCAACTACTTTTTTCCAACTAACTACAAGTGAATTTAATGCTTCTTGATTATCAGGAGAAAGTTTAAGTACATTTTCAAAAGATTCTATTGCTTCAGCTAAAGAATTACTGGTTAAATAAGCACGTCCTAAAAGTAAATGAGGCTTATAATCTTTAGGGTCGGCTATATTTATTTCTTTTACAAGTGCAAGCATTTTATTAAAGAAATTAGTTTTTACAGGAGATTCAATATATTTTCCATATAAGATTTGATAAATCTGTGCTAATTCAAGTTTAATTTTAAGACTTTCTTTTGGATCTTTAATCTTTAATTGGAGTGCTTTTTTATATTCTGCAATTGCTTCTTCTATATAACCTTCAGATCGTAAAGAATGAGCTTGTTTTATTCTTAAATTAAAATCATTAGGATTAAGTCCTTTATTTTTATAAACTAAATCAAGATTCTTTTGAGAAGTTTCATTTTCTTCATCAAAAAATATTGCTTTTTGTATAAGTTTCAAAGATTCGTCTAATTTTCCTTTTTCTCCTAAGATGCTTGCATAATTATTATAAGCAACACTTAAATTTTTAGCATAATCAACAGAATATTTATCATCAAGTTTCCATGCTTCATATAAATACTGAATAGCTTTTTCATAATCACCTTGTTCAAAAAGTTCTATGCCTCTATTAGACCATTGAACAGCAGTAGTAGTCATATCTGAATTACTACCCTGAATCATTTCTTCTTGAGCTTGAAGAGGCAATAAAAAAAGACAATAAAAGAAGAAATTTATTATTAAAATTAAAGAAGTCTTTGTTTTTTTTATCATAATTCTTATTATAATATAATCAAACTTAATAACCTTAAAGCATAAAATAAAATGAAAAATTTGTTAACATTTTTATTCATAATCTTAATTAATACAGTTGTGTCAGCAGAAAAACTTAAAGAATTACAAATAATTGATTCCCAAGTAGGGAATGGTGCTATTGCAAATGCAGGACAAATTGCAACAGTTCATTATACAGGTACACTTTATCCTTCCGGAGAAAAATTTGACAGTTCATTAGATCGTAAAGAAGCTTTTTCTTTTAAACTTGGTGCAGGTCAAGTAATCCAAGGTTGGGACAAAGGAATACAAGGAATGAAAGTAGGAGGGAAAAGAACTTTACTTATTCCTTCAAATCTAGGTTATGGTGCTTATGGGGCAGGCAATGTTATTCCACCTAATGCAGATCTTAAGTTCGATGTAGAGCTTTTAGATGTAAAATAAAAATGATATTCCCTATTATTGAAGTTGAAAATCTTTGTAAATTTTATGAAGATCATGAAATTCTCAAGAATATAAATTTTAAAATTTTTTCAGGAGAAACCTTAGCAATAATCGGACCTTCTGGATCAGGCAAATCAACGATTTTAAAAATATTATCTGGATTAGAAGAACAAGATAAAGGGAATTTCAAATTAAGAAAAGAAAAAATTGGTATGGCATTTCAATATTCTGCCTTATTAAATTCTTATACAGTTAGTGAGAATGTTGCTTTTGCACTTCATGATAGGGCTATAACACAAAAAGAAAAAGAAAATATAGTTCATGAAAAACTTGAAATGGTAGGAATGAAAGATTATGCAAATTATATGCCTTATGAATTATCTGGGGGGCAACAAAAAAGAGTAAGTTTTGCACGTGCAATTGCAAATGATCCTGAAATTATATTTTATGATGAACCTACTGCTGGTTTAGATCCAATAAATTCAACAATAATTGAAGATTATATAAATAAATTAAGTAAAAATTCAAATTGTACAAGTATTGTTGTTACTCACCAATATTCAACAATAAAAAGAACTGCAAATAAAATAATATGTTTATTTAAAGGAAAAATTGTTTGGGAAGGAAATAAAGAAAATCTTGAAACAGATGATAATGAATATATAAGACAATTTATGGACGCAAAAATTAAAGGACCTTTTACTGAATCAACTAATTAATTTTTTAGATTATGATATATTAAGCAATAAAAGAAAGCTTTTTCAATAATGATATTTACAAGAGATTATAATAATTTCAGATTCAGTAATTCTATAAATTAATCTATGTTCTAAGTTTATTCGACGAGACCATAATCCTTGAAATTCATGTTTTAGTGGTTCTGGCTTCCCTATACCTATAAAAGGATTTTCCTTTATACTTTTTAACAATAAAACAATTTTATAATATAATTTTCTATTTTTTATTTTAAATTCTTGAAAATCTTTATAAGCAAAAGCTCCAAATTTAATTTTTCTCATTATAATTTGTTTAAATCAACTTCTATCAAATTATTTGGATCTTCTGTATTTTTCATTGCTTCTAAAATATGATTCTTATTATTTTCAGAAGATAATAAATATTCAGTTTCATCTACTTCTGAAATTGTAATTTCAATTTCTTTATTAGCAAATAATGATTTAATTGAATTCAAAAAGTTTTCATTTATTTCATTTGCATTAAATCTATAAGTAGAATACATAATTTCCCTTTTTTATTTATATTTCTATTTTACCTTAATCTATTAAATTATAATAAGTTATAATAGTTATAAAAAGCTATTAATTCATGGAAGCAGCCTTAAAAGAAAAGCTTAAAATATTAATAAAAAAAATTTATAAGGCTTTTGAAATTGAAGAACAAGCTCATTTTACAAATATATCTGGAAAAAAGGAAAATTTTGCTGATTTTATTATAAAAGCTCTTAAGTTTATTTATCAGACAAATAATGAAAATCTTTTTGAAAAACTTATAAAACAAGTTAGTTTTTATGAATATAGTGGTCTTGGCGATAGAATGACAATTATAAATAATCTTAAAATAGCTATTAAAGATTTTGAAGAAACAGAACTTAAAGAAAAAAAAATAGAAGAAGAAAAGAAAAAATATTATAAATCTCTTGATGATGAAATAAAATGGATTTCTGGTGTTGGAGAAAGAAATGCAAGATTTTTTGAAAAACTAAATATTAAAACTGCTAGAGATTTATTATTTTATTTTCCTAAAGAACATCTTGATTTTTCTAAACAAGTCAAAATAAAAGATCTCAAGGCTGGGACCGATGTTACTATAACTGGTATTATAAAAAAAATCTCTGCCTTTCAAAGCCCTAAAAATCCTAATCTTCATATAATGAATATAACTATTGGTGATGATAGTGGTACTGTTTCATTAAATCGCTTTCTTGCAGGGAAATCAGGGAATTTTTTAGTGCAAATGTATAAAAAACAATATCCTCAAGGTTCTCTTGTGAGTGTTTCAGGTACTGTACAATTCGATCGAAAAACAAGATATCAACTTACAAATTATCTTATTGAAGTACTTGATTCTGATGGAGAAGAAAGTGATTTGAATAGTTTAGGTAAAATTATTCCTATTTATAAATTAACTGAGGGTCTTAATCAAAGAAAGTTTAGAAAAATAATTGCAAATAGTTTAGAAATCTTTGGTGAAATGATAAAAGAGAGTTTCCCTTTATATAGAGAAGATTTAAGTGATCTTATAGAACTTAATACTGCTATAAAAGAAATTCATTTTCCTAGCTCAGAAGAATCTTTGGAAAAAGCAAAAGAAAGATTAGCTTTTGATGAATTTATGCTTATTCAAATTCCTTTTGGATTTAAACATCTAGAAAATGAAAATAAAAAACTTTCTGAAATTAGAAGACAAATTCAAGAAAAGAAACAAGGACTTGTTCAAAAATATCTAGAATCATTAACTTTTAAACTTACTAATGCTCAAACACGTGTATTCAATGATATTTTAAAAGATCTTAGCAAAAACTACCCAATGAATAGATTAGTTCAGGGTGATGTAGGAAGTGGTAAAACTGTAATTGCTATGTTAGCAATGCTTATTGCTGTAGAACGAGGACAACAAGCAGTTTTAATGGCACCAACTGAAATTCTTGCGGAACAGCATTTTAATAAATGTCAAAGTATTTTAACTGAATTAGGGGTATGCACTGCTCTTTTAGTGGGATCACAAAGTATAAGCGCAAAAAGAGAAATATTAACAGGATTATTTAACGGACAAATAGAAATCGTTATAGGAACACATGCACTTATTCAGGAATCAGTAGAATTTAAAGACCTTGGTTTAGCTGTTATAGATGAACAACATAGATTTGGAGTAAGACAAAGAGAAAAACTAAAAATAAAAGGCGCATTTGATTGTTTATTTATGACTGCAACACCTATCCCAAGAACTTTAGCACTTGCTATGTATGGAGATTTGGATTTATCTGAAATAGATGAACTACCTCCTGGTAGAAAAGCTATAAAAACAAAATTAGTTTCTGCTAAAGAAAGAAAGGCAGTGCATAATTTTGTAAAAGAAGAATTAAAAAAAGGACGACAAGCCTATATAATCTTTCCATTAATTGATGAATCAGAAACACTTAATTTGAAATCAGTTATTCAAGAATCTGAGAAATTAAAAGAAATTTATTCTGAATATAATATAGGACTTGTACATGGCAAATTAATTTATGAAGAAAAAGAAAAAGTAATGCAAGCTTTTCGTAAAAACGAAATTCAAATACTTATAGGTACAACAGTTATAGAAGTAGGCGTTGATGTAGCAAATGCAACAATTATGATTATTGAAGATTCAGAAAGATTTGGACTTGCGCAACTACACCAATTAAGAGGACGCGTAGGGCGTGGAAGTGAACAATCATATTGTTTTCTTTTTGGTGATCCAAATTTAGAACGTTTAAAAATAATGGAAGAAACAGAAAATGGTTTTCTTATTGCAAAAAAAGATCTTGAATTAAGAGGGGCTGGTGAATTAATAGGAGATAGACAAAGTGGAATTACAGATTTTGCTTTAAAAAATTTAATAGGTAGAGGAGAACTTTTAGAAAGAGCTAAAGACTTTGCAAGAAAAATAATAAAAGAAGATCCTGAATTAAATTCTTTATCTAATGATTTCAAAGAAAGATTAAAAATTTTAAGAGAAAGACTTCAACTTTCTTATTTTAGTCATTAATTACTAAATCTTGATTTTCTGTAAAGACTTATTGCGCCTATTAATCCTAAAATTAAATTAGGAAGCCAAGCAGCAAGCATAACAGGAATTTTGCCGGATTCTCCAAAAGAACTAAAAGAACTTTGTGAAGCATAATACATAAATATTAATAAACCTGTTTGAACATAACCCCAGTTTGTACGAGAACGTCTTGCTAATACACCTAAAGGTGTTGCGGTTAAAGCTAAAACAATACACGAAAATGGATAAGCAATTTTTTCATGGAATTTTAATTTAAGTTTTGGGAGATTTTCAGTTTCAATTTTTAAAATTTCATGATTTTTTATTAATTTATAAATATCCCATAAATTTGAATCTTTATATTTACTAAGATTTGTAGTTAAATCTTTCATTGATTTCCCTGCGGGAATACCTATTGATTTAAAGCTTGCTATATGCGTATTTTCTACTTCTCCATTTGGAATTTCATAAGTTAAACCATTATTTAATAAAAGTTCTCCTGTTCTTGCATTCCATTTAGCTGTTTGTGCAAAATGTAATTTATTTGCTTGATCATTTTCAAAATCTATTATCATTACATTTTTTAAAAGATTGCTTTCTGAAAAAAATCTTTCTACATAAAGAACTCTTTTTAATTTACCTTTGCCTATTCTTTTTTCTGTTGTCCTTTCAAAATATATAAAATTTTTCATTTTTGGGTCAAATTGCGCTGAATGTGTTGCCGCAAATTCTATTCTTTTAGCAAGAGGCTGTGTCCATGGTACTACTATTTCTGATATAAAAAAACTCATTAAACACATTATTAAACCAAAACCCATTGCTGGTATTGCACAACGTACAAGACTTATTCCTCCTGCACGCATTGCTATAAGTTCTGAATCATTAGAAAGTCTATTAAAGACTAAAAAACAAGCCCAAAAAGTCCCTACTGGAATTGTATAAACAAGAACTTCAGGTAATCTTAAAAATATTATTGAAAGTGCTATTGAAAAATCTGCATTTGAATTTGCAAGAAGTTTAAATGCATCTCTTATTTGATCTGCACCAAGCCAAACGCCGGTTACAATACCACAACCTGCAATAAAAGGTAACCAGCATTCACTTATAATATAACGATCAAGAATTTTAAACATTAAGAAGGTGATCCACTAAGTAAATTTGACAAATTATCTATTTGCCCTTTGATATGATCACATGAAATCTTAAATTCATTCATTTCTTCTTGATTTAATTTAAGTTCAATTATTTCTTCAATACCATTACTTCCAAGTTTTACAGGAACCCCAGTATAAACTCCATTCATTGAATATTCGCCATTAAGTTTTACACAACAAGGTAAAATTCTCTTGCGATCATTAACTATAGAATCTACCATTTCTACTACTGAAGATGCTGGCGCATAAAAAGCACTTCCTGTTTGAAGATGGTTTACTATTTCAAGACCACCCTTTTTAGTTCTTTCATTTATTGCTTCGATTTTTTCTTTAGATAATAAATCACAAAGAGGAATCCCTGCCACAGAAGAAAGCCTAGGGAGTGGTACCATAGTATCCCCATGTCCTCCTAGAACATTTGCAATTACATCTTGTACTGAAACATCTAAAGCTTCTGCAATAAAAAATTTCATTCTTGCTGAATCAAGTACCCCTGCCATTCCAATAACTCTTGAAGAAGGTAATCCAGTTTCTTTTTGCACAAGATAAGTCATTACGTCAAGAGGATTTGAAACAACTACAAAAATCGCATCAGGAGAATATTTGTAAGTTTGTTTTGCAACAGAGGAAACGATTTTAGCATTTGTCATAAGCAAATCGTCTCTACTCATACCTGGTTTGCGAGCAATTCCTGCAGTAATAACAACTACATCTGAATTTGCAGTTAAACTATAATCTCCAGTACCTATAATTTTTCTGTCATGCAATTCAACTGGGGCTGCTTCTGCAAGATCTAATGCTTTACCTTTTGCTATACCTTCTGCAATATCAATAAGTACAACATTTGCAATATTTTTTTCACAAAGTCTTTGTGCAGTGGTAGCACCTACATTTCCAGCTCCAACAACTGTAACTTTAGCTTGTAATTTTTTCATCTTTAATTTTTAGGATGAGAGATTAACTTATAATTTTGTCGCAAATATATATTTTAGTCAATAGAACATGGATAGGAATAAAAATTTAATTATATTCTACTACCATATAAATTCTTGCTCTAACTGTTGATTCTCCAGTCATAAATTCAGTTCCTGAAGCTACTGCAGATTCTGGCGCTGCTTTCATCATCATATCTGCTCTATAATTATTATAAATAGGGGCTGGATAATATTCATCATTTATATTTATTTCTCTTATTTTTACAAAGTTTAATCCTAAAGAATTAAGCACTGTTTTACCTTTATTTAATGCATTTTGCGAAGCAAGTTCGAGAGCTTGAATATTAGCTTCTTTTAATAATTCAGCTGATATAGAAAAATTTATTGAGCTTATATTATTTATTGATTTTTGAGTTGCTATATCAACTATTTTAGAAAGTAATTTTATTCTTTCATTTCCTTTTACTTTTATTCTTATCTTTTGTACTGCTGTATAACCAGTTATTCTGGGAGGATTTAAATTATAATCTCTATTAGGATTAAGACTATTTTCTACTGTTAAAATTTCACCATCTTTTATTCCTATATTTTTAATTTCACTTATAAATTCTGAAACAACTTCACTTACTTTTTTTTGTGCATTAGAAGCTATTCTATTGTCTGCTTCTATTCCTAATGTTATTTCACCTATATCTGGTACAACTTGATATTCACCTACACCATTAACTTGCAATTTATTAAAAGGCTTTTCTTCTGCTTGAATTGAAGCTGGTATTAATAAACTGAAGAAAAACAAAAAACTTAAAAAGATTTTTTTGAACATGATTTTATTTTCTTTAGTAGTTAGATTTCCTATTTTAACAAAGACTAAAAAACTCTATGATAGAATTCTGTTAAAAGATTTTTATACAAATATGCAATTACGAGTTTTAATCATACTTTTATTATTTATAAATATTAATGCTTTAGCAGATCCAATAAATAAAGAAATAAAAATAGGTATAATTCAACATTTTGGAAAATCTGAATCTGATAAACTTTTAATACAAACTTCAGATAAAGAAGATTTTCTTAAAATAAAATTTTCTAAAGATAAATATTCTGAAGATTTTAAAAATAATAAAAGTTTAAAAGAAATAAAACAAAAATCTCTTGAATTAAGTATTTCTGAAGAAAAAATCTTTAATGTATTTGGCAAAACCCCTGTAATAGCAGGTTCTTATCCGACTTTTGAGCAAGCTTTTTATTGGAATGAAATTTTAAAACAAAAATTCCCAAAAGTTAATTGGCAAATTATTTATGCTGATCCTTGGCAAATTAGAACCGAAGTATTTAATGCAAAAGGTCTTCTAAAGTCTTTAAACAAAGAAGCTTTTAATGCTAGCATTATTGAAAGATTTCTTTCTATTCATAAGTTTTTAACTTTTAATGATGATTCTGATGAAATAAAAGCAAGAAAAATTTTTATTTATAGTGAAAATAATAAACCTATTAAAATAAATAATAATCTTTATGAAGGAACTATCGAAATAATACCAGATTCAATTGGTGATTTTTCTGTTATTAATCAATTAGAAGTTGAAAACTATCTTTTAGGTGTTTTGCCTTATGAAATAGGACCTAATGCTCCGCTAAGTGCAATGGAAACACAAGCAATAATAGCAAGAACTTATGCTTTAGCAAATTTAGATCGTTTTTTACCAGATCAATACAATCTCTGTGCTAGTCAACATTGTCAAGTTTATAAAGGCTTAGTTGATGTAAACAAAAATATAAAAAAAGCAGTTGAAAATACAAAAAATATAATATTAAAAGATCAAACTAATCAAATAGCTCAAGTATTTTATTATTCAAGTGATGGAGGATATTCCGCAGATTTTTCTGATGCATGGATGATGAATAAAAACAGTAAATATCAATATTTAAAAGGAATTCCTAGTTGTAAAAAATTTCCTAAGACTCTAGATCTTTCAAAAGAAGAAGATGTTAAATATTTTCTTACTACTCAAGACTTTAAAAAATGGGAATGCAATGATTTTATTAGTATTAATAAACGATTTAGATGGACAAATATTATTTCCTCTGAAAAGCTTATTGAATCTATGAAAAAAATGAAAGATAAATATAATTTTACATGGAAAAATTTTTCAGAAATAAAAAACATATATGTATTAGAAAGAAGTCATAGTGGTCGGGTACTTAAATTAGCGATTGAAACAAACACTGAAAATATTCTTTTAAATCTTAATGAAATAAGACCTGTTTTAAATGGGCTAGCCAGTACATTTTTTATAGTAGAAAAAGATTCTAAAAATAATTTTATTTTCAAGGGTGCTGGATTTGGACATGGAGTAGGCTTAAGTCAATATGGAGCAATAAAACTTGCTGAGAAGAACTATTCTTATGAACAAATTTTAAAAGAATATTTTCCTAATTATCATTTGGCTTATTAATATTTTAGCTCTTGAAAAATCTATTTATATTTTGCAATATCTTCTGGACTTGCTAATCTTTCATAACCACAATCTTTTACAGGACAAACAATTTTATCCCCTCTTTTTAAATTCTTATAAGTGAGCATACTATTACATTTAGGACATTTTTCATCTATCGGTTTATTCCAAAAAACTGCATCACATTTTGTATTTGACCATTCAGTACATCCATAAAACATTTTTCCAAAACGAGATTTCTTTTCTATAATTTCGCCTTTACAACCTTCTTTTGGACAAGGAATTCCTAATGATTTAATTATTGGCATTTTATGCTTACATTCTTCATTAGGACAAAGTAAATAATCCCCAAATCTGCCATAAGTAATATTCATTTCAGTAGAACATTTAGGGCAAGGTTTTCCACTAGGTCTATCTTCAGGAATAGGTTTACCATCTTTAGTTAAATTTAAAGTAGTTTTACAATCTGGATATTTTGAACAAGCAAGAAAAGGTCCATAAAATCCACTCTTTAGAAGCATTTTAGCTTTACAAGTAGGACACTCATAGTCTGTTTCAACTGAAAGTGATTCCATTTTATCTTGTGCTTCTTTGAGAATACCTTTAAATGGTTCATAAAACTCCTTAAGCATTTCTTTCCAATTAAGATTTGCTTTTTCAATTTCATCAAGCTTAGATTCCATTTCAGCAGTAAATTTACTTTCAAATATATTGCCAAAATTTTCACATAAAGCTTTATTTACATCTATACCTAATTTAGTAGGTTCAAGATTTTTATTTTCATTTTTTTGTACATACTCTCTATCTAAAATAGTTGAAATAATAGTTGCATAAGTACTTGGTCGTCCTATCCCCAATTCTTCTAAAGTTTTAACTAGACTTGCTTCATTATAACGAGGTGGTGGTTCTGTAAAATGTTGCTTTGTTTTAAGATCTTTTAATAAAACTTCATCACCTTTTTGCATTGTTGGTAAAGATTTTTGCATACCTTCTTCTTGAGCTTCCTCATCATCATCTCTTTCTCTGTTTAATTCCATAAAACCAGCAAATATAATTTTCTGAGAAGATGCTCTAAAAAGTGCTATTTTTTCTAAATCTTCAAATTCAACAGTAATTTTCTTTATATTTGCTGGAGCCATTTGACTTGCTAAGAATCTCTCCCAAATAAGTTTATATAATCTATATTGATCTGAATTTAAAATATTCTTAAGTTCTTCTGGTGCTTTATCTATATAAGTAGGTCTTATTGCTTCATGTGCATCTTGTACATTTTTTTTATTAGTTTTTTGAGATTTTTCAGAGACATCACCACAATATTCAGCACCAAAGCGATTTTTTATATATTCTTCTGCTTCTTCTTGCGCCTTTTCTGAAATTCTTATTGAATCAGTACGCATATAAGTTATTAAACCTACAGGACTATTATTTTTATATATATCAATTCCTTCATAAAGTTGTTGTGCAATTTGCATAGTCTTTTTAACACCAAAACCATAAAGACTTGCAGCAGCTCTTTGTAAAGTACTAGTAATAAAAGGATTATTTGGTTTTCTACTTAATGCTTTTTCTTGTACAGAAGATACAATAAGTTGTTTAGGTGGATTAATTTTTTGTTTTATTTTATCCGCAGTTTCAAGATTTCTTATACAGATATTATTATCTTTTTCTTTATCTGGAGAGACTATTTTCTTTTTTTCAAAACTAATAAGTTGAGCATTAAAATTTTTACTAGACTTTTCGATTTGCCCTAAAAAAGACCAATATTCTTCTTGTTGAAAAGCATTTATTTCAGCTTCTCTTTCACATATAAGTCTAACAGCAACAGATTGTACCCGTCCCGCAGAACGTCCCCCTATTTTTCTTCTTATTAAAGGACTAACTTTATAACCAACAAGTCTATCAAGTATTCTTCTTGCTTGTTGAGCATCTACTTTATCTTGATTTATTTCTCCTGCATTTTGAAAAGCTTCTTTTATTGCAGTAGAAGTTATTTCATTAAATTTAACACGAGAGCTTTTCTTTTTAGACAAATTAAGTACTTGTTCTAAATGCCAAGCAATAGCTTCTCCTTCACGGTCAGGGTCAGTTGCGAGATAAACAAAATCAGATTCTTTAACAGCTTCAAGTAATTTTTTTACTACTTTTTCTTTACCTTTACTTATTTCATATTCAGCCTCAAAGTTTTTTCTGGTGTTAACACCAATTTTATTGACTGGAAGGTCTCTAACATGTCCAATAGACGATTCTATTTGATAATTATTACCAAGTATTTTCCCTATAGTCTTAGCTTTTGCAGGAGACTCAACAATAACAAGGTTTTTTTCGTTTTTATTCAAGGCTTTTTTAAATATATTAATCTATAGGATATATAATTCTTAAATAAGTTTCAATGTATATGTACAAAATAAATAGATTTTTATTAGAAGTTTTGATAAAAATTTCTAAATCTTAATTTCTTTTAGTAAATAACTTTTTAATTCATTTCTCTTAATTTTTCTTGTATGTGTTTTAGGGAAATCAATATTTTTTATAATTATTTTTAAAGGTCTTTTATAAGGAGCTAGACAATAGTTTTGATCTTTGATTTGTCCTGAAATTAATTCTTCAAGCTTATTCAAATTATCTTTGTATTTTTCAACAAGTTCATCTTGCGGACTTGCTATTGCCCAAACTTCTTCTGTATCTCTTTCTTTTATACCTAAAATACAAATTTCTTTTATTGATTCTATTTTAGATAAAACTTCTTCTACTTCTTCTGGTTGTACCTTTTTACCACCGGCAAGTACTATTAAATTCTTTATTCGTCCGGTAATATATAAAAATCCTTTTTCATTAATATATCCTATATCTCCTGTATGCAACCAACCTTCTGAATCAATTATTTCTGCTGTTAAATCAGGTCTTTTATAATAACCATTCATTATATGTGGACCTTTTACACAAATTTCCCCTTGTTCTGTAATTTTAATCTCAGAACCTCTTAAAGGTTTACCTACAGAAGAAAGACTATAATATTTATCAGAATTAAAAGATACGATAGGACTCGCCTCTGAAAGTCCATAACCTTCATAAATAGGAATACCTATTAATTCAAAAAATTTAGATATTTCAATGTTTAATGGCGCACCTCCACAAATAAAACCTCGCATTTCTCCTCCAAACTTCTCGTGTATAGAAGTAAATAAAATCTTTCGAATAATTTTAAACTTTATTAAAGAAGAAAAAGAAAATAAAAGATTTAATAATAATTGTTTAAAAAAGTTTAAGTTTTTAATTTCTTTTTGAATTGCTATTTTCAAGACTTTTAAAAACATTGGTACAACAATCATATGAGTAATTTTTTTCTCTTGCATTGCTTTTAATATTTCTTTAGGAGAAAGACTTTTTATATAACAAACTTTCACTCCATATATAAGAGGAGCAAGAAAACCACAAACAAATTCAAATAAATGATTTAAAGGTAATATAGAAAGAAAAATACTATCTCTAAAATCTGTAAAATCTCTTATAATTTTAATTTGAAATATTAGATTTCCAAGACTTATCATTACACCTTTAGAATTACCAGTAGTTCCTGAGGTATAAATAATTAAAACAGTATCTTTTATATTTATATTTATATTTATATTAGTTATATCTGTTATATCTTCAGGCTTTATTTCTTCTAATAAAGCATTATTGTCTAAATCAATTATTTGTTCTACTGTTTTAAAATTAATGAAATTTTCTTTAGCTTCAGAAGAGCTTAATACAAATTTAGGTTGACAATCATTTATTATTTTTTCAATTTCAAAAGAAGTTGACTTTATGTCTAATGGTACAAGTATCGCTCCACAACGCAAAGTTGCAATAAAAACAGAAGCCCATTCCGGTCCTGATTCATGAAAAATTACAATTCGATCACCCTTTTCAATTCCTAATTGCTTAAAATACAAAGATAATTTTATTGACTCATCAAAGATCTCTTGATAAGTTTTACTATACCAATTCCCATTAGCTTTTTTTAATTCTAAAGCGATTTGATTAGGATTTCTATATTTGAAATTATTTTTATTTGACAATAAGAAAGACATAATCCAGTCTTGAACAAGATTTTCATCTATTAAATTTATGTCTTTAATTATCATAAATAAATCTTTTAGTTATTATATAATAGCAGTTTCTTTACTCTTTAATAAAGCTATTAAAAATAAACAAGCACCTAAACTTAAACATATATCAGCAATATTAAAAACAGGAAAATTTAAAATAGAAATAAAATCAGTTACTTTTTGAAATACAAATCTATCTATAAAATTAGCAAATGCTCCCGCTAATATAAAGGCTAATGAAACTATTTTTAGTATATTTAATTCTTTAAAATTTTTAATAGTATAAATCAATATAAAAATAGAAGCTAAAAAACTTATTATAGTTAAAATTACAATGTGATTTGAAAAGCTACTAAAAGCTGCCCCTGTATTAAAATTCAAATGCAAATAAAAAAAGTTAGATATAATTTCAACTTTAGCTGTATTTAAGTGTGTTCGTGCCCAAAGCTTAGTTATTTGATCACCTAATATACAAGAATTTAGAATAGTCAAATATATAAACAATTTTGTCATAGAAAATACTATTTTTTCTTTTTCTTTTCTTTATGTTGTTCTTGTTTATCTTTAGCTTCTTTATATCTTTTCTCAAACTTTTGAATACGACCTTCACTATCTATTAATTTTTTAGTCCCTGTAAAAAATGGATGACATTCATTACAAATACTAACTGCTATGTTTTCTTTTACTGATAAAGTTTCAAATGTATTGCCACAACCAGTGCAAACAACTTTTGTATTTTTTATTTCAGGATGTATTCCTTGTTTCATAATCTTATTATATAAATTAAAAAATTAAAAAAGAATTATAACATAATTATTTGAAATTAAACTAATTCTTTTAAATATTCTTCAAAACCTTTTTTTCCAAGAAGAGCATAAGTATATTTTTTACTTAGTTCAACACCTGGTTGATTAAAAGGATCTACATTATAAAGAAAACCAGATAAAGCAGTCATTATTTCAAATCCATAAAGTAATTCAGCAAGATTTTCTTCTGAAATTTCAGGCATTTCTATTGTTAAACTCGGCACTTCTTTTTTTGCTAAAGCGCGCGCTGTTCCCTCTCCTTCCGCATGAATTAATCTTTTTAGAGTTTCTCCTGCTAAATTTTCAAAACCTATAACTTCTTGTTTTGGTATATTAAAATCATTTTTAAAATTATTTATTTTTATAAAGAACACTATTTTATCAAGTGGTCCTTCTGCAAAAAGCTGTAATTGAGAATGCTGGTCTGTTGCACCTACTGCTTTTACTGGGAGTGGTCCTGTTTGTCTATTTTTACCTAAAGATTCTGCAACAAGCTGAACATACCAATCCGCAATTTTTTCAAGATGACTAGAATAAGGCATTAAAATATTTGTTTTCTTTCCAAGATTTTTATCTGCATGAAAAAGTGCTATAGCTAATTTCAGACCAAGATTATCAAGATTTTTCTTTTCAAATATATCTTTATAACTTATAGCAAGTGCTTTTTTAAATTTATCGATATCTATGCCACAAAGCGCAGCAGGAAGCATTCCAACAGCAGAAAAAACAGAAAACCTTCCACCGACAGATGATTCTATTTTAAAAGATTTTACATTTTCTCTATCTGCAAAAGCTCTAAGCGTTCCTTTTTTAGGATCAGTAATAAGTACAAGATTTTTTTTCCAATTATCTCCTAATTCTTTTATAAGCATATCTCTTGCCCATAAGAAAACACTTGTTGTTTCAGCAGTACCGCCAGACTTAGTAATAGTACAAAAAAGAGTTCTCTTTATATCAAGATGATTTAATATACTATTAGTCCAATCTGGGTCAACATTGTCAATAAAATAAATTTTTAAAAACCCCTGTCTTTTTTCAGAAGATAATTCATTCCAAAGAGGGTGTTTAAGTGCTTGAATAATTGCTTTAGGACCAAGGGCTGAGCCTCCAATTCCAAGTATAACTAAATTATCAAACTTTTTACTTTCAACAATTTCTTTAGAATATTCTTTTATTTCCTGAAAAGATTGTTCATCTTCGTGTAAATTAAGCCAACCAAGCCAATCATTTTTATCTTCTTTTCTTTTTAAACAATCTTCTATGAATAAATTTATTTGAGATTTTTTATTTTCGATTTCATTTTTAAGATTAAAATTTAATAAGTTATCTTTAATGTTTAACATTTATAAAAACTAATATTTTGGAAATTTAAGATTATTTTATTATATTTTTAATTTATTCATACTAAAAAATTGCTAAAAATAACAATAAAACTAACATTATAAAAATAATTGTTGCTTCAATTATTAATCCTAAAAAACAAGAAAAAGTAATTATAAGGGCTTTATTAAAAACATTAGAATTAGCAATTTCAGGAGGAAGATTAAAAGTTTCTTTATTTGAAAATATAAAAATAGACATTAAAAACACTCCTAATAAAGGACCAATAAAAGGTACTGGAATAAAAATTGCTCCTAAAATACATCCTAAAACAGGCAACCAAGCTTTATTTCCTAAATATTCTTTTGCTTTTATTCCAGTACAAAACAAAGTACTTGTAATTGCAATTAAACATAAAAATATAAAAGGTATTAACCAAAACCAAGAAAACCAATTCCATGCAAAATTAAGACATATTATGCCTGCTAATACTAATGAACTAGCAGAAAAAATTTGATATATCAAGTTTATAACCCCGAAAAATATCAAGATTCCCCCGAATACAGTTAATACAAGTTGAAAATCGCTCATAATAGCCTTTCTTAAAAAATTTAACGTTTAAAAATTAGAGTATTCATTGAATGAAATCTCTATTATAGCTTTTTTATCAACTAAATTACTTATGAAAACTTTTGGGATTTGTTTAAAACTAATCTTAGGACAAGCTTTTGTATTTTATTAATCATGAAAATTCAAAACACAAAAAATATTTCCAATAGAGAATGTCTTATTAAAGAAAATCTATATTTAGTAAGAAAAATAGTAGATAAACTTAAATATCTTTCTTTTAATGGCAATATAAATGAAGAAGATTTATTTAGTTATGGAGTAATAGGTTTAATAGAAGCTGTTGATAAATATCAAGAAGCTAAAGGCTCTTTAAAATCTTTTCTTTATATAAGAATAAAAGGCGCAATTTATGATTATTTAAGAACAATAGATTATTTAAATAGAAATTCTAGAAAAAAAGTTAAAGATCTTAGTCATGCAATTCTTGAGCTTGAAAACAGATTGCAAAGAACACCTTCAGATGAAGAATTAGCAAATTATTTAAATATAAATCTTAATGAATTAATAGAAATACAAAAAAATACAACTATGACTGTATTATCTCTTGATGCTTGTATAGGAACTGGGGATGAAGATAATAATTTTCAAATACAAGTTGCGGATTTAGCAGCAAGTCCTGAAGAAAATTGTGAAGCAAATATATTATTTGACATACTTAAAAAAACTATTGCAGAGTTGCCAGAAAAAGAAAAAATAATTATAGGTCTTTATCATTTTAGAAAAATAAATATGAAAGAAATTTCAAAGATTTTAGGAATTTCAGAATCAAGAGTTTGTCAACTTCATAATAGAGGAATTGCTCTTCTTAAAAATAAACTTGAAAAACATAATGTTGAGTTTAATTAATATTAAGCAATAGCATATAATCTACTTCCTGCAGAACTAATTACATTGCCAAATCCTTGTGCAACTTCTCCTACAGCTTGTATACCTTGTCCTGCAAGTTCTTTTAAAGGCATATTCCAAGCCTTAGATGCTAAGACTTTAGTTGAAGCTGCTGTTTGTTTTGCTAAAGCAGGAATGCCTTTAGTGCAACATTTTCCAAAACCTTTTACGCCATAATATTTTCTAGAAAGAATATCATGAAAATTAGTATTGTAATGACTAACAGCTCTACTTATTGGACCCACTACTGGTAAATTCATATTTTTATTCCTTGTTATTATAAAGTTATATTAAATTTATATTTTCTATTCCTAATATTAAGAATAGCTTAAGAACTTTTATTTTGTCAAGTTTTATTTTTTCTTTTTCTATGCTTTTTTCTTAGCTAACTATACATAATACGCATCAAGTTCTTCTTCAAGTATCCTTTCAATCTCATTAGAAGGCTTAGAAGGATTTTTTAGACGTTTATTATTAGCTTCAGAAAATTGATTGCCAGTAAGTACAAAGACTCAAAGTTCCCATTTCTTTTTAATAGGGTTTCCGTTTTCATCTACCAATACAAGAGTCCCGAATTGAACTCGTTGCCTGCCTTTTTCTCCAAATTTAAATTGTTTTACTGCACCAAATTCTAAGCTGTTATGTTCTCTTAAGATTCTTATAAGTTCTTTTAAAGGTACAGCTTCAGCATTAATCTGAGCACCTTCAGCACTGGTAATTCTTATCGCAGTCGGCTCAAGAGAAGGCTTTGTTTTATGAGGATCTGCCTTAAGAATTCTTTGTGAAGTTCTTGCTCTAACAATTGAATTTAATTTTAAAGGATTATTCATAAGTTATTGTTTTTAATAAATATCATGAATTATAATATACATACATAAATACGTCAAGTGCTATTTATTTTTTATTTTGGCTCTTCAGGATTTTAAGTGGGCTTATGGGGAAGACTCAATTTCCCTTAGGAGCCCCCTTCACCCCCTAAAGGGGGGAATCCAAGAGATAATTTTTTATAATGGGCTTTCCGCGTCAAACCTCACAAAACTACGAATTTAAAACTCCTCCTTTAGGGGATTGGGGGGGGCTCAAGGCAAGAAAGTTATTTATATTTTATTTTTCTCTGCTTTTCTTAGCTGACAGTTTGTAATATGCATTAATTGCTCTATCAACTATATCTCTTATAGGAGTTTGTGTTGCATTACTTGAAGACCAGTTTATAGTTCCAATGTTATGAGGGAGTTCAAAAGAATCTTCCGTCCGCTCAGTTCTAGGGAATTTATTACCAGTAAGTATATAAATTCTGTTTGAGGATCTCCACCAACTGCTTGTAATAGGTTTCCCTTTTTCATTTACTAATGTAAGCCATTCTTTTTCAGTAGGTGCACCTTGTGCCCCATGACCTATTTCAGCTATTAATTGATGAGTTCTATCTTTAGTTTCGAATTTTGTTATTCCTTCAAATGTTAAACTTTCATGTCCTTTTAAAGCCTCTTGAAGTTGCCACAAACTTACAGCTTCAAAATCGCCGAAATGATTTGGTCTATTGGGATCTTTAATTCTTATCATAGTCGGCTCAAGAGGCGGTACAGAAGGATCTCTTTTAGTTTTAGATGCCTTAAAATTTCTTGTTGAAGTTCTTGCTCTAACAATTAAATTTAATTTTAAAGGATTATTCATAAGTTATTATTTTTAATAAATATCATGAATTATAATATACATATATAAATACGTCAAGTGTTATTTATAAAATTTCTTTAGTAGAAGGCATTGTGTTTGGTTTATCTGGATCATATTTAATGGCATTTCTAAGTGCTACTGCTACTGCTTTAAAGCTTGATTCAATTATATGATGACTATTTTCTCCTCGAATTTTACTTATATGAAGTGTTAAACCAAAATTATTAACAAAAGCTCTCCAAAATTCTTCTGCTAATTCAACTTCAAAATCTCCTATTTTAGGATTTTCAGTTTTTATATTATAAGAAAGAAAAGCTCTATCTGCTAAATCTAAGCTAACATCAACAAGACTTTCGTCCATAGGAATAGAAGCCGAAGCATAACGAATAATACCTTTACGATCTTCTATTGCTTTACGAAAAGCTTGTCCTAAAACTATTCCACAATCTTCTACTACATGATGATGATCTGGTGATTTAATACGTTTTACATTTATTTGAAGACTAAGATTGCCGTGTCTGCTGAGTTGTTCTAACATGTGATCTAAGAAACCAACACCTGTATTTAAATCACAAAAACTTTGATTTTCTAATTTAAGTTTTACAGAGATTTCTGTTTCAGCAGTGTTTCTAAAAATTTCAGCTTTTCTTTCTTTCATTTTTTATATTTTAACGAGCTATTTCATTGATTATATAATAAAATAAAATAAGTTATTTATAATTTTGAAATAAATGCCTGTTGATTTTTTGTCAATTATTTTATCGCTTGGAATCTCTGTTTTCGCTTTTCTAATCTTTGTTTTATTTTTAAAAAAATATCAAATTGTTGAAATTCAAAAAAAATGCAAACCTGCAATAGAAGAGATTCATCAAATAATTATAAAAAATTTTTTAGCACATGGAAACATCCCAGATAAATCAAAATTACTTTCAATAATGAGTTCTAGTGCATCTAAATATGAAATTCAAATATTATCTCATTTACCTATACAAACTGTTATTGATAAATTAATATTTTCTGTAGTATCCAATGATTTACTTGATTTTAATAAGAAAAAAGAATTAAGTGATGGTCTTATGAGACTCAAATCACAACCTATAAATTCAGAAGATTATATAAATCTAATTATTGAAAATGAAAAAAATGATTCTTTTAAACAAAAATTAACTTATTCAAGCCTTATAATCACCCTTACAATTTCATCTTTGTTTATTGTTGCAACATATTTTTTGATAAATAATTTCGCAATATATTTAAGTGAAGATAGTTATTATTTCGCTAATCTTGCTTTTATTACTTTTATAGGCTTTAGTAGTTTAATTACATTATTTTCTTGTTTTTATATAATTAGAGATTTTCTTTTTCCAAGTTTTAGTAACGATAAAAAGAAACAAAAAGAATTATTAAAAGAATTAAATAAACTTTCTAAAAACAAAGAAATTTTCAAAAAATCTGACGAAAATTTAATTAAAAAAGGGAAACAAATGTTTTCTATTTCAGCACCTACTAATATAAGTACTAAAAAACCTGTAGAAAATTTCGATTTTCTTAATAAAAATTTTGATAATGAAAATATAAAAATACAAAAAATAGAAATTCCATCAAATCCAACTTCTATTCAACAAACAACTTATCCTACAATTAAAATGCGTACAAATCCTAAATATTTAGAATTAGAAGAGGATCTTGAAATAATTGAAGAGCAAGAAGAATTTGATATGAAAACCAATTAAAAACAAGAATTTTAATTAAAAAAGAAATTCGGGCATATCTTATAATATGAACTTAGGTGAAGAATATAAAGATTTATTTTTTGATGAAGCTAAAACCTTTTTGGAACAGCTAAATTCTTTATTCGCTGATTTATTGCAAGAAAACCAAAAACAAGATAATTTAAATAATTTTAAAGAACTTATAAAAGAAATTTTTAGAATTTTACATACTTTAAAAGGTACTTCTGCAACAATGGGATATAAAACTGTTGCTAATATTTGTCATAAAATGGAAAACTTTTTTGATAAATATAGACAAGAAGATATATTTATAGAAAAGAATCTTTTAACTTGCCAACTCAGAGCATTTGAAGGCATTAAAAACATATTAGATACAATAAATTTAAAAGGTGAAACAAGTGCTTGTAAAGTTTTATCTGAAAGCATAATAGCTGAAATGGAAGATTCAAAACTTCCTTCTCAAGAAGCTACAAATCAAAAATTATTAATTGTAAATTTTTGTGAAGATTGCCAATTACCTGCGGTTAGAGCTTTTATGTTAATAAAAAAACTTGAAATAAAAGCAAAAATAATTAGCTGTGAACCCTCAAGAGAAAATTTACAAGAAAATTTTACTGTAAAAGATAAATTAAAAATATTATTTGAAAGTACTGAAAAACAAGATGAAATCTTAAATTTCTTAAAGAAAAGCGTTTCTGAAATAAAAAGTCTTGAAATAATAGTTCCAACAGAAATTAAAGAACAAAATCAAAATCCCAATCCTAATATTTTAGAAAACATATTAAAAGAAGACAAAGAAAAGATCTTTGAAATAGCTCTTGATTTATCTGATTATGTGTCAAATCCAGCTAAACAGTTTATTGATTTAATAAATAAATTTAATGAATATATAGGTAAAATCATATCTTCAAAACCTTCATTAGAAGAACTTAATAAACAAAATCAGGACAATTTAAAAGCTGTAAGCATTTCTGGAATTATTGATTCAAAAACTAAACACAGCGTTTATAATTTAAGTTTTATAAGTAAAACACAAGAAGACAAAGATACTTTATTACAGTTTTTAAAAGAGAATTGTGAATTAAATTCTGTAGAAATTCATGAAATAGAAATTGCTAATAATCAAAAGACTAATGAAAAGACTTTACAAACAAATACTGAAAATAAAAACAAAAATAAACTTCAAATTAAAACTAGTTTTATAAGGGTTAATACAAATATTTTGCAAGATATAATGAATGCTCTTGATGAACTAATTATATCTCAAAATAGACTCTCGATGTTGTTATCTGAACATAATCCAGATCTAACATCTAATATTTGTTCAACTCTTGAATACACACAAAATATTACACAAAATATTCAACAATCAATAATGAATATAAGAATGGTTGAAATTAATCAATTATTTAATAGATTCAAGAGTTTTATAAAACAAACAGCTGAATCAATAGGAAAAGAGATAGAAATAGAAATAGAAGGCGGAAAAACTCAAATAGATCGTTTAATAGTTGATGATTTGAATGAAATGTTAACACATTTAATAAGAAATTCTTTAGATCATGGGCTAGAAAGCGCTGAAGAAAGAAAACAAAACAATAAAAATCCTAAAGGTTATATAAAATTATCTGCATTTTCAAAAGCAAATAATATTTGGATATGTATAGAAGATGATGGACGTGGTATCGACATTCAAAAAGTTAAGAAAAAAGCAATTGAAAAAAATCTTATAACAAAAGAACAAGCTGATGCCATGACAAAAAGTAAATTATTAAAATTAATTTTTTTAGCAGGTTTTTCAACAAAAGAAGAAATAAATGAATTATCTGGTAGAGGTGTTGGTATGGATGTTGTAAATAGTAAAATCGAGGCACTTGGAGGACAAATAATAGTTGAGTCTGAACTAAATAAAGGCACTATATTTAAACTTCTTATCCCTTCGAATATTTCGATTATACCTTCAATAATAATTTCCCAAAAAGATTCTTTATATGGATTCCCCCTTAATGAAATAAAAGAAATAAATAAATTTAATCCAGAAAAAAGTAAATTAATAAATAATAAAAAAGTATTTGAATATAAAAATAATTTTATTTCAATAATAGATTTCAATGAATTTTTATATAAAGAAATTTTTTCTCAAAAAGATTTCCCTTATTATCCTTCTTTAATAAATTCTAATATGTCACTTGATCTATTAAATCAAATTGGGGATAAATTAATATTTATTTGTGAAATACAAAAAAAAGATTATGCATTATTAATAAACACTGATTATATGAATCAACAAAATATAGTTATAAATTCAATTCCTGCAAAAATAAATAATAGACGACTTATAAATGGGATTTCTATTAATGGAGATGGACGAATAATTATGTCTTTAAATCTTGAAAAACTTATTAAAGAATCTTTGAAAGTATAAAGTTATTTAGAATTATTATCTTTTTTTCTTTTCCATAAAAAATTTAATAAAGCAAGACTAAAAGTCAAAAGTAATAAAATAAAATATCTTTTAGTTGAACCACTAAGCGTTGCTGCTATCAAGCCTAATAATAAACAACTTCCATAAATAACAAACATTGTTGCTTTTGTTGAAAGTCCTGCTTTTAAAATTCTATGATGAATATGATCATTATCTGGCTGCATAATAGGTTTTCCTTGTATAAGTCTTCTAATTATTGCAAAACATGTATCTGCAAGCGGAAAAGAAAAAGCTATTATAACAATAGATCCTACAGTTGCAGTATTTGCTTCTCCAGATAAACTTGCTACCGCAGATGCACCTAATGTAAAACCCAAGAAATAAGATCCTGAATCCCCAAGAAAGATTTTTGCTGGATTATAGTTAGATCTAAGAAAGCCTAATACTGCTCCTGCAACAGTTGCAACAAGTAATGCTCCTGCCGGTTGAGCGATTTTAGGATCAAGAAATATTGCCCAAAGTGAAATAGCTGTTATAAGAGAAACACCGCCTGCTACACCATCTACACCATCTATTAGATTTAAAGCATTTGTAATAAGTATTAACCAGCCTATAGTTAAAATAAAACTAACTATAGGATCAACATGAACTACTCGATGATCTGAAAGATGAAAAAAGAAAAGAGGATTAGCAATATATGTTATTTTGACATTACAAAACCAAGCAACAATAGATGAAAAAATTTGAGATATAAGTTTTACAAAAGCAGGTAAAGGATAAATATCATCAAATAAGCCTATAAGAAAAATAAGAGTTGCTCCAACAAGAATACCAAGTAATTCAAAATGTTCAAAGCCTTTAGGAGTATATCTTCCATAAATTATTACAAAGATCAAAGAAGTTATTAAAAAACTTAAATATATAGATATTCCACCTAATCGCGGGACTGGATTTTCATGTATATGTCTTTCCTCTTTACGAGAAAGGAGTTTAAATTTTACAGCTTGTTTTATAACTAAAGGCGTTAAAATTAAAGAAATTAGGAGGGCTAACAAAAAGCCTATCCATTGACAATTATGTAATTCTAAAATCAAACTTAATTTTATTAGTGTTATTTTATTATAGAATATTTTAATTCAAAAAAAGAATTATTTAATTTCTTATTAACTACTATTATTAAAAAAAATTTATCTAAGCAAAACTTGACAATGGTATTTTTTTGTTATATCATATAACTAATTAAAGAGAAGAAGAAGTAAGAAGTATAGACAAAGAAGAAAATTGAAATTATAAATGAGGGGTATTTAACCTTAAATAAAACACATTTAAATTTATTTTAGCATTTATTTTAAAAATAAGTGCAGGAGGATTACATATATGACAATGAGAATAGTAAGAGACACAGGAGCAATTCATCTAAGAGCAAACAAAAATCAAAGAATGCTTTTTAAATCAGCAGATTGCTGTGGTGGTGATAATACAACAATGAAGAGTAGAACAATGAGAGCTAAAGATGGTTTTTTTTATGAATTATTTAGAAGAGGACCAGCAAAAACAAAAGAAATAATTAGATAGATAATAAAAAAAATTAATTAAAGATTAAATTTTTTGCTAAAATTTCTTAATTGTTAAAATTTAAAAAATATTATGTCCTTTTTAGTATTGGTAAGACATGGTCAATCTATATGGAATCTTGAAAATCGTTTTACTGGTTGGGTTGATGTAGAATTAACAGAACTAGGAGAACAAGAAGCAATAAATGCAGGTAAAAAACTTAAAGAAAAAAATTATTCTTTTGATATTGCTTTTACTTCAGTACTTCTTCGTGCAAACAAAACTTTGAATTTTATACTTAAAGAATTAGGGCAAGAAAATCTTGTTATTCATAGAGATCAAGCTCTTAATGAAAGACATTATGGAGATCTTCAAGGTAAAAATAAAGCTGAAACTGCTGAAAAGTTTGGAGAGGAACAAGTAAAAATCTGGAGAAGAAGTTATGATATCGCTCCTCCTAATGGCGAAAGTCTTAAAGATACAGCAGCTAGAACTTTACCTTATTTTGATAAAGAAATAATGCCTTTATTAAATCAAAATAAAAATATAATTGTTGCTGCACATGGGAATAGTCTTAGATCTATTGCGATGAAACTTGAAAATATGACTGAAGAACAAATACTTCAATTCGAAATACCTACTGCAACTCCTCTTATATATGAAATTAATGGTAAAGAAATTAAACGTTTAGGATTTTTAAAATAAAACCCCCAACCCCCTGAAAGGGGGCTTTTAAGGATAAAAAAATGAACAATAAAATAGCTTTTGTTTTTCCAGGTCAAGGTTCTCAAGAAATTGGAATGGCTATGGATTTATATAATTCTTTTATAGAATGCCAAGCAATCTTTGATCGTATTAATGATTTTTGTAATTTTGATCTATTAAAACTATGTAGAGAAGGACCTGAAGATAATTTAAGATCAACTCTTTATGCACAACCTGCGCTCTTTGCTTGTTCTGCTTTGTGTTTAACTGCTTTAAAAAAATCTTTAAATATTAAACCTTTTTGTGTTAGCGGTCATAGTCTTGGTGAAATAAGTGCTTTGTTTGCTGCTGAGGTTATTGATTTAGAGACTACTATTCAATTAATTATTAAAAGAGCAGAACTTATGAATTCTTGCAATGAAGGTGCCATGTCTGCTGTTTTAGGTCTTGATGCTGAAAGTCTTGAAAAGGTTTGTCTTGAATACGAAGATATAAACATTGCAAATTATAATACTCCTCAACAACAAGTTATATCAGGGAAGCCTGAACAATTAAAGAAAATCTCAGAATTTTTAAAAGCAGAATTTAATGCAAAAGTTATTCCTTTAGCAGTTAGTGGTGCTTTCCATTCACCTATGATTAAGAGTGCTAATCAAAGTTTTATAAAAATTCTTGATGAAATTAATTTTAAAGATGCTATATGCCCTGTAATACAAAATGTTAATGCTAAGGCATATACAAAAAAAGAAGAAATAAAAGAAAATCTAAAAAAACAAATGACTTCTTCCGTTCTTTGGGTAGATAGTGTTAATGAAATGGTTTCTTTAGGTTCTGAAACTTTTATAGAATTAGGTTCTAAACAAGTATTAGCTGGCTTAATAAAAAAAATTAATAAAGATATTAAAGTAATAAATATTTCTGATTCTAAAAGTTTAGAAAAAGCTTTAGAAGTATTGCAGGAGACCGTTTGCTAATGAAGAAAATTGCTCTTTTAGGAGCTAGTGGTTCAATAGGTTCTCAAACTCTTGATCTTGTAAGGTCTAATCCTGAAAAATATCAAATTGAAACTCTTGCATTTAAAGGAAGCAATTTTAATTTAATAAAAAATATTATCTCTGAATTCAATCCAAAAGCTGTTTATATAAAAGATTTTAAAGTTAAAGAAGAACTTATTTTATTTTTCCCTAAAATCGAATTTTTAGAAAATCTTAAAGATTGCGTATTGTTTAATGAAATAAGTCATGTAGTAGTTGCTGTTACTGGGAACTTTGGTTTAGAACCTACAATTAAAGCCTTAGAAAATAATAAAACAGTTGTATTAGCAAATAAAGAAACAATTATTTCTGGAGGATGTTTAATAAAAGATATTTTAAAAAGAACTAAAGGTAAAATTATTTCTGCAGATAGTGAACCTATTGCAATACAACAATGTTTAAAAAATGAAAATTTAGAGAAAATAAGAAATGTTTATTTAACTGCATCAGGAGGTCCTTTTTGGAATAAAAATATTGATTTTGAAAAAGTTAAATTAGAAGAAGTTCTTTGTCATCCAACATGGTCTATGGGTAAAAAAATAACAATAGATTGTGCAACTCTTATGAATAAAGGTTTTGAAGTAATTGAAATAGAACAACTTTTTGATATTAATTATGAACAAATAAAAGTATTAATTCATCCTCAAAGTGCTATTCATAGTATGGTTGAATTTATAGATGGAAATATACTTTCTCAAATAGCTGTTAATGATATGAGAATAGTTTTACAATATGCACTTAATGGTACTGAAAGAAAAGAAAATCTTTCTAATAAATTTTTTGATTTTTCTTTAATTAATAAATTTGAATTCTTTGAGGTAGACAAAAAAAGATTTAGATGCCTTGATCTTGCTTATGATGCTGGCAAAAAAGGACAAAGTTATACTGCTGTATTAGTTAGTGCTGATGAATTAGCTGTTAAAGCTTTTATAGACGGTAGAATTTCTTTTATAAAAATTCCTGAAATCATAGAAACCTTATTAGAAAAACATTCTCCTTTTAATATAAGAGATATTGAAGATATAAAAAATATTGAAAAATGGGTAAAAAAAGAATTTGTGATTAAGCCATAATCTCTTAATAAAAAGATTTTCCTGCCATATTATTTTCTTGCCATTTATTATCTAAACCTAAAAAATTAACAATAGTTGCTGAAATATCTGCAAAGCTTTCTCTTATACCTATGTTTTTTTCTTTAATATTTTCAAAGAGTTTTGAATAAGCTAAAATAGGAATATATTCTCTATTATGATCTGTACCTGCGACAGTAGGATCACAACCATGATCTGCCGTAATAATCAAAAGATCTTCTTCTTTTAAATTTGAGAGACACTCACCTAATTTTAAATCTATATATTCTAAAGCCTTCCCAAAGCCCAAGAAATCATTTCTATGTCCAAAATGTGAATCTGTTTCAACTAAATTTATAAAAACAAATTGAGATTTAATTGGAGAATTTATTGATTGAAAAAGATTATCTAAACAAGCTGAATTACTTTTACCTTTTATAATTGTATCAATGCCATCTTTAGAAAAGATATCTGCTATTTTACCTATTGAAACTGTTTCATAATTATTTTCTTGTAAAAATGACAAAATTGTTTTTTTATAAGGCTTAACAGCATAATCTTTTCTAGCTTCTGATATTCTATAAAAATTATTAGCTGAATCTCCTGCGAAAGGTCTTGCAATTACTCTCGCTACTTCATTTTTGTCTTTTAATATATTTCTTGCTATTTTACACCATTCATAAAGCTTTTCTAAGCTTATTTTATCAATATGAGTTGCTATTTGAAAAACACTATCTGCTGAAGTGTAAACTATAGGAAAAGCCGTTTTTAAATGATTTTCACCAAAGATTTTTAAGACTTCAGTACCAGAAGCAGGCTCATTACAAAAAATATTTTTACAACTAGTTTCTTTGATAAATTCTTCTATAATCTCTTTTGGAAAACCTGTCGGATAAACAGGGAAAGCTTTTTCTAATATTAAACCAGCAATTTCCCAATGACCAGTTGTAGTATCTTTACCTTTAGAACGTTCAAAAGCTTTTCCATATAATGCTTGAGGATTTTCTTGAAGTTTTAGACCTTTCATTTCACAAATATTAGCTAAACCAAGCTTTTCTAAATTTGGTAAATTAAGTCCATTACAAGCGATAGAAGTATTCTTAAGGGTATTACAATTAGGAGGATCATTAAATTCTTGCCAATCAGGCATTGCTCCTACTCCACAAGCATCTAATACTAAAAGAAAAACTCTTTTCATATTTATTTTTTATTTTAATTCTAAGAGAGCTTTTTGAAGATCTTCTTGACTAGGCGCAGAACCATGCCATTTTTCAGTATCTTCCATAAAAGAAACTCCTTTACCTTTTATTGTATTTGCTATTATAACTTTAGGTTTCCCGTTAATATCTCTTGTATAAGCTTTTTCTAAAGTTGTTTTAATTTGAGAAATATCATGTCCATCTATTATTTGAGTGTCCCAAGAAAATGCTTTAAATTTAGTCTCTAAATCTCCTAAAGACATTATATTTTCAATCCGACCACTAAGTTGAATTTTATTTGCATCTATTATTACAATTAAATTACCAAGATTATAATGTGCTGCAGCTATAATAGCTTCCCAATTTTGTCCTTCTTGAAGCTCACCATCGCTTAATATTGCAAAAACTCTATTTGTTTTTTTATCAAGTTTATAAGCAAGAGCAATACCATTTGCCATTGATAAGCCTTGTCCTAATGATCCAGTAGAAACTTCAATGCCTGCTACTTTCAAATGATCTACATGTCCTTGAAATTTAGAATGGATTTTTCGAAAATTTTCAATAAAATCTTGTCTTTCAAAATAACCAGCATTTGCTAAGGTTGCGTACATAGCAGGAGATGCATGTCCTTTACTAAGAACTACTATATCTCTTTCAGAATCTTTTGGATTTTTAGGATTATGTTTTATTATTCCAAAATATAAAACAGCTAATATATCAATTACTGATAAAGATCCCCCTGGATGCCCAGATTTTGCCTTTGTTATAGCAGTTAGGGCATCTATCCTTATTTGTCTAGCCATTTCAGCTATTTCTTTGTTTTGCATAATTTATCCTTATAAACTACCCCTTTAGGGGGCTTGGGGGGCTAATTATTTTTAGTTCTTTATTTTTTCAATTTCATTTTTAAATTCATTTTCAGTTAAACTACCTGTAATTTGTTCAACAAAAACACCATCTTTTTTAAAAAACATAGTAGTAGGAATTGCTTTAAGATCAAGTTCTTTTATTAAATCTTTATTAGAAACTTCATCAACATTTAAAGATACAGATTTTATTTGAGTTTCTTTTGCTAAAACATTTTTAAAAGTAGGTTTAAAATCTCTACAAGCAGGACAATACTCAGCATATAAAAGTACAACTGTTGCTGAATTTTTATCAATTAATTTATTTAAAATATCTTGAGCTTTAGTAGAAGGAGCTTTAGTTTGAGTACGATCTTTTATTGATTCTTCTGTATTTTTATTTTCAGTTTTTTGTTCAGTTTGTTCTTCTTGATTTCCAGAAACAACTTCATTGTTTTTCTTATTACATGCGCTATTTAAAAACAAGATAGAGCATATTAAAAAACAGAGAATTGCAATTTTTTGAATTTTCATAATTTTTCTTTAATTAATTTAATGTAAGAATATTTTTAATTTTACTAAAGAAAGATGATTTTTGAAAGATATGTATTGTTAAATTTTTGGAACTTTTTGTTTTATAAAACTTCTAATTATATATTCTCAAAGAAAAATTATTATATTTATGTACAAGAATTCAATAGATATTACAGAAGAAATGCCACCAAGAAAAAACTTTAAATTTCAGATAAGAATAGTAATTTCAAAAGATTAATTCGGAGAGAGAGGGATTCGAACCCTCGTGGCGATTAAGCCCATTCGTTTTCGAAACGACGCCGTTTAACCACTCCGACACCTCTCCAATTATGCTTTATAATTTATCATATTTTTGATAAACTATAATTTATGAGATTACAAATAATTAATTCAATAAAAAATATAATTTTTGACGAAAATATTAATTATCTTAAAATTGAAGGGCAAAATAATTTCGAAATTTTTGAAGAACATGCTCCTTTAATAGCAAGTCTTGGAAATATTTCAACACTTCAATATAAAAGACAATCTACTAATGATTCTGAAACTCTTCAAATAAAAAATGGTTTTCTTGAAATTCAAAAGAAAAATAAAATGACTACTATAAAAATTATAGAGGACTTTTAAATGTTAAACATAGAAAAATTAGAAAATCTTAAAAATATAAACTTCTCTAATAAAGATTTTCTTCAATTTTTACAAAAAGAATCTATACTCATTTATAAAGTATTTCAATTTTTAGCTGAAGGTAAAAAACAAGTTGCTATTGATTTATTTTTATTTTGGAGAGATATACATCCATTAAATATAATTAAAAATTCTGATTATACTTTTACAGAACAAAATCTAGAAAATATAAAACAAGCATTAATTTTTAATCAGGAAAATCCCTTTAATTATAATTTAATTAAAAATCTTAATCGTTTAAAAGAAAGAATTAATTGGAAAGATAGTGTATTTTATGAATTTTTCATTAAGATTTTTAATGGACTTGAAGTTTGTTTGTCCAATAACGTTTATATTAATAAATATTCAGATCTCGAATTTATTTTAAGTGCTATAGGAGGCAATATTTCTTGTTTTTCCTTTTTCTTTCTTTTTCCAGAAGTTTTTAAATTTTGTGATTTTAATCTTATTAATAAATTTGGGACTGATTGTTTCTATTGGGAACTTCTTAAAAATAATAATACTCTTATTCAACATAATAAATTATTTATTTGTTTTGATGATTTAGATTATTTTCATTGCAAAAAAGAAGATTTTTTAGAAAATAACAATAATGAAAATATAATTAAACTTACAAAATTTCAGCTTCAAAAGCTTAAAGAAAGCTTCTTATATATAATGAATAATTCAAAAGATCATCCTCTTGAAATAAAGATTATTCTTGATACAATCATTAAAAATAATATTAAAGAAATAGACTTTGCATTAAAAAATAATTGGTCTTTATCTTTAGATTTTGTTGATCTAAAAAAATCACCTTCTATTCCTATTATCAAGAATTTTTTTAAAAGAAAATAATATTTTTTATAAATTTTTTAAAATTTCTAGAATTTTACTTCCATCTTCTGATAAATGTAAAGTTCTTGTTCTGCTGCATAAAAAAATTAAATAAAAACTTTTATTTGTTATAAGATTCATTTTTGCAGCAAAAGTATGTTTAGCAGAAGGGGTATAACCACTTTTTCTTACGCCATAATAATAATCAGGATGTACTCCATTATTATAAGCTTCTCCTCCTATAGAAATTTTTCTATTCCCAATTAAATCCGATCTAGTAAGTATTTTATTTATATATTTTTGTTCTTCTATACTGTAATATTCAATATCTATATTATCTTTTATTTCTGCATATTTTTTTAAATCTTTATCTTCATCAACTGCTTTTAATATTTTATACATATCTAAACTTGTTGTATAAGCTTGTTTTTCAAGGTTTTTTATATGCAATCCTGAAAAATTTAAGAATTTAGTATTTTTACATTTAAGAGTGGTTTTTAACCAAAAATTCAAATCTAAAATTATTTCTTTATAACTTTTATTAAATAGTTGAGCAATATGTATTCCTAAAGCTTTGGCACAATCATTTTTAGAAGGAACTAATGCTGCCTTAAAAAGATTTGAAATCTTTATGCGATCTCCTGCTTTTAATCCTAAATTACTAGGTCTAGATTTTATATGATAATCAGTAATTAAAATCTCTTCTTCTAAAAAATCTTCTAAAGTTTTCTTTTGTTGATTAGCTAAATATCTTAATGAATTAATTGACCAAAGACAACTTGCAAGTTTTGTAAGGCTTGCTGGTTCAAGTTCTAACTCAGCATTTTTTTCAAATAAAACTTCTTGTGTTTTTGCATCAATTACTAAAACACTTTTTGTATATAAAGAATCTATATCTATCATATATTTATCTTTTCCCAAAAAAGAATTAATAGATAACAAATAAGATAAATAGGGAACAAATATATATATAATTTATCTTTTATTGCAATTCTAGATAAACTAAGCTAAAATATGTTATTGTGTATATATAATGTAATTTATAGCTTCTAAAATGCACTAGTTAACTAAACTTGAAGGCATGAAAATAAAAAAGTCAGAAAATCTTTTTAAAAAATTAAGCTTATTGCTTATAATCCTTTTAATTTCCAGTTCTTATATTCAAGCAATAGCACAAAATAAAAATAATGATAATGAAGCTTATTTATCTTACAGAAATGAATTAACTAATATAAAAGAAAAAAGATCTGATATAAGTAAGAAAATAGCTTCAGCAAAACAGAAAGAATTTCTTGCTTTATCTAAACTTCAAAGAACTCAAAGAGAATTATTAATAGTACAGTCTTCTTATAATGGTATACAAAAAAACATTGCTTTAACTGAAAATAAAATATCTACAATAAGGCAAAATAATAATAGTTTACAAAAAGAAATAGATTTAAAAGCTGCAGTATTAGGAGATCATTTAAAACAAATTTATATTAAAAAAGGAAATATATTATTAAATTTCTTAGATATGCTTGCGCATTCTGATACGATTATAGATTTTCTTAATACTCTTTATTATCAAAAGAAATTAATCTCTCAAGAAATTGCTTTAATTAAAAGTATTAAAGAAAAACAAGAAGCTTTAAAAAACAATGAAGTTAAATTAAGAGAACAAAAACAAAATCTCGAAGTAAAAAAAGAAGAGTCTAATAAACTCAGAGCAATGGTTTACATGAAGAAGAAAGAACAATTCGAGCTTGTAAATCGATTAAGAAAAGAAAGACTTGCATACGAAACTGCTGAAAGACAATTAGAAAAAGAATCAGGACAATTAATTAAAGAAATTCTTCGTTTAAGTCAAGGTGATAGTCTTGATCTTAGTGATTTAGTTGCTAGAAATTTCATGCAACCTTGTGGAGGAGCAATAACTTCACCTTTTGGGTACAGAAGACATCCTGTATTTAGAGTTACTTCTTTTCATAGTGGTATTGACTTCGGAGCAAGATATGGTTCTCCTATAAAAGCTTCAAATGGTGGTATTGTAATATATTCTGGATGGTACAGTGGTTATGGTAATACAGTAATTGTTTCACACGGTTCAAAGCAGACTACTCTATATGCACACATGAAAAGTACCGCTGTTTCCGCAGGAGATAAAGTTGCACAAGGAAGTATTATAGGTTATATAGGAAGTACTGGTATTTCTACAGGACCACATCTTCACTTTGAATATCGTAAAAATGGTAAACCAGTAGATCCAATGGTTATTTTAAGATAACTAAGCCTCATCTTAACCTTTTTTCAACCCCCAACCCCCTGAAAGGGGGCTTTTAAGGATATAACTAATGAAATTTATTTATGGAAAACATGCAATCGAAGAATTACTTAAGAAATTTCCAAATTTAGCTTTAAAACTTTATTATACAAGACGAGAAAAACTAGAAGAGCTTAATTTAAAAGACTTAAAAATTGAAAAGTTTGAAATTAATTCTGAAAGCTTAAGAAGAAAATTTAATCTTAAAGAATTTGAAAGTCCTCAAGGACTTTTACTTGAACTAAAAGAAGATATAAATAATTATTTAAAAACTTCCCCTGAAGAATTAATTTTAAATGCTTGTGAAACTAACAAAAATCTCATTCTTATAACAAATATAAATGATAATCACAATTTAGGAGCAATTGCTCGTTCTTGTGCTGTTTTCAATAATGTAGCAGGTATAATTTATTCTATAGAAAGCCCTGCAAGACTTATTCCTTCTACTGCTAAAATAAGCGCAGGTGGAATCTTTCATCTTAAATTTGCTGAATTTAAAAATCTTAAAAATTTAATAAAAGCAATTAATAGTTCTGGAATGGAAATTCTTTGTTTTGAAAATAGACAAGAATCTGTCCCTTTAAAGCTTTGGAAAGAACAAAACAAAGAAAAATCTCCATATATATTTATTTTTGGTGCAGAAGATATAGGCATTCCTCGAGAAATACAACAAACAAAACATCAATCAATTAAAATTGAACAAAATTCGAACTTTGATTCTTTGAATTTATCTGTTGCAACAGGAATTACACTTTATGAGTTTCTCTGAAGTTTGACTTTTTAATTTCTTACCTGCTTCAATCATATTAATAAGTGCTTGTTTTGTTTCTTCCCAACCTCTAGTCTTTAATCCACAATCTGGATTTACCCAAAGATTTTCTTTTGGAATATACTTCAAAGCTTTCATTAAAAGATCAAGCATTTCGTCTACACTAGGCACCCTTGGAGAATGAATATCATATATACCTGGTCCAATTTCATTTGGATATTCAAAATTCTTAAATGCTTCAAGCAAGTCCATATTAGAACGAGATGCTTCTATTGTAATAACATCTGCGTCCATATCTGCTATGTTTTTGATTATATGATTGAATTCAGAATAACACATATGTGTATGTATTTGAGTTTCATCTTTAACACAAGATGCTGAAAGCCTAAATGCCTCTGATGCCCATTTAAAATAATCATCTTTAAGTTTTTTCTTTAAAGGGGAACCTTCCTGATAAGCTGCTTCATCTATTTGTATTATTTTTATTCCGGCTAATTCAAGATCTTTAACTTCATCTCTTATTGCAAAGGCAATTTGAAATGCAGTGTCTTTTCTAGGCTGATCGTCTCTAACAAAAGACCATTGCAATATAGTAATAGGTCCTGTTAACATACCTTTCATATATTTTTTAGTGAGAGATTGAGCATATGTTATCCATTCAAGGGTCATTGGTTCTTTGCGTTGAATATCCCCATAAATAATAGGAGGTTTTACGCAACGGCTTCCATAAGACTGTACCCAACCATTAGCACTTGAAGTAAATCCACTTAAAAATTGAGAGAAATGCTCAACCATGTCTGTTCTTTCAAATTCACCATGTACAAGCACATCTAAACCTATTTCTTCTTGCCATTTAACACAATTAGCAGTTTCTTTTTTAAGAAAATCATTATATTCTTCTTTTGAAATTTCATTTTTCTTAAATTTAGCACGGTAAGCTCTAACTTCCTGAGTTTGAGGGAAAGAACCTATTGTTGTACTAGGGAAATCCCCTAAATTAAGTATTTGTTTTTGGATTTTTTGTCTTTGATTAAAAGGTTGATTCCTTTGAAAATCTTTTGGATTTATGTTTTTACAACGGTCTTTTACTTCAGCAATATGTATAAGTTCAGAAGTTTTACGATCTTGATTAGAGGCTATATTTTTATTCAAATATTCTTCTGATTCTTTAGAAGCTTTATTATTAGCAAAATCACATAAAGCTTTTAGTTCTTCAAGCTTTTGTACAGAATAAGCCATCCAATTTTTAATTTTTGAATCCAACTTTATTTCATTATTTAAATCAACAGGAGTATGTATCAAAGAACAAGAAGGTGCTAAAAGTAAATTATCACTACCTATTTTTGAAATTATATAATTTGCTTTATCTATAGAAGCTTGAAGATTATTTTTCCAAATATTTCTACCATCTATTAAACCAGCAGAAAGTTTTTTATTTGAAGGTAATGCTTTAAGTATATCATCTAGTTGTCCTGAAGCTCTGACTAGATCGATATGTAAAATATCCCAAACAGGATTTTGATTTATAAGATTTATATTTTCAGCAATGCTTTCAAAGTAAGTTCCTAGAATAATCTTTGATTTAAAACTTGAACCAAGATTATTTGTAAAATATTCAAAAGTTTTCAAATAAGCAGATTTAGCATTATCACAAAGATCCAAAGCTAAATAAGGTTCGTCTATTTGTATATATTCAGCACCTGCATTAGAAAGTTCAGATAATAATTGAACATAAACAGGCAATAATTTTTCAAGCAATTCAAAACGACTAAAATCACTTGTTTTTTTACCAAGGAGTAAAAAGCTTATTGGTCCAAGTATTACAGGCTTTGTTATTATGCCTAAATCCTTTGCTTCTTGAAATTCTTTTAAAGGTTTTTTTGATATAAGTTTAAATTCCTGTGTTTTATTAAATTCAGGAACAAGATAATGATAATTTGTATCAAACCATTTAGTCATTTCAAGGGCAGTAAGATTTTTCTTTGAGTTGCCTCTTGCCATAGAGAAATACTGCTCAAGATCATCTTCTATATTTTTATATCTTTCAGGAATAGCACCTAAAACACACATAGTATCTAAAACATGATCATAAGCGCTAAAATCATTTGAAGGGATAATATCAATGCCTTTATTTTTTTGTAAAAACCAATTATCTTTTCTTATTTTTGTAAGTACTTCAAATAATTCTTGTTTAGAGATTTCTCCTTTCCAGAATTTTTCTATATTAAATTTCGTTTCTCTAAAAGCTCCTATGCGAGGGAATCCTAAATTATGACAAATTACCATTATTTTTATATTTATAAACTTAGTTTAAATTTTAACAGAAATTTTATTTAGAATTTATAAGATTTTAGGGAATACTTTATTAATAATAGATATTATCCTTAAAAATTTATATTTTAAATGATTTAAAGGGAAATTTAAAAGTAAAACTTAGAGTATTCTTCCAATGGATTTTCGATTTATACAAGAAGAGTTGAATAATGGTGTTGTAAATAAAGATGAAGTAATCGAACAAATCTTAAATTTACCTTGTTTATATATTATTTTAAAAGGACAATCTGAGGCTTTTTGCCTTGATGTATACAGTCAATATGATAATAAAGAAATAAAGATCCCTCTTGTATATTCAAATTTAGAAATTGCAATGGAAGCAATAAAAGAATTTGATATACCTAGTTGCTGGAATTTAATGCAATGGATAGAAATAAGAGAAGGTTTAAAATATTGCCTTGACTTAAAAAATATAGAAGGAATGGCAATTGATAGTTTGCCTATGGGAGATAAGCTTAATGGTCTAATAATAGACAAAGAATCTTTGGTTGAACTTTCAAATATGACTTATCTTTAATAATTTAACTTAATTTTTAAGTTTATAAATAAAAAAAGCTTGGCATATGACTATCTTCCCAGGACCTTTCAATCCAAGTATTGTTATTGCTAATCGTCTTTACGGCCGTGTTCGGGATGGGAACGGGTGTTTTCCGATTGCCTTTATACCAAGCACTATTTATATTAAAACTTTAGCTATTTTTTGTCAAGGGTTTTTCATTAAATTATTTTTAGATTTAATAAGGCTCTTCTTTCAATTCAAATATACTAATTATTAAAAAAGTAAATGGAATTAAAAATACAAAAATATAAAAGAAAAAATTAATTAAAAAAAGAGCTTTATCATTATTTAAAGGACTTAAATTATTATAAATTCCAATAATAGAACCAAGAAAGGCAAAAAGAAAGAAAAGGAGAAATCCTAAAATATAAAATATTAAAGCTAAAAATCTAACTTTAGGAAATTTATATTTTTTAAATAAACAAAAGAATATATTTATAAGAGATGTTGTAATTAAATACAACCAAAGAATAAGAGATTGAAGAACTATAAATGCAGCCAGTGTTACGTATTGAACATATTCACCTGCCGCATTAATATTACCAGTATTAAAAATATCAATATTAAAAATATTTTTAGAAGGTAAAAAACAAAGATCATAAAAATTTATATATAAAATTATTAAAAAAAATAATTGAATTATAATATCTAAAATTCTTAAAACTATTTTAGGATTTTTTATACACAAACATTTTTTATTTGAGTCCATTTTCTTGCAGCTACTTCTGGGTAATTATATCCAAGTTGTTTTATAACATTTATCATTTCTATTGTTGCTGGAGGAAGAACACTGTGTGGACGACTAACAATGCCTACTTCTCTTCTAATAGAAATATCTTTTAATTTTATTTTCTTTACTAAACCTAAAGATAATTCATAACTAACAGACGTAGGAGTAAGTATTGTAACTCCAAGCTCTGAAGAAATTAATAAACTTTTAACAGCACTAACACGGTCTACTTCCATTTTTACAATAGGACAAAAACCTTTTTCTTCACAACATTCATTTATAAGTCGTCTTAAAGTATTTGAATTATTCGCAAGAATCCATTGATATTTATTTAATTCAATAAGATTTATACTTTCTATATTTTCTTTTGCTAATGGGTGATTAAATGGTACTATTGCTTCTAATTCTTCTTCGTAAAGTGAAATTGCTTGTAAATTATTTTCTTCATTTTGAGGAATTGGTAAACTAACAATTGCAATATCAAGTTCTGAATCTTTAACTCTATGAAGACTTTCACTTGTAATTGATTCAGAAATTTTTATTTTTATATGCGGAAATTGTGTTTGAAATTCTTTAACTAAGTCTGACATAAGAACAGTAGCCATTGTAGAAGACATACCAATAGAAACAGTACCTCTTTCAAGCCCACGAAGTTCTTCTATTACTTTTATTGCGGCATCTACATGTTCTAAAACTTCTAAAGATTTTTTTCGAAATAATTGCCCTGCTTCTGTTAAATTAACTCTTTTATTATTTCTATGAAATAGGGAAATCCCTAAATCCCGTTCAAGTTGTTTAATTTGTTGGCTTATTGCGGGTTGTGCAACATGAATTTCTTCTGCAGCTTTTGTGAAACTCAAATTTTCAGCAACTGCTAAAAAATATTCTAATTGTTTGAGTTCTATTTTTCTCATAATTATAAATTATTGATAAGCTTTAATTATAATATCATTTTTTCTAGTAATTTAAAAGCTTTAAATAAATCCTTGACACTCTTAAATTATTATAGTACTTTGATTTAATGCGAAATTTGATTTTATATAAAAAAGTTTCTTCAACAAACAATATTATAAAAGAATATGAGCTTGAGACAATAGTACAAGCACAAAGTCAAACTGCAGGCAAAGGAAGATATTTTAATACATGGATTTCTCCTAAAGGAGGACTTTATTTCTCATATAAAACCAAATTTTCAGAAAATATAATTTTTACTTTAATACCTATAATTGTTGGTATTGCTTGTCATAAAGTTTTACAAACATTAAGCTCTGAAAGAATATATCTTAAATGGCCTAATGATTTACTTAATGAAGAAAAGAAAAAAATAGGAGGAATACTTATTGAAAAAGATAAGAATAAGAATTTAATTATAGGAATAGGAATAAATCTATTTGCTCAAGAATTAAAAGAAAATAAAAACTTTGATAATTTAAAAATTAAAGATCAAAATCTTAGTAAAATTTGGATTTTAAGTGAAATCGAAAAAGAAATTTCAAAATATAAACAAGATTTTATTAAAAATAAAGATGAAATTTTTGTTTATTGGAAAAAGGCTTCATTATATAAAAAAGGCGATTTAATAAGTTTTTTATATAATAAAGATAATAAAATATCAGGGGAAATAATTGAACTAGCTGATGACGGAAGACTTTTAGTTAAAGTAGAAACCGAATTTTTATATTTAGATTTTTCACAGATACGAAATATAATGCTAATTCCTAGCTAAAAGTGGAATATATAATTTATATTAATTAAGCTTAAACATGGGATCTGGAGAAGATCAAGGCACAAAGGAGTTTGATCCTAGTGCAAGTAAATTACGAAATCTTAGAAATAAAGGCTCAGTACCTAAAAGTCCGGAGCTTAATCAATTATTGTCATTTATCGTAGCAGTTAGCTTTCTTCTTATGGGAAGTGGTTTTATTTGGACAAAATTAGAAGGTATGTTTATTGGACTTTATAGTGTTATTCCTTTTAAAACACTTGATCAAATTGGTGCTGGTTTTATTGTAAAACATTCAGTTGAGATCTTTGCAGTAATAATATTGCCAATGCTTTTTTTAGTAGGATTCTTTGGTGCAATGGGCGATATTATGCAGACAGGCATAATGATTACTTTTAATCAGCTTACTCCTAATTTTAATAAACTTAATCCAGTTACTTATTTTAAAAATTTATTTAGTGTAAAAAAAATAGTCGAACTACTTAAACAAATTGGCAAATTAAGTGTTTTAGGGGTCATTGCCTATCAAATGATACAAAAGCATTTTCTTGAGATGCTCACTTTAACAAATACTTCTTCAATTCTTGTTGTTGGTACAGTATTAAAAAGTTTAATTCTTGATTTTACTATAAAAGCAGCTATATTTCTTTTAGTAATTACACTTATAGATGTATTTTATCAGAAATTTCATTTTACACAAGAAAACCGCATGACAAGAAAAGAAATGATGGATGAATATAAACAAAATGAAGGCGATCCAATGTTAAAACAACAAAGAAGAGCCATGGCAAGGAAATATTCTCAGGGCGAACAATTAAAACTTGTACCAGAAGCAGACTTTATAACTACAAATCCTTCAAAAATTGCAGTAGCAGTAAAATACAATTCAAGTAATATGAAAGCGCCAAAGATTTTGGCTAAAGGTTCAGACGCCTTTGCATGGCAAATAATAACAATTGCGAAAAAACATAATATTCCTGTAATAGAAAATATTCCATTAGCAAGAGCCTTGTTTAAACTTGTAAAAATAGGAGCAGAAGTTCCTTCAGAATTTTATAAAGCAGTTGCAGAAGTTTTACTCTTTGCTTATCAATTAAGAGGTAAAAAATCTGAGAAAAAACAAGAAAAAACTTTAATACCTAAATAATAATATTTAGTTAAGAAAAAATAGCATAAGTTATAATTAAATTAAACAGTAAATGAAAAATAAAATTGCAAATAATTTTTAAAGATTTTTATATTTTTCAATATAATAATGTTATTAATAATATTGATGATATTAAGATTTTCGCAAGTTATAGAAGTAGAGAAATTCTAAGAATATTAGAAAAAGAAGATCCTTGTTTTAAAAAAGTAAGTATAAAAAAAGGTGTTTTACAAAATAATACCTATAAAGAAGATTCTATAGGATTTTTTGTAAATGAACAATCAAAACCCATAATAATGTTTTTAACCGCAAGTCAACTTGAAACGGTTCATAAATATTCTACTTTAGCAAAAAAAACAAATCGAGCATATAACAAAGTAATAGCAGAAATGCTTCGTACAAAATTAGGAATACCTTATATAAAAGCTGAAAATATTGATTTTTCTTTTAGGGAGATCTTTGATTTGCTTCACGAATATGGACATTATCATCATGTTTATTTAAGCAACGAAGTAAATACTTTTGAAAAATTTAATGGATTATCTACTGAATTAGACAGTATAAATGAAAAAATACTTAAAAAAACTAAACGTTTAAAATTAAAATATATTTCTTTAAAACATGAAGAAATGTTTTTGGAAAAATATATAAAAACTATAATTAAAACTTCACATTATGAACTGCAAGCTTATGAATTTGCTATTAATTTTATAAGAACTCATAGAAAACTTTTTGAAAGACTTTTCCCTAAAATATTTTTAAACAATTCAAGGACTAATTTTATGATGCCTTCTGGAACTAACTAAATATATAACTAAATATTTGAGATTTAACAAAATCCTCATTAACTTTGCCTATTAAATCATCTTCAATGGATAAACCTAATTTCTTTAATTTTTTAGGATTCATATAATAACATTTTTCATTTTTTATATAGAGCTTATTTACAAGACAAGTAAAAGTCTTAAACTGAAAAGAATAATTTGCTTTAATAGGTTTTATATCTTGAGCAGTATATTCTAGTTTTATAAAATCACTGTCTTCTTGGAAAAGTAAAGATAAAAATTTATTTCCGCTACTAAATTCAAGATATAAATCTTTATCAAATTGAGTTTCACTAATATCTATTTCTAAATCAAGCTCACAAGCACATTTTTTAAATAAATCAAATATTAATTTTACAGGTTTATGTGAGCTACAAATCATAAAAAATAAAAACTCAAATTATAGACATAAAATTAATATTCCATTTTTTAGATGAAATTTTATTAGAGAAAACACTAAATTTTTAAAAATTCGGAGAGGGGGAGATTCGAACTCCCGGTACCCTTACGAGTACGACGGTTTTCAAGACCGCTCCATTCAACCACTCTGGCACCTCTCCAAAATAATCCTTTTTATTATAACAAATAATTAATAATTTAATATAATAATATATACAATGATTTTTGAAGATAAATTTATATATCAACCATTAAAATTTCCTTTAGGTATATGGGAATTACAACAAGAGTTTTCTTCTGAAAAACAAATAATTCCTAAAATTCAAGATATTTATTTCAAAACCATTGATAATATAAATATTCATGCATGGTATTGTTCTCCCATTTACAAAAATAAAGAAGTAAAAACTGAAAACATTTTTCTTTGGTTTCATGGGAATGCTGGAAATTTAAGTCATCGTCTTGAACTTATATTTAATCTTGTAAAAATTCCTGCACATATCTTTATGATTGATTATAGAGGTTATGGAAAAAGTGAAGGTAAACCCTCTGAAGAAGGTCTTTATTTAGATGCTTATAGTGCTTGGGAGTATTTACAAAAAAATCTTAATATTATAAAAGAAAAAATAATAATAGCTGGAGAGTCTTTAGGTGGTGCAATCGCAATAGATCTTGCTTCAAAAGTTAATCCTACAGGACTTATTGCTCAATCAACTTTTTCTTCTATTCCTGATATGGCTTCAATTGTTATGCCTTTTATTCCAAAGAAATTCATAAAAACACAGATGAATTCATTAGAAAAAATAAAAAGAATAAAATGTCCTAAACTTATAATCCATGGACTTAATGATGAAATAGTTCCTTATGAATTTGGGTTAAAATTATTCGAAGAAGCAGAAGAGAAGAAAGAATTGTATACTGTAGAAAATGCAGGACATAATGAAATTTATTTAATAGAAGGAAGTTCTTATCTTCAAAAACTTAAGGAATTTGCAGAAATGTGTAATAATTCTATTAAAATTAAAAATTTATAATGGAAATAATAGAAAATCTTTTTGGAAACAATCTTTATACAGCACTTTTTGTAATATTTAATTTAATAGTGCTTGAAAGTTTATTATCAGTAGATAATGCTGCTGTTTTAGCAAGTATGGTAATGCATCTTGAAGGTAAAGACAGAAGAAAAGCTCTTAGTTACGGTATATTTGGTGCATATTTTTTCAGAGGTTTATGTTTAATTTTTGCATCTATATTATATAAAATTGCATGGTTAAAAGGTTTAGGAGGTTTATATCTTTTATGGCTTTCAATTAATCATTTTAGAAAATTTAATAATAAAGAAAAAAAAGAAGAAAATAAAAAAGTAGAAAAAAATAATTTCTTTAATTTCATAGAAAAAAATATAGGAAGTTTTTGGACAACAGTTATTGCAATAGAAACAATGGATTTAGCTTTTTCTCTTGATAATATATTTGCGGCAGTAGCCTTTACAGATAAAATAGGTTTAATTTGTTTAGGAGTATTTATAGGTATACTGGCAATGCGTTTTGCAGCACAAATTTTTATAAATCTTATGGAAAAATTTCATTTCTTGGAAAATTTAGCTTTTATAGTAATAGGAATATTAGGCTTAAAGCTCATTAGTTCTTATTTTTGTGGATTTATAACAACAGCTACTTTTTGCAAAATAATGGAAACACACGGAGCTGATATGATGGTATCGTTAACAACAATTTTAATATTTGTTGTACCAATCTTAACTTCAATATTTTTTAATTACCCAAAAAAAAAGGTTTAATATAATGGTAGATAGAAACGAAAGACTTATTTCAAGTGCTAAAAGAGAATTAGCAGATATAATAGCCTCTAAATCTATTAGAGAATTCAAAGCAGAAAATTTTAAAGGAATAATTTCAATAACAGAAGTTAAAGCAGAAAGAGGACATCAACATTTTAGATTTTATTTAAGTATTTTAGGAGTAGAAAATAAAGAAGATATTTTAAAAATATTTGAATCTGCAAATTCTTCAATAAGAGGAGAACTTTGTCGCAGATTAAAACTTAGATTTGCACCTACAATTAGCTTCTATCTTGATGAATCTTTAAAAAGAAGCATAGAAGTTATTAGCTTACTTAATAAATTAAAAGATGAAAGAATAGAGCCCCCCAGCCCCCTAAAGGGGGAGTTTTGAATTCATAGTTTATTTAAAAAAATACAAAAATCATTGATATAAAACAAATAACAAATCCTATTTGAAATGCCAGAAGAGCCTTTATTTAAAGAATTTCGTCTTCAATAAGAACGCCTGCACCTTGATTTGCAAGATCATCAAAACGTTTTAAAATCTTATTAAACTTTTCTTTTATATGTTGAGCAAAAGTTTTAATTTTTTCAGTAGAAAGCCCTTTTAATTCTTTTGCTTTTTCTATATTAGTTTTATATGCCTCATTTAATTCTTCTCTAGCTTCTGCGCCATTGTATGGAGTTAAAACCGCAGTTATAACAGAAGCGAAAACTAAACCTAGAACAAAAGAACCAATTAAATTTGAACAATTATCATCATCATCACAATAGCTCATATATTTTCTCCTTTATTTTTTGAAAAATAAGTTTTTAATGCTGTTTTTATTCCCTCTTTATATGCTCTTATAGATGCAAATAATTTTGTACTAGCAATTTTACTATTATTTGCAAATTTCCCAGCTTGTCCAAAAATATTTGAAAACTCACTAAAATTAGGCATTATTTCTTTGTGTAAAATATTTAAAATTTCTTCTAATTTCGCTATTAATCTTTGCATTTGAGAAATTAAAGGAATAAGAACTATAAGTAAGATTAAAAAACATAATCCTAAAATAGTAAGCGATATTACTGCTAATAAATCAATTATATTCATTTATTTTTCTTGTAATTTCTCATCTATTTTCTTTTTTGCTTCCTCTAAAGCTGCTTTTGCTTTTTCCTTTTGTTCTTCAAAGATTTGTTTTACTTTTTCAGAACCTTGTTTTATATTTTCACAAGCCAAACCTGCTTTTTCTTCACTAAAAGACTTAAGGAAGTTGTACATTTCATTATATATTTTTTTAAAGTCTTTCATAATTTTTTCTGCTTCATTTGGTAATTCATTAACTTTCCCTTTTATATCTTCCCTAAAATCTTTACCACTTTTAGGAGTAAAAAGAAGAGTAATTATAGTTCCTGTTAAAATACCTAAAATAAGTGCTAAAAAAGATATATCGCCTTTATTTCTGGACATATTATCACCTCAAATTACTTGATAAGATTAAATTTAGCATAGCAATATTAAAGTTAAATTAAGAAAATTTAATTCTAAATAAAATTTTATAATAGTCTCTTGTACTTATTTAAAAATTAATGTATTCTATAAATTCGTAGTTATAATTAAATATTTAATATATGGAAAGAGAACAAGCTTTAGCTAAAGTACAAGAAGTTGTTTCAAAGCAACTTGGTATAGAAATTGAAAAAGTTACTGAGGATGCAACTTTTACAAATGATTTAGGTGCAGATTCCTTGGATCTTGTAGAATTGATTATGGCATTTGAAGAAGAATTTAATGTTGAAATTCCTGATGAAGAAGCTGAAAAACTTCAAACTATTAATGACGCAGTTGAATATCTTCTTAAAAGATCTCAAGATTCTGAATAATAGAACTTCTGGACTTAAAAACTTTAAAACCCCCTATATTTTTATAGAGGGTTTTTTTATTTTTTAATAATTAAGTTATTATAAATTTATGAAAGAAAATCTTAAATTATGGGTTTGTGTAGGAAAAAGTTTGAAACCACACGGACTAAAAGGGCATTTAAAAATATTTTTAGAGACTAACTGTGAACTTCTTAATAAAAAAATTAAATTAGAAGAAGATTCTGAGATTGAATATATCATTAAAGATGCAAAAAAAGTTTCAAATAATATCTCTATAATTTCTTTATCAGGAATTAATTCAATAGAAAAAGCAGAAAATTTATCTAATAAAAATATTCTCATTAAACGAGAAGATCTAAGTAAAGAAGAATATATAATCGAAGAATTAATTGATTTAGAAGTCTTTGATTATATAGATAAAAATCTCTTAATAGGTCAAATAAAATCTATAGAAAACTTACCTAGTCCTCCTGTCCTAAATATAAAATCAAAAGAATTTAATGATTTTCTTATACCTTTTAATGAACAATATATTGATAAAATAGATATTTTACAAAAGAAAATTTTCTTAAAAGATTGGTCATTATTTTTATTATAAAAGGAGCTTAATTTGAAAAAAGGATTTTTTATAACAATAGAAGGTTGTGATGGCTCAGGCAAAACAACTCAGTGGGATCTCCTAAAACAAAGCTTAAATCAAAATTCTAATAATCTCGTTTTTACAAGGGAACCAGGTAGCACTGATTTAGGTAAAGAACTCAGAAAAATACTTTTAAATAGAGAAGACTTAATTTTATCTGCTGAGGCTGAATTGCTCTTATATCTTGCAGATAGAGTACAGCATATAAAAGAAATAATTAGACCTGCCCTAGAACAAGGGAAAACAATAATATGTGATAGGTTCTTTGATTCTACAATTGCTTATCAAGGTTATGCTAGAGGTCTATCAATAGAAAAAATTGTTTTATTAAATAATATAATTACTGAGAATTTAAAACCAGATTTAACTATTTTTCTTGATGTAGATCCAAATGTTTCATTAAGCCGTTCTAAAGATAAAAATAAAATAGAATTTGAAGGATTAGAATTTCAAAAAAAAGTAAGAGAGGGCTTTCTTTCAATTGCAAAAACTGATATCTCTAGATTTGAAATTATAAATACAACTAATTTATCAATAGAAGAAGTCCATATCAAAATTTTAGAATTAATTAAAAAAAAATCTTGCAAAAATAATTGATTTCTGATAAATTATTGTGAACTACTTTCTCAAAGATTATAGAATTTTACAAAAAGTATTTTTTAATATTATTTATCTTAAAAGTTAGTCTTTATAATAAATTTTCTATAAAGTAATATTCTATAATTATGAGTTAGTAGTTTTTTATTTTTGAGATTATAATCATGAAAGAATTAAAATTTGTTGACCCTGAAATTTGTACCGCTATAGAGCAGGAATTAGAAAGACAAAAAACACATATCGAATTAATTGCTAGCGAAAATATTGTTAGTAAAGCTGTTTTAGAAGCACAAGGTTCTGTTCTTACTAATAAATATGCTGAAGGGCTTCCTTCTAAAAGATATTATGGTGGATGTCAATTTGTTGATATAGCTGAAAATCTCGCGATTAGTCGTGCTAAAGAATTGTTCGGAGCAGAACATGCTAACGTTCAACCACATTCAGGAGCTCAAGCAAATTTTGCTGTGTTTTTTGCAGCCCTAAATCCTGGTGATAATATTCTTGGAATGAGTCTTGATCAGGGTGGACATTTAACTCATGGTTCTCCTGTGAATGTCTCTGGTAAATGGTTTAATGTCTTTAGTTATGGTCTTAATCAAGAAGGTTTTATTGATTATGAGAATGTAAGACAAAAAGCCATAGAAAGTAAAGCAAAACTTATTATTGCAGGTGCAAGTGCTTATCCAAGAACAATAGATTTCAAGAAATTTTCAGAAATTGCACAAGAAATAGGTGCTTATTTAATGGTTGATATGGCTCATATAGCAGGTTTAGTTGCTGCGGGACTTCATCCAGATCCAGTGCCTTATGCAGATTTTGTTACAACTACAACACATAAAACTTTAAGAGGTCCTAGAGGTGGAATGATCCTCTGTAAAGAAAAATTTGCAAAACAAATAGATTCTGCTGTATTCCCTGGAATACAAGGTGGTCCTTTAATGCATGTTATTGCTGCTAAAGCAGTAGCCTTTAAAGAAGCTTTAAGCGAAGATTTTAAGATTTATCAAAAACAAGTTATTAAGAATATGTCCACTTTAGTTGCTTGTTTAAAAAGACATAATATAAATATGATAAGTGGCGGAAGTGATAATCATTTATTACTTATGAATTTAATTTCTTTAGGATTAACAGGCAAAGAAGCTGAAAAAGTTTTAGATTCAGTAAATATAACTGCAAATAAAAATGCAATACCTAATGATCCTCAGAAACCTTGGATAACTAGTGGTTTGAGATTGGGTTCTCCTGCAGCAACAACTAGAGGGTTTAAAGAAAAAGAATTTGATTTGTTAGGAGATTTAATAATTAAAGCACTTCAAAATCATGAAAATGAAAAAGTTTTAAAGGAAATTCAACTTCAGGTTTTAGAACTTTGTGAAAAGTTTCCTATTTATTAATTAAAATAGCAAATCACTCATCTCCCTCTTATATAAGAGAGCTAGTTAATTTCTCAAAAATTTTTGAAAATATTTCTCTTAATATTTTCTTTTGTTAATTATTTTTAACTTTTATTTTTTTATCATG
>MOYB01000002.1:0-1005 GCA_001899385.1 Candidatus Caenarcanum bioreactoricola | reverse complement strand
AAAAGTTAATGGGACACTAGTGGTTCGAAAATAAACGTTATCTTTAAATTCTGCATTATTAAAAATGGCTTTAGAAGAAAATTCTGCTCCTTGAGAATATACTTCTTTATTAAATTGTATTTCCGAAAAATCTACTTCTCAATGAAATTTTGTACCATTAAAATATATATATCTGTCAATTACTATTTCTTTATGAGTATTTTTAATTTTTCCTTGCTTTTTTAATATTTCATAAAATATTTCTCCAAAATTAATTGGTGTATCACTAGGAAATTTCCAATTACCAAAATCAATATTTCTATCTTTATCTTCTAGACATAAAGTTAAATATTCTTCTAACCCTTGTATAAATTCTCCATCTTTAAATTTATATTCAGCATTTTGAGCATTTTCAATGAATGTTTTTATTTGTTTTAATATTTCTATTTCTTTTATAGAATCTTCTAATTCTTTATCCATCTTATAATAATAAATCTAGAAAAATTTATTTGCAAACAATTATTTATTAATTCTAATTCATACATTATGCATTCTCTAAAATTTGTTCATGTAATGGTCTAGAAAAATCTAATTTTTGTGTTTTCCCCTCTTCATATTCTTTTAAACCTTCTATAATCATTTTATCTATTTCTATATTTTGACTTGGTTGATTTAAAAATCCAATAGACAGATTACGATTTACAAGAGAGAAAAATCCTAATTTTTTTATTTTTTCTTTTAATTTAGGTAATAAACTAGATAATACAACCATTACGTTATATCTCCAACATCACAGCTTGAGCTGAAATAGTATTATTTCTACTATAATGTTTTCACTGATAACCGACCTCTAAGGATAATCCTTAGAAAGGAGGTGATCCAGCCGCACCTTCCGGTACGGCTACCTTGTTACGACTTCACCCCAGTCATCTGTCCTGCCTTAGGCGACGTGAATCGACTTCGGGCATGGCAAACTTCCATGGTGTGACGGGCGGTGTGTACAAGACCCGGGAACGCATTCACCGC
>MOYB01000019.1:1760-14603 GCA_001899385.1 Candidatus Caenarcanum bioreactoricola | reverse complement strand
ATAAGAGATTTAATGAAACTAAACAATATGTTAAAAATATAATGGGGGTGTGAATAAAATGAATAAAATAGAAGAAATACAAAATGAAATAAATAAATATAATAAAGATTTAGAAAGAATAGAAAAAGAAAAAAGTACTATGGAACAATTAATTAATAATTTAAATACTTACTTGGAAGAAGAAGTTGAGAATTATAATAAAAAAGTAATAAAAGAATTATTAAAAAAATTAGAGGAGAATAAACAAAATGCTATTTGATGAAAATTTAATTATAGAGATTTATGAATATCTTCAGAAGGGCTGGGGGAATGATTCACAAAGTCAAAAAGAATATATGCAAAAATTATGTTCTTACAAAGCTTATATCAATCAAATGAAAGCTTTTATTGAAGAAATTTATTTAGAGAAAATATCTGAATTTGTAGAGAGTACAAAAGAAAAAAAGCTAAAGAATTATGAAACTGCTGATAAAAAAACAGCATTTTGTAAAAATGAATTAATCTTAAAAGCTAAAATAGACAGAATAAGTAGCTCGATTAATCATTCAATAGACGGATTAAAAGCTATTCTGTTCTTACAAGGACAGGAAGTGAAAGCAATAGGAGGGTTTTAAATGTTTGACAGGAAAGAATACATGAAAACATATCAAAAGGCATACAAAGTAAAAAATAAGGAAGCATTAAAAGAATATTACAGGTTGTACCGAGAAAAGAACAAAGAAATGCTAAGAGAAAAATTGCAAAAATATTATGAAGAGAATAAGGAAACAATGGCAAGTTCTGGCAAAAAATATAGGGAACAGCACAAAGATAGTTTAATTCAATATAGCAGAAAATATTATCAAGAAAATAAAGAAAAACATAAAAAATATAGAGAGCGGAATAGGGAAAAAATAAAAGAATATTACAGAAAATATTATCAAGAAAGAAAACTTAAAGCAATGGAGGCGGTTTAAATGGAAGAAATACTTTTAAAAAGAATAATAAAAGCTTGTAAAGCAAATAAAACTTATTTTACCCGCTTAAATGAAGAGCTTCTATCAGAAGAGGAAAGAAAGGCTTTAATGAACTTAAAAGAACAAAATTTAATAAAAATTACATCAAGTATTAAAAGAAAAACAGGACAGAAACAAACATTTATCTTGATAGAAAAATTAATTCCAAAGGATGAAAAAAAACATCATTTTTATAAAGCGAATCTCTATACTAATTGATATACTTTTTAAGAAATTATTTGTAATGAATAAATTTCCTTTTCATAAAATAGCAATCAAAATAAAATAACCTCTTATTAGAAATAGTAAGAGGTTTTTAAATAATATTTCAAGCCTTGCTTATATTATTTCTTTTTTATATATTTTTTGTCAATAGCAATATCTTTTTTGCTTCCCTCTTTAATCCCTTTCTTAGCTTGTGCCTTGTCAAGCTTTATGTCTTTAGCGGATTTTTCCCATGCTTTAGCATTCATTTTTTTCATATTAACCTTTTACCTTTTTTAAGTTTGGATTCTTTGCTTTTGCTTGTGGACTGGCTTTTCTTGTTGCACTTGCAAGTATAGCCCCAGCTCTTTCTTCAGAAATACCCTGTTTTTTAGCTATATTAGATTGTGCAGCCTTAAACCCCATTCCTTTTTTAGTTTTCATAATTTTAATTTAGTGATAAACTATAATTATATGGTAGCGAAAGTTATAGATTTAATCAATAAGGCACGCGCAAGATTAGGATTAGAAAATCTTGTTTATGCAGATTATGACAACTCAACAGTAAATAGGGATTGTGTAGGTGGTAGAGCAGAATTTGACGCCGCATATAGAAAAATGATTTTGTCAGGCAATATCGATTTTTCAAGAAACATTACTATGACTACAACCGCAGGAGTGCAAGAATATACTTTGCCAACTCCTTTAGATGAATCAACGCAAATTGACTCGAGAAATGTACAAATACAAGGGGCTACAAACATGGATAGCATTGTTTATATTCCTTTAGACGAAGTTTTGCTCTCTTATCCTGACTTATCACAAATACCCCAAGGAAAATTAAGCAGATGGTTTATTTCTTATACAACAGATAATACAGTTAAGAAATTAAGATTTTTAAATACTCCAGATGATACCTATACATTAAATATTAATTTTAATTCTAGACCCGCAACCCCAACAGGAAATAACAATACTGCATGCGGATATGCTGGTGATAACTACTTAATAGATCATATGTATGTTTATTATTCAGAGGTTAATGGAATACCTATTTCATTAACCAAAGAAGATGCTTGGAGGAATTTTATTTCTCAAGACTATTCTGTTTTTACAAATGATTATTTTACACAACCGTTCCAACACTTTTACTAAATTATGATGATAACTGAAGAAAGAACACAATTTGAAACTAATATTGTACAAAAAGATAAATATGAAGTTTTGAATTATAAAAATCCTAGAATGCAAAGTTTATTAATGAATCCTGAGAATCTAGCTAGACTTTGCGACTGCTGGCATGATAGAAGCACTGATTATGAACTTTATACTTTCCTTAAAATAAATGCTAATTATAAAACTCCATATAAACAATTTAATAGAAGAAAAGGGGAGGCTATTTTTGAAATTATTCCCCAAGAAGTTAAGGCGACAGTTGCTTTTAATTATCTCGAGGTTTTAATTAAGACCTCTATGGATATTGGTTTTGTAATAAAGAATGATTTAATATATGGAGCGTTCTGGACTAGAACAGAAGAGCCTGAGCTGTCTGTATATATGCTTATGGCTTTAACTGGAACACAGTACGAAAAAAGCAAGTCAGTTATAACAATGGTTAAACATTTCTATAATGGATATGCTAAATGGCTTTATAAAAAAGGATACAAATATATATTAGCTTCAAGTGCTGGTACGATATCAGCAGGTTTATTATTAGCAATTAGAAAAAAAGAGTTATTAGAAGCAGGAGCAAAATATAATTCTATTAGCAAAAAATGGGAACTTTCAGATCCTAATTTACCTAATAGAATTGCTGGGTTTAAATGTATTGGCGAAAGAGACTTTATACGGTATCATAATAAAGAGATATGGACAAAATCTTATTCCTATAATCTGGAAATAAAATATGGCAAAAGCGGGTAGTGGTTTTCAAAACTTTTTAAATGATTTACAAACAGGCGAAAGCTCTGGCGGTACTGGATTAGCTGGTAAAATAGGACAGTTATTGCAAGGCGGGGGTTTAGACCAATGGGGACAAGCAAAAGGACTTTTACAAAATAAATTTCAAAAGCCTTTAATATCAGGGAACTTCGACCAACAGGGAGCGCTTAGAAGAGAAAAAAGACCGCTTTCTTATTGGACTGCAAATAGAATACAAATGACCCCTGAGCAAATGCAAGCAATGAAGAAAAGACATCCAAAATTTGGGCAAACACAACCAATGCAACAACAACAAAATACTAACCCTATTTATAAATCACCTTATGAGGAGCAGATGTAATGAGTAAATCTGGGGGAAGTGCTAAAGTAGATACTTCAGGAGCAGAAAAAGCAATCGAAAGAAATACACCTAAAGCTTATTATTCAAACTTAGGAGCTTTAGGAACTACAAGAGCAGATTTTAACAAAAAAACTGGACAAGTATCTAGCAAGATGGATGTAAATCCTCTCGTTAATAAAGCTTTAATACAATCTTTAAGAGGGGTCGCCAATTTAGGAGATTTACAAAAGCAAAGGGTACAAGAATATACTAAAGGAGCTATTGAACCTTTTCAATATACAGCAAAAGAAAATCTTGAAAATATGTTCGGTAGATTAGGAAAAGGTGGAAGAGCTAATTCTCAAGGACAAAACGCTTTAGCTACTTATGCAGCGGACCAAGCAAGAAACCAAGGGCAACAATTAGTCGGCTTGCAAGAGCAGGCAAGGCAAAATGTTTTAAGTCAATTAGGGGCACAGCAAAGCTTAGCTATGACTCCTTATCAAACTGTTTTAAGTCAATTATCAGGACAAGGGCAACAGTTAGGTAGTGGGATGCAACAAGCGGGGCAAAGTTTAGCAAATATTCAAGCTCAAGCAGCACTAGCAAATCAACAGGCTGCACTTCAAAAACAACAAAGTAAAGGAAGCGGAGCTGGTCAATTAGTAGGGGCTGGCGTAGGTTTAGCTAGTGCATTTTCAGATCAAAGATTAAAAGAAAATATTATTCCAGTAGGTAGGTTAGATAATGGTTTAACAGTTCACCTGTTTAATTATAAAGGTGATCCAACATGGCAACTAGGATTAATAGCACAAGAGGTTTTAATGGTTAATCCTCATGCAGTACATATTGATCCTATAACAGAATACCTAAAGGTTGATTACAAGGAGGCTTGTTTATAATGGGAGTGTTAGATAATATACTAGGCGGATTAGCTCAAGGGGTGAATGTAGCTTCTCAGAATGTTGCTCAAAGAAAAGCACAAGAAAGACAAGAGGAATTAGCTCAAAAAAGGCAACAGTGGGAAAATGAACAATGGAGACAAAGGCAAACAGAAGAAAGGCAACTTAAAAAACAAGAAAAAGCAGAACTGGGGAAGGCTTTAAAATCTTCTCCTTATGCTAAAAACTTGGGAGATATAGCAAGTATTCCAGATTATGAAGCGGGACTTTATAAAGAGCTTGGAATTTTTGATGATATTACTAGACAAAAACAACAAGAAATAGAGCTGCAAAAAAAGAAAGAAGGGGCTCAGGCTATTTATAATTTATTGCCAGATGAATTAAAAAGTCAAATACAGCCAGAACAAGCTCAGAATTTAGACCCTACTCTTTTAAATAGTATTTTGTCGGGGAATTTAACTAGAAATCAACAAAAAGAATTGCAAAAAGAAAGAATACAAGCACAGAAAGAAGCTCAAGCTGAAAGATTAGCACAGCAAAAACTATTAAAAGAAATTGCTATTAGTAATAGAGTAGGGAGAGAAGATCCAACAAAATACGAAAGTGTTTCTATTGATCCTATAACTGGACAAGAAAGAGTTTCTTACAAAAGACTAAGAGGAGATAAAGGAAAATCTAGTGCGGGATTGAATAGTATTTTATCTGAAATACAAAAATTAGATAGAACAAAATGACACAAGGAAAGCAAAATTTTAATTTAGGACAGAATCTTGCATTAGGTACAGAAAAGCTAAAACAAGATTTTTTTAATATGTTAGGAGTTGCTAATTTGTTAAAAGGAGCTTCAGATTTAAAGCCAGTTAGTTCAGAGATTGAAAAGTTTAATCCTAATTTAAAACCTTTACCTAAAACTCCAACAATAAGAAAAGATTGGGGAAAAGATACAACAGAACCCTTAAAACAAAAGTTTAAAGCTGAAAACATAGCAAAAGAAGTTCCAAAAACAATAAAGAAAAATACAGAACAAGATACTGAAAAGATAAACAAAATAACTTCTTTGCTTAATGATACTGATTTAAGCCCAGAAGAAAGACAAATAGTACAAAATAAATTAAAAGAAATTCAAGATAAAAATAAAGCTTTTGATATTCAGCAAGGGCATCAAACCATTGAAGAAAACGCTAAAAAAGCAGAACTTGGAGCCTTTACCACCGAAAGATTAAAACAAAAAACAGAAAAAGCAACAGGCAAGCAAGTAGCTCTAGGACAACAACTTAAAGTTAATCCCTTATTAGAAACTGGTGCAAGAATTGCGGGGGCGACTGGACAGCTTGCAGGGGGAACAGTTGCAGGACTTGCAACCTTAGGACATGAACTAGATCCTTTAACTCAGGGTACTAGATTAATAAATGCAATTGCTGGCAAGCCTTTAATAAAAGATGTACAAGCTGAAATATTACAAAAAGGAAATAAAAATATAGCTCAAGGCACTGAAAACATTTTAAATAAGATATTGCCTCAAGTGGGCGGTCAAGGATACACTCAAGCCTTAGGAAGTGAAAAAACATTAGGAGCAGAAGCTCAAAGATTAGCTCCTGAAATACTTTCTTATTTAGCACCCTCTCCAATTAGTGGAGCTAAAGTTGCAAGTAAATTAAGTAAATTAGGGAAATTACCCGCTTTTATAGGTAAAGAAATGGTAGAAGGATTAGCTCCATCTGCTGGAATCTCTTTAGCTAGACAACAGGAAGCATTAAATAAAGGGGAAATAGCTCAAGAGCAATTTTTACCTAAAGTATTAGGTGAAACAGCAAGTTTACAAGCTTTTAATCCTTTAGCTGCGGGTATGGTAAAAGGATTAGGGAAGCTTTATAAAGCCCCTATTGAAGAGGTTGCAGAAAAAGCAATGATAGCTAAACAGGCTGATTTACCTATAACCCCACCACAAATTGAAACCCCTATTGCTCCAAAAGGCGTTGAAATTCCTAATAAACCGATTGTTGATTATAGAGCAATGGCTAAGACTATGGAAGATAGCGGACTTTATGAACAGGCTAATAAATTTATTAAGAAAGCAGAAACACAAGAAAAAGCTTATAACGAATATTTAGTAAGACAAGGAAAAGCCCCAAAAGTTGAAACAAATTTACCAAAACCTGAACTTAAAGCAAAAGAAAAAGCTCAACAATTAGCAAAACAATTAGAAGAGCCTAAAATTAAACCAATTGAAGGAATTGAAGAGGTAAAACCTGTTATAAAGCCAGCAGAAGAAATTAAGCCTCTTGAAGAGCCTAAGGTTAAGCTTGAAGAACAAAAAATCATTCCTAAAAAAGAAATTGAAGTTCCTAAAGAAACAAAAATTAAAATAATAGAGAACTTAACGGGAACTAAACTAAGCAAAGAACAAGCTGAGGACGCTTTAAAAAAAGGTTTTAATACAGAAAAGACTTCAAATTTCTTAAAGAAACAGCAATTGTTAGAAAAAGAAAGACTTCAATCTTTTTTAAAAAAATACGATCTTTCCTTAAATATAAACAACATTGAAGATATAGAAAAAGGAATCAAAAATAATATTGAAACTTTAAAAAAAGAAATTGATTCTATCCCAGAAGAAAAAATAAAACTTTATGAAAACTCATATTTAAAAGGAGAAACTCCTTATTCTTACGGAGAGACTAATTATTTTAATTATAAAAATTCTTTAAAAGCTCTAGAAGATTTTAATGTAGGGAAAAAAGAAATAGAATCTATCTTTAAAAATATAAAAGAAAAAGATGAATTTATTCAACTCCTAGAAAGCACAAAAACACCCCCCGCAGAATCAAAAATCAGCCCTCTAAAAATAGAAGAAGGTCAAAATATACCAGCTCCTAAAATTAAAGAGCAATTAATAGAAAAAGGGAAGAAGGTCTTTGACTTAGACGAAGAGAAGGCAATAGCACATGCTTCAGTTTCAGAAGCAATTATTAAACAAATTGCAAAGAGAAGTAATAAAACTCCAGAAGAAATTTTTAATCAAATAGAATTTAAAAAAGGAACTTTAAAAGAATTAGAAGAAAAAAAGGGACTTAAATTTCAAGAAGATGAAAATCTTTTAGATAATTTGAATCCTACTGGATCAATTTTTGCAAAATATACTCCAGAGATAAGAGCTAAAGCAAAACTAGCTCCCAATATAAAGACTTTAGCAGATACCGCAGAGAAGAACAAAGATGATTTAATAACTATTTATAGGGGAGTTTCTGGCAAACAAAAAGAAATACAGCCAGGTGATTTTATAACAACAAACAAACAGCTTGCTTTAGACTATGGAGCAAAAGATGTTATTTCAAAAAAAGTTAAATACGGAGATATTTTAGATGATTTAGATGAGCCTTTAGGAGAGGAATATCTTTATAGACCTGGTGCCTTTGAAGAAACTCGAATAAAATTTCAAAAAACTGAAGCAACAACTAGAGGGGCTTTATTAGAGAAAGATGGAAAGAGAGTTATTTATGCACTTACAAATCCCAATGTTTCAACCCCATTACACGAAATGGCACATGTTTATGAACATGTTTTAACTAAACCTGAAAAATCAACAATTGAAAACTGGGCTAAAGCTAAAATTGGAACAACTGATTTTTCAGAAAAATTCGCTAGAGGTTTTGAAAAGTATTTATCAGAAGGAGTTGCACCAACAAAAGAATTAAAAAATATATTTGAAAGTTTTAAAGAATGGTTAACTGACATTTATAAAGGCATAAAGGGGAGTGAAATAGATTTAGAATTATCCCCTGAAATGAAAAAAATTTATGATGAAATGCTTGGAAAGGAAAATAAAATCATTTCAGCTCCTAAAATTAAAGAACGTAAATTCGCAACATCTTTAAAAGAAAGCTCTAATGTGCATCCTGAAATAAAAAAGAAGATAAGCGAGAATCCAGATTTAATTTATTATGAAAAGAAGAGCAATAAAGAAACTTTAACTGCCGTAAAAAAAGAAATTAATGAAAAAGGATTACAAGAAAGTAAAAATGAATTTCTCGCAAAAGAAAACACTGCTTTGACAGATGATGACATTTTTAAAGGAATTGAAACCGCAAAACAATTACAAAAAGAAGGAAGTATTGAAGAGGCTACTGAAGTATTTGAGAAACTTGTAAGAGCTGGAACAGAGTCAGGCAGAACAGTGCAAGCCTTTAGATCGTTGTCTATAATAGAAGATATGAACGAATCAACCGCTTTATATTTTAAACAGAAACAAATAACTAAAAACATTCCTGAACATATTCAAAAAGCAAAAGATAAAATTAGTTTAAAATTAAAAGAAAATATCAAAAGAATTAGAAGAGTTGCAGGTAAAAAACTCACAGAAGAAATAAATAAATTCTGTGGATTTTAAGGGGGAAATATATGTCATTAATTTGTAATTATGCAAAAGAAATAGAAGACCACTTTATCAATAAAACACAAGGGAATTTAAAAGAAGCTTTAATGAAAAAAGGAGCAGACCAAGAAACCGCCTCTAGAATTGTAAAGCAGTTAGAAACAAGAATGAAGACTATAACTAAAACAGACCGCGAATCTGTTATGAAGGCTTTATTAAAAGACCCTAGTTTTAAGAACAAAAAATCCGCACAATTATTTGATGACTTAATAAATAAACAGCTTTTACATGGTGATAATATAGGAGCTATAAATACTAAAGTATCCGAAGCCTTAGGACTTCCCAAAATTTCCACTGAAGACGCTAAACAGATATCTGAATTAACTAAAAAAATAAAAGAGGCAAAAGATAAAGGGTTTTCAAATCAAGCTATATTCCATGCTCAACAATTAGAAAGAACTTTAATGGAAACTAAAGAAAGTAAATTAGCTAAAAAACTAGATGTTTACAGATATTTTAATATGCTTTTTTCCCCTGGTACTGCTTTTGTAAACATTGCAGGAAATGAACTCGAATTTTTAGGTAAAATAGCTGGAGATACTCTTTTAAAAGGTGATATAAAGGGCTTTAAAACTTTATACAAAGATATGAGAGGAGATTTATTAAACGAATTAACATGGGGAAATTTAGAAGGACAAGCTAAAAAAGGATTTTTAGAAAGATTTAAAAGTGTAGAAAAAGCAGGATTAAAACAATTAAATGTCGATACTCTTCAAAGTGTTTGGGGGACAGGAACTGAAAGAGCTTTTAAAAGCGGAACTGCTTCTAAATTAGAAACAATAGGCTCAAAGGCTGAAACTGCTTTAGCTTTTGAACTTTCTTTGCCTGACAAAGTAGTAAGAAATGCAGCATTAGCCTCTTCTTATATTAGACAGCTAAAAGATTTAGGAGTTAAACCGCCATTTGTAAAGAACTACAAAGAATTTAATGAATTTTTTACTAAGTTAAATAATGGGGAAATAAAAGGAATAGATAAAGACCTAGCACAAGAAATTAAATTAGTTGCAGATTGGGAAAGTGCTAAAACTGTATTTCAAGACAAATCAGTGTTTTCAAAAGTAATGAAATCTACTAGAGAAGGTTTAAATAAAACCTCTGATGCCCTTTTATCTCACGCTCCATTCCCTGAAGAAGTAAAAAAGGCTTTAAGGCTAGGTGATAAATTAATGCCTTTTGTTGAGGTTCCCGCTAATATTGCAAACCAAGCAATTCAAAGAAGTGAAATAGGAACAGTTTTAAATTTAGCAAATTGGGCGACAAACAAAGCGGGAAAAAATATTTTTAACAAAATAGATTCTAAATATGTTCGAGATGTCAAGGCTTCTCAAATGCTAATAAATTCAATAGCAACGATGGCGGGGTGGGGAGCCACTGGCGGAATATTAAGTGCAATGGGAATATTAAGACCAGATGATAGAGGAATTCAAACCTTTAGAATAGGAAAAGATACTTATTTAGATATAGGATTTTTGTCTGTTGTTAGTGGTCCGATGATGTTAGCAGCGGATATTCAACAAGGTAGAATTAAAGATGCTAAAAGCTATTTAAGCACTTTAAAAAATAGAATACAGTCTATAACTTCCTTGCCAGTCTTTGGAATTGCCAAGACTGCACAACAAAGTAAAAGCGAAGAAACAAATAAATTTGATCCAGTAGTTTTTGCTAAGAATTTAGCAATACAAGCAGGTAAACAATATTTACCTATAAATAACTTTATAAATCAAATTGATAAAGTTATGGGAGATGAAAAGGTATTAGATACTTATGATCGCAATTCTTGGAATGCTTTATTAAAGCAAGTTAGCGCTACTTATACAGCAGGTAAAGGAATACCAAAAGTTTTACCTAAACTAGAGCAGAAACTAGACACAGCAGGAAGACCAATAACAAGAAAAACAGATTTAGGTACAAGAGTTGGGGAATTCTTTAGAATAATAAGACAAAAAGATGCTTCAAAGATAGACGATCCAGTTTTCAAAGAATTAAGAAGATTAAAAGATGAAGGGGTTAGATTAAAAGATATATTTGATTATGCAAAAGATAATATAACTATTAGAAAACAAAAATATTCTTTAACAGATACAGAGAAAAGAGAGTTCCAAAAGATCTACGGTCAAACTGTTTATAATTCTGTAAAAGAAGTAATGAATACCCCTTATTATAAGAACTTAGACCCTGAAGACCAAAATAATTTGATAACTAAATTAAATACAAGAGCTAAAAAGCTTGCAGAAATAGAATTTATTAAGAAAAGATATAATTATTAAATAATTTATAACCCCTTTACTTTCTTAGCTAAAGGGGTTAAACTAAGTCCAGACATGAAGGAGTTTTGGGTAAGTGCAGAAACAGAACAAATCAAACAAGTTGCTAGAGTAAATCCAGAAAGAGCTAAAAAAATGATTGGTTTAGCATTACAAGACCCTAAATTATCCTCAAGAAAGAGAAGTATTTTAATTCAGACTAGAAATAAATTATAAAGTTAAGATTTTACTAAAGCTAATCTAACAGCTTCATTTGGATTGTTTAGTACTTCGCAAAGCAAAGCAATATTTTCATGTATTTTATCTCTTTTGTTTAGTTGTTCTTCTGTCGCTTCTTGCCAGTTTTTTACTTGACAAGTTTCTTGAATTTGAGTCGCAACCTCTGCTATATATTTAGGAAATTTATATTTATCTCCTATTCTCTGATATAAAGCTCCTGACATTTTCTTATAAGAATCTCCTGAAGTATTTCTATATTTGATTAAATTATCATAAAGCCAGTCATAAACTTCTATCTTTAATTTTGGATTTATTGCTAAAGCTATATCAATAAATAAAAGAGGATGTACCCAAGTATGCGCAGTCCTTCCTTTACCTTTAATAAAAGGAATTATTTTATATTTGTTTTCAATTTCATTTATAAATTCTTTGGTAGATTCTGCTTGTAAAAACTGACTTAAATTAAACATAGAAAAGTCGTGAGCTTGTCTCCATTTATTTCCAGCCCTTACTAAATCCGTTGCACTAAAAAACTCATTTTTAGAATCTTGTAAAATTTCTTGATCAAATAATTTTCTTTTCATTAATACTTTTGTTTTCATAATTATATAAATTTCCTTGGGAATTAAAATATATTATATAATATATTTTTTAAAATAGGTAAAATAAAATATTTTATTTTGTATGTAATTTTATATAATTTCTTGAAAGTTATTAAATCTTCAATTTATCCCAATTAAAATTGGTATCTGGCTGTAACCAATAAACACACTCATCTAATTTTTCTAATTTCTGTTCTTTAACTAACTGATCTAAATCTATTTGACTAAAGAAGTCTGTTTTGTTTAAAGCTATTCCCATAGTGCCACAATAACCATGCATTTCTTGACATTTAGGGCATGAACATTGTCCATCAAATAAAGGTATCTTTTGAACATCTAATATTAAAGGTTTAGTTCCTATCACTCCCATTTCAACATAATTACAAGCATAAGGCTTAAGTCCATTTTCTATCTGTTTTATTCCTTGTCTCATACAATGTATATCAGTACTAACACAAAGATCGCCGTATGAATGTTTAATATTTTTATCATGTCTATATTTAGCTAATAAAAACAAATCCGTCTTGCCTTGTACATAATTTAATTGCTCTTCAAAGGGTAAATCATATAAACCAAAGAATTTATCATTAAATTTTTTATTTGCATATTTATAATAATGTTGTTTACTTTCACAATCCCAACATTTCCACCATATAAAATCTTTTGTTAATTCAGATATTCCAAAAAATAAAGATTTAAATTCCAATAGTTCTTTATGCTCTCTTTCTGCTTGCTGTATTATTTGAGAGCTTCTAGATATTAAATTAATATAATTATCGTTATCTTTCATTTTTTTATTTAATATATCAAATATAACATTATTTATCATTATTCTAAAAATTTCTTAACAATACTACTTATGAGAGAGTTAGAAAATAAATAAATAGCAGTTGATAAAGCTCCGAATATTCCCCATATAAACTTTAATTGTAATTTTAAAGAACTTACATCTTTATGTAAGTCATCAA
>MOYB01000019.1:0-1360 GCA_001899385.1 Candidatus Caenarcanum bioreactoricola | reverse complement strand
TTTGCCATTATGCTTTTATAAAATAGTTAAATCGAGGTTCATAAAGAGCCTCTGATATTCCTATATGTATAAAATTAAGTTTAGAATAGTAAATTAATTGATCAAACTTCTTTAATTTTCCCTCTTGGCAAGCTTTTATAATAATATCAAATATTTCTTTCATATTTATATTGTCAATTATAACATCAGAAGCTCTTCCAAATAAATGAGCAGAATTTGAAACTCCATTTACTAATTTGTTTAACTCTTTTGATCTATATCCTGAGTTGATCTTTATAAAAATTTCTTTATTAAAATATTTAGAAAGATAAGTTCTTATTTCTTCTAAATAACTAGCAAGCCTTTTTATATTAACTAAAGCTTCAGGGCTTGGAGTGTTGTCTATCTTATTCTTAATCGCAGTTTGAGAAAAAATAAATTCTCTTAAACTAAAATGTTCTGTTAAATATTCTTGTGTATTTATGTTTGTCATAAGATTTTATTTTCTATAAATAAGTTAAATAATAACCTGATATATAAATTTTACCACTTGCATCTATTTTTCCTGAATTATATGTATATTTTGTACCATCAGTACTAATTGCAGTAGTACTACCCGGTGCAGTTAGTTGAGTCATTACGAACCTTGATCGTAAACCTTTTCTTGCTATTGACATTAATTTTTCCTCTTTATTTTATTTTATCGTAATTAGAACAATTCTGTTATGTAGTATCCATAAACATATATAGTTAAGTCAAGAACAGCACTGCCTACTTTATATTCTATTATTTGATCACTATCCGTAAGAACTATTAAAGCAGAGGAATCTGATCCATCTTCTCCTACTCTAAACTGAATTTCTCTTGTTGTAACTCCATTTGTTCTCAAATAATAATAATGATAATTAGTATCATTATTTTTTATTGTCTTTAAAAAATATCCTTTTCGAGATATTGGGGGAATTCGTCCAGTACAAACTATATCAGTATAATCAGTAGCTCTTCCACCAATTAAGACAGCTTGAGGCTTTCCATAAAGAACCATATCATTATCTAAAGTGAAATTAATAAAATCTGATCCTGAATCATTTCTAACCGCAATCTTTAACTGTCTTTTTAAAGTATACCCAGTTGGTAAAGTTATAGTTCCAGTAATTGCTTCATTAGTTGCACTAAGAATAACAGAAACCGCTCCAGAAATAGGATTTTTAATTGCATAAACATAATACCAAGTATCAGAAGCTTCTGTACCTGTATCAAGTCCACCAGCCCCTGAAACTGTAATATCTACTATAACATTAGAAGGAAAATAAATATCCTCTACATTGGTAGAATCTCGTACAATAGAGCCTGCTTTAAGTGTTACTGATTTGACACTTGT
>MOYB01000018.1 GCA_001899385.1 Candidatus Caenarcanum bioreactoricola | reverse complement strand
ATATTGGGGTGGATAGATAATCATCCAGATGTTAAGATATATAGTGATGAGCTTCAACATGTATGTCCAAATTGTGGTAGCAAGTATATTCAGCATCATGGGGACATTTATACCAACTATCGTGTATATATTGGGTACAGGTGTTTGATATGTGGGCGAGTATTTAAGGGAAAATTAAAGAAAACAAAATAAATTAGGAGATTATATGGAAAGTTTAGAAGAGCAAAGAGCAGATGCTGAAGTTTTCACAGATGAAACGGTTGTGACACCGGAGGAGAATAATCCTGAAACTAATTCAAAAGTGTTTACTCAAGCTGAAGTGAACGAAATCGTAAAAAAGCGAGTTCAGAAGGTTTCTGAGAGAGCTGAGAAGGAGATTTCCGACTACAAGCAAATTTTAGAGCAAACGTACAGCTTTTTATCGATTGGTTTAAGCAAGGAACTAAGTAGTCTTTTAGATGGTATGCCTATTGAGCAGCGTGTAAAGTGGCTTTTTTCTAGGGAAGGTCGTACAGCTATAAGTGCAGACATACCTGAGCTAAAACAAAATAGAAGTATAAAGACAGACCAAAAAATCAATTATAAACGATTAGTATAGGAGGAATGATGGCGGACATCACAATTATTTCTGGTGGATTAGACACCAACAATGTTGGGCTTCGGTACAATGCTATGATTGCGGCTGAAGACATTTTGGCATGTGAAGCTGTGTACATTTCTGGTGCAAATAGTGTTAGTAAAGCTTCTAATTCTGTCACCACTAATGGTGAGAGCAAATTTATTGGTTTAGCCCCGAAGGATTATAGAGCTGGTGAACCTGTCACTGTGTTTGGTAATGGTAGCAGATTTAAATACAGTATTGGGATGACCCCTGGGGAATACTTATATGTGTCTAGCACAGCTGGGAAGCTCACAGACGAAGGTGCTGTAGGTGATAGACCTGTTGCGATTGCATTGAATAGCACAGACATTCAGATTATTCGATAATAGGAGGAAATAATAATGGCGACTTATGACAATTCAGATGTGCTTTCTTACAAACTAGGCACGAAGGAATTTGGTATTGACAACCTTGTAGATGCGATCATGCAGAGCAATGCAGCGTTGAACAAAGAAGCTGACGAGAATTTACGAGCTCTTGCAGAGAAGACCACGCAAGCTCAAGCTGTTTATGGTATTACCTACGGTATTGACAAAGGTGTAGAAGTTGATGAATATGGTAAAGCCCCGTCGACTGAAGACATTCAGTATAGTGTAGTTGCATTTCCTTTAAGAAAGTATGCATTTGCTGCTGGGTTTACTCAGGAATTTTTAAACAATGCGACTGCTGGTGAAGTTTTAGCGATTAATCGTAGAGCTCAGATTAGCTATAATCAGCGACTACTTCTTGAGCTTAAGAAGGCGATTTTTAACAACACCAATTATACTATTAGAGACCCATACACAAATGTTACTTTGAATGTTAAAAGATTTTTGAATGCAGATGGAGAGCCTATTCCGAATTCTGTTTATGGTGATACATTTGATGGTAGTGTGCACACGCATTATCTAGCGAAAGCCAGCTCTTCACTAACTGTAGCTGACATTGATGGGCTAATCAATCATGTAGTAGAGCATGGTAATACGGGTAGTGTGAAGATTTTTCTTTCGAACGCTGATAGAGCTATTTTATCTAACATTACGAACAGCAAATTTCAACCACTTGGCTTATCCATGCTAGTTTATGGGAATGAAGTGACTACTAAAGAAGCTAGAAACAAGCCTGAGATGGATAATCAGTTACTTGGTTATTGGGATGCTGTTGAAGTTTGGACAAAGCCACTAGGCGTTCACAACTATCTATTATGTGTTGATACTGAAGCTACTGAGAAGCCTCTTGGGTACAGAGTTCCTGAGCGTGGTGCTGGATTTAGACTAGCTTCAAGCATTGATGCATACCCACTTGTAGCTGACAATTATGTAGCTTCATTTGGATTTGGGGCATTAAACAGAACTGCTGGTGCTGTCATGTATATTGGTGGTACTACCTGGGTTAATCCCGTGTTGCAGTAAACGAGTACAATGGATAGCAGCGGTTGTGGTTTTCTCTCTCTCTCTTTTACACAACCGCTGTATCCTATTTTGGAGATATTATGAGCGCACTAGTAGAGCATTTAAAATTTACGTATAAAAGCATAGTTGAATACTTAGGGTGGAGTGATAGTGACATATCGAAGATCATCTCAACAGCTGAAGTAGACTATGGAGTAAGTTCCGAACTAACTGCGTATAACAAACTAGGAGTTGAAGTTGAGTTTTTAGAGTATGCTATTAAAGCTCTAATCTTGAGTGCTGATTTACATGTAGATGGGATGATATTATATCGACAGCAACTAATAGAGAATTGTCGAAATCTTTTAGACGAATTAAATGCTCAGTTATTAAAGCTTATAACTTATAATACAGAGTATGATGTAAAAGAGGGGAAAGATGAATACAGTTCTTGAGCGGGAATTAGTTGATACAGCGACTTTGTATAAAGTAAACAAATCATACATTGATGGTAAAGAAGAGCTTTCATACGTATTATTAGGAGAAATTCCTGTATTATATTTAGTGAATAAAGCCGAGATATTAGACAAATCTGGGCACAGAGTAGTAGAGTATAGTACAAAATTTCTATGTAGAAAGAGTGACAACGTATGGATAGGTGATAAGCTAGAGTATAAAGGGGTTATCTATTGTATAGAGAGTGTACATCTTGGTAGATATATAGACACTTTAGAGGCTCGATGAACCGTTTACGGGATATAGATTTTAGTGAAATATTAGAAGTAGCTGCGCACGTAATATTAAGGCAATCGAAGTTAAACACACCTGTAGATACAGGTAATTTACGAAACAGTCAATATATAGACAATCAAGGTGACAAAGTATATCTAGTAGTGAATGCAAAGTATGCTGCATATGTAGAGTATGGTACGGAGAAGATGGCAGCGAAGCCTTATTTACGTCCTGCGATAGAGGGGACGAAAGATGAATTTTTACGAGTTATGAAAGAAGAAATAGAGAAGAGGCTAGCATGATGGACAGAGAAATATACAATGCGTTAATATCTACTGGGTATCCTGTATATGGGTATATAGGGGAAGGTGAGAAAGGGATTGTATATTTACTTATCAACTTAGAAAATTATTCTGGGATGATGGGGAAAGAATACAAGAAGGCCAGGTATCAACTGACCCTATATAGCACTTCTAACAATGAATTACAAGTGATAGAAAGTGCTGTGCGTAGCGCATTAGATTACAAGAAGATAGATGGTATCCTATATTATCCAATATCTAAGCGAGTATTGAGCACGGATAATGGGAAGAGAGTTATATACATACTAGAATATTATTTATATGGAGATTAAAGAAATGGCTGAGACTACATTTGGTGTCATTTTAAAAAAAGGTGGTACTTCATTTGGTTCGATTACGAAACTAACTCCACCATCTTTTGAGAGTGGAAAAGTAGATGTAACGAACCACAGTTCTGGTAATTTTTCTGAATTTATGCCGACAAAGCTTATTTCAGTTGGTGAGATGGAGATTGAATGTTTTTCGAATTCGGCGACATATTTGAGTTGTGTTTCTGAGATGGGTGCTGGTACAGTTAGTGCATGGAGTATTGAATTTCCTGGGAATGCAATTCCGCCACTGCAATTTAATGGATTTTTAACCAGTTTAAAGCTCAGTGATTATGTTGCGGAATCACCTGATGTTCAGAAATTCATGTTAAAAATTCAACCGGCCGGTTCGATTGTAGCTTCTGGAGTGTAAGGATTATGAGAGAGATTGCGAACGGTTATTTTGTTGATGATAAAATTTACGTATTATCTTACATTACGTTAGTGGACAATTTACAAAAATTTAAGGGGAATATACAAAAGCAGATGGAGCTAATCTGTGCTTACATGGTAGAAGTAGTAAAAGACCGTGACGGCAAGCCTGCGTATAAACTTCCTGAAGAAGTTGGTTTAGAGGAATTTAACGGGTTTCAGCAGTATTTAGCTTCTCTGGGTTTTTCGAAAGACGCCGTCGAAAAAAAAAGTTAGAATTTGAGGGTACTCCTTGGTTATTTTTTGCTTACAGGTTAGCAAGCCATCTTGGAGTACCCTCAGTTTATGCACTATTAAGTCAACTAACCATTGACGACTTTTTAGGTTGGCTAGCTTATGACAGAATTCATCCACTAAGTGATTTAGGGGAAGAAGTGCGTGCTGCCAAACTACTACAGATTTTAGCTAATTTTGCTGGGAAAGATTACAAGATTAGTGATTTTTTGCCATCTTTTTACAATAAACATGAACCGCAGAGTATAGAAGACATTATAAAGAATGTAGAGTTAATGCGTAGTTATTTGGAGGTAAATAATGGAGCTTGAAGAGCTAAGGGTACCCATTATAGCTGAAGTAGACAAGTGGGTAAGCAGTTTAAAGTCAATAACAGATAGTACTGATAGTTGCATAGCTGACTTATCCAATTCTTTTGATGATTTAGGTGGGTATGTAGTAGATATTGGGGCAGTTGCTGCTGGGGCTGTTAGTGCTATGATAGCTGGGGTAACAATAGCGATAACTGGTTTAGGTTCGATGGTAAAGGACTTACTAATCAGCAGCAGCGAACTAGCTGGGAAATATGTAGATTTATCGCAAAAAGTTGGGATAAGTACTGAAAAGCTACAAGAATTAAACTTTATTGGGAATGCTTCTGGGGTTTCATTAGATACAATAACCAGCAGCATAACGAGGATGAACAGGTCTCTTGTAGAAAATAAAGATACTTTTGATAAACTTGGTGTTTCTATTACAGATGCAAATGGTAATTATTTAGATACAGAGGATATATTTTTCAATACTCTTCAAGCGCTTTCCAGGGTAGAAAATCAGACATTACGTGATGCGCTTTCGATGGAAGTATTTGGAAAATCTGCTACGGATTTAAATGGGATAATGAGTTTATCTTCGGAAGAGTATCAAGAATTAGCTGAGCAAGCGTTTAGACTTGGTGCTATAGTGAGTGAAGATGACATAAATAGTTTAGAGGCTTGGGGGGATGAACTTGGAATGCTTGGGGATGGATTTGAGGGGTTGAAGGCCAAATTAGCGACAGTTTTTCTCCCCTTAGGTGAAGTAGTGACTGGTCAGCTTTTATCCTACATGGAAGATATAAATGCAATAATTGAAGCCAGTAATGGGGATTACACGAAATTACTAACCGATTTATTAGCCTATTTAACTAACATATTACTAGAATGGATAAATGAACTGCCCAACATTTTAGAGCAATCTAGTGTTATTTTTACGCAGATTAGTGAAATACTTTTAGGGAATTTACCGACCCTTTTAGAAGCGCTAGCTGGTATTTTAGAAGGCATAATCGACTTTATAATCACATCTCTTCCCATGTTTTTAGAGATTGGGTTAAAGTTATTAGAGACGATTGTGAGTTCGATAATAGATAATTTACCAATGTTAGTAGAGGCTTCTATAAGCATTCTAATTCAACTGATGAACACGCTAACAGAAGCGGCGCCCATATTAGTGCCTGCGGTAACAGAAGCTGTGATATTAATATCCAACACGTTAATTGAAAACTTACCGATGCTTATAGAGGCTGGGTTACAGCTTCTACTTGCGATTATAGAAGGAATAAACAGTCAAATCCCTGTATTAAAGGATGCTGTACCGCAACTGGTATCCGCATTTGTAGATGCGCTTGTCATACTATTCCCGATAATTTTAGATGTTGGTGGTCAAGTATTAGCAAATCTAATTGCTGGGATGATGTTACAAACTACTGCTTTAACTGAATTAAGTGAAGAATTGATTGAATTCATAAAGCAAGGCTTATCTGATGGTTTTAGTGGGATTATAGAAGCTGGGGAGAACCTTGTAGTAGGGTTATGGAGTGGTATTGAAAGCAAACTATCGTGGTTAAAAGACAAAATAAGTTATTTTAGTTCTGGGATAGTAAACACATTTAATACATTATTTGGTATACAATCCCCCTCCACAGTAATGATGGAGATTGGTGATTATTTAGCGCAAGGTTTAGTAGTGGGGTTAACAGATGGGATTACTGGGTTAGACGGCGTGTTATCTTACTCATTAAAGAATTTACTAAAAGTTGACCAGAATGTTACTATAAACAACTTTACGAACACAAATGATACAACAGTTGCGACAATGCTACGATATTTACTAGCGAAGGAAAGCTTATGACTGAGAAACTAGAAAATATTTTCTTAGAATTTTATATAGATGGCACTTGGGTTGACTACTCAGATTATATAATAGATACTATTGAATACAGTTATGGGATTAGTGAGCCTGGAGTATCATCTAGAATTTCAGAAGTAGGTATATTTAAGTGCTTACTTAGGGATTTAGATATTAATCTAGTTGGGAAAAATGTTAGATTTTCGGCTAAATATTTAGGAAATATTCACAGAAAATTTACTGGGAAGGTATATCTTCAAAAGCGAAAGGTAACTACAGATAAGAAAAGTTATTTATATCTTGAGATACATGACTGGATTGAAGAATGCATTTCTAAGACATTTTCATCAGAGCTTCTGACAAATACAAATGGTGAATATGTAATGCAATTTGTTTTAGGGGACACCAGGCCAGAGTATTATGAGTTTGACCAAACAGCAGAAACATATGGAGCTGTATTTGATTTATCATCTAACACATCAAAAGCATTATCAGAATTATCTAAAGTTTGCAACAGTGATTTTGGGTATCTTTTGTTACGACATGCTGGAAGAAACCTTTTACGTTTTTATAACAGAAACTATAAATTTACTCAGGTAACCAAAATTCCGAGTGAAGATGGGTCTTATATTGTAAAAGACACGAACGATTCTAGTATTACACAGTTAGTATCTGAGGATGGAATTCCAATCATTGCTGATGACAAATTTTATACAGTAAACTTGATAGATGAAGCAGCAGAAACAGAGTATTCATTAGGTGACCAGATTTATACTGGGGTGAATTTTAGTATTTTACCTAGAAAAATAGATAATACTACGGTAAATTTATACACATTAAATAATCCTATTGAGTTATTACCTGAGGAGGAGAAATCTGGAATTATCTTCAGGTATACTGACCCACTTCAAAGAGCCAAAAATGTCGCCGGTACTGAGATGATAACACCCATAGGTACTACTGATTATCTTTTTAACACAATGGAAGATGGTTCTGGTGTAGACATTACTGGGTATCTACAAGTATCTGTACAATTTTTCTCCACACATGCTGTAGTTACACTTAAAAACAATGCAGTTACTACAGGGTATGTTACAAGCCTCAGGCTACGTGGAAAAGGGGTTTATTCTTACGACCTAATATCAAAAAAGATAGTAAATAATGACTTATCCGAAAAGTATAGTGAAAATATTTTAGAATTTACAGCACCATACCAAAATGATGTAAATAAATTAACAACATTAAGCACCAGGCTATATGATAATTACTGTAATGAGCCAGAAGAGAAGCTGCAATCTTATAAATATATACCGAACAAGAATATTTTTTTAATGCTCATTTATATTTATATAGATGTTGGTGATGTAGTCAGTATTCAAGAGGATGGGAAGGTAGATAATTACTTAATTAAATATATAAAAGTAAAAATAGAAAAAGATGGAATTATCTTTGTGGAGTATAAACTAGACAAAGTTATAGATTTATCTGACCCATATACTCCTTGGGTACTAAATGACCCAGAGAAATCATTATTAGGTATTAATACATATATAGGAGGATAAAAATGTCTTGGATAAATCCAAAAACGTGGGAAACAGGTGAGTTAGTTACCGCTGATAGCATGAACACAATTCGTGATAATTTATTAGAGCTTTGGAAAGGTACTGGAGGTGGAGATATTGAGTATTTCACATCCAGCACTTCAAAGCAAAGATTAGGGATTGGTGCGAATGGGTCAAAATTAACTGTGATTAGTGGTGTACCGGCGTGGAGAATTGGTACTGGATTTAGTGGCACAATTCCTACGACCAGCATTTCAAGTGGTATTCTAACTGATTTAAATATTACAGTTGAAGATTTTGATAGTGATAATTTTCATGTGTCTACAAATAATTATGTAACATTACCATTCATTGGTTTATATGCTGTTACTCTTTACGGTTATTTTCCAAATGGGTCTGACAACACCTTACGTGGGCTATATATTAGAAATGCTTCTAACGGTTCAGTTATTTTAGGTCAAACTCAGAAGTCAACAAATGTAGAGGCTCATTTATGTGTATCCGGAAACATTTATGTAGATACTGCGGGATTAACTGTAAAATTTACCGCACATCATACATCAAGTGGGTCATTAAATTTTTATGCGGGCAGAGTAGTAATTGTTAAATTATAAAGGAGAAGCTATGAGCGATACAATTAAAGTAACTCAAATGACGCTACAAACCCCATCTAAGAATGATTACTTAATGGGGGTTAACTCATATCCAATGAGTGTTAGATATACTGTAGAGAGTTTACAAAATGTTTTGTCAGACCCTTGGAGGCGTTTTGAAAGCACGGCTTTTTACTTTTCTCCAACTAAAATTAGAATTTCTAATGATTATACTAAATATTTTATAACTGGTACAAAATTAAAGGTAGTGCAAAATTCTGCTACAAAATATTTTTATGTTTTATCTTCACAATATACAGCAGGAAACACTTACATTAATATTTTTGGTGGTACTAGCTATGTGTTAGAAAATGCTGCAATTACATCTTTAAACCTAAGTTATAGCGCTGCTGAGTTTAGTTATTTAAACTACACACCAACATGGAGTGCAACAGGTGCGATTTCATTAGGGAATGGTGTGCTTGTAGGAAGAGTTTCAATTACTGGAAATACTTGTACAACATTAATTAAATTTGCATTAGGAAGTACAACAAATGTTGGCACAAGCACAAACTGGAAATTCTCGCTTCCTATTCCTTCATCTAGCAATACTATTCATACATTAGGAACTGCTATAGCCAGAGATTTAAGCGCAAGTACTTTTTACTCTTATACTCCATTTATACTTAATAACGCCGTAGATATACAATATTTTGTAAGAAATTCAATCGATACAAATTATGGAATTTCTTACAATACGCCATTTACGTGGGCAACATCCGACCAATTACTGATTAATATTACTTATGAGATTTAAAATATGGAAGATAAAGACTTACTTATATCACTTAATGAAAAAATAGTAAATTTTATTGCAAAGGTTGATAAAATCTTAGATGACCATGAATGTCGTATTCGTCAACTAGAGAAAGATAGTTTTGAAAACCGTCAAGTATTTATAGACATGAAGCAAGATGTTAAGCATTTAAAAGACAAATCAACCTTATGGAATTTAGGTAACAGTATAGCGGCTGGAATTGCTGCATTATTTTCAACAATGATGAAATGAGGCTAGTATGAAGAGAAAATTAAACTACACAAAAGAAGAAATTATAAATGCTGCTAGGAAAAGTAACGGTATTCTTTCAAATATGGCGACAATATTAGGTGTCACATATGTAACCGCTAGAAGATACTTAGATAAATATACAGAAGCGAGAGATATATTTAATACTGAGCGAATAAAACTTCGAGGAAAAGCGGAGAGTTTACTAGCGGAAAAATTAAATAGTGGTACATTTGATTTAAAGACCATTTCTTATGTGCTAGCGCATATCAAACCTTATCACGATTATTATGACGATATAGAAGATTTTTCAAATGTTAGTGATGAGGAATTAGAAGAATATGAACAGATTGAACGCAATAATCTCTGAAAGATGCAAAAGAAGTTTTTACTATTTTGTAAAAGAATTTTGGGACATAGTAGAGCCTGGGTCAGAATATAAAGACAACTGGCATATAGAGCTAATTTGTAAATATTTAGAAGCAACTGTTGATGGTAGAATAAAAAATTTAATTATAAATATTCCACCAAGACATATGAAAAGTTTATTAGTGGGTGTTTTCTTTCCGGCATGGGTTTTTATACGACATCCAGAGAAAAAATTCTTATGCGCTAGCTATTCTGCAAATTTAGCAATCCGTGATAATGTCGCTTGTAGAAATCTAGTTTCGTCCTATAAATATAAAACTTTGTTTAGACATGTTAAACTAGTAAAAGACCAAAACCAAAAGCATAAATTTCAGACAACACAAAATGGGTTTAGAATGGGAATAGGGGTTGGAGGTGGGGCTACAGGTGAAGGTGGTGATTGGATTATTGTAGATGACCCAATAAAAGCAGATAATGCATACTCAAGCAAAATTAGAGATAGTGTAAATTTTTGGTGGGATAATACAATGAGTACACGATTGAATGATCCAAACACAGGTGTAAAAATAATCATTCAACAGCGACTGCATGAAGATGATTTAGTTGGTCATATTCTAAAAACACAGCCAGATAAGTGGGAAGCACTTATATTACCCTTTGAGTATGAGGGAGAAAGATATAAATCTTCAATTGGATTAAATGATAAGAGGAGCACTTACGGTGAGATTTTATGGCCAAATAGATTTGATAGGCAAACGCTAGATGAGCTAAAAAAAAGTATGTCCTCCATTGGGGTAGCTGGTCAACTTCAACAAAGACCTTTTCCAGAAACAGGTGCAATCTTTAAAAAGGAATGGTTTAAACCCTCTAAAAATAAAAATTATATTGAAAGATTTATGTCCTGGGATACTGCGTCTACTATAAACGTCTCAAGTGCATATTCAACATGTATTATTGGAGATGTAACAGCAAGTGGCGAATTAATTATTCGACACGTCTATAGGGATAGATTGGAATTTCCAGATTTACTAAAAAAGATTGACAATTTAGCTGAGGAATTTTTTGTTGACCCTTCTAAAGATTTTTCAATTGTTATAGAAGATAAATCCTCTGGGACACAATTACTTCAAACAATCAAAAGAAATTCCAAATATTCCCCGAATGTGTTTGCTTTTCAGCCAAAAGGAGATAAAGTTAGTAGGGCTATGATTGCATCTGTATTTTGTGAAAATGGGAAAGTATTTTTTTCAGAGACTGATGAAGATTGGTTAGAGGTCTTCAAAAAGGAGTTATTCAGCTTTCCAAACTCTTCTTATAGAGACCAGGTTGACGCATTTACGCAGTTAGTCTATTTTACAAAGGAGTTTTTACAATGATTCCAAATTATACATTATTGAATAATTTATATCAAAATGATAAAAATTCACTAATTAGAAATCCAGTCTACAGGGCTGTTGAATTTTATGTGAACCAGGTTTTAGACCCAAACCGAATTACTTTAACTAGTGATAATGAGGATTTTATTAAATTCTGTAAGGACACACTTCAGACATCCAATTTTTCACAAAATAACCCAAAATATCTTAGGGAATTAGCACTATTTGGTAATCTTTTTCTAAAGGTTGTAAAAACCAATGGAAAAGTTTACTTTATCTCTATTCCCCAAGAGAATATCACTAATTTAGAGGAAGATAGCCGAGGCTACATCACAGAGATTGAATTCTTTGTGACTAACGCAGATAATACTTACTCTATTGAACGATGGAGTAAGTCTGAGCAATTCGCATACTTTTATTACTCCAGAGTAACCCCTAAAAGTGATGAAAACCCAGATACATTTCTTCAGTTGTCGCAAATCGGGATTGATTTTATTCCGATTGTTCACATTAAATTTAAAGAAACTGACACATTATATGCGTCTGGGTGTGTTTCATCTGTTATCCCTAAAATTATTGAGGCTAATAAACTTGCTGCTAGATTGCATGAACTACAATTTAAACACAATGCACCTATATGGAAGCGTATATCAAACACCCTCACTAGGGACGGCAGTAAAAATGCTAAAGTTATTAAGTTTTCTGACGAGACTATTATTAATCTTGCAGAAGGAGAAGATTTCACACCAACAACCCCAAGTGTAAATTATGCGGATGCTTTAGCTATCCTTCAGGCAATGGAACAAGAGGTTGAAAAAGATTTACCAGAGCTTCGATACTTTGAAATTAGTGATACAGCCGCCAGTGGTAAGGCGATTAAACTTTTATTTAGAGCAGCTATAGATAAGGCGAAAGAAGTTAGAATAAATTATTTATACGGGCTAACTAGAATTCTTCAAATTTGCGCTACAATCGCTCAATTTACCGGATTGAGCGATTATCTAGGAGAATATCCTGATGGGCTTAAATTATCTATAGATGTTTATGAAAACGATTTAGTAGATGTTGCGGAAAAATTTGAAATTCTTAGCAAAGCTGTTAATGGTAATATTAATCCAGAAATTATTATGAATGCTCTCGGGTTTGAACCAGCGGAAATTGCTTCCCAGCTTGCATATATGAGTACTCAAAATAAGTCAATCCTTTCAATTCTAAAAGATGAACAATGAATATTTATAGTCATAATTATTATAATCTGAATTATTATAATCTGACTTTCAATTCTAAAAGATGAACAATGAATATTTATAGAAAATTAGATAAGTTAGAAGAAACAGAGTTAATTCTTATCTCTAGAATAATTAAAAAAGCTTTTGAGAGTGGTGACACCGCACCAGAAAAAATATCAGCGGATGTTACAAATGTCATTTATTCATATACTCTATTATTTGGATATTTGGGTAAATCTAATACTGAAAGCCAGATAGGAATAACACTTCCGCTGCAATCTTTACTTGATTTATCTTCAGAAAAAGGGGTTATTTATAATCTTCTATATGAAAAATATAAAAAGTATGAAAAAATTATTGAAAGATTGAATAATTCTATCCTGTCTGGAAATAATCCAAGAGAATTGGCTTATGATATAAAACGTTATACAGACTTATCTACATACCAATCAATGAGAATTGCCAGAACCGAACAAATGCGGGTGTATAGAGATGTTTCTAAAAATACTATGAAATCCGCTAATATAACACATTGGGAATGGCTATCAGAACCAGACGCTTGTGATACATGCAAAGATAATAACGGAAAAATTTTTCCAATATCTGTAGACATGAATACTCATCCGAATTGTCGCTGCACAATGTTACCAGTTTTATAAAAATGATCAATTTTTGATGCATTTGTGATATAATTAATAATAGAGATACAAAATCATTGTGTCTCTATTATTTTAATAAAGAGGAGAGAAAACAAATGGCATCATCATATCAATTCATCAAATTCCCAACAGCGCTTTTATATCAGGAGGATATATCTGCATCTGAGTTAGCAATTTTATTAGCGTTATACTCTTTTAGCAATGATGAAAATTCTGTCTGGCCAAGCCTCGAGACGCTCATAAAATTATCTAGGGTCAGCAGAAGAACTGTGATTACTGCACTTAAAAAGTTTGAAGATTTAAATTATATAACAAAAATAAAGAGAAACCGATCGTCATCTATTTATAAACTCAATCCATTTATCGAGAAGCAAACCCATATATCTTTTTCAGAAAAACCGGTAGATACATCTTGTATTATACAAGAAAAAGATTGTACAGAAAAGCAAGTGAAAAAATTAAGAGAGGATGTAGACGCCTTGATACTAACCGTGAACGCTCTAAAGCTAGCTGTAGA
>MOYB01000017.1 GCA_001899385.1 Candidatus Caenarcanum bioreactoricola | reverse complement strand
ACCAAGGGATTATGAGTCCCCTGCTCTACCGCTGAGCTATCGATCCATGATAACTAACTAAAATAATTTAACATGTTTAAGCCTAAATTGCAAATAATTTGATAAATAATGTTAAACTTTTAATATTCGTGCAAAGGTAAAATATGGGCTCTGGAAAAAAAGAAAGTACTCTTGAATTCGTTGGTAAAGTCAAAGAAGCAAAACCTAACGGTATGTTTGTTGTTGAATTGGAAAATGGACATATTGTTCTTGCCCATATATCTGGCAAAATAAGAAAAAATTTCATTAAAATCCTTGAAGGTGATAAAGTTAAAGTTGAATTGACCCCTTATGACCTTAATAGAGGAAGAATTACTTATCGTGTAAAATAAAAAAGACTGAGAACAGCCTCTTTTTCTCAGTCTTTGCAGTTTCTAGATGTTATAGGGAGTTTAGTTTATAGGGAGTAAATAAATAAATGTTTTTTATATTATTTCTTTATTTAGGGAGTTTCTTATATTCAGAAAGATTTTTTTTCTTTCTAACTAAATAAGTCTTAATGCTTTATATTTTTTATATAAACTTAAAATAATTTAATGTAATTGAAGTTTAATTTTAATTTAATTTCAATTTAAAAATTATAGAGTAAATATTATAGTGTAAAGGTTTTCCCTAAAACTCTTAAGTTTGTGTTATCTCTCGGAGAGCGAAAAGCTCTCTTTTTTATTTTTATAAGATATGATATTATAGTGAAATAAATTAAGGGTCATTACCTCAGTTGGATAGAGGACTCGGCTACGAACCGAGGTGTCGGGGGTTCGAATCCCTCATGACTCAAGTTTTATATATCTTAAAGCAACAAAAAGATAAATAGCTTGGATTAGTAGAGAAGATAAGAAAAATACAGATGTTAAATTATTATTTAATAGTAATAAAGAAAAGATTTGAATAATTAGAGAAGGAATTGTTGCATAAAAACTTAATTTAAGAATTTCTATATAAGGTAAGTCTGGATTAGTCATAATTTTCATTATAAGAGCAATTATTATTGAAAAAGCTAAAGAAAATAAATAAAAAATAAATAATAATATAGGAAGTATAAGAAAAGAAAAAACAGTCATAATTCTTGATAATATAGAAGCAAGCTTTTTAACAGATATTTCAAGAGGTTGCTCCCCGAAAAGAGTTTCAAAAGTCTTGCTAGAATAAGGAATTGAATTTATTTCTGTAATAGGCTTATTTTTTTCTCTAACAATATTTTTTATCATTATTTTATCTTCAGTAAATAATATATAAGTATTATAAAGAGCTTCTATATCTTCATTATTTTCATTTGAGGCTATAATATAACGGAATTCCACACCATTTTTATCTGTAAATTTTTTTATATATGGCAACTCTAAAGATTCATTAAATATCGCTTTATTATTAATTATTTTAAAAGAAGGTAAATCACCCATGATTTCAGCGCTAAGTTTAAAAAAGTTTTTTTGAAATGAAGTTATAAAAACTAAACTTAATAAAAATACAAAAAGTAAATTAGCCATAATTGCAGGCAAAAAACCTTTTTCTAGAAATAAGATATATTGAGTTGGCTTGAAAATACTATAAAATATAGATTGCCAAAAATTTATATGTTTATTGTTCATAATTTTATTTATTTTAACTTAAATCAAAATAATTTTATTTTTTTAATTCTGTCATAACACTTCTGAGTAAAAATATAGTAAAATCTCTAATTAGGTAAAGATATATATGCTTAAGTTTTTTGTAAGATTAATTCTGATTTCAGTTTTACTACTCATCGGAGTATTAACCTATCAGTTCTTTACAGGTAGTGAAATTACACCTGTAAAACTAATTGCAGAGAAGACAATGAGTTTCTTTGAAAAAGAGAAAAATAAAGTGCTACTTTCAAAGAATATAGAAAAAATAAAAATAACAAAAGATTTCGACAAGACTGATTTAAAGTTAAAAGAAGAAGATAAAGCAAAAGAAGACAAAGAAGTTAAAGAAGTTAAAGTAAAAGAAATTAAAGAAAACAAGATAATTATAACTACTCCTCTTGCTAGGGTAAGTACTAAAGAGAAAATTTATATAGCAAAAAAAGCAAATCTTAATTATGAAGAAGCTTTTCCTCTATATGAAACTTCTGTTTATGAACCTTATAGAGAAGAATTGGATTCTGTAGCGCCAAATATTCCTGATACAGATTCAGTTATGGTTTCTGAAGGAGGAAGTACTCCTGTTGAAAAAATCTTAGGTACAGTAAGTAGTCCTGTAAGAAATCTTGATTATGAATTAAATAAAGTTGAGATTCTTCCAAATGGAGATGTTAAAGTTTTTTGGATGATTCATAATACAAGTAGAAAGAATATAAGAATAACTTCTGATTTAAAGAATCAACTAAGTCCTACTAAACTTCATGTAGTTGATTTTAAATATGATAAAAGATTTACTGTGAAGTATGATAATTTCATTCCAAGAGCAAATTGTATGCTTGCAGAAATAATACCTGCAAAAGGAAGAGTTTTCTGTTCTGCCTTAGTAGGTCCTCAATTTAGGAATATGCCTGGAGTATTAGACAATAGAGTTGCTGTTTATTTACCAGGTAGATATCGTACTCCTCTTAAAGTCTTTATAGATATTTAAAGATTTGTTCATATAAGTTATCTATTGCAAATACTTCTTGTTTTAATCTAAATAATCTTTGAAAGACTTGAACTAATCCGAATTCTAATTCGAGATTCAAATCCGATTGAATTGACTCCTCAGTTCTTTTCGGATTTTTCTTTTTTAAGAAATTAGTTTCTATATTCGAAAAATCATATATATAATAATTTCTATCTTTATCAAAATAATTGTAATTTAAGTTCATATTTAAATATAATTAAATTTTAGTTAAGTATTTTATATATACATATTATAACAGAAAATTAGTCAGTATTAACAAGTGGCTCAGATAATTCAATTAAATTTTCATTGTTTTCTTTTTTAGCGAGAGTTTTTGCTAAATCTGCAAGTACTCCATTTACAAATTTAGGAGATTCATCACCACCATATTTTCTAGAAAGTTTCACGGCTTCATCGATGATTACAACAAAAGGAACTTCTTTTTCAAAAAGTAATTCTGCTAAAGAGATTTTAAGAATTGTTCTATCTGTTGACATTATACGATTAAGAGTCCAACCTTTTTTATCTTCATTAATAAGTTTCCTTTTTTCAAGAACTTCTGAAATTAATTCATTTATTATAGTTTTATTATTTCTATAATGATCTATAAGTTTACAAGCATATGAATAACTTTCTTCTTCATTATTTATAAGATTATTTATTTCTAAAGCTTCTTTAATTGCAAAACTTGCTAATTCTAAATTTGCAACATTATCTTGCATTTTATTCATATTAAAAGGAAAATTCTTAGTTTCTTGATTTAATTTTTCATTGAAAAAATATTCACCTAAAACTTTTAAATCTTTTTGAACTTTTTTTAATTCTTTAAGAGCTATATCTTTAAGAGTTTCTGTTGCAGAAAATATTAATTTATTTGGCGTTATATCAGTATTAACAGATATTTGACCAATTGCTAAAAAAGCTAATTCTCTGGCTGCACTTCTTTTATTCACTTTGTTTTATTGTTAATTTATGTTAAATAACCGAACTTTAGTTTTTATAAAAATAAAATTCAATAAATAAAATTATATAATAGTTATTAAAGATTATCTTTATAAATCAATGAATAAAAAAATTATAATTTTATTTGCCTTATTTATAAGTTTAAATCAAGCAAGTTTTGCTGGGATTTTTAGTATTACAGAAAAGCAGGAAATAAAAGTAGGACAAGATGCCTCTAAACAAGTAGATAAAACAAATCCTATATTAAAAGACGATGAAATAAATGATTATATATCGAATTTAGGAGAAAAATTAGTTGGTTATTCTGATAGAGAGAACTTAAAATATAGATTTAAAATAATAAATACTAAAGATATAAATGCTTTTGCTTTACCGGGTGGTTATGTTTATATATATAGAGGTCTTATTGAAAGTGCAGATAATGAAAGCGAATTAGTAGGAGTTATAGCACATGAAATAGGACATATAGATAGAAGACATAGTGTAAAACAAATTGAAAAAGCTAAAAAAGCTCAAACTGGATTTTTAGTTGCAGGAATTGCAATGAGTATTGCAGGCTTTGGTGGAACTAATACTGTATTAAATGGTGCAGAACTTGTAACCCAAGGTGTATTTCTTAAATTTAGTAGAGATATGGAAAGAGAAGCAGATCAAACAGCTACTGAATTAATGTATTCTGCTGGTTGGGATCCTAAAGGAATGGTTACTTTCTTTGAAAAACTTGCTAAAAAAGGTAATTCAGCAATAACATTTCTTTCTACACACCCTTCTCCACAAGAAAGAAAAGAAAATGTAGATAATTTAATTGATGAACTTGTTGATGGAAAGAAAAAATTAAAAAAAGATAGTGATGAATTTCATAGAATAAAAGCAGAATTAGCTGAAATACCACTTCCAAAGAAGAAAATAGTTAGTCCTTATAGATAGGTGTAAAAAAAACTAAACAACTATCTCCATAAGTTTTAGAAAAAAGTAAATTTAAAAGAGAAATATCATAATTTAAAACTTTATTTTTTCGACATTCAAAGATAAAAAGACCATTAGGATTAATTATTTGAGAAATTAGAGAAAATAAAGTTTCAATATCTTTCTCTTTTATATCATAAGGTGGATCTGCAAAGATTATGTCAAATTTTTTTTCATATTCTTTTATTTTTATAAAATCACAACATAGAACTTTATATGATTGATTTAAAGTTGTTATATAAGTTTTTAAATTATTTTTTATTAAAGTACAACTTTTAGAATTATTATCAAGAAATAAAACAAAATCACAACCTTTTTTTAAAGCAGTTATACCTATCATGCCTGTACCACTAAATAAATCTAAAAAATTTAAATTTTCAAGACTTCCTATTTGTGAATATAAAATATTAAAAAGTGCTTCTCTTGTTTTTTGAGTAGTAGGTCTTGTTGTAGAAGGAACTTTCATTAATTCTTTAATTCTTTTTTAAAAGGCTTATTAAATCTATTATTTTTTGGAGGTTGCATCATTGCAATAAATTTAGCTTCTTTTATAAATACTTTATCTTTTTCACGATAAGCTAAAATCTCCCAAAATTGCCCTTTCCCTTTTCTAGGAAGCTTTCCTGAAATTTTTATTGAAAAAGGTTTAATAACAAAATCTTTATTTTCTTGTTCTTCTTTTTCTTTTTTCTCTTTATTATTTTCTTTATTATTTTCTTTATTATTTCTTTTAATTGAAACTTCTATTTCTGAATTATCAAAATCTTCAGTTCTAATAACTCCTCTAACTGAAAAAATATCTTCTTTAAATTCTTCTATATTTAAATCAGTCCTAAAATGCTTTATTTGAAATCTAAAACAAGGATGTGTTTTTAAATAAACAGTCCAAATTTGTTCTTTTTCTAAAATATCTGGATTCTTCTTTAATAAAGCAATAAGAGATGGATTTATAATTGTTGCTGGGATTTTATCACCTTCAGCAGTTATTATATTACCCTTATTTGGAGAATCTTGATCTTTTTCAAAACGTCCTTTTACTAAACCTAAACTACGATATTCAAGCCTATGACTTGGTTCTCTTAATTTTAGTGTATTTTCTTTGTTTTTTAATTCAGAATTCATATTTCAAATTTTACCTGCTTAATTTGTGAATTCGCAGCCTTTATAAAATAATAAAATAAAGGATGCGGATTTTGTAAACGAGATTTATACTCTGGATGGAATTGACTCCCAACAAAGAAAGGATGTTCCCGTATTTCTATCATTTCAACTAATTTATTATCTGGGGATTTCCCTGAAATTATAAGTCCAGCTTCTATAAGCTTATTTTCATATAAATTATTAAATTCATATCTATGTCTATGTCTTTCATTAATTAGGTCTTTACCGTAGGCTTTATAAGCAACTGTATTTTTTTCTATTTTACAAGGATAACTACCTAATCGCATAGTTCCACCTTTAGCAGTAGTTTCAGTTTGTCCTGGTAAGAAATCTATAACAGGATAAGGTGTATCATTTGCAAATTCACTACTATTTGCGGAATCTAAACCAGCTACATTTCTTGCAAATTCTATTACAGCACATTGCATACCTAAACATAGACCTAAAAAAGGAATTTTATTTTCACGAGCATATTTTATTGAAGCGATTTTACCTTCTATACCTCTTTCACCAAAACCACCTGGTACTAAAATTCCTTGTACATCATTAAAAGCATCATCTAATTCTTGTTTTGAGGCTTTGTCTAATGCTTCTGAAAAAACCCATTTTATTTCTATTTTACAATCTTCTTTTGCGGCAGAATGTTTGAGAGATTCTACAACACTTATATATGCATCTTCAAGTTTAGTATATTTGCCTACTATAGCAATTTTAATTTTATCTCTTGAATTAGTGATTTTATCAACCATTGTATTCCATTTGGTTAAATCACAACTTCTATTTTCTAAACCAAGACGTTTTAAAATAATTTCAGTCATGTTTTGTTTTTCAAGCATTAAAGGTACTTGATAAATAGAAGGTACATCAAGTGATTCAATTACAGATTCTTTTTCTACACCTGTAAACAAAGCAAGTTTTTCTTTTAAAGCTTCGCCTATATTTTTTTCAGCTCTGCATACAAGCATATCAGGAGTAATACCTCTACTTCTAACAACTTCTACAGAATGTTGAGTAGGTTTTGTTTTTAACTCATTAGTTACTTTAAGATTTGGCACAAGAGTAACATGAATATATGCAGTATTTGCATTGCCCACATCTTTTCTTATTTGTCTTATAGCTTCAAGAAAAATAAGACTTTCTATATCTCCAACAGTACCACCAACTTCAACAATTACAATTTCAGATTCATTAAAATAAGCAGCCTCAAAAATTTTTACTTTTATTTGATTTGATACATGAGGCACCATTTGAACAGTACCTCCAAGATATTCACCTTTTCTTTCTTTGTCTATAACAGAAGAATAAATTTGTCCAGCCGTAATATTATTTATCTTTAAAAGATTATCATCTATAAATCGCTCATAATGACCAAGATCGAGATCTGTTTCAGCACCATCTTCAGTAACAAAAACCTCACCATGTTGATAAGGATTCATAGTACCTGGGTCAACATTTAAATATGGATCAAGTTTTTGAATAGTAACTTTAAAGCCTCTTTGCTTTAGAAGTAGACCAAGAGATGCAGCTATAATACCTTTTCCAAGGCTACTAACAACTCCGCCGGTAACAAAAATATATTTTGGATTCATATTTTTATATTTTAAAATATATTATGAAGAATAAGTCATTAAATTAAATTGTTTTTAATATAAATTTTTTTGTATAATAGTTTAATTAATTATAAAGTATTTTTTAAGAGGAAATATATGCCACCTGCAAATGAAGCACAAAATAGTCTATTAAATTATTTTGTAGAGTTTTTTATTAATGATTGGTTTGCTTCTTTACCAATTCTTTTTTGTTTAATTGTAATGCTTGGAGTAATAATAGAACGTTCTATATATTATTCTAGAAATCATCAAAAAGATTTAGCTTCATTTATAAGACGACTTCAAGGTGAATTAGAAAAAGGTAATTTTGATGGAGCAGTAGCACTTTCTAGACAAGCAGGTGGACTTATTGGTTTAATGACTGAAGAAGGACTAAGACTTGTAAGATATTATTCAAAAAATTTCACAAATGCTTTTGATATTTCAGCAACACTTTATATAAGAGATTTAGAAAGAAGACTTTCTGCTTTAGCAACAATTGGAGCAACTGCTCCTTTTTTAGGACTTTTTGGTACAGTTGTTGGCGTTATTGTTACTCTTAAAGCTTTAGGAGAAAAAGGACAAAGTGCTGAAGTTGTAATAGGTGTAGCAAAAGCACTTATAGCAACTGGATTTGGATTAATAGTTGCAATAATAGCTGTTGTAATGAATAATTATTTTAATAGTATTGTTAGACGTTTTGAAAGTGATTTTCAAGTAATAAAATTAACATTAATTGATTTTACACAATTAGGCAATACAAAATCCCCAATAAGTTCAACAGCAGCACAAGTTCAAGTAGTTCAACAATCACCTGTTTCAGTTATTCCACCTATTCCTTCTAGTTCAATACCTCCTAGACCACAAAATTATCCTCCTCAATCTCCTTATACTCAAAATTAAATTATTCAGTAAAAGCAATTTTTAAAGCTTCTGATAATTTAGCAACTGGAAAAATTTCTATTTTAAATTTATTTTTAAAATTTTCCTGATAATTTAATTTAGGTAATATAACACTCTTAAAACCTAAACGTTCTGCTTCTCTTATTCTTGATTCTGCTTTTGAAACTTGTCTTATTTCCCCTGTTAAACTTACTTCCCCAAAAACTATAAGTTTATTTCTAGTACTTATATTTCTAAGACAACTAGTTAAAGCAATACATAAAGCTAAATCAGCAGAAGGTTCAGAAACATTAAGACCACCTACTGCACTTAAATAAATATCATGCTTTGAAAGAGCAAGTCCTATACGTCTTTCTAACACAGCAATTACTTGATTACTTCTATTATAATCTAAACCATTAACCATTCGTTTTGGTTGAGGATAGTTAGTATAACCAGTTAAAGCTTGTATTTCTGCAAGTAAAATCCTACTACCTTGTAATGTTGCAGTAATACAAGTGCCTGTTTTTATAGAAGAATCTTCTGGACTCATAAAAAGAGAACTTGGATTTATAATTTCTTTTAATCCACTTTCTTGCATTTCAAATAAACCTATTTCATCAGTTGGACCAAATCGATTTTTTATACTTCTTATAATTCTAAGATAACTTTGACGCTCACCCTCAAAATATAAAACAACATCAACCATATGTTCAAGAAGCTTAGGTCCAGCTAAAACACCTTCTTTTGTTATATGTCCTACTATTATTATAGCTATATTATATTTTTTGGCTAAAGTCATTAAAATAGCAGTACATAATTTTATTTGTGAAGGACTAGCTGAAAAAGCGTCAGTTTGATTTGTACTAATTGCTTGTATAGAATCTATAATTATTAAATCAGGCTTATATAAACTAAGCTGTTCAATTATATTTTCAAGATTAGTCTCTGCAAGAAAAAGTAAATCTTGTGATATTTCAAGTCTAAGAGAACGATCTTTTACTTGTTCTTTTGATTCTTCTGCTGAAACATATAATATTTTTTTATTTTTTTTACATAAACGACCAGCAACTTGAAGTAATAAAGTAGATTTACCTACACCTGGATCGCCTCCAATAAGAATAAAACATCCTTGTTGAATACCACCACCTAAAACTCTATTTAATTCATCATAACCAGTATCTATACGATTCTCTTGGTTACTTATATCTATTTCAGATAATTTACGAATTATATTTTTATTTCCTTCTTCTATTGGAAGAAAGCTTAGAGTTGAAGAAGAAATGTCTGGAGTTGGTTGTTCAATAAGGCTTGCCCATGCATTACAAGAAGGGCATTTGCCTAAATAAGTAATGCTTTCATAACCACATTCTTTACAAAACCAGCCATTATGTTTTTTATTTTTTTTAAGTTTATTCATAATGAGTCCACATCATAATAATTTTAATTGCTTTTTCTTTTTCTAATACTTGATAAACTAATCTATGTTGTTTATTAATTCTTCTTGATATTGCATTAGTTAATTCACCTTTTAAAAATTCAAATTCTGGAGGATAAAAATATGGATCTTTTGAAATTGAATCTAATAATTTTAATACTTTATCTTTAAGATTAGATTTTTTAATGAGATCAGCATCTTTTTTTGCTCTTTGTGTGAAATATAGTTGATACATTACCAATTAATATCTTTTGAACATTCTGCTAAAGGAGTGTTTAATCCATCTATAATTGTTTGTTTAATCTTTGAATTTTCCGTTAAATATTCAGTATCAGTTTTTTTATTTACTTTATCTTTTAGAAATAAAATAAAATTAAAAACTTCTTCTTGATAAATTAAAGGTAATGAATCAATTTCTAATCTGATTTTATCTGATAACATAATTTTATTTATTATAATAATAAATTATATCAAATCTTTATTTTAACAAAATCTATATTTCTTTTAATTAATTCTTCTTGTTTTTTTACAAAATCTTTTAAATCTTGAATATTTATTTTTTCAACTTCTTCAAAAATTTTTTCTTCAAGATTAGAACTTTCTAAAGAAATAAAAGGTAAATTTGCTTTTTTACAAAGTCCTTCAACTTTAGGATCGTATACTAATCCTAAACAAGGAATTATATATTTTATACATAATAATAAAGCATGAAATCTCATGCAAAAGGCTTTTTCACTAGAAAGAAAAATCTTTTCATTTTGTTTGAGACTTTCTATATCATAAAGTTCAAAGATTTCATAATTAATATTATATTGTTTTAAATAATTTTCTAAAAAATTAAATTCTTTTAAATCACATTTTTGAAGAGCAATTAAATTAAATTTATAGTTTGAATATTTTTTTATAAGTAATAAAATAAATTTCTTAAGAAAAGCTTTTGTTAGCTTTAAGTCAGATCTTAAAGAAATTAGTAGAGATTTATCTTTAGGGGTAGGCTCTGTAGAACAAGAATATGACCATGCAGAATCAATACCCCCAACTCCCTGAAAGGGGGCTTTATAAAGTTTCCATTTTTTTAAAAATTTTATATTATCTTCTCCTTCTCTAATACTTATTGAATCAGCAAAACTAAAAGAAATTCTTGCAAGTAATTCTGAAAACCAAGTTTTAAAAGGTCCAATTCCTTGTGATATAAATATAATTTTTTTTAAAAAAAGCTTTGCTAATAAACATATACAAAAATAATAAAATAAACTTTTAAAACTACTTTTATCTTGAAATATAGAACCACCACCAAAAATTAAATATTTACATTGAAATAAAGCTTTAAAAATATCTGAAATCTTAAATTTATGAAAAGCTTTTACTTTATGCTGTATAAAAGTATTTTCAGGAGATGAAGATAAAACTGTTATTTCTATTTGAGGAAAACTGTTTTTTAATAATTTTATATTTTCACTAAGTAAAAGCTCATCTCCAAGATTGCCTGCACCATAATAACCTATAAATAAAACTTTCATTTAAAATTTTCAGTAAATTTAGCTATTTTAAATATGACATGTTTAGGTATTAAATGTTCAAGTTTACAAGCAATTTCATTAGATTCTTCTTCTGAAACTTTTAAAACTTTCAAAAAAAATTTATATAAAATTTTATGTTTTTGAACAATGATTTTTGCTAATTTTTTACCTTCTTTTGTTAATGTAATTGGCTCATAAGGAATATAATTTATTAATTCTTTTTTTGATAAAGCTTGTAAAGCACCAGTAACTGAAGCATTACTAACTCCTAAATCTTTAGATATTTCTTTTGATCTAACTATTGAATTTAATTCTAATCTTTGAAAAATTACTTCTAGATAATCTTCTAAAGATGCTGTTAGATTTTCATTCATAATTTTTTATTATTTAATATATAAATTTTAGAGTATAAATTATATTTTTTCAAATAAAAGTTAGGCTTGCCTAAAAATCTTAGTTATTATAAACTATTTATAATATGAATTTATATATTAATAATATTAATTTTTTAAAAACTTCTTATATGCCTTTATTGATTAATACAAAGATTAAAAGTACTGATCAGAAAATATTAATAGGTTTATTAGCTATAAAAGAAGTTATTAATAAACAAATTAGTATTAATAAAAAAGGCATAGCAAGTGAAGTCTCAACTGTTTTAATAGGTGGATGGGAAACGTTTTGGGGACTTTTAGAAACTTTATATAGTGGAATAGGATTAGGTTTTTTAGTTTCTAAAATAGCTTATACTCTGACTAGTGGAGAAGAAAGCTTATCTTCATTATATTTATCAAAGTCATTTTTAGAATATGAAAAATTTTTAAAAGCACAGATAATACTTATAGACAAGCTTATAATTAAAATTAATAATAATTCTAAAAATTTTTCTCCACAAGAAAGTTTTTTAATAAAAATTGCACTTAATGGTAATTATAAAGAAGCAACAGAATATAAAGGTATTAAAAAGGCTAGAAAGAGTTTAACTTGGATGCATGGATTTAATGCAATTATATTATTTTGTTTAACAATAATTACATTTTTAGGAAGAAATAAAGGTCAAAAAAGTTTCAGATTACCTTTTGTATTAGCTCAAAAATATCATGAACCTATTAATAAATTAAGAGGATTTAAAGATAAAATTTTTACAAGTATTTTTGCAGAAACAAGTCAAGGATTAATAAAAAAACCTGCAGAATTTGTAGAAGCTTTAAGTATATCTCTTCCAATGCTTATTTTATCTGCCTATAAGTTTTATTTATCTAAAATTTCTGAAAGTAAAATTTTTTCACAAATTCAATTTGCACAAGGACTTGCTCATATAGCTTGTGGAGTAGAGGGGGCTCTAAATGCTTATCAAGCTTTGTTTGTAAATATAAAATCTAAATTATTTGAAATTTTAGAAAAGTTATTAGTATTATTTAATTTTTCAGATTATTTATTTAGTACTAAAAAATTAATTTCTCATAATCGTCAGCAAAATCATGGAAATAGATAAAACTTTCATTTAATTATATAAGTAAATATTAAATATGCAAGAGGAAAAACAAATATATGACTATCAAATCTATCAAGAATTCCACCATGTCCTTCTATAATTTGTCCTGAATCTTTTAAATTTACATATCTTTTCATTAAAGATTCAACTAAATCTCCTATTTGAGCAATTATATTTAAACATATACCAAAAAATATCATTTGAAGCCAATTAAATATATTAAAAAAGTTTAAAGAAGTTATCTTAAATATATAAGCACAAAGCATTCCAAAAAAAGCAAAAATAAAAGTTCCCCCTATTATCCCTGCTATTGAGCCTTCTAAAGTTTTCTTTGGACTTATAATTTTTATAAGAGGTGTTTTACCAAGATTCTTTCCAAAATAATAAGCACAAAGATCATTAACAAATACAGAAGATATAGTCAAAAGACAATAATAAACCCCTCTTTCAAATATACAGTTCTCAATTGGTAATAATATATTTTTGAATTTTATATAATTATTTGTTAAAATCGGTATTGCATCAGATATTAAATTATAAAGTAAAAGAGAACTATAAAAATCACCATCATTAAGATATCTTAGTAAAACAAAATGTGCAGGTAAAAATCCAGTATAAATTAAACAAAAAATATTAGAACTAAGGTCTGCAAGATTATATAATATTTGTTCTTTAAAGCTTTTATAAATAAATATACTTAAAAGAACTATAATCGAAATTATCATAGCTATATATAAAGCTTTAAAAGAAATAGCTGCACAAAAAAAACATGATAATATAGCTATTTTAAGAGGTGTTTCAAGCATATTTATCTTACATTCTTTAAAAAAAGAAATACACTCTTTACAACCATAGAAAAAAAGACAAGCTAAAGCTATTGCAGTAAACCATCTTCCAAAGATTAATACACCGACTGTACAGAAAAAAATAATTGCTCCACTTTTAAATCTAGCCATTAAAAATTATGTAATTCAACTTCTTTTTTCTTTGCAAGATCATCTATTTCTTCTATATACTTATTAGTAAGCTTTTCAAGTCTATCTTGAAGCTTTTTAATTTCATCTTCTGAAATATTTTGATCTTTAAGTTTCTTTAATTGATCTTTACCATCTTGTCTTATTCGACGAATAGGAACTTTCCCTTTTTCTTCTGCAAGTTTTGTAACATGTTTTGCTAAATCATCTCTTCTTTCTTTTGAAAGTGGTGGCACTACTATTCGAATGCATTCACCATCATTTGTAGGATTAAATCCAAGTCCTGAATTTGAAATTCCACTTTCTAAAGCTTTTAAATTTGATTTATCAAAAGGTTTAATAAGAAATGACTGTCCATCAGGTACAGAAATAGATGCTATATCACTTAGATTCATACTGGAACCATAGCATTCAACTTTAACTTTTTTAAAAATATCTGGATTAGGACGACCTGTTCTTACAGTCTTCAATTCTTCATGAAAACTATTAACAGATTTTTTCATTTTTTCTTCTATTTGTTTTAATATCTGTTCAGTCATATAAAAAAATTTTTTACATTTTAATTATATGATATTAAAACTTTATTTTCTAATCTTTGTTTATTTTCTTTATAACTTTTTCATTGAAGTTATTTTTTACTTTATTTGCAAAAGTTTTAATTTTATTTTCTTTTTTATTATTAATAGAAATTCTATTTGTTTCTTGATAAGGTGTAGACATCATAGTATAACTATCATATTGTTTTGCTTGACAAGCTCCAATTGTACATAAACATAAACTTATATAAAATAATTTATTCATGATTTTAAAATTAAGTATTTTTATATATTTAATTTCGGAAAATAATAAAAAAAATGATAGGGAAAAACCTAATTTAAAGGACAAAATTATTATATAGGGCTAGCACCCTAAACCTTTTAATAAAGGCGAGCTAGTTAATTTCTCAAAAATTTTTGAAAATATTTCTCTTAATATTTTCTTTTTGTTAATTATTTATTTAACTTTTATTTTTTTATCAT
>MOYB01000016.1:23447-30016 GCA_001899385.1 Candidatus Caenarcanum bioreactoricola | reverse complement strand
TTAAAATAATCTGATATAATCAAGATAAGGCACTAAAGGGTATTAATAAGGTATGGGTTTAAAGCACGACTGGGATAGTCTATTTAAAGAATTTGTAGCTTCTGAATATACACAAGCTAAGGCATTTCTCAGGGAAGAAAAGGGATTTTTTAAGGTAGGTAATAACTCTAGCGCCCAAGAAAAGATTAAAGGCTGGACTAAAAGGAAAAAAGAAATAAAAGAAGCACAGACTGCAAAAGTAGTTGAAAAAATGAAAACTGAAATAGGTTTGACAACAGAGGCGCTATTAACTTCGAAATGGAATTGTATAAAAATATTAAATAATAGATTAAGAAATGCAGAGGAATTAACAATAAGGGACTTAGAAACAATAATAAGAATAATTAAAACTGAATTATATGAACCTACAAATATTACTCAAGGGAAAATGGAAACAAAACTTGATGCAACTGAGAAATTTAAAGAGGTTGTTATTAATTTTATTGATGCTGATTAAACTTGAGTTATAATATTATTATCACAAATTAAAAAAAAGATTATGGAAATTGAAAAATTAGTATTTCATGAAAAAAAAGAAAACTGGACAACATCAAATTTAATTGCAGAAAAAATAGGAAAAAGTCATGATTTTCTTTTAAAGAAAATTGACAAATTAATTAAAGAAATAGAGAATCTCACTCGTTTAAAAAAACGAGTGAGAAATATAGAAATATTTAAAGAAGAAAAATATTTAAATGAAAGAAATAGGGAATATAGAAGATATAAATTAAATAAACCTGCTTTTACATTACTTTTAATGCAGTTATCTGGAGTTAAAGTTATAGAAGCACAAAGAGCGTTTAATGATGCTTTTTATGAAATGGAGCAATACATCTTGAAAATGCAGGATCAAGATTTTTTAACAGCAAGAGAACAGGGAAAATATGCAAGATTAGAAATGACTGATTCAATAAAAGATTTAGTAGATTATGCAACAAAACAAGGATCTGAAAAGGCAAAATTTTATTATTCAACAATTACAAAAGAAACATATAAGGCTTTAGGATTTTTAGAAAAAGGGGAAAAAGTTCCATCTGATTTTAGAAATTTTTTAAATGGTTTTCAGTTAGCTGAATTGTTAATAGCTGAAACAATAGCAAAGCAAGAGATTGAAAGGGGAATGAGTGAAGGTTTACATTATAAAGAAATTTATATTAATGCAAAAAATAAAGTAATTGAATTTGGAAAATCACAGTTAAAATTTGGATTTATTAAGTTGAATAAGTTAGACAATAATTAATTAAATGATATTTAATATAAACTTTTTAAAAACAAAAAAACAAAAGCTAGCATTATCATTATTATTCGACTTGGTGCATACAGAGATATTATTCGGAGGCGGAGCAGGATCGGGAAAGAGCCTCTTAGGTTGCGTATGGTTAATAGCTAATTGTTTCAAATATCCAAAAACTCGATGGCTTATGGGTAGAGCAACATTAAAAAGTTTAAAAGAATCAACATTAAACACTTTCTTTGATATTATTTCAAAATTTGAATTAAAAGAAGCTATCAAATATAATCAAAATTCAGGATTAATTACATTTTTTAATGAAGCAGAAATATTACTAAAAGACTTAGCATATTACCCATCAGATCCTAATTATGATTCGTTAGGTTCAACAGAGTTTACAGGAGCTTTTATTGATGAATGCAATGAAATAACTTATAAATGTAAAGAAGTTGTATCATCACGATTGAGATATAAGTTAAATGAATATAATCTTATTCCTAAGCTTTTAATGACTTGCAATCCTGCTAAGAATTGGGTATATCATGAATTTTATAAACCTTATAAAGAGAATACAATGCCTCATTATAAGGCTTTTATTCCCGCTCTTGTTAGTGATAACAAGTTTATATCACCCCATTACATCGAGAATTTAAGAAAGTTAAAAGATACTGCAACACGTGAAAGGCTGTTAAATGGTAATTGGGAATATGATGACGATCCAAATAAATTATTTGAATATGATGACATCTTAGATTTATTTAGCAATTATATAGAATCAAGTAATGAGTATTTTCTATCCTGTGATGTTGCTAGAAAAGGAGAGGATAAGACTGTATTAATGGCTTGGAGAGGATTAGAAGTTTTGGAAATTCAAACATATCCAAAAACTAAAATGAATGAAGTGGCTGATTTAATTAATACAATGAGAATGAAATATAAAATACCTTTGTCTAATGTAGTAATTGATGAAGATGGAGTCGGAGGCGGTGTAGTTGATTTATTAGACGGTTGTAAAGGTTTTATTGGAGGGTCTAGTCAAATAAATACAGGTTCTAAATTATTAAATTATAGGAACTTAAGGAGTCAATGTTATTTTAAATTATCTGATTTAGTCAAAGAAAAGAAAATAAGAATAAATGCTGATCCTAGTGTAAGAGATTTAATTATTCAAGAATTAGAACAAATTAAAGATTGTGGAGATGCTTCAGATAGAAGGCTTGCAATTATTCCAAAGGATATAATTAAAGATGCAATAGGGCGGTCGCCCGATTATGCAGATGTTTGTATGATGCGCTGTCTATTTGAATTAAAACAAGAAATAGATATAGATTTTTATTCATATTTTGCTAAATTATAGTTATACTAAAAATAGTTAATCAAATAAAAAAAATGAAAAAAGCAAAAATGCCAGCAAAAGTAAACAAAGCAAATCCATTCTTAAACAAAGGGAAAACAAAAGGGAAATAATGATAATATAGTAATTGAAAAATATTATATTTAAAAACCAGTTAAAAAAGCTCTCTTGTTTATTGAGAGCTTTTTTATTTAATTAATTATTTATTTATTTAGGTTAAACTTAATCTAAGATAATCATTTAATAAAATATGTTAAATTTCCTTTCAAATATTTTTAACTCTTCAAAAAATGCAATAGAACAATCTAAACAAATAACTGATTCAAATTTGCAATCGGGAGTCGATACCTCTAGCACTTCAAATCATTACTTGTATGTACAAAAATATAATGAGTTAAATAAAAAATTCAACAGACAAATAGCATTAACAGAAGACATTATGATGTCATTAGATTTATTAATAGCTAATGATCCGATTATTTCAATATGTTATGAAAGAATAGTATCAATGGCAGATACGGATATAGAGTTGAAAATAGAAACATCAGAAGATATATACAATGAAGATATTAAACAATTAATAAAAGATGAGCTTCCTAGATTATTTGATTATGACTATAATATCAAACAAGCTTCTAAATTTATTATTGAACAAATAGTAAGAGCGGGCTTTATGTGTCAGATAGTCCCTAATAAAGACTTTACTGATATACAACAATTAATATTTCCGCAACCTGAAACTATCAAATGGTACAGATATGAACAGGAAAAGAAGTTAGCAACTTGGGAATTAATACAAAGAGATAGGGGCACTATGACTTTTATTAACAGAGATTTATTTGTTTATGCTCCACTACTTGAAATAAGAAATAACGATGGAAGATGGATATTACCTTTATTCAAGCCCGCCATTATACCAGCTAAAATATATGAATATTTTTCTAACTCATTGAAAGATATAGCAATAAGAACGGGCAATCAAAAGGTGCTAGATGTTGTTGCTAAAATATCTGAAGAAAAATATAAACCTTTAGGAAATCCAGGCTCTAATGAATTTAAGGAGGGAATGGAAAAGGTTAAGGCTTTAATTGGCAGTGCTAAAAATGAATTTAATGAGGGTTTACCTAATGGAATTGTATTTCATACTGATTTATTTGAAATAAAAGAATTAGCGACAATAGAACCGCCTCAGCATTTAGCTATATTTCATGATTTACTAGCTGGTCAAATAGTTTCAGGATGTAAGTTATATCCGTCAATAGTAGGCATCATATCAAGAGAGAATCAAACTACATTAAGCACAAATCAAAAGCAAGCTTTAAAATCTCTTATAACAACGATACAAAGTAAAGCAGATTCGGCATTAATAAAGATAATTAAAAAATTCTTGATATTTAGAGGAATACAATTTAAAGAGGTTGAAATTGAACGACAAGAGCCAAGGATGGAATCTTCTATTGATGATTTAACCGCAGAAAAATTAAAATTTGAAGTTGAAACAATGAAAGAAAATAAAGAAAATGGAGAGGAAAATAATATAATAGAAGAAAATAATCAACAAAAACAATTAAAAGAAAATAAATAAATATAACAAAAACATGAATATAGAGGAAAAGGTAAATATCTTTTTTAATAATTTAGAACATTTATTTATGAAGGTATATCCTGAACTATTTAAAAGGCTTATAAAAGAAGATGATGACTTTAAAGCAATTATAAAAAGCCTGTTTTTAACAAGTTTATATGGCGATGCATTAGCTTTTGAAGTAGAAAGAGCTTTAGTTATTTTAAATAATAAAGCTAATGATAAAAACTTTAAAAAAGAAGCTTTAGAAGTATATAAAGAGATATTAATCGAAATGAAATTTAATAAACTTAAGAATAATTAACTATCTGTATATATTCAACTTATCTATATATATTCGCAATTTGATCAGATCATGATCTTCTAAAAAAAGAACAGCACAAAAGACAGATAACAAGATCCGTAAGAAAAATAATAACATATGATTGTACAGAGATCAACACTTTTGAAAAATATCAAATAATCAGTTAGTCTAAAAATATACTAATTGATTATTTGATATGCAAAACAATTATGAGGACCTTAGAAATTTAATTCATAAAAAGCTTAATACCTTTAAAACGCTTTCTATCTGTGAAGATGTACTAGAAAGCTACTTAATAGATAATTTTTCTTTTTTAGATTTATTTAAAACTGAGCCCGATTATTCAATCGACAATAATAAGATTTTAACTATTGATTTAAATGGAATAGTTGGAGCTTTTGGATTTGAATCGGAAAAAATTAGAAATATTTTAAGTGAAAAGAAAGATTTAATAAAAGGAGTTATTTTAAAAATTAATTCCCCTGGCGGATCTGCAAGTGAACATGAAGAAATAATAAATGAAATTGAAGATTTTAAACAAGAAACAAATATACCTATTGTTTCTTACATAAGTAAGCTAGGAGCTAGTGCAGGTTATGGTATTGCTTGCTGTGGTGAAAAGATTGTTGCTTCTAGGGGTTCTAGAATTGGCTCTATTGGTGCTGTTGCTAGAGTTTTAGATATATCTAAAAAATTAGAAAATGATGGAATTAAAGTTCATGTTTTTAAGTCAGGAAAATTTAAAACAATGGGGGACGAAACGCAATCTATGACAGAAGAAATTAAAGATAAATTCCAAGAAAATGTAAATTTTTATGCAAATAGTTTTTTTAATTTAGTATCTGAAAAAAGAGGCTTATCAGTTGAATCTATTAAAAAATTAGAAGCCGATGTTTTGAGTACTAAAAAAGCAAAGGAAATAGGATTAATAGATGAAATTGGAAGTATATCTTTATTAACAAGTCATTTATTAGACAAAAAAAATAATATGAATAATACAAATAATTTAAAACCTGTTAGTCTAAAAATAGAAAACACTGAAATTTCAGACAATATGGACGAAAAAATTTTAAATGAACTTAACGAGCTTAAGACTTTTAAAGCTCAATCAGAGATAGAAGCTCAAAAAAGAGATTCAGAGCTTAATCAAATGAAAGAGCAATTAAGCTCTATTAAAAATGATCTTGTTTCTCAATATTTATCTTCTTATTTTAAAGCATCAGGTGGTAAAGAAGCTTCTGATACTATTAAATCAATGATAAATAAAGCGAATATTTCTGAATTGCACGCTTTAATTCAGCACTTAGAGCCTTGTATTGAAAAAAAATATTCTATGGGAAAAGAAGTCCCAAGTAATATTCAAAATGAAATAGGCGAAATTGAAAAGAAATATTCTGTACAAACAGAAGAATCTATATCAGAAGAAAATCAAGTTTTATTTGAAAAAGCATTTGAAAGTAATTTTAAATTTAGAGGAGGTAAAAAATAATGGCAGTAAGTTTATTGACTGAATGTGGATGTTCAGCAGAAGCTTTAAATGAATTAATACTTAAAGGGAGTATTGAACCTAATAAAGTATTTGCTAAGCTTGCAAGAGAAATAGGAGCAAGCATTCAAGTTGGAGATGTTATCAAATACGAAACAAGTTCTAATTCATGGACTAGAGTTAACACTGATGATACTTTAACTAATTATATAATTGGAATAGTTCAAACATTGAAAGATTTAGAAACTGGAGCAATTTATAATGAAGTAAGTGTAAATGATACAGCTTTCTTAGGTGCTATAACATGGGCATCTAATGGCGATCCTATTAAAGCAAGTTGTTTATATATTTATGATTCAGGGGTTAGAACTCAATTCGCACCTGAAACACATACAGGTTTAGCAGCTAAATTTAATTTAATTCCATTCACTGGTCATGATGGAAGTACTGAGTCTTACTATGTTGCACTTAAATAAGGAGATTAAAAAATGAGTTTACAATTAACACAAAGAAAATTATTAGAAAAAACTTACACAGCGGCATACGAATATGCGACTAATGCTTTTACCC
>MOYB01000016.1:7864-22527 GCA_001899385.1 Candidatus Caenarcanum bioreactoricola | reverse complement strand
AGTGTTTTTACGTGTATTGTTCTAATCATGACTTCTGCGTTTGTCTTCATCTTTTCTCTTCTTTCTGTTCCTTCTACATTTGCTCTGTCTTTTCACTTCTCTCATTCTCTTCTTTCCTTCTCTTCTTTTTCTGCTTTTCCTTCCTTCTTTTTTTTTTTTTTTTTTCCTTTTTTTTTTTTTTTTTTTTTTTTTTTTTTTTTTTTTTTTCAAGCAGAAGACGGCATACGATATGCGACTAATGCTTTTACCCCAGCAAGATTGGGAATGATTAATTTAGTTCCCTTAGATGATCCAGCCACTTTAGTTTATAGAAGAGCTAAAAATGCGGGTGGTTTAATGTCCCCTAGATTACCAGGCGAAAACATTAATCTTAAAACTCTTGGATTAGATAGAATAGATGAAGAAGTCGGAATTTACTCATTTGCAGATGGTGCACAAACTCCAGCAAGTGAAATTTATGGTTTAAAAAGCCCCGATTCTTTAGATCCTTCTTCAATGCAAGCAATGGGGAGGGTTTTATCAGACCATACTCAACAAATGATAACTTCTCTTTCAAACACATTAAGATTATTCGCTTCAAGAGCATTTTTACCTACAATAACAATAGAGGGAGTGGATTATAATAATGATCATGTTGAATCATTAGACTGGTCAGCCAACCCATGGTCTAATACTAGCACTGATATATTAGGACAATTACTTGATTTAAAGCAGAGTTATTTTGGAACAAATCTTGAAACGTCTAGTATTACAATAATGCTTAGAACAAGTGCTATTAATGACATAATAAAGAATGAAGGCTTTATTAAATTAATAGGATTTGATAATGGAGCAGCACTTGTTTCTCCAGCAGTTGCATTTCCAAGGATACAATCTGCTTTGGCTGGTTTTGGAATTAATTTAATTGAGTGGAATGATGCTTATTATCCTACTAGAAATTCAGATACTTATAATGTAAATTATTTCTTACCTAATGATCATGTTGTTATAGTTCCTAGAGGTTATTGGGGTGGCAATATTGATGGTACTAATATGGGATTAATAACTCCTCGTTCAACAACAGCTCCATTTATTGATTTAGTTTTAGCTCCCGATCCTGATTTTAAAGATAAAACTTTTAGAACTACTAATATAGTCGGAGTTCAAAGTTTTGGAAATATACCAGGTATATATTATGCGAACGGTTGGGATAATTTATATTCTTATACAAATGCTAATAAATATGTTTCTGTAATTTCGTGCGCAATGGGATTATTTGTTGAAAGACATGCTGGAATTAAATACGTAAAAGTAAAATAATTTGTTGTAATAATTATTTAAGCATAATAAAAAGAGGGGAAATATATATTTTCTCTCTTTTTTGTTATCATAATATTTATAAGTTTATATATAATATAAATGCAAAATAAAAAAGCAGTCCCTTTGAATCTTAAAGCAATGAGAGGAATAAAAGTTTCTTATCCATCTCAAAAGAAAAAAGAAGAAAAAATTGAAATAAAAAAAGGTAAAAAGAAATGACAGATGATTCAAGAGACTTCGGAAGAGGCGGTTGTCAAGTATTGTCTGGTGCTAGTCAGGGAATAACTTCAGAGGCTAATCCTTATTTTTGTTTATCTGTTATATCTGATTGTATTATAACAAGTTTGACTATTAAATCTGGCTTTGATTTTTTTAATAAGCCAAGTATGTTCACAGTTTAGAGGAACTGCCCAAGAGCATGACATGATAAGACAAGCTTTAATAATTATTAAAAACAAAATAGAGGAACAAAAATAAATGGTTTGCGAATTAAGTACAAGTTGGATATTACCTTTTCAGTTTTCAGACTTTGAAGGCTTTCTAACTCAACAGCAATATGATAACGCTTTAAATAGTGCTTCATTTAGAGCTTTGTACTTAATGCAAACTCCTTATGGTTGTTCAGTAATGGAAACATGGGGAATTGATTCAAATGAATTGACTAATGACTATTCAGGACAATTACAGATAGCTTATGAAAAGCTTTTATCTGCTGAATTTTTAGATAGAAGTATTGGAGTTTATAAACAAGCTAACTTATCAGGCTCTTATACATCTCCTACTGGTGAAAGTATAAGCAAAGATCCTAATAGTTTAGATTATTTATTAAATTTATCTAAAAAATTAAGAGAAGAGGCTTATTCAATAGCTTATGATTGGATTGATAATAGAAATAAGTCAATATCAGGACTTTTAACTTCAAAACCTTATGATTGGAATCAAGTTGAAAAATATACTTTAAATAATGAAAATGCTAATAATTTATGGGGATTAAATGTTAATAATAATCTTTACATAGAGGATATATAAAATGTTTAATTACATTCCACAGGCAATAACATGGTCAGTTAATAATAAAGTAGTATGGGAATTATATTATAGAAACAGAACTATTGATTCAAGTTTTGATGTTAATCGAGAATGGATTAGTGCAAATTTTGAATGGGAATTATTAACAGAAAATTGGGAAACAATAACAAAAGACTGGCAAAACTTAACTACTGGATTTATTCAAAGCACTGAGCCTGTTGAAGTGAACGAAAGAGATTTAATAAGCTTGCAAGTAAATTACGGTTTAAATCCTAGTATGTCAATTTGTAAGATATGGATTAAAAATATTGATGTAAGTTTTCAAAGTTTTGATTATGCTTTAAAAATGATTTCAAGAACAGATCCGCAATGTAGAAATTTAGGTTTAGTTCAAAACTATTATACTTGTTTAAGATGTCAAACTCCTTTTACAGGGAATAGAGATCAATGGTTATATTTAATGTATGATAATTAGTTAAATATGTAAGCGATTAATACTATTTTTATAATTAAATTAATTAAAAACTAATCAATTAATTTTACCCCTCCTAAAATCGATTTTAAGGTAGTTAAAAATAAAGATTGATAGATTTATACTAAACTATTTTTTATTAACTCTTATAAGTTCCGTACCACGTTTTTATTCTATTAAAGCCTCTGTATAAAGGAATATGTTTAGTTATTTCCCTTTCTGTTACTTCTTTGTATTGTTTAAAAGTTTTAAAAGTTAAAACGCTTTCAATTTCTTCATCAATACATAATGGAACATTCTCAGAATTATATTTTAATAAATAAAGTTTTTTAATTTCCTCTTTGCTTGGTTTTTTAATATTCGATTTAATTAATTCAAATATTAATTTTTTGCTATAAAATCCTTTTTTATTAAAATTATATTGATTGTTCATATTTTAATATGTTTTCAGTTAAATGCCCAGCCCCATTATTTAACATAACTAATATTTTTCCTCCTACTTCTCTGGCACGCTTACAAAAAGAAAATGTTTCAGGAAGTATATTAATAATATCGGAAGGTTCTCTATTTAATTTTAATATTGCTGGCTTTAATTCGTTCCATAATTCTTCATTTTGATATTTTTTTATAAAAGATTTTTTTAATATTTCCTCTGATAAATAACTTTTATTGTATTCAATATATTCAGAAAAAAGATTGGGATATATAGCACTAGTTGAAACTACATAACCATATTTTTTAGTCATTTTATCTAATAAACTTCTATGAATTGCAACTAATCCAAATCCTGAATAATCACATTCAAATATAGGGGGCTTTTCTTCAAGTATTTTATTTTTTCTAATTAAGTTAGAATCATTTTCAAAAAAGAAATTATAAACATTTTCAATACTCTTTTGCCTATAAGGGATACAAGCAGATATAAAAGGAGTTTCTTCTGAGCAATTAATAACAAGGCTTTCAATTTGTTTTATATTACAAATAGTATCCATGTCGCAAAAAACCAACACGTCAGAAAAAAGTCTATTATCTTGAAAAAATTCCCCTATTACTCGACCTCTTGATTGTCTAACATTGGAACATGAAACTAATATTTGCCTTTGTAATGGTATTTGATGTAAAGTGCAATAAAGCTCTATCGAAGGAGTAAATTTGTAGAAAGGAATGCCAAGGATATAGCTATTTAAATCTTTAAAACTCATTTATAATATTAATTAAATTATAATCAATATAATTAATAACATGACTCAATCAAAAAATAAAGTTTTATTAGCTTATTATCAATTAAAAGTGCAATTTGAAGAAATATTTAAAGAAATAGAAAATTTATCAGAAGTAGAGAAAAGTTTTAGTATAAATCAAAGATTATTAGCACAGAAAGAGGCTTATAAAAATGTTTGTCAAACTATTGATTTGAATCATGAAAGAGAAGAGTATTTAATAAAAATAGATTTACTATCTTGTGAAGTTCCTGATCTGTCTTTAACTTTTAATTGTTATTGTTTTGAACAAGCTTTTAGTTTATTTAAAAAATTTAAAAATAAAGATAATTATGATTTTTTATTTTTATATTATGTTTTAAAATTTCATGCTTTGTATATATTACAAGAAATAGAAAATATGCAAGAATTTACAATAGAGGAATTAAAAGAATAAACAAATAAGTAAATAAAAAAATGATTCAAAAATACATATATGAAGTTTTAAAAGCAGATCAAACAGATAATGATTATAATACTGCATTATTAGAAGCTCAGGAATTAAATAACGAAATAATTAATTTAGATAATATTGAATATTATTATAAATGTTTAAAAACTTTATGCAATGATACAAATGCAGAATGGTATAAAAGAAAAATATTTATTGATGTTTATTCAAAAGAACATCAAAATAATTTAGATTCAGATGACAATTTACCTAAAATCTTGATTGAATGTAAAAATGCTAATAGATCTAAGAGCAATTCAGGAAGAGACTTAGAAAGCTTATTGTATTTATCAGTAAGAGTAAATGGTACTAGTGGAAATCCTAATAGACAATTATTAAATATTGTATATAGAATTAAAAAGCTTTTAGAACCTAATCATGGGCATACTTGTATTTTAAAGAGTGATTATGCCTTATCTGGTTTAAATCTTTATTTTGAAGGCTTAGAAAGTGTATTTTATGACTTTTGCACTTTGAGATATAAAGCAGTTTATAGTTTTTATTAAATAAAATCAATATTCTTTTCCAAAAGTATAAATTTCTATATATTCTTTCATTAAACTTTTTAAAAATTCTTTATATTTATAAACTTTGCTATAAGGTACATCAGATTCAATAAATACGTCATAAAAATTTATGTCCGAAATATATAGATTCCCTTCTGCACAAAAATCATAAGTTGAATCTTCTGAGATTTCTGATAAAAAATGCCGATTATTAAAGCACAATTCCTTTTTTACAAATTCATCAAGCTTTTTTCTCTGAACCTCTCTAGATTTATTTTTAACTTTAAAAACTTTATTTTTGCTATTTTTTTTTAATTTTTTTAAAAAATAAAGAATAATTTCAATTTCATAATCTTCTGCTGATCGGAACATTATGCCTATTTTTTCTGTCATTTTATATTTTAATTTAGTTTACATTTTTATACTTTAGCATACTTTTCTTATTTTATAAACTTACTACCTTGTAAAATATTATTTAACATATAAATATTATCTATATGCAATAAATCATAATAATTGGAAGCCCATAACTCATAATTTAAGACTCTTGCTCTTATACAAAAGAATCTATCTTCCATCTTTATGAAAGATGGAAGATTATCAATTTTATCATAGCTTAAAGATTCATTATTAAAAGCATTCTTAGAAATACAAGTGAAGGCTCCTAAACCTCCTACTTTTCTTAAATGTCGATGAGATTTTAAACTCATTATAAAATCTTGATTTATTTCATAATCACCTCTAATCCAAACATTTGGAGATCTTGGTTTGTCGATTGCATCTCTACTCCATGAAGCAAAAAATACAGGAGAAATAATATCTTTATCGCTTAATATTAAATGTTTGAATATTTCATAATTAAATAATAAATCTGAATCAATAGAAAACATATAATCAAATTTATTTTCTCTAGCAAATTTTAAATGTTTATTCCTCATAATACTCATATGGTTAAGCTGTAATTCTCCCCATTGATGATTTCCTAAACATTCATCTTCAAAATTATATATTTCAATAGTACATTTAACATTATTCTTTTCCACCCACTCTCTTAATATACCTTCTGAATCATCTATTGAGTTGTTAATTATAAAATAATATTCAAATGAATCATCTTTTAAAATAGGATTAAAGTTTTTTAAAAATAAAGGCAACATCCATCCCCTATTTCTAATTAAACTACATATAAGCTTTTTACTATTTGAATATTTTTCTAAAGGGATTGTTATATATTCATTAATAATACTTTTATAATGATAAATATCAATGGGATTATTTGTTTTTATATTTTCTTTATAAAAATTATATTTTATATTTCTTCTCTCTTCAGTAGAATAAGGAAAATGCAAAATTCTAATATTAGTTTGATATAATCCCCTGCCTAAACAATCTCTTATATAATTTGGTAAAGGGGATACGTGCAATCCCTCTCTATATATATAAGAGAATGGTTGTTCTTCTTCGTATCGAAAGAATCTATCGAGCCATCCTGACCAAAAGCCATCAATTCTATATTCTAAAGTATCTTTATTCCATATATCACATAATTTGCATCCTAAAAGATTATATTTTTCAGGAAGATTTAAAATTTCCTCTTTTTTCTCTTTAAAATCTTTTAGATAAATAAATTCATCAGCGTCTAAAATAAATATCCAGTCATTATTTTTAGCATAATCTTTTAAACATTCATATGCAAAACCTCTTAATTTATGCTCATTAGTCTTAAAATCAATATCACTTTCAAATAAAATAGTATTTGGGAATTCTTTAATTATTTCTTTAGTATTATCAGTAGATCCATTATCAACAATTATATGTAAATCACATATTTGAGAAGTATTTATTAACCAGTCTTTTAAGAAGTTTTTTTCTTCGTTTTTTACAATACTAAGGGCGATTATTTTTGACATAATTTGAAGATTTTACGATTTATTTAATTAATGTTAATCTAAAAATTAGATAATTACTAGTGATTAAGAGGAAAATAAAAAATGACAGGATACGCACCAAAGGCAGGATTTTATAGATCAGGCGAGATAGGTATAACTACTTATAGCCCTAAAAAAGCAGGAACAGTTATAGCTACACCAACAACTCCTACGGTTACTGCTAGAACTTTAGATATAGATTATACAATCGTTTATAATGGACGACTTTTTAATGTTCAAAATAACACACCAGGATCCGCAAGAGCAGTAAAGGTATGTTATTTATCTTTAGACGCATATGGGCATTTAGTTTGTACTGCTATGTCAGCAGAAGCTTCAATAACCCCGTCAAGTACTAATAATGCTTTGCAGGTAGTACTTACAAATATACCTAATGGAGCTTTATATATTGCTATATTTGTTGATGATCAATTAGCTCAAATAGTACCAACTCCACCAGCTTCAAGAAAAACAAGCTCAACAGTCGCAAGTTATGGATATCATGTAATATATGAACCAAGTCCAAGAGCTTTAAAAAGTCAAGATTTCTTAGATGCAAGCTCAGGATTAAGCCCTCTAGCTTGTGAAGAAAAAACCTTAGGTTATACAACAGGTAATTTAACACATACTATTAACTTTACTCAGATTGATGTTCCAGTAAATGGAATGCCTAACGAGTTAATAACTACAAGAAGTAGTCAAGTTATAACAGCAACCTTCGTTGCACCTATAACAAAATTACAAGCTTTAACTAGTGGCGGTACTTATGTTGAAATGTGCGGAGATGCAACAGAGATGACACAGCTAGGATTTAAATCTGGTAGTTGTTCAGGGAATAGAGTATTTGGTTTAGATTTTCCAGGCAATGAATGTTATAGCTTCCTTAATGCTTTATTTTATGGAAAAGCAGTTCATGGAGATGCTTCACAAGCTATTGAATATAGTTCAGAAGCAGTTTCTAATATGCCTTTCACCTTAAAAGAAGCTTCAAGTATATATTTCTCAGGAAATCATTCTTTAACTTTATTGCCAGTATAGTTGAAATAAACTAAATAAAAAAAATAATTAATTAAATAAACTAAATAAAAAAATAATTAACTATTTTAAATCTCTCATTAGTTGAATCTAGTGAGAGATTTTTTTATTCTAATTGTTCAGGAAATATTTCTTTTACTTTGTTATATTCAAAAAACATTAAGGCATTTAAATTCTTTTCTTTACACATTTTTATAATAAATTCATCATCATTATATTTTTCCTTAAAAAAGTTTTGCCTTGCATTTAAAAACTTATCTTTTTTTATTTCTTCTTCTGATTTAAAGAGAATATCAAAGAATGGTTTATTTTCAGAATCTTTAGAAGCAAACATTTCACTTAAACATTTTCTAATTGGAGTATAAAAATTAAACATCATTAATTTTTCAAAATTTGAGATTTTCTCTGAAAAGAATTTTAATTGTCTATAAGTTAGCTTTACATCATAATCAAGAAAGGTTATATCTACTAATTTATAATGAATTATTTTGAATATTAAATCATATTCGTCAAGTGAATTAAATGTTTTCTCTTGACTAGGAGCTAATAAAAAATTCAATATATCGTTTTGTTTAATTCCTTTAAATAAAATATTTATATATTCTTTATTCATAACAGTTTCATTTATATTTAATTCAGGATATAAAATATTAATTATTTGATTAATATTTTTTGGAGTTTTAGAATATAAAATTTTTAAATAGTCAGATAAAAATATCTCATCAGTTTTGAATCTATTAAGATTCTCGTTAGAAATTCCATCAAATAAAAAAAAGAAAAATTTTAAATATTTTCTTAAATCTTTTATACAAAATTCATATATAATTTTTTCCTCTCCTCTTATCTTAATTGTTTCAGGGCATTTATTTAATATTTGATATACTGAATAAGAAGACATACTTTATTAAAATCTTTATGAATACTCAAATTAATTTTACTGGAATAGACGGAAAAGATTATTCTTTTAATTTTTCATTAGCAAGTTTACCTCAAGAGGAAATACCTGTTGAGCAATATGAAAACCTTTTAAAGCTTAATGAACTTTCTAAAAAGGAATTTAAAGAAGAAAATGACTTAGTTAGATTTAATCATATATTTTTTGAAATGTTTTTAAAAGAGTTTTTACTTGCTTATCCAGATCATATACTTTCTAAATATTTTGATCCTATTGAAGGTATTACAGAAGAAGGGCACGTAAAAGTTGCTAGATTCTTGGGAAATATGAAAAATATAGGAGATGTTATGACTCAAATTAAAGAAGCACTTGAATGGAGGGTAGAAAATGGGAACGAAAATATTACAGATTCAAAACCAAATAGAGAAAAAAGTAGACAAATTAATAAAAAAGCTAGAAAAGGATATAGCGACAATAATATATAATAGAGCTCCTTGGGATACAAGTGAGTTAAGGGAAGATGGTATTATTGTTGCAACAAGGCAGGACAGTTATCTAAATTATACATTAATGGCAGTTGTTGGAACTGGAGTGCACAAAGATTCATCAATGACTTATGAACAATTAACTAAACGGCTAGAAATAGGGACTTATATAGTAAGAGGAGAAGAACATCTTTATTTAAGAACAAGGACTTCCGCAGGAGGAAAAAACGAAGTTAGAACAGCTACGAAAGGATGGTGGAGTCAATCTGTTGAAGATGTTAAAAAATATGTAAATAAAATTAATAAATAATTCTTTATAAAACAATAAAAAAGAGCTCTTAAAAGATAATTAAGAGCCCTTTTTTGTACCTAGAATAAATGAAATATATAAACTAAATTTAGAACAATATATATTTTAACATATTAATAAAATCTGATAATCTTAAAATATGACAGATGAATTTAAAATTGAAATTAAAGTATTAAGTCAAGAGCTTAAGCAGGCTATGGGAGAAATTCAAAAGCTTTCTGATGCAATAGATAAATTAAAAACTTCTAAACCTTCACCTGCTACATCTTCATATTTTCAAAAATATAATGATATTCAAAAGAACGCCTCAATTTTAACTACTAAACTTGGAAGAGATTTAGATGCCTTAACTAAACAATATGGAATCGCTTCTACGCAAGTTAATAATTTTGTACAATCTCAATTAAAAGAGGATCGAGTTGCTAGAACTTTGACAATAGCCCAAAGACAATTAGATAAAGCTTTAAAAGATGGTTCAATAACAAGAGCGAAATATGCTCTTGAAATGCAAAGAATGGCAAACATGCAACAGCTATTTCGGAACAAAATGAACATGGCTACTCCTATTCGACAAATGCAGACTAATTTATCTAGCATTACTAGCTTATTAAGTGCTATTAATCCACAAGTTGGATCTGCAATAGGTAGTATTACAAGCAGATTCGCAGGTATGAATATTCCTGAATTAAAAAACTTTAAATGGGGTGAAAATTTTAATGCAGAAATTGCTAAAAGTACTCCCTTAGTTGATAATTTAGCTATGTCATTTAGCAAACTAGCTTCAACAACGGGACTGGTAGTTGCTGGAGCATCTGCGATTGCTTTAACTTTAGGAGGTGTTTTTGCTACAAATGCAATAAAAACAGGAGCTAAATTTGAAGATATGGAATATCAAATGATGGCTTTAATTAACAGTACTACTAAATTTAAAGATAATGCGACTGGTAATTTTGTATCATTTGAAAAAAATATGGAAATTTCTTTAAGTAATGCTAAAGAAATGATTAATCAGTTCGTAAAAGATGCTCCTAGATTAGCTGGTACAAATTTAGAAGAATTGACTCAAACTGCAAGCGTTACGTTAGGTAAACTAGGAAGTGCTGGCATAACAGATCCTAAACAACAAGCTAGATTAATTGAATCAATGACAATTGCAATTAAAACCGTTACTAAAGGACAACAAAATGCAGGAACTCAATTAGCTTCAGAATCAAGAGCTTTAATAGAGGGAGAATTTAAAGCAAATCAAACTTTAATTAATCAATTAGCTACACAAATGGGTGGTAAAGAAGCTTTTAAAGATGCTATGGAAAAAGCTAAAAAAGAAGGTAAATTTGGGGAGTTTTTAGAAGAACAATTAAAGCCTTATATTAGAGCTGCGAATTTTGCAGCGGGTAGTTTAAGTAATTTAGGGGAAATAATTCAAGATTTTTTTACAATGTTTAATAAAACAGTTGCAGAATCTGGACTATTTGAAGCATTTAAAAAGCTAACTCAAGAGGCTTTAAAGCCCTTTATTGAAATGGTAGATCCTGATAAATTCGGATCTATTAAACAAGGAGTATTAGATTTTGCTAAAAGTTTCGGGGTTAGTTTAACTAATTTATTGAATGCTTTAGCTCCATTAATTCCTGTTATAACACAAGCTGGTATTAGCTTTATGCAATTTTTAAAGGTTGCTATAGATTTTTCAGTTCCTTTTATAAATGCTTTTACAAATGTTATAAAAGTAATATCTGATTTATTTCAAATATTTCAGCCTGCTATTATAAGCGCTACAATTGGATATTTCACGGCAATAATAGCAAATCAAACTATAGTTGCTGTGAAAGCGTTAGCTGATGTAATAACAACACAAGCAATACCAGCTTTAACTAAATTTTTTACAGGTATATTTACTGGTACTACTTTGGCTACTGGTGGATTAACTTTAATAGTCCCTATTATATTAGGTATAGCAGTTGCTTTTATTGCTTTAGCTTCGCAAGTTAAAATAAGTACAGAAGAAATATCAAAGAATTTAGAGGATACTTTTAGTGATAAACTTTCTAGTCAATTAGGAGAAGAAAGAAATAAAGTATTAAATATATTACAAGATTTAAAAAATAATACTGCTATAACTGCAGAAGAAATGATAGTTATATGGGAAAAGGGAATGAAAGGAACTAAAGAAGCAAATAAATTCTATTTAGATGGAATGTTTAAAGATTTTTTAGGAACTTTTTCTTTAATAGGATCAGAAATTAAATTATTTTTTCAAAACTTATGGAGTTATATTATAAATGGATCTAAAATTGCAGCAGGAAGTTTATTGGAAGAAACTGGAAAAGGAATTAACTCATTTGCACAAAAACAAGGAGGGTTAATTGGACAGATAGCAAAAAGTGGAGGATCTATATTTTCTTCTTTAGGTAAATCTTTGACAGGTCAAGGAATGAAAGGAATTGAAGAATCAAAATTTGATCAGGCAATTACTAAAACTGAAATAACAGATAAAAGGACAGCTTTATTTAATAAAATTAGAGGATTATCTAAAGATACAAATTTAGCTCCTAAAGATCAATATACAGGAGTTGGAACTGCTCCTAAGGATTCAGAAAAAGAAGATAAAGCAAAAGCTAGGGAAGCAAAACAAGTAAGACAACAACAATATAAGAATGCTTTAGCAGAAGCAAAAAATAGACTACAAGAAAGATTAAATGAGTTAGAAAATAAAGAATTTGAAATTAGTAGAGAAATAAATGGCTTGCAATATAAAAGCTTAGAAATAGCTAAACAAGAAGATGATTTAATAAGAAAAAATAAAAGAGAAGAAAGATTTTTAGATTTAGAAGAATCAAAACTTGATGCACTTAAAGAAACAGGCAAAATATCAGAAATTAATTATTTAATTCAGAAAAAAGCTATTGATGATAAAAAAATAGAAAATAAATTTATTCAAGATACAGAGGAATTGAATTTAAAAATACAAGAACAAAAAATAAAAGAGGAAAAATTAAATAAACAAAAGATAGTTGATTTATCAGCAGTTAAAAAAATAGAACAAGAAATAAAAGCTCTTGATGAAGAAAAGGCAATTACTCAAAGTCAATTATTAACTGAAAAAGATCCTAGTAAACGAATTGAACTAGAAAAAACTTTAGCAGGTTATGAAACAAAAAGAAATGAATTGATTCAAAAACAAGCTCAGGCACAAGCTAAAGCTCTTGATTCTTACAATATAGGTTTAAAAGAGATAGGCGATACTGTTGAAAAGCTTAATAAAGATAAACTTGATTTAGTTGATGAGAAAAATCTAGCACTTGATAAAGGAGAGATTAAATTTTCAATAGATGCCGAGAATGCTAATAAAGAAATATTTAAAACTTTAATAGACGGTGGAAAAGAAATAGGAGGTTTATTAGTAGATGCTTTTCAAAAGGGTAAATTATCTATTCAAGAAGCTTTTAAATTAGCGGAAAATATATTTTCTAAAATTGGAAATATGTTTAGTTCAATAGGTAAAATGGGAGGCGGTACAAGTTCAATAAGTAGTGGTGCTAGTGTTTTAGGTGGAATTGTAGGATTTGTTTCTAAACTTTTTGGTGGAGGAGGTGGATCTTCTTCTTTTGATCCTGCTAACCCTATCGGCATTCCCATGAAAAATGGGAAGCCTATGGCTGGATATGAACAACAATATAGTGCTATGTCGCAAGTCGCAAGTTCAGCGAGTGGAGCAGGTGGATTATTATCTTCTTTAATGGGTGCTGGTGGTGCTGGTGCTATGAGTGCTAATCCTATCGGTGCAGTATTTACTGGACTTTCTATGGTTGCTGGTCTTGGTGGTACTTTAATGGGCATGTTTGGAGCAAGTAAAGCAAAGAAGAGAGAAAAGCAAATGCAAGCTACTCAAATGGCTTTACAAGGCTCTATGGTTGATATTCAAGATGCTTTAGATACTTTAAGTTCAAGATTAACTAAAAGCACAGAAATGTATGAAGATTTTGCAGAAGCTACAAATAAAGCAATTTCTAAGATGGATTTATCTAGTTCTATTTTTAATATTGGGAAAGCAATTAAAAAGACTAATAAATTAATTAAAAGAACAGAAGAGGAAAGAAAAAAAGTTGCAAAGATTTATGATGAGCAAATAGCTGAAATGCAAGAGGAATTAGAAGGTTTTAAAAAAGTAAGTAAAAAAAGAGGTGGAAGTGCAGGAAAAGATACAGCTAAACAAGGGATTGCAGATATTAAAGCTAAAATAAAAGAAGTACAAGAACAAAAAAGACAAGCTTTAAAAGATTTAAAAGATGAAATTGAAGGATATGAAGATACTATTGAAGAATATATAAAATCACAAAAAGAATTAGTTAAAGCCTTTGAAGATCAATATCAAAAGGCTATTTACAAAGCTAAATATGGGAATGCAGCAGGGGATTTATATGATGATCTAGTTGCTTTTCAAGAAGAGGCTTGGAAGTTAATGCAGGGAGGTTTTGATACTGATAAAACTTTGTATTTATTACAATCTCAAGCATTTGAATTGCAAAATAAAATTAAAGATGATTTAGAGGACGCTGTTAATAACTTTGCAGATGAGATATTAGGTTTAAATCAAAAGTTATTAGGAGTTATAGGAGAAGGCAAAATAACAGGTAGAGTACAACAAACACAGCAAGATAAAATAAAAGCAATTCAAGAGAAAATAACTAGAACAAGAGAGAAAGCAAATAAAGAATTAGGAAATGAATTCGGGAATTTAGCTAGTGGAATTGACAATGCAAGCACTGCTATTGAAGCTTTTACTAATCAGCTTTACAATAGTATTCAGAATATTGCTAATGCTGTTATTGCTGGTAAAGATAGTTTAAGTGATATAACTGTAAATATAACTGATCCATCTAAAATAGCAGAAGCAGTATTAAATAAAATGAAGGTATCTAATTGGCTTACTAACGCACAAATATAACAAAATGGCATACTTAGCAAAAATTGGAGAGATAACCCCCTTAAAA
>MOYB01000016.1:0-6163 GCA_001899385.1 Candidatus Caenarcanum bioreactoricola | reverse complement strand
AATGGTTTAACTTTAATAACTCCTAAAAATAAAAGAGATTTTGGACTTGAAATAATAACAAATCTTAGTTTCAATACTAGAGGAAATGGAGCAGAATCAATTACCTTTACTGCTTTTGAAGCTACTAATGCAGATGATTTATTTGTAGGTTCTTTATATCGAGTATTTTTAGATAGAAATTTAACAAAAGAGTTAAATACCCCTTTTATTTTAAAACAAAAAAGATTAGTTAAAGAAGGTTCTGATTGTTTGTATAGATATGAATGTGAAGGAGTAGGATTTGAAGATTTATTATACAGAAGATGGTTAAATCCTAATTACAAGAATATTAAATTTAGAGATTTAATCATTAAAATGATGGATTTAACTAGAAAAAAAGTCCCTATTTTATCAGATGATTATAGTTTAATAGTTGATGAAGATTATTATTTTACAGTTTTTAAAGATAGGAATAAATATATAGGTGAATTATTTGAAGAAATTAGATCAATAGGTTTTGAAATATATTTAAGACCAGATTTAAAATTAGTTGCAAGAATGAAAACAACAGGAACTAAAACTCATGTTGATTTTTATAATTCTAAAATTAATACAGAAACTTGTGTTCTTTCAAATAGTACAATCGGACAGACTTATAAACCCGCTCCCATTACTTCTTTAGTAGTTAAGGGTGGTTATTCAACACAAGGAACTTTAACAAGTTTAAATTTATTTTCAAATACTCAACCTACTTATGATTTGAATTCAGACATTTCATTTGAAGATCAATTTATATTTCAACCTTTTGAAACAAACAATCCGCAAGGTTATACTAAAAACGATATAACAGGTATTGGATGGGATAAAAGGAATTTAATATTTGATACTCCTATTATTCCTGAATATGGAATTCACTCAGAAATAAAATTTCAATTATTATCAAACAGTGGAGATATGCTTCTATCTTGTTATACAGATGGAAATAATATTGCTCCAAGTAATATATTTGCTGGCTTTAGAATAACAAATGGAGCTTTAAAAGTTATAGCTAATTTAAGGGAATATGATACAGGAATTACTTTATATCCTTATTTACAAAAGAGTGTAATTGCTATATCAGCAGACGGTTTTACAATTACTTTAGATAGCACAGATGGATTGCAAGTTGGCGATCTAGTTAATATAGCTGGGTTAAGTTCTTCTATTAATGCTACTAATGCAGAAATTTTAACTATTTTAGGGAATAACATAACAATAAACATTAATTGTACTGATGGAACATTAGTTGATGTTTATTTAACAAGAGTAGAGGAATATACATTAAGATGGGTTTTAACTACAAATCAAGGAATTAATTTTTACTTAAAAAGAGCTAATAATGAATTTCAATTAATTTCAAATCAGTTAGTTTCAGGTCTAATGGACAATGGTTTCTTTTTAGTTTATAACGATTATTCAGGGCAAATATCAAATACTGAAAATGGAATAATGGAAGTTGGAATAACCGCTTTAGATTATTGGTTTTTAGATAAAAATAATTTAATTAAATTATGGAATGCTAATAATGAAAAGGTTTATTTAAGTACAGCAGATCAATTTAATTCTCTAGTTGATATAGAAGCGGTAGTAAATAGAATTACTAAGAACGAAATAAGTTTTGGGCAAATTGAATTTATAAGTCCTTCTATTGTTAGAACAGTATTTAATAATAGTGGAACTTTAACCAGAATTCCTTTAGTTTTTTCAACAGATGACTTTTTAAAGATAGGAATGAGAGTTCTATATAAAGATAAGGCTTATAATATTACGAACTTTTATAAAGATTTAACAAGTGGTTATATTGAAGTATTTCCGCAATTAGATAGTATTCCTTTATTAGATGAGATAGTTTATATAAATACTTCAATACCATCTTCTGAATCTTCTTTTAGAGTTGAATATATACCCGCAGAAAAAATAGTTATTCGAGAATGTGCCTGTGATTTATGCATGGATAGATTTGGTTTTAGAGAATCAGCAATTGAATTGCCTGAAATAAATTCTATTAGTGAAATTGCTGTTAAATCGTTAGCTTTAATAAGAGATGAATGCAATCCAAAAATATCGGGAAATTTTGGTTTTATAATGGGATCTGATGTTGCTTGTCATGATACTAGATTAAAATCATGGTTTGATATTCCACAAGTTGGAAGTTATATAAAAGTATCTGATTCAGATCAAGGTATTTCTTATGAATTGGCACAAGTACAAGCTATTACTATTAATCAAGCTGATGATGATAAATATAATATTGCTATTGATTTTGGAGTTGAAACTTTAGAATTAACTGAAACTACTTCTAAACTACTTAAAAAATTTGGATTTTATAGAGGTGAAAATAATGATGATATAACTTTACAAGTTCCATGTTTAATGAGAGATTCAATTTATTATGAAGATACAGAAATACAATTATATGAAAACCTAGGATTTGATTTTCTTTCTGGAATTTACTATTCTGCTTATAGTGGAATGAGAACTCTTGATACTGAAAAGCCTGTATATTTTAAATATCCTAGATTTGAAATATCTCCCTTTGAATATAGTATATTTGCTGAATAAAAAATTATGTTAATCTAAAAAATATGAGCGGTTTAATAAATTATAGTCCTTTATATTCTAGTGAAATGGTTGCATTAGCAATCGTTAAAACAAAATATTTAATTGATAATCATAATGCAATATCAACATCTTTAACCGCTTTGAATAGCAATGTTGAATTAGATTATCATATAAGAAATGCGGTAGATGATTATAAATTTGTAGTAGATTTTGATATTACTAAGTTAGATTTGACTATATCGAATCAAATAACTATAGAGTCAAATGCTTTAATCTTATGGAATTCAGTAAGTAAAAATATTCTTAATGGATGGAATAATAAAGTCTTTTCAAGTTTGCTTTCTGAAGCTTCTTATTATTTACTTGGAACTTACGTTTCAAGTATTAAAGATTATGAATTATTACAGTTAGGATCTGCTATTCCTAATGATTGGAATGATAAATTTATTTTAGGAATAATAACAATAAATAATTTAGGGGTAGTTAGTTTTGAAAAAATAACTTGTAAATTTTTTAATAATTCAAAAAATATCTATCAAGAACAGGCTACATTTTTAAAGCCTGTATATTTCAAAAATACTGTAAACTTTGAATCGAATTCTATTAATTTTGAAAGTGGTTTATATCCTTCTAATTATCAAAGTGAATTAATTATAAATAGATTATCTGATAGTACTTTTTCAGTTAACACTTGTTATTGTAGAGATAATTTAGATAGTGCAGATATTGCTATTGAGAGTTTAACTACGGTAGATATTGAAACAATAGGATTAAATGGGCTTTATCAATCAGCAGATTTGACAGGAGTTATAACTGTTGCTAATGGAAGTCCTAATATTCTAGGAACTAATACTACTTTCACGACTGATTTTATAGTAGGTGATGTAATAACTACTAATGGCGGGCAATCAAGAAGAATAATAACTATAACAGATGATTTGAATATTGTAGTTGAATCTAATTTTACAGCAGACGAAACAACAGTAAATTATAAAAGGGGTGGTGAAGCTCCTAATACTTGGTATAACTTATATGCTTGTTCAAATGATTCAACACGAAGCGGACAATCTTATGATTCTGGTTATTTCCTATCAACAAGACAGGAAAACTTAGAAATAGGATTAAGTGATTATGAATATTTTAGACAAATTCCTTTCTCAGTTAAAAATAATTCAAGTTCAAATCTCGAAAATTTTTATTACAGAAATGGAAGAGTTAAGTACGGAGGACGATCTTCTTTACTCTCAGGCGGATCTGCTACGGATTACACAGAACTTTCTTTTAATAATTATGCCCCTAGTAATGTTAAGTTTATTAATCTTTTAATTACTTGTACTAATACATCAGCTAGTACATCAACAGATTATACAGCTTATATTCGGGTGAAAGGTTTAACTGATGAATTTATTGTTTATCAAGGTAAAGTAGAATCAAATTATAAAAATATATTAGAATTAGAATTGCCTGTTGGTGAAGAAAATGCTATCGAATATAAATGTGAAGTTGCAGATTTAAGCTTAGATATTGATATTATAGGATTTACGATATGAAAGATTTATCATTTATAAAAGGGGAATTAACTATAAGAGAAGGTAGAGCCTTTAATCAAACAATAGATAATAAAACAGGCGAAATAATAGATTGGCAATTTAAAGCAGATCACGAAATAAAAGGTAAAAATACTATTTGTTTAAGTGGCTTAACTTTTCTTTTAAAAAGAAATTGGGGGCTTCCCATGGCAATAGCTATAGGCAATGGACTCGCAACAGGAGCAGGAACGCCTTCTAATGAAGATACAAAATTAAATAATGAATTTGATACAGGTAGATTTGGAGTAAGGGGAAATGCTTTTACAAGAGTATCTTCAAATGTTATAACTTTATCTGCTTTATGGAATAGAGCTAATGTTATTTCAACAGAGATAACTGAATGGGGCTTGTTTATAAATGAACAAGGTACTAATGTATCTGCTAAAAATTCAGGTTATTTATTAGCAAGAAAAGCACAAGAATATACTAAAACTGATATTGCTAAAGATATTGAATTAGTATGGATTATAACCATAACGCCGATTTAAAAAAGAGAGTAAAATAAAATGAAAGTAAAAAGCTTAATAATGATAGAGTGGAGAGTAAAATAATACTATGTATAATAAATTTCAATCATTTTCTTTTGTAAAAAGCTTCTTATTAGATGCTGTTATTCCTGTTAATGGAATATCTGAAACTGGGCATATAATAACTTTTGATGAAACATTTTCTAATATTATTTTACCTACAAATGCTGGAATTGCTTCTTACGCTTGTATTCATAGAGTAGATTTTACTAGCTTTACAGAAGCCTTATTAACTGATGTAAATAGACCACCTCGAATAATAAGAGCGAATCAAACAGCAAGTACAATAGATAGTTTACCCGCTTATTCTATATTTATTGAAAGATGGGATAATTCATTTCCTTTAGAAGTTGATGACATAGTTATATTTGAAGGTGCAACAGTTAATCCTCCTTGGGATTCTGTTTATGCTTGTGGCATGACATGTGCAGAAATTAATAGCACTTTAATAGAATATGAGAATTGCTTTAGACAATTGCATAGAGATATTGCAAGGCTTGGATTGCCTTTAGTAGACGCTTGCGCTGCTAGTACTGATAATTTAGATATTATTCAAAGATTTGATTTTAATGAATGGGGAAAAATAGTTAAAGCGGATTCAGTTTCACCATGGACTAATACAATAGCTAAAACAATAGGGGAGGAGGCTGGGACTAAAATACCAGTTATTACTTATAATTCAAGAGGTTTAATTGAATGTGGAAGCGAATATACTATCCCGTGGGAATCGCCTATTGCTGGTACTTATGGAAACGAAACTACGGGGAAAATTCCTGTTATTTCTGTAAATTCAAGAGGGTTAGTGAGTGCAGTAAGTGAATTTACTGGAGGAAATGTTCCTACTAGCTCGACTGTTATATCTGGTGGAACATCAAGCACTTATTCACAAAGTACCATATTTTCAAATGATAATCCTAAAGGAAAAGTTTATAGAATTAGAATTATTAATTTAAGACCGTCTGTAGATGGATCTGCATTAAATCTAAGATTTTATAAAAATAATGGTGCAGATATAATAAATGGAAGTGTTTATTATTATGAACTTAGAAATAGTTCTTATAAAGCAGAAGAGGAATATACTGGATTTAATACTACTAGATTGCCTTTAACGGAAAGAATTATCACTGGATATACTGGAACAAAACCAGATATAGAGCCAGTTTATGGGGAATTAGAAGCAAATGGATATTTTACTTCTGAAATAACAGTTTTTGATCCTTTTAATACTAATTCACAAAAACATATACATTTTAAAAGTACTTATTGTGTTAATGCTTCAAGTTTAAGGTTTCATAAATACGAAGGATTTGGAGTTTTAGAAGAATCATCAGCTTTAAGTGGTTATAGTATATATTTAAGTTCAGGTGTTATAAGAAATGCTCAAATATCAGTTATTAGAGATTTTTAGATAGATAATTAAAAAAATAATGTTAATCTAAAATATATAAAGTTTTTATTAACTTATTA
>MOYB01000015.1:3781-16934 GCA_001899385.1 Candidatus Caenarcanum bioreactoricola | reverse complement strand
AAAATGAATAATGAAATAACTATTGAAACAAGAAAAGAAACCCTTTCAAAAGGTTTAAATATACCTTTAAATGAGATTAAAACCATTTTAAAAGGTGAACCTTTTTCTTTTGAAGTTAAAGAAGACATCTATATAGTTTGTAATGCAGAGGAAGCTAAAAGCATAATCTTTAATAGGTTTGCTATTCCTGATATATGTGAATTAAAGAGCTTAAAAGGGAAAGCTATAACTATAAAAGAAGATTTTAAAAATATTTTAACAGTTGCTGTAATAAGTTATATTGAAACTTGTTTAGATAAGCTCACTAAGATTGAGAAAATCTATACACCTAAAGTTTTGAAATATCTTGAAAAGTGTATCTTAGATCAAAGTAAAAACCCTTGTTATAATGAACCAATAGAGATTTTAGACATGTATAACAAACCTATCAAATGTGAACAAGGTCTTTATATATTCAGGAGTGAAATCTAATGAGTATTGAAGACTTTAAAAAATGGGAAAATGAAACCCTTTTGAAGGGTTATTTCCCTATCAAAGCGTTTATACCTATTGTATGGGGTAAACGATATGTAGGGTATTTACTCTTTCAAAACAATGAAGCCCTTCCTATAAGTCATGACAGGTACAATAGGGTTAAAAACTACCTTACCGTGGTCGGAATTCCGACTTCGGAGATTTAATGACCCTTTTAAAGGAATCAACCTTTTGGCTGATGTTAAAGCCTTTGTAATGGGTATAAGAAAGATATAACTAAAGAGAGGGAATAAACAAAATGGATATTGTAAACAAATTAAGTAATTTATGGTTTGATGTATGGGAAGAAAAAAAAATTAATTCAGGTAGTGAGTTATATATGAAAAGAGCTCTTCAATCAGAAGCTATAACAGCCTTTTTAAATAAAATAACTTATTCTGAACTATTAGAACTAAAAAAGGAAGATTTAGAAGACTTAACAGATAGAAATGAACATTCTTTAAGAAGTCTTATAGAGTATGCTTTATTAATAGATGTAGAATCTAAAATAAAAATGTACAAAGAATATCCTAATCAATTTTTAAATCCTGCTGTTGTATTTTATTGTTTAGATACTTTTTGGATTTAAAAAGTAGACCTTATAAAGAAAAAAAATCAACCTTTTGCATGAGTTATAAAGACATATGCAATGGGGAATAAAGAAATTAAGAAAATAAATAAGAGAGGAAACAAAACAATGAACATTAATAAAACAAATAAATTTTTACAAGAAATTAGTGAATTAAAAGCTAAATATCCTGAATATGCTGTTATAACCTTTACCCCAGAAGATTATATAGCATTATTTGAAAGTATGAACAAAAAGATAAAGAAAAAAGAATATATAGATTTCTCAAGTGTAATTGAGAAAACCCTTGGAGATTGGTCTTTAATAGAGCCTTGTGTAGAGGTTATTATATCTAGAAGATAAATCTCAACCCTTTGCATGAGTTATAAAGACATATGCAATGGGGAATGTATAGCTTAAGAAAACAAACAAAACAGAGGTACAAAACAATGACTAACTTAACTAACTTAACTAACTTAACAGACTATGATAAAAAAGATTTATACTGGGAAACTTTTAAAAAGCAAACTAAATTTATTTTTACAAAAAATAAAATAGAACTTCTTTACGAAAGAATAGGAAAAAAACACTTTATAACTATAAAAGGACAACCAAAAGTTGCTTATGGAAACACCCCTTTTGAGTGTTTATCTGATGTATCAGAAGAAATAATAAACAAGTTAAATATATGTAAAGATAGTATTGAAACTATGAGAAAAAACAAAGCTAATGAAAGTATGTTAATACAGTTTTTAGTAGACTATAAATGCAAAATTAAACTTATTGGTAACTTAGGAGCTTATTAAAATGAAACAAATAACAAAAGAAGAGCTTTTTAACTATTCATTTAGTGAAATGGTTAATCTCATAACTGACATTGAAAACAACAGAATAAAGCTATCAAAAGACATTCTGAATTATGACATTCCCCTTGCTGTGGGTTTTATTTTACATCAGCATAAAGACAAAGCCTCTACAACAGGTTATCAAGACCTTGAAAGGTATTTAGATAAGTATGAGGAAAGAACTGGCTTATATAAAAATGAGTTTAAGTTAGATAAAAATACTGTCATAGAGGTAGTTTCAAAAGAAATTGCTATACAAAATGAAAAGGAATTTACTGGAGAATTTGAATATACAGATTCACAAATAGGGGGATATAAACCTTTAAAAGAATGTCCTAACTGGTATTATAGGGAGCTTTAAATATGTTTGAAACAATAAAGAAAAAGATATATTACTTTTTTCATGGGGATGCAGAGACCTTTAATCCAAACTATGTCGTTATAGACAAAGACCCTGAAAGGTTTTATGCTGCTAATGTCTCATTAATTACCAGTAAATCATGGAAACCTAAATATTTTTATGGAGAGGCTCAAAGCATAGAGGCTTTAAAAGCTCGTATGCTTGAAATAATACAAGAAAAATATGATTTGACTTTTATAAATAGGGAACTCTATAATAAATTGCCCATATATTATAAGATTAAACTCATGGAAAGAAGATACAGAATGAAAGATTATACTCATAAAGACTATGTTATAGACTTTTTAGAAACAGTTAATTTATCTTTTGATGATATTCAAGAAATCATTCAAAAGAATGAGTTAAAAAAACAACAAGAAAGGGAATTAAAGAAGCAACAAAGAAAAAAAGAGGTAAATCTAAAATGGAATTTAAAGAATTTCAAAAGCTTAAAACCAATATCGACAGATTAGATACTATCGATAAAGTAGAACTACTTAAAGAATTGTTAAAAGACTTAGAAGATAAAGTAGATACATATCAAAAACAAGAAATAGTAAACCTTTTTAATAATACTTTTTTAGATATTTATGATATAGAGATTTATTTAAAAGAAGCTTTTCAAAAACTTAAATCTTATCAGGTAGATATAACAAGCTCTATTGAAGATACTCATACCTTTATGATAGATAATTTAAAAGAAGTTAAAGAAAATATAAAAATAATTAAAGAAGAGCTTTTATTAAATCCTTTAGATGGTCGTTTCATAAGTCTTAATGTAAGTCTTAACCAGTTAGAAAAGAATATAACAGCCTTAAGTAAAAGTTCAACATACAAAGAAGATAGTAGCTTTTTAATAACTTGTTATGAAAGTTTACAAGAAGTATATACATCTCTTTTTGGATATGAATATAACTACAAAGATTAAAAGAAAAATCCCCTATATAGCTGATTTAAAACTCAATAAAAGGGGAATAACATAAGTAAGAAAATAAAACTAAAAAGGAGCTAAACAAATGAATCAAAAAATATATGACAAGTTTGACAAAGATTTTAATCTTTCAAGTGCTTATATAGCTATAAAAGAGAATAAGTCTGATGTTATAAAGTTTATAGTAAAATATGGGAAAAGCGGTTTATCTGCAAATGTGTACTTACAGGTCATAGGGTTTCCTATGGTTTCAACTCGTATGACAGGGGGAAACTATAATAAAGCTTTAGCGGGTTTTCAAAAGTGTTTAACCCTTTTATCAAAAGAAGCTCTTGAAAGTTTAAATCTAACTAAAGAAGACATTCAAACAAGTTTACGCTTTAGTGATTTTATGAATGAACAAGGGTATAGAGTCATAACAGTTTTATAAAAAATCAACCTTTTGCATGAGTTATATAGACCTATGCAAAGGGGAATAAAAAAAAAACAAAAGAGAGGAAATTAAAACAATGGATACTAATATTAAAAAAGATATAATAATTATCAAAACCTTAAATACTTTTCAATATATAGTCAATAAAATGAATGATAATATTGAATCTGTAAATACTTGGATATGGGAAGATACGATGGATAAAGCTCTATATAATATTTACTCTTTACAAGATTCAAAACTAGCTCAACAGTTTGAACAAGTATATACAGAAATAAAAGAGAGTAGATTAAGAAGACTTGAAAAGCTTGAAATAAACAGAAAGACTTTAGAAAGAATTTATAACGGGAACTATACTTTTTAAATATTGCTTTCCTATGGTCGTATAACAGCTTTTTGATAAGGTTTAATAAAAGACATATCAAAAGAGTTAAAAGCCCCTAGAAATGGATTCTAGACCCCTGAAAATGAATATATACCCTAAAAGGAGTATCTTTTGTTTTAAAGTCTTTTGATATGGGCATAAAATAAATAAGAGGAATTTAAATAAATGAAAAAAACATCAAAATTGTCAAAAGAACAAATCAATCAAGTAAAAAATCTTATTGATAAGGCTTATAATGAAGCTTATGAAACTTTCAAACAAGGGAATACCCCTTTTAATGAGAAGCTCTATTTTAGGCTTGAATATGGTAATTTGTATGAACATAATGTATGGTTATATAGACAAGTTAAGCATATTGAAAATAGATTTATAGCAAACTGTAAAGATAATTTACATCTTAAGTTTGATTGGATAATTCAAGAAATGGAAGATCAAGAAAATTGCCATACTCTTTATAATAGACTTCTTGAAATGTTCTTAAACCCATCTTTTAATGAGTTAAAAGCTATTAAAAGAAGTTATGAACCAGTCTATAACTGTGATGTATATACTTTTAAATATGATAAAGAACAAAAGATTTTTGTTTAAGAAAATCAACCTTTTGAATGAAAAAAAACTCATCTAATAGATTGAGTTTAAAAGCTTTCAAAATGGGGCATAAGATATTTATAAAATAAAAATAAAGAGGTAAATTTAAAATGAGAAAAATAAGTTTAACAAAATATAGCGACCCAGGTCATGGCTGGTATAGAGTCCCAGTAAGTTTATTATGGGAATTAGATATATTCAAAGATATTTCTAGTTGTTCTTATATAAAAGGAGAATACGCTTATTTAGAAGAGGATAGTGACGCATCTATTCTTTATGAAGCTTTTGAAAAGAATAATATAACATCTAACATAAGTTATAAAAATTCAAATAATAGAAGCTCTGTAAGAGATTATGAGAGTTTTAATAAAAATATCTCAAAAGAAGAGTATGAAACTATTAAAAGTATGCAAGATAAACTTAAAGCATATATTAAAGACTATAAAAATAATAACCCTAAATATTTAGATTATGTTAAAAGCTATAATCAAGAATATCTTAAAGAATGTATGAATAAATTTAATCTAAAATAAAAAATCAACCTTTTGCATGAGTCTTTATATGTTATGAACCTTATGCAAGGGGGAATAATATCAACATAAACTTAAAGAGGTAATACAAAATGAAATGTCTTTACTCAAAATTAGGTAAACTTTACCAAAAAGAAACAAATTCATTTAAAAAATGTGTATTGTGGTATTTAATGGATAGACTTCCAATATCTGTTAATACACTTATGGAAAGTGTTATTGTAGACGCTAAAGAATGCATCTTGTTTGATAAAGAGCTTTTCTATATATTTGAAACTATGGAAAATGATATTTATAAGCTCTTGAATATCTCAATTAATGATGCACCAGTTCAAAAGCTGATCATGGGTAATATTAAACCCCTTTATATAGAGCTTTTTAATAAGGCTTATAGTGAAGCTATTAACCAAATTAAAAAAGAAATTTAAAAGATCACCCTTTTGACTGAGTTTAAAAGCTTTGTTAAATGGGTATATTAAACTTATAACTAAAGAGATAAAAAAACAATGAATAATAATAATAAAAATAAAGTAATTTTTGTTAAATGTAAAGAGTATAATAGAAAGGGAGTCTTTTATATTAATACTAAAGAAGCCTTCTTTGAATACGAGGGTCACGGCGATTGTCATCCTGACTTTATTAAAAAACATTGTATAAACCTTAGTAATAGGGAAATAAAAGCATTTAAAGCTTTTTATGGAAAAGAATATAATGAAGACTTTAAACAGTATAAAAGAGTTTTCATTAAAGATTTGTAAAAACTTCTTGTTCGATATGAAAAAAAATCACTTCGTTAAAATACATCGAAAGGGTGAAAGTAAATACCTATTTGTGTGGTATATTAATAACGTAAGCTAAACTAAAATAAAGGAATTAAAATAATGAAAACTGTATTCCATAAAGGAAAACTTTTTATAAAAAAAAGTAACTTTGATAAAGAATTTATTATCATAGAAAAAATAAAAGCTTATGAAAAGTTAAAAGATGTATATAGTTATTTTTATGATATAAATGAAAATACTTTGAAAAATATACAAGCAATTGCGTATTTACAAAATAAAAAAGGTATTTCTAATTTATGGGTTTCTTATTCAACAAAAGATCAACATTTAACAGATAATTCCTTATTTATCTTGGAAAAAACTAATTATTTTTATTAAATCAATCTTATGACCGAATGTATTTACCAGTCATAAGAGTACAACATAACCAAGAGGAAACAAATAAATAAAATGAATTACATATTACAAGAGATAATTAAAAAGAATATAACCCCTTTTAATCTTTTTGAGCTTATTGGGGGCTATAATGGAGATTTATCCAGTGCTTTAATAAGAGATTTAAACAATGCTAATGATCTTCTTATAGTAGATTTTAAAACCACTTTAAAGGGGTATCATATCACTGTAAAAGCCTTAAATGATAAAGTAAAAAGTACACTATCATTTATTAGTAAATATTACAACTGTTCTAATATGTCTTTATATAAAGATGTTTTGAATAATGATTATTTTCATATTACTTTAGGTTAAATGACTGATATTAACTTAAAAAATATGGGCATAAGAAAAGTATAAACTAAAAAAGAGGATCAAAATTATGAATATGACTAAACAAGAATTAAATGAAAAAATACAAGAATTAAAAACTTTACTTAATTCAAAAGGCTTTAATTTTCAAAATAGAGTTATTCAAGAGGAAGATCAAAGCGTTATATCTGAAAATGAAATTATTGATGGTAATGTATCTTTACATGTCTATACCGTTAAAAATAGTTTAAACATTAGAATAGGAGCATATTATAAAGCTTTAAATAATATGGAGCTTGAAATTTATCAAAACTCTTTACCTACCTATTTAAAGATGACTAACGATAATAACGAGCTTATAAATAAAATAGAATGTAATTTCACTAATTTAAACCCTGCTAATATAACAAGATTAATAAAACAAATAAATAACTTCAAAACTTTTATAAATGATATAACCAAAATATCAAAAGAATTAATACAAGAAAGACAAGAAAGACTTGATCAAATAAATGATGTCATAAACAAGATTGAAACTAACTTGAATATTAAGGGTTCATATAATAACTTTAATCATTCCCTTTTGAATAGATTTTATTCAGATAATATAAAAATAGACTTCTATGATCTGGGGCTTTCTGTTGAAATTAATGTTAATAAAGGCTTTAGTTTAAAAACTAACTATTCTTTTAAATCAGACTATGAACAAATTAACCAAATTTCAAGAGTCTTAAACCTTTTAAAAGGTTTGTAAAAATCATTTAAAAGATCAACCTTATGACCGAGTGTATTTACCAGTCATAAGGGTATAACATAAGTAAGTTAAGGAGCTAAAAAAATTATGAAATTTTTAATATGTACCTCTAAAAATACGATAGGAAATTCATTCCTATATACATATAGGGATATAAAAAATCTTAAAAGATATGCTTTAAACAAATATGCACATCTTAAAAATTGGTATTCAATAGAAATATGGAATAACCCCGATCGATTTTATGATATGCCCGATTCGATAATTTATAACTCTGATTATATCGATTAAAAAAAGATCACCCATCTAGCTGATCTTGAAACTAGCTAGATGGGTATATAAAAAGCATAAAGAAAAAACAAGAGGAATAAAAACAAAATGAACTATAAAGAGGAATTAATTAAAAAATATTCTAAACTAATGAGTATACAAGATATTAATAACTGTATGACAAGTGTTATTGATTGTATAGCTCCATTATTTGAGGAAGCCCCTAAAAAAGAACATTTAACAGTTTTACAAGCTTTAAATGGTATTTTAGATGTACTAGCAAATAAAGAAGACATATCTAAAGAGGATATTCAAAGCTTACAAAAAGCAAGTAATTCTTTTCTTGCTATCTTTGGAAAAGCTTTAATATTTACATCTTTACTTCATGTAAATAAATAAGATAAGTAAAGACTCATTCAAAGGGTTTATACTTAGGCATCTAAACCTTTTGAATGAAAAAAAATCTTTCAATATGGGGTATATATTAAACATAAAGAAAAAAAAACATAACTAATAAAGGAATTAAAACAATGACATCAACAACAACAATGATCCCCCCTTATTCTTTAGAAGCTTTGAAAATATGTATTAATCTAAAATATCAAATTAAACAAGGTAATTTCTTTAATTCAAAAGATAAAGAACTTTATTCAGAGGAGGAACTTATTTAATCTATAATCAATTACTTTCTTTTTTATAACCCCTTATGATATGAAAAAAACTCTATCATAAAGGGGCTTTTTATTTATGTTTATTCTTTGCCTCTTATATGCCTATTTAAGAGGCTTTTCTTTTGTAAGGGTATGAAACCCATAAACAAAGGTTTAACATGCCTTAAAATGTCAAGGAATAAGGGCATAGGGTTTTAAACCCCTTGCAAGTGTTTTATTTCCAATCATAAAGATAAAAAAAAACAATATGCACGGGTTTAAAAAGCTGGTTAAAATAAGGGTAAAAAATCCAATTTATACCTTTATACCAGTACAAGGGTTTTATACTTGCATAAAGATAAAAAAAACAATATGCATGGGTTTAAAAAGCTGGTTAAAATAAGGGTAAAAAATCCAATTTTAAGGGGTTCTTTTATAACCCTCATTCAGAGCGGGTAAAGCTTTCTAGTGTGTTTCAAAACTTAAGCAAAATAAGAAGCCTTTCCAAAATGTTTTTATTCCATAGCCTTAGAAAACTCATTTTTATAAGTATTTTTACCTATGCTTTTGTGTTTAAACCCATTGCAAGTGGTTATAACCCTATGCTTATGTTTAAACTTATTGCAATTGTTTCACTCTTTTTAAAAAGTTTTGTATTTCGTAGCCTTCAAAATGTCATTTTTTAGAGTTATTTTATACTATTTAAAAGCGGTTTACCCATTGCAAGCGGTTAAACATAAGCATAGGGTTTAAACCAGTGTAAAGGTAAACACAAAATAAGGGGCTTTTTTAAGAATGTTTGTATACCGTAAGGGGTCAAAACCTCATTTTTTATTATAAAATCTCTTATATTTTGATTTTAGATAACACTTTTTAAAATGTTATTATCTTTTCAATGTCTTTTAAATCATTGATTGGGAGTTAACTCTTTATTATAGATAACATTATATTATCTGTTATTCTCTTTAAAAGTGTGTTTTTTATCCCTTACAGTATAAACTACCTTATATCTTTGTTTCATTCCTTAGATAATTGTTTACATATCTTAGATTATGTTTTTAACCTTATGCTTTTGTTTAAACCTTAGCAATATGTTTTTATTTCCCTATTGCTAAGGTTTAAACTTTATTGATTTATTTAAAAACATTCAATAAGTTTTAATTCCCCTTGTTTTATATGCACCCCCCTCAACAGAAAGTATATACCCATTATAAAGGTGAAGCAATACGCAAGGGTCTAACCTGTGCGTATGTGTATAGACTCATGCGTATGGTCTAGTCCAACAGGCTTAGGATAGGACTAGGTTGCTTGGTCTAGCCCCCCTAGGTTCCCCCCTTTGGGGGAGGGGGTGGGGGGCGGCTTTCTAGCACATTTTCATACGGATTTTTTACAATATGAAAAAGGTTCAAACCCATAGCCTATGGTTTTACCCATATAATAAGTCTTACCCTATATGAAAGGGTTTAACCATAGGCAATGGTTTCCCCTTTGGCTAGGTTTCAACTCTTTACTAATGTTTCCCCTATGCTTGTGGTTCAAACAAAAAAAAGGGTTCCACATTAACCTAATCACAAAGTCCTTCAGTTATAAGTTTAGCTTATGATAAAATGTTAAAAATCTCCTTTTCTTTGATAAAACCCTTGGGATTTTTTTCATTTCCCTAGCTTTTTGTCTTTTTAACCATAAGCTATCGTTATAACTGAAGCTAATACTTTAACCATCGCATAGGATTTTTAAGGCTATATGCATTGTTAAGGCTATATGTGATAGAGAACATAACAAAAGGTTAAATCTCTTGTTAAAAAGGAAGACATTTGGGTATAATGTTTCTATAACAATAAAAAGGGGGCATAAAAAAAAATGGTTAGATATTTAAAATCATTAGATAAGCTACAAGAGGAGGGAATATTATACCCAATAAAGGACAGTAAATGTAAATCTATAGAGGTTAAGGAGACTGAAGAAGAAGATAGAAGTCCATTAGCATTTAAGGTAGTTTTAGCAGATGGAAAAGAGTTTTATTCTGACAGTATAAACACCTTAGAGAATTCAGCACGAGAGTATATAAAGGGTTTACCAGAGGAAGGATTAAACAGATTAGGGTTTACAACAAGAAGACAAGAGATAGAGATACCGACAATAGGGGCTAGACCTATAAATGACAAGGCATTAAAGTATGATAATGGTAAAGTAGACTGGTCATTAATGCCGATAGAGGCAATGGAGGAAGTCATAAAAGTATTTGAGAAAGGGGCACTAAAATATGCAAGGAACAACTATAGGCATGGGTTCAACTCAAACCGATTGATAGCTTCTTGTCTTAGGCATATAACGACATGGCAGAGGGGGACAGATTTAGATGAGGAGACACAATTATCACATTTAAGCCATGCAATATGTTGTTTACTAATGTTGCGGACAAACGAGATAGATGGGGTACTTGAGGATGGGAGATACAAGAGGCAAGGGGAAACCAAAGCATGATGATTTTAACATTTTTGAAAGATTTATTTTCCTTTTCAAAAGAGGAAGCAGATCCAGATTATTTATTTCCGATAAAAGTATATAACAGTATATCAAAAGAGATAGAATGGGAAAGTACTCTTCTTGAGAAAAGATTTCTTAATAGAGATAAAGAACAAATATATTTAAGTTTAAACAAGTTATGTAAATATATTTTAGAAAATGCTAAATGGGGAAAGGAACCTTCTCAAATAGTTTTAGATACAGAAAAATACAGAATAACGATTGAAAGAAAATAGATTTCCCATAGCATGATGATTTTTTAGAACTTCATGCTAAGATTTATCATAAAGTTAAAAAAGGAGAATGAAATGAAACAGTTAGTAGAGAAACTGAGGGATAATTTAATTCATAGAATAGATAAACTCAACACAGAGGTATTGAAGTTAACAGAAGAGGAGAAGAAAATCTTCAATAAAAGAAAGAAGCTATCTAATTTGTTAGATAAGGTAAAGGAATATTTATTTAACAAGGAAATAAGACATTACAAAGGTATATTAGAAAACAAGAGACACACGATATATTTAAAAGATTTAAAATCGCTTTATGATAAAACTAATAGTACTTTAAACAGTTTAGCAGCTTTTATATATTACACATTAAGTCTAGATATAATACCTATTGAAAAATAGTTAAACATTCCAGATAAAACTTTTAGCAGTATAACTAATATAATATCTCAAGCAGAGTTAAGCTTTAATTTAGTTATTAATCAAGACAAAACAGAATTAAAGGACATTCTAATTAAGAATCTTACAGAATTAGACAAAGCTCTTAAAGAAATAGATGAAACCTTTACATTAAGAGAACTAAGAGAAGGATTTGAAGTTAATACAAATCTTACTTTTTTAGAAATACTTACTAAGATATTAAAAAGATAATCCAATGATAGTAAACATAAGAACCCCTAAGAAAGGGAAGTGGAACTTGATATTTGAATCAAGCACACGGGCATACTCCGGCGGCACGACCTTCGTCTTGTCAAAGGTCATGATCTCGCGGAGCGACTGGAGGACGGTCTTGTCCGGCGCGAACACGAGAGCATTGTGGCAGAAACGCTTGTCCCTCGGATACTTCTTCGCAAGCAGGAATTCATAGAAGATGCAGGTGGCCATGAGGATGGTTTTGCCAAGTCCCATCGTGAGGGCGTAGATGTAGTTCGGGTAGTCCTCGCGGTACTTCTTCATCTGCTTGAATAGCGTATCGGTCTGCTTCTCGGTCGGGGCGTCAAAGAGACGAATCTGACCGCCTTTGTCGATGGCATAGTAGGACGCATCGGAGAAACGATCTCTCTTATGACGCCAGTCATCGAACATTTCGTAGACCTGCTTGTTATTCATGAATTCCTTTACGAAGACATACATCTCCAGAGCCTCGAACTGCGGCTTGCGCAGGAAGGCGTGGGGATTCTCCTCGCTGTCATTATAGGCGAGGAACTTCCTCGTGAGGTCATTGTAACGGGAACGAATCTTTCCGCGGTTCGTGGTGTAGTAGTACCACAGTTGTTGATTGAATGAAAAATTTGGATCAAATTCTACAGCCATACTTAACGCACCTCCACTTCCAGCGACTCGGAGAGCAGGTCGGTGATCTTTACTTTGATTGTGCCGCAGCCTTCCGGGATGTCATAGATGCCCTTAACCATCTCGTTTTTGCCGGGAACATCGGTCACGGTCGGCTGCATGACTACGCCATCGTAGTTCCAGTCTATCATGATGGAGTCAACGAGCTGACGCCAGTCCTCCACATACTCTTTTTGGAGAGAGAGTTTCTGCATGAGGTTCATCGGGTAGAATGCGCGGATGATGAGCTTGCTGCCTTCGCGGACGATCTCTGCCTCGGAGTCACGCTTCAGCTGGAGGTCTGCCTTATCGCGGAGGATGTCCATAATCTGGATATCTATCTTGTACTCGTTCAGTTCCTGTTCAAGTGCGCCCTTTAGGTCAGGCTCATGTCCCATGCAGACGATGGTTATACGCTCCACAGGCTGGTTCGGATTCTCCTCCTTGCGCTTCTCGTAGGTCTTGTACGGAAGGTTCGCAAGAAGCTCCTTCAAGTCCGCCTTGGTAGCGATGCGGTTGACGGGCATGATCTTTACCATCCTGCCGTCAAGTTCGCCGTCCCAGACATCGCTCTGCGGGAACGGCTGGATTTCCAGGGCGGCGATGAGAAGGTCGCGGGCTTCCACGGGATTGCGGAAGAAGTCGTAGTTGTTCACGTTATAGACTTCAAAG
>MOYB01000015.1:0-1816 GCA_001899385.1 Candidatus Caenarcanum bioreactoricola | reverse complement strand
CACTTCAAAATAGTCAGAATCAAATAGCTTCATAAGGTTTAACCTCGACAAAGATCCATTTAACATTTTTTATGGTATAACCCCCTGAATTGGTTTCAGCAAGCTCAAGAGATTTATCCTCTTTGAAAGGTTTGAATCTGATTTGATAGCCTTTTTCAAGCCACCCTTCAAATAGGTCTTTGTAAAGTTCAAAGCTAGAAATGGATACATGGTTAAGCTTCAAGACAAATTCAAACGGAGGTTCAGCATTTTTGAAAGGATTCATCAACCAAAAGGGATCACAAGGCAGATAAGCTCCAGAATATCCTAGGAGCATGAAGTCAGTCAAGGTGTCTTTGTAATTCAAGCCATAGGATTCAAGGAGCCTTGGGTAATTAACTCTATTTTTATTAGGTAATCTTGAGAGAAAGGGAATTAAGACATTTTTAGAGATATGAATCTTTTTTTCTACGTTAAAAGCAGGAAAAGCGTCTTCAGCTAATGAAGTCCTGTGTTCAAAATAGTCTTTATAGAGGTTTCCTACATGAGTATTACCTTTCATAAGATAAAGGACCTCAGATTCTTTAAGATTTTTGATTTGAGGCAGAGGTTTCTTCATTTTTATTAGGGTTAAGATAGTTATTAAAGATTACCAAATCTCTATGTATAGAGGGAGTTTTAAGCATCTCAATATACCCTATTTGTTTACATTCAAGATAAGGGTTTCCAAGAATATCGTACTGAACGATACCTTTATAGAAGTCTCCGTGTATAAGGAAGAAAATAAAAGCGGAGTCTCTATTATAGAAAGGGGAATTCATATCAGTTTCTATAAAGCTATAGTCTGCTTCTATAATAGCTAGGTCATTAGGATAGGGTATTGATTTAATAGATTTATAAGAAAGGTTATGGAAGATTTTATTAAGATCCTTGATAAGGTTCAAGTCTTCGGCAAAGGCAAGACAGACATTGCCGATGGGGGATTCTTTATCAAAAACAAACAAATACCAATGTGTTTGGTTTAAACTAATGTAAGGTAAGTTCATACTTTCTTCAGTCATTTTTTCTCCTTTAACAGTGTAATAAGTTCTTTTAGGTTTTTATCTATTGATTTAAGTATATATGTAGTAGAAGGATTCTCTTCTTTTTCTTTACAGTTATTACAAACAGTAGAGCCTAGTGTAAAAGAATACTGGGGTAAGAGTTTACCACAAGTCTCATACAAAAAATATTTAGTATCTTTTAAAACATTATTCATTTGATATACCCTTCTTTTTTAAAGTTAATTTCTTTCATATAAGGTCTTTAACTCTTTCAAGGTCTTCACATTGACGATATTCATTTTTCTCAATAACATAGGTATTATCAGGCAAACCGTTGTCGTCCCTATCCATATAGTAAAACACTTTATTATTTTCTAGAAAATTAATATCCTTTCTAACTTTAAAGGTTAAAGGATTTACTAAGTAGGTTGCTAAAACTTTTTTATAGTTTTTATTCCATCTTTTAGGTTTATACTCTCTATACCTACCATACTTTTCTTCTTTAGCTTTCTCAAACAATTCAGGGGTTATAACCACTTCTATGTCGTCATAAAACACATCGACATATTCGATCTGTTTGTTTACATAACTTATTTGACTTTCTAAAGAGTTTTTTTGCTTTTCAAGAAGCTTTAGTTCCTCTTGCAAAAGATTAAACTTATGCTTTTGTTCTTCTAGTGTTTTAAATTCTTCCATTTGTTTTTATGATTAGATATAAAGAAAGTATACCCCCTAAAAAGAGTTTTCTAACACACTTTTTTTTAGTCTTCCTCTTCTTCGTCCTCTTCTTCTTC
>MOYB01000014.1:16735-18708 GCA_001899385.1 Candidatus Caenarcanum bioreactoricola | reverse complement strand
TCGTTATACTTGGATAAAATCTATTATTAGCTCCTGTATGTAATAATATAGGTGTTAGTATTTAAAAGTTATTTGTTCAAAAGCCTTTAGCTTTTATATTAATAGTGTATCTTGCTATGCATAAAACTACAAGGCTTTTTAAATTAATTTTTTTTAATTTATGGATGAAAAAGAAAAAATAATAAAAGAATATTTAAAAGAGAAAGCAAAAAAATTAGCTGAAGCTCGTTGGAAAGATCATGAAAAGCAAACTCCTGAAGAAAAGAAGATAAAAAAAAGAGAATATATGAAGGAGTATAGAAAGAAGAAGAAAGAAAGTCTTTAAAATGTCTGAACCATTGATTACACAGATTAACTTGATTTCTCTGATTTAATATTAATATACTTTCCTTAAAATCATAGTTAATCATAAAAATCAGCGTAATCAATGGTTCAGACTATTTCTTTACTTGATTACGAATAGCTAAACCTGCTTGTACTATAAGAAAAGTCTGTAGAATCTTTTGAAAGAAGAATATAAAGATTATAAGAAATATTTGCCACGACCAAGAAATTTTTAATGTTGTGATGTTTAAATCTTTTAATATATCTAAAGGATTAGAAAAAATATTAATAGAAGCTATTAGACTGAGTTTTAAAAGTTTATCTATAATATCCTCAAGATTTTTTAAAGTTTCTTTTTCTGAAAAATAAAAAATTATTATTCCATAAACTATAGTAAAGAAAAGAAATAAAAAAATCCACCAAGCCAGCGGTCTTTTCCAGCATAAACCATATCTAGAAAGATGATAATAAACCCAATTTCCTATAGTTGGTCTATCAATAAAATCATAATACAATTGCCAAAAGTGAAATTCTGCGGCTAATTGTTCATCTCCACTATTTTCTGCCGAAATTTTCAAAGAAGAATATTTTTCCTTATTTTTTTAGCTTCTTTTTTAATATTTTCAGTTTTTTTTTTCAAGCTCTTTTATATCAATAGAATTTACTTCAAATAAAAATATTTTATAAATAATTTTAAATATTATATAAATTAAAATACCTAAATAAGGAATAAATAAACATACAATAAAGATCTTTTTAAAATTTTTTAATTCATCTTTAGGTTTACTTTTTTCCCATTTACAATTTTCAAAAATAAAACCATTATAATTTCCATTCAATAATTTTACCTTACTCATTTCACAATCTCGACAAATAATTTGAGATTTATCAAAATAGCAATCTTCAAAAGAAACTTCTAATTGAGAATTATTAATAATTTTTATATTTGCATTATTATCAAATAAAATATTATGAAAGCTTATTTTGCCTTTAATATCTTTAAAAATATTAGTATTAAAAAATTCTATTTCTTTAAAAGTTATATCTATATTTGTAGAAATATTTTTTTTTAAATCAAAATTTACTTTTCCTTTAAAAGCTCTTCCTTCTAATAAAATTTTATTATTAAAAATTGTTTCACTAAAATATACTTCTTCATTAAAAATTGTTTCACCAAAATATATTTCCTCATTAAAATATACTTCTTCATTAAAAGTTGTTTCCCTAAAATCTACTTTTCCATTAAAAATTGTTGCCCTAAAATATACTTTTCCAGTAAATTTTATAAACCTAAAATCCACTACTTTATTAAAAATTATATTTTCAAAATATGCATTTTCTCCAAAATATGTATCTCTAAAATCTATTTCTTCAGTAAAAGTTATTCCACTAAAATTTACTTTTCCATTAAAATTTATACTAGAATGTAATATTTTTTTATTAAAAATTGTTTCATTAAAATATACTTCTTTATTAAAAGTTGCTTCGAAAAAGAATATTTCATTAAAAATTGTTTCACTAAAATCTACATATTCTCCATTAAAAATTGTTTTAATAAAATCTACTTTTTCATTAAAAATTGTTTTAATGAAATCTACTTCTCCATTAAAAATTGCTGTTCGAAAACACTAGTGTTCCATTAAAAATCA
>MOYB01000014.1:0-14738 GCA_001899385.1 Candidatus Caenarcanum bioreactoricola | reverse complement strand
TGACCCGCTGGTAACTGGCAATAGGGGTTGCGCTCGTTGCGGGACTTAAGCCAACATCTCACGACACGAGCTGACGACAACCATGCAGCACCTGTGTTCGAGCTCCCTTACGGGCACCTCTGCCTTTCAGCAAAGTTCTCGACATGTCAAGTCTAGGTAAGATTTTTCGCGTTGCATCGAATTAAACCACATGTTCCACCTCTTGTGCGGGTCCCCGTCAATTCCTTTGAGTTTCACTCTTGCGAGCATACTCCCCAGGCAGAGTACTTAACGCGTTAGCTACGACACTGCAGGGGTCGATACCTGCAACGTCTAGTACTCATAGTTTACAGCGTGGACTACAAGGGTATCTAATCCTTTTTGCTCCCCACGCTTTCGTCCCTCAGCGTCAGTTATGCCCCAGTCAGTCGCTTTCGCCACAGGAGTTCCTCCCGATATCTACGCATTTCACCGCTACACCGAGAATTCCACTGACCTCTAACATACTCTAGTCTACCAGTATCTAAAACGGGGCTTGGTTGAGCCAAGCAATTTGATTTTAGACTTAATAAACCGCCTACGGACATTTTACGCCCAATAATTCCGGACAACGCTTGCACCCTCTGTCTTACCGCGGCTGCTGGCACAGAGTTAGCCGGTGCTTCCTTTGCAGGTACCGTCATTTCTTTCTTTCCTGCCGACAGTAGTTTACAACCCTAAGGCCTTCATCCTACACGCGGTATCGCTCCGTCAGACTTTCGTCCATTGCGGAATATTCCCCACTGCTGCCTCCCGTAGGAGTGTGGACCGTGTCTCAGTTCCACTGTGGCTGATCATCCTCTCAAACCAGCTATCGATCGTTGCCTTGGTGAGCCTTTACCTCACCAACTAGCTAATCGAATACAGGCTCATCTCTAGGCGCCTTGCGGCTTTCACTGTTAAGCATTATGCGGAATTAACCCAAGTTTCCCCGAGTTATTCCCCACCTAAAGGTAGATTCCTGTACATTACTCACCCGTATGCCACTAAAATTAAAACCGAAGCTCTAATTTCCGTTCGACTTGCATGTGTTAAGCGTACCGCCAGCGTTCGTCCTGAGCCAGGATCAAACTCTAATGAATTTCACTTTTGAAAGTGGAGATCACACTAGATCTCTATTCTGCTCAAATTTATTAACGTATATGGCTGTATTATCTATTTTGTTTATTTCAGTTTTCTTTGTTTGATTTATATTTCAAACTTTAGACAAATAAGTCTAACTAAAATACTTTCTAAAGTCAAGGCTTTTTTTAAACTTATTTAGATAAAATAAACTTAAGGAAAATATTTGGGATTTTAGTCTCTTACTATAAGTATTAATAATCTTTTAGAATCAAGCTAAAATTGTTAATTAATTTTTTTTAATTTTTTATAAGATATAAGATATTTTTTATTTTAACTATTTAGAAGAGAAATTATTATAAGAGGATAAAATCATGGCTATAATGGGTGTCGGACTAAATGGCGCATTGCAGGCGCTATTAATGGGGGGGGGTTGAAGCAGGGCGTTCCAATGCTAAAACTGCTTCTACTCCACAACAAGGGATAATTTCTCAGACTCTTTCACCTGCCTCAAAAAATTTTATTTGTGATGAAACAGGGAAATTTACTGAAGGTTTTAAAGATTTTCTTATTGACTATAGTGTTGAAAATGAAAAACTTACTTTATTTGAAAAAAGGAACATAGTAAAAATATTTCAAGAAAGCGAGAATATAGAAGAAATTATAGAAAATTTAGTCTGTTGGATAGAAGGTAAGCCTGAAGAAATACAAGAAGCAATGTATGAAAGTATAGTAGCTCTTATAACAGATTTTTTAAAGCAAGAACAAGGAACTAATGTTTCTCCTTGGCAAGAGCAACCCATTAAGCAAGAAGAAATACTTGTTCAAAAAGTAGCACCTCCTAGTATAAGTGCAAGTCCAGAAAAAAGATTTGCTGAAGTTTTAAATAACCTTTTTGAAAGTTGTAGTGAGGATTTAAGTTTAGATAAAACTTATCCACGTTCAACTAAATTAACTAATTTAATAACAAAATTATTTGAAATTATAAATGGAACACCATTTCGTTATAAAGAAAAAATAGAGGAATTAGTAAAATCTGTTTATGGTGAATTTAATAGAAGTAAATTAGAAGAAAATGAGTTTAATTTTTGTAATTCTTCTTTTGATAAAGAAATTTATAAAAAAGTTCTTGTATTTTTAGAAAGTTATTTTATAGCACAAGATTTATACTCTACAAATAAAGAAAAACTTTTAAAATTAGATAGTTTAGATCAAAAAGCACTCTCACAAATGTTAATGAAGAAGAAAGCAATAACATTACCAATAAAAGAATCATTAAAAAAAGTTCTTGAACCAACAAAAGAAAAATTAAAATTTGATCAAGCTTTTCAGCAAGAACAACAGATTTTAGAAGCTGATGATTTTATTTATTTTGTAAGTTTTAATAAGGCTTTGTCAAAAAAATCTCCACAAGAAATAGAAGCATTAAAAACTCAAGTAAAAGCTTTATTAGAATTAAAAAGTTTAGAGCCTTTAGTTGATTATTATTTTCAAATGGTTTTATTAGTAGACGAAGTAAATAATGAAAACCGCAAACCTAAAAATCCTATAATAGAAGAACCTAGACCTTTAGCTCCTCGTCCTGCTCAGTCATCTAAATCTCAAAAACAACCTCAAGCTGAAGAATTTGAAGACGTTTTGATTGAAGATCCGGATTCACCATTAGTAGAACAGACTGCGGCCCCATCTCCTTCTGCTCAGCCAGCTCAAAACTTAACAACAACAGCTAAGAATGCTTTTTCCCGTGTTGCTTCAATTTTTAGAACTAAGAGATGATTCTAAATCTATTATTAGAATATTTAAAAGAAGGAAACTAATTCTACCCATAGTCTTAACGGAATGCAATATAACCATATATACTAGATTAATATTTTAAAAAAGCCTTATCAAATTCTATTTTAATATATAACAATTATGATTATTAAAATAAAATCTTTTTTTACTATACTAAAATTTAAAGAACAGAGATTTTCTGTTCAAGCAGCTCTAAAAAATAAAAAAGAACAGATATTAAAAGTTATACAAAACATTCCTTTAATTGAAGAAAGATTTGGAGTTAGGTTTTCTGCAATTTCTTTTGATAGACTTTGTGGAGATTTTCATTTTATATTTAAATATAGAGGAAAACCGTTAGAAGCACCTGCTTTTACAATATTCGGAATAAATCTTACTCGTCTTATTTTCAAAGAACCTATTAATACAAGCCATGGATTTTTAGTTACTGTTGCTCCAAGCGGTCATATTGTAATAGACCAAATGAAAGAAATTGGTACTCCTTCTAAAAAAGTTTCTCAAGATATTAAAGCTATTACTCTTCCTGAATTAAAAAGGAATTTAAAACTTATTAGATAAAATAACAAAAAAACCTTCTCTTTTACTTTTACTATAAAAAAGAAGGCTAATTAAAATTTTATAAAAAGCTTTTACCAATAAGCTCTTACTGTTGGATCCATCATTGGAGGATATTGAGGCATCATTTGCGGTTGCATTTGAGGCATCATTTGTGGCTGCATTCCGTTAAATACAACATTAACACCACCACATCCACCAGCACAACCTCCCATAGGCATTTGTCTCATAGGCATTGGCATTGGTTGCGCAACAGGATAAACAGGGGCACAAGGTGCTGCCATAGGTGCTTGTACTATTTGAGGAATAGGTGACATTGCACCACATCCACAACATCCACCACCACAGTCATTCCCAAAAATATCCTTTAGCCAGTGAAGACCACTTAAACCAAGTGCTGTTCCACCTAAAACAGTCCCTATTATTCCTAAAGTAACTGGTTCAGCAGAAGCTTTTTGGTTGCTTATTGAAGGGCAAAGTAAAATTGCCATTAAAGCAAATAATAAAGCTATTTTTTTTGAAGGTTTTTTCATCACATATTTCAGAATAAGTTTATCTGAAGATTTTTTTCCCTTACATTAAAGATAAAAAACAGAAAAATCATCTATTATAACTAAGGGTTTAACCTCAAATTTAAGTCTGGATCATCTGAAAAACATGCCATGCCCTTACCCCTTTTCTTTGCTAAATACAATGCCTTATCAGCTTCTTCAATAAGAATTTCTTTTTCTAGTTTGTTATAGGGTGTTCCCGCAACCCCTATACTTGCACTCATATTACCTGCAAGAGGGTGCTTTGTCGCAAGTATTTGCTCTATTAATCTAGCTCCTAATAATTTAGCACCTTCGAATTTTGTTTCAGGTAGTATAACACCAAATTCATCTCCGCCAAATCGTGCGATTATATCAAGCCCTCTTAAGGTTTGTCTTAGTTTTGTACCTAAAAGTTTTATCATTTCATCACCAACCATATGCCCGTAAGTATCATTAACAGTCTTTAAAAAATCAAGATCTATCATCATAAGAGAAAGATCTGAACCTGTTCTTTTTGTACGCTCTATCTCCTGATCAAAGGCTTCGTGAAAATGTGATTTATTGTAAAGCAGTGTCAAAGAATCTGTACGAGCTTGTTTCTGAATCTGCTGATACATCTCTGCATTAGTAATAGCACCTGTCGCTTCATCTGCTACTTGTCTTATAAATTCAATTTCACTATCACTAAAGAATTTTTCTTGATCACACTGATGAAAACAAAGAGAACCTAAAATATTATCTTTATAAATAAGTGGTACCGCAAGAAAAGAAACAAGATTTATTTCTTCAGCAAGAGTCTTTGTGAATTCATCATTTGTTTCAAGAGTTTTTACATTAGGAATATAAAGAAAATCAATATGTTCATCTATATTATTTTGATTTACATTAAAATTCTTCATCCATTCAGTTTCAAAATCAAAAATTATATCAGCGGCTTTCACAAAACCGGGTGCAACAAATTCTTGTTCAGTAGCAAGCACCCTACCTTTATCATTAGGATCATATCTTCTTATAAAACATCTAGACACACCTAATATTTTGCCTAAATCTTGAGCAGTTCTTGCAAGCACCTCTGATATATTAAGGCTTGCTCTTATAGAAACAGTAATTCTATGAAGAAGACCAAGGCGTTTTTGTATTTCAAAGCCAGTTTCAAGGGATTCTCTCCATTCTTCTACTGCTTTAAGATGTTCAACTATACAACAAAGAAGCATTTTTTCATCTTCATTAAGTTCATTTAATGAAATATTTAATTTAAGAATTTCTTTTTCATTAAGATTAAATTTTGTTGAAGATAACGGATTTTCGAAAGATTGTTTATCTGTATTCTCAATTATTTGGACATGAGGTCGTTTTGACAAGCTTAAAGAAATGTCTTTAGTTATAACATTCCAAAGTTCATTTTTAATAATGCCCCATTGTTCTCTATTAAGGTTTTTAGTAAGAGAAAAGAGTTTTATTATTTTGGAGAATATATCTAGAGATTGTCTATAGTTATCAAAATTCATTATTTATAAAAGTTCATTTATTAATTATGCCCTTTTAATATGAAGTTTTAATTTTCTTAGATTAGAAAAATTTCTTTAAAATTTTTAATAAAGGTTTTTTACTTTCATTAAAAAAATTATAAGGATTATCATTTAAACGACTTTTAAATTTATCATCTTTTAATACTTTTTCTACATTATTAATTATAAATTTTTGAATATTATTAAAACTTTTTTTATCTTGTAAGCCATTTAATATAATTTTTTCTTGTGCTTTTTCTGGAGATAATATAATTTCTTTTTTTATATTATTAAAAGATTCATAAATAATTTCAGCTCCTTTTTTCCAAATACTTTTACTTAAATATTCATTTTTTGAATATCTTTGTTCATAATTAGCTAAAAGATATGTTAAATCTCTACCAGCATAATTATTATCAAAAGTAAATCCTTCTAAAATTTTTGCATCTATTAACGAGGGATTCAAAAGATAATCGAGATAAACAGTAAAACTTGCTGTTGAATCAATTTCAAGAAAATGCATATCTGTTCCAAATAATTCAACATAATCATTAATAAAATCAAGTAATCCTTTATGAATAATTGGTAAAATTTCTATTTTTTTATTTTCTCCAGTAGTTGATTCTAATAGAGGAAAACTTTCGTTGTATTGATTTTCTAACATTTTAACAAAAGAGCCTTCTGTATTACTAAATAACGATTCAAAAGATAAACCTAATTTACATAAAGGATGATAAGCAAATTCTTTTGTTACTAATTCTCCTAAAAATCCTCTTGCATTAACATCAAAAGGAATATTTAAGTATATATTACTAAATGTCATTAAATAATATGCATGTAATTTTGCAGATGGATTATATTGTTTTTTTAAATTCAATAATCCACCCTGCATAGATCCTGCATATCCAATATCAACAATTGCCATATTTTTTAGTTCAAGAAATTTTTTATCTTGTAAATATTTTAAAAAGGATTCACGTTCTTTTTTTGCATTATCTAAAATATCTTCTGATAATGCATTCATTAGATTTAATAATTTCTGAACATCTTTAGGTTGATTTAGAAAAATTTCATCTTTTAAAGAAGAATAACCTGCTTCATAAATAATCTTTGAATTAATTAGATCAGGATTTAATCCTAATCGTGAAGATATAAATTTTTTAACAGAGCTATTTGAAAAACCTTTTATTAAAAGAGAAAAATCTTTTTCAGAAAAAATATTAGTGACATTTACAGCTCTTCTAGAACAATACAGATATTCTAATTTTGGTGGATTTTTATATATTGGCAATAGAAGTTCACAAGCCTTTTTAATAATCTCTCCATCTCTAGAAAGAAAATATAAAGTATCCATTCCATCTCTAATAGCTTGATCTAATATCCATTTTGCAAAAGACATAAATAAAGATCCTAAAGCATAATAGCCTAAATAATATGCAGAACCATTAAAAAGACTATTTTGATTAAAATTACCTCGTGAATTATCATATAATTTATTTGAAACTACTCCCTGAATAGTACTTATATAGAGATTCTCTACTTTTTTATCAGCCCAAATTCTTTTATTATGTATATTTGAAGAAAATTTATCATAAGCTTTGGGGGTATGATAAGCAATGAATTTTTTTTCTCTACATTTTTCTATATCTCCAATTTTATTATCCCCAATATGTAATATTGATTTTCTTTGACACTGTAAATCTTTAATTATAAAATCAAACAAATTACCAGTTTGCTTTTTTAATCGCACTTCTGAAGATACATAAATCTTATCATATTGAGTAAAACCATTTTTATATAATATATCACTTAAAGTCTTTGATGATAAATACATATCTGAACTAAAAATTATTTTTTTACCTAAAGAAAGTGCTAATTTATAAATGTTATAAACAAATTTCCTTGGATATAAAAATCTTGTTTCTGTTGAGATTTCTAGTTCTTTAATTGTATTAATAATGTCTTCTGACAATTGAGTTTTTTCTTGAATTAATTTATAAATTTCATCAATATTAATATCTTCATATTTATATTGGCGTTTATAAATTTCACGAGTTTCAACTTCAGAAGATATTCTTAAATTTGTAAAATCATATATAATTCCATTTGAAATTTCTTTTATTTTTTCAGATATAAAATCAAAAAGATGTCTTGGCTTAATAAAAGGTCTACATAAACAAGTGTCAAAAATATCAAAAGATATTATTTCAAATTGTGGATTTAAAACTTTTTGTTCTAATTCATTATTAGGTTCAATGGAGAAAATAAGTTCTTTGTATCTTTTATCACTTATTCTTTCTTTTATATTTTGTAAAGCTTTAGATAATTTAGTTGAAATAATAAATTTATCTTTATATTCTGAGACTAAAATATTATTATTATGAAATTCAAAGTTAATCCCTTCCGTATGATATTTTAAATAAGCATTAGAAAGATAATTTAAAAACCATTCTCCATTAAAAATATATTCAATATTTAATAGTGAATATTTAAGAAGAATAAAAGCTAATACAGAATTTTTATTAAAGTCTGGAATATATGAATCACCTAAAATAAATTCCAAATCTTTTAAGCTATTTGAATCAGCAATTGCATTAATATAAGAATTTCCTATAGCAAATACTGGTATATCCCATAATAAAGCTTGAAATCCGATTGAAGAAGAAACTGTAACAACTCCATCTACAAAAGGGAGAATATATTGTGATACTGAGTCTATTTGATCTAATTCCGGATGATAAATTAAATTTTTATAACGTTCAATATAAAACTTATAATTATCTTTATTTAAAACTGTATCTTGTATATTCGGTGTTACATATTGAGTAACAATTATTCCTATATCTTTAGGTGTATTTTCTAATACATATTTTAACAAGTCATGTTGATTTTTAAATTCAGATGTACTATTAAATGCAAAATAATTAGAAACTTGTAAAGGAAGTAATAATAATTTTTTAAAAGATTTATTTAATTTATTAAAATCAAGAATAAAAGGAATAGGATTATAAGTTTTAAAAAAATTATGAAAATTAAATTTAATAGCTTCAACAAATTTAATTTCTTCTTGCGTTGGATTATAATTTTTAATAGCTGTTGAATATTTACACAAAAAACTATTTTTAAAATAACCACAAGGATCAATAGACATGATTTCAGGATAGGGTGCTCTTGAAAACATTCCCGGCATAAGATTTAAAGCTAATGCATTTGGATAAAGATTTTCTAAATAAGGAATTAAAGTTTCCCATGAAAGAATTATTTCCGGTTCAAAATTAATTAGAACTTTTCTTACTAATTCTTGCATTTTATTTAATTGTTCTTCTGAATAGCTTCCTTCATACCAACAATGACTAGCTGTTAAATAATCAGGAAATATATCTTCTAAATCATTTTGTCTTATATATACAGTATCAGCTAAAAAGAAATTCTCTTCTATTAAAGAATAATAAGTCCCTTCTCCAATAAGAATTTTTATTTTTAAATCTGGATTAGCATTTATAAGTCCTTTAATAATATGTTTGATTTGATTTTTATAAGCACCAAGTCTAAACTTTATATTATTTTTTTCAATCCATGGCTCTACTATAAATAAAATATTATTGATTTTTTTAAACATAAAATAATTGTTAGAATAAAATTAATTTTTTTATTTTATAATAAAACTTATTATTTAACTTAGAGATTTTTATGCAATTACAAAATAGTTTAGGAACAGAATTAGTTCAAGAATTAATTATTAGTAAAAAACAACCTACGCTTATTGCTTTTTCATCAGTAAATTGCCCCAAAGGACAATTTAAGCCGTTTAAACCTTTGATTGGGACAGAATTTAATGTTCTTTTTGTAAATGATATTGGAAATCGCTGGTATACAAATGGGATCCCTAATATAGCTGATACACCTTTAGAAAGTGCTGAGATCCTTGTTGAACATGCAAGAAAAATGGGCAATGGAAGAGTTGTAACTTTTGGGACTTCTATGGGAGCTTTTGGTGCTATTCTTTATTGTGTGCTAGGAAAAGCTGACGGGGCTTTAGGGTTTGGATTAGAATCACCACTTCAAGCACCTTTAACACGGAGTTTATTACAAGTCCCTAAAACAACTGATTTATCAATAAAAGATATTAAAGAAATTATAACCAGCCGTAAAGCGTCTTTACATATTTTTCAGTCTGATGTTGATGAAATAGATATGCAAACTGGAATTTCATTAAAACATCTCTTAAATGTACATCCAATTTCTGGAGCAGAACATCCTTCAGTACAACAATTCAATGATAAAAATTTATTATATCCATTATTAGCTAAATTTGCTAAAAGTGGAAAAATAGATTTTCCAAAAAGTTTTAAAGGTACTTTTTGTTCTATTAATTCTATCGAACTTCTTATTCAAGCTGCTTTAAAAAGAGCTAATGGTGCAAAAGATAATGATATTCTTGAATTATTGCAAAGTGCAGTTAATGACTCCCCTGAAGCCCCTCTTCCTCTTTTACGTCTTGCAGAGTTATTTCATAGAAAGAATAATTCAAAAGAAGCAGAAGCAAGACTTTTAAAATTAATAAAAGCTTTTCCTTATCAATCTCAAGCTTACAATAAACTTGCTGCAGTCTATTTGCGTCTTGAAAAGCCTGAACTAGCCTTGCCGCTAATTGAAAAAGCTGTAAATTTGAGTCCAAGCAATGCTTATATCTGCCATACAGCAGGGCGTGTATATGAAGCTTTAAATAAATTTAAAGAGGCTGAAGAAGCATATAAATCTGCTCGTATTATAAATAAAGGCAATCTTGACTTTAAAAGAAGTCATATAAAGATTTTATCGAAATTAATTGAATTATATACAGATGAAGTTAAAAATATTGAAATTGAAATTTTAGCAAAATCAAAAAAATAATTAATAATTAAAGATTCTTTTATGTATTAAATAACCAAAAAATAATAATACTAAACCTAGTCCTAAACAGATCTCAAAATTCAACTTAAGCTTTTCAGCAACTAAAAAAGGCATGAAAAATAAAAGTGATATTGGAACTGCAATTAATATACTCTTTGCAAATTCAATAGAATTATGTAAATCATTTGTTTTATAATGTAAGAACAATATAGTTAATAAAGAAGTTATAGGCATCGCAACTATAAAACCCGCTAAATTAGGCATTTTTTCTGCAAGCCAAGAACAAAAATATATGATTAAAGAAGTTAAAAGAATTTTTATTATAGGCATCATTTAATTAAATAAGTTTAAATTAGGAATTTTATCATAAACTTTTTAGGCTAAGATCTTGTAAAATTAATATAAAAATTAAGGAAATTATTTATGTTTAAATCTTCAAATCCCATATTAAGTGAAAGAATACTTGAAGGAGTACGTTCTATTGGGGATCGTAATGGTAGTATGACTGCTGATGGAACTATAAATAAATCAATTTTATTATTTTTATTATTAATAGGCGTTTCCGCTTTAGCATGGTCGCACCCAAACCCTATTTATACTGGCGTAGGGATCTTTGGTGGACTTATATTAGCGATAATAACTGTCTTTAAAAAAGAATGGTCTCCTATTACAGCGCCTTTATACACTATTTTTGAAGGATTATTTTTAGGCGCAATTTCAGTTTATTTTGAAATGTTATATACAGGAATAGTACTTAAAGCAATATCACTTACTTTTGCAGTATTTTTCTCAATGTTTTTTCTTTATAAATCAAAAGTAATTGCTGTAAATGATAAATTTAGAATAGCAATATTTGCAGCAACCTCTGCTATAGCAATTGTATATATTGTAAACATGGTTTTAAGATTTTTCGGGACATCAATACCATTCGTTCATGAAGGTGGAGTAATTGGAATAGGATTCAGTTTAATAGTAGTTGGAATAGCTGCTTTAAATTTAATTTTAGATTTTGATTTTATAGACAATGCATCTCAACAGAATCTTCCAAAATACATGGAATGGTATGGTGCATTTGGGCTTATGGTAACTTTAATTTGGTTATATCTTGAAATCATTAGATTGTTAAGTAAAATTTTAAGTAGAAGATAATTTTTATGAATTATTTTTTGTCTATAGACAATATAAGTGAAAATCCTTCTTTTACTATAAATAATCAGACTATCTTTCTTCGAGAAAATTCTAATAATTACAATGCAAGATGTGAATCTTCTGATCTAATAAATAAAATTCTTAAATCTTTAGAATTATTAAATTATGAATTTTCAGATATAGAGATTTTCACTTATTGTTCTGGACCGGGTGGTTTCTCATCTTTGCGTACTGTAAATATAATTAGTCGCTTACTCTTTAGACTTAAACCTTCTATAAGAATTTATAAATTTACACTTACTAATTTATTATTTAGAAAATTTAATATAAAAGAAATATATTTAAAAGCAGGATTGAATAGTTATTTCAAAGAAACCTATGATGAAAATAATAATATAAAAGAAAAATGTACACTTATAAAAACAACATTGCCTTTAGATAAAAACATAATAGAAACTAATAATCTTAATTTATCAGCATTTATGAGAGATATAATTCTAAATTCAAATTCTAATGATTTAGAAAATTTAAGAACAAAAGAAATTTCAGAAATATTACCAGACTATTTTAGAGAAGCAAATATTACAGTCTCAAAGAAAAATTAATTCTTTCCCCAAAATTTATATTTGTTAAATAAGCTTTGTGCATTATTATTATTTTCTTTTTGTTTTTCCATCTGACTTAAACTTTCATTTCCTCTATTTAATACATTCATCAATTCATTATTTTGGCTTCTTATATCTCTTAAACCATTATTCTCTTGTGCTTGATAATTTTGATTATAATTATTATTAACATTACCTGCTGAATACATCGGAGGAGTGTTTCTATAAGGTAATTCAGAATTCATAACACTATTTCTTTGAAGAAGATTATTATTTTTAACACCAGACTCTACATAATAATTTTGTAAAGGTTCATATCCAGTATAATTACCATATGGGTTTTGTGCCTGTGCATATTGCTGTTCCATTTGCTGTGGTTGTGGTTGATAATAAGCTGCTCTTGGCGCAGGCATAGAATATCCGGCATAATTAGCTTGCGGTGCTTGCTGTTGAAATTGTTGAGCTTGTGGAATTTGTGCAATCTGAACATTATCAGCTGACGGTGTCATATAAACACTATTAGGGAAATTAGATTTTGGGCTGGTAGTATTTTCACCTAAAATAAGAGATGTTGTATTCATTTGACTCATTTGTGGTTGTTGCCCGTGAATCCCCAAATAAGCTTCTGCAAAACAAGGGAACCCATTAGCTACTAATAATATAAAAAGCGAATTTAAATATATTTTTTTCATATTTTATTTAGACGAAAAATGTCCAATCTAGTTTCAAAAGTTAAATATTATATTCCACAATATTTCTAATATTCTAACTATTTATAATTTAAGACTTTCTTCAAGTTTTTTTATCTCTTCTTTTGATTCAAGAAGCAATGCTATAGGATCCCATTCCCCATCAATTAATGCTCTCCTTGTTGTTTCTGGGATTTCAAAATTAAATGACTTTTCTTCTATAGATATTTTTTTATTCTCTATATCTATTAAAATTTCTTTTGTTGGATTTTCTTCAATATATAAAGCAATTTCTTTTGCTTGTTTTGTTGCAATACAAGGAATACCTAATGTTGTACAATTTCCAAAAAATATTTCCGCAAAAGACTCTGCAATAATTGCTCTTATCCCCCAATGATATAAAGCTTGAGGAGCATGTTCTCTAGAAGAACCACAACCAAAATTTGAACCACTTATAAGTATAGTTGAAGATCTATGCAAATCTAAAGGATGATTAAGCGATTCATTTTTATCATTAAATCTTACATCATAAAAAGCATATTGTCCTAAATCATCAAAAGTTATACATTTCATAAATCGCGCAGGTATTATTCTATCTGTATCTATGTCATCTCCTGTAACAAAAACACCTTTTCCTCTAATTTTATTAATTTTTTCTAAACTCATTTAAAAATTTTTTCTAAGATAAAATTAATATGATAACATAAGATTGTCAAATTCAAATAATTATAATATTATGGCTGTAAAAGTTGGTATAAATGGTTTTGGAAGAATCGGACGTTTAGTATTTAGAGCAATCGCCGATTTAGGATTATTAGGTAAAGAAATAGAAGTAGTTGCTATTAATGATTTAGTACCTGCAGATAATTTAGCTTATCTAGTAAAATATGATTCTACACAAGGGCGCTTCAAAGGTACTGTACATAATGAAGGCAATGATACTCTTGTTGTTAATGGAAATAAAATTAAATGTCTTGCAATAAAAGAAGGACCTGCTGCACTTCCTTGGAAAGAATTGGGAGTTGATATAGTAATAGAAGCTACAGGGCTTTTTGTTGAAGATGTAAAAGCTCAAGGACATATAACCGCAGGAGCAAAGAAAGTTATAATTTCTGCTCCAGCTAAAGGTGATAATGTTTTCACAGTTGTTATGGGCGTAAACTCAGATAAATATGATCATGCAAAGCATAATATAATTTCTAATGCTTCTTGTACAACAAACTGTCTCGCTCCTTTAATACATGTACTTCTTAAAGAAGGCTTAGGAGTTGAAGAAGGTTTAATGACAACAGTTCATTCTTATACTGCAACACAAAAAACAGTTGATGGACCTTCACAAAAAGATTGGAAAGGTGGAAGAGCTGCTGCAATGAACATAATTCCTTCTACTACAGGAGCTGCTAAAGCAGTAGCACTTGTACTTCCTGAAGTTAAAGGAAAGCTTACTGGTATGTCATTCAGAGTGCCTACTCCTACAGTTTCAGTAGTTGATTTAACAGTTAAAACTACTAAAGCTACATCTTACGAAGAAATTTCTTCTTTAATGAAAAAAGCAAGTGAAACTTATTTAAAAGGAATCTTAGCTTACACAGATGAAGAAGTAGTATCTTCAGATTTCTGGGGAGATGCATCTTCTAGTATTTATGATAAAGGTTCAGGAATTGAATTAAACAAAAATTTCTTCAAACTTGTATCTTGGTATGACAATGAATGGGGCTATTCAAACAGAGTAGTAGACTTAGTTAGATTAGTTGCTTCTAAAATGTAATATTTAATAATCCTTATTTTTTAATCCAAAGTTTTCTTTTTCTAAGAGGATTTTGGATTTTTTTATGCAATAATTATAATTAAAGCACTATTCATCAAGGCATGATAACGTAAATATCATTACCATATCTTTAATAATATTAAAATTTTTGAAAATATTTCTCT
>MOYB01000013.1 GCA_001899385.1 Candidatus Caenarcanum bioreactoricola | reverse complement strand
ATCAGTATATAATTAGCAATGCCAAATTTAAAGAACTAAAAATTATAAACTTTTAGCCCAATCTGCAAGCTTTTGACAACCTTCTATAGTCTTTTCACAATATTCATTTATAAATTCTTTTGGAAATTCTTGATTGAGACTATATTTTTGAGCAGCTTCTAAAGTCTTTGCACCATCAAAATCAACATATGATAATCTTGCTACTAAATCTTCTGCTTTTGAACCAAAAGATTTTCCAGAAAGTATTGCTGCACCTGTTTCTTCAAGTGCCTTTGCACAAAGTGCTAAACTATCTGTTATTCCTTTTTTAGCAAGTTTTTCACGAAGATTTTCAAAATCTATATAAATATAGAATCCACCTTCAGGAGCATGAACTCTTATTCCACTTTCTCTTAAAATATCAACAGACATATTTCCTACTGTAGATAAAATCTTTCTTTGATATGCAAGATAATCACTTATATTATCAATATTATCATAAGCTTTAACTGCAGCAGCTTGTATAGGAGTTGCAACACAAGAATAAGTTTCTGAAGCATAACCAAGTAAAGAATCTTTAAAATCACCTGCTAAAGTTTCAGGTAAAACAAGAGTACCTAATCTCCAACCACCAGCACCACACCATTTGGAAAGACCATTTGCAATTATAGAACCTTCTGGATAAAAACGACCAAAACAAAGATGTTCATTTTTATGATGCATTAAAGCATAAATTTCATCAGAGATTACTAAGACTTTATGTTTTCTAAGTACTTGAGTTAAATCTTTAAGTTCACTTTCATTATATGTTAAACCATCTGGATTACCAGGATAATTCATTATAAGAATTATAGGAATGTCTTTATCAAGTTTAGAACATTCTTGATCAAGCATTTGAGGAGTAACTCTCCATTTATTTTCAAAAGTTGTATAAAGTCTAATTGAATTATGACCTACAAGCTTAACCTGAGGTTCATAAGAAACCCAAGCAGGAGAAGGAATAAGCACATTTGCTTTTTCAAAAACTTTAAATAAACTATAAAATAGAATTTTTGAACCAGGTCCAATAATAATATTTTTAGGATCAGCATCTATTTTATCTATTTTTTTATGGAAATTTGCAACTGCTTTTAATAAATCAGGGATTCCTTGAACATTTGCATAATCTGATTTATCTGCTCCATCTTTTAATGCAGAAATTATAGAAGAATGAGGAGGAAAAGGTGATTGTCCAAAACCAAATTTATATACTCTTTTACCTTCTGCTTCAAGTTTTTTAGAAATTTCATTTAATAATAAAGTTCCAGATTTTTTAACTTTCATTATATTTGAATTGATTCTATCTGAAAAAATCTGTGTTTCTTCTTTTGTCGGGATATTTAGAGTTAGATTTGTAGACATAAAATACCTCTTTAAATTTAAATAATTTTAATGGTTTAGATATTAGCATAATAAAAAGTTTGAATTATTATTTTTCCTTATTATATATATTTATAATTCATCTTCTTATTTTAATTCTTTTGATCTTTTACAAGCTTTAATTAAACATTCTATAATATCTCCTCTTATTGCATTTTTCTCTAAAACTTCTAATCCTGCAATAGTTGTGCCTGCTGGTGAACTAACTAAAAATCTTAAATCATCAAAATTTAAACCTGATTTTATAAGTTCAATAGATGCATTAAAAGTTTCTAATGTTAATTTTTGAGAATCATCTTTATTTAGACCACAAGCAATACCACCAAGAGTAAAAGCTTCAAGTATAGAAGAAACAAAGGCTGGTCCACTTCCTACAAGTGCTGTAAAGGCATCAAAATCTTTTTCTGGAATTTCTATGATTGAACCAAAATTTTCAAGAATTTCTTTTATTTTTATTTTTTGTGCTTCATTTACATGCTCATTATAAGTAATTGCAATACTTGCTAAGCCTAGTTTTATTCCTATGTTTGGCATTAATCTACATATTGCTCTTTCTTTTTCTTTGTCTGTTGTTATTAAATTTTGTATTTTTTCTATTTCAACGCCAGCCATTGTTGAAAGTAAAACAGCCCCTTCTTTTATTTTCAAATCTTTAAGTACTTCTTTGGCTTGAAAAGGTTTTACTGCTAAAAATAATATATCTGCATTAAATAAATCTATTAAATTGCATGGTTCAAAGCCTAAAGCCCTTACTTTTTTATAATCTTTATCAAAAATTTTGATATTTTCTTTTCTTATATCGGCTTTTAATAATCTTTCTATAATTATTGAGCCTAAATTACCACAACCAATCAAACCTATAAACCAAGAAGACATAATTTAAGTTTAAAGTATATAATTAAATAATTTAACACATAATTTAATAATCAGGTGAATTTACCAGAAGGAATACGAGATTTATTACCAGTTGATCTAATAAGACAAGAAAAACTTAGAAGATTAGTCTTAAATACATTTAATTCTTGGGGCTATCAAACTGTTTTACCTCCAAGCCTTGAAAGTCTTAAAACTCTTGAAAAAGGTCGTCCTAAACTTGTTAAAGAAGCATTTAAAGTTGTTGATGTTGATGGGCAATTACTTGCTTTAAGACCAGATTTAACAATGCCAATTGCAAGACTTGCCGCAACAAGATTAAGTTCACTTGAAAGACCTCTTAGACTATGTTATGCAGCAGTTGTTTTTAGACAAAATAAAAATGCAGATTCACATAGAGAAATTTATCAAGCAGGAATAGAACTTATAGGTAGTTCTTCTAAAGACAAGCCTTATTCTTTAGAGCGTACTAATAAAGCAAATCTCGAATGTTTAAGTATTTTATTAGAAACTTTAGATCAATTACAAATAGCTGATTATAAAATAGTTTTAACACACACTGATTTATGGAGATATGCAGGGGAAATTTTCCATAGAGTAGAAAAACATCTTGAAATGGATTTATCTGCAGAAATAGATGCTGTTTTACAAAAAGGTGATTTTCTTGAATATCAAAAAGTAATAAATAAAATAGAAGAAAGATGTAAACGTTCTTTTACTTGTCCTAGTGAACTTAAAACTCTTTTTGATTCAAGTAAAAATGAAAGTCCTTTAAATTATCTTAAGAAAGCTTGTTTTCAATTAACAGGCAAGCCTGATGAAGTTTTAGCTTATCTTGATTCAGATTCTGATTTGTATAATGAACTTTCAACTATTATTGCTTTAGAAGAGATTTTTGGTCCAGAGAAATTTTTTATAGATTTTACATTAAGACCAGATCGGAAATTTTATACTGGATTATACTTTGAAGTAATAGTTCCTAGTAGAGGTCAAAGTATTGGTGCAGGCGGAAGATATAATAATTTAATTTCATGTTTTGGTGGATCAGAACCTGCTATAGGATTCTCGCTTCATATAGAAGCTTTATTAAAACATTCACAAAATCCTATAATTAAACAACCTTTTGATAAAAAGAAATGTGTTAATATCTCTTGTGAAGATACTTCTAAGCAAGGTTTAATAGAGAGAATAAAAGAATCTCGTGATTTAAGAAAAAACGTTGAAGTAGTTGTTTTAGATTAGGGAGTTATAAAAATATGTACAGAATAGCAATACCAAAAGGTTCACTTTTAAATGATTCAAAAGCTTTTCTTGAAAAGTCAGGGATTTCTTTTGAATGGTCAGATAGAAAGCTTTTATTTGAAACAAATGTAAAAGATACTCAAGTATTAATAGTTAGACCAAAAGATGTTGCAGTTTATGTTGAAAAAGGGGCAGCTGATATTGGTATAGTAGGCAGTGATGTTTTAGAAGAACACAGATATAAAACTGTTACACTTAGAGATTTAGATTATGGTCATTGCACTATGGTTGTAGCAGTACCTAAAGATAGTAAAATAAAAAATCTTTCATCTATTCCTGATTATTGTAAGGTTGCAACAAAATTCCCTAATTTAGCAAGGAAATTCTTTGGAGAACAAGGTATTCCAATAGAAATCATAGAATTATATGGTTCAATAGAAATAGCACCTTTAACAGATTTATCAGAAATAATAGTAGATTTAGTAGGCACAGGTAAAACTTTAAAAGAAAATGGTTTAACTCAAATAGAAACCATTTCAAGACATTCTGCAAGACTTATTGCAAATAGGGTAAGTTGGCAACTTTATCATGATCGTATAATGAATTTTTTAAATATTTAAAAATCTAGTAAACTATTAATTATAAAAACTCGGGCATATAATAATAATGAACGATTATGATGATTTAAAAAGAGAATTAGAAGAATTTAGAACTTTAATAAATTCAAAAATTCATGAATTAGAAATAAAAATTGAAGAAAAAAAATCTGTAAATGCAAATTCTTTTTCTAGACGGAAAATTGAAATTAAAACAGAACAAGAAAATAAAAAAGAAGAAGAAATAAAAGAATTAAAAATAGAAATTCCAAAGAAAAAACTTAATATAAATTTTATAAATATTTTTGGAGTAATTTCAATAATCTTTGCAACTGTTATATTCTTTAAAATAGGCATTGATAACGGTTGGTTTTCTCCAGTACTAAGAATAATTTTGGCTTATATAGCTAATATAATTTTTATAAGTTTTGCTGAATATTTTTATAAAAAAGATTATAAAGGACTTGCAACAGGACTTTTTTCTTTAAGTCATACAGGTCTTTTTCTTACTACTTGGTTTGCTGAAAAATATTTTCATTTAATAAATTCAGAAATTGCCTTTGTATTATATATTTGTATAACTGCATTAGCTGTTGTTCAAGCATTAAAATATAATTCCCAATTAATTGGAAGTTGTGGAATTCTAGGGGGACTTTTAACTCCTATATTAGCTTCAACTGGCAATACAAATGATTTTTCTTATATATTTACTGCAACTTATTATTTAATATTAAATATAGGAGCATTTTATTTTTCTAATCTTAAATCATGGTCTTTTCCTAAATGGTTATGTTTTATTGCAACTTATTTATTTTTATATACATGGTCAAATAGTGTTTCTTATATAAATTCTCCTTTTTCAAAAACATATTATTTTATTTTTCAATTTATATATTTTATATATTACTCTTTAGTAGCTTGTTATAAGAGTTATATTAAGAATTTAGAATTTAATAATTTTGATATAAATCTTTTAATTACAAATTCAATACTTGCAACTATATTTACTTTGCTTATACTAAATAGTAAATATTTTGTTTATTTTGGTGGATTATGCGCTTTAATAGCTTTTGTATATATTTACATATCTTCAAAGCTTTGTATTAAAAATAAAATTAGTGAAAAAGATTTAAGTATATTTTTAATACTTTCAACTGCATTTTTATGTTTAGCAATTCGATTTATTGTACCTATAAAATTTGTAAGTATTGCTTGGTCTACTTTAGCGATTATCTGTGCTTATTTTTCAAATATAAAAGGCTTTTCTTTTTTAAGATTTAATTATTTAGCAATTCTTTTTATAATTGCAATAAGACTTTTCTGGGTAGATGAAATCTTTTCTGTAGTATCTTCTTCTTTAAGCTTGCCTACTTTATCACTCTTATCAAGTGTATCTGCATATTTTTATTGCTTAAGACAATATGAATTAAATAACCAAGAAAATAAATTAATTAGTAATAAATTCAATTCTTTTTTAATTCTTTTTCTTTGGTTTGCTGTATTATTTGGAAGCTTAGGAGCAATAACAAGAGAGGCTATCGCTTTATCTCATATTTATATATGCAAAGATCTTATTTTTTCAATTCAAGGTGCTTTAATTTTAATTAGTTCAAGTCTTTTGATTTATTTATTTTGTAAAACTCAATTAAAGGAATTTAACTTAGGAAAATATTTACTTATTAGTTTATTTTCTATAATAGTTTTTTGTTTAAGTTTAAATACACTATTTTCAAATTCATATTATTTTTCTTTTTCCTGTCCTAAATTTTTATATTTAATTTTACCTTTAAGTAGTTTTCTTTTTCTTTATATAATATTTCTTCTTAATAAGCCTTTTAGAACACATAATTCTATTTCAAATATGTTTTTTACAATTGGAATTTTAGTATTAATGCTTTGTTTAACAAGAGAATCATATATGCTTAGTCAAGTATTTTTCAAAGATAATTATTATATATATCAAATAATGCTTTCTGTTTTATATTCTTTAATTGCTTTAGGAACATATATACATGGCTTATTAAACAAAAATAAATTTAAAATATATTTATCTTATATTCTTCTTATATTTGTAGGATTGAAGATTTATTTACATGATATGATTCTTTTAGATATGATATATAGAGCTATTGGTTTACTAATTTTTGGTTTTATATTATTAATATGTTCTTTTATTGAAAATTATTTAAATAAAAAACAAAAGGAGAATTTAGAAAAATGAAATTAATAAGAATAAATAAATTATTTATTTTTCTTTTCTTTTTATTTTTATCTTTATCTTTAGGAGTTAATGCTAAACCTGAAGAATATGCAAAAGTTGCAGATATAAATATAGACAAAAATATAATAGAAAATTCAAAAGAAAATTATTTTATAACAGAGATGCCTTTTAATATGTCAAAAAGTACAAAAATAAAAGATTTAAGAATTTTTGATATAAATAATAAAGAAATACCTTTTGTTATAGAATCAGATTTAAATTTATCAAGGCAAGCTTTTTCAAAAATTTATAATCAAGCAATTATTCCAAATGAAAAACAAATATTAGAATTAAATTTACAAAAAAACGCTTTTAAAGATATAAATGAAATTCAACTTGATATAGAAGAAAATAATTTTGATCGAAAAATTTCTGTTTATGGGAAAAACAAAAGAGATTCTCAATGGCTTTTAATAAAAAATGATTTAAGAATAATAAATGTTAATCTTAATGATTCAAATATTCGTTTTAATCATAATACGCTTATAATACCAGAAAGTAATTATGATTTTATAAAAATAGAAATTTCTTTATCTACAAAAGAAAAGCCTTTAAAAATAAATAATATAGTAGTCCGAAATAGTGATCAGGAAAACAAAACAAAATATTATTTAAAAGACTTAGAATTTAAAAAAATACAACTTAAAAATAATAATTTATCAAAAAACATTTCTTATTATTTTATTGATTCTAAAGATGAAGATAAAGACTATGATTTTAATTCTTTTGTTTTAGATTTTAAAGAAAATGATTTCTCAAGAAATACTTCTTTATATTGTGCAAAAACTAATGATATAAATAAGCTTCAAATTAATGGGGAAAACCCTTATTTACAAAATTTATATATTAATGATTGTATATATAAATATAATAATGCAAATAATCTTGAAATAACTTTTAATAAAGATATTAATGATTCTTTTATGTTAAATACAGAAGGTTTTTATTTTCCTTCCTGTCCTTATTATATTTTAGAGATTAATAATAATAACGATGAAGAGCTAAATTTAAAAAAAATTAGCATAAAAAGTCCAAAAGTTTATTTAAAATTTAATCTTAAAGATTCATATAAATTACCTTTAAAAGTTTATATTAAAAGTAAAGAAAAACAAATTCCCATCTATGATTTAGAAAATAAATTACAAAATTATAAAATAAAAGATTTTAATAAAACAGAAATAATAAATATAAGAAATAATCCTTTATATAAAGAGAAACAAATAAAATTTATTGATTTAGAAAATAAAGAATATATTGTAAAAATAATAATAGCTTTTCTTATCTTTGGAATAGGAATTTATATTTTCAATTTTGTAAATAATCAAAAAAAATAAAGCTTTTCCCTGCCTTAAGCCCCCTAGCCCCTAAAGGGGGGAGTTAGAAACTTTATACCCTTTAGATTCACCCCTTTAAGGGGTGAATCTCTGGAAAGTTTGTATTATTCAAGGATAAAGTCTATTATAAAAAACCTAGATTTTTTAATTAAAATATTCTTTTATAGGCTTATTATTAATATATAAATCCTGAATTAAAGCATTTCCTTTGTTTATTTTTATTAAAGCATAAGTATTATTAGAATTTTTATTATTATCATTATAAAGCTTTTCTGCTTTAGGAGCATGGGTTTCTTCTAAATAATATGCACTAAAAGGGAAAGTTAGATTTATTTTATATGATCCTGTTTCTATAGAAATTTTTAAATTATCATCATATTTATATTCTTCATCGCAATAAAACTGTCTTATGGTTAAATAATCTTCAGAATCATTAGGTTTTTTTATAGAAATATTCTTTACATAAGCAAAGCCATCTTTATTTCCTATAAGAGCATATATTATTTTAGGTCTTCTATTATATTCACAACTCATTGAATCAGGCAATTTATCTAAAGTAAAATTTCCTGCATCAAAATTTAAAGCTACATATCTTCCTTTAAATGCATTAAATGGATCAACTGGTGCTGTTTTAAATTTAAAAATTTTACCATCTTTAAGTATTATTTCATTTGACTTAATTAAATAAATTAAAAATCCAAGCTGTAAAGCCATCATTAAAGAAATAAAAGAAATAATTAAATTTTTGTTTTTCATTATCTAAGCTCCTTTTTATTAGCTTTCATAGATTTTTTTAAAATATAATTTATAATTAAAAAGATTATACCTATAAATATTGAACCTATTCCTTTGATTATTAAGTCTGTATCAATGCATAAAAACTTAGTCAAAATATATAAACCTAAAAGAAAACTTCCAAAGCTTGCTGTTCTTAATATATTTTGTTTTACACCATGATATATAAGAGCTAAACTAAGTATTATAAAATATATATTAAAAATTAAACTTGTTTCGGCTACAAAAGAGAATAAAGAAATAATAGGGAAACTTATTAAAACCCATTCACTAATATGAAAATTATATTTTTCATAAAATTTGAAGATATAAAAAGCTAAAATTAAAGCTATTATTGCTACCATAATTATAGTAAATATAAAATCATTATAATCATTTATTTTAAGCTCATTTAAAAGAATTTGTTTATTAAAATAATTGTCATTTGACATTTTAGTTTTAAAGACTGAGAGATAAGCCATAAAACATAATTGTAAAATGCCTGATAATCTTATTAAATGTAAGTCTTGCTGAAAATAAAAAGTTCCTATACAGAATAAAGCTAGAGCATAAATTCCAAAGATAATTCTATTAATTTGAAAGCTATAATCATAAAATACATGAGTACCATATAAAATAGCAAGCCCTATTAATATACTAAAAAGAATTGACTGTATTGTAGCAAACATTGAATATTTATTTTCTTTAGTACATAAATATATAAAAGGCAATATTAAAGTTGAAAGTGTCCAAGTGTAATATATATTTCCCCATGTAAACACCGAAGCAATAAGATAAATAACAGAAGCTCCTGTCGATCTAGCTAAATATATTATAGGAAGAGATAAAAACATTGAAATGAAGAAAAAAGAACTATTATCTCCACTCAATTGATAGATTTGACTTATTATTGCAATCGAAGCACTTATGGCTAAAGTCAAAAATATAGAGGCTCCTTCTCTCCAAGCAGCACTTTCTTGTTTTTTTAAAAGTGTATAAGCAAAAATTATTTGTCCTAATATTGTAGGCAAAAAAGCTATTATAGTTTTTATTGTCTTATCAAAAAATGCCCAATTAAAGCTTATTAAGCTTATTATACCTATGCCTATTAATAAAGCTCCAAAACCTGCGAATAATGTAAAAAATAAATTTGAAGAAGGCTGATTATCTAGAATTTCTTGATAATAAGCTTCAATGGCTGATATTTGTTCTTTTTTAATAAGATTTTTTTCTTGTAAATTAGAAAGTTCTTTAATTAAATTATCAATTTGTTTTTTATTTATTTTCATCATAATTTTTAATTAATCTTCTAAATTATACTAAAAAGTAATCAAAGCATGACAAAAACTTAACTAAATTCTCTTTTCAGAAAACCCCCAACCACCTGAAAGTGGGTTGGGGGTTTTAAAAAAATTGCTTTATTCTCTTCGCAAGCGACAAAATAAATTGTAGTGGCTAGGGGGTTGGGGGGCTCCTAAAATAATTTAAAGTCCTAAAGCCTTAACAACAGAATCTATATTTGCTTCTGCTTTCATAGGTTTAAATTCATTAGTTTTAATAGCTGTTTCAGGATCCTTAAGCCCATTCCCAGTTAAAATACAAATAATAGTACTATTTTCAGGAATTTTCCCTAATTTTGCAGATTTTATAAGTCCTGCAACAGAGGCAGCGCTTGCAGGTTCACAGCATACCCCTTGACTTGAATGTATAAGTTTATAAGCAGAAATAATTTCTTCATCTGTTACTGCATCTATATAACCATTAGATTCTTTAGCAGCATTTACTGCACTTTGCCAACTAGCTGGATTACCTATTCTTATTGCAGTAGCAATTGTTTCTGGATTTTCTACAGCCTTCCCTAAAACAATAGGTGCTGAGCCTGCTGCCTGAAATCCAATCATTTGAGGTTTTTTATTAATAGAACCTTCTGCAAAATATTCACAAAAACCTTTCCAATAAGCAGTTATATTACCTGCATTACCTACCGGAATAGAAAGGATGTCAGGAGACTTACCTAATTGTTCACAAACTTCAAATGCAGCAGTTTTTTGTCCTTCAATACGATCAGGATTTACAGAATTTACAAGCGCAATACCGGCTTCTTTAGAAAGTTCTTTTACTATGTCTAATGCCTTATCGAAATTACCATTAATTTGAACTATTTTAGAACCATAAGCAATTGCTTGAGCGAGCTTACCCAAAGCAACATAACCATCAGGTATTAGAACTACACATTTTGCATTTTCAAAGCCAACAGATCTTGCATAAGCAGTATAAGCAGCTGCTGAAGCAGAAGTATTTCCGGTTGAAGCGCAAACCATTGTATGAAGTCCGCTGTTAATAGCTTTTGTAATAGCAACAGTCATGCCACGATCTTTAAAACTTCCACTGGGATTTGCCCCTTCAAATTTAAGGTATACAGATAAATTTTTAACGCCACAGATTTTTTCTATAGCAGGAGCTTTAATAAGAGGAGTATTACCTTCACATATACTTATAATCTTGCTATTTTTATCGATATTTAAATACTTTTGATATTTGTGAATAAGTCCTTGCCAAAGCATAATTTTAAAAAATAAGTTAAATAATTATAGCAATTATTCATAAATTTGTATTAGCCAAAAACTTTTATTTTCATGCAAATCAGGCTTCACAGAAAGGAAAATTTGTCTGTTAAATTCATCTTGAGCTTCTATAACTATTTTTCGTCCAAGATCATATTCATTTATAAGAATTTCTGATTTGAAATTTAAAAGTTTGAATTTATCAATTTGCCAAGCTATTATGTCTTTGTACAAATAATAATCAGTAGTAAAAGAAACTTCTAAATTAGGTGTTGCAATATTATTATTCAAATTAAAATCTTTTCTTTCTTTAAGACTAGCTTTTAATAATCTTGGATAAGGAATTAAAGATTTATAATTTATTTCAATTTTATTTTCTATATTTTTTATATTATTAAAAGAAGAAAATTCTCTTTTTTTTAAATTATTTCTTTTAAAAAATTTGCTTTTTAAATTAATTTTATTATTAGTTTCTTTTATTTTTAGAGAAGATTTTTTTTCTTTAAAATTTAAAGTTTTTAATGTTTTAAAATTTAAAGGAAATTTAATTTTTTGAAAAAAAGAATTTATTTTATTTTTATCTGGAATAAATTGTAAAAGTTGAGGATGCTCTTCTTTTACTTGTAATGCATATATTGAACCGATTACTAATATTCCAATTAAAAGTAATACATTTAAAAAATTATTATTTGAAGAATTACTCATAATAAAATTTTTCCCAATTAATAATAAACTTTCTCTTTAATATCATAAAAACCTTTGTTTAAAGAAGAAGATTTACCATAAAGCATAGCAAGTGTATTTGCATCTGCTCTAAGATTATTACATGATTTAGCAAAAGCGTCCATTTGGTAATACATGCAATCACCTTGATTAGAACTATGTGCCATTATTCCTAAAACATGTCCTATTTCATGTACAAGCATTGTAAAGCCAGCATCTATACCAGCCTTTTCATATTTTTGTACATTTTCAAAAGAAAAACTTTCTGATGAAGCTGAAATAGAAGCTGTTTTTATAATATTTTCATTATAAGTTTTATTATTAAATTCAAAAGTTCTACCTACTATTAAATCATCAGGACCACCTTCTCCGACTCTAGATTTATTTGAGAGTGTCATAAGTCTTATTCTTATATCAGCTAATTTAGGATTTTGTGTTTGATAAAATCTAAAAACTCCACTTTTTCTTTCCCAATGAGAAAAAGCTCTTTTTATTTTAGCAGTATTAAGTCTACTTCCAGTTTTAGCTTCTATATAATAATATAAATTTATTTTATTCCAACGATATAAATTATTATTTTGAATTACTTCATTAAAATAATTAGGATATTTTGAAGAGACTTTCCAAAGAGGTTCTTTAAAAATAAATTTTATAGAAGCTTGATTATTATTGTTATTATTATGTTGAAAATTATTTTGTTGTTGAGATGCTACAACTATTTGAGATTTAGGTTTATTAGGTTTAAGAATAAAAAAAGTAAAAAATAAAAGTAAAACAAAAAGAAATATATATAGACCTTTCATAAGTTAAAAAAAATCAATTAATTTTATTAAACCCTTTTATATATATTTCTTAACTTTTATGGAGTAATAGATGAACCGGTATTTATAATTTTCTTTTTAGTATAAGTTTCTCTAATTTTTCTAATAACTTCGTCAGCTTCTTTATCACTTAAAATTCCTATAGTAGGATTATTTTCTTCTATTTGTTGTTGCTGTTGTTGTTTTGCTTCTTCTTTTTGAACTTTATTTGATTTTATAATAAGACGTTGACCATTTTCAGTAACCCAATCTCTAGGTAACCAAGATGGAGTATTATTATATTCTTCGGTTTCATCTACTAAATGATGGTGATTTTTTTTAGTAGAAGGTTCTTGAGAATCTTTTTGTTTACGAATATTCTGAGGTGTTATATTCTGAGAAATAAGCCAATCTGCAAGTCCACTACCTGGTAAAGTATTACTTAAAGGTTTTGAATTAATTTTTCTTTTTATTATTATTGGAGTTTTTTGTTTATTTTCTATAACACGATTTAATAAAGGAGGTCTTCCTCTTTTTCTTTTTGGTTTTGCTTGAACTAGAGTAAGTTCATTTATTTCTTCTATTTTTGGAGAGATTTTATTATTATCAATTTCATCTATTTCAACTAAATCATTATCATAAAGATTTTCTTCTAATTCTTCGAGACTTAAATCAATATCTTCTAAATCTTCATCAATAAAATCAATTTTAGTTTTTTTTATAATACCTTTAGGAGGTTTTTTAATTTCTGGCTTTGCTTTAATAGCAGGTTTAGCAGTATTTTTAGTAATAGCTTTTTTAATTTCTGGCTTTGCTTTAACAGCAGGCTTAGCAGTATTTTTAGCAACAACTTTTTTGATTTCTACTTTTGCTTTAACAGCAGGTTTAGCAGTATTTTTAGCAACAACTTTTTTGATTTCTACTTTTGCTTTAACAGCAGGCTTAGCAGTATTTTTAGCAACAACTTTTTTAACTTCTACTTTTGCTTTAGCAACAGGCTTAGCAGTATTTTTAGCAACAACTTTTTTAACTTCTACTTTTGCTTTAGCAATAGGTTTAGTTATATTTTTAGTAATAGTTTTTTTAATTTCTGCTTTTGCTTTAGTAGCAGGCTTTTTTGAGGCAGTTTTATTATTATTTTTTTTATTTTTCGAAACAGCCATTTTATTTTTTATATTAAGCTTTAACTATAGTTTGATTTTTTTACAGTTAATCACTTTTATATTATAACAAAAAGTAAATTTTTATTTAAAATTTATGTTAATTTTTACTTAAAATTATAGCCAAGATATTTTAATTTTTGACTATCTTTTCTCCAATTTTCAAATACTTTTACTTTTAAATCTAAAAATACAGGCGTCCCAACAAGTTCTTCTATTTGTTTTCTTGCTAAAGTACTAATTTTTTTTATTGTAATACCGTTTTTACCTATTAATATAGGTTTTTGAGATTCTCTTTCAACAAATATTTTAGCTCTTATATAAGTAATAATTTTAGGTTGAGTTTCTTCTCTGTATTCTTCTATAAAAACTGCTATAGAATGAGGCACTTCTTCTTTGAATAAATTTAATGCTTCTTCTCTTATTAATTCTCCTGAAAGAAATCTTAAAGATCTATCTGTTAAATAATCTTCTGGAAATAAAGCTTCCCCATATTTTAAAAATTTAGAACAAAGATTTAAGAAATTTTCTATTCCTAATTTTTTATTTGCTGAAACAGTAATAATTTCAATATCTCTTTCTAAATTTTCTTTTAAAATATTTCTATAATATTCAATATTTGAAATTAAAATTTCTTTTTTATCTAATAAATCACTTTTATTTAAAAGGCAAATTAAAGGAGTTTTCTTATGTTCTTGTTTTAACCAACTAAGAATTTCAAGATCTTCTCTACCTACTTGCTTATGACATTCAAAAATTAATGCTATTAAATCAGTTTCTTTTCTTATAGATTTAATAGTTTTAAGACAAGCTTCCCCCATTTTGTCTAATGCCCCATGCATACCAGGCAAATCCATAAAAGCTATTTGAACTTTTTCTCCTTTATTATCTGTAAAATTATGTACTGCTAAAATTTTATCTCTAGTTGTTTGTACTTTATTACTAACTATAGAAATTTTTTGTTCTAAAATAGCATTTAATAAAGATGATTTTCCTACATTAGGACGACCAACTAAAGAGATAAATCCTGATTTTATTTTATTATCCATATCTTATAATCTTATATATAATAATAATAAATAAACAAATAAACTTATGAAAAAAATTTTAGTTTTATTAGCACATTCTAGCTTTGCTGAATCCAAGGTAAACAAAGCTATAATTGAAAGAATTTCTAAATTAGAAAATGTTAAAGTACATGATTTGTATAAAGAATATCCTGATTTTAAAATTAATGTAAAAAAAGAACAAGAACTTTTAATTAATTCAGATTTGATTATTTTTCAATTTCCTTTTAATTGGTATAGTTGTCCTGCAATTTTAAAAGAATGGCAAGATAAAGTTCTTTTATATGGCTTTGCTTATGGTTCAGGAGGTAATGCTCTTCATGGAAAAGATTTTCTTGTTTCTATTTCAACAGGAGGAGATCAAAATTCTTATCAAAAAGGTGGATCAAATAATTTTACAATTAATGAATTACTTAAACCTATAGAACAAACTGCTAAGTTATGTGGAATGAATTATTTGCCTTATTTTACTATTCATGGTGTTCCTAATTTTCCAAAGGTTCCTTTAACAGATTTACAAACAAAAGCTCTTAATATACATATTGAAAAACTAGAAGCTTTTCTTATAAATTCTTGATATTATTAAAAAACTTTAAAAAAATGAAAAATATATTAACATATGACATCGTTTTAATAGGTGGTGGAATCGCTAATTTTACTTTGGCACATCATCTTTTAGATTTAGGATTAAAAAAAGGTTTAAGATTTTCTGTTGCAATAATTGAAAAATCAAAAGAATTTGGTTCTCATCAATTAAGCGGTGGAGTCTCTAATCCTCGTGTTCTAAAAAAAATATTTCCTAATTATGAAACAGAAAACTTTCCTCATGAAGGAATTTGTAAAAAAAGTTTTGTAAATATTCTTGGAGAAAAAAAAGCTTGGAATCTTCCTCGAATAGTAATGCCTAAAGGTATGAAAAAAGAAGGTTATCTTATTTTATCAATTAGTGAAGTAGTAAAATGGATGTATGAGAAATTAAAAGAAAAACTTTCTAATGCTAAAAATTCTCAAATTAAAATAGATTTTTTCCCAGGTTTTACTGCAAATAAAATAATTTATGATGATAAAGATAAAATAACAGCTATTCAAGTTCATGAAGATAAAATTCAAGCTAAAGTTTTTTGTTTTAATGATAAAGGCTTTTTATCTGAAGATTTAATTACAAAATTTAACTTACGTAAAAATCCTCAAATTTGGTCTGTAGGTGTAAAAGAAATCTGGCAATTAACTGAAGATAAAAACTTTGAAGGACTTGCTTGGCATAGTATGGGTTATCCACTTTTAGATGGTACTTTTGGTGGTGGTTTTGTCTATGGTATGAAAAATAATAAATTAGCTCTTGGTTTAATAGCAGGACTAGATAGTGAAAATCCAAACCTTAACACACAACAATTATTACAAGCTTTAAAAGAACATTCTTTTATAAAAGAAAAAATTCAAGGAGCAAAACTTTTAAAATATGGCGCGGCATTACTTCCAGAAGGAGGATATTATAGCCTACCAGAAAAATTTGCTTTTAACAATACTTTTCTTTTAGGAGATGCTTTAGGAGTACTTGATGTTAGTGAAATTTCCGGTATAGACAAATCAATGGAAACTGGCTACTTAGCAGCAGAAACTATATGTAGTTGTATGATAAAAAATGACTTTTCCGATAAAATGCTTGCTTCTTATAAAGAAAAAGTTATGCAATCTTTTGTGGGACAAGATCTTTTTAAAGGACGTTATTTTAGATATGCATGGACTGAAAACAAAAGAATTTTAGGAAAATATTTACCAACAGTTACTAAAGAAATAGATAAAAGCTTTGTCTTATGGGGAATGTTAAAAGTTGCTTTAACTAATAATCCATTTAGAGCTTTATATGATGGAATAAGATTGTTTTTATTAATGGCAGGACTTATTAATATAGGAGAATTAAAATATAAAAAAGATTCAGAACATATAAGAGCAGATTTTCCCTCACCCCTAACCCCTCTCCTAAAGAGAGAGGGGAATAATTTGTTCTCTCGAGAAGATGCGGTATTTTATGCAAATCCTAAATATCACGAAGGAAATAAACATATAGATGAATTAAATTCTAATTTGTGTAAAGAATGTATTGAAGAATATAAAAAATTTAATCAAAAGCCCCCTTGTGTAAATGACTGTACAGCAGAAGTACATCATCTTAATAACAATAATGAACATGCAATGTCTTTAGAGAATTGTATTCAATGTAGAACTTGTGAAATTGTTTGTCCTAAATGCAATTTAAAAGTTAAAGCTGCGGAACAGGGTTCAGGTCCTGATTTTATGGGATTATAAGTTATTTTAAATTTAAAGTAAAAAATAATTTATTTTCATGACTTTTAAATATAAGCTTTTTTTGCTATTCTAATATAGTTATGCCTCGGTGGCGGAATAGGTAGACGCTACGGACTTAAAATCCGTTGGGACTTCAATCCCGTGCCGGTTCAAGTCCGGCCCGAGGTAGGTTTTTATGTTTCTTTGTGCGATTTCTGTGTAGTTGTGCAAAGAATTTTAGAGAATAAATGGGAATTTACCTTTATTTTCTTTCTTGGAGAATCTAATTTGAAAATACTTTAAATCTTTTGACAAATTGGTATTTATAAATTAAAATATATTAAATCCTATGCATTAAAAAATTATTTTAAGGTTATGAGAAGTACTAATATATTAAAAATAAAACAATCTGTATTTACGGGGGGGGTAATTTATAAATCAAAAAAAAGACTTTTTAAAGTCTTTCCTCAAATTTTTGAGAGATTTCCAACCGCATTTGAATATTTTAAAACCTTACTTGAAAGATTTCCAGAATTTAAATTAGCTATGGAAAACTCAGATAAACGCTATGGAACAGATGATATATTTATAAAAGCACTATTTTATTTAAATAAAAATTCTTTAAATAAAGAACTTGAAACTTTAGCATTAAAATTAAGAGAAGATAATTGGACTCTACCTGAAAGACTTAAAATGCCACAATGGTTAGCTGATTATGTAAGAGCAATAGATATTAAAGGATTTTCCGGCTTGTCTTCATATACAGGTGTAGAAAGAGCATTAGAAACATTACTCTCACCTTCCCCCAATCCGTCCCTCTAACCTTTCAAAAGCCTCTTGAATATGGCTCCCATTCTGGTGAGAATATCTTCCAACCATAGAAAGAGTCTTATGCCCTGAGATTCTTTGAACAGTAGGTAAATCAACCCCTGCTTGTATTAAATGTGTGATGGCTGTATGCCTTAATGTGTGTAATGTTATTTCTTTGAAATCTAATCCAGCATTCTTTACTACTCTTGCAAATGTTTCTCGTATATCCATTATATGTCCTGTATTTGATTGTTCTGAATGAAATAAATATTTACTTTCTAGTGGTCTTGTCTTTAAATAATCATGAAGAATTTTAATTAAACTTTCTGGTATTGGTTGTTCTCTTGCTCCTGCTTTTGCTTTGGGAATATATATTATTTTTCTGTTTAAATCTATATCTTTGTATTTTATTTTAAACAATTCCATTTTTCTCATGCCAGTATTTAAAGCAATAAGAATTAAAAGATAAATATTAGGATTATAATCTTTCTTTGCAGAACTTAATAATCTTTGTATTTGATTAGTTGTTAAATAAACTATCCTATTTGAATCTTCATTAAATTTCTTTATTTTACAAGGGATTTTATCAATCCAATTCCATTCAAATGATTTGTTAAATATATGAGATAAAACTGCTAATTCTCTGTTTATAGTTGCTTCACTTGTAAGTTTGTTTAAACTGCCTTTTATTCTTTCTTTTAATCTTTTTTGTTTATATTCTTCAATTTCAGAAGTTGTAATTTTATATAAAGGAATTAAAGCAAAGAAAGGAATGATATGAAGTTTAAGACGAGCTTCTTTTTTCTTTAAATCTTTATCTCCATGAAGTTTAAGCTTATTTAAATATCTCAAAGCAATTTCTTTAAAATTAGGAAAAGTTTTTCGAGCTTTCGGAAGGTTTAATCTATTTTCTTTTGCTTCAATTTTAAGTTTAGAAATATATTCTTCTGCTTGTTCTCTAGTAGTACCTTCTGATTCATTACCAACTACTCTGTGAATTCTTTGATGCTCTACAGTAATGCAAAT
>MOYB01000012.1:3246-24670 GCA_001899385.1 Candidatus Caenarcanum bioreactoricola | reverse complement strand
CAGGCTCGTCAATGATAAGGGTCTGCTTATCGTCCGGCTTTCTCTTGTAGCCGTAGGGGATAGAACCGCTACACCTCATTCCGTCTTTCATTCTGGACTTGAATATCGCCTTGATTTTGTTGCTCGTGTCCTTGGCGTACCACTCGTTCATAATATTCAAAAACGGAGTGAAGTCATTGTCCTGCGGAGTAGCACTATCCACATTGTTGTTGATGGCTATGAAACGAACGCCCTTTTTCGGAAAGAGGATTTCTGTGTAATAGCCAACTTGCAGATAATTACGCCCGAAGCGACTGAGATCCTTAACCACAAGGGTCTCAACTCGTCCGGCTTCGATTTCTTCAAGCAGGGCGGTAAAACCGGGACGATTGAAATTCGTACCAGAGTACCCGTCGTCATAAAAGTGCCGGATATTTCTCAGCCCTTTTTGTCGGGCATATTCTTCGAGATATTTTTTCTGATTCTGGATGGAGTTCGATTCTCCAGCCTGTTCATCGTCTCTCGACAGACGCTCATACAGAGCCGTTATTTTGGTTTCTTCTTTCTTTGCCACGGTTTTAACCTCCCTTCTGTATGTAATCTGCGTTTTGTAAACGCTACCTTTTTCTATCCTCTTATAGTTTAACCTTTTGCATAGGTTTTCTAACATCTTTATGCAAAATGTTATAAACTTTTTCAAAAGGGTATACTCTATTTGAAAGGATATTTTAAACTAAAAAATGAGAAAGATTCAACAAATAATTTACAAGTTAGAAACTATTATAGAAGATTGTTTCATTGATATGGGAGAGAAGACAATATCAAAAGGGGTTGCTTCTTATTTAAATAATCAAGGTCTTTTAAATAAATATTTTGCAGAATTAGTTAATCTTTATACAGAAAGACAAGAGTATTTAACTGATATAGAAAAAAGAACTTATCAGGAGTTTTTAGAGTCTTATACCCTAGCTAAGGATAAATTAAGCTTAGCTAAAAGATTTTTACTTGATTCTTTTGGACATCCTGATATAGAGAACTATAAAAAAGACTGGGGAAGAGGAATGGGAGTCTACATGTCATGGTAATTAATCAAGAGCAAGTGTTAAATCTCCTTCAAAATGGTGTTGAAAGTACTATTTTGAATGGTTGTATCTGTAAAAGAGTTCCTAACTATCATGACTTTAAATTACCCTTTCAAATAGGTCAAACCTATACTTTTGGAGCTATTAGACTTAATAATATCTTACAACTTAAAGTATATGAAACTTATAAAGAAGACCCTCAAAAATTCTTTATCTTTAGTCCTTATTGTTTTAATACTTTTTTCTCTACTTTATGATATACTTTTAATTGAAAAGGCTTAAACTCCTTCGTCGCAAATTTCAGGTTATCTCTTAGGAAAGCCCACTAAAAGGGTTTTCCTTTTTTCTTTGTTAAAAACTATATTTAAAAGGGTATACAATCTTTATGAAACTCAAATCACATGAAACAGGAAGAAAACCTTCTTCTAGAAACGACAAAGGAGTCAATACACCTAGAAAGGTTCAGCAATTCAAAAAGAGTTTAAAACATCTCAAAAAATGTTATAAATTTCCTTTTTAAGGGTATACTTTTTATTAAGACTTACCTATAAACAAATGGACGATATAACTAATTTACAAGAGTATTTAAACAATAAGTTTGAAGCTTTATACCCTAAGCTTGGGAATCTTTTCTTTAAGCTTGATTTAGAAGAAATGGAAATTATTTCAAACTTAGTTAAAAAGCATCTTCAAAATGATTTTACTTCAACACACCTTTTAAAAATATTTGATCAAGATTTAGATAAGGTTAAACCCTATATAGCTAGTCAAATAGAAGATAAGTGTAAATATCTTATTTATATTTGTAGTCCTTTAAGAGGGTTTAAATCTTCTACAATGAGAGACAACATTAACTATGTAAAAGAGATTTGTAATATTTTAATTTACAAAGGGTATACTCCTTTTGCACCTCATCTATATTTCACACAATTCTTAGATGATAGAGTACCAGAAGAAAGAGATATGGGCATTTTTCATGGTAAAAACATGATTAAAGTTTGTCAAGAAGTATGGGTATTCCCTAAGGCAGGGGTTATTTCCCAAGGCATGAAAGACGAAATACAGCATGCCAAAGACTTAAACAAGAAAATATTATACTTCAAAGACATGAGAGGAAATGCTATTGAAGAAGTTGTTGAGCTTGAACCTATTAATAATTAGAAATCAGTAGTTCTTTAACTTTACCTCTGCTTGAGTTTTTAGCTCCTATCAAGCGGTTTATAGAAACTTCTTGAATGTGATAACCATCAAATAAGGTTTTAACATAATCACTGTTTGAATTAGATAAAAGGAAAAAAGCCTTATTTGCAGTTAAAACATCACAGAAGTCTTTAAGCCTTTGTAAATCAGATTCTTTAAACTTTTGTAAGGTGTAAGAAACAAAGTTAGATGTTTTAGAAACTGGATAATAAGGAGGATCTAAATAAACAAAGTCATATTCTTTAATAGAGGGTAATAACTCATTGAAGTCTTTATTTAATATTTCAACATTCTGTAAAGCTTTTGCACATTCAAGTATATTAGGAATATTAAAGATAGTTTCAAATGATTTAGGGTTTCCATAAGGAGTATTAAAAAACCCCTTTGAATTAACTCTGTAAAGCCCATTAAAGCATGCTTTGTTTAAATAGAGAAATCTACTAGCCTTTTGAACAGGAGTCCATTGTTTAAAGGTTTTAATATCTCTATCTGCATTTCTTATATGAAGGTACATATCCTTTGAATGGGTTTTTAAACTTGCTATATGTTCTAAAAGTTTAATTAAATTAGATGTTTCATGTTTAATCACATTATAGCAATTGATTAACTCTTCATTCAAATCTGATATAACCGCTTGTTGAGAAGTTAAACTATCTGTAGAGAAAAGACTAAACAGAACGGCTCCACCTCCAACAAAAGGTTCAAAATATTTATTATATGTTAAAGGCAAGTTATTATGTATAACAGGAAGTAAGCGTGATTTACCCCCAGCCCATTGTAAAAACGATTTCAAATTAATTTAATGTTAAACTATGCTAGAATTTTATCTAAAGTTAATCTCAAATTAAATGTTTAGTCAAGGATCATTAATACTCACACCAGAAGGATATACCCCTATAGAAAGTCTTAAAGAAGGGGATTTAGTTTTAACACATCTTTATAGATTTAGACCAATTAAAAAGGTTATAAAAGAGGCTAGGTATACTATTAATTTATATTACTATAATATTACCTTTGATCCTTTTAAGTATCTAGGAACTGATGAAAATCAATTATTTTTAAGCTTTCATAATTTACTTAAAAATAATGGGGCTACTGATTCTGTTTTAACTAAAAATATATTAGAAATAAGTGCTTTAAAATATATAAAAAATAACTCTATTTATCTAACTGACCTATCTACATTATTAAGAATAGAAAGACTTTCTAAAGTATCTGGCATGAAAGAAAGATTTTCACATTGCTCTATAGATAAAAAATACTTAACACGAGATATAAAAACTTATTTTAATGATTCCCTTCCTTTAAAACTTTATACTTTAGAAGAGTTTTGGCAATTACTAGGAATAATTTTTTCACAGAGTCTTATTCCTAATGAAGAAGGTACTATTACTTTTAATATACCTACTTTTTATTATTTAACTATAAGTTTACAAAAACTATCTAAACTTTTCCCTGAATTCTTTACAAATTTCAAAATAGATTATCCTTCTTGTACTATTTCTTTATCTATAAAGTCTAAAGAGATTCAAGACTTTTTAATAAACTATTGGAATGGGTCTTACTATAGTTTTAAAGATTTAATATATCTAGATACTAAGTATTTAAAACCTTTTATATATTCATATTTAAACCTTTCGTTAGAATATGAAGAAGAGGATGAAGAGAAAAAACCAACTAAAGAAGCTTTATTAGCTACCTTTAATAAAATAAAAAATCTATATACTCATAGTGATTTAACTATTTTAAGCACTATTCTTTCTTTTTTAAACCTACCTACTTTCTATTATTATAAAGAAAATCCAACTACTAATACTTTAGAACTTGAATTTAGAATAACTCCTTATTCAGATAATATACCGCCTTCTCTTGAAGATTTTATTGCTTCTTTTCCAACATTTCCTTATAAATTAATAAGTATTCAAGACTGTATAAAAGTAAGAACTAAATATACAAAGCTTTATAATAAAATAGTTATGTTAAAGGGGAATAAATCAAAGAATACTTTTATAGATTTATATGATATAGTAGTAGAAGAAGATCATACATATCTTGTAAATAACTTTTTTACAGTGGATTTTGATTTCAATTTAGTGGAAAATGAAGATAGAATCTTTTGTTCGTTTAACCAATTAGAGGAAATGAAACCATGTCTATAGGTTTATCTGACCGATATAGTGATACCCCTTTTATAAAGATTCTTTGTCGTAAGTTTTCAGAAACTTTCTTTAGTCTTGATAAAGATAAATATTTTATTGATATTTTCACTGATTCAAGAGAATTACAAAAGCTTCAAGAAACATTACATAATCAAGAAGGACAAAACTATACTACTACTCAAGACCCCTTTAATTTGTATTTATTTACTGATAAAGAAGATTCCATTATCAAAGGGGCTTTAGAAGTATTTCCCTTTGACTTTGTTTATTTTACCAAAGTCAATAGTAGTAAAATAACTTTACATAATGAAACAGAAATATCTTCTAAGTTATTAAACTTTTATACTAAATCAATTAATATTATCTTAGAACATAGAGAACCTTTAGATAAATTTGATTTTATATCCCATATCTTTTGTACAATACCCTCTGAATATAGATCAAACTTTAAACTGTATGTAACCCAAACAAAAGTTTTTGACAGGGAGACAGGGGAAACAACCCCTATTAAAACTCTAAGTCTTATGTACTTTGATAAAGAACTAGAAATATGGAAAGTTTCCTTTGCTCTTAGTTTTTATAATGATATGAGCAAGGTTTTAACCTTTAATGAGTTATCCACTTTAATTAATATTTTACCTGTTGGATATACTGAGTTTTAAACCATATTTTAGCTGTTTTTCAGAAGATAAGAGGATAAAGTAATAGAAGAGAGGTACTATTCCAATATCCTCTGAGAAACATCTTTTAGAGGTATTTTAAACCTTTTTATAGGTTCTTCAAATAGTATATCAAAAGTAGTCCTTTTCATCTCGGGATACTCTATTAAAGGTTTTTGTTTATTTAATTTGTAAACATATACTTTAAGCTTATTAGTATCCTCTTTAGTTTTATAAACAGCTACAGTAACTTCTTCTTGTTCGTGAAAAAGCTCTTGCTCTGTTTTAAGATTATATAAGGGCATTTTTGTTTTAGTTGTTAAAAACCATAAAGATTTCATAGATTTGTTTTAAGATTAACATTTCTAAATAATCTATACCCAATAAAATAAAAACCCTAACAAAAAAGAAAAAAAACTTTTGTTAGGGTTTTAAAATCAGAATTAACTATTAGCCTAATATTGAATCTTCTTTATTAGGATAAATCTTTCTAGCAAGATCAGCTATGTCTACACCTATAAACTTTTTAATAAGTTTTTTTAATTCTCTTGAAAAATCCACATGACTTTTTATAGCATTATTATATAAAGCTTTTATTTTCCTTTTATCTGTTTCATTAGATGTTTTATCTGTAAGCTGTTCATAAGTTTTACTTCCAATTACATGGCTTACTATATGTAAAGCATTTAAAATATCTTCATCTGTACATTTTGAACTAACACCATAATAATCCTTTGAAACAGTTATATACGATGTAAGATGTAAAAGATTAGTTAGTGAAAACTCTTTTAACTCTTTTAAAAGGTTTAATCCTTTTTCAGTAGAATTTACTTCTTCTTTTGGAAGAGAATCTAATTCTGTTATTATTTCTACAATATGACTTGACATAAAATACCCCTTTTGTAAGTGTTTGAAAAGATAGAGCAAGTCTTCCTAAAACAAGGAGCTTCTAAAAAGGAAGCTTGCTCTTTTGTCTAGCTAGATTCACCCATCGACTAGGTACTCCCAGTCCTTATGGAAGAGTCTTTTTGCAAAAGGGTAAATATGAATAAAAACCTTTTGCAAGGGTTTACTAACCTATTTGAAAGAATACCATTCTTTAAAGTTTTATGCAAGAGTTTTACGCAAGTCTTTTGAAAACTTCTATATTTTCTTTGACTCTATCAATAAGTAATTCATACTTAGCTTCCATAAAAGAATCAGAAGCTATTGATTTATTTTCAAGTGTCTTAAACCCATATATAGGGTCTCTATCTATGAATTGATAATCACAATAATAAAGTTCCATTGTTTCATCTATATAGTTTAAAACATCTTGAGGATTAAAATCTTTACATGAATAAACATCTATTTGACATAGGCAAGGTTTACCCACTTGCTCAGGTGTTTCAGGAGTCCATACGTGAATAGAAGCATGGGAAGTTTTCAGTCCTACTAAGCCTGTTGGACCAGCATTACCTATGTCTCCTACCATAACTGCCTTAGCAGGGATAGCTATAACCATGTCAATAACTTCTACAAGTTTTGTAAGCCACTCTTCAAGAGGTTCAGCCTCTGCTATGGGTTGCATAACTTGAGCGTTGATTAATAAATGTTTATGTTTCATTTCTAAAGATTAAATTTTTTAACTTCTAATTCTATATTTTTCTATTTACCTTTTGTTGAAACAGATTTCGAAGAGTTATTTACACTATTTAAGACTCTATTCACATTGATATTCCTATTAACACTTGTTCCAATAGGAGCTGGTTTCTTCTTGAATCTAGATTGACTATTTCCAAAAGGATTTGCACTCCAGTTAAAAGAGGCTGTATTGAAATTTATCATTGTTTTTCTCCTTTGCTTTTATAAGTATTTTAAGGGGAGTAAGAAACCCCGACGCTTGCGTCGAGATATTAGTATTATACCCAATTAAAGTAAAAAAAAAACACTTTAAATTGACAAAAGACTTAAAGAAGTATAAAATAGGAAGTATGAAAGCAAGGTATCAGTACAGATTCTATCCAACATTACAGCAAAAAGCAAGCTTATCTCAGCTTTTTGGATGTATAAGGGTAGTTTGGAACGATGCTTTAGCTATCTGTAAACAAGAAGCAAAGAAGCCAAGCTTCAACGCTCTTTCAGCTCTTCTAACTCAATCTAAAAAGACAGAGCAAAGGAAGTGGTTGAATGAGGTTTCTTGTGTTCCATTACAGCAAGCCTTAAGGAATCAAGAGGTTGCTTTCAAGAACTTCTTTGATTCTTGTAAGGGAAAAAGAAAGGGAAAGAAGTTAGCATATCCTAAGTTCAAGAAGAAAGCTAATAAGCAATCAGCTGAATTTACTAATTCAGCCTTTCAGCTTAAAGGAACTCAAGTGTATCTAGCAAAGATAGGGTTTATAAAACCCGTCTGGTCTAGAGAGTTAGCTTCTGATCCCAGTTCAGCAACAATAATCAAGGACAATGCTGACAGATACTTTATAAGCTTCGTTGTTGAAATTAAGCCTATTAAGCTTCCAGCTAAGAACAAAAGCGTTGGAATTGATTTAGGAATCAAGACCTTTGCTGTTTTAAGTACTGGAGAGCAATTCAAAAGTCCTTGCTATTCTAGGCTCTACAAAGGTCTTAAAAAGCTTCAACGATCCCTTTCTAAAAAACAGAAAGGGTCAAATAGAAGATACAAAGCAAGGATTAGGGTTGCTAAAAAGCATAACAAGATTGCAGAAGTCAGAAAGGACTTCCTGCATAAACTATCCACTAAAATAGTCAAGAAGAACCAACTTATTGTTTTAGAGGACTTGAATGTAACCGAGATGTTAAAAAATGTTAGGTTATCTCGACTGATAAACCAGCAAGGATGGAGAGAATTTAGATGTCTTTGCGAAGCTAAAGCTAAGAAGTTCAACAGAGAATTCCAAGTAATTAATCAATGGGAACCAACAAGTCAAGTATGCTCCAGCTGTGGATACAGATGGGGAAAGCTCGACTTGAAAGTTAGAAAGGTTAAATGCTTGAACTGTGAAGCTGTTCACGATCGAGATGAAAATGCAGCTAAGAACATCGAAAAGGTCGCCACAGGGCATTGGGAGACCTTAAAAACGAACACCGAAGAATCACTTTTAAAGTGAGGCTGTTGAAGTGTTAAGAATCCTCGTTGCTTGCGGCGAGGAGTATGTCAATATACCCAAAGTCTTAAACTTTTAAACAAATAATTAATAAAGGTTTAAAATCCATTGTTTGATAGGATCTAAGAACCACATGATAACATTACAAAATAGAACACCCATCCAACAGCTATGAAAACCTATCCAAAAAAGAAACCAGAATTTTTCTTGATTATTCTTTTTAGATTCGTCTAAGACTTTTAACAAGAGTCTATAAACACATTCGTCATATTTTATTAATGTTTTAATGGATTCATCTAATTCAATTAAAACTGTTTCTAACCTTGACGAAGGGTTTAACTCTTCTTTTTTGTTATACAACTTCTCAAAGTTTTGTCTTGCTTTTTCTGTAAATTCGTCTGTCATATTAAGCCTCTAAATATATTTTTTCTCCATCATAAACCCATACTTCTTTTTCTTTATATAGACCACCCTCTATTTTAACAGGAAGCCAAGAGAATTTACCATATTTATACACTGGTTTAAGTATAGATTCAATAACCAAAGGTTTAACTTCTTCTACTAGTTCAGGTTTACAATACACTCTATAAGAGTCATGTACATAAAGATTACACCTTGCGTTATCGGAATGATACCTTTCAAAAAGATTTCTTTGTAATTCCTCTAAAGCTGATTTAGTAGCTGTAGCTGTATCCCCTTGTATTAAACAGCTATAAACAGGTCTTCCATTTATATACTCTGTTTCAATAGTTATTTCACCTGTCTTAGGGTCTTCTACTTCTCTCTTAGGTTTAAATATTTTAGATTTAAGAATATGAAACTGGTAGTGCATACCTCTTGCTCTATTGGTTAAACAAATTAAATAGTCTTCCAAGGGTAAGGTTTCATTCTCTTTTAAAAGACTTATATCTTTTTTAAGAGATTCATATTTTCTTTTGATTTCTCTATCTATAGTTCTTTTTGCTTGAGTCCATGCTGAAAATAATTTCTCTGTTTCTTTTATTATATAAGTTGCATCTTCTTTATTTAAGTCCCATCCTAATTGAGCTCGGAATATTTCTTGAAGTTTAGGTACCCCTGGAATATAGTTTTCATGTTCATTTGAAGGGGTTCTATAGATAGAGAAGTATGTAACTGTCTTAGAAGCTTGTCTTAATTTCTCTGCAAGTGGATTTCCTTCCTTTCTTGCTTTGTATAACTCATCAAAGTTTCTAAAGTTATCTTTAAACTCTTTCATTTTTGCAAAATATCTAGTAGCAGCCATACAATGAGAATCTTGAGCTTTAACAAACTCTTCAACTCCTTTATCTCTAAATCTATCCATTACCATTTGAAGTTCTATTTGACTTAAGTCATATTCAATGGATACCATGCCCTCAGGGGTACTAAAAAGAGATTTTAAGTCTCTGCTAAGGTTTTGGAAGTTAAGTTCTTTAGCGGAGGTTCTACCTGTCGCTGTACCTGTATTATCAAGAAACCCTTTAACTGTATTATCTTCTCTTAAGTATTTACCATAAACCATTTGGTTTAAGGTTTTTTCTAGTAAAGTATTATTCTTTTGAAATTCAAGATAACTACTTAAAAGAGGACAATCATTTTTAAGAAGATATTCTTTAAGAGTACCTGCAGTTGTATTACGTACTTCAATTCCCAATTTATTAAACGCTTCTAACTTATGTCTAGGGTTATTGAAATTAACTGTTGTTTGAAGAATCTCTAAATTACGATCTCTCCAAAGATTAAAACATCCTTGTAAAGTGAGTATATCTGAATAAAAAGAAGAAATAAAATTATTATTTAATTGATTCTTTTTCTTTATGAGTTCTTTCCTAAGAATAGTTTGAACCTTTTCCTCTGGCTGTTTTAAACAAAGTTTTGTAGCTATATCTTTAGAATGTATAACAGCTAATTGAGAGTCTAAAAATCCTGTGCCTCTGAACCACCTAGAATCAATGTATTTTTCTACCTCTTGATTCGGAGTTAAACTAACTTTAGGGAGCTTCTCCATTAAAGATTGTTTGAGTTCAGAAACTTTATTAGTGTATAAAGCCCTAAACTTTTGTAATTCATCTAAGTTTATAGGAATACCATAATAATGGATTATAAATGAAGTAGCAAGAAGTTTGTTGTTTAAATCTACTTGCTCTTGAATACCTAATTCTTCTATTCGTTCCTGTTGTTTTAAATAAATATCTAAAAGGTATTCCACATCTTCTTTGGCATAATCCATTGCTTTAGGATCTATATCTGGATATTTATAATGTTTAGCGTCTTGATATTCTTTATTAAGTATTTTTCTTTTATATCTAAAAACTAAGTCTTTTAAAGAAAACATATTATGGTTTATTTTAATAACATCATCGTCATCTTCAAAGTCTTCTATATCTTCTTCTATGAATTCATCTAAAGAACCCTCATCTTTCTTTTGAAACAAATTATTAGGTTTTTTAGAGTAAATTGTTTGAATTGCACTATCATCAAATACTTCACCTAAACCATATATAAGTCTTTCTCTATACATAGTACAATGTACTTGACCCCTTATAGCATATTTAATAATATCTTTAGGACATAAATCTCCCCTTATATCTGCTATTGCATTATGAGCTACTAAAATATATCCTTGTTCTAACAAATCAAATATTTTGTTCCAATGATTAGGTTCTTTATGACAATTAACTTGGATTATTTCTCCTGTTCCTATTCTATAAGTTTGAACAGCTAGATTAGCTTTATGAAATTTAAACTCTTTATTACTTTTAACTTCCCCAAAATGATATTCTGAATCATAAGTTATTATTTTTTCTATATCTATCATTTAAAATCCTTTATTAATTGGAACATTTGTAAAACTTCTTCTGTGTTTTCTAATCCTACCAAATCATGATATGTTTTAGCAATTTGTAAACATAACTTCTTTTGGGAATCTTTAATATCTTCTAATTCTTCTGAAGTTAATTCTTTTTTAGGTGTTGCAAAATAAGTTGCTGTGAAAAGCTTCTCTAATAGTCTTTTTTCAATAGCAATAGCTTTTAACCGTTCATGAAGTTCTTCTGTTATCATGAGGAGATTATACCCTATTTTGATTGATTTTTAACAACTTTCAAAAAGAGTCTTCTTGAGCTAATATTTCTACTTCCTCTTCTTCAAAGATTACTTCACCTATTTCAGCATTTTCTTCTATTGCAAATTCTTCCATTTTGAATTCAAGATCAGCTACTTCTTCAACGGCTTCTCTTTCTATATCATAAAACTTCTCTGTATAGAGTGTTCTAGACTTCTCATGAGGGGAACTAAATAAATATTTGATTTTATAACCATCTTCTATTTTTGAAATTAATACATTTATTTTTGATGTCATCTTATGTAAAGGGTTGAAACTTTGAAAATTGTATCATGTTTTTAAAGAAAATCGAGCCTTGAGAGAATCGAACTCCCTTTATTGATTTTGAAGTATACGAAAGACCCATTAGCTAGTGAAGGGAATTGAACCCCCGACCAATGGTTTACAAAACCACTGCTCTACCGCTGAGCTACACTAGCTTAAACGATTTCCTTTATATTGTCTAAAGCTGTTTTAAGTGTTATCTCATCAGCTTTAGATATTTCCATATCAGGAGGTAAACCATAACTTAAAGTAAATATTTTAATATCTCTTTTAAATGTTTCAGCTAACCCCTTTATATTAAGTTTTAACCATGATTTAGTGTAAGAAGATTCTAAATCACCGTCAAAACCCAATATAATGGTTTTTAATTCTAAATTAGTTTTAAAACGATTAACAAAAGTATCATAAGTCAAATTGTGAAGGTTTGCATTTTCTTCACAAGGGTCTAATAAACCATTTAAAACATGATAGACTCCATTATAAGTTCCTGTCTTCTCAAAGGCTTCTATATCTTCATAAGTTTTAACAAAACAAAGGGTTGAAAAATCTCTATGAGTATTTGAACATATTTCACATAGTTGTCCTGCTTGTGAAAAGTTATGACATTGAGGGCATTGACCTGTGAAAAAGGATAAATCCTCAAAGCTTTTAATATATTCAGTTATTTTAGTGCTACCCATACTTAATAAGTGAGTTATCATAGCCTTTGCTGATTTCTCTCCTACTCCTTTAATCTCTGTTAAAAGAGAGATTGAGTTTTTAATAGCTTGATCTTTTGTTATTCCTATATCCATTATTTATTCTCCTATTAACTTCTAAGGTATTGTAAGTATATCAGAGCAGTAATATAAATAGTTCAAGAATTTATAAAGAAAAGTAAAAGAAACCCTTTTTCTAAAGTTATCCCTAAAGTTAGTTAAACCTAAAGAAGCAGTTTCTTCCCTAAATTTATTGAATTTTTCATTAAATAAGGTTATTAACTTTTCTTGCGTTTCAATAGAAATTCCTTCTTTAAAGATTAAAAAAGCTTGATTTCTTGAAGATTCTTTTCCTACTAAAGCTTCTATATTATAGTCTCTTATATCTTCTAAAGCTATATTTCCTCCTTTAGTACCTGTATCTATAACCCTTGCTAAAATAATATTCTCTTTAATTCGTTTAGCAAAAGATTCTGAAACATAAAAGTTAGCTTTTATTTTAGTGTGAGTATAAGCCCCTTTTATCCATATACTTCCTTTATTATCTTGTATATCTTTCATTGTAAGTCTAAAGATTCTTAAGCTATTTGATAACTGTTCAATACCTTTTAAAAAGGTACCTCCTACTTGCCAATCCCCTTCTCTATGGATTTCTAGTACTTTTGAACAAACTATAACTTTATTAAAAAATCTAAAGTTTATAAGAGTCATAGGCTCTATTAAACATTTATCTATAGGTTTATTCCTTTTTTTATAGTAAAAAGAGCAAACTGTATAAGAAGTATCTTCAAAAACTTGATGTAAAAACACATTAACAGTTTCTACTTCAAACTTATTAAAAAAGATATGTCTTATTTCAGTAGAGTTAGAAGCTGAAAAGAAGTTTAAAGGAAGAATTAGGATTCCCTCTTCACTATCCATAATACTTTTAATAGCTTCTATATATAAATCTGTTTTTTTAGTGTATCTATAAGGAGGATTAGTTAAAACAAACTCATACTTTTTAGGATTCTTTATACTATCATTTTTATGAATGAAGTAAAGAGAAGGAGGATCTAAAACTTCAATATCAAATCCTTTTACACTATTTGTATATCTTGAAGCCCATATTAAAAGGTCTCCCTTTCCTGCAAAAGGATCACATACTTGCTTATTCCTTATATAATGAGCAAATCCTTGTAGAATATAATCCACATTAGTAGTGTAATATTGACCCAGCTCTTGTTTTTTACTATTCATGTTTAGTAAGTTCCTTTACTTGTTTTATCCATTGAATAAATGATTGTTTATCTTTTAATAAAAATTCATTTATATCTTTATAAACTACTGGAAATCTTAAGAAAAGACCTATACTTGTTAAAATATTCGCACAGTCTTTACCTATTGCGTCATTATCAAAACAAAAGAATAGTTTTTCTTCCTCTTCTAGAAGTTGTTTTCTTAAAAAGAACAATCTTTCTTTTTTTAAACCTAAACAGGTATAAGCATTTAAACCTACTCTTCTGAGCAAACTACAATCTATAGTTCCTTCACAAATGATTTTATACCCCTGAATATCTTCTTTATCTGTTTTAACATAATAATGCCATATCTTTGAACTTAATTTGTATTTTAACTCTTGGTTAGTTTCAAACACATCTCTTGCTTGATACCCTAAGAATTCGTTATATTCACTAAAAAGGGGTTGAACTAACCAATCTTTTTTAGGGTGCCACAAAGAATTCTTAGGATTAAATCCTCTTAGTTCAATCCATTTGCTTTTAGAAATCACTAATTCTAAAGGGTCTATTAAAGTAAAGTTAAACTGCTGAGGATAGCAAGTTGATAAATTCATTTTATTTAAGATTGTTTAAAGGACATGAAGCAGAACGGCGTTTACACTTAGAAGGAATTATCTTTTCAAGAAGACTTTTATCTTCTATTTTATAGGTACTAGTTATTTTTAAAACATTTTCTTGATGTTTAAACCTTTGCTCTTGTGTATCTAATCTATACTTAAGAATAAGTTCTAAAGTATCTAAAGAATAGTTATAATCCTTTTCTTTAGGTTCCCATACAACCTCTGTGCCTTGGGGATTAAACACAGGAGCAAAGGTAGGAATAAACAATGGTTCAAATATTAATTCCCCTGTATCAGAGGTTAAAACCTTGTCAAGAGGTAATTCCATAACATTAGGTCTTTCTATTTTTTTAGTAGAGTCAAGTAATACTGATTTTCCTGAACTAACTTCTGATAAAAGGGGTTCATATATTATTTGTCCTGTTTGATTATTTATGATTACATGTTCTTTTGGAAAGGAAATAAACTTAGCTTCCTGTGCATTAACACTGCTTAATGTTAGGAAACTAAAACAAAGAAATAATTTTTTAATGTTATTTTGCATACATTTTTTTAAGGTTAGAAATTTTCAAAAAGGGAAAAGTATCCCTTTTTGATTGTACTTTTTTTATTTAGAAAGATTCATCTTCATCATCATCTGCAAAAATACTTGATAAGTCTTCTTCTTCATTTGATATAGGTTTAGAAGAGTCTTTATCAAAAGGGGATTTCATTGTTCTAGTATCTATTGCAAATAGTTCATAGTATTTTTTATATAAGATTTGACTTATTTGTCCTGCAGGAGATTCTGTATCTTCTTTAGGAGTAAAAAGTTTAATACATTCTCTAAGAGCAATAGTAAAGATTTGTTCGTCTGTTAAACTATACTCTTCTTGTTCCCCTGTGGCTTGGTTTACTTTTTTTAAAGTTGCATTAAAATAGGGTTTATATACAGGTATTTGAGTTACAGCATGTGGAGTTAAAGCAAACCCTATTATTGAATGGTTTATTTTACCCATAGCTATATCTTTTTTATAGATAGTTATTGGGCAACCTATAGCTTCTTTGGTATCTATAGGTCTCATTAATAAATCTATTATTTCTAAATAAGCTTGATCTAAGGATAAATTAGAATCAAGAATCCCTTTTTCTTTAAAGTAAGATACTAAGGGGCGATTTATATCTGTTATATAAAGAACTAAAGCTTCAGTAATTCTTTTTATTTCTTCTCCTGAGTCTGTTATATCTGTAATAACTTCTGAAGTTAAAATAGGAACTATAAGTCTATAATATTCATAAGCTCTTTCTGTTGCTATACCATTCATAGAAGAGGTTGGATTCTTTTTAAGACCTTCTAATTTTTCTAGTTCAGCTTTAATTTCTAAAGTTCTTTTTTCTTTCCATTTAAGACTACTAGGAAGTTCTTGATTAACTATTTTTAAATATGCTGGGCTATCTTTTAATCCTTGTTCTTCTAATTCTTTTAGTTTAAGTTTTAACTCATTCTCAAGTTTAGTTCCATTTTTAAAAGTTTCTAAAGTCTTTATATTTTTAGCTATTTCTTTATTTATAGAGTCTTTTAATTTCTCTTGTGGAACTTCTACTTTATAAGTATATGGAATTTGAACACCTTGTTCTATAAAAGTTTTACATGCTGGTAAAGTTTTAGAACCCCAAAATAATTGTCCTTGTTTTAATTTATCAAACTTAAAAATTCTTTCATCTGTATCAGTATAAAGAGCATTACGAGGTATAGATACAATAGGAACTACAATAGGAGCTGCATATAATCTACCATAAGCTATTTCAACTTCGTTAAAGGGCATATCTAAAGCATTATAGTTTATTTGAGGTTCAACTTCTACTACCTGTAAAGTTTCTTTTTGTATTGAAGTTATTTCTTTTTCAGTAAAAGTCCCTTTAAGATAAAGAAAATTATTCTCTTTAAGTTTAAAAATTATCTCTTGTGTAAGTTCTTTTCCATTTATTTTATATAACTTTCCCATAAAATCAACTGTTATCTCAGGAGAATCTATCTTTATGATTTTTACCATAAAGCCTGTTAATTCCCTAAGAGAAGTTTTAATCTTTCTAATATAGGAAGGAACTCCTATTTCTTTAGTATAACTAGGGTTAGTTATATTTTCCTTATCTTTACAATATATTCCTAAATGCTCTATCTTAGGAACTATTATATCATTATTAGATTGAATTTCCTTTTGTTCTTTAATAGGTTCACTAAAGTTAGTGGGTTTCTTTATTCTTTTTGCATCTTCTAAAAAGCTACTCATTTTTATTTATATTTTTAGTATTAGTTAAAGTATACCCAACTTTAAAATAAAATAACAGGTCAAACAACATAACTTTCAAAAATGACTTCATAATCTTTTTTGATTGTTTTATCTAATTTCAAAGGGGTTATAAATCTTATCTTTTTATATTCCATTATAGGAACTAGAATAGTAAAATCTCCTATTGTTTTCTTTAAAGAATAGTATTTAACTTCTTTAGTAGGGTCTAACTTTATTTTTTGTTTTACTAATTTTTTCCATAAAATAAAGTTAAATACAAACCATGAGTATAACTTAAACATTGTATAAAACCCCTTCTTTAGGTATATCTCTTTTTAAAGTTATTAATTCCCTAAATAAGTATATTAAATCTTTATACTTAATTAAATCTTCTTTAAACTTAGGAAAAGGAAAAGAAAACCCTTCCTCTAGTACATAAAAAATTCTCTCAAGGTTTTCAAAACTATTTAAAAGCTCTACTACCTTTTTAGTTCCAAATCCTCTAATAGGTACTACTAAATTATCACTTTTATCCCCTTCTAATGCTTTTAAATCAACTATTTGAGAGGGTAAAACTCCTTTAGCTTGTTCTACATACTTTTTATCAACTCTTTCAACTCCTTCTTTAGATGTCTTAACAATTAAAACTCTGTCAGAAACTAATTGATACATATCTGTATCTGCTGTAAATATCTTAATCTCTTGGTCAGGAAACCAATCTATACTTGAAGCAATTAAATCATCACTTTCAAATCCTTCTTTTATTGCGAAACCATATTTTCTCTTTTTTATTTGTTCTTCTATAAAGATTTTATAGTTTATAAATTCAGGAGTCTTTGGTAAGCGTTGTCCTTTATAAGGAGGATATTTTATATGTCTCCATGTTGGAGTCTTATGGTCAAAGGTAAAAATCACTTTGCAAGGGTTATATAAATCTTGTAAAAAGTTTACCTTATTAAAAAATAAAAACTCTGGAGAAGGATACCCACTTGACTTCTCAAAGGTTTTATGAAGTAATATAGAAGTGTCTATAACTAAAACTGTCATCTTTTAAAACTATTTTCTTTAAGTATACCCCATAAAAGTTAAAACTTAACAAAAAGTTTTAAAAATCTCTTACAACTCGCACCTCCTTTCCCTTGATTATATCTTCTATTTGAGAGAAAAATTATGCTTTAAGTCGCACTCCTATTTAGTAGTTCCAAGACACACAATTAGGTCTTAAATCAAAATGACAAAAGTTTAACTTTTTATTAATAGCTCTTCCATATTTGTCAGTATATTTCTTATTAAACCATACAAATAGGTCTTCTAACTTAATATGAGTTAAATAACAATCCATTGCTAAACCTAAGGCATGAAGACTTTTACCTGTTCTACCTTGTTTTAATTCCCATACAAGGGGTCTAAAACCACAAGTTATGATTAAACTATCCTCAAAGTAATCCCTTATCTCCTGTGCAAGTTCAGATACTTTAATAATATTTTGACAAACTTCTTCTGTTAAATTTTCTAATGCCAAAATAGAAGCTTCCTTTGGCATTGTATTATATGTTCCAGTTATAAACTCATAGAACTTAAAGTCTTTTTGAATCTGTAAGTCTAAGAGAAAAGAACTCATGCAACAGAAGTATTAGGTTTTGTTCTTCTTTTAATAGAGTCTATTCTTCGTACCATAGGTTCATCTATAGTCTTATTCCATTCTTTATCATTATCACTCATTCTATCAAAAATATGTTCTAGAATCTCTTGTCTAAGTTCTTTAGGAAAACCTTTAATAAAATCTATTGCAACATCTTTAAAGAATAAAGCTTTATTTTTATAGGTATTAAACTCATGAGAGTTTACTGCTTTATTAAAAGTATCTTCTAATGTCTCAAGCAAAATAACTTTTGTCTTTTCTAAAGCTACTTGTTTTAAAGTTGTTAAAGTTGTTGTAAGGAGAATACTCATATTAGTTGTCTAAAAGATAAGTGATTTTAGGATTAGTTCCATTATAAAGGTAAGCAAATAAGAAATAAAGTTTAGCTACTTTAAAAGTGTTTAAATCTAAATTAGCATGTAATTTAACTTGTAATTTAGATCCTTGAGGAATTGCTAAAGGAGGTTCCCAGTCTATTTGTAAAGGAGTTAATGCGGTTGCAGAGCCAGATAAAACTAAATTATCTATAAAGGTTTTTCCTGCTACTGAATTAGGCTGTATAAGTCTAAACGAGAATGAAGCAGAAGTCCCATTCATAGTTTCCAAAGGGATTAAATCCCCATTTTCATCATAGGCAGATCGGCAAAGAATAAATTCAATATCTATATTATCATTATCAAATCGTGCTACATCTATCCATGTATCATAAGTTGAAATATTTACTGAACTTATATCTACTTGATCAAGTTTATACCAACCTTGCCTTTGTGATGAAAAATACATTGGTTATTTTCTCTTTGCATGTCCTGTTGCTTTAATTTGAACTGGTGTTTTATACCAAGGAGAAGTAGTTCCTTTATTTTTACCATTAACTCTATCAGCTACAGGTAAATTAGCCATAGGGGCTTGTGTTGTTATTTCAGGTCTGTAGTTTTTATTTATATTTTTTGAAGTTGCCATATATGTTGAATCTCAAGAGATTGTTTGTCTTTAAATTATAAGGAAATTATGCTAAAACTAAAACATCGGATTTATTACTTAATTTCCCTGGATACTGTATCTCTTGGAAACTTAAATCTGTATTTGTAGTATATGTATCTAACACCTTGGTTGTGATTCCTGTCTTAACCCCTGTGTTAAACTCACTCATAAAGTCAAAAACCAAATTATTACTGGAATCCCTAAACTCAAGAGTTCTTATATCCCCTTCTAATCGTTGAGTACCTGCTGGATTGGAACCAACTTTTATGGAGGTTTGACTTGTTATTAAGGGAACATGTCCCCCTGTTCCACCTAGAACCATCCGTTGTCTTACTCCGTTTATATAGACTACATAATAACTTACAGTAGGATCCCATATAAGCTCTAAATCATAATATCTATTAGGATCTATTATAAGAGAAGTTACTGCTGTTCTATAAGCAACTCCTCCTACTGTAGCTGCAAGGGTTATAACTTCATTAACAAAAGCTGTAGTCATTGAACCTAAAAATAAACCATATTCATCTGTTCCATTAGTACAACCCCAAATAGCTTTACCTACATAGTTTAAATTAATTAAATTAGGGAACTTTATTATAGCTTTAGAAGAGTTAATTTGACTTATAGCTTTTGTAAAAGTTATATAGCTATAAGTTTTGAAATTAACCTTTTCTACTTGTGTTGTGAAATCCTTAGAAACTGCTATATAACTTTCTTGAAGTCCTCCAAATACTTCTGTATATCTCTTAAACTCTTGATCTAATAATTCAAGTATTTTTTTATATCTCAATTTTTTATTAAAATCTATAAGCTTCTTTATTATATCGTTATACTTGGATAAAATCTAATGATGTATACCGAACCATATAATACTACCTTGTGGCTTTAATAAATCCCTGCATAGTGCTATACGTTTTCTTGAAATATCGAGAAACTCTTTTAAAGGCAATTTATCGCTATCATTACCAAAATCCTTATTTAGGTTATAAGGTGGATCAGTAAGTACCAAGTCAACTTTAATACCATCGTCTAGCATTTGCTTAAGTAAGATATCCGAATCACCATTAATTACACCATTGTATTCCATAATTATCACTTCTTATCCTTTCTAAATATCAGAACATATTGATGATGAATATTTTCAACATAAGCAAATGGATACCCGTATGGTAATAAACTTTTATGATTTTGTAATAAAACTTTTACTCCTTGTAAGAATATTTTATACCCATCTTTAGTCTCTCTATGATTTAATGCTTGGATCAAATCACTATGAAAACTGATAAATTCAGATTTATTTCTGAAATCTGATACTATTAAGCACATATACTTCTTAGGTCTTAGGACTCTGCCACATTCAACAAAAACATCATCTACGAGGGTCCTAAGAAATTCTTCATAGCTTTCAATATTTGCTAAATCATTTTTATCATCTTCTGAATAATTTGTAGCTAAATTATTTGCCAGTCGTTCCTTTTTCACTTTATGATCAGCTTTTTTATTAAGAATTGACCAATATGGTGGACTGGTCACCATAAAATCAAAAGAAGAATCATCAAACTGTTTTAATATTATTCGAGAATCCCCTTGTATAAAAGTATGTTTTGCAGAAGCTCCTTCAGACACTTCTGTATCAAGCCGCTCTATCGCTAAGTTATGCCATTTTTCTTGTAGCTCTATACTTGTGCAATGTCTACCTTCAAGTTCACAAGCTTTTGCGGTTGAACCAACCCCACCAAATGGGTCTAACACTTTCATTCCTTTCTTTGTAAAAAAAGTAATCAGAAGTGATACATCTTGATACGAAAACGGTGCTGGATGCTGCCTTTCTATTTGTGCATGTGGGTGTTTGGCCCCCAAACCTTTTTGATAGAAAAAACTCTTTGTTACCGGAAGCCACTGTGTACCATTTAAATCATTCAGTGTATTTCTTTTGTCAACTGGTTTTTCTTCAACAGGTTCTTTAGCACCTTTTTTATCATTTTCAACTTCATCATTAACGCTTGAAGTTTGTTTTTTAGATTTTGAAGGATTTTGTGGTGCCTCAATTGTCTTACTACTTTCCTTAAACACTTCCAATTCTTTTAAATCAAATCTTCTTTGTCCACCAGGAGTTTTCGACGGTTCAAGAGTGCCCTGCTCTACCATTCTATATATCGTAGATATACTAACTCCTAAAAATTCAGCAGCTTTCTTTGTGCTAACAAGTTCTTTGTCTTTGCCATTCATATATGTAATCACCTTTCGCTTGCTTAAATGTAGTTTAATATCTAATATATTCAGAACCTGTTAATTTACATATCTGTTTTTTAGCATTTTCTGTTATGGAGATTAATCTAGCACTTTCATAAGTTCCAGTAAAAGCAGGATTAGAAGAACCTCCAGTATCATTTGACTCAATTCCACTTCTCCACTCTAATTC
>MOYB01000012.1:0-2867 GCA_001899385.1 Candidatus Caenarcanum bioreactoricola | reverse complement strand
CTCTAATTCTGCCCAGTCAGAAGATTTTGTTGGCATTAACCACCAAACAGTATCTTTAACTAATTCTATCAGTTTCCCTTCCTCTACTAAGGTTTTTGTATCTACATGACCCCAAAAGGGTGTTTTATTTAAAGCAACCCCTATACTTCCACAATAACCTCTTAATTCTTTACATCCTTCACAACAAACTGTATCTTTATTTTCATCAAACATTGGAATTTTTTGAACTTCCATAATTAAAGGAGTTCCATTTATAATACCTTTTTCATAGTAAGTACATGCAAAAGGTTCTTTACCATTTCTTAATTGTTCTAAGGCAACTTCTTTACAGTGATCATCAGAACTTACACATAGTTCTCCATAAGAATGAGGTCCTATTCTTTTTCTATAATCATCTAATAACTCTAAATCTGTTTTACCTTTTATATGGAGTTGTTGTTCTTTTAAACCTAAATGAGATAAACCTAAAAATAAGTCACAAAACTTTTTATTTGCATATACAAAAATATGATGTTTTAAATGACAATCATACTTTTTAACCCACATGAAACCTTTAGTCTTTTCATGAATAGTTAAATGAATCTTATTTGTTTGAATAGCTTCAGTTGCAACCATTAAATCCTTTTCTGCATTATCTAAAATAACATTTAAACTTTTTGCAAACTGTTCAAAACTGTCGTCATGTTGCTTTCGTTTAGAGATAAAAAGGTTTTGTAAAAAGAACATTATTTTAAAGTGGACTCCTAATACTAAATTTTAAACTTTTTTTTCAAAAACTAAACTCAATACATATCCTACAGCAGTTATTAGAAAAGCTCCTATAGTAGAAACTACTCCTATTATAGTTTCTATCCTTGTAACTCTATTCTCTAATTCCTTTATACCTGACACTCTATCTAAAGTTTCTCGTGCAAAATCTAAAGCTTGCTTAAGGGAATTTAAAGAGTCTAAATCAGAGTTATCCAAATTTTTGTTTCCGTTAACCACTGATTAAACTCCAATTTTTACGAAAATATAACATAAGCCTCTCTTTACTTAAATTTTTCTTCAAAATTGTACTGAAAATTCTAGATTGAAGACTGAACTATTATTGATAACGATAACTTACTACTAAAGTATCTCCTGCATGTAGTGCATAAGATAATGTTGCTGTATATGTTAAAGTTGTACCAACAACATTATAATCATTAGTTGGAGTTTGTACTAATCCATTTATAGAGAAATAAATCATTTCTGCAGGGGTATAAGACAAAGTTATAACTGTTTGACCATCTGTAGCAGTGAAATATTCTGTTATTAAAGATCTTCCCTGTACCTTCCATGAAGTACCATCAGAAAGTTCTAAAACTCCTGCGTTATATCTTAAAGAACCTTCGCCAGCGGTTGCTGCTGTGGCGGTATTTGTTCCTATCTTTATACCTTTTCCAACTTCAACATTATTTCCAGAAGCTGCTGTTGTTCCAGAAACAGTTAATAAATGATTTGTTTTATCCCATGTAAATCCTGCACTTCCTCCTAAAACTCCAGAATCATTAAACTGGATTTGTGTATTAATACCTCCAATAAGTAAACCTGAGCTAATAGAAACCCATGAGGTTCCGTTAGATACCTCTATTGTGCCTGAGTTATATCTTAAAGATCCTGCTCCTGCACTTGCTGCTGTTGCAGCATTATTTCCTATTTTTACACCATTTGCAACTTCTAAATTATTTCCTGAAGTTCCTGTTATACCTGAAATAGAAACTCTATTTTCTGCAGAAGTAAAAGTAAAGCTTGAAGTTCCTAAAAATGACCCTGCATTATTAAACTGAATATTTGTTGTAGCTCCACCTGGATTTGTAGAAGGGGCTGCTGTATTAACCCATTGGGTTCCATTATAAGAAAGGAATTGACCTCCTGTGGGAGTTGTTATAGTTGTATCTGTTAAATCATTTAAAACTGCTACAGAAGAACCACCTGTAGGATTGGAATTAACCCATTTTGTTCCATTATAAGTTAAAACTTGTCCATTTGTAGGAGTTGATAATAAAACATCACTTAAAGAAGATAATGCTCCACCTGCTATTCCACCTATAGTTGTCCATACAACACCATCAGAAAATTCTAAAGCTGCTCCTGTCCATCTAATAGAGCCTGCTCCTGCGTCTGCAGCTGTATTAGTATTATTGCCAATTGATATACTTGAATCTAAATCAAGAGAGTTTCCTGTAATAGAAGTTGTTGTTTCTATTTCAATAGAACCTTGTATAAATAAAGTATTCTCTATTGTTTTCCAATATAACCCTGCATCAGGGGATACTAAGTTAAGATTTAAACTATCTGGTTTGTAAGCAACTGGCATTTTTTATATTTATTTTGATTGACTAAAAAATTATAAAAAATTTAAAAGACTATGCTTTAGCAATAGCATGCCAAATATTATCCGTTAAATTTGGAGTTAAAGTAACTGAAGTTTTATTTGAAGTCCCATCTAATGAATAAGTTGTTGCACCATCTATTGTATCAGGAGCCCAAAATCTAGTTAAGGTTAAAGCTCCTGAACTTCCATTATGTCTTTTGATTATTAACATTGTAGCCTCATCAACAGTAATCAATGCAGGTATATTAACAACCATTGCGGAAGTTGAAGTATTTTTAATAATATGAAAAACAATAGGATAAGGATAAACAGCTAATAAAATAGAACCTGCTGCTTGAGTTGTATGTATTGTAGTACTTAAACAGAACGAAACATTTCTCCATGAAGCTGTTGTACCATCAGTACCTAAAACTTTTCCTGCATTACCTGATTGATCTGGTAAACTTGTTGAAGCAGAAGACCATGAAAGATTGTTTGAACCATCTGTTGTTAAAACCTGTCCTGCTGT
>MOYB01000011.1:14035-38989 GCA_001899385.1 Candidatus Caenarcanum bioreactoricola | reverse complement strand
TTATATCTAATAGAACCAGCTCCTGCACTTGTAGCAAGGGTTGAATTATTTCCTATTTTAATTCCATTGGTAACTGTTAAATTATTGCCTGTTGCCCCTGGTGTACCTTGTAAAGTAAGTAAATTACTTGCGTCTGTCCATATAAAGTTAGTTGAGGCTCCAAATACTCCTAGATTATTAAACTGTACTTGAGTAGTCGCACCTGCTGGAGGAGTTTGTCTATGAATTAATTGCCATGAAGTTCCATTAGAAAATTCTAATTCTCCTGCATTATATCTTATAGAACCTGCACCTGCTGTAGTAGCTAAAGCAGCATTTGTTCCTACTTTTATTCCATTAGTTAAAGCTATATTATTTCCTGTTGTACCTACTACTCCTGAAATAGTTAAAAGTTTAGTAGTGTTATTAAAAGTTAAACTAGAGGAAGCTCCAAAAACTCCAGAATTATTATACTGTATTTGAGTATTAGCTCCTGCTGGAGGAGTTGAAGCTGTTAAAGACTTCCAGATTGTGCCATCTGAAAACTCTAAATCACCTGCGTTATATCTAATAGAACCAGCTCCTGCACTTATAGGTCCTGCAAGATTAGTTCCAACTTTAATACCATAAGCTGTTATTAAATTATTTCCTGTAGTTCCTGTAGTCCCTGCAATAGAAATTAAATTATCTGTATTTGACCATGTTAAATTAGGATTAGCTCCAAATAACCCTCCATTATTAAACTGTATCTGTGTATCTGCTCCTGCGGCTGTAGCAATAGCTGAAAAACTATTCCAAGAAAAACCATCAGAGAACTGTATTTGAGTTCCATTCCATCTAATAGCCCCTGCTCCAGCATTAGTAGCCGTAGCAGTGTTATTTCCAAGTTTAATACCATTTAAAACATCTAGATTATTTCCTGAAATACCAGGTGTTCCTGAAAGAATAACTCTATTATCTGCTAAATTAACTGTAAAACTTGCGGAACCTCCAAAAGTCCCTGCATTATTAAACTGTATCTGTGTATCTGCTCCCCCTGGGGCTGTTACAGGTGCTAAACTATTTACCCAGTTAGCTCCATTATAAGATAAGATTTGTCCTCCTGTTGGAGTTGTTATAACTACATCTGTTAAGCTGTCTAAAGTACTTATAGAAGGATTTGCATTAACCCATGTAGTTCCATTAAAAGAAAGTGTTTGTCCATTTGTTGGAGTTGTTATAACTACATCTGTTAAATCATTTAATACTGATATAGGACTAGGTGGAGCAGTATTTAACCAAGTAGTTCCGTTAAAGCTTAAAACTTGCCCTGCTGTAGGAGATAAAATAGTTACATCTGATAAGTCTGTTAAATTTCCTGATAAAACTCCTCCAATAGTAACCCAGTTAAATCCGTCTGAATACTGAATTTGAGTTCCTGTCCATCTAATAGAGCCTGCACCTGCATTAAGAGCAGAAGCAAAGTTATTTCCTACTTTAACTCCATTACCTATTTCAAGGTTATTACCTGTAGCTCCTGTTACTCCTCCTACAAAAAGTCTATTATAAACATCATCCCAAGCAAAACTTGGTGAAGCAGATAAAACCCCATTTTTATTATATTGAACTTGCTGAGTAGATCCTGCAGCTATCATAGAAGTTGCTATATCACTTGCTGATATGGTTATATTAACCTCATCAGTAAAGGTACTATCAACTACATCTATAACAACATTTGCCCCTTCTATAAAGTTTAATCTAGGTCTTACTATATCTGCTGTTATAGAGTTTTTTCTTATAACTACTAAAGGATCAGAAACGGAGTTTCCTCCATAAAAAAATGTCATCTTATTTGTTTTTTAACTGGTTCAATTACTAAGGAATTTTAAAGATTTTCAAGTTTGTTAGAAAAACATTCCTTCGGGAAATAAATTTATTATTATGTTCACCAAAGTTAAGAGAGGTTTCCTTCCAAATAAGGCTCTAGAACATTATATTGGTTGAATCTAAGTTGAAGAGAAGAAATCATTCAAATAGGGTAGAATTTATTCCATAGTTTCACAATAATATAAAAGGACATTCAATATTTATGATTAATACCAAAACAATAGTTAATGAATATTTAGGAAAAGCAGACTGGAGAGTTAAAGAAAATAGTAATAACTCTTATTGCTATCCGAGTTTTAGAGCTTATTTATCTAATCATATAATCTCAGATTACATGTTAAATGATGTTTATCCCTCAGAAATAGCAGAAGCACATAAAAATGGTGCTTTACATATACATGATCTAAGCAACGGTCTTGCTGTCTATTGCTTAGGGTATGACCTTAGAGCATTATTAAACGAAGGCTTTGGTGGTATGCCTGGCAGAGTGAATTCAAAACCTCCTGCCTCGTTAAGAACCGCTTGCTCTCAGATGGCAAACTTTATAGGAGTTTTACAATCGGAAGCCTCAGGTGCACAAGCTTTTAATAGTGTAGATACTTTTTTAGCTCCTTTTGTTAAACTTTTATATAAGAAATATGATAATGATGAAATTAAAGTTAAAAAACATACTAAAAAGTGCTTAGAAAGCCTTATTTTTAATTTGAATGTCCCTAATAGATCAGGTGAAGTTCCTTTTAGTAATTTCTCCTTTGATTGGGTTATTCCAGATGATTTAAAAAATCAATCTCCTATGATAGGCGGAAAGATTATGGAATTTTCTTATGCTGATTGTCAAAAAGAAGCTGATTTAATAAATGAATGTTTTATAGAAACAATGACTGATGGAGACTCAACAGGAAGAATTTTCTCTTTCCCTATTCCTACTTATTCAATAACTAAAGATTTTGATTGGTCTACTAGAAATGCTAGTCTTTTATTTGCTTTAACTGCTAAATATGGAACTCCTTATTTTCAAAACTTTATAAATAGTGATTTAAACCCTAAAGATGTAAGAAGTATGTGCTGTAGACTTTCCTTAAACTTGAAAGAGCTCTCTAGGTCAGGAGGTATCTTTAATAGTTGGTCTAGTACAGGAAGTATAGGTGTAGTTACAGTTAATTTACCTCGTCTTGGATTTTTAGCTAAGACGAAGGAACAATATTTTTCTTTATTAGAAGACACTCTTAATTTAGCAACAGATTCCTTAGAGATTAAACGAGAAACAATAAGTGAACTTTTTGAAAAAGGTTTATTCCCTTATTTAACAAGATGGCTCCCTCAAAAGTTTAAAAAACACTTTTCAACGGTTGGAATCGTAGGAATGTATGAAAGTCTTGAAAACTTTGGAATATCTTTGCAAACAGAGGAAGGAAAACAGTTTGCAGAGGAAATACTAGAGTATTGTTTAGACTTCTTAAAAAGAACTCAAATTAAAACAGGGAATCTCTATAATCTAGAGGAAACTCCTGCAGAATCTGCTTGTTATAGATTTGCTTTGAAAGATATAGAACTCTATAAAACAGTTGTTTATAGTGGCTCCCCTGACCAACCATACTATACACAGGGAGCTAAATTACCCTTTAACTATTCAACTGATTTATTTGATGTTTTAGACCATCAAGAAAGTTTATCAACTAAATACACAGGAGGTTCTGTAAACCATGTATTTTTAGGTGAAGCTGTTGAAGGAGAGTCTGCTAAGTTGCTTGTAAAGAAGATTCTTGAAATATATAGAGTCCCTTATATTACCTTAACTCCCACTTTTAGTATCTGTCAAAGCCATGGATACTTATCTGGTGAGTTTTACAATTGTCCAGAATGTGGAGAAGAAACAGAAGTTTATTCCCGTATAGTAGGTTATTATAGCCCTATTAAAAGATGGAATAATGGTAAAAAAGGGGAATGGGCAGATAGAAAGACTTTTGAAGTTGATAACTTGCCTTCTTCTAAAGATCCCCTTTTAGAATCTGTTCAACCTGTGGTATAGTTTAAACAAGCCCTAAGGAGACTTTATTTATGTCCGATGAATCTAAAATAGATCCTGAAAAAATACAAGAAAAAATTCAGGATCTAAATGGGGATATTGAATTCCATACAGCCCAAATAGAACAAGCTGTAAAAGAAAAAATATCCCTTAGCTTAGAATTAATCCAAGCTAAAAGTGAAGAACTTGAGGCTTAATCTACCTCTTCTAAAGGTTCTTCTTTGAACCTTTTGTTTTTACTCTTCTTAAGTTTTTCTTGCATAAGCTCTGTTAAATTCTCTAGAGCTGTTTTAACTCTTGAAGGAGATTCTTTACCTTCAAAAATGACTTTTCTCAATTTTTGAATAAGAGGATAATCTGCTTCAGAAGGTTCTAGCATATCCATTTCAAATTCATAATTATCTAAAAAGTCTTCTTTTGCTTGCTCTAAAGAAGTTTTAGAAGGAACTAAAGGTTTAGCTTCTTCGGAAGGCTTTAAATTTCTTAAAATAGGTTTTCCTGATTTCTCTGTTTTTGGAATAGAAATCATATCAAAAATATTCTTAGGAGCTTCTTGAGGTTGTATTGGTTGAGCTTCTATAGGAGGTATTAAACTCTTTGCCTCTGTTTCTTCTACCTTAGGCAATGGTCTTATTTCACCTGTAGAGGGCAACTCGTTTAATTTAGATGTTTTCTGTGCCTTAGGAGGTTCCAAAGCGAGAGGTTTTTTAATAGGAGATACAGGAGGTACTAAAGATTGAACTTCTTCTAATAGGTCTCTATATTTTCCTTTCATTTCTTCAAAAAGAGCAGGATTAGATTCTTTTAGTTTATCTAACTGAGATTTAAAAGGAATAAATTTCTCGTCTGCTTCCATAGCTTTCTGATAAGCTTCTGGTAAATAATCCCCTTTCTCTGAAACTGGTTTATGTCCTCTTAAGTTTAAAGCATTTAAAGTCTTTGCTCCTTCTTCATCTGTTAAAAACTTACTTGCATAACTTTCTGTATCTGTAGCTCCTTTTTCAAAAGCTTTTAATTCTTTAGGCATTTGATAATTACCCACATCAATAGCCTCTCCTAATTTACCTTTTTTTTCTAAGGCTTTAAGTTTCTCAATAATTTCATCAGATGTTAAATCAGAATTCCATTTTTTATTAAAGTATTCAGGATTATTTTTTGCAAACTGATAAAACAAAGAGCGTTCGTCAAAAGCCCCTAAATTAGCTTTATTAGTTTGAGGGAAGTTATATTTAAAAACTTCTTTGAAATACTCTGGATTTTGTTCTTCAAAAGCTTTAAATATATCTCTTCCTGAAGTTAATATATCTTCACTTGCTGGTATTGTTGAAACTGGTTCTTCGTCTCTAAACCTTTGCAAAATGGTTTCACCTTCTGTTGGTTCTACTTTTTCAACAGGAGGTACTAAACCTTTTGCCTCTATTTCTTCTACTTTAGGCAGTTGTACTCCTTTTTTACTTGCTTCATTATCTAATTCTTTTATTAATTTATTTAAAGCTTCTTGTCTATCTTTTAAGGAATATTTAAGATCAAAAGCATTTTCCTCTAAGTTATTTATAGTGTCTGTTCTTAGAGAATCTAACACTCCTTCGTCTTCAAGATTGCTTATATAGGTTGCCTGCTTATTATAAATATCTTTATTAGGTTCAACAGGAGGTACTAAACCTTTTGCCTCTGTTTCTTCTACCTTAGGCAATGGTCTTACTTCCCCAGAAGAGAGTAATTCGTTTAATCCAGATATTTTTTGTGGTTTAGGAGCTTCTAATGCTAAAGGTTCTCTAATAGAAGGTACTAAAGACTGAGCCTCTTCTGAAACTCCTCCTTTAGTTAATTTTTCTTCCATAATACGAGTTAATTCTTGATTTGCAAATTGTTTAACTTCATCAGAAAAATGTCCTGTCTTATCAAAAGCTGTTTCTTTTAATCTATTTATTAAAGGTAAATCAGGATCATTTGCATCTAAAATAGATTCATATTTTTGTAAAAACTCTTCTTGTTGTGGTTCTACTTTAACTGGAGTAGTTTTTTCTACAGTTTCTATTAAGTCAGGAACAAGAGGTTTTGTCTCTTCAACAACTGGTTTTAAAGACTTTTGTTGAGGTTGTACTGGTGGTAAAAGAGGTCCTACATTTGATTTAGAAACTCTTGAAAAATCAGCAAGTTCATTTATCTTTCTTGCTCGTTCAGAAGCCTCAGGATCATTTATTCTACTTAAATCAACTAAATTTCCTGTTTCTTTACCTTCTCTTAATTGTTTTAGAACCCCATAATGAGAGGTATTTGCTATCTCATTAAGATAAGACAAGTTCTGGTCTGTTACTTCTCCAAATAATTGTTTTGCTAAAGGTTTAAGATTTTCCCTAGCGTCTTTAGCATAATTTTGATACTCTTCCCAAGGCATACCTAAAGCTTTAGCATATTCCTTAGATCTAGGTAAACTAGATTCAAATAAAGCTCTTTCTAATTGACTTCCAAACTTAATATTAGCTATTGGAGTTTCTTCTCCCTTAGCTAAAGGGTATGCTTCTCTTTTAACTTTTCCAGAAGGGGCTTGTTGTTCTTTTATGTTAGGTAAATTCCAATTTCTAAGGATTTTACCTTCTTCTCCTATTTGACTTGCTTCAGGATATAACTCTTTAAACTGATTATCTAAATACTCTTGATTCTTTTCATACCCTTGCATTATTTGAGGACTTTGCTGAGAAGAGACTGTTTCAATTGGAGTTGGAACTAAAGGTTTAGCTATCTCTTCTGGAACAGGTAAAGTTTCTATAGGTGCTTGAGAAGGGATTGCTTGAATAGGAGCTTCTATAACTTGGGGTTGAACTACTTGGATAGTTTGTTCCATTGGTGCTGGAGGAACTAAAGAAGTAGGTGTTTGAGGAGAAGATATAACTGTTGAAGAAGGTGCTGGAGCTGGTAGAGCTTTTAAACTAGGTTGAAGTTGTTCTTTAGCTAGAGTTCTTTGACCTATTGATTGAGGAACTAAAGCAGAAGGAGTTTCAGTTAATTGAGGTATTGTTGTAGAAATAGAAGGTTGTACAGTTGCTGAAGGAGGTACATTTGCAATAGTTTTAGAAACCTCTTGTAATGGTTTTATAGACTCTTGCAATGGTTTTTCAACTGCTTTAGTAATCTCTGGTAATAGTTTGGCTTTAAACTTCTCCCCTATCTTACCTAAATTAACACCTAACAAGTTTGTAGGATCAAAAAGAATTTCTTTAGTTAAAGTATCAAACTCTAAATTAGTTTTTAAAGTATCAGAAGCTGCTATAGCTTGAGATAAATCTATTTTATCTTTAGAAAGTTGATCATAGACATGGTCTAATCCTAAATCATATTTATATTCCCTTGTAGCTTTATTTAAAGCATGGTCTATGCTGTAATTAGTTGGGATTTTATTATTCTTCATGTCTTCAATGACATTTGAAGGTATTTTAGCAACCATTTCTTTAGGTAGACTATCTAATAAACCTTTAGTTCCTTCGTCTGATTGGAATAATATATTTTGTATCCCAAATTTACCTTGATCTATAAGTTTATTTATATTATCATAAGCTTCTGTTTGCTTTTTAGCAGCTTCATCATAATATTGTTGAACTTCTTCAGGAGTCCCGAAGGGAATGTCTGTTACTTTAGAAACACCCTTTGCGATTGTTTCTGCTCCCTTTCGCCCTAGATAATTTAAACCTCCTAAAGCTGTATTCACTGTACCAGCAGCAAAAGCCCCTATTTCAGGTACTGCTGTCCTTAAATAAGGAGTTAATTCTTGTAAAGTCCATGTTCCAGCTCCTCCCAAAGGAGATTCTTTTTTCTTTTCCCAATCTTTTTTCTGTGTTGCTTTTAAGGTTTCTTTACCTATATCCATTTGGGTTGTTAAAGCCTTTGCTCTTTGTTTATCTGCTGCTTTTGGTTTAGCACTTTCTGCCATTGTTTCTAAAGTCATGGCAGGTATAAAACCTAAAGCAGATGGTAAAACCTTTGAGATTAGTTTTCCTGCAGAAGAATACCCTTGGGAAATTCCTTCATTAACTAAATTAGCTGCTCCTCCTATTCCTTTAGTAATTTCACTTGAAAAAGGTAAAGTTGTGAAAATATCTCCTATAGCTTTGCCTCCAGAAGTCATTCCATAAGCTCCTAAATCTGAAGCTTTTTTAGCTATATTAACCTTATTAGCACTCTCAATTAATGGGTTTATTTGTGAACTCATTTGTGGAGGCGGAACCAAAGGAGTAGCTTCTTTAAATAATCCTGCGGAAGCTTTTGCTATATCTTCTAAATAACCCATTATAAATCTATTTGAACTTCCGAATTTTAAGTGCGAATTTCTTCAACTAAAGTTTTTAAGAAAGTCAAATAACATTTATAGTCATGACCTTTGTATGTGTTAAAAATCAATACAAAAGGTGAAAATATTTTTAAATAAGAAATATCTAGTTTTTTAGACCCTATAAAGTCTTCTGTAGAATATAAATAAATTAAATTATCTGTTTTTAAATACTTATTTTCATTGATTCTTTCTTGAAGCTCTTTAAAAATTAAAAATCTTAATAATTTTGAAGTTATTGAATCAAGCTTATGTAAGCCTATGGCATTGGCAAAGTTTATGCCACAAGGAGATCCCATTAATATAGCTTTTTCTACTTTTATATTAGTTCCCATTAACATCCATGTACCTAAGGAATGAGCATGAACTGTTATTGAATAACCTTCTTTTATTAGTTTTTCTATTGTAGTTTGAATCTTCTTTCTTATAAGATTCTTTACCCTCTGTAATTTCTGTTCTTTCTTCTTTTTACCAAAATAAAAGTTAAATATATCTCCAATACTATCTAATAGTTTATTCTTTATATTAGGTATGTCTAATATACTCTCTGTATCTATTAAAACTACTTTTTCATAGTTTTCTATAGGAAACTCTACTTCTTTAAGACATTCTAAACCATATAAATGGTCTGACATGCCTTGGATAATCACTAAGGCTCGTTTTAGCACTATTTAAAAGGGAAACTTGCTCTCTTTTAAATTCTAGTCTCTTAAGGGTAAATTCCCCGACGCTTGCGTCGATAATAAAACTATGTTAAAATAAAACCTAATGATCGTATACCAATACAAACTTAAGTGTTCTAAAGTTCAGAAGACCTTACTTGATGAAGCTATACGGACATGTCAGTTCTTAAGGAATTTAGCTTTAAGATATTGGATAGATCATAAAGGTGAAAAATTTAATAAGTATACTTTAACTAAATTAACAACTGAAGAATCTTTAAAAGCAAACCATAAATTTGCGTTAAAGTTAAATTCCAAGGCAAGAGAACAGGCAGTCCTGAGAGCTACAAATGCAATCTTAAGGTTCTTTAAGAAGCAAGGGAAGTTTCCTAAATTTAAAAAAGATGTTAGAAGCTTTACTTTAACTCAATCAGGCTGGAAGCTTAATAACGAATTCAATCATCTAACTTTAACTGACAAGCTAGGAATTGGTAAGATGAAGTTAGTAGGAAAAAGGAACTTGCATTTCTATACAAAAGAGCAAATCAAACAAATCACAGTCATCAAAAGAGCTGATGGTTATTATGTCTTGTTCTGCATTGATATAGAAAGGAAGGAAGATGTAGGGTATACAGGAAAAGAAATCGCAGTTGATCTTGGCTTAGAATATATGTACACAGATTCCGAGGGAGTTCATAAAGAAAATCCCAGATTCTTTAAGAAATCGGAAGTAACTCTTAAAAGGTTACAAAAAGATGTTTCAAGGAAAAAGAAAGGATCGTCTAACAGAAGAAAAGCCAAGATTAAACTACAAAGAAAGCATTTAAAAGTTCAAAGACAGCGAGAAGACTTCGTCGTTAAAACGGCAAGACAGCTATACCTATCTAACGATACGGTGTTCTTAGAAGATTTAAGTGTTACTAAAATGATTCAAAAAAATAAGTTTAAGAGTATAAGGAAATCAATTTCCACTATATGCTGGGGAAAGTTCAAGGATTGGCTAAAGAGGTATTCAGAGATTTTTAATAAAAAGCTGATTCTTGTCAATCCAAGGAACACTTCCCAGCTATGCTCTTGTTGTGGTTTGATGGTTGCTAAAAATTTGAATGTTAGAGTTCATAGTTGTTCAAGCTGTGGCTTTGAAGCTCATCGAGATCATAATGCAGCCTTGAACATCCTAAAGATAGGGCAGGGCATGCCCGAATCTGCAACCCTTAAAGGTTGTGAAAAGCCTAAGGAGAGTCCGACCTCTGATTTGAAGCTCATTAGTTCAAGTCAAGTTTGCTCGGTGATCTAGGAATCCTTGTTGCTTGCGGCGAGGAGTGTCATAACAAATTTTCTTGTTCTGCTTTTTTAATCTCTTCTTCAAAGGTTCTTTCTATCTCTTCTAAGTCTTTCTCTAACTTACTCTCATGCTCTAATACCACTTGGTCCATATCTTTTTTAATATTTTCTAATATTATATCTAAATAATTGTCTATATTTTTATTTTTGTTTTCTATCTCTTTTATTTGTTGTATTAAAATATCTTCTATGAGGGGGCTCTCTTCTATTTTAAGAGATTCTTTTTCTTCAAAGGGTATTTTATCCTCTTCTTCTTGTTTCTCCTCTATTTCTTGAGCTAAAACCCTTATCTTTGAGTTTTTATCTGCATATTGTCTAACCAATTCCTCAGAGGTTAAACTTTCTCCTTTGAAACCAGCTCTATTTTCTTTAATTAACTCTTCTATTGATTTTGAAGACCCTATTACACTATGTCCCTTTTCCTCTGCTCTCTTTAATCTTAAGTTTAAAGTAGACTTATCGACATCAGGATTATTTAACTCTTGTATTATTTTAAACTCTTGTAAAGGCATTAACCTTGTCGATGGTTTCTTCTTTTCTGTGTCCCATTCACAATATAAATCTTTTATTTTTAGTATTATTTTTGACATTTGGTTTTCTTTTAAATCTTTTTAAAATATTTTAACATTTTTTGTTGACTTTTTTTTATTTTGGGTATATAATTTTCGTAGATTAAGTTAAATAAGCAATTATTTTTCTTTTTCTGGGAGAAATCCCCAGTTAAGAGGTTTTCAAGTTTACTCAACCTCTTTAAGATGGATCTTTAATAACCGACAAGGAATTAAAGACAAAATCCATTCCCTTTAACAAGGGTGCGAAAAGAAAAAAGAGTCAAGCAACTCCCTACTTGAATGAGACTGTAATAAGTTAAATGAGGGCGAAGCATACTTTTAAAGGGTGCAGAGTGCATGGGGAGCCAAGTGTTCTAAAAAATAGCCGTGTGAGTTTCCCACATAACGGGTGGGGTGAAATGGTTCTCCTACGGACCCCGAAAGGGGGAGGTTATACCCTTTATATTGGATTATAACCCTAAACCAGTTTTAAGCCCTTTTCAGGGATTCTAGGGTCTCTTGACAGTTCTAGCCCTAGTTGATCTGAAATAGAACCTTTTTGGTTCGACAAGGAGCCTAGAACTGGTTTTTGGTTAGAGAGTTTCCCCATTGCTTGGATATATAAAGACAGGTTAAAGAAGAAAGAAGCTAAAAGAGGGAAGAGAAAAGGTAAAAGAAACCCAAAAGAAGTGTGAGAAACCTAAGTATATGGTTACACAAATAAAAAGAAAAAAAAAGAAATTGTTTAAAAACAAATAAAAAGTTTAAAAATAAAAAAAAACTCTTTTATGAGGTTTGATAAAACCGAATAAAAGGTATCCATATCTAAATCCTTTAGGTTTAATAATAATAATAAAAAAAAAGAAAGTTTTTTAGAATTTAAAGTTAATACAAAAGAGAGAGAGGAAACATGATAAAGGGTATTACAAGACTATTAAAATCTCATAGATTATTTAAAACAGAAGATAAATTAAGAAAGAGAGCTACTTTATTAAGTGAAATCACAGGATTAAGTGTAGACGAATGTATAAGTCGTTTAACCACTAAAACAGCTGAAAATTTACAATGGGAAAATGAAACTATTTTTAAAGGTTTTAATCAATCTTTAAAAAAGTTAAATCTTGTTTATGCTCAATCTAAAATAGAAGAAGTTTTACAAAGATTAAGAAAAACATAATTTAAAGATTTTCTATTTTAAATTATGTAAAACTATGATATACTAAATACCTTATAAGGGGTAAAACAAAGAAAAAAAACAAAAAAAAAGAGAGTTAAAAAGAGACAAATGGTAAAAAAGAGAAAGATAACGGATCTTATACCGTCACCAACCCCTAAAAATATTGTTAAAAAATATTCTAATTTAGAAGCATTTAATATTTTAAAAAGTCTTATAAAAGATAGAAATGTTACAAAAGAAGTATATACCCTAATAGGATTATGGTTAACAGGGTTATTAAGTTCAAAACAATATGCTCATTTAAGAACTCTTACAAGGAGTAATATTAATGTATTTAATTTTGATGACAATACAGAAGCATATAAAGACTTAGTTCAAGATTTACTACTTGAATTTGTTTCCTTTAAAATAACGGAAACCAAGTCAATGGGTTTAAGATTTAAAGTAGCATGGGACTTTTTAGATGTAAAAGATGACAAAGGGAATGTAATAGGACAAGAACCTGTAAAAGGAAATGAAGGAAGAGTTTTAAAATATATTTATATTTACTTCTTAAATATTCTTTACAAATGTTTAGGTAAATCCTATAGAGGGGGAGTATCCTGTTCTAATGTTTCTTCAATAAAAAAAAGAGAAGATATTGTTTCTTTAAGAGAGCGTATGATGAATGAAACTGACGCTAGTATTACAACTTATTCATTGATTAAACAATTAAGAAAGGAAGGATTTACTGATGATACAATCCATCAGTATAGGTATGCCTACTCCTTGGGGTTTTTAAAAAACTTTACTGAATTAACAGATGAAATAGTATTAAAAGGATCTATTCATCATGAAATAGCAAGACTAACTGCTTCTGAAAATATCCAAAAGTCTATTTATGAATACATTTTTAAAGCTTTAAATAATCATTCAACTAAAATACCCTTAGTTTATAGAGAATTTCTTAAAGCATATTACAATCTTCCTTCTTCTGTTATAGATAGTAATGGAAAAACAAAAGTATTTGAATCTAATTTAGTTTTATTTTTTGAACAATTTCCAGAGTATAAATCTGTTTTAAAGGTTAAAAGATTATCCTATGTAGGGGATAAAACCTATGTAAGATGGACAGATAAAAATAATGTAATTCCTTATTCAGAGATATTTATAGAAGCCCATGAAGCTTTAAAACAAGAGTTAATGCCTCATCTTTTGGAATTAAAAGCTAAACATGAAGAAAATATTGAATCAGCTAATGATATTTATTTATCTTTAAAAATAGATAATAGTCAAGCTTTTACAGAGGAAAACTGTAATATTGAAGACTTTTCTCCTATACCTGAAATAAGTCAAATAGGGTTATATCTCTAAAAATATGCTAAACTTTCAAAATGTTTGAAACACCTCCTAAAACAATCTTTATAGACCCTGGAATTAATCTAGGATACTCTATAATAGATATTAAACAAAAAGAGATTAGTTTAGGAGTCTTTAAATATAAAAATACTCAAGAAATGTTTCAAAAAGTCTATTTAGATATGAGTAGAACCTTTGAAGTGTTTAAACCTTTGCAATGTTGTATCGAATTCTCTCCTTTTGGACACTTTGTTTCTCAGATTTCACACTTTGGACTGGTTTCTTTACTTTATAACTTAGTCCATAGGGAAAATATCAAATGGTTAACGGATTTACCTAATAAAAAGAATAAAAACTTCTCTAAGTGGGGTATTCCTCCTAATAAAATCAATAGATGGGCTTCAAATAAACTTTTAAATGTTAAAACAAAGGATTATGATGATAAAGAAGCTCTTAAATTAGGTCTTGAGCTTTTAACTAAATTTAAAGACTTAAAATATAAAATAAAAAATGATAAACTTATAACAAATGTGCATGTGGCTGATTCCCTTGTTATGGGAACATTTTATATGGAAGAATATGAGGGCATAAGAGAATGGTAAAACAAGAAAAATTAGTTTTTATTGGAGATATACATGGTAAATTTAATAATCTAGAGGGTATCTTACAAAACCTAAAGGAAAGAGATATAAAAGGTCAAATAAGACATATTTTCTTATTAGGGGATATAGGAATAGGATTTCCTTATCATTTCTTTCCTGAAGTCATAGAACCCTCAAATAAAGTGAAATTTATAAGGGGTAATCATGATAACCCTATAGTTTGTGCAAAACACAAGAATTATTTAGGAGATTATGGATATTTAGAAGATTTAAAACTCTTTTATATATCTGGAGCGTATAGTATAGATAAACAATTAAGAACAGAAGGAATAGATTGGTGGGGAACAGAAGAATTAAACTGGGAAGACTCTAATAATCTGATTCGTCTTTATGAAGAAGTTAAACCTGAAATCGTTATTTCACATGATTGTCCTTTTAAAGTTCTAAAGCACATGTACTCAAACAATTTGTTTCATTCTCATACAGCTTCGTTGTTAGACTCTTTGCTTGAGATTTATGAACCGAAGCATTGGTTTTTTGCCCATCACCATAAGTCTAAACAATTTAAAGAGGGAAAAACCTCTTTTAGATGTTTAAACGAATTAGAGTTAATAAAAATTCCTTTTAAACAGAATATCAAGAACTCTTAAGGTTTTAGCTTTATAATCGATTGGAACGGATTTGAACAAGACTCTTCTTGATTGTTCAGGGTATAGAATTTCCCTTGTAGGTGTGTGACGATACAAGGAAGAAGCCCTAAAGACTTTTCCTATTTGCATTTTATATGCCTCCGTTAGGAGATATGTTTATTGAGAAATTATATGCTCTTTGCAAATGTTTTGATTCTATGCTAAGATGGAAAGAATCTAAATTTAGAAAGAGATTCATGAAAAAAGAAAAAACCTGTAGAAAGTGTGGACTTACAAGAAAATTAACTCAATTTACAAAAGATAAATCAAAAGGAGATGGATATAGTCTTTACTGTAAAGATTGTAAGAACTCAATGCAAAGGAAATACTATTCAAAAGAGAGCTATAAACAATATAAAAGGGAATATCATTTAAAAAATATCAAAGGGAATGAAGCTTATAAAGATTATCAACTTCAAAGAAATTATGGAATAACTATTCAAGAGTATAACAAGTTATTAAAGAAACAAAAGAATGTTTGTGCTATCTGTGGAAAAGAAGAAACTTCTAAAAAATATAGTTGTTTATCAGTAGATCATGACCATAAAACAGGAGTAGTAAGAGGATTACTTTGTTCAAGATGTAATCTTGCAGTAGGGGTTATAGAAAACACTGATTTATTAAAGATATTAAAGTATTTAAAAATACCGTTTAAATATGGTAATAAACCCCTTCAAATGGTCTTTAAAACCTTATTTGAAAGTGATTTAATAGGGGCAAGGAAATGAAACATTATTTATTTTTTGACACTGAAACAAGTGGACTTCCTAAAAGTATGAAAGCCCCTTTAGGTGATTTAGATAATTGGTGTAGGGTAGTTCAATTAGCATGGTCTTTAACAAATGAAAATTTTGAGGTTATAGAACAAAAGAAGTTTTATATAGAAGCTAAAGATTTTGAAATAGATAAGGGAGCAGAAGACACCCATGGAATATCTAAAGAAAAGACTCTTTTAGAAGGAGTTAAACCTTCTTATGCTTTAGAACAATTTGCAGAGGCTTTTAGTTATTCAAATATTCTTTTAGTTGCACATAATATAAATTTTGATTTTAAAGTAATAGCTTCTGAATTATTAAGAAATAAACAAAGAATAGCTTTAAGACTCTTTTTGAAGTTAGATACTTATTGTACAATGTTAAATACTGTAGAGTTATGTAAAATACCTTTTAAAAAGATGTTTAATAAGTTTAAATATCCTAAATTAGCTGAAGCTTATAAAATATTATTAAATAAAGATCTTATTAATGCTCATGACGCTTTTGCTGATGTTAAAGCCTGTAAAGAGTTATATATCTTTTTAAAAGAAAGACAAGAGGTAAATGTAAAAGAGGTTTAATTATGCTAGGGATTATAGAGTTTGATCAAATTAAAATGGATTTAGTCAATAGAAGATTATGGGTTAGAAATAAAGAAAAGAAACCTTCACCTAAACTTTTTAATATCCTAAAGTTCTTTTTATTAAATCAAGGAAGAGTTTTAACAAGAAATTATTTATTAGACCAGTTATGGGAGGAATCCCCTAAACTAAGTGAAAAATCGGTAGATGTTCATATCTGTTGGCTTAGGGAAATACTTGAAGATCAGGCTAAATATCTTCATACTATAAAAACTTATGGGTATAGATTTAACTGAAGAAAACATGGTATAATAATCTTGTTTTCATGGTAAGGTTCTTTTCATTGCTGTCGACCAAAAGAAATGAAAGGAACAAATGCTAGTGTAGCTCAATGGTAGAGCGTCAGACTCATACCCTGAAGGTCGAAAGTTCAATTCTTTCCCCTGGCAAGATTTCTAACTTAAATAAGGAGCTTAAACTAATGACAGAAGATGTAAGAGATACAATAGAAAAAATTAAAGAGCTTTTAAATGAACAAAAAGGAATTAAGACAGAAGAAAATCCTTTTAAAGATTTATTTGGGAATATATTTAAACCACAGAACTAGGAAGTTTAAATCCAGTTAGATAAATTTGATATGTGCCTGCTTGTGCTCCTGTCCTGCAGGCATAGTAAACTATATCTAAAGGATTTAAAGACAAAGTAGCTGTTTTAACAATCCTAGTTGATCTTAAATAACTATTCTTAGGGATATACGCAACAGCAGGATCTAATGTTAAATTCACTGCTGTTCCTGAAGAAGCACCATAAGAAGAGGTAGACATAGCTAAATGTTGATCACTAGAATCACCTACAGAAGTTTGATTTATATTAAGTTCAATGTTTAATTCTGTTGCTTCAGGAGGAAAAGTATCTGTTGTTGTAATAGGAACATAATTATTTCCTGTTGAAACTCCTGAAGCAAGAAGATTCATATTAGGAGTAGTTGTATAATGCCATGTTTTTTCTGTAAAAGCATAATGACCATCTTGCATTATAAATCTAATATCAGAAGAAGTGGATAAAGCTTTTCTAACCCAACCAACTCGACATCTATAAGTATAATCAAGATTTAAAGCTTTCCAAACAGTATCTACTCCAGCCCATGTTGAAGAAGTCGAAGCTATTAGTTTGATTCTTAAATTATTAAGAGGGGCATTTAAAGAAGTATCTAAAATAGAAAGGGGATCTACAGTAACCCAAAGATAATATCCTTGCCCTGCAACATAAGAGCCTCCTGAATCTAACTCAATTTCAGATAAAACTTTAGGAGGAAACTCAATATCTCCACTTAACCAGAAAGAACTAGTTCCATCTGAAAGTTCACATGAACCAATTTTTAGATAAACTTGATCTTGCATAGTGAAATTGTTTGCACCATAAGATAAATAAACCCTATTAATTCCTGCGTCTACAGCATGTCTTATTAAACCCTTAAAGTTTACCTTACTAGCTATATTTTCATTATTTTGAACCATATAGTAATAAGTAGGAATAATTCTTCTATCATTAGGTTGAGTAGCATGCTTAGTTAAAGGAGTAGTTGAAGCACTTTGTTGATATATTTTAGAATATATATAAGAACTATTAACTGTATCTACAAACTCATCCCATGCTGTTTCATTAGAAACTTCAAAAACATTATCTTCATTTAAGTAAACACAGGCTACACATCTATAATAAGTATAATCAGGGTAATCAGCAAGCCAATTAGGATGGGGGGCAGGAACTTCTCCTAAGATTAAAGCATATTCATCTGTCCAAGGAACTGCAATCATTCTATAGTCTTGTAAAGTAGGGCTATAGACTATCCAAATTGCATAATCTTGTCCTAATATCTTTGAAGGGTATATTCCATTATTATTTCCATCAAAAATATTATCTTTAAATAACTCAATGTTAAGATTATCTAAATCAATCTTTTCTATTTCAAATCTATCTGCTTCTGTTATTAAACTATCAGAAGTGACACTAAAAGCATTTTCTGAAAGGGGGCTTATTAAAACACTTAGTCTTTTAGCTTTAAACATAAGTGAATTTCCTTCTAGAGTAGGGTAAATATAAACATTTGTATCTTGTACAAAATTACTAAACCCTAAAAAACCTCTAAAAATAAAAGGAGAGTTCCCTTTATAGGGCATACCTCCAATAGAAGCAGAAGTAGGTTCATAAGGAACAAGTTCTTCTGTTTTATAAAAAGAATCTATATTATTTAAAGATTGATTTTGATAAGTTGTTATTCCCAATTGCTTAAGAAGATACATTGTTAAAGGGGTTCCAAAATAAGGAACTAAAATAGAACTTTGATTTGTATTCCCCTTAGAAATAGAATCATAAGAAGGGTTTAAAACTTTAGGGCGAGTTTTAAAGATTTTTTCAACTGAAATAGTGTATAAATCATTAAAGCCTACAGGAATAAATCCTGATAAACTACTAGCTAATAATTTATATTTAGACTCTACTACATCTTCAAGTAGTTTAGGGTCTATAGGGTCGTTTGATTTGAAATATTCTGTCATAGGAAATTGTATTTAAGTTTAATTTAATCTTAAACATCCATAAAATTTTTTCGTAATTACAAAATTAATAAACTAAAATGACCGAAGAACAAGTAAAACAACCAGTTTCAGAAGAAACACCTATCTCTATAAGATCAAGATATTTTTTCACTTCTTATGTAGTTTCTGAAAAAGATTCTCCTTTTCTAAAGTTTAATCAAACTTTTTTCATGTCTTATGCAGGACATTTTCCTCATATAGGAGAACTTGTTAGCAAAATTAAAGAATTAGAATCTGCAGAAATAGAAAATGAAAAAAGCCCTATAACTAAAGAGTCTCTTTTAATTAGTATTTTAAATATACAAGAATTAAGTCAGCAAGATTATGATGACGCAATAACAGCTAAAAAGACTTTAATTAGTTTATTACCTGTAGCTAATGTAAATCCTATTGCTGATACAATCAAGAATCCAGTAGAACCTTTAAAATAAGCCACCTACTAAAATAGTATTAAAATATAAAATACCTTCAGGGGAGATTTCAGGGAAACTCCCCTGATTCCATATCATAGCAAGATAAAAATCTTGATTTGGGTATCCATATCCATATTGAGTACCCGACGCACCTGATCCTTCTAAAATGTGCATAATGTTTCCCCCAAAAATAATAGTATTAAAAGCAGTAGCATTTATTAGTTTTGCTTTTACAATACAAGTATCTTGAATAAAGCTATTTAAACTTTCTATAGGTTGATAAGAGTATAAAAAATAAGTATCATCAACATGCCTGAAATTAATAATATCAGAAGAACCATCTAATTTAAAGAAACTAAGCCTTCTAAAACTCTTATATTCACTTGAAATTGAAGAACTATAACCTTCTCTAACTATAAAAGTATCAACATCTCCTGTAGTATCTTTAAAACCTGCAATAATTTCATATCTTTCTCCTGCAATGACTCCTCCTATTGCAGTTGATAAATCTATATTAGCGTCTATTGATTGACTAGTTGCCCAGTAGTAAGCTTCAATATTAGTTCCATTAGTATTAGGTTTAGTTCCTATTTTATATAAGTCATAAGCAGCAAAGGGGATATTTTTAATATTTATTAAAACAGAATTTCCTGAGTTATATATTAATAAAGCTCCCCTTCTATAAATAGGATTTCTTAAAGCCATTGGAGAAATAACACCACTTACATTAGGCTTTGTAAAAGCAAGTTCTTCTCCCGAAAGAGATGTTATAGCCTTTGCCCCTGTTGTAAATACAGGAGATATGTCATTTTGCATTATCTCAAGGGCTGTTTCATAAGTAGGAGTTTGATTCTCAAAGAAAAGGGTTAAAAATGTCTTTTGCCCTTCTATAGTTTGATTAGAATTTAAGTCTAATAGAGCATTATTTAAACTAGAAATACGGGTATCTATATTAGAAAGCTCTTCATTTACTTCTTTAGCATTCCATATAACATAAGGATCTGTATCTTGTCGTATTCTACTATTAAAAGTTGCCATGATTACTAAATTTAGTGTTAAATTGTATTGAAAGTGGTATAATCTATTGTACTGGACTATATAACAAAATGTCATTAAAAATAGCTTTTGTATTTAAAAACTTTAAAGAAGTTGACGAAACCCTAAATTGTTTTGGAAAAACTTCAAAAAGAATGGACTCTTTTGAGTTGTATAAAAAGAGGAATAAGGTTTTAGAACTTAGGATTTGTGAAGCTTTACAAATTCCTTATTTTTTTATTATAGGAGATCCTACTTCTTTATTTATAGAAGCAAAAACTTATAGAACTTATAACATGTATAAAGATGAAATCATAAGTTTAGAGGATTTAACCTTTTTTGTAAGGGGAGATACTATCCACGAGGAAGAAGTAGAAAAATATATTCTTTCTAAACGAGGAAAAGTTTCTGTTTCATTAGAAGGGTATGATTCTTTAAAAAAATGGTTTTCTTTAGTACATCCTAGATACTTAAATAGAGTTACAGGGCTTCATAGTGGAGAAGATTTAACAGGAGATTCAAACATTTTAATAGATTTTACCAATTCGCAAGGGTATTTCTTTGCGAAAGGTTTACAAAGTAAAAAAGGTGAAATTCTTTGCAGAAATAATCCAGAAGAATTTCCAACTTTTATGTTAAATGAAAAAAGAATCTTTTTAAGTGAATTAATAAACATAAAAGAAGAAAAAATAGACGAGGAAACAGTTCAAAAGATATATAGAGTATGGTTTATAAATAGTAAGCCTTTAACATACACTATGTTAATTCAACATTCAAATAATTATGCTATTCCTCAAGAAGTTATTACTTTTGCTAATAATTTTGGTAAAAGTCATATAAGTATCTTCCCTCCTCACTATTCAATGGATATTGCAATGGATACAGAAGGAAAACTATATTGCTTAACTTTAAATCCTATATCATCTTCAATTGAGTATAGTGGAATTAACTTTGCTATTTTACTTGAAACTTTAACCAAAAATCAAGAATAATGCTTTTTACAGAATTTAGAGATTTTGCTCTTTTATGGTCTGCCCTTGTAGTAGATGAGGGAAATTCTATTGATTTCTTTAATGAATCGGAACATTTAAAGATAGAATCTAACATAAAACAAGATACTTTACTTAAATCTAGAGAAGAAGAGAATCTTTTAACCCCTCCTATATTATTTCCTTCTTATCCAATGTATGAAATCTATTATGATAGGTCTATAGAATTTCCTGAGTTTAAAAACGATCAATTAGATACCCTTTTACATAAGTATTTAACCCAAATAGAAAAGGAAATACCTTATTATTCCTGTAGATCTGATGATTATGTCCCTATTTATAATAAAAAGACTAAAAAATTAGAAAGACTCCATGTGAAGGGTAAACCTTCAGCAGAGATTTTTAAAGACCTGCTGCTGGCTGATAAACTTGAACTTAATATGGATCTTCCTAAGGTTAGTATAAATCTTATAAATAATTTCATAGACTTTAATGACTTTATGGCTTTAGGAAGTTTAGAAAGAACCATTAGATATGCTATAGAACAAGGGGAATGGTCTATTGCATATTCTCTAGGGGCTTTTAAAAAAGAAACATGGTTAAAAGAAGCTTCAACAGATTTAACTTTTTCAGTAAATCCTTTTGATATAGAAACAATAGCTTATCAATTGCTTTATTGTACTTATTGTTCTGACTATACTCTTTACTTATTATCAGAAGATTTTAGACCTTTTAAAACCTTTCAAAGATACCTTTTTAATAAAATAGACTTTTTAACAAAGGATATTTATCATAAAGAAGAGTTTGGAAAAATAATAAATCTTCCTAACGGACTTCATTTATTAAATCCTAATGTAGCTCTTTCTATACTTATTAATTTTGAAACTCCTTTAAGCAAACATTTAAGAACTAGATTTAAAGACTATTTAACTGCAACCCCTTTGTTTTAGTCGTACAAGTCCCCGTTAAATTTAAACCCTAGAACTCGTCCAGTTAAATTAGTAGTTGAAGCTGCTGTTTCTTGATTAACGGCTAATAAATAGGTTCTTCCTGTTTTAATAGGGAAGTCATTTAAGATATATTCATAATTCACACTTGTTCCTGATAATAACCCTGCATAAGAATTAGTTACTCTGCCCATATAAGCAGATACAAGGGGACTTTCATCAGATCCTTGAACATTAAACTTTCTTTCTTCTGTTGTTCCTACTTTTGTCCAAGCAACAAGTTTCATATCAACAGTTTCTAAGAAATCCATACTAGGATATAAAGGAGAGGTATTATTAGAGGCTACTAAAAAATTAAGAGTTATTACATCTGCAACTGATGTTGTTAAAGAAGCAACTATATCAGCATTTCCATAATAAACAAATTTATTATTTATCTGTAATGAAGGAAAAAATTCCGCATTAGAGTTTGTTTTAATCCACCCTAAGCGTTGATACATAGAATAAGTTGTTGTAGTAGAACTATCTGCGGGTAAAGTAGGCACACCTGAACTTTTTGATATAACGGCACCATATCTTTTTGTAGTAGGATTATAAACAAGATATACCCAGTATCCTGTATCTGAAGCTATAGTGCCTGTATCAATAGAGTTTAATCCAGCAGAACCTATAGTTATAACGGCATTATAACTTGATACAGGATAAGTCCTTGTACCTGGTACAATATCTCTAGCAAGAGTAATAGGTTCTAAAACTTCTATATAATCAAACTGTAATCTAATTTCTTCATTGGTTGTAATGATTTTATAGTTTCCCATTCCATGAAGCCAACCAGAATATTTTTGAGCAAATGTGCTGTTATTATTATAATAGCCTACTCCACCTCCCCAACCTAGTTTTACCATATTATAGGCAGAACCATCATGATAATAAAGAGTTGAAGCATTGTTAGTTCCAATAGTCCCATAAGCAAGGGAGCCTTTGCTTGGTCCTGGAATAGATTTATTTAAAGGGCTTAAAGTAGTTTCATTAATTTGAGTTATTGGTTGAGCAAGCCTTATAGAGTGTTGTCCTGCAGGTGTGCTATCTTGAGTAAAAACAATAGGAAGTCCATTATAAGTTTTAGATAATCTTATATAACGAGAATTTGAATAAACAATATAGTATATATTATTTGTTGTAAGACCTCCAATAGAAGTCATTGTACTGTTATATACAACAGGCATATCTTTAACAAAAGTATGAGTATCTGTTTCTAAAACAAGCCAATTATTTGTACTATCTACATCTATTATATTAGACCTTGAAGGAAGATTTATTATTTGATCTTGAGAAACTAAAGGAAGAGTTTTATTTATATTAAAAGCATTATTAGAAACTATAGGGGAAGAAATAGTTTGAGAGCTATATAAATCTGAATAAGATGTGCCACTTAATAACCTGTTTATAATCGTATATAAATGACTTATCATCTTACGAAAAGGTTCAAAATTAGCAAGTCTTTTCAGTCTGCTTAGTTTATTAAAAGGAAAATAAATCGTCTATCTCTCCAAAGTCTAGGAAATTGTAACTTTTTCATAAGTATTTTAAGAAGACGATAAAAATTTCACCCTTCAGAACAACTTTATTAAATTTCTTGACAAAAATCTTAAAGAGTTATATAATAACCTCATTAACATTAATAATGATAACCAAGTTAAAGATGTTGATAAAAAAGAGCTAAACAACGGACGCCATGGGGCATCGGGAGTCCTTAAACGAACGCAGAGTGAGCTTCAAAGAAGCGTATACAATGAAGCGTTAAAAATCCTAGCTGCTTACAGCAAGGTGTATGTCAAAATTGTTTGATATACTTTTGGTAACACAAATGGCAAAATTTAACACAAAAAAAGGGTCTGAAAATCCTGTTAATTTAACTACTACTCAAGAAAGTGGAATAGCTTATAAGATAAATCCTAAAATGAGTTTAACTTTACAAGTAGTTGGAACTTTATTAAAGGATACAGTTTATAAAGATGAATCAACTATATTAGAAGATCTTTTAACTCTAATAAAGGAACATACTGCTACAGAAGAAGACTTAAAATATTTAGCTAAACTTGCTATATATGCTAGAACTCATTTTGGAGTTCGTTCTATTTCCCATGTAATAGCAGGAGAAATAGCTCATTTTGCAAAAGGTAAAACATGGACAAAGAATTTCTTTAATCAGGTTATTGTAAGACCAGATGATATGATAGAAATACTAGCTTATTATTTAAAAACCTATGGAAAAGAGTATACATCTAAAAAGGGATTTTCAAGAAAGAATATTGTTCCTAAAGCTCTTCAAAAAGGATTTAAAAAAGCATTTGAAAAGTTTGACAATTATCAAATAGCTAAATATAAAGCAAGTTCCAATAAATTAAAGCTTATAGATATTGTAAATCTTGTACATCCTAAGCCTATAGACTTAAATAAAGAAGCTTTAGAACAATTATCAAAAGGAGAATTAAAAAACACTGATACATGGGAAGCTAAAGTCTCTAAAAAGGGTGCCGATAAAGCTAAAGAATGGAAACAACTTATATTAGAAGATAAATTAGGGTATATGGCTTTAATAAGAAACCTTAGAAATATTGTAGAACTTTACGATGGGGAAATAATAGATAATGATTTAATTAGTAAAATCTGTAAAAGTTTAGTAATAGCAGAAAAAATAAAGAAATCTAGAATATTTCCTTATACTATTTATACTGCCTGGGAAATACTAGATAATCTTCCCTCTAAACCATACATAACTTTATTAAAAAATGCGTTATCTAAAGCTTTAAATCTTTCTTGTAAGAATATGCCTACTATAGAAGGAGAAACTCTTTTAGTTTATGATAGTTCTGGGTCTATGTATCATTCATGGAATTCAAGTTCAAATATTATAAAGAGTTTAATATTTCTAGGGGCATTACTTAAAAAGAATCCACATGCCCATGTTTTAACCTTTTCAGAGGAATCTAAATATGTATCTGTAAATCCTGAAGATAGTTTAATTTCTATTATAAAGACTTTAGCAAAAGAAGGATTTCAAAGAGGTACTTATTTT
>MOYB01000011.1:0-11560 GCA_001899385.1 Candidatus Caenarcanum bioreactoricola | reverse complement strand
AATACTCGTAAAGAGGGCGTCAAAAAAGAATCTTACTTCAACTGCTTTAAATCTAGCGATTAAAAATAAAGATTCTTTTAACTATACCCCCTTTTTTTTATTAATTATGAAAACTAAAACAAAAGTTTGTCTTTATTGCCAAAAAGAATTAGATGTAACTTCTTTTAATAAATCTATTTTTGGGATTAACAATATATGTAAAGCTTGTGGTAAATTAAATAGATCTTTTTTAATACAAGAAGCTAAAAGAAAGGCTTTAGTTTATAAAACAAAAAGAGAAAATAAATGGAAGTCTATAGGTCTTGATATTAAATGGAAAGAATATCAAAATCTTTTTGAAGCTCAACGAGGTAAATGTTCTATTTGTGATGAATCGTTAAGTGATTTAAGAAGAACAGCTTGTTTAGATCATTGTCATACAACTAATAAAGTTAGAGGTATAGTTTGTTCTTCTTGCAATAAACTACTTGGATTTGCTAAAGATAATATAAAAATTTTGCAAAACGCTATAAAATACTTAGAAAATGAGTAAAACTAAGAAATGTTCAAAGTGTAAACAAAGAAAAGGACTTTCTGCCTTTTTCAAAGATAATACCTATGCAGATGGTTTTTATCCAATCTGCAAAGTCTGTTTTAAAAAACAATGCAAAAAAGATTTAAGCATAAATAAAACTGATCTCCACAAAGATGTGGAGTTGGCTTCTAAAGCTCGTGAAAGAAGTTGGTTAAATCAAGGAATTAATTTAACATGGGAAGGATATTTAACCATGTTGCAAAGGCAAGACAACAAATGTGCTATATGCAAAATCCCTGCAAAAGGTTTAAAAAAAGCCCTTGCAGTAGATCACGACCATGCAACAGGTAAAATACGAGGCTTATTGTGTAATTCCTGTAATCAAATGTTGGGAAAAGCTAAAGATAATTTAACTATTCTCCAAAATGCAATAGAATACCTTGGAGATTGGAAATTACCTTTTGAATAGGTTAAGCCTTTCCTCCTGGATCACCCATCATAGAATGAATAGTTATTTTACCTGCTGAATTGGTTTCAAAAAGCAATTGGAAATACATATCCATGTTCGCCGTAGGAATAGTGTATCTAACAGGAAGATAATGATTTTTTCTTGTTAAAGTGTTCCATCTTCCATTAGGGTTATGTGTTCCTGAACTCCATTTTTCATCATCAATCGGGTCTTCCACTTGATATTCTTCCGCTTCTTCTAAAGAGTTTCCCCATGCGTCTTTAGTAAAGTATCGTTGAGCTATTTTATAAGTCATAACATCGTCAGAAGAAAAAAGCAACTGACGAGGTAAACTACCTGAGCCAGGGACTTCATTAGGACCATTCTTATAGACATTCATAACCCCAGTAGTAAAACTTTTAGTATAGTCTTTACTTTCTTCTTGTTCCCAAAACCAATAAGTATTGTTTTCTATAACTTTACTTATAGGGAATATTTTAACATCTTGATAAAGTTCTGAAAAAGACCATATACCTAAGACTAATTTATTATTTTCTCTTACCCAGCCTGCGGCACATAAGTGGTCATACATTAAAAATATCTTTTGAATAGGAAGTTCAGTTTCAAATAGACTCCATTTAGTTGAATTAAAATCTAAAACTAATATTTTTGCTTTTCTTTCTCCATTTATAGACCAATCATGAATAAAGTATCCTTTTCTACTTTTAGTGTCTAAGAAAGCGTCCAAATAAGGGTATACTACATTATCATAAAAGATTTCACTTAAATACTCTATGATAGGTGCAGTATTACTATATTCTGCTTGCATACCTTGGGCTAGGGAGTCATATTTAACGGATAAAACACCTTGAGGGGATATACCTACCATTTGGTCATTAGACGCAATAGAGGAGTTTCTAGCAAAGAATGAGTCAACACCTGTGTCGATGACTTGTAAAGAATCAGCGACAAGGGTTGGAATATTTAAGATTCTACCAGAAACATTAGCAGAATTCCGTGTACTTACGACTAATCCTCCTCTAGTAGTTTTAACAAACTCAATAACTTCTCCAGGATCGTCTACAATCTGTAAATAAGTTGTAGTAGAAGTAGAAACAACATCATACCATCTATCTGTTCCATTCCATTGTGGTTGAGTCCACATTAAATACCCCTGTAAAGTAGCTACAACTAATCTAGATTCAAAAGTACAAGCAGCTATAATAGTTTGATCTTCTAAGGGCAAGATACTATTATCTAATTTAGTAAAACCTTCTTCTGAGATTGTATTAGCATAGGTTTGATAGGTTCCTTTGCCATTCCAGAATATAGGTTTACCTAAATAAACATGGTATCCTCCTCTATTATCTCCTTGTACTTGTTCTCCATTTGCATTTGTTGCTATATATTCATAATGTTTAGATTCACTTAAAGCAGTTAAACTAAAAGGGATTATATGAAAACTGCTTGCATTAACTCCTGTAAAAACTAAGGAATCTCCTAAAAGGGCTAAAGTATGTGTTCCTATATTATTTAAGAAATAGTCCTGATCTTCTTGTATATCATATTCATAAGTAGGGGCTACTAAACCTTGAACTTCATTTAATTCATTATCAGGGTCTTTTTTATTAATAAAATATTTAACTGGTTCTAACCCTTTACGAGAGGTTAAAGTATTAGTAGGAGTATAATCAAAATTCTTAAGCCTAACAAAGTAATTCCCTGGTATATGACTTGCTAGTTCATTAGGTATATAAATCCAATTATTTAATCCTGCTCCCATTAAAACTCCATCCTTAAATATTTATTTGCTTGGTCTCTTTTTAATTCTTGTATCCTTCTATTTAAATCTACTTTAAGTTGATCAAATTCAGCAGTTCCTTGTTTAGGCATATTAGGAGTCATTAATAAAAGATAAAAAGGTTTCTTTTCTTGAGATATTATTGTATAGGCAAGAGCATCTACTAACGTAGCTCTATCCATATTTTTAAATGTTTTATTTATAACTTTTTGTCTTTCTTCATTATTTAAAGCAACTAAATGAGGGGCTATTTGTTGAATACGAGCAACTTGTTTAGGCGGTTTAGGCATATTCAAAGAGTTTCTAATATAATCAAAAACACTTTGCTGTACTTTTTCGCTTCCTAAAAGACTTAAATCTTGCATAAATTCTTGTTTTCTAGATACCCATGTTTTAGTATCCATATAAGCCCATTTAGCTTTTATTTGTTCAGGAACTGAAGCATATTTTTCTCTTTCTAATTCCTCTGAATTTTTTGCTGTAATTGCTTTATTTTTAAGAATTGCGGTAAAAGTTCTTGCTGTATTATATTGAGCTGTAAGATTTTCTTCTCCAGCTCCATAATTTTGTGTAATATCCTCTCCCTTAGTATTTTTAATTTGATTATATGCTTTTGAATTAACATAAGAAGACATATTAGAAGAGATAAAAGCAGTTGCAAAAGAATTTAAACTTCTAGAAAGATTATTTTGAATATTTTGTTGTATTATTTCCCTATCTGCTGGATTAGAAGTTAATGAAAGTTCTACTCCTTGTTTAACTGCATCTAAAATACCAGTAGAAGCTTCTAAAGCAATATTTGTATATTTACTTGCAATTCCTTTTAAAGCGTCAGTACCCCCTAAAGAAGAAATAGGATCAATAGTATTAACTCTTTCTGAAGTTGCTCCAAAAACTCTTCCCCATAGACCTTCCAATAAAGTTTCTTGTTCTTTATCAGTTAAATCTGTAAGAGCTCCCATTAAAGCTCTTGTTAATTTATATGGAGCAGATTCAGGAGCTTCCTCTGAGAAATCTTTAGCAAAGTCTAAAGATTGATAAAATAAGGGCAATCTTATTCCTCTAACACCAAATAAAAGAGCATTTACTGTTTGATGAACAGCAAAATTAGCTAAGTTTACTCTATCTAAAGGAGTTATTCTTCCTGTTTTTATAATATCATTTAAAGTATTTTTAAAACCTAAATAGCTTTGACCATTTGCTCTGGTTAAAACTTTAATAAAAGAAGTTAAAAAAGTTGTTGTTTCTTTTAACTCTTTAGTAGGCATAACTTCTTTAATTAAATCATCTATATGTTTTGCAACTTTATAACTAGGATTTAATTTATCACCTGTTCTAATAAGATAAACACTTTTCTCTGGTATAACACCCATACCCCTAAGTATTTCTTTACTCATGTTTATAACTGCTTTATTGAATTCAGTAGTACCTTGTTGAAATTTTCCTTCATTTACTACTAAATCAAAAGCAGAAGGTATTACATGTGTTTTAACAAAACCTAATCTTATTTCTTGGTTTTTACCAAATCCTATTAATTCTGCAGTATTTCTTAAAGTATTTCTTAGAGTTTCAAAAGGAACTTTTTCTAATGTTTTTATTGCTTTTGAAGCTGACGCTGAATTCATATAAGCAATAGCGTCTGAATGGGTAATAGAATCAATAAGAGTTTTAAATGGAGTTAAATGAGCATTTACAAGTTCTGTATGTTTATCATACCAATTTCTAAATTCTCCAAAATGAGTTTGAGTTAGTTGTTTAGGCGTATATCCTTTTAAATTAGCAATCTTTAAGATAGTATTTTGAAAACTATCTGTTAATTGTTTTAAATCTGAAATTCCTATTTCAACATTCCCTATAGTAGCTAATTGAGCTAATGAAGAAATAAAAGATTTATTTTGAGTAGCATTTATAATATCTTTAATTACTTCAGGAGGAGCATTTATATTTTTTAAATCTGTTTCTATTTCGAGAATAGTCTCTCCTATTTGTTTACCATAATCAGGTATAGTTTGTTGTTCAAATAACTTATCTGAAAGGGAAGAAACTTTTGCTTGGACTTTTCTCAAAGCAATTTGTTTTAAAGACATTTCAGAAGGGGCATCATACATTTTTCCAGCTTTTAAGGCGTCTTCTTGTAATTTACCTGAATAAACATCTTTAAAAAGAGCTATCTTTCTTTTATAGGCAGTCTCTGCAAAATCTAAATCTCTATTTGCAAAGTGATCTAATAAAGAATCGTGTAAGTCATCTTTAATAAGTTTTGCAACTCGTATATCTTTAATATCTAATTTACTTAACTCATCATTTAAAAAAGCTTCTATACTTGAAGGAGTCATTTCTGAAGTTTTAGCTAGAGTTAGTTTTTCTTTAATAGATTCTAATTTACCTTCAGCTTTTGTTTTAAAATCAGTTATTTTAGTTTCATAAGCTTTTTTAAGTTCTGTAAAAGAATCATCATAAGTTTTTATTTTTTGATTATATATATCTTCTTCTGCTTGTATTTTTTTTAAAAGAGCTTCTCTGTCTTGTTGATATTTATTTTGAATAAGATTATCTTTTAATTCTTTTATTTTCTGGGCTTCTTCTTGGTCTTTAAGAGGATTAAATTTAGCCTGAAGGGCTTTAACTTCATCTGCATGTACTTTGTTAAGCTTATTTACTTGAGAAAGTATAGATTCTTTATTAGTTTTTAATAGTACTTCTTTTTCTTTAATAAAAGATTGCATTTTAGCTTGTTCTTCTGTATATTTAGCTTGTAAAGCTTCTAATTCTTTTTTTGCAGGAGCTAATCTAATATTTTTTGTATCTTCTAAAGTTTTTGCAGTTTCTTCAATTCGCTTTAAATCATCAGCTTGTAAAGTTTCTAATTTTTGAAGTCTTGTACTTAATTTTTCTGTTTGAGGTTGAAGTTTAGCAATACCTTGTTTTACTCTTTCTTCCATAGCTAATTTATCAGCCATATATTTAGAATAATTTTGAGGATCTATTGCAGGATCAGGTTGTAATTGCCATTGTTTTTTAAAAGCAATTTCTTCATTAGATTTGAGTAAGTTTTCTTGTGTTTTTAACCCTTCTAACTCTTTTCTTATTTGATTTAATTGATAACCTGTTGTTTTAGGATTTTCTAAATCTGCCCATTTAGATTGATATTTAGTTTGATTAAGTTGTAAAAGTTTATTTGTTTTATTTTCAGTATTAGTTATTTCTTTTAAAGTAGTTGTTAATTGTTTATTAAAAGGAGTATTTCCTATAGGCTTCCACTTATTATTAAATTCTTTTTGAATATTTGTGATTTCTTCATTATGTTTTAGTTGAAGATCATTTAATGAATTCTCAAAGGGGGCTTTTTGTTCAAAATATTTAGAAACTAAATTATTAATTTCTTGATCCCTTAATTGAGCTGTAGTTTGAGCTTTAGTTTCAAAAATTTCTATTTGTTTTTCTAAATTAGAAATATAATCTAGTCCTTTTTGTGTTTTTACATCTACAATTTCAGGTTTTTCTAAAATAGAGTTTTTTAAAGATTCAAATTTTTTAGTTTCTTCATTTATTGTCGTTTTATACTTTTGCTCTTGTTCTAATAAAGCTGTTTGTTGTTTTGTAATATAGTCATCTATTAATTTTGTGTATTTATTTGATTTGTCTGCAATAACAGAATCTATATTAGTAGAAATACCTGTTTTTATTTGTTTAGCATAAGGCTCTGTTAAATCTTTTAAATTAGAAGGAATAAAACCATATTGTTTTTCAAACTTATAAGCTAAGTCAGGATCAAGCTTAAAAGCTTGTTCTGTTGCAGATTGTGGAACTAAAATATTTTTTAATCTTTCTGCTAAAGGACTTTTTGTAACACTTGGAAAAATCTCAGGTGTTTTCTGTAATGGTTTTACAAGTCCAGCTACATTAATATCTCCTCCAGCTCCTACTATATTAGATAATACATTTGTTGTAGCTTTAGAACCATATCCAACTGCTTGACCAGCTAAAGCTTCTAATCCTCCAGTGGCACTATATAAACCAGGTTGCTCAAGAATAGGCTTTATTCCAGGTACTTTTCCAAGTAATGGCATACCTGCAAATTGTCCTGTGTACATTCCAGCTAAAAGAGCTTTATTTCTATCCTCTTCTTTACCTTCTATACCTAACGCACCTGTAATAGCCGATGGAACACTTCCAATAGCTTTCTTAGCTTGTTCTTCATAAGTATCAATTGCTTGAAAAGGTCTTTCTTTTCCCTGTGCTGCACCTATAGCTCCTTGAGTTAATAATAAAGGATAAGCTCCTATATCAGTTATATTTTTAACTAATCCTCCTGCAAATCCAGCTGTAGTTTCCAAAGGATTTGAAACCATTATTTGAGGAAGAGTGTTTATATCTCTTTCAACTATTTCTTGTAATCTAGATCCTATTTGACCTACTTGTGCTCTTCGTTCTGCTCCAATACCCATATTTATTCCTCTTCTTCCTCATCTCTTATTTGATTTAATGCTTCTTGGGGATCGGAAGTATATAAAGAATTTATATTCAACATATTAGAATAAGAAGGGGTATAGTTTTGAACTTGTTGAACAACAGGAGTATTATTATTATTTCTAATATATGAAGCTTTCCCTTGTGAAACAAGATTATTAATTACAGTCGGAGAAATCATTCCTTCTTCTTCAGGAGAATAAATGTTTTGATTTTGTATCCAAGGAGGAGTTTTTGAATATACTTTTTTATTTGTATTTGATGTAAATCCCATAGCTTCCATATCACTAATTTTTTCAGATTTAGGGGCTACTAATTTTTTACCTCCTGAAGATGTTTGAACTAAATCATAGTATGGATTTCCATAATAAAATCTAAATTCTTCATCTGTTAATTTTCCATTAGCTCCTTGTAATGGTATTTGTTGTCCTGTTTCTTTATCATAAACTGAATAAGTTGATTTATCTAACTCATCTTCTTTTTTTGTTGCTTTAACTTGCGTTGCATAATGAGTTAACATTGTGGAAGCATCTTTTGCAGTTATTTGTCCTGAATTAACTAAATCTACTAAATAATCTTTAGCAGGTACTAAGGCTTCACCCATAGTTTTACCTTCACTAATTAAAGCAGTAGACTTTGTTAAAGCATTTGTAAATAAATCTGCTTGAGCATTAAAAGCATTTATTGCTCTATCTCCATCTTCAAACTTATCTTTTCTATTACCTATAAAAGTTAAAAAAGACTGAGGATTCTCATATAACTGATTTGCAAAAAGCTTACTAAAAGTAGGATCACTATTTATAGAGTCTAAATCCCCCTTTGTCATATATTCAGCATATTCTGTAGCTTTTTCAGGATTTTCTAATATAAATTTATTAAGCTCTTCTTTATTCTTATAGCTTACCATTTTATTAGTATATTCAAGCTTTTTCAGATTTAGATTTTCTTTCTCTATATCCATTTGCAACAGACTTTTTTGCATATTAAGTTCATCTGATTGAGCCATTCTTTGCTCTCGTTGTTGAGCTAAATTTAAAGTTTGTTGTCTATAAGCATTAGTTTGATCACTTTGAAGTTTATCTTGAGCAAGTCTTTCTTGTTGTAAAGCAAGAGTTTGAGCATGCTGTTTTTTTTGTTCTTCTAGTTGTTTTTCTCTTAAAGTTTGATCTGTAATTGCTTGAGCCGTTTCATTTACTAATTTAAAAGGTTCTAACGCAGTAGCAGATGATTTAAGCATTGCAGAAACATCTACAGAAGGCATTAAATTAGGTACAGAAGGTGTTGCAAGTTGATCCATTTTAATAATAGGAGTAAGTAGGGGTTGTATAGTCCATTCCTAAGACATCTTTTCCGTAATTAGTATTAGAATAACTATAAGGATTATAAGTTAAGTAATTAGACCCAGAGGAAGAGGTTCCATATCCATAAGAAGGAGAAGTATTTGAACTAGAAGTTTCTCCAGAAGAACTATTATTAGAACCTCCTCCCCACAGTGAACTTATATTAGGTAAAGAACCAAATCCACCAGAAGCAGCTGTTTTACCTATACTCATAACATTACTTCCTACTCCCATTAAAGTATCTGCCCATCCAGTTTTACCTGCATTTTCTGTTTGCCATTGAGTAGTATTAGCTAAGTTTTTAGCCGCAGTATTAGCATTATTAATATTTTGTTGAGTTTGTGTATTATAGAGATTAACTTGTTGTTTTTCATCTCTAGCTTGTTTTTCTAAATCAGAGGTTCTTGCTCCAAAGTTTAAATAATCTAAACCATATTGTTTAGCGGCATCCATTTTTAAAGAAGGAATTGACTTAGCAATTTTTGCTGCTTTTAATTTAGTATCTGCAGCTTGTCCTAGAATATTAGCTTGCAAAGATTTACCTTGATTATAAAGACCTGCAATGGTTGTTAAATAATTCATTGCTTGTTGGTCTGCTGCACTTAGAGCTGAGGTTTTTTCCGCAGCTCTTTTTAGGTCTAATTCAGCTTCTTGTTGTCTTGAAACGCCACTATTTAGTATTCCTCTTCTAGCAGCATTACTTCTTGTATCTGTTAAAGCTTTTGCAAAGGCAGTTCCTTTAGCTCCATAATCACCATAAGTGGATTCTATTCCCTTGGCAAGGTTTTCTTTATATTTTGCTTCTGTCTCTGCAGGATTAGACCAATAGTCTAAATAAGGATTTTTATTTCCTAATGTTTCTAAAGTAGCAGATAAACCAGAAACTCCACTTATTAAAGGATTAACTGTATCAGAGTATGCTGAAATAGCAGGGTCTATTTCAGATAATCCTTTTGTATATGCTTCTGAGGCTTGTTTATATGAACTAGAATAATTTTTTATTAAAGCATCTCGTTCAGGGCTAGCTGGATAATCTTTTAATTTAACTAATTTTGCAAGTTCAGGTTCAGGCATATCAGATATTTTCTTTTCACCCAATCCAAAAAGTTTAGCAACGCCCCCTGCGATTGACATTCCTGCTCCAATTAATCCTAAAGCCATTTAAAAATCCTATTTGTAAATAAAGAGATAAAACTCCAAGAAATTGTATTCTTTTAAGATTTGATCTTAGAATCTAGTGCCTATTCTCCAATAATGAAGATCATGAAAATCTGTTTGCATATAAGAATCCGTTAGTCTATTTGAAACACTAGCAGTAGGTCTTTTAGCTTCAATAGGTAAAGCTTTAGAAAGAACTATTTTTTCAAGTTCTTTAATTCTTTTTTCATTAGATACAAAATATTTATCAGGGGATTGCATTTTATGATCAAAGGCATAAAAAGCCAAAGTTTTTTCAATAATTAAAGGTAAGAAATAAGAAGGAAAATCAGAAACATCAGGCATAGTTGGATAATATAAAAGTTTAATAGAGGTTTCTACAGGACTATTTAAAAGTTTTATATTAGTTTCGTCAGGATTCCCTGTTTCAGAAGGAACTAGCGAATATTGAAAAGAACTATTCGCATAGGTTGAATGATAAGTAGTTCCTGATTCATTTCTTACGAAATAGTTATAATCAATAGGGGTGACTCTTCTCCATCCCCTAGGATTTTTAACTTCTCCTCCTACATACAACTGATAGGGTACTACAGACTCATTAAAGGTATACTTTCCTTCATTATCAGTCATACCATAAGAAGTTTTAATCAAATCTTTAAAGTATTTACTTTTTAAGAAGGCAACCTCAGCACAGGTAGCTTTAATGTAATAGTCTAAATTATCATCAAAGTTTTTAGAAGGTAAATGTTCTTGATTTAGTCTTCTTTTTATTATTGTTTTAACATCTGTAGAGGTTGCCATTTTTTATTATTTTTTACTAGTTTGTTTACTTTTTTCTTGCTTAATTCGTTGTTCTTCTATTTCTTCTGCGGCTTCAGTTAAAGAAGGTTTAATAGTAGCAGGAGAAACCCCTAAATCTTGTAAGAGATAGGAAACTTTAGCAGTTACTTCTTCAACAGCTTGTTCTCTAGCTGAAAGATTAGCTTGTCGTTCTGCTTCTGAATGAGCTTCTTTTTCTATTAAAGCTCTACTTAACAATTCTTTTTTATGTTCTTGAACCTTATTAATAAGTTTTTCTCTTTCCTTTGCTAAGTTTCTTTGATTTATTCTAAATTCTTCTTCTTGTTTTTGTTTAACATCTTCTAAAAGTTGTTGCTTTTGAACAAGGGCATTAACATCCATTTGAAGTTGAATTTCAGGAGGAAAATTTACTTTATATCTTACAAAGGGTGAAATATACATAGATTCATGTCTAAATATACATTCTAAGAGCTCTTTTTGGGTTTCTATATGGGCTGGATAAAGTTTAACTTGTTGATTAGGATCTCTAGAAGAAATATCTTGTTTGGTCATTCCTTTTACTGGAATATCACTATAAGTAAATTCATATTTTATATCCTTTAAAAAAGTCACATCTCCTAAAGTTACTGTAGCAGGACATGGAACATCTTTTGCATCTGCTACCCTTATTTCAACTTTAGCTCCTTCACAAAGGCTTATAGGTCTACCTTTAATTGCATTAGGGATATTTATAACTTTTCTATCCATATCCATTAGGATTTCAACAGCGTCTACTGATTCAAATCTGCCGCTTTCAGTATTTAATCTTCGAGCTTTTCCTGGTGCTGAACTAATTCCTGATATTAAAGGTTGCCCTGTTTTATCGAGGGGTAATGATTCTACTATAACTTGATTTCCTTTAGACATTTTATATTTTATTTGTTCGATTTAGTGCGAAATTTTATCTATTAGTTAAGACAAAATTAAAGTTTAAATGAGTTTAACCAGTCATTATAGCTTTTACTATTGGTAAAGATTCCACTATCATT
>MOYB01000010.1 GCA_001899385.1 Candidatus Caenarcanum bioreactoricola | reverse complement strand
ATAGAAGGATTTAAAGAGTTTGTAGATAACAAAGAAATGCTACAAAAATCTTCTACTGATTCTATAATAACACAGGATAATAAAAGCTACTATAGGGGGCAATTTGATGAACCTACTATTGATACTAATGGGAATTTAGTATTAAAAGCAAGAGAGGACGCCCTATATAAAAAAGCAGGATATGAAGCTTTTGGTGTATCTTTAACCAGAGATTTAGAATCTGCTAAAGAATACGGTGATGGTCAAAATCAAGTTAGATATAATCTAAAATTTGAAGAATTAGGGTATGATGTAAACTCTTGGGAAGGAGAAGCTGAATTAAATGCTATTAGTGATAATGGGTATTATCTAATTCAAATAGCTGATGATATTTCTAACAAAATTATACAAGAAGCTGGGGAAGTTAAGGCAGTTAATGATGTTATTGTACCTAAAGGTAAATATAAAATACAACATATAGGTGACTTTTTACAAAAATCTTCATCTACTGTTCAACAGCCTATTAAAGAATTAGAAACTAAATTAATGGCCTTTCTTAATAAAATAGGTGTTAAAGTAGAAACTTTAGGTGAAGGAGATTTTGTAGCTAAGGCTAAATTAGTTGAAAGAATTATTCAAGTAGTTCAAGGTAAAGCTGATATTAGTACTTTACCTGAAGAAGCTGCCCACTTCTTTGTAGATTTATTAAAAGCTAATGGTAGTGGATTATTTGCTAAGATGATGGCTGATATTACTAATCATCCTATATATCAAGAAGTGCTTGAGGAATACAAAGATTTATATCTAATGACTGATGGCACACCAGATATTAACAGAATTAAAGAAGAAGCTGTTGGTAAATTAATTGCTAAGAATATTGTTAAATTATATCAGAATGGGCTTAAAGCTAATGAAGAGTCTAATAAGTCTTTGTTAGATAGGGTATGGAATATGATTAAAGCAATTATTGGTAAAGCTCTTAATCAAGTAGGAGTAAGTAATTTTAGTGGATTAATTAAACAAATGGATTCTTATGAGCAAGCTGCTACTAAAATATTAACTGCTGATGTTAGTGGTTTAAACCTAGATTTAGATTCTAGTAAGTATGAAATGTTACAGAAAACTAATACTACTCAGAAAGCTATCATTGATGCTATAGATAAATCACAGAATAGAATTATATCAGATACTAAAAAAGTAGGTGTAGAAACAAGGCATATTTATAAAATAGATGCTTTAACTGATAAAGAAAAAGAAATATATGGCACTCCATCTACTATAGCATCCCAAAGTAGCGGAAAGAAAAATAAGAATAGAACTGTTACAGATGCTCAACAGAAGATGTGGGAAATGGCTGCTAATAGAGGTACTTTAGTACATAGTTGGGTAGAAGATATTACTAAGAATATTACTAGTACTTCACCTGTAGCTAACACTTCTTTATATGATAGTTTAAATAGTATTAATAAAAGACATTACGATACTTTAAAAAGTAAAGTAGCTACCTTTATTGCTAAAATTAAAGAAGAGCAGCCAGGTTCAATATTTAGAACTGAGGTAAAAGTGTATGACCCCAACTACTTATGGACTGATGATTATGGTAAACAGCAGAGAGGTATTGCTGGTAGTATTGACTTATTAGTAATTCACCCTAACGGTACTGTTAGTATTTATGACTGGAAAACTACTAGTAAGAAGAGAGGTGTTGAAGAAATCTCTATTTGGAAAACTTATGAATACAATATGCAAGTAGCTCTTTATAAGAGAATGTTAATGGATGGTAATGCTTATATGGGGGTACCTAAAGTTAATGGTATACTAAAGAGCAGGCTTATCCAAATTAATACAGAGGCTGATGTTGAGGGTAATTTAACTAAAGTACAAATGATTGGGGATATACCAGTAGCTGGTGAGTCAACAAATAGTAAAATGCTGGATTCTAAGTTAGAGGTGCTATATAGTAGATTCTATAGGTTAATGAATACTAAACCACCTAAAGATTCAGTTGACAGGGAATTGTTCTATAGTAGAATAGAATCTTTAAGAGATAGCATTGTTTCATTACACTTGCGTAGAAACTATGATAAAGTTGCTGAAGATGCTGATGATGATTTAGCTTATGTTGAAGATTTATTATCTAAAGAAGATTTAAATTTAGATGATGTAAAAATTGGTTTAGAAGTTACTGACCTGTACCATGATATTTTAGACTATATGGAAGATACTACTAATGTTGAAGTATCGACTAAAATGGCATTGTTAGCTAAAAGGGCTAAAAGTCTTAGAAATAAATTACTAGATAAGCAAGGTGAATTAATGCAAGAATTAGCTAGTAGTTTTGGTGTTGGTGACATATCAGAAACACAACGTCAAGTAAGTTTCTTAGAAAAAACATTTAGATCAGCTAGTGGTATTAACCACCCATTAGTAGCCAGTTTATATGAAATGTCTAAAAGGGCTTTGTATGAAGCAGAGCAACAAAATAATGCTTTAAGAGAAAATATTATTAAGCATCAAGAGGTATTAAAAAAATGGGCATCAGCAAAAGGTATGAGTTTGCAGCAAGCTTATGATTTAATTGTTGATAAAAAAACAGGTAATCTTATATCTAAGTATAATAAAGATTTCTGGGCTAACAGAAATAAAATGGATCCTACTTGGATGAAAGAGAATATGGAGATTGATGTTGACAGGTATAATAAACAATTAGCTTATCAAGAGGAAAGAATTAAAGATAAAGTATTTGCAAGAAAGCCTGAATTAGATGCTAAGAGAAAGAAAGAATATATTGATGATTTTAAAAAGACTCATTCTAATGTGCTAACATCTGCTTATATTAAGGTTAAACCTTCTAAAGAAGCTGTATGGAAATCTAAAGAAATGGCTAATTTAGAAAAACCTGAAAATAAACCGTTGTTAGACTTCTATAACTTCTTCTCAAATACCACTAAAGAATTATCTACTTGGTTGCCTAATTTTGGTTGGAAACCTAGTTTTATTCCTTCTATTAGAACTACATGGATGGAGAATTTATCAAAGTTAAATGGTAAAACTGGAGCTAATTTATACCATGCCCTAATCTCAAGAATTGGTGTTAATGAGTTAAACACTAAGGCTAATGTTGATGAATTATCTGGAGAATATGGTGGTAAAGTGCCTGTGTATTTTACTTCAGGTATAGAAGCTGATAAGAAATCTTATGATTTAGGTAGAGTATTACAATTGTATGGTGAGATGTCATATAATTTCAAACAAATGTCTGAAATAGAAACAGCTGCTTTAGCTGGAATGGAAATATTACAAGGGCAAGAAGCTTATGAAAGGTCAAGCTTTAATCCATTAGGTGTTAAAATATCACCTATGACACAAAATCCTTCTAAAACTAAAGAAGCTAATCAAGGTTGGGTAGATATGTACAAAACTTTTACTAATTACTATATCTATGGTATTAGAACAGAGAATCCTACTAAGTTTACTCAAATGCTGGATAGTTTGGGGCAGTTTACTTCATTTAATTTATTAGGTTTGAATCCTATGCCAGCTATTGCTGCTACTGTAGCCAATTTAGCAAATACGCAGATACAAATAGGTAGAAATATCTATTTTAATAATAAACAATATGCTAAGTCATTATGGTTACTATCAGGTGGTAGAATGGGTAATACTGAGCAGAAAGAAATTACTTATGCTTTATTGAAATTGTTTGAGCCACATATTGATACCAGACCACAAGCTAAAGATAGGAAATTATCTACTAGCATTGCTGTTAGAAATGTGACAATAGATCATTTCTTTGCAATGCTTAGAAATCCTGATGAAATTAACCAAAATGCAGTATTTTTATCAATGCTACAAAATAGTGTATTTCATAATGGTAAGATAGTACTTAAAAGTGATTTAGCTAAAGAACTCAGGCCAGAGAATTATTATCACATACCTGTTAAAGATAGAGTCCCTATTGATAAAGCTATTGCTGAAAAAGTTAAGAATACTAAATCTATAATGGAAAGTTGCTCAATTAAAGATGGTAAATTACATATAGAAGGTGTTCCTGAAATATCTACAGAGCTTGTAATAGCTTATAGACAAATGGTTAGACAGGTTAATAAGAGTATTATTGGTAATATGGATCCCCATGATATTGCTACATTTAAAACCAATGCTTATGCAAGATCTTTAATGGTATTTAGAAACTGGATGCCTAGAGCTTTAGAAGAAAGATATGGTGAATTAAGGTACAATAGAGAATTAGGTAGGCATGAATGGGGTAGGTATAATACTTTTTTTAAACATTTATTTACTTTCCAAAGAGATGAAGCTAATAAATTAAAATGGACTGCTATGTTAGGTGTTGAGGAAGCAGCTAAATTAGCCTACATTAAATATATCAATGTTAGACAGGATATGGCTGACCAATTGAGTGAAGCTGAATTTATAGATTTATATAAAGAAAATATGGCTGCTCAGTATAGAGGTTTAGCTGTAACAGCTGGTATACTATTAATGCTTATTTTAGGTGGTAGATATATGGATGATGAAGATGATTTAACTCCAGGTGAGAAATACTATGCTAAGATAGTTAGAAGGGCTTATTCTGAGATGTCAATGTTTATAAATCCTGTAGAAGCACTTAAAATTCTTAAATCCCCTACAGCTTTAACATCACCTTTGTCCGGTATAATCAATGTATTTACACATAGTATTAAAGAACTAGGTGGTGCAGTATTTGATGTAGAAGATTGGCAAAAAAATGCACACCCATTAGATAAAATATTAAGATTTAGCCCATTTACAGGAGTAGAAAGGACTTATAGGATATTTGATGAACCATATGAGGATTGGCTTAATGAAGTTAATCAAGATGACTAAGAGGTAAAATTTTTTAAGTAAAAGGAGAGTAAATTATTACTCTCCTTTTTTAATTTTATAAATTAAGTTATTTAACATGTGCTGATTGAATCTTCACACAAATCTTTCCAATTATTATCTAAAGAATCTATTGTATTAACATATTTAATAGTCATTAATTCGACAGCATCATCATCAATATGGAATATAAAGTCTATATTATCTTTAAAAAATAATTTCTTAGGTTGCATATTCATAAAGATAATATGTTCTCTAGCAATTCCAATTTCGTCAGCTACTCTAAACAAATCATCATGTTCAAATTGTAGGTTTTTAATACCCCAATCTTCTATCATTTCTGGGGTGTATTTAGAAGTTGAATCATATCTGGAAGTTACAATCCAAACTTCTATACCCCTTTGAACTAATTCTTTAGCATAATTTTGTAACTCTTCTCTACTTAATGTATTATCATAATCAAAAGAACACTTCATATAATTTATTTAGCTTTAATAGCATTTAATTTCAAATTTAAATCTCTATAAATACTGGAGAATTTATAATCAATGGATATTTTATCAAAGTTTTTTACATATTTTCCAGGAATATTCCTACAACTTATATTTAAATATTTACCAATAGTTAACAAACCCTCATCAGTATATCTTCTGGCTAAATTAACAAAACACCTTCTAAACATTGATAGTTCATAAGTTGGTTGTTTAACAGTAGTAGCATGAAGGTCAATGTTATGACAATTATAAATAATATCGTTAATTGTTTGTAATGTAATCATAGTTAAAAATTTCCATCAGCTACTTGGAAAGTTAACAATCCTATCTCTCTCCATTTAGCTACAGTTTGGTTTCTATCGTCAAATACTGCAACAACATTATATTTATCCTTAATATGCTCGTTATAGATTTCTTCTTTAATAATTGAGTCTTTTCTGCTGTCACCAGTTTTTCTCATATAAAGTTTATAATCTATTACTAGCATTTTTTCTAGCCAAGCTACTGTGTCTTCTCTACAAGAGTCTGGTCTACCAGATACAAATATGAGTTCACAATTATCTATATTACTTACTAAAGTTTCTACAATATCCATTACAGCATGATCCATAGAATCTGTAATTACTTTAGAATAGTCATAAGGGCTTCTACCTTGCATATTAGCTACTGTACCGTCAATATCACAAATAATACAATAAGGTAAATTAACGTCATCTTCCTTATCAAGATATGGTCTATTTACATAGATAGAATCTTTCTTATCCTTTATATATTTGTAATAAAAATCCTCAATAACTTTTTTACCAACAGATATTCCACCTGTTTGACCTCTTTCTAAATCTCTGGAAATAGCTTCTTTTAGGCTGATGTGAAAGAATTTCTCTTCTACTTCAGCACCATAAGTTGCAGCTATTTCTTTTAATTTGTTAATGGTTTTAGGGTTTAGATTAGTGTTATCAGAAATAATATTTAATCCAGTATTTAAAGCTGCTTCAATAGCTGTATCCTCCAACTTAGTTATATAAGACTCTTGAGAGGGGATCCAATAATCCCCTCTACCAAGTCTAAAATTATCTCTATTAACAATAACCCAATCAGTCTTACCTTTAACAAATTGTTTAGCCCATGTAGATTTACCACTACATGGTATTCCACTTAATATTACTAATTTCAGTTTTTCCATATTATCCCAATATCCATAAAAGTAAACCTATAACAATAGCTGTAAAAAATAAACATCCTCTAATCATTCCTTTTACAACAGCGAATTGGGCTTTATCAAACTTAACCCCTTGTAAAATAGCAGAGCCATCTTTAAATGCTTTACTTCCGTTAATATTTACCACTTCTTTTTTTAATTACGTGAGAATGCTTCTCGTATCTTGTATCTTTACTCATAACATTTAACTTTCAGATTCAATATCAAGTACATTTTTATCAAGCAGAGAACTTTCTCTCTCCAAGAAGGAAACACTCTTAATTTTATAAGCCTCAAACTTATTCTTTTCAATTCTTAATACTGCACCTTCTTCTGGTACTTTGTTAGTACACATACAACAATCTGCTTCATTGTATTGTTTCTTTAGAGCTTTTAGAAAGTTAATTCTCCAATCATCTAAATTTTCTTCTACATCTAAACCAGTTAATAGTGTGTATAACTCACTGGCATATCCATAATACAATTGTGGTACAGCATTTAATCCAGTAGCCTTACACCAATCTTGTACTTGTCTAGCTGAAAACTCAAATACCTTACCAGAGGTGTTAGTATAAGTAATTCTATAGATATATATTTCAAAGGTATTAGGAGCACAACCATAGTCATAGTCCTTTTGAATAGCACCACCAGATGGTAAATATCCAACAATTTCACCATAGATAGTCATACCATCTTGTAGAAACTCTCTTATTTTAGCATCTGCTAAACCCCAAATATCTTCACCATAGAAATGTGAATTACCAGAGTTTAATTCAGCATTCTTAATTACCTTTCTTGAAGCATATAAATAATCATATTGTGTATCTACAACATTAACTCCAATATTTTTTAATACTTTTTCATACCATTTTAATGGTTTTTTACAAAGTACCTTAGATGAAATAAATGAAGTACCATGTAACTTATAAGTTATAGAAATTAGCTGACTTGGGTATAGTTTATACAAGTTTCTATACAATTGTTCAGTATCATCATGCAGTCTAAACTGATTCTCTACTAACTTAGATTGGTATTTTCTATCAATTTTTCTTACATTGGTAATATTAGTAATTTTTCTAACAATTTCATATTTCTTACAAATTTCTATATCATTCAATTCATCAAATGTTTGCCCAATGTTAGGATAGACAGTTGTAATAAAATCTAATGACTGAATAGGCATAAACAATCCTTCAGAGTTATGACCTCTAAATTTAGCACACCTGATTCTACCATTATCTTCAAAATAACCTTTCTTATTCTTATCTACATTAAGTTCTGAATGTCTATATAAGTTGTTGTTAGATAAATAATCTGTACTTAACTCACATTCAACTGGAAAAAACAGTCCAACATCATTAATCTTAGTGTCTTTACTAACTATAACTTGGTTACCCATAATCATAGTAGCTACTACATTATCACAGTTTTCTAATGGAATAATGTTACTAATTTTAACAACTGTTGCTGCATAGTTTGGGTTTTTAGGTAACTTCATAATTGACTTTTTAGTAAATTATATCTTATATTTATTCATAATTATATTAAATTAAAGCTACTTGGATAAACTTTCATATCCTTTAAATCTAAGAATTTAGACATAATTTCAGGCTCATATAAAGCAACTTTAATATTATGCCCTCCTTTAAGTAGATAAGGATAAAAGTTTGCCCCAAATGCAATTTGAGATTGATTTTGTGGTAATTCTTGAACTAAGTACTCCCAATTAATTTCCTTATGTTCAGCTCTACCTTGATTGCCATAAGGAAGTAGTACAAAATATTCAACTTTATCTTTCCATTCATTATATATTTCTTTAAAATAATCTATTGATTCCTTATCTGAAATAATAACATGGAAGTTAAGTCTAATTTTATTATTACTAAATCCTAATGCAGCTGCTTTCCAATAACTAGTTAAATGTGGGTGACAACTTACTGCTACTCCTCCGCAATATTGTTTAGTATTAAACATTATTTTATGCAGTGTTTCTGGATCAGACACAAACATCCCATTTGTAGTATAATTAGGGCAAATATCAAATTCTTCCTTCAATACTCTAAGTAGTTCTACAAAATCTGGATGCGATGTAGGTTCTCCTCCTCCTAAAGCAACTTGAAAAGGTAATTCATTAGTACTCATATCTTTAAAGAAAATTCTAGTTTTCTCTATAATATTTTCATAATGACTTTCAGGTTTACTATCCATATAACAATATGGACATTTACCTTCACAATTACCAGTTACTTTAATATCATAAAATTCAGGATATTTAAGTTCTGTAATTGGTTTAGAAGGGTCAATGGCAAAACGTAAAGTCTTGCCATTACACCATATACTTCTATAATTTGCTTCTTCTTCTATTCTTGTTTTAATCATATTATCCTAAATGAAATCTCTCTGTTGAATATCCAAATACACTTTCTATAAACTCACACATCCAGTAAGGGATTGAGTTATCTGAAGCTCCTTCTACAATAATAGCATTGGAGTGATTTGATTGATAGTAATCTTCCCATCCCTCTATAGTTACTTTTCCTTCATTAAATCTTGGTTCTTCAAATATTTCTTCAAATGTGTAAGAAGTTTCCTCTACTTTATTATGTAGATTAATAGCTTCTTGAAGAATTTCTTTAACAGTTTCTATGCTTTTATCTGTATCAATAACAAATAATTCTGTAGAACTATTAGTAATAACATCCACAATTGAATGTGGTTGTATTATAAATAATATTTTTTTATCCATCATATATTGCTTCATGGTCTGTTGAATATAAATATCTTAATAGAGCATTTGCTAAATTAGAATACTTTTCATCTTTAGCACATAGTTCTAATGAAGTACTTTTTCCGTAGTAATCATAATTTTCTGATTTTTCTACATTTTCCATCCATTGAGGTTTCTCAATTTCACATTTTAGAATACTTAGTTTAAATTTAGCAAAATTTTCTTGATTTTGCTTCCAATCTCCATTAGTTAATTCTTCTGGACAACTACCGCTTTCTAAATAGTAGCTATCTTCATCTAGAAATATTTCAGCATAAAAAATATCATCAAAAGTTTCTGTTTTACCAAATACTTTTAACATCTCATTTACTAAATCTTTAACTGCTTTTAAACTTCCTTCACTATATGTGAAGATTACTGTAGATGAATTAGTAATCAAATCTACAGAACTGTGTAATTTAATTTTAAATATTTCCATAATCTATATATTTTTAATTAATTTCCTGTACTACCATATCCACCATCTCCTCTTTCAGTTTCAGATAATTCTTCTACTTCTTCAAATTCTATTTGTGGATAAGGTATAATTATTAATTGCCCTACTCTATCACCAATATCATAAATTAATTGTGTAAACTGATTGTCTCCTTTATCTTCTAAAACTATTTTATTTGAAAATTCTGAAACTATTCTATCATAAGTAGCATCTACTTTGTACCTAAAAGTAACTTCTCCCCGAAAGTGACTATCAATAACACCGACTGAAATTGCCAAAGTTAAATCTTTCTTACTATTGCTGCTTCTAGGAAATAATAATCCTACATATCCTTCAGGAATCTCAAATGCTAAACCTGTTTTATATTCAATATAATCAGCTTGCGCATCATTATCTGTAGAAATTATTCTATCAATTGCTACTAAATCCATTCCAGCATCTCCTTTATGAGCATACGTAGGTATAACAGCATTAGGCTGTAATTTCTTAATTTTTACTTTCATAATTTAAATATTACTCTATTTCAATTTTACCTTCTAAAAAGATTATCGCTTCATCACACATATCTAGTTTACCTAAATAGTAACTTTCATTTATATCAGGATTAGTTGACGATTCTTCTAATAAATAAGCGGCTCTTTCTTGAGCTTTCTTAAAAAATTCTATAATGTAACTATAATCTTCCATTATCTAAGTCTTTTAGATTCTTCTAAATTATATATAGTTTCCTCAACAACTCTAAATAATGAAGGAGTATTGTATACTACAGAGGTAATATCAGTAGTACCAACTATTACTTTAACTATATCAAGTTCTTCTGATGGAGGATAACCTGGATCACCATTGGGATATGTATGTACACCTGGATCATAGAAGTATTCATACACTACTTCAAATTCAACACCATATAAATTTATTTTATTTATTTCCATCACCATTTAATTTTAAATTCTTCTCCATTTTGTTCTTTAATAATCTCGTTGATTAAGTTAAAATGGTTACAACCATAAAATCCTGCATTCTTTCTATATGCTTCAGATGCTGGATGTGCAGCTGTTAATATATGGTTAAATTTAGGGTTAATATATTTCTCTAGTTTCTTAGCTTCATTTCCCCATAATACATAGATTAAACCTGGATAGTCAGCTAATACTTCAAATACAGCTTTAGTAAAAGGTTCCCATATTTTACTATGTGAATTAGGCTCACCTTCAACAACTGTTAATGCTGTATTATATAAAAACACCCCTTGTTTAACCCATGATTCTAAAGTATAGTCAAAATTTATAGCATCAGTATTATATACTGAAGTCTCCATTTCTGACTTTATAATTCTTAAACTGGCTGGAATAGGTTTAGTTTCTACCCCAAATGCAATACCAGTAGCTTGCCCATTATGATAGGGGTCTAAACCTACCATAATTATCCTACATGAGCTTGGATTTAGCTCTTTAAATATTCTAAACACTCTATCAGGAGTAGGATAGATGTTATGGGTTGAATATGCCTTACCAACTTGTAAACTCAACAATTTTAAATCTACCCTATCTCTTAATAGAGGATACCAATCAGCTAATGCTTCTTGTAAAGTCATCTGTTATTTCATCTGGTGACCACTCAGGAGCAGTTCCTAAGTCTTTAATAATCATATCTTTAAATTTAGATTTTTCCATGTAAGAAATTTGTCCAAAATTATCTGCAAACTTTGAATTACTATAAGTAAATCCTACATAATCTTCTAAATCAACTACTATTTTAACTCTGTCTAACTCGTTAGTAAAACGATCTGGACTTGTAATGATATAATATCTATTTTTCATAATAATATATAATTCTTAGTTAAATATTCATATGGATAATCCCAGTTACCTGTACTGGAATGGTAATAATATTCTTTAATCAATTGTTTCAAACCTTTAAGTTTAATGTATCTACCTTTGTTATCATATATTCTACCTCCAGACCACAATGTTGTTCTATAATTAGAATTGTGTTTATATAAAAGATTTCCCTTAAAACCTGATTTATCAATAGTTATAAAGTAAAAATCTTTAATTGTGTAATCTTTAGGTATATTTACATCATTTAAAAATTGTACTACAGCATATAAATAATATTCAGCTTGGTAGTAGTACCTATATTTCCAATAATTATCTACAAAATCATCTGCATAGGTTTTAACATCAGCTATTTCAATAGTCTTATTAATATGATCTACCCTGATAATATCTGGTAAAGCCTTACATTCAATAGGTATGCCATTTAAATCATATTCAAAATACAGTTCTTGTTGAAACATTATTTCGACATAGTCTGTTGGTATAAACCAATCTGGAAAATCTTGTTTACAAGAATTGGCTAACTGTCTTGCTAAAATATTATCTTGTGTTGACACAACTTGTTTATCACAATTTGCTATACAGAAATCTGTATAATCTGAGGCATCTTCAGCAAACTTTTTTAAAATTGTAGCTGCTGATAATCTGCTATCATATTGTACATCAGCCCTAGCCTGTAACACAATATTATCAGGATAATATGCTTCTCCATTACTTTTAGTGAATAGGGCAATTTCTACAAATCTGTCTGCCAACAACTTCATTTTTTCAGTAGGTACATTACCTTCATATACAGCATAGATGTTGTAGAAATTGTCATTATCTGTCAATAAAGTATCTACTAAATTACCAATATCAAAAGCTTTTGATTTCTTTCCTGTACTGGCATATTTAGGATGTCCTTCTAAAGATTTAAGAAAGGATTGGCTAAGTGATGGGTGTTCTCTGTAAGTACTCATTCTTTACATTTTCTAACAACTCTTCTAAAGAGTTACCAACAACGGTTCTATCATAATACATATCCTGATGTCTTATAATATAACTGGTATAGTGCCTATTCAAATAAATTTTTTCTACTGTACCTAGAAATATTCGTCCATCATCAGCTATAAAATATATTTGATCATTAGGTTGTGCAATTAATTTAATTTCTTTCATAATGTTACATCTTTTCCAACACAGGCATAATTAGTATATACAAAATCCTCACAAAATTTAATAGCTTCTTCTAAAGTTTCAAAAGTAATTTTCTCCCAAAGAGAGTTATAACTAATATTTAAGGTTTGATGGGTAACCAAAACATAAAACTTATTATCATAAAGTTTAGCACTATGTTCTGCTATTTTAAAATTAAAGGGCTTTTTTCTACCAGTATAATAAGGACGATCCCATTTAATTTGTTTCTTTTTAAATTTCATAGCATTAACATTTCTTCTTTAATATCTGGAATATCATATAAATCTAAACCCTTATGAATAACTGCTCCAAAATCTAATTCCATTTGTTCTCTTAATGAAGAATCTTTATTTAGAATTTTCCAAGTTTTACCAAAAGGTTCAAATTTATGAAAGTTTAAAATTTTAGTTTTTAGATTTTCACTGAAATTAGAGTATTTACCTTCTATAAATAATTCGACATCCTTCTTATGTTCTTTTGGAACTCTAAAATGAAAACAAGTTAAATCATAAGTAGGTTCTGATGTCATAAAATAGTTAGGATATTGTCTTAAACTATTTTCAAATTCTAAGTATTTAGGATTTTTACCGAACCTATAAACTAGTACAATATCGTTAGTATCTGGCCCAATATAACAATTGTGTAACCATGTATCATAGTGCCAAAAGTCTCTAGTCTTACCTAAGCATGGCATAATAAAATGCCTCGCTTTAGTAATTTTAGTACTAAAGAATCTATATCTATTTTTAGAAATGTGTTCAATACTATTTATAAAAAATACAGATTCTTTATTTCCATAAGATAGTTTAATACTTTCACCTACTTTTAAACTAAAGTTAGGTGTTAATACTTCAATAATCTTATCTTTATCATATTTAGTCATAGAGCTTGGAGAAATAATCTCAAGCTCAACAGTAAATGCGTTAGGTATTTCATAATTGATAGTACAATTATCTGATACCACAATAGTTCCGAATCCTTGCATAGATTTTAATTACCAAGATGATGAATAATAAAAATCATAGTTTGACGGTAAAGCCAAACACTTATCAATAATTTTAATTGTATTTTCTAAATCTGTTATATACCATTCGTCATAATCAGTGCTACCAAAGAAAAATCCACCTTGAGTTTCTAATGGTGGTTCTTCTGAAGGGCCTTTGTCTTTACACCACTGTAAAGATTTTTCACACAAATATTTAAGAGTATTTAAATGATCCTTATCTACATAATATTCACCACAATCATCTTCATTTGATTGCACATTTGTTACAAACCATTTATGAATAGCATTGGCCTTTCTCCAATACCCAATAGGTAAATCAATATAAATTGTAGAGTTATTCTCTATATTAGCTTCTGCAAAAAGAGCTTTAATAGTGTTAAACTTTACTTTTTCAGTCTCTTTTGAAAACTCATAACCACTAACGCCAGTTCTGGCTTTTAAATACATATCAAGTCCCATAATATAAATTTTTAATTTAATTAATCTTCAATATCTTCTAATGCCTCTATTTCATATACTATATCCTCAAAGAAATCTTCTATTTCACTCCTACATTCATAAAAACTTTCCCTAGCATTTTCTGAAGCTAATAGACTAGCTAATATTTCAGAATTTAATGATTTTAAATCAAATCCCGCATCATCAGCTAATGCTAAAGATTCTTGTAATGACTTATCATGGTCAACCAAATACTCTATTGCTCTACTATAGTAGATAATTTCAATATCAAATCCATTGCTATCCTCAATCATTTCTAAAATAGAATTAAAAGCATCATCTAAGTCAATTTCTTCAACATCAACACAATTTAATATATCAACTTCAGTATTTAATTCTGCTAGAAACTTCTCAACTTTATTTTTAATTTCTTCAGTCATTTTTAATAAAATTATCAATTACTGATTTAGCTTCATCTATTAAACCACTTTCTTCTGGGTCACCATAATAACCCCAACAAGAATCTACTTCCTTATACTCTGTTTCTGTTGTGGCCCCTTCTAAAATAGTTTCATATTCTATATTACCAGAACCATTTAATTCCTCTAAGTATTTTTCTGTTATTTTTAGATAAATAGTAGGCTTTTCAATAATGAATCCATAAACTTCACCAGATAAATATTGATTCCAAATTTCTAACAAGCCTTCAGCTCTTTCTTTAGCCATAGACTTTGTAATAAATTTTATGCCAGCCATAGATTCAACTTTAGTTTTAACTAAAACATATCCTGTTACTGAGCTATCAAATTGGCAAGTTATATCTGCTTCATATAGTGATAATTTCACGCCAGAATGGATATAAGCCTCAACTGGAAATGCATAGTAATCCTCATATAAAAATCCCATTGAAGCATCTTCACCATTGAAATATTTCCAAATATCTCTAGGCTCAAACCCATCTCTTTTAACCATAAATTGTCTGTGGTCATATACTAGAAATGCACTATCATCACCCCATTCATTAGGACTTTCTGGATTATCGTCTGCTACAATCCTAATTTTACAACCTTTATATTCTATATCCTGTTCCATATTAATTTAAATTAACAAGTGTATATTCACCAGATTTAATTTTCTATTTGTAACTTTCATATAGGGTATTCTTTAGTTCTAATTAAATATGGATTAAAACAACCATCAAAGTATTGTTGTTGGTATTTATACCCATCGTGGACAAATGTTTTAGCACTATCAATATAAGTACAGGTGAATTTATGATTATCATATAAACCCGTAATTTTTGTGCCTGTTTGGTAATGTAATTCTACTAAACCTTTTTTAGCAAAGTTTTTAATCAGTTTAATATCTGTTACAACTTCCCAATCTAAATCACTATAAGGTATTTTCATATTGTAATATTTTTATAACAACACCTGGGTTATCTTTTGAATACTCATATGTTTCAAATACTGGTAATATTACATCAGCGTTATCATCTGGAATCCATTCATATCTAACCATTAAATCAAGCACTGTTTGTAGTGGATTTACATAATCAAATTTATGTTTACTACCTCTAATGAATTTAAAAGATACCTTCAAAGGTTTTAATCCTTCAGTTCTCCAATGATATTCTAAATTAAAAATATTTGAATGTTCTTTCCAATATTTCTCAGTATCTTTAACATACTTAGTAGCAGTTTTAGACCAGATTAATCTTGGTGTTTGCCCCTTATTATAGATTATTTGCTTACTATTTTTACTGCTAGGTACATTACCAGGAATAAAAATTTCTACCATCTCTCACTTTTTTCTAAATTCCACTTTGAGGCATCTCCTGTATCCTCATTAACTTTATATACATATTCTCTAACAAGGTAGTATAGACTATCTTTTTCAATCCAATAATAGTTATAATTGCAATGGTTGCAAGAAACTCCCCACAATCCCTTAGAGATTGGTGTAAATTCCTTATGACCACATTCTATACAACCATTATCTATTACATCCTTAATTAACATAATAACTCTTTAAGTAAAATACCAGATTTTTCATATCCATGAATTTTAATGTAGTCAGATATATCTTTAGGATTACCCGTAGGTATCATAATACTATCTATACAATGTAGTGTACTATTCTTATTAGCACCGGCTATCCCAGCTGTATCATTGTCATAGAACAATACTATTCTTTTAAATCTTTTTTGCAGTGCTGACATAAAAGATTTACTTATAATAACTGATTCTGATTGTGGGGCTATAGCACTATAACCTAATTTGTATAGTACTACAACATCCTTTAAAGCCTTAGTTATTATAAGTAAATCTCCAGTCCAAGGTAATTGGTTGTAACCTTGATAAGAATTAGAATTTCCTAGCCATTTATAATCTGAATATGGGAATAAAAACTTATAATCATTCTTTCCAAATATATATACATAAGCAAACTCTTCTCTAATGACTGTTACACCTGTGGATTTAACCACTCGCAACCATTCAATAGGATAAATGTCAAAGAACTTTAGCTCTTCTTTTCCAATATAATATTGTCCCCAATATTCATCATCTCTAGGTAAATAATTTCTTACCTTAAATTCATATTTAATTTTTAAATCGGTTTTAGGTATTGGTTCTACTCTAATTTGAGAATTATACCCTAAATTATCAGCTATCATCTCAATAGCTTGGTTATATGTAATGTTATAAATCATGCTAACATAACCTATAGCATCTACACCTCTACTATTTGTTCCAAAATCTTTATACCATAACACCCCATTATAGGGTGTTATGATACAAGATGGGTTTGGGTCTTCTCTTAAATTAGAACAGAATTTTACTCCTACAGATTTAAAGTTAGGTATATATCTCTTAAATATTTCTTCTTGAGATATGCTACTATACAACTTATCTTTAGTAATAAATTCTTCTAATATCATGCCCAAGCAGGAAGACCATTGTCTTCATTTGAAGTTGGAATTTCAGGGGCCTGATTTTGCCAAATCTTAACTGACAAACTGTTTTGATAGTTGATGTTAGGATTGTTTTTATCCAAATAAGCTTGCCATCTAGCCATGTTGGTATTACCACCCCTCATACAATACCTTGTAAAAGTAGATTGGTAACCATTCTTTTCAATAGCTAATAGTTGAACTGAATTACCTGACTTAATCTTGATAAGGTCTCTAATTTCTGATACATTGCCATTAAAAAGAGCATTAAAATTATCAAACACTACTTTCTTAACACCAGAGAACTTTTGTAGAAAATCCATGAAATCAGCTTCACCAATATAAGCTTTCCTGACACCATCTTTATCCATCCAATCTGGTAGATCAGACTCAGTCATACCCCAACTACTTTGACAGCTATTGTTGATATACTGATTCTTTCCAGCTTGAGATAGTTTATAATCCTCTTCCAAAAAGAAAGTATGCTTCATCAATTTATCTTGTATATCTGTAGCAACAGGCTTAATCCAGAAATCTATTCTAACTTTCTTAGCATTAGTTTCAGGATTAGCTGACAAATACTCTGGCTCAGTTTTAAATTTAACTCCAAGCTCATTTAATTCAGCTAAAGTAGGATTTACTGCAACAATGTTAAAATCAATAACTCCTGTAACAATCTCAAATGCTCCATTGGAAATTTCACCTTCTAATTTCATATTCTATAGTTTTAATTTAATTAATCTTGTTCTTCTACATTACTATCATCCACCAATTCAAACTTATCCATTGTAGCTCTCTTACCTTTAAGACCAGCTTTATTAATTGCTTTTGCAATTTGCGAACTGCTAATTCCATATTTATTAGACAATTCTTTTCTTGTCAGACCACTTTCAATATCTGACTTTAAACCATTAACAGTTAATTTAACTTTTTCCATTCTAAAAATTATTTATTAATCAATATAAATTTCATCCCAATGATGTACTAATTTGCCATCAACTTCTTCAAGAATAACAATTTCTCTATTTCTCAAATGCTCTGGTCTTGCACCACATATAATATCTTGTGTAGTTACAAAACTTAGCATAGTTTTCTTACCATCTCTATACATATACCCAATAGCATCTGCATTAGCACAAGCAATGTTTCTAATTTTACCTGTTAAATCAATATCCTTAGCACTAACTTCTTTACCATTCTTTTCAAGAACTTTATCTTTCAAATGTCCAAAATAAATTATTCTTGGAAATAAAGAATCAATAATGTTAGAAATTTTAGTGTAAGCTTCTCTTAGATATAAGTAACCAGCACCATTAGGAAGAGTTAACACATTATCTCCTTTGAAATTGGCCCCCATTGGAGTGTCTTTATAGAGTTTCAAGGCATATGGAAGCACCAATTCTTCTAATCTGGTAGTTGTATCAACTGTACCATATTTATATGGTTTACCAGCAGCTACAATAGCTTTTACTACTTCGTCCAATACCTTTAAATCAGGTATATGAACTCTCATAGAATCTAAAAATGTAGCACCATTTTCAAAGTCTAACATTAGATTGTTATCTAACATAGAACCTACAGTAGTTTTACCTACTTTTGGTGCACTATAAATTAATAGTTTTCTAGGAGATTTACTTTCAGCTTTAATTCTTTCTTTAGGCAATTCTATCATTTTAACTTAATTTAAATTCTTCAATTCTTTTCTTTAACTGACTATAAGCATGATTGACTGCTTTGTCACTTCCACCATTAATTTTAACATCTAATACTGTAACATATTCACCACCTTTAACTTTCCCTAAAGGTGTATTTATAACATGTGATACTTTAACAGGATATGTGTCAATGTAATGTTGACATACAGCTATTTTAGTATCAAAATCTAATTCATCTTTTTCAAGATATTCTATAAATTCTTGTTTAGTCATTATTAATATTAATATGTTTATTACATACCCATTGTAATTCACCGGTACCATAGTAATCAACTTGTACTTTAGCAGGTTTACCACACCAACATCTATGCTCTGGAATATTTAACCCTAATTCTATACTACATTTATCATGCATATTTAACAAAGCATTTCTTGCAGATAGTATTTCTTTCCAAAATAATTGCTCTATTTCAGAAAGACTTTCTAATTTAATAGGTTTAGGTAGTCCTGTTAATACAAATTTAAACCATGCTCTATCTTTTTGTAGTTTCTGTTTAGGTGTCATAATTACCAATTATTAATTCTGACATAGGTAATGTTTTAATCCATTCACCAAACTCACGCCATTCTGAAAGTTTATGATTCTTTCTTTGGTTGTAAATAGTTTTCAATTGCAAATAATTAGAGCTAATACCCATCCATAATTCAAACCCACTTGGTAAGTTACTTATTATGTATTGAAATAACTCTTCTTTAGATTTAATATTCATCTCAGTTTTATCATTACCTACTGGAAATATAATCTTCATAGGATACATTTCTTTAGTACAACTGTTATATCTACGAATTAACTCATTAATTATATTAACAATTCCCTGATACACATATTTATTACAGTGTTCCTTAATATCAATGATCTTAGTTAGGCTGTGCATTTTACTTTGACTACTAACTATATCTATCCAATGGTATCTTTGTAACTGTGGTGTAAAATATTGTGGATAAGACATATCCCATTGAACTATAATACCTTTTAAAAAGTTATTATGGCCTGAACCAACAGGAGCTTTAGCTAATGCATTAGCTCTAATATCGTCTCTTTCATCAGGTACGAATTGGAATGGATATTCATATTTTAATTCCATTGGCTCACCTACTTGCATAGGATAGCCACTACGAATCATAGATTCATACAAGCCATAAACTTTAACATTTTTAAACTTCATATAATCTTACATTTATGGAAATAATTATCGTTAAATTTTAAATAAAATACATTACTTTTTAAACATCTTACAACAATTTTATTAATAAATATTCTTTCTCACTATCAAACTCAGGATGTTGTGATTTAATTAGAGATATGAAGGATTTTTTTGAAGAAGTTGTTAGTGGCTGAATGCCAATCTCTTTTACCTTATCTTCTGTCCAATTATACATTTTAAATAAACCTGTCCCTGTTAATTCAACAAACTCCTCTAATTCTTTATCTAGTTGTGAGAGTTTATTTAGTATTTCAAATTGATTAGGCGTAATGAATTTTGTGATAATCCCTCCTAGTCTATCATCTTCAGTTTCCCAATATATTTGTATTTTTGGATTGTTATTAGAGTCATATTGACTACAATACCCCCAATCAAAATAAAATGCTAGTTTGGGTACTTCAATCAATCCAACATCACAAACTTTAGTCTTTATTAGTTTCATCTAAAGATTGTTTTAGTTCTTGAATTTTACTTTTAATAATATCTCTAACAATACAGTACTCAAATTTTGTTATAGGTATATTTAAAATATCATTATCAACATCTTCCAAAACCTCAATAGCAAATTCTACTGACAAATCTACAATATCATCACTAAATTTAAGCTCGTTCTGTATATCTAAAGATAAATAAAGAGCTTTTTTATCTAATTCTTCTATTGTCATACTTCAAATATATCTTGATCTAATAAAACTTCATCAGGTTCATAAATAGTATATTCTATATCACCATTGTCATAATCTAAAATCATGTACCTACAATCAAAATTAGTAGTAACAGCTTCAACTATACCACCTCTTATCTCAATTATAATTTGTTTATCTATAGCAATATTTTCTAAATAATTTTCAAGCGTTTTCATCATTAATAACTTTATCAGGGACATTACTTAGTTCTACAAATTTAGTAATTGCATCATCATATTTATCATAATACCATGCCCATACACCAAAATCTTCTGATCTTGGATATTTTACTTTAGCTTCAAAATGAACACTTGTACCATTTAAGGTTGCAGTAGTTTCTTTAGCTTCTTTTCTTTGAAATACTTCATATGAAATAATATCAAAGTTCTTTCTAGTATAAATATAAGCTTTAGGTGATTTATTAACTAGTTTAAAAACATCATCTTTAACATCACCTACTCCTATAAATTCTAATGGTAATTCTTTCATGGTACTAAACTTTCTAATTGTTCCATAGAGATATTTTGCAAATTATCTCGAAACCAGTCTAACTTATATCTATCAGCTAATGTACTATGTTCAAATACATAATAATTAAAAAATTCTAATGATTCAATAATTTCTTCTTTATTGTCATTTACAAAATCATCAATATCAATAGTAACATCTACTGTAACTTTCCCCATAATTATAAAATTAAAGGGAGTATTTCTACTCCCTTATTATTAACTAAAACATTTTAAAATATTCTCTAACTCCTGTAGAGTACCTGATTTACAACCAAAACCTATTTTAAATATAGAATTGTCATTAGTATATATAAACTCATGCTTATCCCCAACATGAATATTTAAAGGATATGTAAGCAATTTAGGTGGATTCTTAATATATTCAATTGCTTTCACAATATCATTTTTAGTAACTTTACCATAAATAGTACTAGCATAATCTTCACCTTTTTTAATAGTAAATACTACATCACCAAATTTAGCTGTTTTAGTTTCAGATTTAGTTTCAACTATTTTAGCCCACTTACCACAAACATATACTAACCCTTGACCAGATTGTAAAGCTATTGCTCTATTGTTATACCAATAGGGTTTTATTTCTGAAGATGTCCATACATTTCCAGTTGGAGCACCAGAAATAAAATCTAATCCTTCATAAGAACACCCTAAAGGATACCTCTTCCTAGCCTCATTTAACAAAACATCCTTGATTTCCTCTTGAGTAGCTAATCTTACATTTTTACACCAGTTTACACCCCAAGTATATAGATTATAAGTATCTGTAACTAGGTATGGAATTGTGGAAGTATCAATTTTATCTACTGTACATAACATACCTTCTATAGCGGAGTTATTCTTATACCTTTCTGTAACAACAACAACATCACCAACTTTAATAGTAGATTTAGGATTTAAAGCTTCTTCTTTAGTTAAATATTTACCTGCTTTGTGACAAGCTTCTAACCATTTAACTTCATCAGAATCTTCAAATAATTTAGTAAAATTTCTAACTACTCTACCATCTTCTTCATCATAATAACACCACTCATCATCTACGTTATAAGCTCCATCAGAATCAATAGAATAAGAACACTCTCCTCTTAAAAGTAGACCATCATTATCACCATTGTTACCTTTAGAAACTTTACCAATCATCCAGAAATCATCTTCAACAACCTTATAATATTCACCTTCTTCAAGTGTATATTTAATAGTTTTATCTTCATGTCCATCTGGTAAATACTGTTGAATTTCTGATAAATCTGTTAAGAGAATTTTTGCATCATCTGTATAAGCACCAAAAGTGCTAGAAGCTTTTAAATACTTACCTTCAGCATTAATTTCTTCAGAAGATACCCATACACCATTTCTATGCTTAGCATATTTAATGTACCAATCATCATATTTATACCACTTACCAACTTCAAATTGAGGTTTATTAACTTCTTCTAAAGGAATATACTTATTAGCCTTTTCACAAGCCTCAAGCCATTTAATTTTTTCAGGAGTAGCTTCTCTGATGTTATCCCAAGCCATATTATTTAAACCCGTATCTTTCTCAAAGCAGCAATTATCAATATCACAAATTGAATAAATATTAACGTATGCGGCATGTTTAATTTCCTTAAATCTCCAAATGAATCCTTTAGGGTAAACATCATTATTAGACCAATAAACTTTAGTGTTTACTAAATGCCCAACTTTTTCTTCTATTTCAATAATATCATTAACAATTTCTAATTGTTTAACTGCAAAATCAAATGCTTGTGAATAATCTTGTGGTAAATTAAATGTTATGTCAAATTCACTATTTTTGTCATTTGTACCATTACTCATAAATAGTTTCCAATCTTTCTTATATCTAGGAGAAGTCATATTGTTATGTACATTGCTAGAAATGCTTTTACAATATTTATAAGGTTTACCCCATGAAGATTTATACCCAGCTTTTACTAAGTCCTCAACTAATGCTTTAAGCAAATAAGGATTTTCTGATTTAATTAAAAATGTTTGTGGTCTCATACAAATAAAGTTTTAAATATGTTATGTAAATTACTGTGATCTGAAATATAAGTTGTAGGATGTGATTTCTTCAAAGATTCTGTTACAGCATTATACAAATCCCAAGCTGTAAATTCATTTGAAGTGATTAGGTTAAAATTCTTACTATTAAACAATTCATTCTTAACAATATTTAATTGCATAGAATTGATAATTTGACTCTCAATAAACAATTGCCCAAGTATATTATATACTTCTGCATAGATTAAACTGATAGTTTCTAAAATTAAGGCATCTCTTTTAACTCTCTGATAATATTCGTTAAGTTCTTTCAACGCATTAACAATAAAATCATCAACATCATAATCTGCATCACCAGTGTGTTTTCTCTTTAAAGCAAATTCTCCTGTAACCATCCCGTTGGAGCAGACGCATACACTGCTGCCGCTCGCAATACCAAATGATACAGATTTGTCATAAGAATTTTTAAACATTAACCTCATTTCAAATCTAGGATCATCTGCATAAAAATTAAAATTACCTACTACAACATTACCATTTCTAGCTGTACTATAATTAGTGCTACTAACAATAAGATTATTCTTATCAGCCTCTTCCCTAATTTTGTTAATAACAGAACTGTGTGGAATTGGTGTATAACTAGTAGTTCTACTAGGATAAGGAATTTTTAATAAAAACTCCTCTGTGTTAAATCTTTTAACTGTTTCCATCTAATCTTTCAATAATTAAATTCTCCAACAAAATATAATAGTTTACAATATCTTTAATTTTTTCTGCCAACACTTCTTTATCAGGTAATATACCCTTATCAAGATTGTTAATAATATCAGCTATACTAACTTCATGTTTTAATAACATTCCGTCCAAAGCTCTTTCAGGTGTAATGTTTCTTCTAGCACCTGCAATTTTAAAATTGTGGAACACATCTTTGTCACCAGCTCTATATTCTTCTCCTTTAATTAGAAGAGAGCTTTTAATTCTCTCACATTGGTTATTAACCAACCAGTCAAATTTTTCACTAATCATGGTTTCATCCTTTCGTGTATATTAGTATAAATATCATTTGTCATTTCATCAGCTCTTGGCAACTCCTTAAAATAGTTAACTGCTCCATGAAAGTATAAACTAGTTTCACAGGAATTACCATTTCTATCAAATTCGATATAGAAGTTTCTATAATGGTCTTTTAGTCTGGTAATATCATATTTATAGAAAGTAGGCTCTGAGTTTCTAAATGGTGAGTATAATCCCATAAATACATTACAATCTTTTGATGTTGCTTTATTATCAGCTAATCCATCAGCAGTTGCCCTAGTTCTACCCATCTTAATAGATTCATTACCTTCTTTAGCTAAAGTCTGTTGTTGAATAATTACAGGTATAGCTCCCCATCTATTACGCATTTTTACACAATAGTTGGAACTGAAATGTCCTATAGCATCAAACAATGTTTGACCTTTTTCTGGAGTAAGTAGATTAATATTATCTACTTTAATAATTACAAATAAATCTGGGTCATCGGGTATATACCTATCTATAAGAGTTTTTTCTTCTTGAGTACCATCATCATTAGTAAACATTACTTTCTTGTATTCATAATGTCCGTTAGATTCAAAAAAACTTCTTATATACTTATATATACCAGTACCATTTCTTACATCATCAATATAAGTAACTCTGTCTAAAAAGAACTCATACCATTCTCTATCTGCTTCAATAAACTTTAGTATGTCATCAGATAATATACTATCTTGATATATACTGTCAAGCTGTCTAGTAGTAAAGATTTTACCTGTTTTAGTATAAATTCTATGTACAATAGCTTGTCTAATTTTAGATTCTTTAGACATTTCAAGGTTAAAGTCAAATATCTTAATTTTGATATTGGTATTGTTGTTTCTAACAAATTCTACCGGATGGTATACAAATACATAATCAGATATTTGGGTTTTACCTACTTTTTGATTGGCTGATACTAATAAATATGTACCTTTCTGAATGCCAGGCCATTCAACACCCATTCTTTTAAAAGGGCTTGGTATACAAATATCTTTACCAGATTCTCTAAGGGCTTTATTCCTTGCTAGTTCTTCTAAAGTTCTATCAAATAAACTCATACAATATTTTTAGTCCAATCCTCATCAATTGTTTCCCTCATATTCTCTAATTCTGAATAAAGCATACTCACATTATCTTTGAAAACAAAATAATCTAGCTGAGTAATATATCTCCAACCATCTCTTTTTCTATTCTCTATATAATTTGTAGTAGCTTTAATAATTGCATCTTCTTTAACATCAGGATAATATTTAAAGAATTTCTTTAATTTATCTACAACTGCTAATTCAGGTGATTTAACTAGTTTACCACCACCACCTCTAATACCAGCTGGAAATATGTCCCTAAGTTTATTAGCTAATTCTGCATAGTTAATAGATTTAATTTCGATTATCTGTGTAGATTTAGCTCTAAGTTCAAAACATTCTACATTGATTTGTGCATTATCACCATAGATAATACAATCATCTGTAATTTTAATATATTGTCTAGTTTCTAATAGTCTTAGACAATCATGATATTCCATAGTATTATGAAATAATGCAGGTAAGTAGTTAAGCTTATTTAGAAATTTAATATACAATACTAAATAATCTCTAATAGAAAGCTCACTACTTACCTTAGCATATTCATCTAAATTAATCTCCAGTTTTTTCATTAAGTTTATCTAATTTTTCTTTAAAAGTTTTAATAAATTTACTTGTCTGTTTGTCACTGAAGTTTCTAAGAGTGTCTGGCATATATTCCCAATCAATATTAAACCAAGTCTCATATCTCAAATGTTTAAACCCGTATAAATTTACTAAATCCTTAACAGCTAGACTTAAAAGAATATCTGCACAATCATCGCCATCTTCTTCATCATAGTTTTTAACCATTAAGTCAGTAACTAAATCATAAAACTGATCCTCAGTATATTGTTTATCAGAGGTTAATACAAAGGAAATAGTATCTTCAAAATGCCAACAATTTAATCCGTAGAAATACATTATACATTCATTTTATAGTTAATCCTTTTATCTTCTAAATCAATATCTAATTGATAATAATCAACAATATCATTAGAAGATATACTCATTCCAAATTCAATTCTAATGATCTGAGCAATATCTTCCAATGACATATTGGTAGTATCATATTTATTATTGATTAAAGCTATAGCAAATGATAAATCACTTTGTGTAGTAGTTTTAGTTTTAATCATTCTATTTGATTTAATGTGTTAGTAATTGAATCAATATCCCAACAATTAGGTATATCAGTGCCATATGTTTCCATAGCATTTAATTTGATGTTAATAGCTGCTAATTCTAAAGCTTGTTTGATTGCCTCCTTCATCCAACCATATATGACAGATTTAGCTATTGTATAACTTAACTCTCCATCTATAACATCTTGAAAAAGTTCCTCATCACTTTCTAATATACCATATAAATTTATTTTTCTTTCTGGCATGAGTTATACCATTTAATAAATTCAACTACATAGTAATGTGATAGATTAATATCTATACCAATATACATTTTAGTTATTCTGGTACTTTGAAACCATTCTTCTGAATCACACTCATTAATAGTTTTTACTCCTATAGTATCAATAATTCTTCTAATTACTGGCATAAGCCAATCCCATGATGAATGAAATTTAAGTTCAAAATCAAATAATTTTAACTGTGCACCAAACAAATAATCTTTATTTACCCAATACCCAAAATCATTTTTTTCTAAACCCATAAACTCAGCGATCAATTTATTTCCTTCATTATATTCTTCTTCACACATATTACTTAGTTTTATAAATTATACAATATTCCTTATCACAAGCAGA
>MOYB01000001.1:311381-318546 GCA_001899385.1 Candidatus Caenarcanum bioreactoricola | reverse complement strand
GTTCTGTTTCTTCCGAAGTATTGTTCAATTTTGCCCCAAGTTGTCCAACCCCAATCATCATTTCCTGTACCACCATAATAACCTCTGTAGCCTTCATTAAGGTCTAAGTGAGTTATGCTGGTTCCTGCTGATATTAAACCGGTGTTTAAGAATTGTCCAGGTAAATCATAAAGTAAGCTTGCTGCTAAATTATGACTCATATTATCTAATGCTCTGATTGTTGTATAAACTCCAGGTCCTTCCTGATAATCTACACCTTCAGGATTTCCATTTACTACCCAGTTCTTGTGTGTTGCTACTGCGTAATCTATTGCAAATGCTTGGAAGAATCCAGGTAATGGAGCTCCACAATCATCTACACCACTGCTCTTAGGATTTCCACATTTGTCGGTTCTTTCACCTTCATTGTCTCCACCTAACCAGTTTAATCCAATGTGTAACGCTTCGGTTACTGCATCAGAAGATCCTGTTATTCCGTGAAGTACTCTTTGGTTAATAAATCCATCTAAAGAATCTTCTCTTACTAAGCTCTTGTGGAATGTATTCCAAAGATCTTGTTGTCCTAAGTCAACTACTGCAAAGAAATTTGGATAACTCTTTGTTTCGTTTGTACAAGGATCTGCTTTTGAAAACTTAAACACTTGAGTATAGTATGCTTGATCTAAATAAGCATCCATTCTAGAATCTTGTGTTCTACTTCCAAATAAGCTGTTATTGCTTCCGTCTGCTGGATTACTTCCATCAAACATTATGTCATCAAGATTATTTCCAGTTGTATGATAACCATATGTTCCTGGTCCACCATTTCCTGCATTTAATCTGATGTGTGCTATCCCTTCTCCAAGGTGTCCGCCATTAGGATCATCTGCTATTAATATAGCGTCTACTCCTAATCTTGCTCTTGTTCCCCATGTTGCAGAATTTCTTACATCGCTGTCGAAATCATTACGGAATTGATTGGTTAAATCTCCGCTAATTTTGATTCTATCTGTCCATGAGCTAACACCTACTCCAGGTGCACCTGAATCAGATTCAAGCGCGCTTACTCTTCCTTCGAGTGAAGCTACTTTGTTTCTGATATCTTCCAATTCTCTATCGAATTGATTCTTTAATCTTCCGACTTTTTCGATATCGCCACTGTCTACTTGGCTTATATCTTTTCCGTCTATTACTTTTATTACTTCATAAAGAGCCTGTGCTAATTCATAACGTGTTGCTGGTTTATTCCCTCTAAATGTTTTATCAGGATATCCTTCCAACACATCGTATTTTTCAACTAACTCTTTTAATGCTTTATATGCCCAAACGTTAGGATCTACGTCTACTAATTCGCTAACCCTTGTTACGTTTGCTAAAGCGGGTGTTGTCATCATCAAAGCTAATCCTAAACAGGTTGCTCCAATAATTCCTTTTCCCTTCTTGTTTCTATTAAAAAACAACTTCTTTTTTCCTCCGCGAAGTTCTCAGTTTTAGTAAACATACACAAAATAAGAATTACCATAACATCCATATCTTTTGCAAGTTTTAAAAACAAAAGAATTTCTGTATGATTATTCTTTATCCTAATCTATTTTCCTTTTGATTTAAAATAATTGCAAGTCCTATATGTTAAAAAAAACAAATTTATTTTTTTTATTTTTTTTGATTCTTGCTATATATACAGCGAGTAGCACTGTTTTATATTATTTTTTTGAGATAAATAAAAAAAAATTCAGGGAAGAAAATCGTATCTACAAATTGTCAATGAATCTTAAACAAAAAAACATCGTTCTGTTGCATGCAAAGCTTAATTTAAGAAAAGCTTCCTTTTTGGAAATTACACAGTTAACCGGTATAGGCGAGAAACTAAGTCAAAAAATCATAGATTATAGAAAAGAAAATGATATAAAAAATATTCAAGATCTTGATATGGTCAAAGGTATTGGAGAAAAAAAAATTCAAAAAATTATTAATGAAATAGAAATCAAATAAATTTAACTATTAAAAAAAATTTTTATCATTTCGCAATCTTTTTCTATTTGTAATTTTAATTCATTAATTGAAGAAAATTTAAGTTCTTCTCTCATAAATTTTATAAATTCTACTTTTACAAAATCACCCTCTTTAAAGTTTACATCATTAGAATCAAGAATATGAGTTTCAACACAAACTTCAAAAGAATCTCTTAACGTTGGCGCAGATCCAAAATTTATAGCACCTACTTTACCATTTATTTTGCCGGCATAAACACCTTTTGGTATTGTTATTTTATTTTTTGGATATTCACAATTTACTGTTGGGAAACCTAAAGTCCGCCCTAATTTTAATCCAGTTTTTACTTTAGAATATAAAAAGAAATTATGCCCTAAACATTCATTAGCTCTTTCTAAATTGCCTGACTTAAGAAATCTTCTAATTAAATTACTTGAAATTTTTTCTTTTTCATCAAAATATTCAAGTTCAATTTTTTTGCATAAAATATTATTAGCATAAGCCCAGTCTAAAAGTATTTGAGCATTTCCTTGCTTGTTTAAAGCAAAACTATAGTCATTTCCGAATAACATTGCCTTTGCATTTAAAAGATCTTTTAAAATCCAATTCATAAATTGCTCAGGCAATAATTCTTTTATCGAAGAAAAATTTAAAATTATTACTTCATCTACGTTACAATCTTTTAAAAGATCAAGTCTCTCTTCTAAAGTATTTATTAGAACATTATTAAATATATCTTTAGAAAAATATTGAACAGGAAGCTCATCAAAAGTCATAACTGAATTTATAGAAGAAGAAAATTCATTTGAAAACTCAAGTAAATTAGAAAAGATTTTTTTATGACCTTTATGTATACCATCAAAGCCTCCTAATGCTAAAATACGTGAGACTTTTTCATCAGCCCTTTTTTCTGTCAAATTAACAGTTTCAAAATTTATACTTATGTTCATTAATAAACACCCGATAATTAGCCCAAAACGGGGATTGAACCCGTGACCTCACCCTTACCAAGGGTGTGCTCTACCACTGAGCTATTTGGGCAATTATATTTAATTCTAAAGAAAAATTTAATATTTAGCAATTAATTTTTCTTAAACAATATTTTTTCTTTTCAATTTCTTTTATTGGTAAATGTATTTTAAAATCAGAGCCTTTATTTACAGCACTTTCAACAGTTAATCTTCCGCCATGCAGGCTAACTATCTGCTGTGTAATAGATAATCCCAATCCACTACCACCACTTTCTCTCGATCTAGCTGAATCTACCCTGTAAAATCTTTGAAAAATCTTTTGTTGTTCTTCTTTTGAAATACCTATTCCAGTATCTTGTACTGAAAAAATTATTTCTTTTTCTTCTGAATTTTTAGATGAAATAGAAACACTTAAAAGAATTTCTCCATTTGTGGGAGTGTTTTTAAGAGCATTTACAAGTAAATTACTAACAGCTCTTTGTAATTTAACTTTATCCGCTTCAATAATACAGTCAGATTCTATATACCAAGAAAAATCTATTTGTGCTTTTTGTGCAATTATTTCTATATCTTTTACAGTTTCCTCAACAAATTCAACAATATTAAAATATGTTTTTTTTATTTCTGCACGTCCACTTTCTAAAAGAGACATATCGAGTAAAGCTTCTACTAATTCTTTCATTCTATGACTTTGTCTAACAATAATTTCAAAGAAATAATCCCAATTTGAATCTTGTTTATTTGTAGATTGCATTATCTCAACTGCTGAGCACATAGCCATTATAGGGGTCTTAAGTTCATGGCTTGCATTAGTAGTAAGTGATTTCTGAAATTCTTTTTCTTCCTGAAGATTCTCAATCATTCTATTAAAAGATTTAGTTAATTCTCCAATTTCATCAGAACGATTTTCTGGAAGTCTTATGTTAATATTACGAGTTCTAGCAATTTTTTTAGCTTCAGAGCTTATAAGCTTTATTGGGTCAGTTATCCAATTTGAAAGAAAATATATAACAAAAATAGTTATCAAACTTAAAAATAAACCTAAAATAATTAATAAATTAAAACTATTTTCAAGATTTTTTTCAAAAATTATAAGAGGTAAACCAATTTGAATTGCACCAAGGGTTTTATTGTTTTCAGTTATATACGGTCTACTTACAAGAAACCATCGAAGATTGTCATTTTTACTATAAAAACTAAAACTATTAGGCTTAGATTTTTTTATAACTTCTTTGGCATTTTCTATAAAATTAACAGGAATATCTTTTCGTTTAGATTCCCCAAAAGAACTATAAATTACTTCTGATTTTTTATTATAAAGAAGAATCCAAAATCCTTTAGAACTAAGTTCATCAATACTTTTAAAATCTTTATTTATAAAACTAAAATTTATACCTCTAGCCTCAATTGTTAAATAATATTTTAATGCATCATATGAACCATCTTTTATAATAAAAACTGTAAATCCACCAATTCCAATTAAAGATAATAATAATATTGCTAAATGCGTTATTAATAATTGTTCAAATATGTTTTTTGGTTTAAATCTTATTTTCATTAAATATAATAATAACAAAGAGTAAAATCTCTATTTAAAATACTTAACGTTTTTGTTTTTTATAGCTTTACATAATTACTATTTTTTATTAATATGTTCAGTTAAATATGAATTTAAAAATAAAAAGAAAATTTAAAATTCTTGATTTTATAAGAAGAACCCCAACAAAAACAAAGTTTGAAAGAATCTTAGGAAATCAAGGAAAATACAGATTAAGAAAAGAAGTCTCTTCTATAAAAAGTCTTATTCCTTCTCGTTCTTTTCAAAAATCTTTAAAAAACTATTTTGGAATTACAATTACACAATCTATAAATGAAGAAAAAGGGATATTTATTATTGAAATAAAAAGAGAGGGGAAAATTCTTAAAACGATTAGTTTTGCTGATATAAATTCTACTGAAATCACTTATTCTATTTACAAAGATAAAAATGATTTATATTTTTTACTATCTGAAGCAGGAAATAATTTTTCATTTCTTTTTCATACAATAGAGTAATTTCTCTTTATTAATAAAAACAAAAATCATTGAGCATATAATAATTGTTAATAAGCATATAATTTGCGCTGCTGGAAAAGAAAATATTATTAAACTATCCAATCTATAAAACTCAAGGAAAAATCTCCCTAAAGAATAAACAATAAGATAAATCATAAGTATAGAAGCATTTTTTAACTTAAATTTATTTTTTAATTTCTGTCCATAAAAATATAATATAACTGCTAAAAATAATAAAAATATTGATTCATAAAGAAAAGTAGGATGAAATGTTTTATATCCTATATATTTAAGAGGTCTTAAAGTTTCTGGAACAAATAATCCCCAAAATGCATTTGTAGGCTTACCAAAAGCTTCTATATTAAAGAAATTCCCCCACCGCCCTATTGCTTGAGCTAAAGCTAAACCGGGCATTAAATAATCTGCAGACCATGCCCAAGAAGGTAAATTCTTTTGATTTAATTTATAAAAAATCCAACTTGCAATTATTCCCCCAACAAAACCTCCCTGTATTGATTGCCCCCCATTCCATATAGCAAAACTTTCTAAAGGAAAATCTGTAAAATAATCTATTTTTAAAATTACAAACCAAAGTCTTGCTCCTATTATTCCTCCTATAAAAGTCATTAATGCCCAATCAAATATATATTTTTCTGTTTCTTTATTTAATTCTTTTTTCATTGAATTATACGTAAGAAAAAAAGCAGAAAAAAAAGCTAAAAGCATTATAAGTCCATACCAACGCAATTGAAAACTTCCAAAATCAAAAATAATAGGTCCAGGTGATATTAACATTTATCCAAAAACTGGTGAAAATTTAATATAAATATAAAACAAAGCAGTTAAAGATAACAAGCCTAAACTACTATATAATATATTGTTCTTAGGAAGCTCTGGAAATTTTATTGTGGAAAAACCTTTGAATTTATCTTCTTGTGTAAGCTTTTCTGCAAAAGCCATATTTCTAAAATAATAATCTGTTTTTGGACTGTCTACATAAGCTTCTTGATGTGCTTCTTCTTTAAAAGCTTCCCAGTCTTCTAAAAGAGGTGTTTCTATTTTTTCTTTATTATTAAAATTTATAATTTGTTCAACTCTATAAGTATTATTAAAATTAGAAGGTGTTTCTTCTTCAATAAATTCAATATCTTCTTCTATTTCTTGATATTCTTCATGTTTATATGGACTATAAGGTTTAAATGAAAACTTATAATCATCTCTTATATTATTATTTATAACCTCAACTTCTTCATCTACATCATTTATATATTCTATTTCTTCTGTTTTAGAAGGTAAAGCAAAGATTTTTTTTCTTTTTTGTTTTTCCCAAGATTTAAAAGCATAATCACTAAGCTTTGTTTCAAGAGATTTTAAAAGTTTATCTTTAAAATGTTTTTTCTCTTCTTCGAAATCACTTATTACATCAAATAAATTACTTTGTATATTATATACTTTCTGTCTATTTTCATTATCTCCAGAAATTTTATTAACTTGATTAATAGAAGGTATTGAATTTGCAACTACCTGAAACATAAATTTTACATCACCAATTTCAAGAGTATCATTTGAATTCAATTTAACACTTTGTTTTGGTTTAAGTTTTCTACCGTTTATAAGAGTACCATTTGTACTGCCTAAGTCAATTATAAAAAAGCCTTCTTGAGTATTAAGGATTTGGGCATGTACACGAGAAACATCTTCGCTATTTAACATTATTCCTGCACTTGTAGTTCTACCAAGAATAATATCTGGTTCTAAGATTTCAAATTCTCTTAAAATTTTATCTTCTCTATTTAACTCCAATAATCTCGCTTTTTTGTTCATAAATTCATAACAACTCTAAATTTACAGATTAAAATTTTTTATAAAAGTTCCTATTTTAATTTTGCCCAAAACGATTCTCTCTCTAAAAATTTATTTTTAACAATTGAAATTCTAAAGGTTTTAAACCTACCCAAAATTTATAATCAGACGATCGTTTCTCATAGATTTCATCGGTAATAAGATTATGTATTTGATAACCTTGTTTTTCAAAATCAGGCTTTAAAGTTTTTAATAAATCATAAAGATTTGTAGTTTTTAAAGATGCTTTGTTATTAAAAGATAATGCTGGATAAATTTCATCGATTTCAGTCCATCGTTCAGTTTTATTTTCATCAAAATTAAAT
>MOYB01000001.1:309100-310849 GCA_001899385.1 Candidatus Caenarcanum bioreactoricola | reverse complement strand
GCTAAATGATTAGGTACATATTCTCCTATAACTTTAAAACCTTTTTCTTTAGCAGTTAAAATTAAATTTCTGAGATCTTCTTCACTTCCCCATTCAGGGCTTATTTGATAATCTTTAATTGCGTATGGACTTCCAAAGCCTTTTTTGTTTTTATGCCCTCTTTCATAAATAGGCATAATCCATAAACCATCACATCCTAAATTATAAATTCTATCAAGATTTGAACGAAGAAGTTTAAAGAAATTCATTTCATTTAATTCAAAAACTCCGCCTAACCAATTTTGTTTTTCTACTATTTGCGTGAAATAATGAGGATTTATCTGATACCAAACTCTATTTTCAAGCATAAATTAATAAGAACTTTTAGAAGTATATTCTCCTATATTATAATTTGAATCTTGATTTTCAGGGGATAAATCAGGAGAAATATATGGATTTATATTATTTATTTGTGGTTTAAAATTTCTATTATTATAATCTATCGAAGAAACTCCTATTTTAATTGGATCGCCCGGTTTTATACGAACTTTTCCACCTTTATCAAAGATTAAAGAAGTTGTAGCAAGAGCAGCGCCCAGAGGACCTCCCATTGCAGCTCCGGCTCCTACTTTCCCAAGACTTAAGAATTTTTCAGAAAAACTTTTCCGTCCTTTTACTTCTTGATTTTCTTTTTCTTGTTTCCAGAAGTCCTCTTCATTATCAACAAGCTGAGCATTAAGATATAAAATATAACCATTAGGATAATGTACTGCATTGAATTTTACAGAAACTTTTCCTTTTTTAAGAGCTCTGCCAGCTTCTTGCACTTCAGAAACTTCTCCACTAAACACAGAATCTACAGGAATAAAAATTCTATAATCTCTAAGATTAACAGCTTCTTTAATCGAGACTTCAATTCTGTCGCCAATCTCAGATCTTTCACTATAAATTCCAGTGATCATTTCACCTTGTACAATAAATGGTAAAGAATTTATTTCTGCAAAGGTATTAGAAGAAATAAAAAATAAAATAAGAAATAAAAAAATAAATTTCATAATATTTTATTTAAGACAAAATTAATTTGTTTTTGTTTCTATGAAAAAGATTTTTAGTTAAAAAATGTCTGAACCCCTGATTACACTGATTTTTATGATTAACTATGATTATAAAAATAAAAGAAGCATAAAACTATATCATATATTTTTAACTAAAATTTTCTAATTAATTATCAAAACAAAATCAATGTAATTAATGATTGGAACAGTAAAAAGACTAAAATCTTATACTCGTTAACTATAAATTATTTTAAAAAATTATTCATAGTTATTTGAAAAATATAAAAATTCTTAAATTATAAAAATAACAAATCCTTGAGTTCCCCCTTTAGGGGGCTAGGGGGCTCTTAAAAAAGTTCAAAAAAAGTAGTTTGTTATAGTAAAAATGTAAAGTAAAAAAATAAATTTCATGCATGAAGAAACCCAAAATTTACTTGACCACCAGAAAAAGCACTTTGGGTGCCGGATTAATCTGGTTGCAAAGAACGACTTACTTGTAAGTCACTACCTTTCGTAAGAGAAAGGAGTATTAAACCCGAGGAAATGGGGTTAATAAGCGGGGAGAGTCGCTCAGATGTGATAAATCGAAGAGAAAGAGAAATGTTAATCGATCAAATTAATGTTTTTCTGGGCAATAGAGGGGTCGCTAGTGTCCATATACGGGGAAAGGAAATAGGGGTTAGAATCCTGAAAGCCGGAGATGGAATGGACGATA
>MOYB01000001.1:278014-308434 GCA_001899385.1 Candidatus Caenarcanum bioreactoricola | reverse complement strand
TTCAAAAATTTTTGAGAAATTAATTAGCTCTCTTATATAAGAGGGAGATCGAATATTAGATTAATTCACCATTTTCTGGAGATTGTGCATCTAATATTCTTCTTAATGCTTTATCTACCAATACGCGTCCTGTACCTATTACAACACACTCAAGAGGATTTTCTGCTATATAAACAGGGACTTCTACCTCATCACGAATAGCAACATCTAAATTGTCTAAAAGTGCACCTCCTCCTGCTAAAGTTATTCCTCTTTCAAATATATCTGCTGCAAGTTCAGGAGGAGTTACTTCAAGAGTTCTTTTTACTGCTTCAACAATAGCACTTAAAGGTTCAACCATTGCTTCTCTTATCTCCATTTGAGTTATTGAAACTGTTCTAGGCAAACCATTTATAAGATTAAGTCCTCTTACTTCATATTTATCATCAGCATCATTACTAAAGCCTGCACTAAGAGACATTTTAATTTCTTCAGCAGTTCTTTCTCCTATAGCAAGGTTATAGGCTTTTTTCATATATTGAATAATAGAATCATTAAGTTCATCTCCAGCAACTCTTATTGATTCACTAACAACTATTCCAGATAAACTTATAACAGCAATTTCTGTTGTACCACCACCGATGTCTACAATCATACTACCTACAGGTTCTGTAACTGGGAGGCAAGCTCCTATTGCTGCTGCCATTGGTTCTTCAATTAAATAAACATCACCTGCATCTGCTTCTATTGCAGCTTCTTTTACTGCTCTTCTTTCTACAGAAGTAATACCAGAAGGTACTCCTATTGCAAGTGTTGGTTTACTAAAAGATGCAAAACCTTTTTTTCTATTAACTCTTCTAACAAATTCTTTAATCATTTTAGAAGCATGTTTAAAATCAGCGATCACGCCATCTCTAAGAGGTCTTATAGCTTTAAGATAGTCAGGAGTTCTTCCAATCATTCTACGCGCTTCATTTCCAACTGCAATACTTTCTTGAGTTCTATAGTCAACAGCAACTACAGAAGGTTCATTTAAAACTATTTTTATTGAATAAGGATTATTTCTATTTTCTTTTTCACATATACAAACTAATGTATTTGCGGTACCAAGGTCTATGCCTATATATTCAGTGCTTGAAAAATTGAAGAATTTATTAAACATACTTACAATACTATCTAAATTATTTAACTCTAATAATATTAACTTTAATTTTAAATTATTAGTTATTTTTTAATTAGATAAACTTTTTTTCATTTTTAAGAATCTTTTATTTTTATAATATTCTTTCATTTTTTTAAATTCAAAATCAAAAAGTCTTTGTTTTAAATCTTCTTTTAAGTCTAGCTTAGCAAGATCCAAGGTTTTTTCACTTTGCAAAACAGTATTAAATAAATAAGCTCTTTTTTTACCATCTTTTATAAAATCTTCTTCATCAATATGTTCATTATAAGATTCTTCTTTTTCATAATAAGTAGAAGGTTTTTTTAATTTATGTGATGAAGTAATTTTGTGCTTAATTTTTGATTTTTGCACATAGTCATATGAAGAATTTTGAGAAGAATTCATAACTATTTACCTACTAACTAAATCTAAAATTAAGAAATTTTTATTTGTATTATTTTAGCATTGAACTACTTGAATTATTAATATAAATTAGTATAATAAGAAATCAATGTCTGGACTTTTTTTAAAAAAATTATACTTAAAAGATTATAGAAATTATAAACTTGCTGAATTTGAATTTCATAAAAAAATAATATTTATAATAGGAAATAATGCTATAGGGAAAAGTAATTTACTTGAAGCAATACAAACTCTTTCTTTTGGCACTTCTCATAGAGCAGAAACTGAACGCTTTAAAATAAATTTTTCAGAAGATTTTTTCTCTTTAAAAGCAGATTATGAAATAGATTCAAAAGCTTTTCAATATGAATATACTTCAGGAGGAGAATCTACAAGAAGACGTATAAAACTTAATAATATAACTTATTCTTCTTTTCGTGAAATTAAAGATTATATACTAAAAAGTATAAGCTTCAAAGCAAAAGAAAGTTTAGAGATAGTTAGAGACTCCCCGTCAAATCGTCGAGATTGGCTTGATTTAAATCTTTGTCTTCTTGATAAATATTATTCAGAAAATTTACAAAAATATCAAAAATGTCTTGAACATAGAAATAGACTTCTTAAAAATCTTGCAGAAGGTTTTAGAAATAGAGAAGCCTGTTTAGAAGAACTTAGTGTATGGGATTCTAATATATCTAAATATGGTTTTGAAATAATAAAAGCAAGAAAAGATTTTTTTTCAGAAATAATAAGTCCTTATAAAGAAGCTTATTTTAATATATCTGCTTCTAAAGATGAAATTCCAGACTTGAATTATCAATCATCAATAATTAATAATCAAACTAATGAATCTTATTTAGAATTCTTAGAAAGTAAAAGAAGTGAAGATATGAGAAGAGTTATGAGTTGTTTTGGACCACATAGAGATGATTTCCTTTTTTTACTTAATAACAAAGAAGTGAGACATTATGGTAGTCAGGGACAACAAAGAAGTTCTTCTTTAGCACTTCATATTGCACAAATTAATCTTTGGAAAAAAATCTTAAATCATGATCCTATTTTATTACTTGATGATGTATGTGCTGAACTTGATTTATCAAGACAAGAATCATTGTTTGCAAATTTACCTGTTAATAGTCAAATTTTCATTACTACTACACACTTAGTTAACTTGCCAAGACTGGAGAATCAAGACTATCAAATAATTAGTCTTTAATATTTTGATATAATAATTATTATCTAAGCTTTTTTCTGTTAGGGAACTTAATTGTTAAACTTTTGTCTACTTTGTTAAGTATGAAAAATTATAGTTATAAACTTTTTAATAGGGGCTTATAAACTATAAGATTTAATTTGAATGGAGGATTTTTAATGTCAAGTCTTAAAGAAAAAGAAGAAATATCTATAAATAAACAATTATCCGATTTAGCTTGGAAATTTAATAATTTAAATTCTAATGCAAAGGTTTTACTTGGAAATAATAATTATAAGAATGTTCCTTTTATTCCTATTTCTGAACTTATAAATCAAAAATCTTCTTCTAATTTAAATAAAGAAATATATAAAAGAGCTCCAAAAGTTGAAGTTGTAAAAGATGAAAGAGAAAATATAAGTGCTTTTCAAAATAAAAATCTTTTTGCTACACCTCTTCAAAATGAATATTCTCCAAGTAATTTTAAAGAAGAAACATATCAACCAAAATTTGAAGAATATAAAATAAATAGAGAATATATAGCTCAAAAACCTATTGAAACTCCAGTTTCAAATTTTTATGAAAATGTTTCTATTCCTGAAAATCCTCAACAAGATGAAACAGATTATTATCAGAATTTTATTTCAGAAGAACCTAAAAATAAAAGAAAAAGTTTTTTAAAAACAACAGTGCTACCTTTAACTTTAGTTGCAGCACTTTTTGCAACAGGTTATTTTGGATTTAAATATTTAACAAAAGAAGATTCTAATTTCTTAAATGGCGGAAATAAAGATGAATTACTTACAGAAGATGAACTTGATAAGAAAATTAATGATGAATTAAATACTAATATAAGTAATGAACTTAATAAAAATAAAGTTGCTACAACTTCTAAAGAAGATTATTATCAACCAAAATTTGAAAACAAAACAACAGAAAAAAAAGCTAGCGGGAAATTAAACTATGCTATCCCAAGTAGAAAAAGTATTTATTCTAAGCCAACTACTACAGCAGTTAAACAGCCAAAAATATATAAAGCACCCACTACTCCTAAAGTTAGTGCTAAATCAACATATAAACAAGCTCCTTATAAAACAATTAATCAAAAATCAACAGCTCCAATAGTAAAAACACCTCCTCAAAAAGTAGTTGTTATAAATAAAGATAAAGATCCAAGTATGTATTATGATTCTTCCTCTAATAAAGCAATTCCAAAAGAAGTTTTTTCTACTGAAAATTTCCCAATAGAAATATCATATATAAAAGGTAGTCCTCAAGTATATGCAAAAATTGAAACCCCTACTAATAATGTAAAGATAGAAAAAACACCTATTAAACAACAATCAGAAGCTGAAATTCTTAGACAATTAAATGAACAAGAAAATTTAAAAAATAAAAATTTATCAAATAGATTATCAGATGAGGAAATGAATCTTAATCTTTTAAATAAATTTAATCAGGAAAATTCTGTAAAATTAAGTCCTAATAATTAGATTTTTAAATTATTCTTCTTTGAAATTTAGAAGTCTGAAAAGAAAAATTTTTATTCCTGAATCAGGATCTTTCCAAGCATTAGGAGGAATGTTTCCACTTTTAGATAATTCATCAAGAAAATCGGTTTTGGTTGTAAAATTAGCCCACATATACGGTAAGAACAGAGCATTTCGACCTCTATAGCTCATTAAAACGCCGTCTTCATTTGGGCTTAATTTTGTAAAGAGATTTTCCTTTGAAAAATAAAATAAAAAATAAGCTGTTTTAATAATAGAAATTTGAATTGTAATATTATCTATTTCATGTTCTCTTAAAGGACTAAAACGTGCATCTTTAAAAGCCGCATTGATAGAATTAATCTTTATTTCTTCAATAAGACTGTTTTTTAATAAAAGATTATTAGTTGTTCCTCGAGGAAAGCCGTGTACTGTAAGAGAAATAGAACAAGCTTTTTTTTCTATTAATTTAGGATATTTATTTAAAAGATCATTTTCTGCTAAAGCTTTTTTTTCTCTAATATAGTGTTTCATATTATCTCTTGCATATTTAAGAATATCTTTTTGCATAATTTTATTACTTTCAAGCATTTCATCAAGAGATTTATTATTGTTAACTTTTTCTTCCTCAAAAAAAGCAATAGATGAATAACCTATAACATTTTTTTCATTTTTAAGATAATCAGCAGAAGTTGTATAAGAAATTAATTTTGATTCAAGCTTTTCATGATTTATTTCGGAAGAGAAAAAACTTGAAATAGCAATTTTGCCACAAACCTCTGATTTGGCTGTTTGAAAGGCATCTTTTTGCAAAATATAATTTATTGATTGGAAGTCTTTAAATTTTGCAGTTTTTAAATCATATGAATGACTTAAATCACTACTAAAGATAAAAAATGTATCAGCTTCATCATAAAATAATTTATTAATAACAGAAATAAGTTGTTTTTCATTTATATTTGCATATAAGAACATATTTATTTCATATTTTGCAAGCGAGATTTTTTCTTCTAGGAGTCTATACTGAAGAAAAGGTAATTGAAGTTCTGCACCATGTTCTCCAAAAAATACATTTTGATTTAAATCTACTGCTAAATCATATGGGATTTTACTTCTAGGAGATATTCCTAACGGGGTTTCATAAGCTTCTTGTGGATATGTTGCTATTCCATTAAAATAATTTTTATGACAAGGTGCAAAAATAGCAACTCTTTTATATTTTGCAGGATTAAATTGTTTGTAAATTTGAGCAGCACATAAGCCAGAAAAAGAATAACCTCCATGAGGGACAATAATTGCTCTTAAAATTTTATTTTGAGGAATAAGATTAATACTATCTTTTCTAGCATCTTCAAAAAAATGTTTAAGTTGACCTTTTAAAGCATTTTTATTTTCAGAATATAATTGTCCAGCAGTTTGTGCCTTTAAAACAGGAAGCATATTATTCTATTATTGGATTGTCTATTGTAATGCCTTCTCCGCCAATATAAACAATTTTTTTCCCTTCTATTAATAAGAAAACTTCTTTCCCTTCGGGTTTAGAGATTTTAATTGTTTTTATTAATTGTTGTAATCTAACAAGCATACTTATAGAACCACCACCTTTAGTAAAATCTGAAGATAAATCTATAAATATTTTATTTTTCTTTTCTTCAAAATTTAATAAATGAGTATTCATTGGGATTTCACTTGTTAAATTTTTTTGTTTTTCTTCTTGATTTACACCCTCTAAAAGATAAATAATTGCTTGTTTAAGTTTATTTTCTTTATTTTCAATTTTTCTGTTTACCGTTTCATAATAAAAATTATTTTTATAAGGTTTGATAAAGACTATTTGTATTTGAGAATTATCTTTTATACAAGAAGTACATAATATAGAGAGAATGAATAAAAAAAAGATTTTTCTGAGATTTTTCATTAAATTATGATTTTATTTTATGATTATATTAACTTAAATTAGAGGAAAAGTTATTTCGAATCAAAGAATTTCTTTAGATAATTTCTATTTCCCTGAAAATCATATCAATAAACCAGCAATTGAATTTTTCAAGGAAATTATATTTATTGAAAAAGAAGATGGAATGCTTATTGAAGATTCTAGAAATAACAGATTTTTTCAAATAGGACTAGAAGAACAAAAAATCTTAAATGAATTAAGAGAAAAATCTCTTGAAACAGTTGCTTTAGAGACTTCTAATACAAAAGAAGATCTTGAAGATTTTATAAAAAGCCTTAGTTTAAAAGGTATTTTAGCAAGACCATTATTAAATAAAGAATTAATACCTAAACCTCCTAAAAAAACAATATTTAGTTTATTGTCAAAAAGATTTCCTCTTTGGAATCCAGATAAGCCTTTTACTGAAATTAATCAAAAATATTCTTGGCTTTGGAAAGCACCTTTATTTTATTTTCATATATTAACAATAATTTTTACTGCTTTTTTATGGTTTGATAGTTCAACAACTTTTATAAAAGAACTTAATTTTAATTTATTTTATAATCCAATAATTGATTTAACAATTTTCTTTGCAATAGTTTTTTTAATATTAGCTTTCCACGAAGTTGCACATGGCTTAACTCTTAAATCCTATGGTGGTAATGTCCCGGAAATAGGATTATTTTTTATTTATGGGATTCCAACAGCATATACAAATGTAAGCTCTGCATACAAACTTGAAAAAAGATCTCAAAAAGCACTTGTAGTTTTAGCAGGCATACTTTTTCAAGCTTGGATAGGTTCAGTAGCCTATATTATTTGGTATTTTTCATATGCAGGAGGTGCTTCTTCTGCAATTCATAAATTAGCACATTTATTTGTAACAGCTTCTTTTTTTAATTTAATTATTAATTTAAATCCACTTATAAAACTTGATGGCTATTATTTATTAACACTTGTATTGAATCAACCTAATTTAAGAGCAAAAGCAACAAATCTTTTAAGAACAGGCTTTAAAGAAGTAAAATCCTTTAATGAAGGTCTTTTATTATTTATTTATTGGATTTATAGCTTATATCTTGTATTTATAATTTTTAGTTTTTTTGGAATGATGTTTTTAAATATAGTGGTAAAAAATGCACCAGTATTTTCAGGGATTTTATTGTTATTTTTGATTATAGCAGGGCAGATTCCTTTAGCTGAAAAGAAAAAATAAATTTGAAAAAATACTTTTTTTTTGTTAGTCTTTAGTTAATTCATTAAGGATAAGAAATTAAATGGTAGATTCTAGTATGGCAGTAGGTGCCGGTTTAGCTTTAACAGGAACAATTGGACCTGGTATAGGTATAGGCTTAATTGGGATGAAAGTACTTGAAGGTATTGCAAGACAACCTGAATTAGCAAATGATTTATTAACCAAAGGTTTAATATTTGTTGCTTTATGTGAAGCTTTAGGCTTAGTTGCTTGTGTTGTAAGTTTTAAATTAATAGGAATATTCTAAATACCCCCAACCCCCTGAAGAGGGGGCTTTTAAGGAAAATATATGTTTGAAATTAACGGAACTCTTTTAATTATAATTATAAGCTTTTCTTTATTTGTATTAGCACTTAATTATGCACTTTGGGAACCTATTAGAAAAATAAAAGATAACAGATATCTTAGTGTAAATGAAAAAATTAAAATAGCAGATCAAAAAGAAAAGAAAAGTAAAAAAATAAAAAGAGAAATTGAAGCTGAAATACAATTCTTTAATGAAACACAAAAAAGACAATTAGATGAAATAATTGAAAGAAATAGAGTTGAATTAAAAGCAGAAGAAATGAATACTCAAAGAAATTTGAGGAAATTTAAATCTAATCAATTCGAAGTTATAAAAAATTCTAAACATTTATGTCTTTCTAATACTGATACAATAAAAAAAGAACTTAGTTCTCTTATCTGTTCAAAACTTAATATATGAATATTCTTAATAAAATAACTTGGGATTTAATTTTAGAATCAAATATTATAAATGTATTGATATTTATTCTTATTTTATTATATTTAGCTTGGAAATTTTTACCTAAAATATTAAGAGAAAAAAATCAAGAAATTAGTGAAGTCTTTCATAAAGCAGAAGATCGTTCTTTAAAAGCAGAAGAAGAGCTTAAAAATACAACTAAACTTTTAAAAGAATATAAAGATAATAGTAATGAAAGGCAAGCTCAAAAAGATCAAATGATTGAATCTATAAAGACCAATCTTAGAAATGAAAATACAAGAAAGCTTGAAGCTATGAGAGAACGATGTCAAAGAGAAATACAAAAATACAAAGAAATTAATGAATATGAAATAAAAAAAGAATTAATAGATTTAAGTATAGAAGAAACTAAAAAGTATCTTTCAAAAAATCTTGCTGTTGATGAATTTAATGATAAAGCCTTACAGGAAATTGTTAAATTGGGGGTTTCATGAAACAAAGTATTTTTATTAGTGTTTGTTATGATATGTTTGGAAATAATAAAGAGTTTCTAAATGATTTAAATATAATTGATGCAATTTTAAAAAGTAGTGATAATTTATTTAAAATATTAAAAGATCCTTCAATAAATCCTCAAATTAAATTAAATATTTTAGAAAATATAATAAAGAAAATTAAAGAACAAAATAATTTATTAAGTGAAATTTCAAAAGAAGTTAAATCTTTGTTATTTTTTTTAGCTCAAAAAGATAAACTAGTATTTTTATATGAATTAAAACAAAAGCTTGAAGAGAAGCAAAAAGAAAAAGAAAATATATTGTCTGTTAAAGTTTTTTCAGTAAAAAAACTTAATAAAGAACAGGAAAGCATTATTAGAAGTATTTTTAATAATAAAATTGAAATAGAAACTTTTATAGAAGAATCTTTAATTGGTGGTTTCCGAATAGAGACAAAAGATTATATAATAGATAATTCAATAGTTAATCGTTTGAGAACTTTTCAGAAGAAACTTCTGTCTTAGTTTAAAAATATTAATTATTTTAGAAAGTAGTTTATTTTTGGAATCTAATATAAAGGCTCACAGTGAATAAAATGATATATAAAAATAAAAAAGTAAATATATTTTCACTGCTATTATGCCTCTTCTTTTTTGCTTTTGGGAATAATCTTTCTTGTTTTGCTGTTTCAAAAGAAATAAATATTAAAAAAAATATATTAAGTAAAACAAAAATTAATAATATTTCTACACAAAAAAATTCTTTAATTTTAACTTATAAAGGGGAATCCCCTTCTTATATTAAATATTATTTTGATTCAAAAAAACTTGGAGATATACGGCTTATAATAGATTTCAAAAATAGTGATTTAAAAGACTGGGATATTCAAACAACTAATTTGTCTATTAATTCTTCTACTTTAGAAGCCCGTATAGCTCAATTTGACAAAGATATAGTTAGATTAGTTCTTGAAGGACCTAAGAAAATTATTGAAGATAATAAAATCTCTGATGCAAATAATAAATTAAATATAGAATTTTCAACAGAAACCCCTGTAGAAGCTGTAGACATTTCTTCTAAGGTAATATCAACTCCTTATAGTGATCAAATAAATCTTGCTGAGAAAAGTGATGCTGAGAATATTAGAACAAGTCCTTTTTCTGAAAATATTGAAAATAAAAGAGCAAAAGGTAAAATTATTAATAAAAAAATAACAAAGACTTCTGATATTCCTCAAACAAAAATAGCTTTTTTAAATATTGAAAATATTGATACTGACTTAATAAAACTTTCAATAAAGATCCCAAAAAATAAGAAAAATTTAAATTATAATATAGGACTTTTAGATGATCCAAAAAGACTGTTAATTGATCTTGAAGCTTGGAATATTAATTCTAAAGATATTTCTATAATAAACGAAATAGGAAGCAATTTAAATTCTAAATATAAAGGTTTAAAAGCTATAAGAGTCGGTTTTCCTAATGATAAAAAAACAGTAAGAATTGTTTTTGATTTAGAAGAAGGGCAAGTTGATTTTAATAATAAAAGTGATACTGAAAATATAGTTGCATTTTTAAAAATTACCCCAGTTATTGCACAAGCAGAAGAAAGTATAAAACAAGAAACTGAAGCTGAAAAAAATCTTCGATTAAAACTTGAAAAATTTAAAGTAGTTATAGACCCTGGTCATGGAGGCTTTGATAAAGGTGCTATTTATCAAAATATATTTGAAAAAGATCTTGATCTCCAAATTGCGCAAAAACTTGTTAAAGCTCTTAAAAACAAAGGAGTGAAAGTCATTGAAACTCGGAATAAAGATGAATTTATTTCTCTTGAAGATAGAGTTAAAAAAACTATAGAAACAAAACCTAATGCTTTTATAAGCATACATTGTAATGCTTTAGAATCAAATAAAGAAATAAAAGGACTTGAAGTTTATTTGTATACAGAAGTAAGTCAAAAACTATCAAAAGCTTTGCATAATAGTCTTATAAAAGAAGTGAAAATGACTGACCGTGGGACAAGAAAAGCTCGTTTTGTAGTTATAAGAGAAACACAAATCCCTTCAGTATTACTTGAACTGGGTTTTATGTCAAATTCCGCGGAATTGAGTTTACTTAAAACTGATGAATACCAAGATTCTTTAGTTGAAGGCATAGTCCAAGGTATAATAAACTATGTTTCAAGCTCTATATAAAAGTGATAATAATTTTTTAAGTTTTACAAATCCTCTTTATGTCTTTAAATATGAAAATAATAAATTTTATTTTACTGACTTAAAAAATAAAAATAATTCTTATATAAAAGAAATTACTCAAAAACAAGCATGGAAACAACTTAAAGATTTTCATAAAAAAGAAAAAATTATATTTTTTGGTTATATATCTTATGATTTTAGTCTTTATTTTGATGAAGCTTATACATTTAATCATATAACTCAAGAAAAATTATTAAATTTCCCAGATTTATTTTTTGTTGCTTATTCATCTATAAATAAATTTTTTTTACCCTCGCCCCCAACCCCTCTCCTAAAAGAGAGGGGAGTAATAACAAATCTAATTCAAGATCATGAATATAAAAAAATAGTTTTAAAGGCAATAGAAGAAATAAAAAATGGTAATGTTTATGAAATAAATCTTTCCCGAGCTTTTTTATTTAGCCTCACCCCCAACCCCTCTCCTAAAAGAGAGGGGAGTTTATTAAATCTCTTTAATTATTTATATTCAAAGAATCAGGCTCCTTATAGTTCTTTTTTCCAAATCAGTAAAAATCAAAGTATTTTAAGTTTTTCTCCAGAATGTTTTCTAAAAAAAATAGGACAAAGAATTGCTACTTTCCCTATAAAAGGTACTAGAAAAAGATTAAAAGAGCGAAAACAAAATGAAGAAATAAAAAAAGAACTTTTAAAAAGTGAAAAAGAATTAGCAGAACATTTAATGGTAGTTGATCTTGAAAGAAATGATATGTCTAAAATCTGTATTCCAAAAAGTGTAAAAGTAAAAGATTTTTCAAAACTCCATTCTTTTGATTATGTACATCATCTAATTTCTGAAATTAATGGTATTTTAAAAGAAAAAATAGATATATTTGATACATTAGAAGCACTTTTACCTGGCGGTTCTATATCGGGCGCCCCAAAAATAAAAGTCTTAGAACTAATAAATAAATTTGAAAAATATAAAAGAGGAGTTTATACAGGTTGTTTGGGATATATAGATTCAGAAGCTAATGCAGAGTTTTCTATAATTATAAGAACACTTTTTCAAGAAAATAATCAATTTCTTTTAAATGTTGGAGGTGGAATTGTTTTTGATTCAGATCCTGATTTTGAAAATCAAGAAACTTATATTAAAGCAAATAGTTTTATTAAAGCTTTTAAGGGAGTGGCGCCAAAAGATATAAGTTTTATATTAAATAAAGTCTAGCCCAATATCTATTTGTGGAGGACTTTGTGTTAAACAACCTAATGAAATATAATCTACTCCTGTTTCAGCTATTTCTTTTATATTTTGCATATTAATTCCACCACTTACTTCAATAATGCATTTATTTGAAATTAATTTTATAGCAGTATAAATATTTTCAATAGAAAAATTATCAAGAAGAATTACATCTATTTTAAAATTAAGTGCTTGTTTAAGTTGTTCTAAAGAATCGACTTCCACTTCAATTTTAGTTAAATAAGGACTATTTTTTATGGCTAATTCTATTGCTTTTTCAATAGATCCTGCTAAAGCAATATGATTATCTTTTATTAAAATCCCAGTTGAAAGATTATATCTATGATTAGATGCTCCACCATCTAATACTGCTCTTTTTTCAAGCATTCTTAAGCCAGGTGAAGTTTTGCGAGTTTCAAGAATCTTACATTTTGTATGTTTTATTTTCTTTATAAATTCTCCAGTATATGTAGCAATTGAAATAGCTCTTTGTAATAAATTTAAAAGTAATCGTTCAATAGTAAGAAGACTTCTAGCATTTCCTGAAATTTCTATTAACTTTGTTTCTTGAGGAAAGTTTTCCCCATCTTTAAAACTAAAATTAATAGAAATTTCTTTATCATAAAATTCACAAAGTTTTTTTATAAAAAAAGAACCACTCATAATTCCAGATTGTTTACGACTTTGTACAAAAAGCCTTGCTGTTAAATTTTCAGGAATTATAATATTAGTAGTTATATCTCCTAAAGGTTCAAGATCTTCTGCTAATGCAAGTCTTAATAAATCTCCAAAATTAGCTTCCCAATTATTCACTAACAGCTTCCTGTTCTGTATTATTAGTATTTTCTTCAGTTGTAGTAGTCTCAGTTTCTTCTTCTGGTTGAGTTATACTTTCAATATCTTTTTGAAATAAATTTATAAGTTCTTCAGATGAAAATAATAAACTTCCACAAAAATAAAATATTAAAAGTGTAAAGAAAATTAAAACAAATAAAAAAGGAGAAAAAATACTTTTAGATTTAAACCATATTGGATCAAGATGATTCCCCCAAAAAACACGAAATTCTTCAGAAGGTTTAAAAAGAGGATTTTTGTAATCATTATTATTATCTATTAAATTTTTTTTAACAGATACACCTGTTGTATTTATTTTTTTGTCTGAATCAGGCATTTATAAGCTTAATTATTAAGAAGTTGAATCATTGCCATTTGAGTATTATCACCTCGTCTTGTATTTGCAAGCTTAAGAATTCTTGTATAACCACCTTGACGATCTTTAATAGGCTCTGCCTTTGTTAAAACCATTGCACTCATATCAGGAGATAAATCTCTTACTATAAGTCTTATATAATGAAGTTTTTGGCTCGCGTCAGTTGCTACTAAAGCTTTTTTGCCTTTTGTCAAAATCTTTTCTACAAATGGTCTTAAAACTTTTGCTTTTGTTAAAGTTGTTTTTATTTCACCATGTATAATAAGTTCTCTTGCTAAAGATTTTAAAAGTGCATCTCTCTGATCTTTTGCTCTTCCTAATGAATTTCTTTTTTTTGCATGTCTCATTTTTTTCTCCTTTAATTACATAAAAGCTCCACTATTAGCACCACCATATGAAGGGCTACCTATTGTTGCTTGATTAAAATAAGTATCAAGCTTTGAATTTCTTCTTGGATCATCTGTTAAATAATATCCTCTTTCATTTAAAACTTTAATAACTTCTTCTGCTGATTTTTTGCCAAAGTTCTTTATACTCATAAGTTCTTCTGTACTCATATGAAGCAAATCTTGTAATGTATTTTTATTTGCTCTCTTTAAACAATTATATGCACGTACTGATAAATTTAAAGTTTCAATACCTACATCAACTTGCTCTTCTTCTTTTTGAACTTCTAAAGGTACTGCAGTAAAGACTGGAACAGTTTCCCCTGTTAAATTCATAAAAGGAGTAAGTTTTTGAACAAGTAATTTAGCTGCTTGACTTAAAGCTTTATCAGGCTCAATAGCACCATTACTTATAAAATCAACTATTAATTTCTCATATTTATTATAAGAAGCTTCATTTGATTCACCAATTCTTATTTGTTCTATTCTATAAGAAAACTTTTTAATAGGCATAAAAGGAGCATCTATAAAAATAGTATCAATAGATTTATTTTGTTGTGGATGCTCGTCTGCTAAAATATAACCTCTATCTTTTTTTGCAGTCATTTCAGCAATAAAACTTATATCTTTGTCTGTTGAAGTTGCAATTATCACATCAGGGTTAACTACTTCAACACCAGCAGGTAAAATTAAATCAGAAGCTTTTATTGGTCCTAATCCTTGAAAGTTTATATTTACAACAAAAGATTCTTGAAGTTCTGTTTTAAAAACAATTGATTTAAGATTTAAAATTATTTCAACAATATCTTCTAAAATACCTTTTATTGCAGTAAATTCATGAGTAACACCTTGTATTCTCACGCTGGTTATTGCAGTACCTTCAAGATGTGATAAACAAATTCTTCTTAGAGTGTTTCCTAAAGTTATACCGAAACCTCTTTCAAGTGGTCCTATTTCAAAAACACTATTAACTGTTCCGTTTTCAAGTTCTTTTTTATCTATTAGATTTATAGAAAGATCTTGGATTAATAAATTATTCATTTATACTCTTCTCCTTTTAGGTGGTCTACAACCATTATGAGGAATAGGGGTTATATCTTTTATCGATTGAATTTCAATACCGCTAGCTTCAATTGCTCTAATTGCAGATTCTCTCCCAGCTCCCGGCCCAGAAATATAAATAATAACTGATTTTAAGCCATAAACACTTGTAGCTGTTTTTGCTGCATTGTTTGAAGCAGATTGAGCTGCAAATGGAGTCCCCTTCCTTGAACCTTTGAATCCACATGCTCCAGCACTTGACCAAGAAAGCACATCACCATTAGTATTAGTAATACTCACCAAAGTATTATTAAAAGTTGAATTAATAAAGACTAAACCATTTTGAAATTTTTGTTTAGCTTTTTTCTTTTTGCCTCCGACTGCCATTTATATATATAATTTTTTGAATATAAGAGTTAAATATTATATCAAACTTTAAAATTTGTTTCAGAAATTACATTAATTTTTTCTAAGCTTTATTATTTTTTCTGCAATTATTAAATCCAAAGGTTTATCTATATCTAAACATAATAAAGCCTCATTAAGGATTTTTATTTCAGTTTTTATTTGGAAAATATTAGTTAAAAAGTCATTACATTGATTTAAAGTCATTTTACCTAAAATAAAATCTAATAAAAGTTTAAAATTCATAGTTTTAATAATTTGTTTAAAAAAAAATAAATTCATAGATTTTCTATTTTTTTCCCAATTACAAGCTAATTTTTCAAGATTTTTATTAACAGATTTTTTTAAATAAAATAAATTTGCACCTGATATATAAGTTTGATTATTTATACGATACCAAGAACGAAGTCTTTTTAATTCAGGGAATTTTTGAAAAAGATTTTCATCTGCTTTTACAAATCCAAAAGTAAGTTCTGCATTAATATTTTCAGAAAATTCTTTTAAAGCAGATGATGTCAGGAAAACATTATCGCAACTACTTATAAGCAATTCATCATCAAATTCAAGAACTTCTGAGAAATTTATAACAGTTTGTACCGCAAAATCATAATCCGCAAAAAAAGTTTTGTAATTAAAAAAATCTTTAATATTATTTTGAAAAATTTTTTCTTCTTCTTTTCTTAAACTTATATATAAATTTTCATTAAGTTTAGCTATATTAAAAGCATCTAATATATATTGAATTAAATATTTATCTTTTAATTTAAGGAATGCTTTATTTATATTAAACAAATTAGAATTTTTACGAGAACTAGCTAAAATAAGACTATAAATTTTCTTTTGTTTAAACATAATTTTAAGAAAAAATTTTAAAATAGAAAAAGTAATTTAATTAAATCATGAATACTATTACTAATAATACTATTGCTAATACTAATACTGAAGAACTTAATTTCTTAAATTTATTTTATGATACGCTTTTTCGACCTAATAAAGTTGCTGAAAAAATAAAAGCTAATTCAAAAACCAATTCAGGATTATTATTTACTTATTCACTTTTAATTTTATGTTTAACTTCTTTTGCAAGTTATGCCCAGAATGGCAATCTCAATAATATTATTTTAAACATTTTTATTTGGTTTTTAAATGTAGCAACATTAAATCTTTTTGCTTGGTTATTTCGACCTGAAGGACTTGATTTTGATTCTGTGGAATTATTTTATTTTTCAGCTTTTGCACAAACTCCTTTAATCTTTTTAGGACTAACACAACTTTGGGCAGATTCTTCTCTAAAATTAACTGCTTTTACTGCATTAGTTTATCTTTGGTCTATATGTCTTTGGGGTTGGGCATTTCATCATGCTTTAGTGCTTAAGGCGAAAAAGGTATTCTTTCTTGCTTTATTAGTAATGGTAGGACCTTTTGTATTAGGTTTTTCAATAATTGCAATATTTATGTTAATTTCTTTTTTAATATTTACAGGGTTAGTTTGAAATTTATTTTTTAATCCAATTTTCTTTTATTTTTTGTTTATTTCTTGAAATTATAAGACTTGCTTCTTGCTCTACATTTTCATCTACAACAGTGCCTGCGGCTATCATACAATCCTTTGCAACTTTTACTGGAGCAACAAAAACTGAATTACTTCCAACTTTTACGCCATCATTAATAATTGTTTTATGCTTTTCTCCAGAAATAGCATTAAAATTAGCAGTTATAGTGCCAGCACCAATGTTTACCTGTGAACCTATTTCAGCATCTCCAAGATAACTAAGATGTGAAGCTTTAGAATCTTTTCCTATTTTTACATTTTTAGTTTCGACAAAATCTCCAATATGAACCCCTTCTTCAAGAAAAGTATTAATTCTTATATTTGCAAAAGGACCTATTGAACAATTATTTGCTATTTTACTTTGTGAAACATAAGATGATGAAATTTTACAATTATTACCTATTTCAGAATCAAAAATAAAATTATTTATAAGAATTTCACAATTATTAGCTATTTTATTTTTACCTATAAAAGTATTATTTTGATAAACAATAGTATCTTGCCCTATTTGAGTCTCTGGGGAAACAAGACAGCTCTCTGGGCTAAGAAATATAACCCCCTCATTTTCAAGTTCTTGTATTCGATTTTGACTAAGTATTTTTATACATAAACTTAATTCTTTTTTTGAATTTATTCCTAAAATTTCATTTGAATCTATTATTTTATGTGTAATTACTTTTAAATTATCTTGATTGAAAATCTTGACTATATCTGTTAAATAATACTCTTTTTGAATATTTTCATTTTTTATTTTATTTAATTTATCTAATAATTTATTAGTTTTAAAATTAAAAAAGTAGATTCCAGAGTTTATTTCTTGAATTTGTTTCTCTAAAGTATTTGCATCTTTTTCTTCAATAATAGCTTTTAAATTATTGTTAGAATCTTTGATTATACGCCCGTAACCAAAAGAATTTTCTAATGTAGTTGTTAAAACAGCTAACTCAGCATTAGAATTTATAGTTTCTAAAATTAAATTTTCAAGGCTTTTTGTCTTTATTAAAGGCGTATCAACGCAAAGAACTAAAAGTCCATCACAATTAGGAATATCTTTTAAAGCAGTTTGCAGGGCATGTGCAGTGCCAAGTTGTTCTATTTGTTCACTAAAACTAAACTTTATATTTTTATTTTTAAGTTCATTTATAAGTAATTCTTTTTGATGCCCTAAAACAAAATGTAATGCAAATTCATAATCTTTTAATTTAATATTTATAAGGCTCTCTGAGATTCTTTCTATAATAGTTTTTCCAAGTAAATCATGAAGAGCCTTATGTTTTGAAGATTTAAAACGACTACTCTTGCCAGCAGCTAAAATTACTATTTGTATTTTTTTCATTTTAGCCCCCTAACCCCCTAAAGGGGGAACTAAGTTTTTTTTCATTAAATATTATGTACAATACTTTCAGTCATTTTTTTAGCATCTCCAAAAAGCATCATTGTATTATCATAATAGAATAATTCGTTGTCTATTCCTGCATAACCAGAAGCAAGTGATCTCTTTATAAATAATACTGTTTTTGCCTTCCAGATCTCTAAAATAGGCATTCCATAAATAGGACTTGCTGTATCTTTTTTAGCTGCTGGATTAGTAATATCATTTGCACCTATTACATATACTACATCTGCTGTTGCAAAAGCACTGTTTATATCTTCAAGTTCAAAAACTTCATCATAAGGCACATTTGCTTCTGCTAGCAATACATTCATATGCCCCGGCATACGTCCTGCTACTGGATGAATTGCATAGCTAACTTCAACTCCTTCTTGTTTAAGAGCATCTGCCATTTCTCTTAATGCATGTTGTGCTTGTGCTACCGCCATACCATAACCCGGTACTATTATTACTTTTGATGCGTTCTTAAGTAAAAATGCAGCATCTTCTGCTGAACCAGATTTAACATTTTTATCTATGGTTGAAGTAGTTCCTCCTCCAGAGCTTTCTCCTCCAAATCCTCCAAGAATTACATTAATAATTGAACGATTCATTCCTTTGCACATTATATAAGAAAGTATTGCCCCTGAAGCTCCTACTAATGCGCCTGTGATTACAAGAAGACTATTCCCTAATGTAAAACCTATTCCACAAGCTGCCCAGCCAGAATATGAGTTAAGCATTGAAACAACTACAGGCATATCTGCCCCACCAATCGGCAATATTAAAAGAAAACCTAAAATAAAAGATAAGGCTGCAATAATAAAGAAAATATTTGGAGATTGAGTTAAAGTAAAAAATACAACTAAAACTACAAGACTTATAGCAATTAATGCATTTAAAAGATGTTGAAAAGGGAAAACTAAAGGCTTCCCAGTCATTATACCTTGAAGTTTTGCAAAGGCTATGACTGATCCGGAAAAAGTTATTGCTCCTATTGCAGTCCCAATTGACATTTCAACAAGGCTTGAAGCATGTATACTTCCAATAGTACCTATTCCATAAGATTCTGGTGAAAAGAAAGCGCCTCCTGCTACAAATACAGCTGCTAACCCAACTAAACTGTGAAATGCCGCAACTAATTGCGGTAAAGCCGTCATTTCTATTTTTAAGGCAATGATTGCTCCTATAGTACCGCCAATAAGCAAACCTAAAATTATGAGTTCATAACTTTTAACTATAGGTGAAAATACTGTTGTTAAAATAGCAATAAGCATGCCCACCATGCCATAAAGATTTCCTGATCGTGATGTTTCAGGAGAAGATAAGCCTCTCAATGCCATTATAAAACAAATTGAAGCAATAAGATATGCAAATATTGTAAGATTGGGACTCATTTTTTCTTAGACTCCTTTTTTTTAAACATTGAAAGCATTCTTTGTGTAACTAAAAAACCACCGACTATATTAACAGAAGCAAGGCACACTGCTATAAAGCCTAAAATTTTTGAAGTTCCTTGAGGTAAGCCTGCTGCTAAAAGTGCACCAACTATTATTACACTTGAAATTGCATTAGTAACAGCCATGAGAGGTGAATGTAATGCAGGAGTAACTCTCCATACTACGTAATAACCTACAAAACAAGCTAATGCAAATACTGTTAGCAACCACCAAAAAACATCTTTATTATGAGCTAATTCTTCCATTTATATTCTCCTTAGTTAGTAAAACCCTCACCCCCAGCCCCTCTCCTAAAAGAGAGGGGAGTAATGAATTCGATCTCCCCCTTTAGGGGGTTAGGGGGGCTAATAGCGGATGTATGATTTTTTTATCTTTAGCAATACAGCTCCCCTTGACGAGTTCATCGTCCCAGTCAAGCTGGAATTTTTTATCTTTAACAAAAGTTGAAATAAAATTGTATAAATTCTTTGCATATAAAGCACTAGCTGCTATAGACAATCTTGCTGGTAAATTTTCATGCCCCATTATTTTTACATTATATTTTTCAACAATTTTGCCACATTCAGATAATGCACAATTTCCACCAGCTTCAACAGCTAAATCAACTATAACTGAACCAGCTTGCATACTTTTAACCATTTCTTCTGTAATTAATTTTGGTGCTGGCTTACCAGGTATTAATGCAGTACTTATAACAATATCACTTTTCTTAATTTGTTCTGCTATTGCTTCAGACTGTCTTCTTTTATAATCTTCGTCCATTTCTTTAGCATATCCGCCTGCAGTTTCAGCATCAATATTTGCTTTTACTTCTACAAAGCGTCCACCTAAAGATTCAACTTGTTCTTTTACTGCAGGACGTACATCAAAAGCATAAACTATTGCCCCTAAACGTTTTGCAGTGGCTATTGCTTGAAGACCAGCAACTCCTGCTCCTAAAATAAGAACTTTAGCCGCAGGTACTGTACCAGCAGAAGTCATCATAAGAGGGAAAACTTTTGTGAATTCAGAAGCAGCATCTACAACAGCTTTATATCCAGCTAAATTTGACTGAGAAGAAAGTACATCCATTGACTGTGCCCTTGAAATTCTAGGCATAAAGTCCATTGCGAAGCATATAACACCTTTTTCAGTTAAATTATTAATTTCTTCTTTGTATTTAAAAGGATTTAAACTGGAAATTAATATTTGACCTTCCTTAAAAAGATTTATTTCTTCTTGAGTAGGAGTTTGGACTTTTAATATTATATCAGCATTCTGAATAGTTTCTTGAGGACTTTGAGCTATTTGAGCACCTACATTAATAAAATCTTCATCACTTATACCAGAAGACATTCCAGCATTTTTTTCGATAATGATTTCAAAATCTAAAGCTTTTAATTTTTTTACGGTTTCACTTGAAACAGCAATTCTTGTCTCATTATTTCGGCTTTCTTTTATTACGGCAATGCGCATAATTTACCTATTTGTATGATTTTAAATGCTATCACAAAAGATTTTTTTTAAATAGAGAAATTTAAAATTGTATATAAATTTGGGTATAAAAATATATAATATAAATTTTAAATTAAATGTTTGAAAGCTCTACAAGAAAAAAAGTCTATAAAATCTCTCTAATATTTCTTTTTCTTGTTATTTTTGGTACATCATCAATAATGACATGGGCTTTTACTACAAAATTAGAAGAAGCTGTTATTGGCGTAGGACAAATAGTACCAGAAGGTAAGCTTAGAAAAATTATGGCACCTTTAAATGGCTATATTTCAAAAGTCTATGTAAAAGAAGATCAAGAAGTTAAAGCAGGAGATATTTTAGTAGAACTTGATCCTGAAATGTCTACAGTACAAGATCAATCATTAAATCAACAATTAGATTTTTTAAGTGAAGAATCTAAAAGTTTAAAAGCTTTTGTTTCTAATAATAATCTTAAAGATAATAATAATATACATGGAGAATGGTTAGAAGCAACGAAAGAAAGATATAATGCTGAACTTAAAGCAACAAATGCTCAGTTTGAATCATTATCTCATGAATATAAAAGTATTGAAGCTGAATCAAATCAAATAGAAGAAATGCTTTCAAAAAATGAAAAATTATTAAATGAATATAAAACTTTAGTAAAAGAAGGAGCAATTACAGAAAGAGAATTCTTAGATTTTGAAGAAAAAGTAATAGAACAAAGAGGACGTAAAGAATCTTTAAAAGAATCTCTGAAATCAAAAACTTTTGCCCTTGAAGAAATTAAAGAAAGAAAAAACCGTTTAATAAGTGCTCAAAAAGAAGATACTTTATCTAGAATGAAAGATTTTCAAAGGAATATATATGATCTTAATGGTAAAGTTGCACAATCAAAAATAAATCTTGAACATCAAGTAATATATGCTCCTATAGATGGCATTGTAAATGAACAGCTTTTTCGAGGAGAAGGTGAAGTTGTTAATGCTGGAAATATATTAATGACTATTGTGCCTACTGACGTAAAATTATTTGCTGAAGTTAAAGTTTCAAATATGGATTTGTCTTATCTTAAAATCGGACAAAAAGCTTTTTTAACAGTAGATGCATTTCCTTATCAACAATTTGGCAGACTTGAAGGTGAAGTTGTGAGCATTTCTCCTTTTGTTACAGAATTAGAAAAAGTAGATCCAAAACAACCCCCTTTATTTATTGTTCGTATAAAGCTAAAAGATCAATATTTTGAAAAAAATAATATTCATTATAAATTAAGATCTGGTATGACCTTAACTGCAAATATGATTACACATAATAAAATAGTAATAAATTATTTAATTGATCCAATAAAAGATATGTTAAATAAAGCTTTTAGAGATCCTAGTACAAGATATGGAAGTGTTTAATTTTTATCTAAAGCTTGATTGCATAGAGCATCTGCTTTTTTGTTAAATTCTCGCCTTATATGTTCTATTTCCCAATTAAAATTTTGCAAATTAATTTTTACTTCTGCTAAAAATTTCTTTAAATCCTCATCTTTAGCTCTATATTGACCTAATATTTGTTTTACAATAAGTTCACTATCCATTTGAATTTTAATTTTTTCAACTTTGAAATTATTTTTTAAAAATTTTAAACCTTCTATTAAAGCAATATATTCAGCTTTATTATTTGTAGCGATTCCTATTGCTTCACCCTTTTCTGCAAGAATTTCATTTTTTGAATTTAATATTACAAAGGCTATTGAAGCTTTACCAGGGTTGCCTCTACTTGCACCATCTGTTTGTAATATTAAAAAATCATGTTTAGAATTTATATTTTCATTATTATTTATTTCTATTTCCTTTATATTTTCTTCAAAAAGCTCTAATATATTTTCTGATTTAATACTTTTTTCTATTATATTCTTATAAGATTTTCCATTTATTTTAATTTTTATAGAGAATTTTCTTTTTAAGATTTTAAAAATTTCAAGATTTTCCTTAAATTCTGCTAAAAGTTTTAAAGAAATTTCCGAATATTGTTTTTCTGCAAAATCAAAAGCTTTAGTTGCAAGTTCTAATGCTTCTTTATAGTTTATTTGTTTACTTAAGAAACCAGTTAAAAAATAAATTTGTGCTTCTTTATCTAAATCAAAGATTTTTAAATTTGGAAGAAAAAAATCACCAGTTTGAGGATCAATACCATGAGCTTTTATTATTTGATTTCTCCAAGAAAAAAGTTCTGGGGAGTTTTTTGAAAGTGCATTTGCTATAAATTGAGCACGTGCAGCAATTATATTAAGATAAAAATCTTTAGAATCAAAGATCTTTTCAAAATCAATTATAAGTTTATTATTCATTTTTATATAATTTCAAACTGGTTTGTTTTTATAATAATATTAATAAATCTACGGTTTTGTAAAAGCCATAGGAATTATTAATCCAGAAGTTGATTCCCCGGAATATATAACATTGATAGTTCCACCCAAGGCAAAATCAATATCTAAGAAATTAATAACAGACATTTTCAAAGGATCTATTATTTCTTTTATAATTTTGGATTTATTTGAACTATCAAGTTTTGATGTTATTGTAATTATGAGTGTTTTTGTAGTATCTGTATTGTAAATTAATAAACCAGTCATTTGATCCCAAGTATAAGAATTCCCATTTATTTTATCTATTATTTGAGGTGTAAAAGTTATTACATCATTTACTGTTGGTTTTTGTATAGAAATTTTTGTTGTTGTCATGTTTTTATATAAAATAAGTATTACAAAGAGACTATAACAAAGTATTTTTTATAGATAAAAATTCATCTTTTAAAAGCTTTATACATAAGGGTAAAGCACAAGATTCTTTTCTTTTAGTCCATAAACAAGGTTGACATAAAAGATTATTAACTTTAATTATTTTTATGTTTTTTTGATTAGGAGGTAATAATTTTTGAGGATCTGTAGGTCCAAAAAGACAAGTCATATTTGCTTTTACAGCAACTCCTAAGTGCATAGGTGCTGAATCAACACAAATAAACTCTTTTGAATAATATATAAGATTTGCTAATTCCTTTATATTAAAATTTTTATCAGACATATTTAAAAATCTTTCATGATTTAATAAATCTTCAGATAAAATCTCTTTAATTATATTTGAATCTTCTTGTCCACCTATTAATATAATTTTTTCTTTAGATGTTTTTAAAAAATGATTTATTATTTCAATCCAATCTTTTGAATTAGGACTTTTAATAATATTTTTCTTTTGACTTAATAAGCTTACACCTGGATGAATTAATATATAAGGTTCTTGTATTAATGCAGTGTTTTTTATTTTAAATTCAGGAATACAAGACAATTTTTTTTCAGGATTTTCTTTTAAAATCAAATTAAATAAATCAAATAATGCAAAACTCATATATTGATCAGGATTGAATTTAATTGAATCAGTAAGTAAAAAACTTAATTTTGATTTATATCCAATTCTTTTTTTTATATTAGTAAAAAATAATAACAAAGCAATTATAGGTGAAGTTCCTGAAGAAATCACACAGTCATAACCTTTAGTTAAAAGAAAAAAATCAAATATTTTTAGAAAAGCAAATTTATTTTTAAAATCAAAAGTTTTAATTTTATTTATTGTATTTGTTAAAGCTTCTGAAAAAAAATCCTGACTTCCTTTTGCTACTCGTGCTTCTAAGAGTAAATCTATTTCTATATTATTATATTTTTCTTTTAATAATTTAATTAATGGACTAAGAAGAATTACATCTCCTAATCCACCACTATAAATTATTAAAAATTTCATTAAGCTTTAGGAATTATTTTTTCTTTGCAGGAGTAGTTGTTTCTTCTGCTTTTATTTCAGGCATAGAAACTTTAATTATAATTTGTTCAGCTTGACTCTTTAGTTGCACATCTTTAGGCATTTTCAAATCACTATAATAAGCAATGTTTTTTGAGATTTGTAATTCTGCAAGATCAAATTCTATAGAAGAAGGAATAGCATTTGCTTTTGCATTTATTTCAACTGTTTTTTTGTTTATAAAGAGAATGCCCCCTGCTTGTACTAATGGTGAACTTCCTGTGTACACTATAGGCACAGTTAAAGTAACTCTGTCTGTAGCTGCTACTGTGTGTAATTGTACATTTAAAATCTGATCTGTTACAGGATTTTTTTCAATAGCTTTTATAATTAAATATTCTTCTTTATCTCTAATTTTTGCTTTAAAAGATTGTACAAATTTAGAATTTTTAACTGTAATAAATTTCTTTAAATCTACTTGGAGTGATAAAGATTCTAAGCCTTTTCCATAAACTGTAACAGGAATATTACCTTTTGCTCTTATTTGTCTAGGATTTAAGCCTTCTTCTCTTTTCTCTAGTACTAACATTTCTTTCTCAGACATATTTTTCTCACTATATAAATTTAATATTATTCTTGCTTATTATATTCTTTTTTTTATATATAATCAAGAAGAAATAAAAAATAGGTATAATAATAATATGAATATAAAGTATACATTTCCAAGAAAAAGTTTTGATTTGTTGATTGATGTATTGGGTCGTGAAAAAGCAGGTCCTTTTGCAGAAGCATTAGAAAGTTCTATTGATGATTTGGTGAATACAAAATATGAGATTCATAGTAATTTACAAAAAGAGGAATTAAAAGCAGAACTTACAAATCAATTAGTAACAAAACTTGAATTTAATGAAAAAATTAATGAACTAAAACTTGAATTTAATGAAAAAATTAATACATTAAATAACAAATTAAATATACTTATGGTTATTGTTATAATACTTGGTCTTACCTCAAATCCTATTGTTTCAAATCTTATTTTAAGTTTTATTAAATAGTATAATTATTTAAATTATGAAAATTTTTGTAAACGGTTTTATAATATTTATTTTATTAGTTGTAATTAATTTACAAAGTCTTTATTGCAAAGAACAAAATATGATAAATAGCTTAGATGCCCCTATAAATTCAACAAAAGAATATAAACTAAAAAATGGTTTAAAAATAATTATAAGAGAAGATTCTTCTGCTCCTTTATTTTCTCAAACTATTTTTTATAAAATTGGCGCTATAAATGATAAAGAATCTTTTACAGGGGCAGCTCACTTTCTTGAACACATGCAATTTAATGGAACACAAACAAGACCTAAAGGCATGATTGCAGAAGAAATGGAAAAGAGAGGAGCAACTTTTAATGCAGCAACAAGTAATGATTACACAATGTATTATCTTACTTTACCTTCAGGAAAAGATAATCTTGAATTTGCAATGGGACTTGAAGCTGATAGAATGCGAAATTCTATTATAAACGAAGAAGAAATTCAAAGAGAAAAACAAGTTATATTGTCAGAACTTAGTGGCGGAGAAAATAATCCTATTACTATTTTATATAGAGAAACTTTAAAAGAGATTTTTCCAAATCATCCTTATGGAGATCCTATAATAGGTTGGAGAAAAGATGTTTCTTCTATTAAAGCAATAGACTTAAAAGAACATTATGATGATTATTATCAACCAGACAATGCTGTTCTTGTTATTGCTGGCGATATAAAAACTCAAGAAGTTTTAGAAGAAGCAGAAAAAACTTTTGGAAATATTCCATCTACATCTATAAATAGAAAAATAAGAGCTAGTAGACATAACATAGAAACATCTAACCATGGTATAGAAATCTTTGCACCATCTGAAAGTAAAGCTGTACTTTTTGCTTGGCAATGTCCTTCTTTTATAAACAAAGATTATATTGCTTTAAGTATGTTATCTTCTATTTTAACTAAAGGTAATTTAAGTAGACTTGAAAAGAAAATTGTAGATACTGGGAAAGCTGCAAATATAAATTCTTCAGTTAGACAAGGTATAGATCCTTTTGTTTTTTCAATTCTTGCAACTACTTCTAAAGAAGGTGATCTTGATGAAATAACTAAAATTACTTTAAAAGAAATAAAAACAATTCGTGAAAATGGTATATCTAATGAAGAGTTAGAGCGAGTTAAAGCAAAAGCTGAAACAAGTTTTCTTTTTGGATTAGAAGATCCTTCTGAAATAACTTTACAATTAGGCTTCTTTGAATTAATTTCAGGAGATTGGAAAAGAACTTTTTCTTGGGTAGATGAATTAAAATCTATAAATCAAGAAGATATAAAAAGAGTAGCTAATCTTTATTTAACTGATGACAAATTATTTTTATCAAAATTAATTAATTCAAATTCAAATGAAATTAAAATAAATAAAACTCAAAAGCCTTTTGAAGAAAATCTCTTTAAAGCTAAACAAAAGGGAATTCAAGCTAAAGAAATTACTTTTAAAAATGGATTAAAATTAATTCTTCGTGAAAATGAAAATGTACCTGTAATTTCTATACATGGAACTATTGATGCTGGCGAGATTTATGAAAATAAAAAACAAAATTATGCTGTTGCAACTTTAACAGCTATGATGCTTGATAGGGGTACTGAAAATCTTAATAGAAATAATATCTCTTCTATATTAGAAAATATGGGAGCTTCAATTGAATTTTCTGCAGATACTGAAGTTATAAATTTAGAAGCACAATCAAGATCTTCTGATAAAGAAAAATTAATTTCACTTATTGCACAAGAACTTAGAAAGCCTTTGTTTGCAGAAGAAGAGTTTGTAAAATTAAAAACACAGCTTTTATTACAATTAGAACAAAGCAGAGATGATTTAGATTATTTGGGTAAAATTGCATTTAATCAACTTTTATATTCAGAAAATCATCCTTATTATGAACTAAGCATTAACGAACAAATTGAAAAATTAAAAGCTCTTTCAATAAAAGATTTAAAAGAATTTTATAAAGCTTATTATGAACCTAAAAGAATTATTTTAGTAATATCTGGAGATTTTGCTAATGATGAAATGACTAATCTTATAGCTGAATATTTTGGAGATTGGACTAATACAAATACAGCTAAAGATTTTAATATTCCTAATGTTGAAATAAAAAAAACACAAGAAACTAAAATTATTGAAGTAGCAGGTAAATCACAAGCAAATATAATAATAGGGCATGCTGGTGTTATAAATAGAAAAGATAAAGATTTCTATGCATTACTTGTTGCAAATGATATTTTAGGAGGAGGAAGTACTTTAACTTCTAAACTAGGCAAAGAAATAAGAGAAAAAAAAGGACTTGTTTATTCTGTTTATTCGCGATTTAACGCTTATAGAGGGGCAGGCTCTTTTAAAATAAATCTCGGTACAAATCCTAAAAATATAGACGAAGCTATTACTAGCGCAAAAGAAATTATTAAAGCTTTTCTTTTAGGAGATATTTCTGATGAAGAAATTACAAGAGCAAAAAATTATAGAAAGGGGGCTTTTATTGCACATAACTTAGTTTCTAATGCTAATGTAGCTTCTGCTTTAAATCTTTATGCTATTTTAGGACTTGATTTAAACACAATAAATGATTATCCTAAAATAATAGATTCTTTGACTAAAGAAGAAATAATAAGTGCAGCAAAAAAATATATATATCCTGATAATCTCCAAATTGTAATAATTAAACCTAAAAATTAATTTGACTTAGGAGTATTAGAAGAAGATCTATAACCTTGTGCTTCTGCTAATTTGTCAGTTATATCTGTTTTTAATTTTTCTCCAAACTTTTGTCTGTCAATAAGTGGCTGAATATAACCTTTAACAGCAGTTATTACTTTTTCAAGATTTTGTTTGTATGCCATAAGCTGAAGTGCACCTTCTCCCTTAAGATCTGCCAATTCAAGTGCATGCTTTGTTAAAAGCAAGACATGATCTGTTCCTGTTTCACTTTGATCTTCTCTTTGTTTTCTTATTATTCTAAGTTTTTTACGAACTTCATCATATAAATCTCCTAATTTAATATCTGGATTTTGAAGAACATCAATTGTTACTAATTTTAAAAGTTTATCTACATTTTGTATATTATTTATTTCTTCTTTTGTATAATCAACATTGCCATTTTCATCTTTTATACTATTAAGTCTTTCAAGCATTTCTTCTTTATCAGTACTTCCAATAAATATTTGATCATATAAATTTAGGTTAACTTTTTCAGAAGAATTTTTATTTTCCTTATATTTATCCATTATCATAAAAGCTGTTTTTGCTTGAGCTTCTTCTTCATTCAAATCAGATAAATTTAATTTTTCTATCATTTTTTTACTAAATACAGCTGAAAGTAGTCCCATAAAAATTTCAAAACGTTTTGCTAAATCGTCATTAGACCACACACAATGACTTATACTCATTCCAAAAGGACTTATTCTTTCTAAATCTTTTATTATTGCTTGTATCATAACGCCTGTTGAATTTCCATAAGCTACCCTGTCTGGTTCTAAAAGCCAATTAATAGTTTTTTCTGCAAGGGCGAGCATGTCGTCTCCTGGTGCTTTAGTTTGTTTTCTAAATGTATCCCAATCAACATTACCACCATTTATATTAAAAGTTGCAAAATCTGCATCAGGAAAAGATGATTTTTTCTGATAATAAGCATTAATATCTTTACCGAATTTATTCTGTGCTCGAGATGTAGCGATATTCTCGCCAAAACGAGAATCTATTAAAGCGTCCATAATTTTTTAATTTCCCTATCTGTAAGTACAAGATTATTTATTGAAAATTCTGCACCCTAGATTAAAAAAAATTAATTTTTCATTTATATCAGTGAATTATTAACAATTTTCAAGAAATGTTAGATATTATTTCTTAATATTAAATAAAATTCATAAACTAGTATCAAAACTCTTAAATAGACAAATGCAAAAAAATAATTCTAAAATATTAATTCTTGAAAAAAATGAATCTTTTAAAGAACTTCTTAAATTAGACTTAGTTTATAAAGGTTTTCATGTTAATGTTGCTTCTTTTGAAAATAAAGATGCTATTTCAATAATAAATGAATTTGAACCAGCTATAATTATCTTAGGTAGTGATTTTAACTATGCAAAGAACTTTTCTAAAGTTTTAAGAACTAAAGATTCAAAAATTTGGCTTTTTTGGTTATCTGAAAATAGTCAAACTAAAGAAAAAATTGAGGTTCTTGAAGCTGGTGCTGATAACTGTATCGACAGGAAATTACCAATTGATGAAATAATAGCTAAACTAAGAACTGCTTTTAGACGTCTTAATGAAAACTCTACAAATAGTGTTTATCAATATTATGATTTAAAAATGGATCTTATAAAAAGAGAAGTTTGGAGAGCAAATAATCTTATAGATCTTAGAACCAAAGAATTTGAATTACTTAAGCTTTTTTTACAATATCCAGAAGAAGTATTAACTCACCAATTTATTTTTGATAGAGTCTGGGAATCAACTTTTTTAGGCGATTCTAATGTTATTGAAGTTTATGTCCGATATTTGCGTTCAAAGCTTGGGAAACCTTTATTTATAAAAACAAAAAGAGGTAAAGGTTATATTCTTATTTCAGAAGAAGCTCAAATTAAACGTTCAAAAATAGAAGAATTAGAAACAATATAAT
>MOYB01000001.1:271808-275837 GCA_001899385.1 Candidatus Caenarcanum bioreactoricola | reverse complement strand
TATACTTGGATAAAATCTAATATAGAGAGATTTTTATAAAAAATGAATAATAGTGGTTTAAAAGTAATGAAATTTGCTAGTATGGTTTTGTTTAGAGTTAAAAAAACAGAAGATGATATGCACTTGCTTTTCCGTAAGTCTTCAGCATATGATACTTATCGTAAAATTTTAGGAATAGTAAATAATCCATATAATATTACAGAAGATTCATTGAAAACTTTAGATTCATTATTAAAATCCTTAAAAAGAAAAACTACAGAAGAAAAAAGAAAATATACAAAGAAAAAATTAGATGTTTTAGTTAATCAATTAGATGATCACTTAAATGATGCTAAACAAAAAATAGCAGAAGCAAGGGAACTTTATGATAGAAAGCCTGAAAATTTAAAACCAGTAAAACCAAAAGAAAATCCAGAGAAAATAAGACAACCATTTTCTATTTTTAGATTTCTTAGAAGAGCTTAAAATTTTAAATCCTTAGCCAAAAATTAACAAACATTAAGAAATTCTTAAAGAATGGTAAAAATTTAATTTAATTAATATATTTTCTATAATATAGAAAAGGTCAAATGTTAATATAAATTATGTAACTGTTATGTAAGAATTAAAATGTTAAAAAATTCAGATAAAGAAAAGATAAAGATTAAATTATCAGAAGATATAAGATTTTATAATATTAAACCTCCAAACAAAGAAAAAAACCGAATAAATTATCAAATTAGATAATATTTATTCGGAATCGGAGATTAAAAACTATCATTATTTAGCTTAACACAAAAAATTTTTTTAAGGACCTTTTTAGGGTAAATCTTAAATATTTTTAATTATTTAGTTTATATTTCGGAGAAAAATCTTAATGAAAAATTCAAAAGATATTAGTAAGCATGGGGGTGAACATCTTTCTATTCTTACTCCTTATTTTAAAACTGATTATAAGCTTTCAAGACCAGGTGCTTTTGAGAAGCTTTTACAAAAACGCTTAAAAGAAGAATGTATTAAAGAAATAGCTAACACTCAAGTTATTAAAACACTTCTAAACATGCTTAAAACTATTACAGAAAGGAGAAAACAAAAATGTATCAAGATAGTGATTCTTTAAAACAAAGGTCTCTTGATGATGACGGAGAAATAAGCCTTGTTGATCTTTTTAGACCCTTTGAAGAGGAAAATTTACAAAAATGGGAGGAAATTAAAAATGAAAAACAATTATCTCTTTTTAATAGTAAAACATTAAAGAGAATTCAAAAAATTCATAGTATAGAAGATTATATAAATCGATTTAAAAAAAGTTATAAAAAGAAACTTGTTGAAATTAAAAGAAAAAAATTAAATAACAATTCTTGGCTTGAAAAAAATCTAAATTTTTCTGTTGAAAGTGAAAATAGCCTTGACATTAGAAACATAGTATAAAGGAGAAAAAAATGACACAACATGATTTCAATATAAGTAATCAAAGCTTTCCTAGTTTTAGAATTGATTTAAATAATGCCCTTGAATCTCTTGCAAGTTTGAGTGCTGGTGCTGTTGCTCCTTCTAATCCCTTCCCTAATCAGCTTTGGGCAGACACTTCTAATAGTATTTTAAAAAGAAGAAATTCTTCAAATACTGAATGGTTAAATATTTCTAGACTTGATCAGGAAATAAATTTAAATAATTATTCAGGCAATCCTAATGGAAGTGTAATCCCTCTTGCGAAAGGTGAATTGCTTTTAGATAAACTTAATAATTGTTTATATTTTGCAGAAGGCATTAATAATAATAATTGGGTTAAATTAAAAAGTAGTCTTCCTCTAAATTATCGAAAAGGTGGAAAATGCAAATATATTAATAATAATTCAATTCTTGTAGAAGCTTTTGAATGTAGGTCTAGCGATAATACAACTGATATATTAATAAAAGAAAATACTAATGTTAGTCTTAATTATAATGGTTTAAATGGCTTAGATGCTGGAGTTAAGGCTCCATATACATGGTATTATCTTTATGCTATTTCAAAAGAAGGTGGAATTGACAAGGGCTTTATTCTTAGCAAAATAAATGAAAATAAAGGACAAACAATTACTCTTCCTGAAACTTATAATAAAAAACGACAATTACCTTTTGCTTTTAGAACAGATATTAATGGAAATATAATTAATTTTTTTCATGATTATTTAAGAGATGAAATTTTATATTATGGACAAAATTATATTACAAATGGAAATTCAACAGTTTATGCAGATATAGATTGTTGTTCTTATATGCCCGAAATAGCACGGATAGGTAAATTTAAAATTGAAGCTACTAATTCTGCTGATTCATATTATTCAATGTTTGTTAAAACTAAAGGTTTTATAGAAGAGACTTCAGTTTTTAGAGGAAAAAATAATAATTCTGGTCGTTGGTATATAGATCTTGATCTTTTAACTGATGAAAATCAAATTATTCAATATAAAGTAGAGAATTCAAGTATTAGCGCTAATATTGCAATTTTAGGTTTTAAAATAACAGAAATTATTTAAAATCTTCAAGGCAATGAGTTCTTATAATATCTGCGCCATTTAAAATAGATATAGCATTTAATACAGCAGAGGTTTTATCTATATCTATATTATTTAATAAATTATTTATATCTTTAACAAATCTTTTTCTTGATAAACCAATGAGAATTGGTAGATTAAAAGCCTGCTTCAGAGATATTAAATTATTTATTATTATTAAATTTTCCTGAGTATTTTTATCAAAACCTAGCCCTGGATCAAGAATTATACGATTTTTATTTATGTTAGATTTTTCAAGAATATTTATTTTTGTTTTAAAAAAGGCTTCTAATTCAGCTATTATATTGAAATTTGTTTCTTTAAATGTTTTTTTTGGAGGTATTCCATAATTATGCATTATTACTATTTTTGATTCAGGAAATTCTTTTAATACTTCAAGCATCTCTGGATCAGATAAAGCACTAACATCATTTATTATTTCTGCACCTAAAGTTAGTGCTTTATGTGCTATTTCAGCTTTTCTTGTATCTATTGAGATCAAGCCTCCTAAGGTTTTAAAGGAAGAAATTGCATTAGATTCAAAAATTAATTTCAATCTAGTCCATTCTTCAGTAGCTGTTATTAATTCCTGCCCAGGAGCGGTAGATTCTGCTCCAATGTCTATGATGTTTGCTCCAGATCGTTCTAATTTTTCGAAATGTTTTAAAGCAAAATCTTTATTAAAGTATAAATTTCCATCTGAAAATGAATTTGGGGTTAAATTTAAGATGCCCATTAAAAAAAATTTTCTTTCCATGCCGAATTTCACCAAAATTTGACTTTTATGATTAATAGCGCTTTTGCATTATATTTATACCAGATAATTGACTATAAGTAAAAAAAATTTTTAAAAAAAAAACTAAACCCCATTGCAAGCTTTTTAAAAATTTGCTTTAATTGTATTAGGTAGAAATACCGATACTTATCCAAATTAATTAAATGAACAAGACTGAACTCATAGATGCAATAGCTTCTAAAATTGAACTTGAAAAAACAAAGATTTCTTTAGTTGTTAATGCTTTGCTCGATACAGTAACTGAATCATTAACAAAACATGAACCAGTGACTCTTATTGGTTTTGGTACTTTTAAGGTTCGCTCACGTAAAGCTCGTAAGGGAGTTAACCCACAAACTGGAAAAGAAATGACTATTCCAGCTGCAAATGTACCTGCTATAAGTTTCGGTGATAGCTTAAAGAGATCTGTAGCTACAAAGAAAAAAGAAAAGAACTTTTTAGCTCCTTCTGAAAGCAAAGGAAAAGGCGGAAAAGGTGGAAAAGGTGGAAAAGGCGGAAGTGCTCCTAAAAAAGGCAAAAAATAAGCTTTAAACTTTTCTTTAAAAAATTAAAACCCCATTCTTCTTTAAGTTAGTTGAAAGGGGTTTTTTATTTTTCAGGAGCCCCCTTCACCCCCTAAAGGGGGAATCCAAGGATTTGCTATTCTTTATAATTTAATGATTTTTGTATTTTTTAAATAACTATAAATTTGAAACTCCCCCTTTAGGGGGTTGG
>MOYB01000001.1:269846-271718 GCA_001899385.1 Candidatus Caenarcanum bioreactoricola | reverse complement strand
ATTTTGAGGGGGAGTAAGGGGTTGGGGGGCTCAAATTTATCTATTAATTACTTTATCTGTAAATTCGAAACTTTCAATTCTACCGGATATTTCAATAGAACCACTACCATCTTTTAATTCTATTGTATTGTAATTACGACTAAAAATAACATCTGTAGACTTAAGATCGCTAAATACTATTTTATCACTACCTGATATATCAGATATTACGTCATTTCCATCACCTTTATAATATACATAAGTATCATTTCCACTTCCGCCATCTAAAAAGTCATTGCCTGCACTACCTTTAAGTATGTCATTGCCTGAACCTGCGGAAATATAATCGTTACCAGCATCGCCCTTTAAATAATCATTTCCAATATCGCCTTTTATAAAGTCATTTCCATTTCCACCATAAACAGTGTCATTACCTGAACCTGCAGAAATAAAATCATTTCCATTATCACCATAGATTTTATCTGTTCCACTACCACCATCTATATAGTCGTTTCCACCATAACCTTTAATAGTATCATTTCCACCATAACCAAAAATAAAATCACTATAAGAAGTTCCATTTAAAGTATTATTTCCTGAATCTCCATCAATAGAATCACAATTATATAAATTCCAAGACCAATTGTAATTATAATCATAAAAATCAACCCAGTTTAAATAAGACCAAGTAAAAGCTGGAGCTATTATTTGCTCTAACTCATTAATTTTTAATTTACTCATATAAATCTCCCAAAAAATTTAGCTATTATATAATTATATAAACTAATTTGTATTATAGGTTAGGAATTACTTATTTCTTACAAAATAAATACAAATCATATATAAAATATTTTTTTGATAAACTTATAGTTATTAATTTTAATTTTATTTATATGACAGAATATAAAAGACCTCTTGTAATTGCTGAAATAGGTTGTAACCATAAAGGTGAACTTGAAACAGCTTTTGAAATGATAAAAATTGCAAAAATTTATGCTAATGCTGATTTTGTAAAATTTCAAAAACGTAATCCAAAAGAATTGTTAAGTAAAGAACAGTATTATGCTCCTCATCCTAATCCAAATAATGCTTATGGACAAACATATGGTGAACACCGTGAATTCCTTGAGTTTAATGTTGAACAACATAAACAATTAAAAGATTATTGCAATAAAATGGAAATTGGTTATAGTTCTTCTGTTTGGGATTTAACTTCTGCAAAAGAAATTGCATCTCTTGATCCTGATTTTATAAAAATACCATCTGCTTGTAATAATCATTATGAAATGCTTGATTGGCTTTGTGAAAATTATAAAGGTGAAATTCATATATCTTCAGGTATGACTTTTTCTCAAGAACTTGATGAATTGATGGCATTTTTTGAAAAGAAAAATCGTAATAAAGATATAGTACTTTATTCTTGTACTTCCGGTTATCCAGTTGCTCCTGAAGATATTTGTTTGCTTGAAATAAAAAGATTAAAAGAAAAATATGAATCTAAAATTAAAGCAATAGGTTTTTCAGGACATCATCTTGGTATTGCTGTTGATATTGCTGCATATACTTTAGGTGCTTCTCTTATAGAAAGGCATTATACTCTTGATAGAACTTGGAAAGGAACAGATCATGCGGCTTCTCTTGAAGCTGATGGTTTAAGAAAACTTGTTAGAGATCTTAAGGCAACTTATAAAGCATTAAATTATAAATCTGAAGATATTTTGCCTGTTGAAAAAATACAAAGAGAAAAATTAAAATATAGAAAATAACTTATGAAAAATATTAAAGCCCTCACCCCCCGCCCTCTCCTGAAGAGAGAGGGAGCCAAAATGCAAAATCCTTTAATCAAAATGCATACACAAATCCCCTCTCTTTTAGGAGAGGGGATACCTGAGC
>MOYB01000001.1:251216-269163 GCA_001899385.1 Candidatus Caenarcanum bioreactoricola | reverse complement strand
CGAAGCGAGGGAGGGGTGAGGGCAAATAACTTATGAAAAATATTTTCCAAAAGATTATAGATAAAGAAATTCCTGCAGACATTGTTTATGAAGATGAAAAAACTCTTGCATTTAAAGATATAAATCCTATTGCACCGATTCATATTCTTGTTATTCCAAAAAAAACTATAAAAAATTTACAAGATATTTCTCCTGAAGATAATGAAATAATAATACATCTTATTAGTACTATACAAAAAATCGCTGCAAATCAAGGACTTGATATAAATGGTTATAGAGTTATTACTAATATAGGTGATTATGGAGGGCAAACAGTTTATCATTTGCATTTTCATATTTTGGGTGGTCGTCCCTTAAAATGGGAAGTTTTATGAAAAGAAATCTTTATAAAATAATATTTTTTCTAATTTTATTTCTTTTAAATAATTCCATAAATGCTAAAAATCTAATATTTCCTGATAATTTAAATATATATTTTAAAGATAAAAAAGGATGTTTTGCTATAAAACCTTTAAAAAAATCAGAATTAATTTTTTATGGGGGAGAAGCGTGTTCTAAACGATTAAAACCTTGCTCTACTTTTAAAATATTAAATTCTCTTATTGGTTTAGAAACTAAAGTATTAAAAAATCAAAACACTGTAATCCCTTGGAATGGTCTTAAACAACCATTTGATATTTGGGAAAAAGATCATACTTTAGAAAGTGCTGTTAAATATTCTGTTGTTCCTTATTTTCAAGAAGTAGCAAATCGTATTGGTAAACAAAAAATGCAATTTTATTTGGATTTAGTTGGATATGGAAATAATAAAATTGGAGATAAAATTAATTATTTTTGGTTAGATAATTCTTTGCAAATTAATGCTTTAGAACAACTTCATTTTATTGAACGACTTTATATGAATAATTTACCTTTTAATAAACAAAATTTAAAAATTATTAAAAAAATTTTAGTAAAAGAAAAAACAAAAGATTATATTTTAAGTGGAAAAACTGGTTCATCTTGTGAAAATAATAAATGTAATCTTGGATGGTTTATAGGTTATTTAAAAACAAAAAATAATGAAGAATATATTTTTGTAACAAATATAGAAGCGAATGAAAATGCAGATGGGCAAGAAGCTTTAAAAATTACTAAAAATATTTTGCAAGATATGAATTTATGGGAGATAAAATAATGAGCTATTTTATTTTTCTTCTTGCAAAGCTTTCAATTAAAATTCTTAAATTTTTTGGATTTCGCAGTACAAGCTTTCCTGGTATGTTCGCATTAAAATTTTGTCCTGATATTTTAAATTATTTCTTTTCTCAATTAGATTCTAATCCTATATTTATTACTGGAAGCAATGGAAAATCTACAAGTGCTGGTATATTAGCTAATATTTTAAAATTTACAAAACAAGAATATTTATATAATTCTTCTGGAGCTAATCTTAAATCTGGAATATTAACTACTTTTATACAAAATGCTGATTATAAAGCTTCTCTAAAATACAAAAAAGCACTTTTTGAAGTTGACGAAGCTACTTTAAGGCTTGTATCAGGTAAAAGAGAATCTTCTATAATAACAGTAAATAATTTTTTTAGAGATCAATTAGACCGCTTTGGAGAAATGAAAACAACTATTTCTTTAGTGCAACAAGGTATAGATCTCTCACCAAATACTAATTTAATACTTAACGCAGATGATCCTAATGTTTGTAGGCTCACAGCAAAGAATATTTTATATTTTGGTATGGATATAAACTGTATAAAGGAATTTTCAAATGATGTTTTTTCTGCAGAGTTAGCTAGTTGTCCTTTTTGTGAAGAAGATTTAAAATATAATTACAAATGGCTTGGACAATTTGGAGATTATTATTGTCCTAAATGTTCTTATAAAAGACCAGAACCACAAATTAAAATTAAAAGCTTTGAGTTAGGTATTTCGGAAACCCTTGCTAAAGTAGAAATAGCTAATAATTCCCCCTTTAGGGGGTTAGGGGGCTTTCTTGAAATAAAAATACCTATACCAGGTTTATTTAATGTTTATAATGCATTGTCCGCTGTTTCAACTGCCATTGTATCTAACATAAGTTTTGAAAATATAAAACAAGGTATAGAAACTTATAGACCACTCTTCGGGCGAGCACAGAAACTTAATTATAAAAACACAGAAATCAATTTATTTTTAATAAAGAATCCCATAGGCGCAAGTGAAGTTTTAAGACTTATAAAAAATGATCAAGAAACACCAGTATTAATTGCATTAAATGATAATTATGCAGATGGACGTGATATATCATGGATTTGGGATGCACATTTTGAATATTTAAAAGATAGATCAAATATTTTTACTACAGGGAAGCGTGCCTCAGACATGGCAATTCGTTTGAAATATGCAGGAGTTAATATTTTAGAATCACAATGTATGGAAAATATAAAACAAGCTTTAGATAAAATAATACAGCCTCCCAAAAAAATATATATATTACCAACATATACTGCTTTACTTGAATTAACTAAGATTATGAATATAAAATATTAATTATGAATATTTTTTATACAGATAAAAATCCAAGAAAAGCAGCAATGCATCTTGACAATAAACGTCTTATAAAAATGATTCTTGAATCTTGTCAAATAATGTGTAGTGTTTTAAATCAAAAGGGACTTCAAAGTCCTTATAAATCAACGCATTTAAAACACCCAAGTATTTTATGGGTAAATGAATCATCTGCTAATTTTCAATATTTAATAGATTATACAGAAGCTCTTTTAGAAATATATGAAAATAAATTCCAAAAAATTCATAAATGTAAACAGGTTTTAAAGGAAATAAAAGAAATTTTTAAAGAAGAAATTTTTCAAAATCACAAAATAACACCTATAAAACCTGCTATTAACGCCCCAATTGAAATTGAAGAGCATTACCACCTTAATATCTTAAAATTCCAAAATCCTATTTTAGCTTATAGAATTTTTTTGGCAAATAAGAAAAATTTGAATTATAAAGGTTTAAAAATTCCTTTTTTTATAAAGAAATATAGACTTCCAAGTCTTACACCTATATTAATCTAATAAATTTTCAAGTCCATAAATTAGACCTTTTTTATCAATTATTTTTCTTATAGCAAGTAAAACACCGGGCATAAAAGCACTTCTATCTAAAGTATCATGTTTTATGCTAAGAGATTGCCCTTGTCCTCCAAAAATAACTTCTTGATTTGCTAATATACCGGGTAATCTCACACTATGAATTCTAATATTTTCAACTAAATCACCTCTTGCTTTTGCTGAAGGATTCAAATCTTTTGATTTTTTTTCTAAGATTTTTGAAATTTCTTTTGCGGTTTTTATAGCAGTACCTGAAGGTGCATCAACTTTTTTATCATGATGTAATTCTATTATTTCAACTCCATCAAAATATTTTGCAAATTTCTTTGCAGCTTCTATCATAAGTACCGCTCCTATTGTGAAATTAGGTGCAACAAGAATTGATGAGGATAAATAATTTGCCTTTTTTTCAAGTTCTTTTAAATCTTCATTTGATAGTCCTGTAGCTCCTATAATTGGTCTAACACCACAGTCTAAACAAATATTTGCATTATTAAAAATTGCAGAGGGTATTGTAAAATCAAGAGCAACATCTGCTTTAGTTCTTTGTATACAATCTTTTAAATTGTCAGATAATTTTATACCTAAAGGTTTTATTCCTGCTATTTCACCAAGATCTGCACCAATAGAATCTAATTCTTTATGACCTATTCCACCAACTAATTCAAGATCTTCAGCTGCTGTTATGGCTCTGACAGACTCTTGCCCCATTCTACCAGCAGCTCCTATTATAACTACTCTTATTTTATTTTTTTTCATAAGTTCAAATAATATCAAAAAACTTGCATAAAAATAGCAAAAATATTAATATTAAGTTAAATTTTGATTTTATTTTAGTCAAGAAAAGGGGGGTTTTAATAAATCATAAACTTATTTATTACAAAATAATAATTGTAAAAACAAAAAAACAATTAATTTAATTCTGAAGGAGGAAGGGATATGTTATTAGCAAGAAAACTTATAGATAATTTTATAAATAAATTAGATGAAGAAGAAAAACAATCTGTTTATGAAATTGCTTTCCTAAATCCTGAAGCTGCAATGGCAAAGCTTGCAATCAAATATGAAGAGATTTATAAAGATTATCCAACTGGTTTTCTTTTAGATCTTTTAATGCAACATCTTAAAGATAAGATTTTCCAAAAAATTAAACAAGCTAAGGTTGCTTAATTTAAGATAAATTTTTAATTGTTGAAAAGAAATTAATAATAGGTATAATTAATATATGACATATAAATTACCTACTAGAAGCTTAAGATTATTAGAGGATCTTTTTCAAGATAGACAAAAGACTGATTTTTTTATAGAGGATCTTGAGAAAGGTTTCCAAGAAAGTGAAGATATTTTGAAAACAAAAGTAGAAACTTCATTAAAAGAAGATATTCACGAACTGAGAAACGAAATGAAACAAGTAGAAGCTTCATTAAGAGAAGATTTTACAAATTTAAAAGCTGATTTTAAAGTATTAGATCATGAACTAAGAGCTGAAATGAAGAATTTAGATAATAGTTTAACAAATAAAATTGATAATTTAAAATTTTTGTTATATTGGCTTATTGGTCTTGCTGTTTTATTTGGTACTGCTTTAAATCCGACCTTTATTAGTTTTATTAAGTTTATCTTGCTTGAATTAGTTTAATATGAAAATATTTATCCTTCCTTAATAGGAGCCCCCTAACCCCCTAAAGGGGGAACTCAAGGATTTATTATTTATTTTAATCAATGATTTTTGTATTTTTTAAATAACTCTGTATTCGAAACTCCCCCTTTAGGGGGCTGAGGGCTCAAAACAGAAAAACTTAAATAGAATTTGTGATTTATATATTACATATTTATCTCATTTCTTTTCTAGAAGAATCTAAATATTTATCTATCCTTCAAAGTAATATATATTAAAAAAAAATTTTATAAATTATACTTAAATTTGCTTAGAAAATTCCTTTATATGGAATAAAAACTATAGAAAATACTATAAATATATTAAATTAGAGGGTTTAGAAATTGATAAAAAATAAAGTTTTAATGTTTGGTTGGGAGTTTCCTCCTTATCTTGCAGGCGGGCTGGGAATGGCTTGTTATGGAATTGTAAAATCTTTAATAAAAAAAGATGTAGATATAACATTAATTTTACCAAAAACTATAAGAACATCTAAAGAAGAAGGCTTTACTGTCTTTGGTACTGATAAATGGAGTTTTTATCTTAGAGAAAAACTTACACAAAAAGAAAAAGCAAAAACAATTAGAATTAAATCTGATATACAACCCTATTCAGGTGCTTCTTCTGATATTGATTTTAGTATTTTAAGTAAGGAAGCTTTACAGAAAATAACAAGTGAAGAAAATATAGAAAAAGAATCTACTGCTGAAGCAATAAACCTCTATGGAACTGATTTAATACAAGAAGTTATAAAATATAATCAAACCGCTGGCTCTATAGCAGCAAGCTTAGATTTTGACGTTATACATTGTCATGATTGGCTTACTTTTGGTGCAGGCATTATTGCAAAAAGAATTTCAGGTAAGCCACTCATTGTACATGTTCATTGTACAGAATTTGATCGTTGCCCCGGTCGCGGAAATGAAGAAATTCATAGGCTTGAAAAAGCAGGTTGTGAATATGCAGATAAAGTCATTGCTGTTAGTCATTATACAAAGAATATACTTATTTCCAGATATAATATTCCTGAATCAAAAATTGAAGTTGTACATAATGGAATAGAACTTAAAGGTAATTATCCAGCACCTAGATTTGAAAATGAAAATAGATCTCCTAAAGTTCTTTTCTTGGGACGAGTTACATATCAAAAAGGACCAAATTATTTTCTTGAGGCTGCAAGCAAAGTTTTAAAATTTAGACCCGATGCTGAATTTATTATTGCTGGTTCAGGTGATATGGTTGATTATTTGAAAGGTAGAGCGCATGAACTTAATATTTCAGATAAAATCAAATTCTTAGGAAATATTTCTAATGATAAAGTACATGAAATTTATAGAGATGTAGATTGTTTTGTATTATCTTCAGTTTCAGAGCCGTTTGGTTTAACAGTATTAGAAGCACTTTCTCAAAGATTGCCTGTTATAATTTCAAAACAATCTGGAGTATCAGAGGTTTTAAGGCATGTTCTTCGTTATGATTTTTGGGATGTAGAATCTCTTTCTTCTTTAATTCTTTCAGTTTTAACTTATAATCCTTTAGCATCTGAATTAAAAGAAAGATCTATAGATGATTTACAAAATATAAATTGGGATAATGTTGCTGAAAGACTTGAAAGAATTTATAGTGAACTTGCTTAAAAAAATATAAATTATTAGTATAATATAAAAACTTAAATAAAATTAATATGGGACAAACTCTTGCAGAGAAAATAATAAGTTTTCGTTCTAATAAAGAAGTAAAAGCAGGAGATTTTGTTGTTGTAGGAGTTGATGTTACGGCAGTACAAGATGGTACTGGTCCATTGACTATACAAGAGATGCAAAAGATAAATCTTGAAAAAGCAATAAATCCTGAAAGAACTATTCTTTTTATTGATCATGCTGCGCCTAGTCCTAGAAAAGAATTATCTAATGCTCATAAAATAATGCGTGATTTTGCTAAAAAAACAGGCGCAGTAATTTCTGAAGTAGGTGAAGGTGTTTGTCATCAGAGACTTATTGAAGATTATATTAATCCAGGAGAAATACTTATTGGGGCTGATTCCCACATATGTACTTCTGGGGCGCTTTGTGCTTTTGCTACGGGCATGGGATCTACTGATGTAGGTATTGGTATTGCTTTAGGTAAAACTTGGCTTAAAGTACCTGATACTTTTAAAATTTATGTATATGGTAAATTTCAAGAAGGTGTTTGTGCTAAAGATTTAATTTTATATTTAATTGGAATCATAGGAGCTGATGGGGCAACTTATAAAGCACTTGAATTTTGTGGAGAGACTATTGAAAATATGCAAATGTCTGATAGATTTACTCTTTCAAACATGGCAGTAGAAGCAGGCGCAAAAGTTGGTTTAATAGCTTCAGATCAAATTACTTATAATTATTTAAAAACTAGAGGACGTGTTGATAAATATAAAGAAATAAAAGCAGATTTAGATGCTAAATATGAAAGAATAATAGAAATAGATGCTTCAAAGCTTGAATCAATGGTTTCTTGTCCTCATACTGTAGATAATACAAAGCCTACAAAAGAATTAAAGCATATTAGAGTAGATCAAGTTTTTATAGGTAGTTGTACAAATGGAAGAATAGAAGATTTAAGAATAGCAGCAAATATTTTAAAGAATAAAAAAAGACATCGTGATACAAGATTATTAATTTCACCTGCATCTAAAGAAGTATTTCTTCAAGCAACAAAAGAAGGACTTATTGAAATATTTATACAGGCAAATGCTGCAATAATAACTCCTGGTTGTGGGCCTTGTGTAGGAGTTCATGCAGGGGCTTTAGCAGACGGGGAAGTTTGTCTTTCTACACAAAACAGGAATTTTCAGGGGAGAATGGGGAATCCAAATAGTTCAATATATTTAAGTTCTGTTTATACTGCAGCATATAGTGCCATTAATGGTTATATAAGTAAAGAATAAAATCCTTGAATTCTTTTATAATGAGGAACTCAAGGATTTATTATTTATTAGAAAATTTATTTTATAACAGTTATTGCTTTTAATTCATTCCAAGTGATTGTTTTATCTTTAAATTGAATAGTTTCTATTGCTAAATCAGAATCTGTATAAGTATTTATTTTTATAGAACCACTATTATCATTTAAATTAATCGTATAATTTTCATTGAAACTATCTCTAGAAATATTAATATCAGTTGAATTTATATCATTTAATATTAATGTATCATTGCCTAGTTCATAGTTTTCTTTAGCGGAACCAAATACCCAATCTGTAATTTCATCATTTCCGTCACCTCTATTATAAACATAAGTATCATCTCCACTTCCTCCAGATAATTTATCATCTCCTTTTCCACCATCTAAATAATCATTACCACTACCACCGTTTAGATCATCATTATCATTCCCACCATAAAGTTTATCATTACCTATTCCACCATTTAGATCATCATTACCATCTTCCCCATATAAGATATCAGAAGCTTTATCTAAATTTAACCCTTCTGGAGTTGTTGTTTCAAGTATAACTGAGTGATTTGCACATATTTTATCATCTCCAATTCCACCTTTTAAAATATCAGCACCATTTCCACCAATTAATTTATCATCATTAGCATCGCCTCTTAAATAATCGTTACCAGCATCACCTCTTAAATAATCATTACCGCTTCCACCATAAAGTTTGTCATTACTACTTCCGCCATAAAGTTTGTCATTGCCAGAATCGCCAAATAGAGTGTCGTTGCCAGAATTACCAAATAAAGTATCATTGCCCCTAAGCCCATGAATAGTATCAATTCCAGACGTGCCATATAAAAATCATTTGTTGCACCAGCAAGTCCAAAGATAGAAGCAGGAGCTACTATTTGTTCTAATTCTTCAACATTAAATTTCTTCATATTTCAAAATCCTTTATGTTTAACTATTTTTTATAGTAATTTAAAAGATTAAGAAAATTTTTAAATCTTACAGTTTTTACAGTTGATTTACATGAATTTTACAAAAAAAGAGAAAGTCTATAAAAAAGCTTTCTCTTTAGGTTAAATATATTTTTATATTAATTATTTTAAGCAACACTTTTCCATTGAATATCATCCCATTTAATTGTTTTATCAGCAAATTGAATATTTTCTATTTTTGTACTTGTATCAAATTCAATAGAATGTCCATCTTTAAATTGAATAGATTTATCATCAGCAAATATAAAACCATCATTATCTATAAAATTAGCATCTGTTGAATTAATATCTTTTAAAGTTAATGTATTATTTCCTTCAACATCATAAATATAGTCAATCCCATCACCTTTATTATAGATATAAGTATCATCACCAGCTCCACCACCTAAATAATCAAATCCCATTCCGCCAATTAAAGTATCATTTCCTTCTCTGCCATAAATAGTATCAGTTCCATCTCCACCATTTAATATATCATTACCTATTCCACCATTTAGATCATCATCACCATCTCCTCCATTTAATACATCATTACCATCTTCGCCATAAAGCATGTCATCACCAACTCCGCCGTTCAATGTATCATTGCCAGCTCCACCCTTTAAAGTGTCATCACCAATATCTCCTTTTAAATAATCATCTCCAGCATCGCCTTTTAGATAATCATTGCCATTTCCACCATAAAGTTTATCATTACCATTCCCGCCATAAAGTTTGTCATTACCAGAATCACCATATAATAAATCATTTCCAGAATTACCATAGATAGTATCATTGCCATTAAGCCCATGAATAGTATCAATTCCAGATGTGCCATATAAAACATCATTTGTTGCACCAGCAAGTCCAAAGATAGAAGCAGGAGCTACTATTTGTTCTAATTCTTCAACATTAAATTTCTTCATATTTCAAAATCCTCTGTGTTTAACTATTTTTTATTTTATATTTAAGTTGTTAAGAAGAATTTTAAATCTTACAATTTTTACAGTTGATTTACATGAATTTTACATTTAAGTTTTATTTAATTTTATTGAAAATCTAGTATATTTAATTAAATTATTCTAATAAAAATTTATAATATGCTAAAAAAATTATTTTTATTTTGTATTTTTTGTTTAAATTCTTTATTTCCATGTTTTGCAAAAAATGAAATTTTATTGCCAGAAGATACAGAAGTAAGTATTATTTTAACAGAAAGCGTGAGCTCTGCTAATGCAACAGTTGGAGAAAGAATCCCTGCAGAAGTAGCTGAAGATGTAATAGTTGACGGAAAAGTTTTAATAAAAGAAGGAAGTTCTGTAAAAATTTTAGTAACACAAGTACAAAAGAAAAAATGGGCTGGAAGAGGTGGAGATCTTTCTCTTGAAATGAAGTCAGTTAAAGCAGTTGACGGAAAATCAGTCCCATTAATATCTGCAACAGGAAGAGGTGGAAAAAATAATACTGCTTCAACAGTTACATTGACAGTATTGTTTGGATTGCCTGGACTCCTTAGAAGGGGAGAAGATGCTTATATTAAAGAAGGAACTGAATTTACTGCATTTGTAGAAAAAGATACTTTAATTGATTTTGATAGTCTTGATAATAATGTTATAGATTCAAATTCAAATTTAGATTAATGAAACATTTTATAGATTTAGTAGAAATCCATGTTGAATCCGGAAGAGGTGGAGACGGTATTGTTGCTTGGAGAAGAGAAAAATTTGTACCATTCGGTGGTCCTGCTGGGGGTGATGGTGGCAAAGGTGGTAGTATTTTTTTACAAGCAGATAATTCAGTTAATACCCTTCTTAGTTTTAGATATAAAAATATTTTTAAAGCTAATGATGGTAAAAACGGTGGTGGTTCAAATAAATCAGGACATTCTGCTGAAGATATAATCATAAAAGTTCCTTTAGGTACTAATATTTATAAAAAACAAAATAATGAAAAAATATTAATAGGAGATCTTAAAAATCATAATCAAGAATTTTTAGTTGCAAGAGGAGGTAAAGGAGGTAGAGGTAATCAACATTTTGCAACTGCAACAAGACAGGCTCCACATTTTTGTGAGCCAGGGGAAGATGGCGAAACCTATGATTTGATTCTTGAATTAAAATTAATTGCAGATATAGGAATAATAGGACTTCCTAATGCAGGTAAATCAAGTTTAATTTCAAGACTTTCTGCTTGTAAACCAAAAATCGCTGATTATCCTTTTACTACTTTGGTTCCTAATTTAGGAATATTAAAATTACCAGATAATAGATCTATAACTATTGCAGATATACCAGGTTTAATAAAAGGTGCTTCTGAAGGACATGGTTTAGGATTTCAATTTTTGCGTCATGCAGAAAGAACAAAAGCTTTGATTCATCTAGTTGATTGTTTAATTCAAGATTTAGAAATTATAAAAGAAAATATAAAAATAATAGAAGATGAATTAAAAGCTTATAAAGAAAGTTTTAATAAAAAAGAAAGAATTTTAGTTTTTAATAAAATAGATTCTTGTGAAGAAGAATTTTTAGAAGAGTTAAAAAAAACTTATCCAGAAAGTCTTTTTATATCTGCAATAACAGGAGAAGGTTTAGACAAATTAATAGCGTATATTCAAGGATTTGATTTTAAAGAAGAAGAAATTTTAATAATTCCTTTTCAAGAAAATGAGAATGAAAATGAAAATTTTATTATAGATTTTGAAAAAGAAAGTCGTGTTTTTAAAATAAAAAGTCTTAAAGTTGAAGCACTTTTACGTGTAGTTAATTTTCAGAGTTTTGATTCAGTAAATAATTTATATATTCAATTAAAAAAGCTTGGAGTTTTAAATGAATTAGAAAGATTAGGTATTCAATCTGGAGATACAGTATTAATAGGTAATAAAGAAATGATTTGGTCTGAATTTGCAGAAAATAATTTAATTTAATAAAGAGATTTTTTAGAATGTATAATTTTGTTGAGCTTGTTGTTTAGCCTGTTCATTTTTTAATTCTTCACTTTTTGCTAATGCGGCTTTTAAAATTTCTTCTGGGCTCATACTATTTCTTTTTATCATTATATTTTGTGGCATAGTTGCATTTTGATTTGATAAAAGATGGTCTAATGCGCTATTTACATTAGTATCTGTTTGAATTAAATGTGATTTATTTTCTTGTATAGGTTGTTCTAATTGATATTTAAGGAGTTCATTTTTTATTTCTTCTCTATTTTTTATTATTTCAGTCCAATTATCTGGATTTAAAACTTGTGCAGTATTTTTTATTGATTCATAACTTATCACTCTTTTAATAAGAGCATTTGTAATAAGTTTCATTCTAGGATTAATTTGATTATCTAATTGAATGTTAACAGCAAATTGATGGAAGAGAGAATTTAAACGACTTTCTACGGTTTTTGGAGAAATACACAAGAAATCAGCTATTGCTTTGTTAGAACAACCACCAGCACATAATAAAAGAGAAAGATAATGATTTCTACTTAAAAAATCAATAGAACAAGATTTCTCTTCAATTTTATAACGTAACCAATTCTTTATTAAACCATCAACAAAAAGTTTTACTCTTGGGTTTATATAGCTTGCATTTCCCCCTCTAGTTATTATTCCACATCTTCTAAAGAGTTTTGAAATAATAGATTCAATATTTTTAAGAGAAAAATTAAGTTCATTTGCAATACAATTATTACTATAACCAGCAAGTAAAAGTTTCAAAACATTAATTTTGGTATTATCTTCATTTTGCCAAAAATTTAAATTTATTTGTAGTTCATTAATCTCTATCATAATATTTAGATTTCCTAGAAATTACCCCTGGACTTCTCTGAAAATGATATTCCCTACACTATACAAGAGAAGACCCTAATATGCTAAAATCATACAGTTAATATAATTCTGGCAGGTGTCGCCAAGTGGTTAAGGCCCTGGGTTGTGGCTCCAGTACCGCGGGTTCGATTCCCGTCATCTGCCCATTCTAAATAAAAAATACTAATACTTATAATTTGTAAAATTTCTGTAAAGATTTTATAGAGATTAAGGATTATTTGTTTATTTTCATTAAAAATATTTATAGATTTTTGGAATTAAGAATAGAAGAAGTAAATAAAAAAATTATGTTTTCGGTTTTCAAATGCCAAAGAGAAACTTTTGAAATTATAAAAAAATTCCCTATTATTATATTAATATTAATATTTTTAATTTTTTTTAGAACAAGAATAGAAGAAGAATTTACTAATATTTTTATAAATATAATAGATAGAAATTCTTTAGAAATTTTTAATTTAAATAATTTACAAATAATTGGGTTTTTCTGTTTAGTTGAAGTTATAGTAATAATTTGTACTTATATATTTATCAAATTAGCAAAAAAAGAAGTAATAAATTTTTCAAATTTCATACCAAAATCAATTTTTTCAATAATTTTTAAAATTTTTATAATTAATTTTCTATTTGCAATTGTATTGGTATTAATGACTTTGTTTTGTTTTTTTATTTTTGGAATGAATAAGAATACTTCTTTCGAAAACTCTCTTTCTTTAAATTTATTTAATTTAATATATTTTTTCTTTTATTATTATTTATTTATTAAATATTTTTTTTCTTCTTATTTAATTATTGAAAAAAATTATTCTTTATTTAAGGCTTTAAAAGGAAGTGCTAATATAACAAAAAATTCAATGTTAAAGCTGGTTTTGATTTTTATGATTGGTTTTTATGGTGATTCTTATTCTAATCCTGTAATTATTGTATTTTTTATTCTTTTTAGTTGTGTAATATATAAAGAATTATGTTTGATTCACGAAATAAAAGATAAATAAATCATGTATAAATTTCGCGATTTTTTTAACATGCTATATGTATTGATGTTAAGATTTTGCAATTTCTTTAACATGTTATACGTTTTCACTTATAAAAATATTTAATAAAGATTCATTAATATAATAATTTTGTCCTTTAATTTTATATTTAATTAAAAATTTACCTTCCAAAAGTTCATTTAGATATTTTGAAGCAGTTTGTCTAGTAATTCTCAAATCTTTTTCTAGGAACTCAATCTTTGTATAAGGATGTTTAAATAAATTATTAAGAAGATCTTGTGAATAGAATTTATATTGTTCTCTTATTTTATGTTTATAATTTTGCATTAAATCTTTAATTCTATGAATAATGTCTATTGTTTCTATTGATATAAGTTGAATTCCTTTAAGAATATATATGATCCATTCCTCAAATTCACCAGTTTCTCGAATAGATTGAAGTAATCTATAATATTCAGATTTGTTTTTAATTATATATCGACTTAAATATAGAATAGGAATATCTAAATAACCTTTTAAAACAAGATATAAAATATTTATTATTCTTCCTATTCTTCCATTTCCGTCATAAAAAGGATGTATACTTTCAAATTGATAATGAATTAAAGCCATTTTAATTAATGGATCAAGACCGCTAATTGAATCATCATTAATAAAATTTTCTAAATTAATCATTAATTCAATAATTTCATTATAATTTTGAGGTGGAATATAAACAGTTTCATTTGTTTGTTGATTTTTTAATTCTGTACCGGGAAGCTTTCTGAAATTTGTTTGTGAATTACTTAAAGTTTGATGAATTTCTATTAACTGATTATTTGTTAATAATTTATGTTCTTTAACAATTTCAAAACCCTTAAGAAGAGCTTTTTTATAATTAAAAACTTCTTTAGCTCTCGGACTTTCTATAATTTCTCCAAATAATTCTTCTTTATAAAGTTCATCATGAGTTGTAATAATATTTTCAATTGCTGAACTATCTTTAGCTTCAAGAAGTGGAAGAGTATTTAAAAGAATAATTTGATTTGGAATAGTTTGAGCAACACCTTTTAATTCAGCTAAATATCTATGAGCTTGAGTTAATTCTTTGAAAACAATTTTAGATTCGATTTCTTTAATTGGTGGTAATTTTTTAAGTTCAAATAAGTTCATGAACTAATCTCTTTGCTTGAATCTTTTAAAATAATATTATCAATATTTCCCTTTTATTAAATTAAATATTTTTTATAAGATTAAGAAGACATAGCTTTAATTTCTGTTAATCTTTGATCAATTTCTCTTAAGAGAGCAGGTTTTATTTTACTAAAAAATATGGGATCTGAGAGGTCTACAGTATAGACATTAGAATTATGGATATAGTCTCCAAAATTATATGTATATAGATCTATAAAGGATTTTGCTTGAGTTGAAATAATATCTCTTAATTTTTCATATTGAGTTTGTAAAGTTCTTAAATCCATAGTTTTTATAGCTTCTAAGTATGTACCTTTTTTAGTCCATACCCCAGCTTTAAAAGTTCTTTTTACCCCCCCCCTGTAATACATGTTTAAAAGAAATATCTTTCATTATTCTTATATTCACAATTTATTTTTAATTTTAAGATAAAAAGTATTTTAAACTAAGATTAGAACTGAAGTCAATACGATTTATGAAAATATTTAATTTTATTTTACATCTCCATAAACAAAAAACCATTTTCCATTTATTTTTTTAAAATAACTATGTTCATGATGTTTATATTTTTTGTTAGTTGATAATAATTTAAAATAAGCAATAAAAATAACTTCTCCTAATTCATCATTTTCCTTACCAGCAAAAGTTTCTAAGATTTCTAATTTTAGCCATTTAATATTTTTTGAAGATTGAATTAAAGCTATTTTATTAAAAGATGAATATTTTTCTGGATCTAAACTTTCTTTAAGATAATCAAAATTTTTTATAACATAGGCTGAATAGCGAGATCTCATTAATTCTTCAGCAGTAGAGGCATTTTTTTGACCTAAAATTATTGGCAAACAACATTCGCTGAATTTAAGATTAGAAGCACAATAACAAATTTTATTAATTTCTTTTATATTCATAAGATTTTAGAAATTTTATATAATTTATACCGCGAATTAAATTAAATATTTCTCATAATTCAGAAATTCATTGACAAATTTTCTTTAAAGATATAGAATTTTCAATCTAAAGTTGAGATATTAACTCAACATTGAAAACTGAAAGTTGCGTATAAATTTGAAAAGAAATCCGTAATGGACATAAATTTTATGGATTTAACTTTAATGTTTTAAAGCTACAAAGAGCGCACAGAGGATACCTTGGCATTAATAGCCGATGAAGGACGTAGTAAACTACGATAAGTTACGGGGAGTTGTTAACATGCGAAGATCCGTAAATTTCCGAATGGGGCAACCCAATTGAAGTAAAGTTCAATTATCTTATACTGAATACATAGGTATTTGAAGGGAACCCGGCGAATTGAAACATCTTAGTAACCGGAGGAAAAGAAATCGAAGAGATTCTGTTAGTAGCGGCGAGCGAAAGCGGAAGAGCCCAAACCACGCAAGTGGGGTTGTAGGACCGTAATGTAGTAGATAAAAATTTAGTAGAATAAGTTGGAAAGCTTAACCGAAGAAGGTGACAGTCCTGTAGACAAAAAGTTTTTATCACTTAACGGCACCTGAGTAGTACGGGGCACGTGAAATCCTGTACGAAGTTGCGGAAACCATTCCGTAAGGCTAAATACTATTAATGACCGATAGCGAACAAGTACTGTGAGGGAAAGGTGAAAAGAACCCCGGGAGGGGAGTGAAATAGAATATGAAACTGTGTGCTTACAAGCGGTCAGAGCCCGTTAAGGGTGATGATGTTCCTGTTGAAGAATGAGCCGGCGAGTTATGTTCAGTGGCAAGGTTAAGGCGTTGATAGCCGGAGCCGTAGGGAAACCGAGTGCGAATAGCGCGAAATAGTCACTGGGCATAGACCCGAACCCGTATGATCTAGCCATTTGCAGGTTGAAGCTTAAGTAAAATTAAGTGGAGGACCGAACCGACTAAAGTTGAAAATTTAGCGGATGACTTGTGGCTAGAGGTGAAATTCCAATCGAATACGGAGCTAGCTGGTTCTCCCCGAAATGTATTGAGGTACAGCGTTAGGTAAAAACTTACCGGAGGTAGAGCACTGATTCGGTGCGGGCGGAGAAATCCGTACCAAATCGAGATAAACTTCGAATACCGGTGTAGTGTTTCCTAGCTAGTGAGGCAGTGGGGGATAAGCTTCATTGCCAAGAGGGAAACAGCCCAGATCATCAGTTAAGGTCCCGAAGTCATAGCTAAGTGGTAAAGGAGGTGGAATTGCTTAGACAGCCAAAAGGTTCGCTTAGAAGCAGCTATCCTTTAAAGAGTGCGTAATAGCACACTGGTCGAGCGATTCTGCGCCGATAATTCAAGGGACTATGCTATGCACCGAAACTGTGAAACTTATTATTAGATAGTAAGTTGGTAGGGGAGCGTTCTGTTGTAAGACGAAGTATATTCGTGAGAATATATGGATGAATCAGAAGTGAGTATGTCGGCATGAGTAGCGAAAACATAGGTTAGAATCCTATGCACCGAAAACCCAAGGGTTCCCATGGTAGGTTCGTCCACGTGGGGTGAGTCGGGACCTAAGGCGAGGCCGAAAGGCGTAGTCGATGGACAACAGATTAATATTTCTGTACTGACGTAAACCGTTATCAACATAGTCGGGACGCAAAAGGTTAGCTGCCGAGAGTAATTGGATTCTCTTCCAAGCGTGTAGATAGTTCTAATAGGCAAATCCGTTAGAATGTTTAATTGAGGCGTGATGGGGATTGTTTTTATTAACAAGACGGCGGTAATACCAAGTTGCCAAGAAAATCGGCGATGTGAGGTTGAAGTCACCCGTACCCTAAACCGACACAGGTGGGTGGGTTGAGTATACTAAGGTGCGCGAGATAACTCTCTCTAAGGAACTCGGCAAAATAACTCCGTAACCTCGGGAGAAGGAGTGCCTTTGATCATGATTCGAACTTGCGTCGATGAGTGATTGGAGGTCGCAGAGAATTGTTCCAGGCAACTGTTTACCAAAAACATAGGTTCCTGCTAACTCGAAAGAGGATGTATAGGAGCTGACGCCTGCCCAGTGCTGGAAGGTCACGGAAGTCGGTTAGCGCGAGCGAAGCTGGCAACCTAAGCCCCAGTGAACGGCGGCCGTAACTATAACGGTCCTAAGGTAGCGAAATTCCTTGCCGGGTAAGTTCCGACCTGCACGAATGGCGTAACGATTTGGGCACTGTCTCAACGCGGGGCTCAGTGAAATTGTAGTCTCGGTGAAGATGCCGGGTACCCACGACTAGACGGAAAGACCCCGTGCACCTTTACTATAGCCTGGCGTTGGGATTTAGAGGAGATTGTGAAGGATAGGAGGGAGTCGAGGAAGCGGCCACGATAGTGGTCGTG
>MOYB01000001.1:246593-250823 GCA_001899385.1 Candidatus Caenarcanum bioreactoricola | reverse complement strand
TTCCGGTAGGGATAACAGGCTAGTATTTCCAGAGCGTCCATATCGACGGGAAAGTTCGGCACCTCGATGTCGGCTCATCGCATTATGGAGCGGTAGTACGTTACAAGGATTTGGGTGTTCGCCAAGTAACGCGGTACGCGAGCTGGGTTCAGAACGTCGTGGGACAGTTAGGTCCATATCGGGCACATCCGTAAGAGATTTGAGAGGATTCTTTCCTAGTACGAGAGGACCAGGAAGGACTTACCTCTAGTGTACCAGTTATTCTGCCAAGAGTAAACGCTGGGTAGCTATGTAAGGAGTGGATAAATGCTGAAAGCATATAAGCGTGAAGCCCACCTCAAGATAAGATCTCTCACCAGGTTAACTGGTTAAGACCTCGGGAAGATTACCCGGTTGATAGGTTGCATGTGTAAGCATAGTAATATGTTCAGCAGAGCAATACTAATAGGTCGAGGGCTTTATTAAAATTTTAGTTAAGCCATAAAATAGTACACTACGGCTCTTTTCAAATCTACGCATACGCAACTTTCAGTTTTTTGTTAAAATTAAATGTATGAAGGCTAGAATTATTTTAGAATGGGATAATGAAGTACAGGCATATTCTGCTACTTGTCCGGAATTAAATTTTATTTCTTCTTGTGGAGATACAAAGGAAGAAGCAATAGAAAATATTAAAGATGCTATTACTTTGATGTTTAGTCCTATTCCTAATAATTTATTGAATAATAATAATAATAAAATAGAAAATATAGAACTTATTTTATAATGAAAACGCCAAGACTTAATTATTTTGAAATATTAAAACAATTAAAAGCAAATGGTTTTATAGAAGTATCTCAAACAGGTTCTCATCTTAAATTATTTAATAAAAAAACAAGAAGATCTACAATTGTTCCTATTCATAAAGGAAAAGAAATTCCTATTGGAACAATTAAAGCAATTGAAAAACAAGCAGGAATTTCTTTTAACTGAATCTATCTAAAATTATAAATAATTATGAAAGAAATCTATTTTGGATTAATTAAGATCTTTAACTAATTCAACTAAACAAATTTCTAAGCTTTTTTAACTTATTTGCAAATAATAATAATGTTTTAATTGGCATAATATTTCTTGTGAAAAAGATTTGTTTTTAAGATTAAAAGATTAATTTTAATGCTTATATAAATAAAAATCCCCCTTCTCGATTTGAAAAGAGGGATAACCCTAAACTAAAACTAACTATTCTTAATAATTTTTATATTACTTGCTTATCATCTGCATTTCCGGCACCATCTAATACTACTCTACCACTGCCTTTATTATTTACTTCAGTATTAGTGCTTGGTCCTCTATTATGACCAGTTGCTTTTCTTTCCATAATTCTTCCTGCGGTAATAAGTGCTTGTGCAGTTTGTGGATCAATTCCAGGAACAATCATTCCCATTCCTACCGTTAAACCTTGAGGAGGTGTTGGTGGTTGTGGTATAGAAGGTGCTACTGGGGTTGGTACTCCACTTACTTTAATACTTTCAGATTGTCTTAAGAGATCTTCTGAACGTTTACGAGCTTCTTCAGTTAATCTTTCTTCATTTTTTACTCTTTCACCAGATGCTTTAACCGCGTTAGCTAATTCATCATCAGAAGAACTTGGATTTTCCGCATTAGAGGGTGACGCAGAGGCTGTTGAGCCACCCTTAGGAAAATTTACAGATGCACCACTGTCCTTCATAGTTGCATGACTCTTCATAGTTATAGAACCACCTTTAGCATTTAAAAGATTTCTAATGGTTTGTTCAAGATTAGCTATTGTTTGTCTTTGAGTTTCGGATACTCCAGTCATTGTATTGACTTGTGCAAGTAATTCTCTAACATGTCCAAGAAGCATTTCCTTGTCTTTTGCAGCCATTTCTTGGTTGTTTTGATGCATTGCTTGTAATGCCCCAATTATTGCTTGCATTTGTCTTTCAACTTTTGCTAATTCAGCTTTTGTTTTTTTGCTATCTCCATCAAAGAATCCAGCGACTTTGGCAATAAGACCTAAGATGCCTGCTCCTAAAGCACCTAATCCTAAGGTTTTTAACCATGAAGATTTTCCTTCAGTGCCATTTCCGTTAGTATCGACTTTGGTATCAGCCACAGGATTAGCTTTAACTTCTGCTTCTGCTTTTCTCTTTATATTGCCTTCTGCAGTTACTTCAAACTTATCTGCTCCAATTTTTTCAAGGAATTCTTCTTTATTTACTCCTTTAGGGATTGGCATTTCTTCGCCTACTTTTAATGCGTTAGCTTTGTCGATTGCTGCGGTCATTTCAGGGCTTGTTGTAGTAACTTCTGCTTTTTCTGCGTCTTTTGTTTCTTTGGATTCTTCTATTGGTAAATTTAATATTTTTAATTGTCTTTTAATTTGTTCATCTAGATCTTCAAACTGTTTTCCATAACCTTTATCAATTTGTTTATCAAGTTCTTGTTTTAATGCTTTAAAATCAATATCAAGATACCAAGTTCCAGTTGCATCTTCTCTACGTTTAACAACTTTTCCTAAAATTTCTTCTGCTTTTTTAGTATTTGTTATAGGATTAATATTTCCTAATTGTTGTATTATATCTAATGAATAAGGATTTTTTATAGGATGACCATCACTATCTAAAATAATAGCATTACCATTATCAATTATTTGTCTTTGATCATTTCTTTCAACAAGACCTAATAATAATGCTAATTGATTAACAATTGCAGTTTTTTGAGGCTTTGTTGTTCTAAAACTTGTTATATGATCTTTTTCTGGAGTTTTATCTACTGCTTTTAAATCCCTTAATATTTGAGCAGCAGTATAGGTTCCGTTAGAACCATCTCTGTTTTTATATTCGAATTCCATGTTAAGAGTTTCTATAATAGCTTTTGGAGCATCTTTTTTTACTTGAGGTATAACTTTATGTAATATTCTATCTAAGTCTGCTTTTGTATCTTCAATTATTTCGGCTTCTACTTCTTTTTGTGATTTTGTTAATTCAGTTCGTCCTTGAAATTTATTTGCTTGTCTTATTCCTTTAAGATCTCTATAATGTTTTTTAATAATTGATTCAAGATCAAATTTTTCTATTTTACCAAAATTTCTTTCAATACGTTCCATAGTTTGAATTTCATGTCTATCACCTGCTACTTTCCTCATTGTTACATGTCTTTTATGCTCACCCGCTTTATATTTATGTCCTAAATTTTTTACTATTATATCGTTCATAAAATTATTATCTCCTAGTTATTTTTTTGTTTTTGGGTTTGTAAATTTAGTTATAATAAAATCGATCCTTAAAAAACCGATAGACAATTTAAACTTATTTTAACTCAAATGCATTTATTTTGTCTATATAATTTTTTAGAATCATTTGTTTTAATTGAGAATTATCTTTCTCTTAACTAAATCATATTATTTTTTTCATAAACTGTCAAGTGTTTTTTAATATAAACTTAAATTTTTCTTAAGATTTCTTAAACAATTCACAATTAAATGTCTTAATATTAAGGTAATTTCATTGTCTGAACCATTGATTACGTTGATTTTTATGATTAACTATGAATTTTAAGGAAAGTATATTCGTATTAAATCAGAGAAATCAAGTTAATCTGTGTAATCAATGGTTCAAACTTTTTAAAGACTTTCCTTCTTCTTCTTTCTATACTCCTTTTGATATTCATTCCATTTTTTTCTTTTTTCTTCAGGAGTTTGCTTTTTATGATCTTTCCAACGAGCTTCAGCAGATTTTTTACCACCTTCACTTTGTTTTTTCTTTAATTCTAAATATTTTTCTGCTAATTCTTTTTCGTTCATAAATTAAAAAAATTTAATCTAAAATACTTGATATATCTTAAGTACTTGAGGTATATTATTAATATAAAAGCAAAAAAGCTTTGACATAAAAAAATATACTAACTCTATGATAGCAGGAGCTAGTGATTAATTGTACATATTACAAAATAATAAAGAAAACAAGCAATTAAATATAAGAATTCCTTTAGAGCTTTATGAATGGTTAAATGAGACTGTTATATTAGTAGCAAAAGTACATGGAAAGAAATTATCTAAAGAAATGATAATTAAAGTTTGTATAGAATCATTAAAGGAACAAGATTTAGATTGGCATAATATTTCTACTGAAAAAGATTTAAGTAAAAGACTTTAGGGGGCTCCTCTTTAATGGTTCAGACATTTTACTATGATTAAAAAATAAAAAAAACATAAAACTATATCAT
>MOYB01000001.1:233006-244905 GCA_001899385.1 Candidatus Caenarcanum bioreactoricola | reverse complement strand
ATTTTGAGGGGGAGTAAGGGGCGAAGGGGGTTTCTTCAAGAAATATATTTGTTAAACTTTAAATTCTTTCGATAAAATCGGCATATCTTTATCTCCTCTTCCTGAAATATTTACTATAATTAAGTCTTCTTCTTTAGTTTTAGGCATTAAATATTCTAAATAAGCTAAAGCATGCGATGATTCAAGCGCTGGTAATATTCCTTCTTTTCTTGTTGTCAAACTAAAGGCTTTTAATGCTTCTTCATCTCTAACAGAATAATATTTAACTCTTTCTATTTCTTTTAAATAACTATGTTCTGGTCCTACCCCTGGATAATCTAATCCTGCTGAAATACTGTGTACATCTGCTATTTTGCCATATTCATCTTGTAATAAATATGAAAAACTTCCATGTAAAACCCCATAACTACCTTTACTAAGGGTCGCTGCATGTTTATCTCCAGTGCCCCCTGCCTCAATCCCTATTAAATTAACTTCCCTATCTTCTACAAATTCATGAAACATACCTATAGCATTAGATCCACCACCTACACAAGCAATAATATAATTAGGTAATCTATTATATTTTTCAAGAACTTGTTGTTTTGTTTCTTTACCTATAACTGACTGAAATTCTCTTACTATTAATGGAAAAGGATGTGGACCTGTTGCTGAACCTAAAATATAATGTGTGTTATTAATATTTTCAACCCAATCTCTTATAGCTGCAGACACTGCCTCTTTAAGGGTTTTTTGTCCTGCAGTTACAGCATGGACTTCTGCTCCTAATAATTTCATTCTAAATACATTTGGTTGTTGTCTTTCAATATCTTCTGCACCCATATAAATATGACATTCTAAATCTAAAAGTGCACAAGCAGTTGCTGTTGCGACTCCATGTTGTCCTGCTCCGGTTTCAGCTATTATTCTTTTTTTGCCTAGTCTTTTTGCAAGAAGTGCTTGTCCTATTGAATTATTTATTTTATGTGCACCTGTATGATTCAAATCTTCTCTTTTAAAGAGTATTTGCCCTTTAGCAAAATGCTGAGTTAATCGTTTTGCAAAATATAAAGGAGTCGGTCTCCCAATATAATCATGAAATAAAGTCTCTAATTCATTTTTAAATTCAGCATCTTTTTTATATTTTGTGAAAGCTTCTTCAAATTCTTGCAAAGCCGGTATTAATGTTTCAGGCACATATTGCCCACCAAATTTACCAAATCGTCCTATTCTATTTTCTTTTATTATTTCATTCATTATATTTATTATATATTTTTATATAAGTTTAAATAAAGCGCTTATAAAATTCAAGAAAACTGGATTTAAAATAGTTCCAAGTATTGCGGTAAATATTAAAAGCCAAATAATAAGAAGTCTGAGATTTGCTATTTCATATTTTACTTCAGTTCTTAATATTTTAAATTCAGTTCTCAGATCATTCATTTCAGTTTTTAAATCACTAAAATCAATTTTTAATATTTTAATCTCAGTCTTCAAGTCAGTTTCAACTTCTTTAATTTCCTTTTGTACGTTGTTTTTTAAATCTGTTTCTATATTATTTTTTAAAATAACTTCACTTTCTTGAAAGTATTTTTCGAGATCTTCCACCATAAAATCAGCTTTTTCTCTATCTTGAAAAAGTTCTTCAAATAATCTTAATGCTCTTCTTGGTAATGCATGTGTCATATTTATATTATACCTAGTTTAAAAGTTTTTTCAAAAAAAATAAAAAAAAATAGTAAAATTCTCTATACTTTCATATTTTAAAACTTATAAACGAAAGGTCTATTATGTTTAAACAAAAAACTGTTCTAATGATTCCTGGTCCTACTCCTGTACCAGAATCTGCTCTCATTGAACTTGCAAAACACCCTCTTCCTCATAGAAGTAAAGAATTTTCAGAGATTTTTGTAAAATGCAATGAGGATCTTAAATATATTGCAAAAACAGAACATGCAATTCCTCTTATTTTTTGTGCTAGTGGTACTGGTGCAATGGAAGCAGCTCTTGTTAACGTTTTGAACCCTGGAGATAAAGTTTTAGCAGTAGTTAATGGGGTTTTTGGTAAAAGATGGGCTGATATGGCTAAAAAATTCGGAGGGGAAGTTATAAAAATAGAACCTCAAATAGGTAAAGCAGTTAAAGCAGAACAAGTTGAAGATGCTATTAAAGCAAATCCAGATGCGAAAATACTTTTAACTACTTTCTCAGAAACATCTACTGGAATAAGAAATCCTATAGATAAAATTGCTAAATTAACAAAACATACAGATATTATATTTTGTGTTGATGCTATTAGTGGTTTATCTGCAATGCCTGTTCATATGGATGAATGGGGAATAGATGTTTTAGTTGCAGGAAGTCAAAAAGGTTTTATGATTCCACCCGGTTTATCTTTTATTTGGGCAAGTAAAAAAGCTGTAGAAGCTTCTAAACAATGTAAAAATCCAAGATATTATTGGGATTGGGATTTAGCAATCAAAGCATTAGAAAGTGATACTACAGCTTTTACACCTAATGTATCTTTTATTTGTGCTCTTGCAGAGACTCTAAAGCTTATGAAAGAAGAAGGCATAGAAAACTCATGGAAAAGACATGATCTATTAAAAAGATTAACAAGAAGATCTGTTGAAGCAATGGGATTAAAACTTTTAACTTCAGAAGAAGATGCTAGTGCTTCAATTACCGCTATAATACCTCCTGATAATATACAAGTTAAAGATATTCGTGCTAGTTTAAAAGATAACTGGAAAATCATAGTTGCAGATGGGCAAAAAGAATTCCAAGGAAAAATCTTTAGAATGGGACATTTAGGCTTTGTATTTGAAAGAGATATACTAATGGCATTATCTTGTTTAGCACAATCACTTGAATCTTTAGGTTTTCATGTTAAAAGTGATTGGCAGAAAGCTTATAGTGATGTTTTGAAAAATAAATAAAATTCTTTTTATAATGGGGCTAATTGCCCCTAATTATTATTAAAAAGATAAACTCATAATAAGCCCATCTTCTTGATAATCTGAATAATAATTTTTTCGTAAAGCAATTTTTTTAAATCCAAATTTTTCATATAATCTTTGTGCAGCTAAATTAGATTCTCTTACTTCCAAAGTTATTAAAGATAAATTATATTTTTTAATTGTTTCTAAAACCTTTTTGAGCAAAATCGAAGCAATACCTTGTTTTTGAAAGGCTTTTTTTACTGCAAGATTAACAATATGACATTCGTCAACTACAACCCAAATACCTATAAATCCTAAAATTATATTTTCTTGCTTTGCTACATAATAATAAGCATAGTCTTTATTTAATTCATCAAGAAAAGCTCTTTTACTCCATGGATTTTTTAAATTAACTTCTTCCTCTATTTCACAAAGACTATTAATATGTGATGAATTAACTGCTTCTATTTTTAGATTTGAAAGATTATTTATCATATTTAGGGTAAATAATAATATATAAATAAAATTATGAAACAATCTTTAATATTAAATTTTCAAGAAAACTTAAGAACTCTTCAATCATTTGATTATAAGATTAATACAATAATAAAAAAAAAACTTCTTTAAAATTTCATAAACAAGAAAAAAATCCTTTTTTAAATATTTTAAGTTTAACTGAAGAAAATCTTTCTATTCGAGAAAAATATTGGATTTTTAAAGCTGCTTTAAATCAAGCATCAAACTTAACTTCTATAGATCCTGATCTTTTATTAGCAATTTATAAAACAAAAAAAGAAATAAAAAATAACTATCATTCATATTTTGAAGAAATAGCAAAAAATTTATTAAAATGCTTACAAACTTTTAAATGTGATTTAAAAAGCGCTTTAATCTATTATGAAAGTTTTGAAGAAACAAATAAACATCAAATTCTTTTGAATGTAAATGCGATTCTTAGGGAATATTATTATATAAAAGGCATTCCTAAATGAATCCTGAAGCTAAAGAAATAAATATCCCTTTATTGGAATATCCTCCTTTGATAGTAATTACTGAAGGGGAAATTCAAGCTAAAGTTTCAGGAGAATATATAAGTAATGCTATTAATCTTTGTAATGGTAAATGGCAAAATCTTAAAAATATACTTGAAAATATAGTCCCATTCACGTATTTTGATATAATAAATCAAGAATTTTTATTAAATAAATTAAATTATTATTCTCCTGAATTTGCTTTTTCTTTTTTATCTGCATGTAAAACAATTTTAAATAATAATATTAATAAAATTCATGAAGATATTCATATAATTAAATTTGAAAAAGCTTTACCTATAGATTTTCTTAATTCAAAATTTGCTTTTAATTTTATTTCTGATTATCTTTTAGGTGCTCAAATATCTATAAATAATATAAATGAATTTTCTGCAGACATTGATTTTATCTATCCTTTATATCTTAAGAAAATCCCTAATTGGAAAGATATTGCAACAGATTCACAAGTTTTTATAACAGAAAAAATTCTTTCTAATATTTGGGGTTTATCTAATATAAAATTCCAATTTATAGAACGTTGTGAAATCTCTTCTAATCAAACTTATCTTTTTTCTTATACAGTCTCTTGGAAAAATGCGGAAAAAATCCCTTCTTCTGCTTCTTTATTTAGTAATTCTGATAAAACAAAAAATTATCTTATTGATAAATTTAACGCTTATACAGATTATACTAATAAACAAAAAGAGTTTCTTCTTAAAGATGCAAAGCTATTACTCAAAAGTGCTTTTTCTTTAAAAACACAAACTCTTGATGAATATAATTCAATAAAAGATGTAATAAATAACCAAGATAAAAGAATAGATCGTCTTTTAAAAGCAAATACTGAATTAGAAGGCATAATAAGATTTTTAACAGAAAAAGGTGATAAATTAGCACATGAAAGTACTAGTTGGAAAGCAGGAAAAGTTGCAAGTGATAAATTAAAACAAGAAGCTGAAGAAATGGCTCAAATAAAATCAAGACTTATGAGTGTTATAAGCCATGAACTCAGAACCCCTTTAAGTAGTCTTTTAGGTTTTACTGAATTACTTCTTAATAATGAATTTAGTGCAGAAGAAATAAAAGAATTTTTAAATACAATATATACAGAATCTATGCGTATGAAGCAATTATTAGATGAATTTTTAGATGCACAAAAACTTGAATCAGGACGAATAGAATTAAAAATAAAAAGTTGTGATTTTAAAGAAATTCTTAAATATATTATTAATTCATTTAAAGGCTATGCTTCTGGTATAGAAATAATAGCTGATTTTAATAAACAAATACCATATATTAAAGCAGATAAAAATAAACTTGAACAGATAATGAGAAACTTTGTATCCAATGCAATAAAATATTCTCCAAATGGTGGACAAGTTCAAATAAAAACATCTATAGATTCTGAAAATAGATTTCTTATTATATGTATATCAGATCAAGGACTAGGAATACCTAAAGAAGCACTACCTAAACTTTTTACAGAGTTCTACAGAGTAAACACAGATCAACATCTTAGTATTAAAGGTACTGGTTTAGGACTTTCAATAACAAAACAACTTATTGAAGCACATGGTGGAAAAGTTTGGGTTGAAAGTGAAATAGGACAAGGAAGTAATTTCTTTTTTACTATGCCAATTGAATAATTATTTATATTCTAGGATCAAGTTTTTTTAATAATAAATCTGCAAGAATATTTCCTAATAACAACATAAAAGTGCCTAATAATAAATTAAACATAATTATATTTATGTCCATTTTTTTCGCAGCTTCAAGAGTAAGTGCTCCTATACCCGGATAACCTAAAATCATTTCAGTCATTGCTGCTCCAGAAATCAAAGCTGCAAATTCAAATCCTAAAAGACTAACTAATGGATTAATTGCATTAGGCAATGCATGTCTTAAGAAAACTCTGGTTTCAGTTAAACCATGTGCTTTTGCTACTTTTATATAATCTTCATTTAAAACATCAAGAAGATTACCGCGCATTTGACGAATAAGCATGCCTACACTAACAAATACTAATACAAAAACAGGTAAAATCAAATGTCTAGCTATATCAAAGGTTTTTTCAAGGAAATTCATTTCAGAAAAATTTATACTTGTGATACCTCCTATATTGCCGATATTAAATTTTAGACATATACATAAAATAAATATACTTAAAAGAAAAGAAGGCGTTGTTAATGAAATAGACGATATAGTCAAAATAATTTTATCTAAGAATTTATCTTTATTAACGGCAGCAATTATTCCCAATGGTATAGATAAAAGCCAAGTTAATATTAATACTAAAAGATTTAAAATAATAGTATTAAAAAGTGCAGTGCTAACTGTATTTAAGACTTTTTCCCCTTGTTGTGTAATTCCAAAATCTCCTTTTAAAAGTATTCCGTCAAGCCATAATAAAAACTGTTTTGTTAAAGACTGATTTAAACCTAATCTTATTTCTTCTTTTTTTAGAGTTTCTGGTGAAATACTAGGATTAAATCTTAATTCAGCAAGAGGATCACCACTTTTTATTATAATTGGAGTAGTTAATTTAATTTTAGGAAGAGATTTATTAAAATCTAAAAGTATATTTCCTGAATATAAAAGAAGAGAAAATCCCAGAAAAATTAAAAGTATCTTTTGTGAAGAAATATAAGATCTTAAAACATAAATAATAATTATAAAAATAAATAACAAAGGAAATATTAAAAAAGTCCAAATATTAGTAGTAAAAGCAGAAGGAAAAATATATTTAATAGAAAAAATTATAATAATAGAATTAATTATGCCTAATATAGTTAAAGCTTTACGACAAGATTTAAAAAATAAAAGTCCAACTAAAAATATAAAATAAATTATTTTAAAAACATTTATATATTGGATTTGAATATTAATTCTCACTAAAAGAAAAGTTAAAACACAACTTATAAAAAGTATAAAAAAACTATCAAGTATACGATTTGTTGTAGATGTTTCAAGAAATTTTAAAAATTTATTCATCAAATAATTATTATCATTGATATAATATTAAATTACAATATGTATAAAGTAAAAATTTGCGGAATTACTAATTTAGAAGATGCACTTTTTGCACAAAAATCTGGAGCAGTTGCATTAGGTTTTATTTTTACAGAAAAAAGTCCTAGATATATTTCACAAGAAATTGCCAAAAATATAATTTTAAAACTTGAACCATTATGTGAAAGAGTAGGTGTTTTTTTAAATCAAGAAATAACAGAAATACTTGAAATTGTTCATTATTGTGGATTATCAACAATACAACTTCATGGAAATGAAGATTCTAATTATATAAAAGAATTAAAAGAAAAAACTAATTTACCTATAATAAAAGCTTTTAGAAAACCAAAAAAACAAGAGATTTTAGATTTTTCAGAAGATAATTTAAATGCATTTTTAATAGATGGCGAAGAAGAAATCATGCTTGATGAAATTTATAAAAAAAAGAAATTACCTTTAATATTTGCTGGAGGTTTATCAAAAGAAAATATAAAAAATTATCTTCAAAAATATAGTTTCTTAAGAATGCTTGATTTATGTAGTTCTATTGAAGAAAAACATGGCAAAAAAGACTTAAATAAAATAAAAGCTTTTTTTGATGAAATTTCAATATATTAGGAATTATAGATATAATATTTTAAATAAATTTGATTTTAAGATATGAATAAAAATAAATATGAAACTGTTATAGGTTTAGAAATTCATGCACAATTAAAAACTAAAACAAAGCTTTTTTGTTCTTGTTCCACTCAATTTGGTTCAGAACCAAATTCCAATGTATGCCCTATTTGTACTGCTTTGCCGGGGGTGCTCCCTGTCTTAAATCAAAAAGCCCTTGAATATGCAATAAAAGCAGCAGCAGCACTTAATTGTACTGTAAATTTATATTCAAAGTTTGATAGAAAACAATATTTTTATCCTGATTTACCTAAAGGTTATCAAATCTCTCAATACGATAAACCTGTTGCTAGTAGTGGCTATTTAGATTTAAGTGACGGATCTAAAGTTAGAATACATAGAGTTCATATGGAAGAAGATGCTGGTAAACTTGTACATGCAGGTGCTGATAGGCTTCATGGTTCAGATTATTCCCTTGTTGATCTAAATAGAGCAGGTACTCCACTTATAGAAATAGTTAGTGAGCCAGATATTACAAGCGCTGAACAAGCAAAACTTTATGTTCAAGAATTAAGATTAATTTTATTATATTGTGGAGTTTGTGATGGAAACCTTGAAGAAGGAAGTCTACGTTGTGATGTTAATATAAGTCTTAAACCTAAAGGTAGTAATGTTTTAGGGACTAGAGCTGAAATAAAAAATGTAAATAGTTTTAAAGCAATACAAAAAGCAATTGAATATGAAGAAAAAAGACAAAGTGAAATTTTAGAATCAGGAGGAAAAGTTATTCAAGAAACAAGACTTTGGGAAGAAGCAAAAGGTCGTACTATTTCAATGAGAAGTAAAGAAGAAGCAAATGATTATCGTTATTTCCCTGAACCAGATTTAAGACCACTTGTTTTAGATAAAAATATTGTTGATGAAATAATTAAAAGTTTAGGTATTTTACCTGCACAAAAAAAAGAAACATATATAAATCAATATAAATTAAATACAGAAGAAGCTTATATATTAATAGAAGACATAGAAAGAGGTAAGTTCTTTGATGAATGTATAAAGCATTATTCAACAAATCCAAAAAGAATTGCAAGCATAATTAATCAAATTGTTTATGCATACCTAAATGAAAATAAAATTACTTTGATTGATACAAAATTAAATGCACAAAGAATTGCTGAATTAGCTAAAATGTTAGATCAAGGTATTATAGGTGATAATGTAGTAAAAAAAGATTTATTAGAAGATTTATTTTATTCAGAAGAAAGTTTAAGAAAAATTTGCAAAGACAAAGGACTTGAACAAATAAGTGATGAAAAAGCTATAAAAGAAGAAGTTAAAGCAATAATAGAAGAATTTCCTAATGAATTAGCTGAATTAAAAGCAGGTAAAATAAAACTTAAAGCTTTTTTTGTTGGGCAAATAATGAAAAGATTTAAAGGGAAAGCTTCTGCTCTTATTGTTAATAATGCACTTGATGAATTAATATAATGGAAATTAGTTTTTATAATACATTAAGCCGTAAAATAGAAAAATTTGAAACTTTAGAAAAAAATAAGGTTTCTATTTATAGTTGTGGTCCTACTGTTTATGATTCTTCACATATAGGTCATGCTAGAAGTGCTATTGTTTGGGATTTACTTGTAAGGTTTTTAAGATATGCAAAATACGAAGTTTTATGGGCAAGAAATATTACTGACATAGATGACAAAATTATAAATCGCGCTTCTGAACTAAAGATTCATCCTGAGAAACTTGCGCGTATAGAAAGTTTTAAATTTTGGAAAGATATGTATGCTTTAAATATTTCTACTCCAGACTTTGAACCTAAAGCTAGTGAAAATATAGGCATTATGATAAATTTCATAGAAGCTTTAATAAATAAGAATTTTGCTTATCGTACAGAAACTGGCGATGTATATTTTAGAGTTTCAGCCTTCCCTAATTACGGTAAACTTAAAAATCTTAATCGTGAAAAAGAGATTTCAAGAATAGAACATACTCAAAATAAAGAATCAGATAGTGATTTTGCTCTTTGGAAAAATTTTGATGAAACTTCTTATTGTTTTGATTCCCCTTTTGGGAAAGGAAGACCAGGTTGGCATCTTGAATGTTCTGCAATGATTAAAAAATATTTTGGAAATACTATAGATATTCATGGGGGAGGAGAAGATTTAATTTTTCCGCATCATGAAAATGAAATAGCACAGTCCGAGGCTTTAAATGGTTGTCCTTTTGCAAAATATTGGCTTCACAATGGCATGATCATGATTAATGGTCGTAAGATGTCTAAATCAGAGAATAATTACATTACAATTAATGAATCTTTAGAAAAATATTCAGCTAATGCAATTAGATTTTTTATTTTAACAGCACATTATAGGCAAGCTTTGAATTATACTGAAGAAGCTTTAATATCTAGTCAAAATACTATAAATAAATTATTTAAAAATCTAAAAAACATTGATTTAAATAATATAGAAAATAATTTGAATAAAGAAATTTTAAATAATTTTGATTTAGCAATGTCTAATGATCTTAATTCACCTAAGGCTTTAGCAATTGTTTTTGAAGCAATTAAAACTAATGATTTAAAAGATTTAAACACTGCCTTTTATATATTAAAAATATTAGGTTTTAATCTTTCAGAAGATACTTCAAATAAAGAATTTAATCTTGATAACTTTGAAGATTTATTTAATTTATTATTAGATTTAAGAAAACAAGCAAAAGAAAATAAAAACTATGAATTAGCAGATAAAATCAGGGATTCTTTTTCAAAAGCCGGATTTCAAATAAAAGATTCTAAAGAAAAAAGTGAAGTTATAAGAATATAATCTTGACGAAAATTTCAATAAGTCTGTAAAATTATAATACTTATTTCTATTTTTAATAAATTGTCTTCAATAAGAAAATTAGAAACTTTTGATGAAATTTTGTGGTTAAAAGACCATAAAGAAAATGAAGTACTAAAATTTGAGGATGACGGATTTGAGGATTTGTGGAATGCAACTTCTGCAACAATGCCTTCCTTGGCTCCACAACACACAGCAGATTTTTTAATTTCAGAACAAAAAGAAGAAATACTTTGTCTTAAAGATGAATTAGATTTTATTAGAAATCAAAATATAAGATTAAAAGAAGAAATGATTGAGTTTATTAAAAAAATAGAATTTTATGAAAAAATTGCAGAAGATTATACTTCTCTTTTAGAACTTAACAGATGTCTTACTAAACAATTAAATTCTGTTATGGATTCTTACAAAAAAAATTTTTCTCAATTAGAAGCAATAAAAGATATTTTACTTTTAAATTAGGAGATCGCATTTATTCCCTTCTCCCTCTGGGGGAAGGGTTAGGGATGGGGGGAAGAGAAAAAGCCAAATTAAAACTAAAGAATATAATTCTTAATTTTTTTTAATATTTCATTATGTTTCTTAAAAACTTATTTTTATATAGTTGTTAAGTTTTATTAAGAATTTCTCGGAGGATTAAGATCATGAAAAAGTTTTGTAAAAAAGAAAATAACAAGTTTAATTTAATGAATGGGTTAGAATTTTGCTTTGATACTAATGTTAATAATATGAGTCCAGGACAATGTTTTAATGCTTGTTTAAATGGAAATAAATATACGGTACCTCAAACTGCACAACAATGTTTTAATGCATTTGCTAAAGATTCAGAAGGAACAACAGCTGTAGCAAACTGTATTGCAGGAGATAGCTGGAATAAAGAACAATTTTCATTTGTTTTAAGAGACGCAGATCAAATGCAAACAGATAGTTTAGAAGAAAAGTTTTCAACGAATGAAGCTTTTAAAAGTGCTAAAGCTGAGATTGATAAAGAAAAAACAGATTTTAAAGATAAATTAATAGCACAAAGAAAAGAATTAATAGAAAGATTATTATATAGCTTAGGTAGTACTAACACTGAAAGTTGGGTACATGGTGATAGATATGAATATATAAGAAAATTAAGAGAGAAAGAAGAAGAAACTTCTATTACAGAAGAAATAAATGATGCTTTTGTTAATGCAGAAAGAGCAAAAATAAAGCAGGAATTAATAAATGATCCTAAATATACAAATCTAACTGGAGAAGAAAGATATTTTAGTAGTTATGATCTTAAGGATTTAAAACCATTTATAGAAAAAGTTTTAGCTGGGAAATTAGCAAAAGACTAAAAAATCCTCCTCTAAAGAATATAATAATCTGCATTTCGCCTCACCCCCTCCCTCGCTTCGCTCAGGCTTCCCCTCTCCTAAAAGAGAGGGGATTTTATGCATTATGCATAATATAACAGTCTGAACCATTGATTACGCTG
>MOYB01000001.1:197716-230158 GCA_001899385.1 Candidatus Caenarcanum bioreactoricola | reverse complement strand
GGGGAGTAAGGGGGTTGGGGGTCGAAAACAGGGGAAACCTCTTCGAATCAACTTGTAATTTTGTGGGGGAGTAGGGGAACTAGGGCGCTCAAGGAGTTTTTCTAAAATACTGATAAGCAAAAATAAATTTACAAATAAGAGATAGAGGTGAATAAATTTTACTTGGAAGTTCCCAATTAAGCATCCAAGCTGAAACTATGTCTGAAGAATTACCTATAATACATAAAATAATAAAAACAATAGAAAGTCCTTTTTTATTTTCAGGATTTTTAAAATTATTTATTAATTGTGGAATTATATAAGTCATCCAACTAGCACCTGCAATAAAGCCAAAACCTATTAAAAAGAATTTAGAAAATATTTTAAAATAAAGTCCTCCTAAAATAAATAGAATAAGGCTTGTAAAGCATAAACTTATAATCTTCCAATATTTTATTTTAGGTAAATCTTTTATAGACTTAATATAAAAAAATATTTGGAAATGTTGAATTAATAGACTTAAAAGCCCACTAAAGTTAACAAGCTTATATTCTATTTGCATATTTAGCCCCCAAGCATAAGCAAGATCTAATATATATGCTAAAAACAATAGAAAATGTGTGTTTAAACTTAAACCAGCAGTTGTTTTTTTCTTGAAGTTAAGCCATATTTGTGGAATAAAATATATAAGATATATAAAAAAAGATATTCTTAAACTTATTAAACCTATTTGTTCATGATTCATTAAAAGTAATTTTTTATTAATACTTCTGTAATTCTACCGCGTTTATTTACATTTGAATTTATAATCCTAGAAGCAAAGATTTTTTTTATATTATATGATGAATAAAGCTTATTTATCGTTTCTGTATCAGAATTAGATAATAAAAAATAAATACCTTTAGCAGTTAACTCATCACAAAGGTTTTTAAGCTTAATTTGCATATCAAAATCAAATCCTTGTTTTGTATAAGAAGTAAAATTTGAAGTAGGATTTAGAGGCATATAAGGCGGATCAAAATATACAAAATCATCTTTTTTTACATAATCTAAAATCATAGAAAAATCAGCATATTTAATTATTGTAGTTTTCAGAATATAAGAGCAATTTAAGAGATTTTCTTTGTCAATAATACGAGGATTCAAGTAATTTCCAAAAGGTACATTAAATTCCCCTTTACTATTAACTCTATAAAGCCCATTAAAACAAGTTCTATTTAAATAAATAAATCTACTTGCTTTTTGAATAGCAGTCCATTCTTTATATTCAGTCTTTCTATCAATATTTCTAATTGTTAAAAAATATTCTTTAGTATTTTCATGTTTACAAAGGTCTTGTATAAGTTCTTGACAATTATCTCTAACAACACAATATAAATTTATAAGTTCTTCATTAACATCTGAGATATAAGCTTTTTTAGGTTGCAGATCAAAGAATAGTGCTCCTCCTCCAATAAACGGTTCAAAATAACAATTGTAATTTTCAGGTAAATTATTTTTTATTTCAGAGAGGATTTGTCTTTTACCACCAGCCCATTTAACAATAGGATAAAATGTCATAAATAAAAAATAATTTAAACATTAAACTTAAATTCTATTATATCTGCTTCTTGAACTATATATTCTTTACCTTCAAGTCTTAATTTCCCTACTTCTCTTGCTTTTGCTTTTGAACCACATTGTACAAAATCATTAAAAGAAATAATCTCTGCTTTTATAAATCCTCTTTCAAAATCACTATGAATTGCCCCTGCAGCTTTAGGTGCTTTTGAATTTTTTTCTATAGTCCACGCTCTTGTTTCTTTTGGTCCAACTGTAAAATAAGTCATTAAACCTAAAGTATCAAAAGCATTTCTTATAAGTGTTTTAATTCCTGATTCTTTTACATTAAGTGCTAAGAGATATTCTTTTGCTTCTTCTTCGGTTAATTCTATTAATTCAGCTTCGATTTTAGCAGATACTGGAATTACATTAATATTAGGAAGATGATTTTTAAGTTTTATATATTGAGTATTTTTTTCAGTTTCAGCTAATTCTTCTTCTTTAAGATTTGCTGCTACTAAAAAAGGTTTAAGAGATAAAAGATTAAGATGCTTTATAACTGCTTTTTCTTCATTATCAAGTTCTATAGGACTTATATTTTCGATAGAAGCTTCTATTTTTTTAAGAATTTCCTCTTCTATTTGATAGGCTTTATCTCCTGCTTTACAATTTTTTTGTATTTTTTCAATACGTTTTTTTATGACAGTAAGATCTGAAAGTGCTAATTCAAATGAAATAGTTTCAAAATCTCTTATAGAATCAATTGAACCATCAACATGATGTATATCTTTATCTTCAAAACATCTTATTACATAAACAATAGCATCAACTTCTCTTATATGACTAAGGAATTTATTTCCAAGACCAGCACCTTCAGAGGCACCTTTAACTAAACCTGCAATATCTACAAATTCAAAACCTGCATAAATTATTTTTTCTGAATTTTCAAGTTTTCTCAAAGTTTCAAGTCTTTCATCTGGGAGGTTAACTATACCGACATTAGGATCTATAGTACAAAAAGGAAAGTTTGCAGCTTCAGCTTTATAATTCCTTATAAGAGCATTAAAAAGTGTAGATTTCCCAACATTAGGCAGTCCTACTATTCCGGCACTTAACATATAAAATAAATTAATTTTTAGGATTTTATTAAATCATACTTAATTGTTTAAATTTTCAGAGTATACTTAAAATAAATTAATAACTTATTGGTTTGAAAAAATGAAAATTCATAAAAATTTATTATTTATTTGTTTATTAATAGTTAGTTGTTTAAGCTTTAGTAGTTGTTTTAAGGCAGAAGAAGTAAATGAAGCAAAAAAAGAAGAATTAAATTCAAAGAATAAAACAATAAAAAATTCTTTAAGTTTTGTTTCAGAAATTGCAGAAGAGTCTGCTCAATCTGTTGTTAGCCTAGAAATTTCTGTTAAAGGTAAAAAAAAGGTTGGCTTAGTTAAGCGAAGTGTTAATAAATACGGAGAAGAAAGCTTTAAAGTTCAACCTAAAGTACTTTCTTTTGAATCTAAAGTAGGTGATGGTTCTGGTTTTATAATTTCAAAAGACGGATATATAGTAACTAATGCACATGTTATAAATCCAGAAATTAATGGAAATAGAGTTAAAGCTTCTAAAATAGAAGTTGTTTTATATGATGAAAAAAGATATACTGCAGAAGTTATAGGTGCTGATGAAGATAGTGATATTGCTGTTATAAAGATAAACGCAGAAAATCTAAATCCTATAAAATGGGCTAATTCTAGTCTTGTTAAAGCTGGTGAATTTGCACTTACTATAGGAAGTTCTCTTGGGGCAGAACAAACAGTTGGTTTTGGTATAATAAGTGCAGTTTCCAGAAAAAGACCAGAAGTTAGTAAAGAAGCTCTTGTAGGAGATCTTGAATATATTCAAACTTATGCTCAAATTAATCCAGGTAATTCAGGTGGACCACTTATAAATTTAAATGGTGAAGTAATAGGAATAACAAGTTTTATACAAATAGCACCACATAGTCCAGGTTTTGCAATACCTTCTAATTATGCTAAAAACATAGTAAGTACTATTATAAAAGAAGGGCATATTGAAAGAGCTTCAATAGGAATTTCAATAGTTCCACCTTCAGATCAATATGCAGATTTTATAAGTTTATTTTTCGGAGATGAAGAAGATTTAAAAGGGGTATTAGTTGAAGGAGTTAGAGAAGATGGACCAGCAGACAGAGCAGGATTTAGAAGAGGAGATCTTATAGTTTCTGTAAATGATAAAGAAATGACTTCGCCAGTAGATTTCATTCATAAAATAAGATCTAATCCTAAAAATACAAATTTCAAAATTAAAATTAAAAGAAAAACAAATAAAGGTATAGAAGAAAAAACAATAAATGTTAAAAGTGAAATAGCTAATAGCAATTAATTAATAAATAGATTTTTAGAAACCTCCTTCACCCCCTTAACAGGGGGAATCTAAAGGATGCAAGTTTTAAAAGGGGCTTGTCGCCCCAAACCTCCATGAGACTATAGGCTCAATCTCCCCCTGTTAAGGGGGTCGGGGGGTTTCTAAAAAAGATTTTAGTTGGATTTTTTATATATAGATTACTTTTTAGTATAAAAATTTAATTGTAATTTACTTTAATTTTCCTAACACCGAAATCACTACAGCTTTTAAAACCTAATTCTTTAGCAGTAGCTTCAGTAATATCTATTTCACGACTTTTAATAAAAGGTCCTCTATCAATTACTTTTACATCTATAACTTTATTATTATTTGCTAATATTTTTATAGGTTTATTTAACTGAAGATTTTTATGTGCAATTCCTAAAGTTTGAGTTTTTAAGAGTATACCATTTGCTGTTTTATTACCATAAAGTCCCGGTCCATAACAACTTGCTAGAACTTCTTGAAATTTATTAAAATCAAATAAACTTTTAAAATCAATATTAAAAAGAGCTTTTTTTTCAGTTTTATTTTCTAATATTTCTTCTTCTGTTAAAGATTCAATCTCTTCTTGATTAGTTGTATCATTGAGATTTAATAATTCTTTTTGACTTAATTTATCTTGAGCTATTACAGTTAAATTTAAACTTATAAGCAAAAAATAAATAAAACTATTTTTAAAGAGAGTTTTCATAATACTTTTCCAAAAACTCTTTAAATATTAAATTTTTTTCATAAAAACTTACAACCCGTATCACGCCTTTCTTCCATATTGATTTAGTATTGCAATTTTAGGAACTTTTTTGCTATGGCATTAAATTTTCTTATATTTTTAAACTAAACATTTTTCTCTTTTATAAATATGTTTTAAAGATTTTTTTTTAAGTTCTTCTACCATATCAGTTTTTTCCCAAGGCAAATCCAAGTCATTTCTTCCAAAATGTCCATAGGAAGCAGTTTTTCTATAAAACTCACCATTATGAATTTGTGGAAGCTTCTTAAGCTGGAAATTCTCTATAATTGTCCATGGTCTCCAATCAAAAGATTCTTCTATTAATTTTGAAAGATGATAATCTGAAATTATTCCAGTACCATAAGTAAAAGCAGTGATAGAAATAGGTCTTGCCTTACCTATAGCATAAGAAACTTGAATTTCACATTTTTCTGCAAGTTTTGCTGCAACAATGTTTTTTGCAACATATCTGCACATATAAGCTGCCGAACGGTCAACTTTTGAAGGATCTTTGCCTGAAAAAGCTCCACCACCATGTTTTGCATATCCACCATAAGTATCTATTATTATTTTACGACCAGTTAAACCTGCATCACCATGAGGACCTCCTATTACAAATCGCCCAGAAGGATTAATTATTATATTTGTTTCGGCATCAATCTTTAAATCATAATCTTTTAAAACTTCATCTATTACATATTTTCTTATATTGTTCATTAAAACAGGATTTGAAACAGTTTCACTATGTTGAGCAGAAATAAGAATAGTATGTATTCTATAAGGTTTATTATCTTTATATTCTATTGTTACTTGAGTTTTACCATCAGGACGTAAAAAACTTAAGGTTTTATTTTTTCTTACTTCACTTAATTTTAAAGCTAGTTTATGAGCTAAAGCAATAGGATAAGGCATTAATTCTGGCGTTTCATCACAAGCATAACCAAACATTATTCCTTGATCTCCGGCACCCATTATATCTGCAGTATCTTTAACTCTTTCATTACGTTGTTCAAAAGAACTAGTTACTGTTTGAGAAATATCAGGCGATTGTTGATTAATAGCAATATTTATTATGCAACTATCATTAGAAAATTTAAGATTAGGGTCTGTATAACCAATATCAGCAAGAGTTTTTTTAACTATATCTATATAATTTACTTCAGCTTTAGTTGTTATTTCTCCTGTAACAAAGACCAAGTCAGTACATACAAGAGTTTCACAAGCAACACGCGCCTCAGGATCTTTAGCTAAAATTTCATCTAAAACAGCATCTGATATTTGATCACAAATTTTATCTGGATGTCCTTCTGTAACAGATTCTGAAGTAAATAAATATTTCATTAATTTTTATTTAAATTTAAGTTTATTTATATTAACATTCATAAAGCACACATTCAATAATTTTTATAGAAAATATATTAATTTTTTTTAATATTTTTAATTTATTAAGTATTAGACCTTATTTAAATAAAGTACAAAACTATTAAAAAAAGGAATAAAATATTAAGAAAGTTATTTAAAAATGTTTAAAAGTTCTAATTATCTTTATCTTAAAAGAAATTTAAATCCTAAAAATCTATTCGCTCATTGGAAGAACGACTTAATCTCTGGATTTATAGTTGCTATAGTTGCATTACCTTTAGCCTTAGGATTTGCAATTGCAAGTGGCGCTCCTCCTGAAACAGGACTATATACTGCTATAATAACAGGCATTATTGCTTCTTTATTAGGAGGATCTTCTGTTCAAGTAACGGGACCTACTGGTGCAATGGCAGTTATTCTTATTGATATTGTTAATCAATATGGACTTGATAAAATCTTTCTTATTTCTTTGCTTGCCGGTTTAATTCAATTAACTTTTGGAATTTTAAGGCTTGGTTCTTTAGCAAAATACATACCTTATTCTGTTTTATCTGGCTTTACAAATGGTATTGCTATAGTAATTTTCTTTAGTCAGCTTAATAATTTTCTTGGTCTTGAACTAAAAGGAGAAAATAATTTTTTAAATAGATTAATTGGTATTATTTCACATATTAATGAAATAAATATTTATGCTTTAGGACTTGGAATTTTATCTTTATTTATATTAATCTTTTGGCGAAAAATAAATAAAAAAATCCCCCCATCTATAATTGTTCTTATAATAGCTGTATTAATCATTGAATTCTTTAAATTTCCAATAAAAACTGTTGGTGCTATTCCACAATCTCTGCCTATATTTCAAGGAGTACCTTTTTGGAATGATTTTTCAATGATTCAAAAACTAATGTCTGCTGCGATGGCAATTGCTGCTTTAGGGAGTATTGAATCTCTTCTATCTGCATTAGCAGCAGACAGTATGACTCCGGAAGAAAAACATCATAGTAATCAAGAACTAATTGGTCAAGGATTAGGAAATATAATTATTTCATTTTTTGGAGGAATACCAGGGACTGGTGCTATTGCACGAACTGCTGTTAATATAAAATCCGGAGCAAAAACTAGATTATCTGGAATATTTCACGGTTTATTTTTATTAATTTTTGTAATATTTTTAACTCCATTAGTTTCTAAAATTCCTTTAACAGTACTTTCCGCGATTTTGATGTATTCTGCTTATAATATGTTTGAATGGGAATCTATAACTTTTTTAAGAAAGACTGCAACTTCAGATTTATTAGTAATGCTTATAACTATTTTAATTACAGTCTTTTTTGATTTGATTTTAGCAGTTCAAATTGGTTTATTAATGGCAGGAATTATTTTTATAAAACATATGAGTGATCCTCATTTAATACGAATGGACAATGAAAGAACTGCTAAGTCTGGTATCTCTGATGAAATAAGTAAACAAATTGCTATATATAGAATGGAAGGACCTTTATTTTTTGGAGCAATAGGGCAATTTATGAATTTACTTGAAAATCTTCCTGATGTAAAAAATGTTATATTACGAATGCGTTTTATAAATCAAATGGATGCAAGTGCAATCATTGCATTAAAAAATATAAATACTGAATTAAAGAAACGAAATATAAGATTAATTCTTACAACTTTAAGAAAAGAAGTGAAAACTAAACTTATTAAGTCTGGTATTTTAGATGAAATAAAAGAAGAAAATTGTTTTAATTCAACACAAGAAGCACTTGAGAATATAGCACACATACCTCATATTGAAAGAAATTATTAAAAGTATTTTTGAATTGACTAAAAAAACAAAACGTGATACAAATAGTATCTAATTTATTAAGACATAATAAAAATTAAATATTACTTTATATTTTAATGGAAATACTAAAAATATTAAATCCAAAAAGAATATCTTTTGCTTCTCGGATTATATTTAAAAAAGATAATCATCAGCAACTTAGAAGGATTCAAGAAAGAATAATAAATATAAGTTCTTTATCTTTAGCAGAGAAAGCTAAACAAGCTAAAAAGCTTTTAGAATATATTCAGCAACAAAATTTATTAGAAACAAAAGATTTATTTATATTATTAAGAACTCCATCAAATATTTTATTTTCAATATTAAGAAAAACAGTAGAAAAAGAATTAGAAGAAAAAGTAGCACCAATAAAACTAGAAAAGCAAGCTTTAGAAGAAGAAAATAAAAGATTAGTTAGAATATATCAAAATTCTAAGTCTGAAAAAGAAAAAAATGAAATTTTAAGTAAATTAACTAAACTTAATTCAAGACTTATTAAATTTATGATCAAAAAATATTTTGGAAATACTGCTTTTAAAGAGGAAGATTTAATACAAGCAGCTAATTTAGCATTACTATTAGTAATTAAAAAATATGATGAAACAAAAGGATCTTTTTCTTCATATGCATCACTTATTATTAAACAAGAAATAAAAAATTCTTTTGCCGAAAAAAATTCTATAATTAGAATACCTCCAAAATTTCAACAATTATATTTTCAATATAAAAAAATAAGAAATGAATTGTTTCAAGAATTAAATAGAGAAGCAACAAAAGAAGAAATTGCTAAAGAATTAATTAAAAGAAAAATTGCTAAAGAACAAAAAAGAGAAGCTATAGAAGAAGACATAAAAGAAGCTTTACCTAAAATGTTAGAAAAAATACATATTTTTGAAACTCTTCTTGAAAGACCTCTTCTATCTTTAGACACCCCTATTTCTTCAGGAGGGAAAGAAAGAAGAATAGAAGATACTCTCCCAGATACTAGTATAAAAGAAGACTTTTTTTCTAAAGATTCTATTATAAATGTTTATTGTCTTCTTAAATCATTAAAAAATTCAAATCATATTGATGTTTTAATTTGGTATTTTGGATTAATAACAAAAGAAAAAACTCTTGAGGAGACTAGTCCTTTACTAGAAAGACGGGATAAAACAAGTGATGAGTTATTAACAAGAGAAAGAGTAAGACAAATTAGAAATCAAGCTCTAAAAAATTTAAAATCATTAAAATTACAAATTAATGAAAGCAATAATATAAAAAAATATGAAAAAGATAAAAGAGATTTATTAATAGAAATAGAAAAAATAAAAGCAAAAGAAGATCCTTTAGAAGCTTTTAAATCCTTACTTAAAAAAGCTACTCCTTTAAATTTATTTTTATTGAAAAAATCTGAAGAATTTAAAGATTTATACTTAGAATTAAAAGGAAAAATAGGAAATGAACAAATACAATCATTAGAAGGATCCTTATCAAAAGAACTTCAAAAAAGTTTAAGTATTTGTAGAGAACTATTTGATCCTATTCTTACAATTTAAAAAAAGAAAAAATAAGAAGCTTAATGAAACAAGCTGATTTAAACGAGAAAGATATTATTTGATTTTAATCAACCAAGTACCAACTTGCTGTTATAAGCAATTGAAACTATTGAAATTATAGATATAATCTTTCTTTTTTTTAAAAAAAATTTTAGTATATTATATAATTCTTAATAAGAAATAAGAGAAAGGTTTAAATGATTATTATTGAAGAAAAAGATAAATTCAAAAAAGTAAGCGAAATATTAGATAAATATGAATATAAAAAATCTAATTTAATTGCAATACTTCAAAAAACACAAGCTGTATATAGATATCTTCCAGAAGAAATTCTTATTTATATTGCAACTACTATGAATATTTCTCCTGCAACTGTATATGGTGTTGCTACTTTTTATAGTCAGTTTAGTCTTAATCCTAAAGGCAAATTTGAAATAAAAGTATGTGATGGTACTGCTTGCCATGTTAGAGGAAGTGAACCTGTTTATAATGCTATAAAAAATAAAGTTGGTCTTAAAGATGGCAAAATCACTACTGATGATTTAAGATTTAGCGTTGAAACAGTTAGCTGTCTGGGTGCTTGCGGTCTTGCACCAGTTGTTCTTATAAATGAAAAAGTTTATCCTCAAATGACCCCTGAAGCAATAAGTATTATTATTGACGAATTAAAAAAAGAATTTCCAAAGGAGGGTGAGTAAATGAATAGTCTAAATATATGTCAAATTAATCTTGCAGAAGAAAAAGAAAAAGCAAAAACTTCTGTACAAAATAAAGGCAAAAGAATTTTAATTTGTGCTGGTACTGGATGTGTAGCAAATGGTGCTTTAGAAGTTTATGAAAAATTTGCTGAATTAGGTGCTGATGTACATTTCAAACAAGAAAAAAATCTTAGTCCTATAAAAACTGGTTGTCATGGTTTTTGTGAAAAAGGCGTGTTAGTTATAATTCCAGAAAATGATGTTACTTATGTAAAAGTAAAAGCTTCTGATGTTCAAGAAATAGTTGAAAGTTTTAAAACTAATAGTATTGTTGAAAGACTTCTTTATGTTGATCCAGAAAACAATCAAGCTATAAAGAAAAGCTCTGAAATAAAATTCTATGCAAAACAAAGTAGAACTTCATTGTCTAATTGCGGAAAAGTTGATCCTGAAAACATAGATGAATATTTTCTTTATGATGGTTATCAAGCTTTATATAATATTCTTAAAAATAATAAACCTGAAGATGTATGTAAAATAATAATTGAAAGCGGTCTTAGAGGTAGAGGCGGAGGTGGTTTCCCTACCGGTAAAAAATGGGAATTTGTTCGCCTTGCAAAAGATGAAAATAATAAAAAATATGTTATATGCAACGGAGATGAAGGAGATCCTGGTGCATTCATGGATAGAAGTATTATGGAAGGCGATCCTCATAAAGTACTTGAAGGTATGGCTATAGCAGCTTATGCTACCGGTGCTGATGAAGGTTATATATATGTTCGTGCAGAATATCCTCTGGCTATTACAAGACTTAGAATTGCTATTGCTCAAGCAGAAGAAAAAGGACTTTTAGGTAAAGATATTTTTGGAAGTGGTTTTTCTTTTAAAATACATATTAAAGAAGGTGCAGGAGCATTTGTTTGTGGAGAAGAAACTGCACTTATAGCTTCAATCGAAGGTGAAAGAGGTATGCCAAGATCTAAACCTCCTTTCCCTGCACATAAAGGACTTTTCAATAAACCTACTCTTATAAATAATGTTGAAACTTTTGCTAATGTACCTCTTATTATATTAAAAGATGCTCAATGGTTTAAAGCATTTGGAACAGAAAAAAGCCCTGGTACAAAAACTTTTGCTTTAACTGGTGAAATAAATAATACTGGTCTTATAGAAGTACCTATGGGAGCAACTTTAAGACAAATTATTTTTGATATTGGTGGTGGAATTAGAAATAACAAAAAATTTAAAGCAGTTCAAATTGGTGGACCTTCAGGTGGATGTTTAACAGAAGAACATTTAGATTTACCGCTTGATTATGAAACTCTTATTAGTGTAGGGGCAATGGTAGGTTCAGGTGGTCTTGTTGTAATGAATGAAGATACTTGTATTGTTCAAATCGCAAGATTCTTTATGAATTTCACACAAAATGAATCATGCGGAAAATGTATTCCTTGTAGAGAAGGTACTAAAAGTATGTTAGATATACTTGACAGAATATTAGAAGGCAATGCAGAACTTAAAGATTTAGATTTATTAGAAGAATTAGCTTATGCTATAAAAGACGGTTCACTTTGCGGATTAGGAAAAACTGCTCCAAATCCAGTACTTTCTACGCTTAAATATTTCAGAAATGAATATGTAGAACATATAGAACAGAAAAAGTGCCGAGCTGGTAAATGTGCTTCAATGAAGACTATTGAAATTATAAAAGAACTTTGTAAAGGATGTTCTAAATGTGCAAGGATTTGTCCTACTAGTGCTATAGAAGGTAAAATCAAAGAGCCTTATATTATAAATCAAGAAAAATGTATCAAATGTGGTGCTTGTTTGAATTCATGTCCGTTTAACGCAATAAAGGAGGTTTGCTAATGTCTAAAAAATTAACAGTTGATGGAAGAGAAGTTTCTTTTACAGATGAAAGAAATCTTTTAGAAGTAATAAGAAAAGCAGGTTTTGATGTGCCTACTCTTTGTTATCGTTCTGATTTAAGCATATATGGTGCTTGTAGAATGTGTGTAGTAGAAATCGAAGGTAGAGGGATACAAACAAGTTGTACTGTTCCACCTGAAGAAGGTATGAAAGTTACGATTAACACTGAAAGAACCAGAAGAATAAGAAAAGTAGTAATTGAATTGCTTCTCAAAAATCATGATAGAGAATGTACTACTTGTGAAAGAAGTGGTAGTTGTGATCTTCAAAATTTATCAAATAAACTTGGTGTAAAACAACTTCGTTTAGGAAAAAGAGAAGAATTTTTACCTTTAGATGAAAGTAATCCTTCAGTTGTTCGTGATCAAAACAAATGTATTCTTTGTGGTGCATGTATAAGAGCTTGTAAAGAAATTCAAGGACATGGGGTTTTAGATTTTGCAAATAGAGGCTCTAATACAATAGTAACCCCTGCTTTCAAAAAAGATCTTTCTCAAGTAGATTGTATTTATTGTGGTCAATGCGTAGCACACTGTCCAACAGCAGCACTTAGAATTAAATCCGATATAGATAGAACTTGGAAAGAGATTCATAATAAAGACAAAGTAGTAGTTGCACAAATTGCTCCTGCTGTTAGAGCTGCTGTTGCTCAAAAATTCAATTTAGATCCTCAAAAAACAGTTCAATTAATAGCTGCAGCACTTAGAAGAATAGGATTTGATAAAGTATTTGATACAAGTTTTTCAGCAGACTTAACAATAATGGAAGAAGGAACTGAATTTGTAACTAAATTTACAGAAAAGAAAAATCTTCCACTTTTTACAAGTTGTTGTCCTGCATGGGTAAGATTTGCAGAACAAAAATATCCTCAATATTTATCACATCTTTCAACTTGTAGATCCCCACAACAAATGTTTGGATCAGTTATAAAAGAATTACTTCCTAAAGAATTAGGCACTACAAAAGAAAATATAGTAAGTGTTTCTATTATGCCTTGTACTGCAAAAAAAGCAGAAGCTGTAAGACCTGAATTTCAAACTAATAATATACAAGATGTAGACATAGTTTTAACTACTCAAGAGCTTATCAAAATGATTGAAGAAGCTGGTATAGACTTTGCACATATAGAAGCAGAAGAATTTGATTCACCTTTTGGATTATTCTCAGGAGCAGGCGTAATCTTTGGTGCATCAGGTGGAGTTGCAGAAGCAGCAGTTAGGACAGCTTATGAACTTATTACAAAGAAAAAACTTGAAAAAGTTACAATTAAAGAAGCTAGAGGTATTAATACACTCAAAGAAATAATACTTAATATAGAAGGACAAGAAGTTAAAATAGCTATTGTAAACACTCTTATAGAAGCAGAAAAGCTTATTGAAAGATTAAACAAAGGCGAAGTTTATTATGATATGGTAGAAGTAATGGCATGTCCGGGTGGATGTGTAGGTGGAGCAGGACAACCACAACTTAGAGATTGTTGTTCAAGATCTGGTATTCAAGATAGAGCAGATGATCTTTATGAAATAGATGTTGCATTGCCTATTCATAAATCACACGAAAATGAAGATATTAAAAAGCTTTACAAAGAATGGTTAGAAAAGCCTAACAGTCATTCAGCACACAAGCTTTTACATACTCATTATAAAAACAGAAAACGTATTAATAGTGAAGGATTAAGTTTTGGGAAAAATTCAGAGCACGCTTTGATGAACATAGAAATATGTATAGGTAGTTGTTGTTATAAAAATGGTTCTTATAAATTAATGGATAAATTAAATGAACTTATTCAAAAGCAAAATTTACAAGATAAAGTTAATATGACAGCAGTATTTTGTTTTGAAAATTGTTCTTCTGGACCAAATATAAAAATAAATGGGGAATTTATCGAAGTAAAGCCTGAGAATGCAGAAGAAATATTTAATAAATATATTTTAGCTAAAGTAAAATAATAATTAATCTTCTAAATTTTAAAAACTCTGTTTCCTAAAGTAAAAAAAGAAGCAGAGTTTTTTTTGTTTTTAAGAAATTTAATTTTATTTAATAACACCTTGAAGTTTTTTATTTATTTCTGAATATTCATTTGGAGTTATATAACTAAGAAAAACATTTAATAAACCATTTCCTTTTTTACATTGATCTAAACTATATAATGTTTGTTTTAACCCTGTACCTCTATAAAATTTTAATAATTCTGTTTTTAAAATTTCTCCTCTATTTTTAAAATTAGTACGATGTCTTGTATTAAAATCATTAAGTAGATCTCCTTTTAAATCTTTTATTTTATAACCTTCAATTTTTTCAGTATTACTATCTCTTCCATAATTTTTAAATCTAGATTCTCCTGTTTTAGCATCTCCATAAATTTTCTCAAGAAATACATCTTCATATCGCAATCCTAGAGCTTTAGATTCTCTAGAAAAAGGATCCCATTTTTCAATAGCAGTTTCAAAAACTGTATCTGGTATTGCTTCTATTATTTTTTTTAAGGTGTCTTCAGGACAAGCTAATAAAAAAGCTTTAGTAATTTGAGGTCCTGTATTATTTATTAGAGTAGATACTTTGGTTGGAATATTAAGTAAAAAATTATTCATATTAATTTAATCTCCTGTATATAATTATTAATTTATAATTATTAAGAGGATATTATTCTTTATTTTTAATTTTAAATAAATAATCCTATTTTAATTTCTTTAGATTAAATTAATAAAAATTTCTTTCATTTTTAAAAAATTTTGTTCTTTTGATAAATCTGTATGAAGTAATTCATATGCTTTTTCACATATACTAAAATTAAAACCTTTTTCTAAACTAAGCTTATGAATTAATTCCGCAGTAAAAATACCTTCTGAAACTTGATTATTAAGTTCTTGTTTTATTTTTTCTATGTTATAACCTTTTGTAAGAAGTAAACCTGTTCTATAATTCCTACTTAAGGCGCTGGAACAAGTTATAAAAAGATCGCCTATACCTCCAACAGTGTTAATAGTATTAGTAGACCCACTCATTAATTCTACGAATTTTCTTATTTCTTCTAATGCTTTTGTTAATAAACAACCTTTACCACTTGTTCCTAAATCAAAACCATCCCATGCTCCAGCCATAACAGCAATAACATTTTTTACTGCCCCACAAAGTTCAAGTCCTATAATATCTTCTATTATTTCAACTTTAAAAAGATTATTTTCTAATATATTTTTTATTTTTTGAGCATATTGAATTTCTTTACAAGCAAGAACAGTACGCATAGGTTTATTATTTGCAATTTCTTCTGAAAGATTTGGTCCTGAAAGTGCAATAATTTTTGCTTGGGGAAAATGTGAATTCCATAATTGAGACATTGTAAAAGAGGTTTTATTATCAATACCTTTCGTGCCACTTAATAAAATTTTTATATTTATATTTAAATCTTTTATTTTTTGAATTATTTGATTTACATGTTCAGATGGTATTGCACAAATAATTATTTCTGTATCTTTACAAGCTTCTAAAAAATCTGTTGTTAAATATATATTCTGATTCAATTTAAGACATGAAGGACTAGGAAAAAATTCTTTGTTTCTTATATCTTGAATTTTATCTTCAGATCTATCCCAAAGTTTTATTTGTACATTAGAATTTTTCGAAAAAAGATAAGCTAAAGTTGCTCCTAGACTGCCAGCACCTAAAATAGTTATTTTTATCATAGTTTAGTTATAATAGCATTGCAATTAAATAATTTGAGGACAAAATAATGCCAAAAACTGCACATGAAATTGATTTTAAAATTTATGGTGATGATATGCAATTAGTTGAAATTGAATTAGATCCAGAAGAAAGTGTAGTTGCTGAAGCAGGGTCTATGACAATGATGACAGAATCTATAGAAATGGAAACTGTTTTTGGTGATGCCTCAGCGCAAAATGAAGATATAATGACTAAACTTCTTGGCGCAGGTAAACGATTATTAACAGGTGAAAGTCTTTTTATGACTGTTTTTACAAATAAAGGTACAAAAAAAGGACAAGTGTGTTTTGCTGCACCTTATCCAGGTAAAATAATAGCTATAGATTTAAATATTTTTAATGGAAAAATTATTTGTCAAAAAGATTCATTTTTATGTGCTGCTAAAGGAATTTCTATAGGTTTAGAATTTACTAAAAGATTAGGTGCTGGTTTTTTTGGTGGAGAAGGTTTTATTCTTCAAAAACTTGAAGGAGATGGTTTAGCTTTTGTTCATGCTGGTGGAACAATTATTGAAAAAGATTTAAAAGATGGAGAAGTTTTGAAAATCGATACAGGATGTTTAGTTGCAATGACACAGGAAGTAGACTATGATATACAAATGTTAAAAGGACTTAAGTCAATGATATTTAGTGGAGAAGGATTATTTTTTGCTACATTAAAAGGTCCAGGAAAAGTTTGGATACAGTCTTTACCCTTAAGTAGGCTTGCAAATAGAATTTATTCTGCAGCAACTATAGCTGGAGGTAAAAGTACTGAACAAGGCAGTGTTTTAGGTAAATTAGGTAATTTATTTCAAGAATAAACTTAAAAATAATTTAAAATATGCAAATATTTATTTTTTTGTTTTATTATTTATAAAGATTATTAGCAGAAATATATATGGAGAAAATATAAAGTGAGCTCTAATGTAAAAGGAAGTATATTAAAAGGCAAAAAAGGAGTTATTTTAGGAGTTGCTAATAAATGGAGTATTGCTTGGGGAATAGCAAAAGCATTATATAGAGAAGGTGCCGAACTTATTTTAACTTACCATATTAGAGTTAAAGATAGAGTAGAAGCTTTAGCAGAAGAATTAGGTCCTGATGTAAAAATAGTAGAATGTGATGTAACTGATGATATAAATACCGATAAAGCTTTTGAAGAAATAAATAAAATTTTTAATGGTAAACTTGATTTTTTAGTGCACAGTGTTGCTTTTGCAAATAAAGATGAATTAAATGGTCGTTATGTTGAAACTACAAGAGAAGGTTATTTACTTGCTCAAGATGTGAGTGCTTATTCTTTAGTTGCAGTTTCTAGAAGAGCTGAACCTTTATTTGTTGCAAATGGTGGTGGAAGTATTGTTTGTTTAACTTATATCGGTGGTGAAAGAGTAGTTGAAAATTATAATGTAATGGGAGTTGCAAAAGCTGCACTTGAAAGTTCAGTAAAATATCTTGCCAATGATTTAGGACCTAAAAACATAAGAATAAATGCAATATCAGCAGGTCCAATAAAGACTTTAGCAGCAAGTGCTATTGGTGGTATTAGTAAGCTTATTGATATAATTGCAAGATTATCACCTCTTAGGAAAAATATTGAAATAGAAGAAGTAGGAGACACAGCATTGTTTTTAGTTTCAGATATGTCAAGAGCTATCACTGGTGAAAATTTACATGTAGATTCTGGATTTCACTGTTTAGCAATTGTTAGTGGTGGAGAAAATGGTGAAGAATAAATTTTTTTTATTTTTTATACTCTTATGTTTATTCGGGCTTTTAGGAAGTGAATTTTTTATAAAAACTTATATTATATGGATAGATCTTTTACAAGATTTTGGATTTATAATTTTAAGTATAATTATTTATTATTTTCATAATAAGACTTTTATAGTTAAGAAAAGAGATATTTTGGGAGAAGAAAAGCTAGAGCTAGATTTTATGAAAGAAGAAATAAAGCAATTAAAAGAAAAAAATAAAACTTTAGAATCTGCTATTGAAAAACTAATGAAATAAATCTTAGCCTCTTTTTCTTTTAAATATGATTCAAGAAAAAAACACTGAAAATAGAATTTTAAAACTTATACTTTTTTCAAGTGTGATTACTATTTTGGCAATTTTTTGTGCAGTTCTTTTATGGTATCAAAAAATATTTCCTCATAAATTTATGCTTGGAGAAAGAGCTCCATATAGTATTATTGTTGAAAAAGAAAGTCTTGTAATTGATAAAAAAGAAACTGAAAAAAGAAAAAATAAAGCTAAGGAAAAATTACTTGAATATTTCCTTAAAAAACCTCCTTTACAAAGAGATGATTCATTTAATAAAGAATCTTTAAAAATTTTAAATAAAAAAATAAAAAATCTTGATGAATTCTTCCAAGAAAAAAATAACATGACTAATGAAGAAATTAAAGATTTTTTTCTTGGAAATGATGAATATAAAAGATATTTAGAATTTAATAGAAAAAATTGGTTAAATATAAAAAAATATATTCCTGAAACTGCTAATTTAATCCTTAAACATGGATATATAGGCAATATAGAAGAAAAAACTCTTAAAAATATTATAAAAGAAAAAATTCATGAAAAAGATATTAGTTTATTAAGAACAGTTATTCAAGATTCTTTGATTCCTAATATTTCTATAGATATTTCAAAATTTGATGAATTTGAAAAACAAGAACTTTCAAAAGTTAGTCCTGTTTTTATAATTATTCCTGCAAAAGGAATTATAATCAAAAAAGGTGAAATCATTACTTTAGAAAAATATTCCCTTTTAAAACAACTTAATATTTATGGAAAAAATAATTTTAATATTTATGAATTTAGAGAAGCTTTAATTTTTACTTTTTTAGCAACATTATTTTTTCTTTTTTATATTCGACTTGAAAAATTTAAATTTACTTTTAGACGTATAGTGCTTTTTTCAACTATCTTACTTACAGCCTCTGCTTTTATAGGATTTTTTGTTTATGATAAACCCGCTTTTCTTCCATTTGCAGCAGTAAATTTATTAATAAGTATTTTCTTTAATTTATCTATAGGATTAATTGTAGGACTTTTATTTTGTTTTATTTCAATACTTGCAATAGATATAAATCCATTTTTTCTTATTCCGTCTATAGCTGCAATGTTAATGACCAATATAATAAGTAGAAAAGCAAATAACAGAGCAGATCTTGTAAAAGGTGGCATAGTCTTAGCTACGGTACAAATGTCCGCATTTATACTAATAAGTATTATATCTAGAAATTTATCTTTTTCTTTTTTAGAGCTTTCTTATCATGCTTTAGCTGGTTTTTTTACAGCTTTTATTATTTCAAATATAATGCCATTTTTAGAGATTATATTTGCTGTTGTAAATAGATTTAGATTAAAAGAACTCTCAGATCTTGAACAACCACTTTTAAAAAAACTTAAAGAAATTGCACCTGGTACTTTTGAACACACTTTAACTGTTGCAGACTTTGCAAATGATGCTGCCCAAAAAATAGGTGCTGATAGTGAATTAACAAGAGTAGGTGTTCTTTATCATGATATAGGTAAAATAGCTAATCCTAAAATATTTATAGAAAATCAATTTAATTCATATAATCCACATGATGATATGACGCCTTTAGAAAGTGCTAAAAAACTTATACGACATGTTGAAAAAGGTATTGAATTAGCTAAAAAAGAAGGTATTCCAGAACCTGTATATTGTTTTATTGCAAGTCATCAAGGGACTTCTAAAGTAGGACATTTTTTCAATAAAGCAAAAGAAATAGATCCTACATTAGTTGATGATAGTGATTATCGTTATTTAGGACCTAAACCTTTAAGTAAAGAAGAAGGTATTGTTATGCTTGCTGATGCAGTTGAAGCAACAATTAGAAGTTTAAAATTATCAGATGAAAGAGAAGTAAAAGCAACTATAAATAAAATTATAAATAATAAAATAGAAGATTATCAGCTTATTAATTCAACTTTAACAAAGATTGAAATAAATAAAATTGCTGAGTCCTTTTTTGAAAATTGGAAAAATAAAAATCATAAACGAATTAAATATGAAGAAGGATAGTAATATTTTTATTTTTTATAAAGTAAAATTATAATTTATGATTGACAATGAAATACTAAGAGAAAAAAGTGGCATCACAATATTTATATTGAGCTTAGTTTTTTGTTTAATTTTTACAAAACTTTTATTTTTGCAAATTGTAAAAGGAAGTCAATATGAAATCAGGGCAAAAGAAAATTCAAGTCATATAATTTTTCGAGAAAATGCTCCTAGAGGTATAATTTACGATAGAGAATCACGTGTACTTGCAAGTAATAGAAAATATAATTCTCTTGTAATTATTCCTTCTATAGTTTTTGATAATAAAAGTAAAATTAATAAAATTTCTCTTATACTTTCACAAATATTAAATGAAGCTCCTAGTAAAATAAAACAAGAACTTTTAAGCTTAAAAGCTAATGATTCAAGACCTTTTATTTTTCGTAAAGATCTTAATTTAAAACAAGTTGCAACTTTATATGAAAATCAATATCAATTACCCGGTTTTACAATTCAACATCAATCAATAAGATACTATGTTTATGGAAGTATGTTTGCACATGTCTTAGGTTATACAGGCAATATAAGTGAAAATGAACTTAAAAAATCAAAAAATGAAATTGAAAAGAAAAAAGATCTTAATGATATTGTTGGTAAATATGGAATAGAAAAATCTTTTGATAATGAACTTAGAGGAATGAATTTTTTAAAGAAAGTAAAAGTTAATAAGTTTGGACAACCTCTTTTTGATTTAAATATAAATGAAATAAATGCAGATAGTTTTTCTAGTTCAGGTAAAGATATAAAATTAACTCTTGATCTTGATATTCAAAAAGTTGCTTTTAATGAATTTAAGCTTGAAAAGGGTGCTGTTATAGTAATAAATCCAAAAAATGGGGAAATCTTAGCACTAGTTAGTAAGCCTTCTTTTGATCCTAATATTTTTACCTCAAAAATTGATCCTGTTCTTTGGTCTGAAATGCAGAAAAATAAAACTTTATTAAATAGAGCTTTATCTGCATATTTCCCAGGGAGTATATGGAAACCTATTTCTATGATTGCTGCTCTTGAAAAAGGTACTGTTAAAGCTGATGATAAAATGGCAGTTGGTGCTATGTATTGCATGGGACATTGTTTCCATGATTGGACAAGTAAAAAAGATATAGTTGATCCAAGAAAAGCTCTTGCATGGTCAAGAAATACTGCTTTTTATCCTATGGCTGATTATAGAAGACCTAATTATCTTAATGGTGAGTTTATAACTTTCTGGGGCAAGAATCTAGGAATGAAACAAAAAACAGGTATCGAACTTGAAGATGAAAGCATTGGATCTATACCTGAACCAGATAATAAAGAATGGCAGAAAAAATATGGTAGATGGAATCCCGGAGATAATTTAAGTTATGTAATAGGTCAAGGTTATATAACTATAACGCCAGCACAAGCAGTTAGAATGATTAGTTTTTTCGCAAATAAAGGAGAAGTTGTAAATTTACACCTTATAAAAGAAATAAATTCAAAGCCTTATTATGAGAAATTAGAAAATAAAGTAGTAAAAGTTAATCAAGAAAATTTAAAAGTAGTAAGAGAAGGACTTCTTCAATGTGTAGAGAGTGGAACTGGACAAATTTCAAAATTCAAAGAATTTTCAGTTGCAGGTAAGACCGGTTCTGCTGAAAATCCCCCACAAAAGAAAACTCATGGATGGTTCGCTGCTTTTGCACCATATGAAGATCCTGAAATTGCAGTTGTTGTTTTTGGAGAAAGTGCAGGACATGGTGGATCAGTTTCAGCACCTATTGCCCAAAAAATATTTGAAGCTTATTTTAAGAAATATAGGCCAGATCTTTACGAAAAGTCTAATATTAAAAAAACTGAAGTAAAAACAAATGAATCTTTAGGAGCGGATTTAATTAATGTAGATTAATAAGTTCTATTAAAATCTTAATCTCCTCTTTACAAATTGTACTAAAATATGCCAAGATTATTAGTAGGTTAAATAAACATTTTTATAAAAATAAATTTAGATTAATATCTTTTTAAAAAATCCCTTACTTATAAAAAATCAAATATAATAATGAATCCGTATTACTTACATGTAAATAGTAATAGCCCTAGGCATATAAGATCTCTTACAATGAGAGATGCTACTACTATTTCTGTAAATAATGATGATAATTTTTTAAAAAGATTTAAAAGAAAAACTTTTGAAAAAGTAGATGGTGCAATACAAAAGACATATCCTTTAGCAACTTTAACTGATGAAGTAATTACAAAAATTGAAAATGAAGCTTCTAAAAATGCTGTTGCTGGACTTTTTATACATAATCAAGGAGGAAAGAGTGTAGATAAAAATGGCAATATTGTTGCAAATAATGAAAGGGTTGTTTATACTCAAATGCAACAAGATCATTCTCCTTTTGAAGGAGAAACAAAAAATAAATTATTAGATCAATTTGAACTTGCTTTTCAATTTTATTTAGAAAATATCTTAAAGAAATCAAATCCTCTTGGTTTTAAAGAAAATGATGTAATAGAAGGCTTAGCTAAATTTAAAAAAGTATTATTAGATGAGAAAGCTAGAAAAGATTTTAATGAAAAATTTTCAAAATCTATTCATGCAAAAAGATTATTAACTGGAACTTCTTTTGATGCTAAATATGTTCGATTTATAGATAAGCTTGATGAAGAAGTAAAACAAAAAGGTTATGAAATAAGTAAAGTTTTTGCAAAAGAATTTAAACAAAGAGGATTATATAGAGGTCATATTGAAACTGGTGTTGGATTTGTTGCAGTACCAATGTTAGAAGGATTTTTATTTAATCAAGGTGTTAAAGAATTACAACAAGATAATCTCTCTGGATTTAAGAAATATAGTGTAGTTAGTAATTTACTTGGTGCTATTACATCTTTTCTTATTGCGAATGGTGCAAGTAATGGTGTAAGACCTCTTATTATGGAAGGACGAAAAGAATTTATATTTTTAGATTTAGCAATTAAATTATCACATTGGGTAAGACCTTTTGTTGAAGCATTATATTCATATGTTGATCCATTGGCAAAATATACTGGTTCTCCAAATATAAATAACTTAAGTAAATCTCTTAGTTGGACAGAATTTTTATTGTCGTCAATTAATGGAAGTAGCCTTATAGGATTCGGTGTACATTTTGCTCATGCTTATAAAAGTTTAGAAACAGCATTTAAAGTTGGTCAAAAGCTAAGTCGTTTAGAAAATTTCCAAAGAATAGTTGGTTATAAACTCTTTGGTTGGGGACAAATTATCGCAGGTATATTAACTTGTTTTACTCCTCTTCTTAGTAAAATAGCTACAGCAGTTAAAAATAAAAATACTGAGAAATTTATAAAAGAAAATCATTTAGAAGAACAAAAAGAAGTATTACTAAAAGAAAGAGAAGAATTAACAGATAATTTACATAAGCGATTTGAAGAGATTTTTATAATAATGAAGAAAAATAATGAAAAAGTATCAAATCCTAAGCTTAAATTAACTAATGAAGAAATAGAAACAAGGGCTAAAGAACAAGTTATTAAAGAATTTGCTCCTAAAATAGAAGAGCACGAAAATAAAATTAAAACCTTTATGGAATTAAATGATAAAGCAGGTGAAACTATAAATAAAACTTCAGATAAGATTTTATGGTTTGCAAAGATGTTTGGTAATTTTGCAAATATATTAATAAACTTAAACATGTTTACTCATATAATTTTAGCTCCTCATGATAAAAGTTTAATAGGAAATACTCTGAATAAAATAGAAACTGAAAATCTTAAGTTTGGTCAAGCTTTTGTTCAATCATGGAGACAATTTAATGGTTGGCAAAAAGCTTCTACAATTGGCTTATCTGCGGCAGTTCCTATAATGGGATTAGAATTTGTGAGAGATTTAGGAGGAGCTGGTTCTCCTTTTGGACACAAACTTGATATACCAATTATTCAAAGTTTCCTTGATAGTAAAGCTATTAAGTGGTTTATGCAATATGGTTGGTTCGTTGGTGGATTAGGAGGATAAAGCTCACTCTAATTCCCATAGATCTCTATCTTCTTCAGTTGTTTTAAAAGAAGCTTTTCTTGCTTTCTTTCCATCAATTACAACTTCAGAAGTCTTTTCAAAATAAATTGCTGAAGCTTTTTTACTTTCCCCACCATGAGGAGTTAAAGCTTTTCTTATTTTTAACATTACTGGAGTTCTAACTGCAGAACCACATACAATACATTGCCCTTTTGACAAAGAAGGTAATTCTCGCAATAAATCCCGTCCTGCACTTTCAACACCTTGTTTTACACTTTCTTGATCAAGTGGGTTAATAAGACGCATAAGAAATTGAGTCATACATTGTGATAAAACATCTTGATCAAGCTTACCTGGTCTTTGTGTTATAAGTCCTACTCCTATACCAAATTTTCTACCTTCTGCTAAAACTTTTCTAAGTACTGAATTTGAAATTTTATCTCTTTGTCCTACTGGCGCAAATCTATGTGCTTCCTCAAGTAAAATTAAAACAGGATGATCTAAACTATTTTCAAAACCATTAGATTCTACTTCATTATTTTGATTTCGAACAAGTGCTTCATATGCTTTGCTTATTATAACACTGGATAAAACTTGCTGCTCTTCTTCTTCTATTCTACTAAGATCTATTATGGTACATTGTCCTACCTCAAATATATCTCTAAGGACAGTACCTTCAGTATCTGAAAAAAGATTTGTTTTATTATTTTTTTGTCCAAATCTTTTTTCAAAACGCCATTTAATTGCATCAAGTGTGCCTGTATTATTTTGCTTATTTTGTTTAATTTCTTCTTCATTCTCAAGTTCTAAATCTTCAAGTGCCTCAGTAAAATCTTTATATGTCCATTCTTGACTATTTCTTTTATTAGCTTTTTTTCTTGCTCTTTTTAAAACATTAAATAATTCATGTTCCATTTTTTCAGTTAAATTAAATAAAAGAGGCTTAAGTTCAGATTCTCGAAGATCACTTATTTTTATTTTTAGATTATATCCAGGTATTAAGACTTTTGTTTTTGCAGAATAAGAATTTTGTCTAAAGTCCTTAAGTACTGATATGCCTTTATAATCATCAGAAAAAGTACTATATTCACCATGTGGATCAAATATACAAATAGATGCACGATTTTGTGGTTTCATGAATTCTTCAATTATAACTCTTGCAAGATAACTTTTCCCCGATCCAGTCCCTGCAAGTATAGAAAAATGTGTTGAAATCATTTCATCCATATCAATAAAGGCTTTAATATTATTTCTTAAAAGTAATTCGCCAATTTCAGCAGAACCTATTTCATTTTGTTTTTTCAGGAATAATATCTTTTCAAGCTCTTCATCAGGTGCTAAAAAAACTAAAGTATTAGGTTCTGGATTTATTCTAGGATTGACTAAAGCATTAAGATTTTCATCAAAATATCCCAGAATACTTGCAGTTAATTCATATTCTATATCTTCTAAAGAATTTTCTATACCTAAAGTTTCGGCTATATCTTCAGCAGAAAGTTCTACCTGTGCCATATAATAATCAGGTAAGCTTTTTTTAAGACTTCTATTTGAAACAACTAAAAATACAAATTTTTTATTAATTTCATATATTAAAAACTCTCCAATTCTTGAATGCAAATTATCTTTACTTTGTATTCTTATTGAAGAAGAATCTTCTCCTGGACCAATAACTCTACCTATAGATATTAATTTATTTTGAGACATTGCCACTATTATGTTCAAAGACATTTTGAAAGCCTAATAAATCAAGTTTACTCATTAAATAAATTTGTTTAAAACATTCTTGTGCTAATTCTAAACGTCCTTCTCTTTCAAGCATTTGAACTAATATATCTTTAAGTTTTATAAGATGCAATACATCACTTGCCGCATATTCCATTTGTTCATTTGAAAGTTTATCTTTCCCCCAATCACTTGATTGTTGATATTTATTAAGTTCTATACTTAAAAATTCTTTGGTAATACTTTTCAAACCATGTCCTTCTGTATATGTTCTAGCTAATTTACTTGCAATCTTTGTACAAAAAACAGGATTAACAGCTATATCTAAATGATATTGAAGAAAAGCCATGTCTGCTCTTGCAAAATGAAAAATCTTTGAAACTTTAGGATGTTCAAGAAGTTTTTTAAGATTAGGAGCGGAATTTTGTTCAGCTAATATTTGTAAAAGTGTAACATTATTATTTTCGTCACACATTTGTACTAAACAAAGTCTATCTCTACGTGGATTTAAACCCATCATTTCACAATCAACAGAAAGAAAACCACTAATTTCTTCATTTTCTTCATTAAAAACATTACATGCAGACAAATGTTTTACAAGTATTTCTTCAGTTAGGTCTTCTTTTATAACAGTAATATTATTCATAGTTTAATCAAGATAAAATATAGTTAAAATTTTTCTACTCATTTGAGCAAATTTAATAGCTTCAGCAAGAGTATTACTATCATGATACAAAAAGCAAATTAACTGATGTGCAGAAGAAATTATTTCTTTATAACAAATAGTACATGCTTCTGAAAATTCTAAATCTTTACGCTCTGGATGTTCAACAATCATTTTAACATTCTTTAAAATTATTTCAGTTTCTGCTGATTGTTGTTCAAGAGTTTGAGGTAAAACAACTTCTAATAATTCAGGATTTGCTTTAATAGTTCCTTGTATAGCAGCGATATTTACACCAGTAGAACCGCCACTTGTTATTATAGTATTGCGACTTAATGCAAGTGAATAAGCAAGAGTTTCTACAACTTGTTGATGAGTTATAGGTAAGTTTCTTGTACCTATAATTGCAATGCGTCTTTCCCCTGATTGTATCATCCGCAATTGGTTTGATAATTCTTCAAGAGATATATCATTGGTAACAGCACCGCCCTCTCCTGAAATAAAATTAATAGTCAAGTCTTTATTAAATTCATTAAACTAAAATAAAATTTTAACATATATTTTCTTTAATAAAAAAGAGAGATTTATTTTAAAAAAGCTTTACCCTCTAAATCGAGAAACTTTTCTTTGTGCAAGTCTTAATCTTTGAAAGTATTCTAGTAATGTTCCTCTAAGAGTTTTATTCATAATTCGTTTTAATTTTCGATTTTTGAAATTCCATCCTTTATCTTTCATATAAAGCCTCCATGCCTCAATTGCGCTTTGATATGCTGTTATTGCAAATTCAGGAGATTCAAAAATTATGTCAGGCGTATGTTTAGCTAAAGGTAATTCTGATTTATAACTTTTGAATTTTAAAGAAATTAAACTTACTTCTATCATAAATATCCTTTCTTTAAAAATTTAAGAAGTATATATTTAATGATAGCAAATAGATTTTTTCAATAATTTTTTTATTAGTTAATTATTCTTTATCTCTAGCAAACACAATAGTAACACTGTCTACACCCCAGAATAGAAGTTTTCTTCTTTTTTCCACAAACATTTCTACAACATACCAACCTTTTTTAGCATAATTATTTAAAGTATCTTCAAGTGCTTGGGTATTAATACCTGATTGTCCAAAGAATATTACACCAAAAAAACCTTCTTGTACATGAATTACATTATATTCTTGTTTTGGTTTATAAGAGATTACTTTTTCCATAAAAATAAAAAATTCCAGTTTAGTAAGTATATCTTAAAAATATTTAATTAAAAAAACAATCTTAATTAATACGAATTTTAAATATAGGGAATAACTTATTTAAGTGAATAGAAAATTTTAAGGATTAAAATCCTTAATTAGGAGGGTTACTCATTTGTCTCAAGCAATGAAAACAATAAAATCAATCTTATGTGCACAAGGAATAAATAAATTCCCTGTTGAACAAATCATAAATAATAGTTCAGGAATAAGAGTTCATTCAAGCAATGTAACTTCAAGAAATAGTCTTGCTGAAATTACTCTTTGTATAAGACCTGATATATTGATTTTTGATGTATCGATTTTAGGTGATAAATCTTGGTACCAAACTGTTTCAATGATTAAATCTAAGATTTCTGAAATTGGAATAATTGCTGTTATTAATGATTTTGATTTACCTATTATACAGGACCTTGCGAAATCTCAAGTTGATAGTATTATCAAAGCAGAACATATTCATATAGAATTACCTCATGGAATTAGAGCTTTCCAGAGAAATGAAGCTTTTCTTAATCCTCAAGTAGCAAAAGCTCTTTTTAATTCACTTAATAAAGTTTTAGAAAAAGAAACATCTAAGATCAATCAAGATCATGGACTTTTACCAAGTTTAACAAATCGTGAAATGGAAGTACTTGCATGTCTTACTCAAGGACTTAATTATAAAGAAATTTCAAATAAACTTTTTGTAAGTAGTTCTACAGTTAAAACTCATGTTAATAACATTTTTACAAAATTAAATTTAAATGATAGAACACAAGCAGTATTATACGGACTTAAACATGGAATAGATACTATGATGCCTCAATTATTTCAAAAAAATAATGAAGAAATAATTAGTAATTCACAACCTCAAACATTTTCAAACTATTATTAATTTTTATTTATAGAAGCTAAGCTATATATAAACTCACCATCTGTTTCAAGTCTTAAATTCTGAAATTCATTATTATTTAAAATCTTTGTACAACGATCTCCTATGAGTTTTCTTATAGGAGATTCATCTTTTTTACTTAATTTAGGAAGATAACAAAATTCGCCTTTAGGAAAGAAATTCCAGAAATTATCTTTAAATTTTGCTGAAGGTAAAGCAAGCTTGACAAAAGAAAATTTTTCTATAGGCTCTTTTAATCTCAGGAAACCATCAAATAAAATAAATATATTAAAATTTTTATATGTAAGCAAAACATAATGTTTATTATATTCTAAATGAATATTTTCGATTATAAGCTCTTCTTTTTTAGAAATATTCTTAAGATTAATTTGTTTTTCTACTGTGAATCTTGTATCTAAAATACAATTCCCTATTAAAGTTTTAATTGCTGTAATACCTCTAGCTTCTAGATTATCTGCAAGCATTTCATTTGGATATTTTAAATTACTTTCTCCTTTTTGATTACATATTAAAATACTTTCAGTGCTTTTATTAAAGAAAACTGCTTCGTATTCTTTTCCTGATAAAGCTTCAAAACTTAAACGAGTTTCTTGTTTTTGTGCTTGGAAAATAAAAATACAAAGAGTAATAGCAATGATTATATGTATAGAAACTGCTTTTTTACGACAATATATAAATAGAAAAACACAAAGATAAGAAAATATTATCCAAATAAATTTAGGGCTTTCAAAATGTAAAGCAGAAGAAGGTAGATTGTTTAAAAAATATATTGTGCCGTAAAATAATTGAGTTAATATAAAAATAAGCACTTCTATTACAGCAGCAATAAACCATCCAACAACAGAAAACATTGAAATAAGACTTGCAATAAGACTAAGAATAAGAATTGTAGGTATAAAAAATATAGCGGATAAATTAGAAAGAATAAAATAAAGTGGTATTTGTTCAAAATAAAATATTTGTAAAGGAAAAATTAATATTTGAGCAGAAAAAGGAATACTAATAAGATTTGCAAGACTATATGGTAAAAAGCTTAATTTTTCAGTTATTTTTTCATTATAAAGAACTAAACCTAAAGTTGCTAAATAAGAAAATTGAAAACCAAAATCTCCAATACAAAAAGGATCTAAAATACATTGAATTAATGCACTTAAAAAGATTATATTAACGAATTTTACTTTTTGGTTTAACATAGCTGCAGATAATACAAACATTGCAGCAAACCATGATCTGAAAACTGGCGCAGACCATCCCCCAAGAAAACAATAAATAGTAATGAAAAATATTACTAAGAAATTCCTTATAATCAATGGAGTTTTAAATAAACTAAGTAATGCATAAATAAAAATAGCTATTAAACTTAAATGAAAACCTGAAAGAGAAAATATATGAAATAAACCAAGATTTTTAGATGCTTTATAAATTTCAAAAGGCAATTCTTCGTTACTTTCAGAACCTAAAAGTAATTTTTCGATAAAGCCTTTTGTATTCTCTGGAAGAGCAAATTCATGTATTTTTAAGAATTTTTGTTTAATTCTTTCTATATTTCTTAAAAACTTAGCTTCAAAACTTTCTCCTATCTTAATAGAAATTATTTTAAATTTTTTGATTTCAATATAAATATTTTTTGTTTTTTGTTCTTTAAATTCATAAATATTGCCTTCTAAACAGATTTCATCACCAATAAAAAATTTTTGTGAAAGATCTTTGTTATAAAAAATTAATTTTCCATATTTTTGACTCTTAAGAACTGAAGATATTTTATAAGCATTTACTTTACTTTCAATTATTAAGCCACATATTTCAAGATTTTCTTTTATAAGGCTTTGTTTTTGGTTAACAGGAAATAATAAAGGATCTTTTATTAGACAGCTTTTTGCATAAGGAATTTTAGAAATTAAAGCTTTTTCCCTAAACTCAAAATTAAAATATGCAAAACTAAAAAAACTTAAAATCAAAATTAAATTAAAAAAATATATTAAAGGACTTTTTTTTATAAATTGAAAGCTTTCTTTCACATAAAGAAATAAATATATGAGAAAACAAGAAATCAAAAAAAATATTATATGAAAACTTTTAAAATCATAAAAAGCGATTGTATTGCCTAAAAGAAAACTACAAACACAAATTATAAAAATTAAATCTTTCATTAAATCTTTGAATTTATTTCTCTTACTGCAATATTATTTTCTTTCATTGCATCTTTTATTTGTTTTATACTTAATTCTCCGAAATGTAAAAGAGATGCTAATAAAGCTGCATCTGCCTTAGTCTTTTTAAATACATCTACTATGTCTGAAAGTCTACCCGCTCCACCTGAAGCAATTACAGGTACATTTACTATGTCAGCTATTTTTTGTGTTAAATCAATATCATAACCTTCTTTTGTACCATCAGCATCCATACTTGTTAAAAGTATTTCTCCTGCACCTAATTTTGTGGTTTGTAAAGCCCATTCTAATGCATCGATTCCTGTTGCTTCTCGTCCACCTTTAACAAAAACTTCCCAACCAGATTTTGTATTTAAACTTTTTTTTGCATCAATAGCAATAACAATACATTGAGAACCATATTTATTAGCACCTTCTCTAATAAGTTCTGGATTTTTAACTGCTCCAGAATTAATACCTACTTTATCGGCACCTGCTGAAAGCATTGCTCCAATATCTTCTGCTTTATTTACACCTCCACCTACTGTTAAAGGAATAAAAATTTGTTCTGCAGTTTTCCTTATAACGTTAAGTAATGCTTGTCTAGCTTCAACACTAGCAGTTATATCAAGAAAACAAATTTCATCAGCACCTAATTTATTATAATTAAAAGCAAGTTCAACAGGATCACCAGCTTCTTTTAGTCCAAGGAAATTAACTCCTTTAACAACTTTACCATCCTTTACATCTAAACAAGGAATTATTCTTTTTGTGAGCATATTTTAATATTATTCAAAATAGCATTTTACAAAAAATTTTACAAAAAAGCTTTTATTATTTCTTTTTGAACTAATGTTATTATAAAAATAAATGGAAGATTCTCAAAATATAAAAGACGAAAAATATATAAAAAGAGCTTTGGAATTAGCTTCTCAAGGCAGAGGCAGTACATCACCTAATCCACTTGTTGGCGCCTTAATTGTAAAAAACAATGAAATAATTTCAGAAGCTTATCATGAAAAAGCAGGACAAGATCATGCTGAAATCATTGCTATTAAAAAAGCAGGCTATGCTTCTAAAGATTCTACACTTTATTTAAATCTTGAACCTTGTTGTCATTATGGAAAAACTCCACCCTGTACAAAAGCAATAATTGAAGCTTCTATAAAAAGAGTTGTTATTGGTTGTAAAGATGAAAATGAAAAAGTTAATGGTAAAAGTATTGAAATATTAAAACAAGCAGGCATTGAAGTTAAAGAAGGGGTGCTTGAAGAAGAATGTAAAGAATTTAATAAATTTTTCTTCCATTGGATTAAAACAGGATTTCCTTATGTTAGTTTAAAAATAGCTTGTAGTCTAAATGCTAAAGTAAATAGAAATAAAAATATAGAAAGAATAAATTGGATTAGTGGCGAACAATCAAGAATAAAAGTCCATGAACTTAGGAGTTTATATGATTGTGTTTTAACAGGAAGTGGAACAGTATTAGCAGATAATCCAATGCTAACAGTACGTTCTTTTGGGGGCAGAAATCCATTAAGAGTTGTTTTAGATAGAAGAGGTCGATGCCCTTTAAATAGTAAAATTTTTGATCCTACAGCAAAAACCTTGGTCTTTTCCTCTAAAGATCAAACATTAAAAGAAATTTTATATGATTTAGGAAAAAAAGAAAATTTATCAATACTTGTAGAAGCTGGACCAAAGCTTATTACCTCTTTTTTAGACGAAGATTTATTTCAAGATATTTTTTATTTTATAAATCCTAATCTTATAATTCAAAATAACAATAAAAGCTTTTATCTTGGAGATAAAGAATTAAACTTAAAATTAAAAGAAATTAAAAACTTAGGAGAAGATTTAATGCTATATTTTAAATCTTAATTTTAAATTTAATTAGCTTAATTACCTTCCCCTCCCTCACCTTGATCCTCACCCCTTGAGCCCCCCAACCCCCTTACTCCC
>MOYB01000001.1:186408-194459 GCA_001899385.1 Candidatus Caenarcanum bioreactoricola | reverse complement strand
TGATTCTTTTATCATACGGGGAGTATCAGCATCAGGATCAGCAAGTAAATCGAGTGGAACTAGTCAAACTTCTAATACAACTTCTACTAATTCAACAACTTCCTCAGGAGGCGGAAGTACTCAATCAGCAGGTGGTTCTGTAGGCAGTTCTTCAAAAAATGAAACTACTCCTACTACTCCAAGTTCGCCAGTATCAGCAGCACTTGGAAGCCCTACTACTGATACTCAAGCTAAGACTGAAACACCGTCTGCAGTACCTACACAAAGCCCTTTAGACAATAAAACACAAACGCAAGAAGCACCAGCATCTCCTCAAGCACCATCAACACCGCCAGAGGATGAAACTAAAGAACAACCTTCATCTTCTTCAAGCTCTACACCTCCAATAGAAGCATCTCAAGTACAACAAACACCACTAGTTAAAGAAGAACAAGTCGAAACTAAATCGCCTACCGCAAGTCCTTTAAATAGTAAAGCACCAACTGAAGCTCAAGCACAACAAGCGCCGCCAAAAGATGAAGCTGAAAATGAAAGCAATACTTATCTAGCTGAAGATGGGACTCATGTTATAGCAAAAAATGAAGAAACTGGTGAATATACTTTAGAAGATAGAAATTCTGATGGTACTTATACATTTTCAAATCAGTCAAAGGAGCAATTTGAAGAAAAACAACCTTCATCTTCTTCTAGTTCAACATCTTCAACACAAGCATCTCAAGCACAAGAAGCACCTCAAGAGAATAAAGAACAACAAACTACTACTACACAAGCATCTCAAGCACAACCAATGGCACCAGCAGAACCAGAGAGAATAGCTGAATTTGAAAAGACACGGGCAATTTCTGAACAAGAAGCTTCATTAACAGAAAATGGAGAAGTCCCTGTTGAAGAAGAAGATCCTAATAGAGGTGGTATAAAAGTAAAGGGTGAAAAAGAACCAACAGAAGTTAAAACTAATGAAAATAATAAAAGACAAACTTTAGAAGAAAGTTTAAAGGCAGAGAAACAAAGATTAGAAGAAAAATTAGCTAATAATAAAAATTCAGCTGGATACCATCCTGAACAAGCACAAATTGACGGAATAAATAAAGAATTAGAATCTTTAAGAAATAATACTATATTTGAAAATGAAGAAGAACCATCATCTAATCCTACAAATGAAGATTATATTAAAAATACACAGACTCAAATTAAAGCAACTCAAGAAGAATTAAAAAATCTAAGCTCGGATGGTAGTTCTGGACCTAGAAAACAAGTATTAGAAAGACAACTTACCTATTTACAAGAACATGAAAAAAATCTTCAAAATGGAACGGGAACATTAGAAACACCGCCAGCTGAAGAAGAACAAGCTAAAAATACTGCAAAAGAAACTGTTAAAGATATTCAACAAGAAGCACAAAAAATAAAAGATGCTAAAGCAGAATTAGAAGCAAATAAAAAGAATCTAACAGAAGAAGAATATAAGAAAGAAGAAGCAAAACTTACAGAACAAGCTACTGCTTTAAGAGAAGAAGTAGAAGAAAGACAAAAAATGCAAAAATTTGAAGAAGTTAAAGCCGCAGCACTCAAGAGTGTTGCCTTAAGAGAAAACAAAGGGCCATTCACTGAAGATGTACAAAATCTTGAAGAAGAGACAAGACAACTAGAAGCAGATAAAACCAAATTAACACCAGAACAATATGAAAAAGCACAAACAGAACTTAGTTTAAAAGCAAATAAATTAGCAGAAAGAATTTTAGATAAAAATATAAAAGAAGGATTTTCTGATATAAAGAAAAAAGCAACTGAATTAGTTAAACAGAGAGATTCTAAAGAAATAACACAACAAGAATATCAAGAAAGACTTTCAGAACTTGATGAAAGATCTAAACAATTAGAAGATTATTCAAATAGAATAACAACTAATAATGATCAAATAACGACTAGTGAAGAAAATGTTACAAAAAGAACTAGAGATGATGTTATTAGAGATTCATTTCAATTAAAAGATGCTAAAGCAGCATTAGAAGAGAAAAAACAAACGGGACAAATATCAGATGCAGAATATAATAGACAAAAAGCAGAACTTAAAAAACGAGATATTGCTTTAAGAGAAGAATCAAAAAAATTAAATGCAGAATCAGAAAAGATAACAAAAGAACTAGAAGACGCTAAATTAGAAGCATTTGAAGATCTTTTAGCAAGTTCCGATAAAGGGGAATTCGCTGGAGATGTGCAAGAACTTGAAAAAGAAAAAAGACAACTAGAAGCAGAAAAATCTAAATTAAGCGCAGAAGAATTAAGACAAAGAGAAAAAGAACTTGGTTTAAAAGCAGAAAAAATAGCAGAAAGAGCTTTAGCTAAAAATATAGAAAAAGAGTTTTCTGATATAAATGAAGAAGCAATTAAATTAGCCGAACAGAAAGATTCTGGCGAAATAACAGAAGAACAATATAAAGAAGGACTTTCAAAACTTGATGAAGAATCTCAAAAATTAGAACGTATTTTAAATAGAATGACTTCTAATTTTAACGAAGCACAAGAATCAAAACAAAGAGATGCAGAAAGGAAAGAACTAAACTCAATAGAAGATGGAATAGGAACTTTAAAAGATGCTAAAGCAGCATTAGAGAAACAAAAGGGACAAATACCAGATGCAGAATATAATAGACAAAAAGCACAACTTGATATGGAAGTAGCACGATTAAAAGAAGAAGCTTCTACTCTAGCAGAACAAGCAAAAAATGGAGGAGGTATAAAAGAAGCAGCTTCTTTTTTAGGAAAGGAAATAGATAAATTAGGTCAACCGGAAGCAGAACCAGAAGAACAAACAGCATGGGAAAAAGAGTATAATTTATCTGTAAAGAAACAAGAAGAACAAACAGCTTTAATAAAAGATGTTACTGGAGTAGAACTTGATCCAAGTAGCAGAACACTAGGAGAGCTCCAAGAAGCTTTAGGAGTTGAAGCAACGGAAAAAATGGATCCTAAAACTGCACAAGCAGTAGGAAACTTTGTCCAAACTATAAAAAACAGTGATCAGATGACTCCACAACAAAAAGTACAAACTCTTACTGATTTGGCAATTCGTACGATTCAAAATAGACAAGATGCTTTTATAGAAGAAAAAGAGGCTCAAGCATTACAAGATGCATTTGAAGGGGCTATAACTGATGTATTACAAGGGGTAAAAAATTCTAAAGAACGTGGTGAATTACGAGATGAAGTAGAAAAAGCTTATAAAGAGATAGAACAAAAATATAAAGATGGAACAACTAATTTATCTGAATAACTCTATTCGTTCATTATTATAGACAAATCTATTTCTTCAGGCAAGAACTCAGGAAATACAATTTTAGTTTTAAGAAAAGAAATATTATTATTTATAGAAAGATTATTTAAAATAATTTCATTAAAAATAAAACGTTTTAAATTATTAATTTGTTTAATTTCAGAAAGATTAAGCTTATCGTTAGAATCTAAGTTTAAAAACAATGAGGCAGAAAATAAATTTATGAATTCTGAAATAGCAGATATTCTCATATTAAAAGAATTTTCTTCTAAATTAAATTTTCGAATTAACTCATCTGTTAATTGATTAAAGGAAGCAGGAGTAAAACTTAAAACTATTAAACCTTGTGGATTTTCTTTTATTGTTTGAACAAAATTATATTTTAAATCAAAATCTAAAAAGTGCTCATCAAAGGAAATGAAAAAAGAAGTTTTTTTAAGTCTTTCTATTTCAATATCTAAACAAGAACATGATAATTTTATAAAATTTGATATTGAAAACAAGCTGTTTTTAAGCGAAAAATCAATTTCTTTTAAATAAGAATTTCTATTTAATATTAAATCTCGCTTAAGAATCATAATGAATTTTATAGATATATATAATTATGCACTTTTTATTTTTATTTTTAACTTATAAAGGCATTTTTAACAATTTTTTCTTTGGTAAAGAAACTTTAAATTCACTACCTTTGTTTAATTCAGAGAACAATTCAATTTTACCACCATGAAGATCAACTATTGTTTTTACGATTGATAAACCTAAACCTGTACCCGCTATTTCTTTATTTACTCTCTTAAATCTTTCAAATACTTTTTCTTTATTTTCTTCTGCTATTCCACATCCAGTATCTATCACAGAAAAACTATTTTCATTTTCATAAGCTTTTACAATTACTTTACCATTTTGTTTATTATATCTAATGGCATTTTCTATAAGATTCTGGATTACATGTGTTATTTTATCAAGATCTGCTATTAAAACAAAATCATCAGATACTTCACAAATTAATTCTATATTATTATTTTTTGCTTGTTCTATAAGTAAATCAAAACTATCTTTAACTAAAACTTTAAAAGCAATATATTCAAACTTTAAAGGAATACTACCTGCTTGCATTCTAGAGAGGTTAAGAATATCATTCACCATACTAACAAGTCTTTCTACTTGACCATGAAGTTGCCCTAAAAATTTTTTTCTAACTTCGGGATCTTCACCAGCACCCCATAAATATAAAGTATCTACAAGAGTTTTTATATTTGTGAGAGGTCTGCGGAGTTCATGTGCTGCTTCTCCAAGCTTAGTTTCATAAGATTCAGAAATTTCAACTATTTTCAAATTATTCTTTATATGAAGTATTGCGGTTAAAGGTTTACCTACAACACCTGTTAATTGCTTAGAATAATTATCTTCTTCAGTTTTTAAAAGAGAAATTAGACTTTCTTGATAAGGACCAAGATTCTCATTAGAAGAGATTTGTAATAAACTCTTTGCATTAAAGTTCAAATCAATAAGTCTTTCTTCTTCAAATATTACAATTCCTGTTTTAAGGGAATCCCATACTGAAGTTATTATTTGTTCTTTATTATTTTTAGACATTAATAAACTAGACATTTAATTAGAATTTTAGATCATTTTTCAATTGATTTCTTACTTATTTTTTACCAATTTTAAAACATTTCATAATCAACCGATAAGCTGGTTTTAATATAAAGATTTTATTTTACCTCAAAATTTTCAAGATCTTGACTCAAAAAAAGTGTTAAATCAGCTAATGGAGATCCCAAACTACCTCCTAAGACCTCTACATCTTTAGGTAGAATCAATTCCTGCCGTAAAAAATAAGCTTCTTCTATATTACCTTTTTGAAAATAAATTTTAGATTTCTTTTCTAATTTAAAATCTTTATTTTCTACACTTACTATTTGAAAACCTTCTTCTCTTATTTTCTTTAAAAAATCTGATGTAAGTTTTTTATTATTACTTGCATTTATAATTCCTATTTTTATTAAAGAGGCATCTAAATTTATTTTTTCTTGTTCATATTTTTTCTTATTCAAATTATTTTTAAAAAGTTTTTTCACTAATTCTTTTGTTTCGTCTACATTGGGCAACCAATAACTAACAAATCTAGGTGATTGAACTGTTGTTATAACTTCATAGTCTTCATTAGTTGATTCAGCAGAAGGAGAAGTTGTTGTTATTGCTGAAGAATTATTGCATTTATAAAATTCACAATCACCATAGGTTGCACAATCAGTACATGGATTAGTTTCTTCAGGAGAAGTAGTTTGTTGTTCAAGATTTTCTTTTCTTTCTCTATGGACTTTTATTATTTTAGTATTATGTTCAGGTTCTGAGAATGTCCCTGGTAAAGTTGCAAATATTAAATTATTTTTTGAAATATTCCTTGCGAAATTACCTAATTGAATAATATTTGAAAATTCAAGATCTGTTTCTATACTTTCTAAACCCATTGAAATTATTTGTGGAATTCTAGGAATTAATGTTGGATCTGAAAGCTTTTTATGTATCGCATGAATAAGTATTTGTTGTCTTTGTATACGATCTATATCTCCTAATGCTGTACTCCTAAATCTTGCAAACCAAACTGCTTTTTGTCCGTTTAAGACTTGTTTCCCTGCTTTTAAATTCAAATCTATACCATCAGTATTATCTTTATAATGCATGTTTTGTGGAACTTCCACTTCTATTCCACCAACTGTATCTATTATTTTTTTTACACTATCAGAATTTACCATTACAAAATGATCTATTTTTATTTTTAATAAATCTTCAATAATTCTTTTTACAAGGGTAGGTCCACCTATAGTATTCAAATAATTTATTTTTTCAGGATTTTTTCCATTAACAAATATTTTTGTATCTCTAGGTATATTTAAACCAGTGAGAGTTTTATTTTCAGGATCAAATCTTAAAATAATAATTGTATCAGTTCTACCACGAAAAGAATTTTTTACTTTTACAGCATAACCATATTTTTGCCAGTCATACACCTGATCAGAACCTAAAATCAAAATAGTTGTAGGTTTTTTTAAGTTAAAATTTAATAATTTTTGGGAATGAAAACTTTTATAGCTTATAAAGAATAATAAAACTGCTAAAAGCGTAATCAAACAGATTATTAAAGGATTTTTTTGTAGTTTTTGAAACACTGATATGCTAAACTCTAATTTATATTTGTAATTTTGAAATTATATATAAAAAATGAAAACAACGGAAATAAAAAAAACTAATAAAAGAGAAATAGATGTTGATTTAGTTCATGAACTTCTTCAACAATATAAGGAATCTGGTGATGAACAGATAAAAGAAAAAATTATTAAAAGTTGTTTAGGTTTAGTAAAAAAAATTGCAAATAATTTAGCAAGAAGAAGTACAGATTCTGTTGAAGATTTAATACAAGTAGGTTGTATTGGTTTAATAAAAGCAATTGAAAATTTCGATCAGGGACGAGAAGCAAAATGTACAACTTATTTTACACATTTAATAGCAGGAGAGATGCGTCATTATTGCAGAGACAAATCAATGCTTTTTAGAGCGCCTCGTGAATTAGTTGAATTAAATTTTAAAATAAACAAAGTAGTACAAACTTTAACTTATCAATTAGGAAGAGAACCTCTTGATCATGAACTTGCAATGGCTTTAGATATAGATTCTAAGAAAATACAAGAAGCTTTTGAAGTTGAAAGAAGAAGAACTTTATTTTCTCTTGATCAAACTATTTCTTCAGATAATTCAGATGAACAAGTTTTTCTTGATACTTTAGTTGATAATAAATATCAAGATTTTACAAAATTACAAGAATATAGACTTATTTTACAAGATGCAATGAGTAATGTTAGTGCTCAAGCAAAAGAAATAATAGATGAAATATTTTTAAATGAAATGACTCAAGCAAGTTATGCTAAAAAGCACAAAATTTCTCAAATGCAAACATCACGTAGATTAAGGGCTGCTTTAGCAGAATTAAGGAGATATTTTCATCGTATAGGACAAAATAAAGCTTTTGTTTAAAATGAATTTATGAACAAAATAACGACATTAAGACAAATTGCTGGATTAAACAACACCTTATCAAAACTTTCTGAAAATATTATATTAATAATTGATGCACAAAAAGAATATCTTAATGGTGCATTACCACTTTTTAACATTAAAGAATCTATATCAGCTTTTTCTAAATTTCTTAAGAGAGCAAGAAATTTAAATATTCCTATTATTCATATAATTCAAATTAATTCAGAAAATAGTAAAGTTTTTAATCCTAAAGGAGAATTTGTTGAAATAATAGAAGAAATTAAACCTTTAAATAATGAAATAATTATTAAAAAGAAATTTCCTAGTGCTTTTACAGAAACTAATTTAAATGAAATTTTAAAAAATTTTAATACAAAAAATTTAATAATTACTGGTTATATGACACATATGTGTGTAAATTCAACAGTTAGAAATGCAACAGAACTAGGTTATAATTGTACTGTTATTGAAGAACTAACAACTACAAGAGATTTAATTATAAAAGAAAAAATTATTCCTGCAGAAATTGTTAAATCAGTGCATTTAGCAGGTTTAGCAGATAGATTTGTTCTTGTTTGTCAGTCTGCTAATGAATTAGAAGATTAATATGATCTTTTCTAAAAACTAAAACAAGGCTATTAAGTAATTCAAATTAATCAAGTTATACTAAAAAGTGATCATTAGCTACTAAACAGATTCCTCAAGAAACCCCCTTCGCCCTTACTCCCCCTCAAAATCC
>MOYB01000001.1:124172-185136 GCA_001899385.1 Candidatus Caenarcanum bioreactoricola | reverse complement strand
CAGTATATAATTAGCAATGCCCTGTCAAGGGGGTCGGGGGGTTTCTAAAAAGAGAATTTAATTAAATTTTTGTTATGCTTTGATTACTTTTTAGTATTAATTAATGATTCAGATCATAAAAGTAAAGACAAATAATTTCTTTTTAATAAAGATTAATTATTCTATATTTAAAATAATCTAATTTAATAAAAAAAATGACAACTATATTATCTTCTTCTTTTAAAGCTTTAATAAATTGGGGCAAAGGAAAAATCAAATCTACAGTTATTCCTACTATAAAAGAAGCAAAAGATTACTTTGTAAAATCTTTTAATCCTAAAGAAAATATTATGAAAGAAATTTGGCAAGATACTTTTATTTATAATATTGATAAAAATGATAAAGGAAAAGCTTTCTTTGATGCTTTATTCATAAATACTAAGAGTGTTTTTCAAAATAAAAAGTCTATTAATAAAATAATTAAAGCAATTCCAGATAAAACATTAGGAGAAGCTTTTCTTGATTGGAAAAATGGAAAGGACTTTTTTGGAGATCCTATAGATACAAATGCTTTAAAAGCTGAACCTATACTTGATACAATGTTTAAATCAGATTTTGTTGAAAAAAGTGAAACTCCTGAAAATATTGGCATTAAAATAAAGAAAGAATTAATTGGTTTAGAAAATAAAGGATCTTTTGTCCATTTCAATAGATTTAATTTATTAAGAGATTTATTTTTAAGAGTTGATGATTATAATGCTCAATTTCAAATTTTTAATATAATAAAGGAAGCTTTATCAGAAACTAAAGATGCTAAAGATTATGCAATTAAACAAAATAGAGATTATGTTTTACAAAAATTAAGAACAAATCAAGTTTTAAAAGGAGAAATATGAAAACGATCTTAAAATAGTATTTTCTAGAAAATCTTTGTATTTAAAAATAAGCAATACTAATTTTTTAGATTTTTCTACTATTTTTAAATTAATTATCTTAAAATATTTTATGAATAGCTATAAAATATAATGTCTTTATTTAAATAAAAATGACTTTCAAAAATAAACTTAAATCAAAAGAATTTATAATTACTTGTGAACTTGCACCCCCTAAAGGCTATGATACCGATAGTATAGTCAAAATAGCTCAATCACTTAAAGGCTTAGTTCATGCAATAAATATAACTGATGGACAAGGTGGTAATATGCGTATGAACTCAGTTATTGCCTCTTATCTTTTACAAAGAGAAACCGGAATAGAAGCAATTTGTCAAATGGTTTGTCGTGATAAGAATTCAATTGCTATTCAAGCAGAAGTTTTAGGAGCACTTGGTCTAAAGATTCATAATTATTTGATTTTAAAAGGTGATAGTGCAAAATGGGGTGATAATCCTATGGCAAAAGATGTTTTTGAATTTTCAACAGATGATGTATTAGAAGTTTTTAAAAGATTTACAAATGGTTTTGATTTTGCAAATAATCATATAGAAAAACAAATAACTAATGATATATGTTTAGCTTGTGCAACACATCCGGGGGTAGAAGATTTAACTTCACAAGCAGAAAAAATGAAAGCTAGAATAGAAAATTATGGAATAGAATTTTTTCAAACACAAATAGTTTATGATATAGAACAACTAAAGAGATTTAAAGATTCCCTTATTAAACAAGAAATTTATACTCCTATATTTATTGGAATTACTCCTTTAAAAAGTGTCAAAATGGCTAATTTTATGAATGAAAAAATTTATGGAGTAACTGTTCCAAAGGATTTAATAAATAGACTTGAAAATTCTAAAGATCAAAGACAAGAAGGACTTGAAATTGCTTCAGAACTTTTTGAAGAAATTAAAAATTTAGAATTTAGAGGGATTCACCTAATGCCAATAGGACAAGAAAAACATTGTGAAGAAATATTAAAAAAAATTAAAAACTCATGATAAAATTTTTATTGTCTTATTTATAAAAGAAATAGAGGAAATAGATAGATGGAAAATAAGCCTGAAGGGAATTTCGAAGTTATTATAGTTACTCTATCAAATGGTCATATCATACCAGTGCTTTTAAATAAAGCTAGTGGTGAAAGTTGGCAAGGTCATTTAATTACAGGTACTTTATCTTGGAGAAAAATTGAACAGATAGATGAACCTAAAGTTCAAAAAATTTAATTAATAAAATTATTTAAAAGGAGCATAAACAACAGTTGATGATGTTCTTGGATGAGTTTTTGCTCTTCTTATTAATAAATCTCTTAATTCACGAAAAGTATAATTACTTTTAAGTTTTCTAGATTTAAAACCTATTTTTAAAAATCTTGAAAATTTAACTAATGTGGGAAGAAAAAAAGATCCTAAATTAACTAACATACTAAAATATCTCCCTAAAAAATAATATTTAAATTATTAATTCAATAAATAGTTTAGCATATTAAAATATTTATAAGAGAAAAAAATTATAGTATCAATAAGATTTTGTTATAATAAAATTCATTTATTCCCATTCTATTGTTCCAGGGGGTTTTGAAGTAATATCATAAACAACTCTATTTACATTACTTACTTCATTTATTATTCTATTTGAGATTTTTTCTAAGACTTCATAAGGAATCTTAGCCCAATCAGCAGTCATTCCATCTTCACTTTTAACTGCTCTTATTACAATTGGGTGAGCATAAGTTCTTTTATCGCCCATTACCCCTACTGATTTTATTTCAGCTAAAAGTACTGCAAATATTTGCCAAATACTATTATACAAACCAGCTTCCGCAATTTCTTCTCTAACAATAGCATCTGCCATTCTTACTATATGAAGTCTTTCTTCATTTACTTCACCTATTATTCTTATTGCAAGTCCAGGTCCAGGGAAAGGATGTCTTCTACTTATACGTTCAGGCACCGCAAGTTCTTGGGCAACTTTTCTTACTTCATCTTTAAATAATATTCTAAAAGGTTCTATAAGCTTAAACTTCATATTTTCAGGAAGTCCGCCCACATTATGATGAGATTTTATTTTTGCAGCGGGATTACTATGATAACCTTGTTTTTTGGAACTATGCTTACTGCCTGCAGATTCGATTACATCAGAATATAAAGTTCCTTGTGCTAAGAAATTTATATCTCCTAATTTTTTTGATTCTTCTTCAAATACTCTTATAAACTCTTCACCAATACGTTTTCTTTTTTCTTCAGGATCAGTTATACCTTTTAATTTATCAATAAAGCGTTTTTTAGCATCAACATAAATCACTGGAATTTTAAACTGATCTTTAAAAGTAATTATAAGTCTTTCAGCTTCTTTATGACGCATAAATCCTTGATCTATAAAAATACAAACAAGTTTATCTCCTATTGCTTTATGTAAAAGAAAAGCTAAAGTAGAGCTATCAACCCCACCAGAAAGTGCTAAAAGAATTCTTTCATCTTTTGCTTCATTTTTTATTTCTTCAATACTTTTATCAATAAATTTAGCAGTAGTCCATTCAGCAGAACAATTACAAATCTTATAAGTAAAATTAGCTAATATTTCCATACCTTTTTCAGTATGTATAACTTCAGGATGAAACTGTAATCCATAAAGATTTTTTTCTTGATTTGAGATTGCAGCAATAGGCGTATTATCAGTATGTGCAATAACTTTAAAACCATCAGGGATTTTTACAACAGAATCACCATGACTCATCCAACTAATAAAAGAATCTTCAAGTCCACTTAAAATATCTTGATTTGAATCGATATATAATTTTGCACGACCATATTCACCTTTGTCTTGTCCCATTTCTTGGACTTGTCCTCCTGTATTCATCATCATTAATTGCATTCCATAGCATATACCAAGGACTGGAATATTCAAATTAAAAATCTCTGGGTCGATTTTAGGGGCATTTTCTTCATATACACTTGAAGGACCACCAGATAAGATTATTCCTTTAGGATTAAATTTTTTTATTTCTTCAATAGGAGTTTCATAATGAAATACTTCAGAATAAACTTTAAGTTCTCTTATTCTTCTAGCAATTAATTCTGAGTATTGTGAGCCAAAATCTAATATTAAAATCATTTGAATAAATTTATTGTTTTAAATATTTTAAGATAAATTTTGTTTATTCGCTTTGTTTTAAGAATATCTTGAAAATATATATTTAATTATTTAAAAGCAAAAGTTATATCATTTTTATTTCTACCATAATTTCCAGTTCCAGAAAAATTTTCATTTTGATATATATTTCCTAATCCATGATTAAAACTAAATGTCTTTTTTAAATTATAAACTGTACCATCTTGTGTCGTAGCATTAAAATCTCCATTTAATATTTCAATTATTGCTTGTGCATATTTCATATAATTTTCTCGATAATTTTGTAATAAAATGCTAGAAGATGACAATTCGGCACTTTTAGATTCTTTTAATGAATTAAATGCTGCTCTTAGGTATTTACCTTTAGCGAAAACTCCTTTTTTAACTAATCCATTCCAATCACTAATATCACCTTTATTCCAAGAAGTAATTTCTGGATCAATATTATTTAAAACTAAATAACATAATGTTTGCCAATCTTCCGCATTGAATTTATTATTTAGAGCATTTAATCTATTTAAAAGAGCCATAAGAGCAACTTTTCTATCAAAAACTGGATAGTTATTGTCAAGTTCATAATTTATTAACCAAGGACCCATTTCAATAAAAGCTTTTATAACTTTAGGATCATTAATCTCTAATCCATTATCTCTTAATTTTTTTATTATTTCACTATAAGCTGCTCCATCAAGTGGTTCCTCTGGAGGTATTAGATCATCTGGATAATAAAGATAAGGACATCTTTGAATTCCATTATTTATATAAGAATCTATATTATTAATATGAGTTTCTAATTCACTAAATCTTAAAATAGGAATACCTGAAGGATCTATCGAAGTTGAATTAATATAATTTATTTCGCCTTTTGTTGTTGCTTGACCAATAGTTATCTCAGGCACAGGAGTAGAATCTGCCCATGCTCTAACAGGTGGTTGTTCTTCTTCAGTAGGATTTTCTTGGGGGGAGATTGGGCGTTCAGGACGACTAGGGCTAGAGCTAGGATAACTACTTTCTGATTGATTAATCTCAGCACCTAATTGTTGAAGTTGCCCTGTTAATTGTTGTTTTTCAGATTGAAAATAGGCAATTGTTTGTTGTGTATATTTTATATCATTTTTTAATTGATCATTTTCAATTATAAACCTAGCTCTCTGTTCTTGATGCCATTGATTTAATTGTTGTTCTTCATTTAAAAGTTGTTGTTCTTTTTGATTTGTTTGATTCTGCTCTGCTTTAACTTTATCTAATTCTGCTTGTACAGAAGCTAAATTTTCAACATTAGATTTTAAAAGATCCTCTTGTGTTTTTAAATCACCTTCTAATTTTTGTATTTCTTCTTCGTAATTTTTAATTTCTTTTAATAATTCTTTTATCTTATTTTTTTTAGCAATTAAACTTGCATAAATTGGTGGAATAAGTAATTCTTGTCCTTTTTCTAATTTTTTACCTTTTACTTCTTCTATATTTTCAGCACATTTAGTTTTAGTCCAAAATAATACTCCTTCTTCATTTTTAATTTGAGGATTTGCATCTTGTAAAGTCTGTGATATTTTTAAAATATCTTTATTATATGCTTCTTTATCAGCTTCTTTTGTTTTAATAAGTTTAGTTTCACCTATTAATTTATAGAGTTCATTCATTTCTTCTTTTATATATTCTGCTAAATTATTTAGATTTTGAGAATCTTCATTAACTTTAATACAACTAGCTGCTTCATTTTGTGCCTTTGCAGATAAAGCTTCTAAATTTATTGGGTTTTTCCCTTCTTTAAGCTTAAATGCGCTTTCCCCTTCTTTATTTGTAATAAATTCTATTTCAGGATTAGCTTGTTTTAAAGAATCTTCTACAAATTTTAAAAAATCAGGATCCTTTTTTGAATTTTCAGATAAATTAATCTTTAAACTAGGAAAAACTTTTTCTACAAAATCTTTAATTGTAAGACTAGAAGAATTCTTATCATTTCTTAAACTAATTTTTTTAGGAAGAGATCCTAAAGCTGCTACAAATTCTTTTAAATAAGTAGGTGGACTAGGAATAAAAGCTTGAGGTTTTTCTTCTTTAGAATCAGGAGTATTAGTATTATTAATTTTTTCAGGTAATTCAACAACTGGAAAACCTTCAATAATCCGTCTATCCTCTTCATTAACAATAGGAAGAAGAGATGCTGGTAAATAAAGATCTTCTCTTTCATAAAGTTCTTCAGACTTACAATGAGGATTTCGAGGATAAGTTCTTATAATAGTAGGAATTGTTTTTTGAACTCGATCAAAAAAATCTATAAATCCATTTGCATTACTATCTTTTACAAATTCATCAACTAATTGCTTTATATTTTGTCCTTGTTCTCCTAATTGTGCAGTTTTAGTGGAATATATATAACTTTTACGATCTGGAGGTGTAAATTTTTCTACTTCTTCCAAAGTTAAATTTTTTATTTTGTCTTTGTAATTTGGAGTTCTTTTATGCTCTTCTTTTAGTAGCGTAGTTGGAACTCTAATCATATTCCCAGAGCTTAATATAGAATTTGTATCTGAATTCCCTGGGAAATTTCTTAAAATAGTTGCAGTAATAGTAATTAAAGAATCTTCTACATTGTCTCTTTCAAAATCTGAAACTAATTCTTGTTTTATAAAATCTCCATAATTTGCATAGTCTTTTTTTAAGCGGAGATTTACATAAGAAATATCAGTTTCCTTATTAAAAAAACCACATTTTGGTGCTGACCAGTAATTGCCAATTGTCTCAAAAAAACCTGCCATTATTTTTATAATTATTAAGCTGTGATATGTAAATATCTTTATTTATTAATATTAATTTTTAATTATGTTTATTCTTTATTTTTTTTAATTTTTCTCTTAGTCTATTTTTAATAATTAATATGAAATATATATATATTAAATCTTACTTTTTATATAATAATGGTTTGGTTAAATTTCCCCTATTTTTCTCCTAATACTCTCGTTGGAGCTGCAGTATCAGTACCTAGCGAACAAGCAGATAAAGCAATTCCAGAAACTGCTGATTCTTCAAGTATTCAACAAAAATCGAGCAAAAAAGAAAAAGAACAAGGGTTTTCTTTATTTTCTACAACTTCAGACTTAAATACATATTTTAAAATAGCAGAAAGATTTACTCCTGAAAATTTAAAAGAAGATACTGATTTTGTAAGAATAGTAGCTCAATTAATTATGGCTTATAATGAATCTGACATTGAATTTGGATTAGGACCTAATTTAGAAGAGAGCGTTTCTTCTCGTAAATTTAATATAAATGAAGGCTTAACAAATAATTTAGAAATAAAAATCCCTATTGGATTAGCTTATCCACAAGAAGGAATAACTAAAGATTTAAGAAGAGGAAAACCAAAAGAATATGTTACTTGGAACTTTGCATATTTAGGAGATGAACAACAAAATAGACAGAATTTAAAAGTTGAAAAAAATAGAAATTTTCCAAATATAGTAAATAATATATTGATTTATAATTCAGTTAGAAATAATCCTGATTTAACTAAAACAGATAAAAATTTTATAGGAAATACTGAATTATTACTTATAAGATATTTAGAACGACATAAAAAAAATTTAGAACAGAAAAAGGATATAATTATTCCAGCTAATTTAGTATCTGAAGAAAAATTTAGACATGATGCTAGATTTACTTATGATTCAAAAACAAATATTGTTTCAATAAGAGAAAAAGATATTGGAGCTTTAGAATTAGCACATTATATTGCTAAAAGATTAAGATTATATTCAACACTTTCAATTAAAGAATCTTCAAGTCTTAATTTGGGAGAATGTAATACAGAAAGTTTATTATTATTAGGTTTAATATATAAATCAATAGTAATGGAAACTGCAAAAACTATTCAAGAAGGGAAAACTTCTAATAATTTTTCTGAAATTCAAAAAAAAACAGAACTTGATGTTCCGCAAGGTTTTAAAGCTCCTTTGGAAGGTGTAAAGCTTAGAGATATAAATTCTTTTGATAAAAAAAATCTTAAAGATTATAAAAGTTTAGTTTTTGAAATTGCTAAAATAATTGATTTTAAAGGGCTTTTTAAAAGTCTTGAATTAAAAGAAGAAAATATTAATGCTTTTATTTATAACCTTTTATCTTTAGCAAATAAAAATTTAGAAGAGAAAAAAATAGAAGATATTATTATTCCTAATATTTTATATGGATTTATTAAATCAAATGTATTCTTAAGAATTAATGAAAAAAATGATTTTATGACAGAAGTAAAAGAAATACAAAAAAACTTTTGTGCAGACAAAGAAATTTACTCAGACATGTATTGTTCAAGTCCTGTTGATTTAGCTAAATACATACTTACTGAAAACATAGCATTACTTAAAGATAAAAATAATAATCCAATTAAAAAAGATCATATTAATTCTTTAAGTACAGAAGAAGATATTAATGCTTTTATGAATGAATTAGGAGAAGAAAATTTTATATTTATAATTCCTGATAATATTGAAATTGGAATTAAAGCTTCAAATAAAATTCTCGATTTAACTCAACAAATACAAAAATTAAAAAAACAAATTGAAGATGCTAGTAAAAAAATACAACTTGCTAAGGCAAAAATTGAAAATACTGAAGGAAATAAAGTAGAAATAGAAACACAGATTTCAAAAATAACGGCATCTATAGGTTTAATTACTGCAACAATAGAAGCTAAACAAAAAAAATTAGCAGAAGATCGGGAAGAATATGAAGCTGAATTAATGGAAAAAAATCGAGAAAATCAACCTTTAAGAGAACAATTACAACAAATACAAGAAGAATTACAACAAGCACAACAAGAATTTGCTAGTTTAAAACAAAAAGAACAAGATTTAATAGCAAGAAAACAAGCTATTGAATATGAAAAAGCAAGACAGGCAGAATTAGCAAGAGCAAGAGCAGAAGAAGCAGAAAGAGAAGCAAAGAATAAAGCTGTAAAAAAATAATCTTAAATTTAATTTATATTCTAATGTCTAATTAATTCGATTATAATTTATTTCCAGTAAATAATTATTTTTTTAATTAAATGCCCAAAAGAACTGATATAAAAAAAATATTAATTGTAGGCGCTGGTCCAATAATTATAGGTCAAGCATGTGAATTTGATTACTCTGGGACACAAGCTTGCAAAGCACTTAAACAAGAAGGTTATGAAGTTGTGCTTATTAACTCAAATCCTGCAACTATAATGACTGATCCAGAATTTGCAGATAAAACATATATAGAACCTATTACTCCTGAATTTGTAGCTAGAATAATAGAAAAAGAAAGACCAGATGCTTTACTTCCTACTATGGGCGGACAAACTAGTTTAAATATAGCAGTTGCTTTAGCTGAAGATGGCACTCTTGAAAAATATAATGTTGAATTAATTGGAGCAAAATTAAAAGCAATAAAACTTGCTGAAGATAGAGCTTTATTTAAAAAAGTAATAGAAGAAATCGGTCTTGAATCCCCTAAGTCTGAAATAGTCTCAAATTTTAATGAAGGACTAAAAGTTATAAATCAAATAGGTTTTCCAGTTATTCTTAGACCTGCTTTTACTTTGGGAGGAAGTGGTGGTGGTATCGCTGATAATCAAGAAGAATTTGAAAGTTTGTTAAGGAAGGCATTAAATGAAAGTCCTACAAGTCAGGTATTATTAGAAGAAAATCTCCAAGGTTGGAAAGAATTTGAACTTGAAGTTATGAGAGATCTTGCTGATAATGTAGCAATAATCTGTTCAATAGAAAATCTTGATCCAATGGGCGTGCATACTGGTGATTCTATAACTGTTGCCCCTGCTCAAACTCTTACTGATAAAGAATATCAAAATCTAAGAGATCAAGCAATTAAAATAATAAGAGCAGTAGGCATTGAATCTGGCGGATCAAATATTCAATTTGCTATTAATCCTGAAAATGGACGTATTATTGTTATTGAAATGAATCCTAGGGTTAGTCGTTCAAGCGCCTTAGCAAGTAAAGCAACTGGTTATCCTATTGCTAAAATCGCCGCAAAGCTTGCTATTGGTTATACTCTTGATGAATTGCCTAATGAAATAACTAAAACTACTTCCTCTGCTTTTGAACCTAGTATAGACTATGTTGTTACTAAAATTCCTAGATTCGCTTTTCAAAAATTCCCCGGAAGTGAAGATAAACTTGGTACACAAATGAAGTCTGTAGGGGAAGTTATGGCTATAGGACGAACTTTTCAGGAATCTTTTCAAAAGGCTCTTCGTGGACTTGAAACTGGATGGAATGGTTTTGGACCTTTTAAAATAAGTGAAAATACTACAAAAGAAAGTTTATTAAATCTTCTCTCCAAGCCAGCATCAGCTTCAAGAATAAAATATGTTTGGCAAGCTTTCTCTTTAGGAGCATCTATAGAAGATATTTTTTTTGCTACAAAAATTGATAAATGGTTTTTAACTCATTTATTTAATATATATCAAAGACAATGTAATTTAAGAAATAATGATATAAGATTGCTTTCTAAAGAAGAGCTTTTTGAAATAAAGGCACAGGGATTTAGTGATTCTCAACTTGCTTTAATATTTAATACAACAGAAAATGAAATAAGAAAAATTAGATATGAAAAAGGAGTGAGACCTGTCTTTAAAATGATAGATACTTGTGCAGGTGAAATAGAATCAAAGACTCCTTATTATTATTCAACATACGAACAAGAAAATGAAGTAATAAAATCTGATAGAAATAAAATAATAATAATAGGAGGAGGTCCCAATAGAATAGGACAAGGTATTGAATTTGATTATTGTTGTGTTCATGCAAGTATGGCACTTAGACAAGCAGGTTTTGAAACTATTATGATTAATTCAAATCCTGAAACAGTTTCAACAGATTTTGATACTTCAGATAGATTATATTTTGAACCTATAACAGTTGAAGATGTACTTGAAATCTATGAACAAGAAAAACCTTTAGGGGTAATTGTACAGCTAGGCGGTCAAACTCCTCTAAATATAGCTAAAGGACTTGAAGCTAATGGAGTAAAAATCTTAGGTACTCCAGTTTCTCAAATAGAAAAAGCTGAAAATCGTGATGAATTTAATAATATAATAAAAAAATTAGGACTTAATCAACCTCCTAGTACAATAGCACTTTCTTATGAAGAAGTTTTAAGTAAAGTTGAAGAAATAGGTTATCCTGCTTTAGTTCGACCTAGTTTTGTGATTGGCGGACAAGCAATGCAAATTATTTATGATAAAGAAGAATTATTAATTTGGATAAAAAATACTCAGGAAATGGATTTAATTTTCCCAATACTTATAGATAAATTTTTAGATGAAGCAATAGAAATAGATGCTGACTGTGTATCAGACGGAAAAACCACAATAATAGCCGGAATATTAGAACATATTGAGAGGGCTGGCATTCATAGTGGGGATAGTTCTTGTTCTTTGCCAGTACAAACCCTTAATGAAACAGAAGTTGATGAAATAATTAAAGCAACTAAACTTTTAGCAGAAGAATTAAAAGTTGTAGGACTTATGAATATACAGTTTGCAGTAAAAGAAGGTAAAATATATATTCTAGAAGTTAATCCTAGAGCGTCAAGAACAGTACCGTTTGTTTCAAAAGTAATAAATATTCCTTGGGCAAAGGTTGGAAGTTTATTAATGGGAGGTAAAAGTTTTGAAGAAATAAAAGATTTAGGATTACTTCCGAAAGAAGGTTTTGATATAAAAGAATTTACGAAAAAAGGCATTGTTGCAGTAAAAGAAGCAGTCTTACCTTTTAAAAAATTCCCTGGATGTGAAATAAGTTTAGGACCAGAGATGAGATCAACAGGAGAAGTTATGGGAATTGATAAAACTTTTGGTTTAGCTTTTGCAAAAGGACAAATTGCCGCGGGACAAAATCTTATGTCATCAAATCTTTCAGTATTCTTAAGTATAAATGACGAAGAAAAAGAATATGCAGTATCTATGACAAAAGATCTTAAAGAATTAGGTTATCAAGTTTACTGTACAGAAGGGACATTTAATTATTTAAAAGAAAAAGGACTTGAAACTATTCTTATGAGAAAAGCAAAAGAATCTTCCCCAAATATTTTAAATTATCTTACAGATAGAAAGATCTCAGTATTAATAAATTTACCTTCTGGAAAAGAAGCATTACAAGACAATATGTCAATAAGAAGGCTTGCTGTATTGCTTGATTTACCTTTAATAACAACATTAGCAGGGGCAAAGGCAACAGTTGAAGCACTCAAATCAATAGGACAAACTAACGGGAAATTATCAGTAATGGCTTTACAAGAGATGTAAATAAATTCTCCTTATAAACCCATAGCAGCAATCTGAGCAAGATCAACAGAAGAATCATCTTGGAAACTAATAGTTTCTATTAATCCAGTACCAGCAACACTTCCACTATCTTCTGTAAAATATTTTTCTATTAATATACTTCCATTAGCTCCTAAATCTATAAATAAATCATCTCCGCCTGTTATAGCTCCTTCTTGTCTTATGAATGTTGCAGAAGCTAAAGTAAAATCTGAAAGGTCTATGGAATCTATGCCTGAAGTATCTCGAACTATATCAGTTCCAAAAATATTTTTAAAGATATAAAGATCATTGCCAGCATCACCAATAAGAATATCTTTTAAAGTACTTTGAGACATTAATAAATCATTGTTTATTGTACCTATACCTATTAAATCATCAAGAGGATTGCCATTAGCATCAAATATTCTTGCTCTTATATCATAATCAGAACCATTATTACTACTTTCCCAAGCAACAACAAAATTATCATTTTCTAATACTGTTATTTCTGGATATTCTTGAGCAGCTATATTAGAAGTAGAAACTAATATGTCAGAAGCATTAACTGCTGTACCATCTGCATTAAATACTCTTGCTCTTATATCATAATCAGAACCATTATCATTGCTTTCCCAAATAACGACAAAACCTCCATTTAATAATTTTGTTATTTGTGGAAGTTGTTGAATATTAGTATTAGAAGTAGAAATAGCAAAATCTTCAGTATTAACAGGAGTTCCATCTGCATTAAATACTCGTCCTCTTATATCCCAATTTGAAGTACTATCATAACTTCGCCAAACAATAACAAAACCTCCATTTTCTAAACTTGTTATTTCTGAATATCCTTGATTACTAGTATTGGTAGTAGAAATAAGTATATCAGAAGCATTAACAGGACTTCCATCTGGATTGAATACTCTTGCTCTTATATCATAATTAGAACCATTATCATTGCTATACCAGCAAATAACAAAATCGCCATTTTCTAAACTTGTTATTTGTGGAACATATTGATTATTAGTATTAGAAGTAGAAACAGCAAAATCAGAAGCATTAACAGGACTTCCATCTGCATTAAATACTCGTCCTCTTATATCATAATTAGAACCATTATCCATACTATTCCAAGTAATAACAAAACCTCCATTTTCTAAACTTGTTATTTGTGGAGCTTGTTGAACATCAGTATTAGAAGTGGATATAAGTATATCAGAAGCATTAACAGGACTTCCATCTGCATTAAATACTCTTCCTTTTATATCATAATTTGAAGAACTATTATCATCACTTTGCCAAACAATAACAAAACCTCCATTTGATAAACTTACTATTTGTGAATATGCTTGAGAATTAGTATTATTAGTAGAAACTAGTATATCAGAAGCATTAACAGGACTTCCATCTGCATTAAACACGCGTCCTCTTATATCATATAGTCCATTATCGCTACTATACCAAGAAATCGCAAATCCTCCATTTGATAAAGTTGTTATTTCTGGATGTACTTGATTATTAATATTAGAAGTAGAAACAGCAAAATCAGAAGCATTAACAGGACTTCCATCCGCATTAAACACTCGTCCTCTTATATCAAAAATATTAATAAAACCAACATCATTAGTTTGCCAAGTAACGACAAAACCACCATTTGATAAAGTTGTTAGTTCTGCAAGATATTGATTATTAGTATTAGTAGTAGGAACAAGAAAATCTCCTGAAAGTTGATTTGTAATATTATTCAATGAATTAACAATAATATCAAAAGCTTGAGAAACTAAAGTATTTGTTCCATCACTAACTGTAAAATTAAAACTTGCAGCTGTAGTTTCAGAGCCATCATGTACAAATCTAACTAATTCATTGTTTATATCAGCTTGAGTAAAAGTATTTGAAAGAATACCATTAACAAAAATATTTCCATTAGTTATTCCACTTATTGTATAAACAAGTTCATCATTAGTATTATCTATATCTGTTGTATTTAAATCACTAGAAGTTAAAATATAAAAACTTCCTTCATTAACTTCAGCAATTCTATCTCCTGAAAATATAGGTGATTGATTTATACTTGTATTCAAAATAATATTTTCTATTCTTCCTGTTGTATAAAAATTATTTATCGTAATTACATTGCTAGAACCAAAATTTAATATTAAATTATTTCCATCTTTAGTCCAAAGACTAGACTCTATTTCATAATCATTAACTATTCTTATTATTCCACTTACATTCCCTATCAAAGCACTTAAATCTAAATTGTCTATCCCTCCTGTGTCTGTGATTATGTCATTACCATCATTTAATGCATAAACATATGTATCATTTCCATCTCCACCATTGAAGACATCATCTCCAAGCCCCCCCTGAAAAGTCGTAGACTGAGTATTATTCCCAGTTATCGTATCATTGGCTTGACTTCCTGTTATTTTCCCAAACTTACTTGATGTATTAAGATTTATACTATTTGTTCCACTTGTAATTGCATTAGTTGTTGCGTTTAAATTTGCTGTTATTGCTTGAGTCATTGCGGAAAAATCAAGAATATTTTCATAATATGAAGTTTTAGAAGTAATCTTTGTTACATCAATTATATAATCTCGTCCAAAATTATCTTCAAATATATATGTATCTGAACCAGCGTCTCCATAGAGATAATCATTTCCTAGTCCACCATAAAGAATATCATTATCATTTCCTCCATAGATTCTATCATTTCCTTCATCTCCATAAAGAATATCTTCTCCATTATCTCCTAATATAGTATCAGCATCAGTTCCTCCATGAACTGTATCATTTCCATCATCACCAATAAGTCTATCATTGCCTGCTTCACCATAAAGAATATCTATCCCAAATCCACCTTCTAAAGTATCGTTACCTATGCCTCCATAGAGAATATCATTATCTGCTTCACCATATAAACAATCATTACCTGCATTACCCCGAAGTGTATCATTTCCAGCGCCACCATAAAGCACATCAGCTTTATTTGCTCCATTGAGTATATCTTCTCCTGCTAAAGCACTCAGATAATAATTATATCCATCATCTAGTGCATTTAATATAACATTAGAATTAGAAATATCTTTGAGCTGTTTGTAATTACTAAGAATAATAGGCATATATTTATAAAGTTTAAAATCTAGAAATTAAATTCCCTAAGATAATTCTTTTGTTCTAGTTTTTTAGGGCTATACATAAGTTTTATAGGGGAAAGAGAAAATTTTATTAAGCTGAAAATTTCTTTTCTTTCATTGAAACAATAATGTAATAAAATATTGGTAATATAAAAAGATTTAAAAAGGTTGAAAAGAACATACCACAAAGAACTGGTACTCCTAAAGAATGCCTACTTTCTGATCCTGCTCCCTGTGCGAATACTAAAGGTAATAATCCTAACATAAAAGCAAAAGAAGTCATTAAAATAGGTCTAAATCTTGTTAAAGTAGCTTTTATAATAGATCTTAATAATGAATTATGATTTTTCCTAAGTTGATTTGCATATTCAACTATCAATATAGCATTTTTACTAGCAACTCCAATAAGAAGTAATAATCCCATTTGACAATATACATCATTTTGTAATCCTGCTAATAACTGTCCTGTAAATCCAGTAAACATTGCTAAAGGTACTGAAAGTAAAATAATAAAAGGATCTATAAAACTTTCATATTGAGCTGCTAAAACTAAAAATGTAAAAAATATACCTAACATAAAAAGTAAAAATACTTTATTACCTGTTTCTAATTCTTCTCTTGAAATTCCTGCCCATTCAAAGGTAAAACCTTTAGGTAAAAGTTTGGCAGATAATTCTTCCATTGCTTTTATTGCCTGCCCTGAACTAAAACCCAGTCCCGCTGAACCGCTTATTTCTGCCGATCTCTCTAAATTAAAATGTGATATAACTTGAGGTGATACAGTCTCTTTTTTGATTATAAGATTACTCATTGGTATCATTTCACCTGTTTGAGATTTTACATATAAATTATCTATGTCTTTTGGATTTGATCTAAATTGTTTATCTGCTTGTGCATAAACTCTATAAATTTTATTTCTTAAATCAAAGTCATTTACATAATCAGAAGCCATATAAACTTGTAATGTAGCAAGTATTTCTCTTAAATCAACTCCTAAAGATTTTGCTTTATCTCTATCTATTTCTATTTGTATTTGTGGATCACTTGCTGTAAAGCTTGTAAACACCCCTGCTAAGCGAGGATCTTCTGTTGATGCTCCCATTAACATATAAGCATATTTTGCAAGATCTTGTAAAGAAACAGTACCATCTGCTTTTAATTCATATTGAAATCCTCCAAAATTTCCAAGTCCTTCTATTGCAGGAGGATTAAAAGGTATAACATAAGCACCAGGTATTCCCATAAGCTGTGGTCTTAATCTTGCTAAAACTGCTTTAGCTGATTGACTAACTTTTTTCCTATGTTTAAATTCTTTAAGTGTTGGAAATAGTATTGCTTTATTAGGACCTGAGCCAAAGAAACTAAATCCTACTATTGCAAAAACTCCTTGAAGATCTTTTTCTTTTCCTAAAACATATTGCACTTGATCTACTATTTTTTTAGTATTTTCTATAGAAGTACCTTCAGGGGCTTGCACACTTATTACAAAATAACTTCTATCTTCTTCTGGTACAAAACTTGATGGTAATAATTTATAAACAATAAAAATAGAAGCTAAACAAAAAATATAAAAACTTAAAATCCAAACTTGTTTTCTAAAGCAGAAAACTAATATAGATTTTACTTTATTTTTGAGACTCTTAATAGAATTATTGATTATATCATAGAATTTACCTTCTTTTGCTTTAAGATTTGATCTTAAAAATAATGCAGACAAAGCAGGTGATAAAGTAACTGCATTAAAAGTTGAAATTATAATTGAAAAAGTAATTGCTAAAGATAATTGTCTATAAAGCTCTCCAGTTGAACCAGGGAAAAAACAAGCCGGTATGAAAACTGAAATTAAAACTATTGAAGTTGCTAAAACAGCGCTAAATATTTCTTTCATACCTTCTGATGCTGCTTGTAAAGAAGGCATTTTTTTCTCTTCTATAAATCTTGAAATGTTTTCTAATACAACAATAGCATCGTCAACAACTAGTCCAGTAGCTAATGTTAAACCAAAAAGTGTTAAAGTATTTATTGAAACACCAACAAGTTTCATAAAGATAAAAGTACCTATCAAAGAAACAGGGATAGTAATTGCAGGTATTAAAGTACTTCTCCATCTTTGCAAGAAAATAAATATAACTAATATAACTAATAAAATAGATTCTATAAGAGTTTTTACCACTTCATTTATAGATTCTTTTACAAATTCAGTAGGACTAAAGGGAATTACATATTTTAAATCTTCTGGAAAACTTTTAGCTAAGTGTTCTATTTCAGCTCTAACTCTTTTATTTACATCAAGAGCATTTGAGCCAGGTAGTTGATTAATTAACATACCAACTATATTTTCTTCACCACTAAAAGAAAGAAAATCACTATAATTTTCAGCACCTAATTCAACTCTTCCTACATCTTTTATTTTAATAAGATTACCAGCTTGATCTGTTTTTATAATTATTTCATCAAATTCTTCTGGTGTTTTAAGCCTACTAAGAGCTTTTATACTCATTTGGAAACTTTGACCATCATCAAAAGGAGGTTCTCCTATTTTACCAGCAGGTACTTATATATTTTGTTCAGATAAAGCTGAAATTAATTCACTAGAACTTATATTTCTTGAAGCCATTTTTATTGGATCAAGCCATACACGCATTGCATATCTTCTTTGTCCAAAAGTAAAAACACTTCCTACACCTTTAACTCTTTTTAAAGAATCACTTACATTCCGTTCTACATAATCACTTATAAAGAATTTATCATAAGTTTTTTTAGGAGAAATAAATGCCAAAGCCATAATAATAGAGTTAGAACTTTTTTCTATTGTAATTCCACTTCTTTTTACTTCTTCTGGAAGTCTTGCTTCTGCTTGTTTTATTTTATTTTGTATTTCTAAAATAGCATCTTCAATATTTCTAGAAGGTTCTAAAGTAATTATTATTTCACTTGTACCAGTATTATCACTGTTTGAACTCATATAACGGAGTCCTTCAAGACCATTTAATTCTTGTTCAATAGGAATAGTTACACTAGATTCAACTACTTCAGAGCTTGCACCAATATATACACTTTTTATAGATATTTGAGGAGGAGCTATAGGTGGAAATTGTTCAATAGGTAGATTTATCATGCAAATCAAGCCTACAACAGCTATTATTATTGAGCATACAGAAGCGAAAATAGGACGTTTTATAAAGTAATCAGTAAACATTATTTTAAATTATGCTTTTATTCAGAATTTTTAAATTATATAAAAGTTTTTAGTATAATATATAAAAAATTTCAACTATTTTATGGAAAGTATAAAAAAACAATATAATTTTAATTTTGATAATGTTGAAACTGCTATAGAAACTATAAAAAAGGGCGGTTTAGTAATAGTAGCTGATGATGAAGATCGCGAAAATGAAGGAGATTTAATTTGTGCAGCAGAAAAAATAACTCCTGAGATAATAAATTTCATGATAAAAGAAGCTAAGGGTTTGATTTGTATGCCTGTTTCTAGTGAAATTGCAAAAAAACTTGATCTAGAATTAATGACAAATAAAAGTACTGATCCTAAAGGTACAGCTTTCACTATTTCTATAGATGCAGATCATAAATTTGGAGTCAGTACAGGTGTTTCTGCTTTTGACAGAGCCTATACAATATTAACTTGTATAAAAGATGATGCTAAACCTTCTGATTTAAGACGTCCTGGGCATATTTTCCCACTTATCGCTAAAGACAATGGTGTACTTGAAAGAATAGGTCAAACAGAAGCTGCTATCGATCTTGCTAAAATGGCTGGATTTAAAGCCGCTGGAGTGATTTGTGAAATTGTAAATGAAGATGGCACTATGGCAAGAAGAGAAGAACTTGCTATTTTTGCAAAAAAACATAATATTCCTTTTATAACTGTTGCGCAACTTATTCAATATCGTATTAAGCATGAACAACTTATAATTAGAGAAGCAAGTGCTAAATTACCTAGTAAATTTGGAGAATTTGAAATAATAGGTTATACAGAAAAAGTAAATAAAAAAGAACATGTTGCATTAGTTTATGGAAATATAAAAAATCAAGATTCAGTAATTGTTAGAATACACAGTGAATGCTTAACAGGAGATTGTTTTGGAAGCTTAAGATGTGATTGTCAAGATCAACTAAGACTTGCTCAAGAAAAGATTGCAAAAGAAGGAGCAGGAATTTTAATTTATTTAAGACAAGAAGGACGAGGTATTGGTCTTATAAATAAAATAAAAGCTTATGCACTTCAAGATGATGGTTTAGATACTTATGAAGCAAATAGAAAACTTGGATTTAAAGATGATTTAAGGAAATATTGGATTGCAGCACAAATATTAAAAGATTTAGGAGTTTCATCTATAAGACTTATGACTAACAATCCAGAAAAAATAACTAGTCTAAAAAACTTTGAAATAGAAATAAAAGAAAGAATTCCTTTAATATGTATTAATGATATTAATAAAAATTATATAGAAATAAAGAAAATGAAACATCATCATTTATTTAATTAGGAATTTATATGTTCTAATAAAATTTTCAAGCCAATAAAAAGAAGAATTAAACCCCCAAAAATTTCTGCTTTTTTATCTAAATGATTTCCTAAATGATCTCCTAATTTTTTTCCTAAGAATATCCCTAAAATAGAAAGTAAAAAAATTGTAAATCCCATAGATATAATCGAAATTATTAAAGGTAATTTTAAAAAAGGCAGTGTTATTCCAACAGCAAAAGCATCAATACTTAAGGCAAAAGATAAAAAGAATATAGTTTTTAATGAAATTTCATTATTAATATTAGTTTCTTCATTATCTTTTAGACTTTCATAAATCATTTTTATACCAATAAAAGAAAGAATAATAAAAGCAAACCAATGATCAGCTTTTTGAATCCAAATTCTAAAGAAATCCCCTAAAAAAGAACCTAAAGAAGGCATTATTATATGAAAAATACCAAAACAAAAACTTATTAAAAATATTTTGTATAAGCTAAGATTTTTATTTAAAAAACCTTTACAAAGGCATACTGCAAAAGTATCCATACCTACACCAATAGATATTAATAAAATATTTAATATAGTTAACATAATTTATAAAAAAACTTAAAAAATTATAGTTTATTATTCAATATTTTTTGAAAAATTTATTTTATATGAATTTTAATATTATAGATATTTTCTTAATATAAATCTTACAAAAAGAAAACATTTTCTAGAAAATTTTCTACTATAATAATATTAAGGTGTATTTTGCCAATATATTAATACATGATGCCAATAAACAAAATAAAAGAAAATAAAAAAACAATACTTGTTGTTGATGATGAAATCGACATACTTAAAAGTATAGAATTTACTCTTAAACATGAAGGTTATGATGTTCTTTTAGCTACTGATGGACATGAAGCTTTAAATTTAGTGAATAAAAATTATCCAGATCTTTTAATTTTAGATTTAATGCTTCCTAAAATGAATGGTTTTGATGTTTGTAAAAAATTAAGAGAGGAAGGCAATCGTATTCCTATTTTAATGTTAACAGCAAGAAGTAATGAAATAGATACTGTTATTGGACTTGAAATGGGTGCTGATGATTATATTGCAAAACCTGCACGTCTTAAAGAATTAGTTGCTAGGGTAAAAACACATCTTCGTATTTCAGAAAGTTCAAAAACATTAACAACACAAGAAAATAATGAAGGAATAAAAAAAGATGAAATAGAAGAATTTCAACTTGGTAATTTAAAAATGAACTTTAGAAATTACACTGTTATATATAAAGGACAAAGTTTATATTTAACACAAAGAGAATTTGAATTACTTAAAAAACTTGCTTTATCACCTAATAGAGTTTTTCAAAGAGATCAATTGTTAGAAGAAGTTTGGGGCTGGTCTTTTATAGGAGAATCCCGCACTGTTGATGTTCATATAAGATATCTCAGAGAAAAATTAGAAGATGATCCTGCTAATCCAAAGATAATAAAAACAGTTAGAGGAATAGGATATAAATTAGTTATTGATAAATAATTTTCTGGGAATATAAAGTTTACGCAAAATAATATATTAAAATATGCAGACTTTAGTTATTACTCCAGATAATTCAGGCAATCAAAATAAAATACTTGAAGGACTTTGCTCAGCTGGTTTGCCAGCTGAATGTATAATTCCTTGTACTCAAAAAGATATAGGACTTTTTCTACATGATCTAAGTTTTCAATTAATGTTTGTTGAGATTGAATTTATCTCTCCTAATAATAGTTTTGAAACAATAAATAGAATAAAAGAAGTTAATCCTTCAGCACGAATTGTTTGTATTGTTCCACAGAAAGATCCAGATTTAATGATGCAAATCATGAAAAGAGGAATAGCTGATATGTTATTCCTTCCTTTCTCAGGACAAGAAGTAAAAGATATTTTAAATTCTCTAGGCGGTATTAATATAAGTACAGCTCCTTCTAATTCTCAAACAACTAAAAAAGCAGGAGATGCACAAATAATAATGCTTTCTAGTTACAAAGGAGGAACTGGAGTAAGCACTGTTACTGCTAATCTAGGATTTTGTTTTTCAGAATTAGATGCACTTAAACGTAAAACTTTAATACTTGATCTTTCAAATCAATCAAATCATTGTTCTAAGCTTTTAGGTGCAGAAGCTACAATGAATATAGAAGATATTTGTAAAAATCTTGAAAATATTGGGGCTTCTTATATTTCAAGTTCTTGTACTTGGTTAACAGATAATCTAGCCATTATAGGTTCAAGTTTAAATTTTGATTCAGTAATACAAGGTTTTGATTTTGAAAGATTAAAAGGAGCAATTAATTTATTAGCAAAGAATTTCGCTTATATACTTATAGATTTACCTACTCATACTTTTGATGCACGATTTCTTGCTACTGTTGAAGCTGCAGATCAAATTATAATAGTTTCAAATTTAGATATAACTTCTATTTGGGACAACAAAAATTATTTAAATGTACTTAAAGATTTAGGAGTAGAACAAAATAAAATAAGAATTCTTATAAATCGTTATGATGCTCAAGTAGGAGTATTTAAAACTCAAGATCTTGAGAAAGCATTTGAATTCCCTATATCTTTTTATATAAGTAATGATTATTTAGGAGCTATAAAAGCAGCACAAACTCAAATGGCTATTTTAGAAAGTAATCCTAATTCAATTATTGCAGAAGATTTTGCAGAGTTAGCAGTAGGGCTTGATAGTGGAGCAGCATTTGTTCCTAGGAAAAGTACAAGTCATATGGCAAAGCAAAGTTCATCTCTATTTAAAACAATCTTAAATAAGATTTAAAATGAGGCTTTTAATTTAAAATTTATATTAAAAACTTTTTTCTTTTCTAATAACTGTATATTTAGGAAAATTTTTCTTTAATTCTTCTAAAGTTAAATTATTATTTTGTTCTAAAAAATCTTTAAAATAAAATCTTATTTCTGTATTCTCTGAACCATGTACTACATCTTTTTTTAAAGAAGTTTTGTTGTCTATTAAATTATTTATTTTTACTTTTTTATCTTGTCCCCAAATAGGTGATATAAACTCAAAAACATCTCCTATTTGTATTTTATTTTTAATTCTTAAAACAAAATAATCTTCTTTTAAATCTTCTATATAAGCTGCCCATTCAAATTTAGAATTAGAAGCAGTTGTTTCATAATTATGTGCTTTTTCTGAAAGATTCCCTTCAAAAAATCCTTCTGTATAACCTCTATTTGCAACAGTTAATAATTCTTCTGTATAAAGCTTATAATTAAAATTTTCAGAGTTTTTGTAATAGTCTTTCATTGCTTGCTTATAAGCACGTACTACTATAGCTGCATAATATTGAGTTTTATTTCTACCTTCGATTTTAAGAGAATCTATCCCTATTTCTAAAAGCTTATTTATTTTTGACATTAAACATAAATCTTTAGAATTTAAAATATAAGAACCTTTATCATCTTCAATAAGTTCAAAGAATTCATTAGGTCGTTTTTCTTCTTCTAAATAGACTTTATATTTCCATCTACAAGAGTGCGCACAGTCTCCTTTATTTGCAGCTCTACCAGTTAAAAAATTCGAGAGTAAGCAACGACCTGAATAAGACATGCACATTGCACCATGTATAAAAGTTTCAAGTTTAATATTAGGACATTTTTCTCTTATTTCTTTTATTTCTGTAAAACTTAATTCACGAGCAAGTACACACAAATCTGCCCCTAAATTTGCCCAAGAATTTACTGCTTTATAAGAACAAATATTTGCTTGTGTTGAAACATGAAATTCTATATTAGGAAAATTTTTTTTCATTTCAGTAAAAACAGCTAAATCTGAGATTATAAGAGCATCAGCATTTATTGCTTTTATAATATTACAGAGTTTATCTAGATTATCAAAATCACTATTTTTAAAAAAAGAATTAAGTGTTAAATATAATTTTTTATTTTGTTTATGTATAATTTCTGAACCGTAAATTAACTCTTCAGGAGTAAGAAGACTTTTTGCTCTTAAACCAAAATTTGGTACTCCTGCATAAATAGCATCTGCTCCATATAACAAAGCAGTTTCTAAACTTTCTAAAGAACCAGCAGGTGCTATAAGTTCAGATATTTTCATTAATTATTTTAAGGTTCAAACTCATATTGTTCATCTTCATCTTTAGATACTTTTACAAATTTATTAACAATAAGAGTTACCATACAATCACCTGTTACATTGACACAAGTTCTAAACATATCTAAAAGTCTATCTATTGAAATTATTAAACCTAAAGCATCTAAAGGAAAACCTAAGAATTTTAATATCATTGCAATACTAACAAGACTTGCATGAGGTATGCCCGGTGTTCCTATGCCTGTTAATAGAATTATAAACATAAGAACTAATTGTTTACTAAGAGGAAGAATTGCATGTTGTCCAGAAGCAGATAAATAAGCTTGTGAAAGGAAAAGAACAACCACTCCTTCATAAATAGCAGTACCATTAAGATTCATCGAAGCAGAAGTAGGCACTACAAAGTTTCTTATAGAAGGAGGAACATGCATTTTTCTCATACATTCGGAAGTTACTGGAATTGTTGCAACAGAACTACCAGTACTAAATGCAGTTAACATTGCAGCTCTTATTGAAGAATAAAACGTTAAGGGTGTAATGCGTGTAGTTATATATAATAACAAAGGATAAACAACTAAAAGCATTGTAAACAAAGCAATCATAACTGTTATAAAAAGCTTACCCAAAGCAAAGAATGGTTCAAATCCTTGAAGGGAAATACTTTGTGTAAGAAGTCCAAAAACACCTATAGGAGTAAGTTTCATTACCCAGGAAGTTATTTTGAGTACTATTTGAAATAATTGTTGAAAATAATTTTTAACAAGTTCTACTTTTTCTCCTAAAGTGATTATTGTGACACCAAAAACAAGAGCACAAAGTATTATTTGAATAATTTGGTTATCCTGAGAAAGTGCAAAAAAGAAATTATTAGGAATAAAATCTAACAAACTATGTCCGTGTTGTGTAGTCATAGTAGTTTTAATACTTTCTAATTCAGCAACACTAGAAGTTGCTCCTACATCAAAGCCTATACCAGGTTTTATAAGATTAACCCAAGACATACCTACAACAGTTGCTAAAGAAATACTTGTAATAAAAAGCGAAAAAGCAAAAGCTCCTAATTTACCCAATTGATTTCGTTGTAAGCTTGTAATGCCATTTATAAGAGAGCAAAAAATCAAAGGAATAACAATTAATTTTAATAATTTTAAAAATAAGGCACCAACCCAAGAAAAAAGATTTACTGTTATAAAAGACGGTAAGAAATTAAAAGTTTTATCAAGATAAAATGTATAACCTAAAGCAGTACCACAGATCATACCTATTAATATTTGCCAATGAAAATCTAATTTAAATTTTTTTGTATTTAAAATTTCTTTATCTTTTTTATCATTTTCTTTATCTTGCATTTTTATTTCTTTCATATAAAAAAACTTTTTTAATTTTAATCTTATTTAGATAAATTTTTCACATAAATTTTATAAGAATTATAAATTAATAATATAAGAATCATAAATTTTTTATATAAAATTTTATTTTCCAATACAAAAACTACCAAATAAAGCAGAAAGAATTTCTTCTGAATCGAGATTTTCACCACTAGATATTTCTTTTAATATTTTTAATACTGATTCTAAATTAACTGAAAGAAGTTCTAATTGTCCAGTTATTAAACTTTTAGAATTTTCAAGAATTTCTTTACATTGAATAAGACTTAAACATTGTCTTTGTGTTATAGATAATTCAAAATCCCCACTAAATTTATCAAAACTTACTAATTCATGTAATTCTTTTATTAAAATTTCTAAGCCTGTATTTTCTTTAGCTGAAATTTTTATGAATTTTACTCCCCCTTTAGGGGGTTGGGGGGCTTCCAGATCAGCTTTATTTCCTAATATTATTATTTTTGCATCTTTATTAAATTCCTTAATTTCTTCAAAAAGCCTTTGATCTTCTTCTGTAAAGCCTTTTGATAAATCAAATACAAATAAAATTAAATCTATACTTTCTATTAATTCAAATGCTTTTTTTATACCTTTTTGTTCTATTTCACAATTTGTTTCTTTATTTATACCGGCAGTGTCTATAAGAAGAATAGGGACATCCCCTATTAATAATTCTTCTCTTATAAAATCCCTTGTTGTGCCTGAAGTTGAACTAACAATAGATCTTTCTTCATTTAATAAGCAATTTAATAAGCTTGATTTTCCGACATTAGGTCTACCAATAATAGCTGTTTTTAAGCCTTTCCTAAATAAATTAGAACTTCTTGCAGATTCTATAAGTCTATTTATAATTATTAAACATTTATCAAAATTTATTTTTTTTATGTTTATGTCTTCTACATCAGAAGGGAAATCTAAATAAGCTTGTATTGAAATCAATATATTTAATAATTCTTTTTCTAAAAACTTAATTTTTTCATTAAACTTACCATTTAATTGATTTAAAGATGCTTTTAATAATTTATGATTTTTAGAGTAAATAAGATCTCTTATTGCTTCTGATTTAATAAGATCTAATTTTTTATTTAAAAAAGCTCTTTGTGTAAATTCACCAGCTTGAGCTTGTACTGCACCTAATTTTATACATTCTACAATAAGATTTTCAACAATTAATTGATTCCCATGAACATGAAATTCTATAACATCTTCACCTGTAAAACTTGCTGGTGCTTTGAAATTTAATATTAAAGCCTGATCTATTTTGTTATTCAAAGAATCATATAACCAGCTAAGTTCAATTTGATTTTTAAAGAATTCTTTTTTACTAAGTTTTAAAGCAATTTCAAAGGCTCTGTGTCCAGACATTCTTACAACAGCGATTGCAGAAACACCAGATACAGTTGATTGAGCAATAATAGTAGATTTATTCATTTAAAATAGCCCCCCAGCCCCCTAAAGGGGGAGTAAAAGATTTATTAAAAAATCCTAAAATTTCTTGTTTATAAATATTATTTTCAAGTATTTCTAAATTTTTTTCTGCTTTATTTAAATAATCTTTCATTATCTCTTCACTTTCTTCAAAAGCTTTTGATTTGTTTAATATTTCTAATATATTTTCTAAATCATTTTTAGTATAAGCTTTTTTAATTAAAATTTCTTTTAACTTATTTTTATATTCTTTTTGTAATGCAATTATAATAGGTAATGTAAATATTCCACATTTTAAATCATTGAATATAGGCTTATTTGAAGACTCTGCAATATTAAAATCTTTTAGATCATCTTTTATTTGAAAGGCAATACCTATATTTTCTCCAAAAGCTTTCATTTGAGTTTGTACTTTAGTTGAAACTCCTGATAATAAACAAGCACTTTCAGCAGAAAAGCTAAACATATTTGCGGTTTTAAGTTTAGATTTTTGTATATAAGCTTCTTGACTTACATTTTCAAGATTAAAAATATCTTGTTCTTGTTGAAATTCACCTAAACATAAATCATGAATTAATAAAGAATAAGATTTTAATATTTTAGGATTTTCAATCTTATTTAAAAGATTCAAAGCTTTAGCTAAAAGAAAATCACCAGTTAAAATTGCTATTTTACTTCCCCATTTTTTATAACAAGAAGATTTTCCTCTACGTATATCAGCAGAATCTAAAATATCATCATGACAAAGGGTTGCTATATGAGTCATTTCAATTGCCTGTGCAAAATCATAAAATTTTTTATCTAAATCTTTGTCTTGTTTTTGCAAAGCTTTACTTATATAAAAAAATAAAATTGGTCTAAGGAGTTTTCCTTTATCTTCAAAAATAAAATTAATTATTTCTGAAACAAGACCAGTATATTCTAAAGAAATTTTAGAAAGTTTATTTTTTAATATTAAGATTTCTTGATTTATTTGCATATTAAAATGAAATTCCAATTTCTTCTGTTAAAAATTTCTTATAATTTTCTTTCCAATTAATTTTTAAATAATCTTTAAAATCATTAATTTCATTATAAATATTCTTATTGTCTTTAATTAAAAACTCAAAAATCTCTTGTGAATTTTTAAATCTAAGTCCTATTTCCTCTGGTATATAAAATTTAGAATATTCATTATCAATAAGTATAATTTTTTTATTAAAAGGCAATGCTTCAAATACACTTGTTGAATACATTGTAATAAGATAATCAGCTGAATTAATTAAATCTAAAATATTTTGCTCTTCTTTACAAATTGAAATATTTGAATTATTTAATAAAATTTTATAACGATCTTTAAAATTTATTTCTCCAGGATGTGGTCTAAATAAAATTTCAAAATTCTTATCTTTTAATTTTTCAGATAACTCTAAAGTTAAATTTACAAAGTCACTGCTATGACTCCCTTGAGAAATTATAAGTATTTTATTTGATTTTAATTCTTTAATTTTTATAGTTTCTTTTAAATATTCTTCTAAATAAGGATTTCCTATTGAAATTTTCTTAAAAGGTAGTTTTATTTGTTGATTCCAATATTCTCCATAAGTTAAAAGATAATCAGGTAAGTATTGTTGATATTCTTTATTATTAAAAAAAACTTGTCCATAATTATAAGCAGGATGTATCTTTGAAAATGCACCGTGTTGAAATTCAATTACTTTTATATTTAAATCTTTTGCAGTTTTTATAAGAAAAGTATTTTGTCCTCCATAACAAGCAGCTCTTACCATAATACATTTAGGCTTTAATGATATTAAAAGTTTTTTATAAACTGAAGAAGTAAATTCTATTTTATTTCTATATTTAATAAGACTATGAAAAATTTTATTATAAAAATCTTCTGAAAAATCAAATTCTTTTTTACTTTTAAGAAATTTAATAAATGCTTTTATAATTTTATAATCTTTGAAAAAATTAACTAAATTAAAATCAAAATTAAAATTTAAAAATTTCTCCAAAAAAATTATATTATTGTAAAAAAGTTTGTTTTCATATAAACGTTTTAAAGAATTTTCTTCAAATAATTTTTTATGAAAATTTTCTATCAAAATTGAAGAGTCTATATCTTCTAGAAAATAATCATATTCTTTATTAAAAAGTAAATTATCTTTTTTTATTTCTCTAAAAGAATTGCTTAAATTAAATATGATTAAATCAATATTTTGTTTATAAATAAAAGGATTTTTTCTTAAAGAATCTGTAATAATTGAAAAATGCGTATTTAAAACAGGCAATTTGTTTGTATAATGAGGCTTTTCGAGATTTTTCTTTTGACTTATGCTTTTAAATAAAATATCCCAACGAACTAAAAACCATATAGGGAAATTATTATAACTAAATCTGAAATTAAAAATTTCTTGATTATTTTCTATTTCTAATAAATTATCTAAAAAATTTTCTGTCTCAATCATTTCTTTGTTTTATAATATTTTCACAAATAAGTAAATCTTCAACTTCATCGATCTCAAAAACTCTTTCTTTAGGCATAAAATAATATTCTATTTTACCAAAAAATCTAAATTTATTTTTTAAGAACCCTTGTGTATTAAATAAATAAAACGCCCCTGTTTCTAAAAATTGATTCTTTCTTTCTTGTCTTAATAATCTTGGATAAATATTATGATTTATACCTTCAGCATTACCGTCTTGATCATAAGTCCATAAAAAATAATGAAAATCAGTCATTGGTATAACACAATCAGCCTTTTCTTTCTTCATAACTTCTACTGCTAAATCAAAATCTTCTGCATTAGTTAATGGCGATGTACATTGAATCATAAAAGTGTTTTCAGGAAGTTTTTCTTTTTCTGAAAGTTTATTTAAAGTATAAATAATTGCATCTTCAGAAGAAGATTTATCCTGAGCCAACTCTTCTGGTCTAAAAACTACCTCTGCTCCATATTTAAGAGCAACTTCTGCTATGTTTTCACCATCAGTAGAAACTATTATTCTTGAAATAGCTTTACTTTTTTGTGCGGAAATAATACTATAAGCAATCAATTCTTGCCCATTAATTTTTTTTATATTTTTATCTTTTATGCCTTTAGAGCCGGCTCTAGCTGGAATAATTGCTAAACACATTTTAAAAAATCTCTTTTAAGGTATTTTGGGACATAAATTGAAAATCTTCATTAAGATTTTCAATTTCAATTTCAAGTTTATATTCAAAAGCATTTTCAAAATTCTTTTTAACAAAATTAAGTTGTATAAGTTCTGGTGAAATTTTTTCTCTAGAAAATAATTTTAAAATAATTTTTTCATGTTGATTAATTGAAAAATTCAAATCTTTTACAGCAGATCTTTTACTTATATCAAGAGCATTTGCTATTTGTATTAAAGAAGAAATTTGTTTTGCAAAATTCCTTGAATCTGCTGAAATTCTAGAAAGATATTTAGATTGACTTATTAAATCACAATCTTCAGCAAGTGAAATTATATTTGCAATTAATTGACAATCTGAAGAACTTAAAGAATGTATTTTTTTTAGAATTTCAATTCGTGCTTCCAAATTAAGTTTAAAACAATATGATTGAAAAAAACATGCAATCCATAATAATTTTTTTTCCTTTTCTCCCCAAAAATGAAGTTGATCTTTAAGTGAATCAAAGATTTTAGAACTTAATTCTGCGGATTTAAGTGAATGTAAAAACAAAGAAGGATTATTCCTGAAAAGTACTTCTTTTGCACTCCTTTGCCAATCATAAATATGCCCAAAATATTCTCCTTGTAATTTTTCTATATTTTCATTTATAACAAAACCTTTAAGCCGATTTTCAAAAGAAATAAAACATTCTCTTATATTAAAATTCTCTATAAAAGTTGATAATAAAATGATTTGAGCAGAAGCTGGGATAAGACTTTCACTATCCATATATTGTGCTCTTTGAAAATATTCGAAATTTGAATCAACTATTTTTTCTGCTAATTCAACGATTATATCGCTATTTATTCTTTGTGGACTAATAGTTAAATTAAAAATTTTAGTTAATAAATAAGAAGTATTTTCATCAAGAATCAATAAAGTTTTATTGTTAATTAAATAATCATTTTCAATAAGATTTAAGATATTTGACTTAAGAAAAAGATGTAAAATAGAAGCTTCATGAGTCTTTTTAAGATGTTCTATAAATTTAATTATATTTTTTGTACTAAAATTTAAAGTAGAAACTTTATGTATAGTTTGTAAATCTCCAATTATTATAGTTGTTTCATTATTTTTTATATTTAATTGAAGTATTGATCGAGGATTATCTTCTTTGTTTATAATAAGATCGTATTTAAAGCCTAAAAAACTTTGCCTACATTCTTCTTCAATCGTAAATTCTTTAATTTCGAGATTAAATTGAGATTTAAGTGATTCTGCAATAAAATTCCATCCTTCAATTTCTTTAAATTCTTCGGAAATTATTATTTTACAATTTTGAATTGAATGAAAATTTTTAATCCATTTTCTTATTAAATCAAGAATTTCACATTGTTCTCTTTTTGATAAAGCTTTACTTATTGTAGAAAAGCTTCTAAATTCTAATAAGCTTGCATCTTTAAAATTAATATTATTCTCTTCCTGATTAAAATTATAAATTAATTTATAAATTTGTGAAGGAGTAAGATATATTGACAAAAAGTCTTGATTTTCTCTCATTTAATGCAATTTTTAAAATATTTGCTTATTTAATTTTATATTAACTCATAGTAATTTGCAATTTGATTCTAAAAAAACCTGTATAACAGTTTGGGCGAAAGGCTTATATCTTTAATAAACTTTCACAAATATAATTAATTTCTTCATCAGTCATATATGGAAATAATGGTAAATTAACTATTTTCTTAGATATATGTTCTGCAACATTATCTTCACTAATTATTTCTACAGATTTATCTAAACCTTGCTGTTTTGATACAGGACATGGATAAGTATTAGCAGTCTTTATACCTAATTCTAAGAGTTTTGTTGAAATACTTTTATAATCATAGTTCTCTTTTGCAAGACTCACTTGAAGATAAGCATTTGAAGTTATATTTAAAGGGGGTTTTTCTATAGATATTTTAAGATTTGTTTTATTCTTTTCATAAAATTCTAAATATTTTTTTTCAGTTATTTTCCTTGATTCAAGACGTATAGGAAATTCTTTAAGACTTTCTATTAAAAAATGTGCTTGAACTTCATCCATGCGTGAATTCCATCCGCAAAGACTATGCCCATAATGTGTGGCTCTACCATGATTACAAAGACTTATACAAATATTATAAAGTTCTTCAGAATCTGTAAAAATTCCACCACCATCACCAGCACAACCAAGTACTTTAGCTGGATAAAAAGAAACAGTTGCAAGTTTTGCAGATTTAAAAATATCTTCATCTTTAAATTTACTTCCCATAATTTGGGCACCATCTTCTATTAAAAAAATATTTTTTTGTTTACATATGGCTCTAAATTCATCAAGCTTTTGAGAGCACCATCCATAAAGATGTACAAGTATAATTGCTTTTGGTTTATATTTTTCTATTGCTTTGCAACAAAGTTCAAAGTCCATCTGAAAATCATATGGATCAATATCAATTATAATAGGATTTGCACCTACATTTATAACTGCTTCATAAGTTGCCCAAAAAGTAAAATCTGGTATAAGAACATTATCATTTTTACCTATATTTACTGCTCTTAAAGCTACTTGAAGCGCATCAGTACCATTTGCACAAGGAATAAAGTATTTTGCCCCAGTATAATTGAGAATATTTGTAGTTAATTCTTTTAAAGCAGGTCCACCAATAAAATCCTTTTGATAAAGAGCTTTTTTCCAACGATCAAATATTCGTTCATTGAAATCCTCTTCCACTCTCAAGTCTATAAAAGGAATTTCCATAAATTTTTCTTTAGCTTCTATCATTATTAAAATAAAAATTTTATCAATTATTTTAACATTTAAAATGAGTTTTTATAAAATTTCATTAAAGCCATTATAGAATGTTGTACAAAATCATTTCTTATACAATTTTTATTTATAGCTTCTCTAAATCCACCAATAAGTCTTTCAGGCATTTCATAAAAAGCATTGTCTTCAGTAAATTGTAATTGCATTATAAATCGTGCACCTTTTTCAATAGATTCTTTATATTTTTTTATATGTTTTATATCTTCTACTTGTACGGCTAAAGAATATGCATCATTTATACCTTCTAACCAAGAAGCAGCACAATTTCGGGGATCTCTTTTTGGTGCTCCTCCTAATTCATCAGGATATTTTGAATTTAAAATTTGATAATTATTTATTACCCAATCAGTCATTTCAAAAACAAAATCAGATAATTCCTGAGATTTAAAATATTTATATAAAATAAGATATGTTTGACTATGCCAAGGAACAAAAGCAGTATTTTTATTCTTTCTCCAATAATCTCTATAAAATGGAAATGCTTTTTTTACTGCTTCTAAATATCTTTCATCTTTAGTTCTTTCATATAACTTAATTAAAGAAAGCATTATTTCCCCTGGATAATAATCTATACCTTTTGTTATATCATCTAAACCATAAACTGTATTAAAAGAACCATTTGAAGTTTGTGCATTTAAAAGCGCTTGTCCAAGTTTATTTAAAAGCTCATCTGTATTAGAATATTTTTCATATTCAATTAAAGTCATTATAATAAAAGCATTATAACAAAGCTTAGCCCCTTTATCATCTACTTCTAAATAAATATATTCTTTATTTTCTCCTTCAATAGCATAGTTTAAATAATAATTTAATGTTGTTTCTATTAAATTACTTAAACTATTATTATTCAAAAAGTTTTGTAGTTGAGCCATAGACCAAATAGTGGCTAATGCTCGAACATGATTCATAGAAGTACTATACGCTACTTTATTTGGGAAATATTCATATTCAAGTCTTTCTGTATTTTGATTTATATTATTTTTAAACCATTGAGCTGCTAAGCTAAGACGTCTAGTTATTTCTTGTGGATTAACAGCAGACTGTTCAGTTAATGTATTATGCCTATATATTTCTTTTACTTTATTATTAAAAAGTCTAAAAGTTTGTGTTTCATATTTATAAAGCATAGTATTTGGTTCAAGAAAACAATCAGGATTTAACTCTGCTTTATAAGAAAGTTTTTCCAATAATTTTTCAAGTGTCCAATTATGTTTAACAGCAACACATTCTTTATAGTAGGCACTTCTATTATTACATTCTATCTCTACGGCATGGATTCCAAGTTTAATATTTTTTTGTACTTCTTTAAAATTTATTAAAGGTACAATTTGTTTATTATGGAAGATACAAATTTCTATATCAAAATTTAAAAGTTTTCCTTCAGGGTTTATCAATTCAAATTTTTTGTTTTCAATAATTTTATCTACAGCAGATTTTATTTCAACTAAAATATTATGAGTTTCATCTCCAACACGAGATATAAGCATTTTATTGTTTACATATACAGAAACAAAAACTTTTTCATAAATTAAGTTTTGAAATATTTCAAAAGGAAAATTTTCTTCTTTATAATCAATGAATTCAAAATAATCTTCAAATACTTTTTTGGTATGATTCAAAAGAATTTCTTTTTGTTCAAGATTTAATTTAAAAAATTTTTTTAATACATTAGAAAAATTCAATTCAATAAAAGGATATTTTTTTTCAGGAGATATATTTATAAATGCAACTGGTTTAAATGAATTTAAAGTTTTGTTTGGCATAAAATATTAGGGAAAACACTATATTTATTTTTATACCCTAAATTTAAGTAAGAAATTTTTCTAAAGATTTTTCAGATTTGAATCCAAGCATATAGATTATATCTTCAGCTTTTGCATTATTTTCTAATAATCTTATTATTAATGATTTTCTTAAATCTTTAAGTTTAAAATTCAATCCAAGTTTTTTAGAATCTATTATAAATGCGGTATACAAGTAATTTTCTGTTAAAGTTTGTCCTTTAAAATCTGTGAATATATCAGAATCTAAATTTAGATATTCAGAAACTTCTCTTTTTTTTAAATGATTTTGAAGTAGATTAAAAGCTTTACTACATAAAAAAGTCTTTCTATTAGGTAAAATAAACTCTTTATTTACAAGATTAAGATTTTTGAGTTTAGCATATTGTAAAAATTCTTTAACACGTACTCCTGTTGAATAAAAAAACCACCATATAGGATTAGAATCACAAATAAGCTCTAGTAATTTATGATCTAGTTTTTCTTTAGAAATTTTATTTTCATAATTAGCTAATTCATTGCTTATATTTAGAATTTTATTATCTTTAATTATTTTTTTATTTAGGCAATAAGTAAAAAATTCTCTATAAACACTCCATTTACGGGCAATAGTTTTTTGTGAATATTTCTCTGAAAGATATTTTTTTAATTTGTGAAGTTTATCATAATTATTAAGTTCTATTAAACTATCAAAATGCTTTTCTAAATATTTTAAGTCACTAAAATAGGCTTTATAAGTATTTGAAGAGCTTGTATATTTTTTCGATTCTAAAAATTTTTCAATTATTTCTTTCATACAGGGAATAATTATATTAAATTTACTTTATAAATTATATGGATTCTCAGAAGCAATTATTAGAAATATTAAAATCCTTAGAAATTGCTAATCTTAATATATTAGATAGTTTAAAAAAAAGAAATAATAATACTTTTCAAGAATCATTAAGTCAAAGAAATTCTTTAAGTGATAAATTAAGAGATTTATGTTCTGAAAAAATAGCAGAATTTGAAGATTTAGAGCCTGAAGTTAAATCTCAATCAAAAAAACTTTTAAAATTAGATGAAGAACTTTCAATCTTTTTAGATTTAGAAATTCAAAAACTTAGAGGTAAATATTATGCATCAGGTCGAAGATTCTTCTAAATAAATATTTAATTCTTCAATATTAAGTTTTGACATTAATTTTTCTTCTGATTCTATTTTTTTTCCTACACCTAAATAAAAAGAGATTTTACAACCTATAAAATTCATAATAAAGCTTATAAAACCTATTGATAAAAAAAGAATTAATTTAAAATTATAAGAATTATAAAATGTTTCTTGTAAGCCCTCAAAATTAAGCCATGATACTTCAGAATTAAATTTCAATGAAAAATAAAGACATATAAGAAATAAATAAGAACATACTAAAGCATTTACAAGAGAAAAAAACAAAGATATAAATTCTCCTTTAACAGCTTGGGGTGCTTTCTTTTGCAAAAAATAACAAGCAATAAAACCACCAATACTATTAAATAAAGGTCCTACTAACGTAAAAGAAAAAAAACTATTAATAATTAAATTAATTATAAGAGCTTTAAAAATCATCTTCGTCTTTTGTTAAAGTTTTATTTTTTTGTAATTCATTGTCTTCATCTTCTTCTAAATCCTCTGATTTTTCTTGATTTTCGTTATCATCAAACATATCATCATTAATAGTTTCTTTATTAGTTTTAGTTTTAATATTTGAAGGTTTTATAAATATATTTTCTTTTTTTGTTTTTGTTGGATTATTAAGAAAGATTTCTTCAATTAATACCCCAAATTTATCATTTACAATAACTAATTGTCCTTTTGCAACAGTTTTATCTTGAGATACAAGAAAAATCTGATTTTCAATAAGATCACTAATATCTAATATTTGACCATTTTGTAAAGCTGTAAGTTCATTTAATCTCATCTTTATATCTCTAAATTCAGCTTTTACTTCAATTTGAAAATCACCTAAAGCATTTTTATCTTGCATTTTATTTATCCTATCTTTTATTTCATCTGAAACATTGAATCTTTTCAAAGTTTTAAAATCTATTTTAACTAAATCTTTTATGCCCGAAATTTCACTAAAATCAATATTACTGTTTTCAAGTATTAATAAATCACCAATTTCAAGATTACTTAGTTCACTTAGACTTGCTTTTGTTCTACCTAAACAAAGATTCATAAACAAAACAATTTCTTTTAAACTTTCAATAGGAAAAGTAGAATCTTCTTCAAAGAAATAATATTTTAAAAACTCTTGTGGAAAAGAAAAAGCTAATTTCCCTTTTTCTATTTTATAAATTAAACTTATATTTTTAGGATTTATACTAGATTTTTCAACAGTTTCAAAATCAGCTTCAAAATTTTCTATAATTTCAAAAAGTACTTCTTCAAGTATTTCTCTTTCTATTTCAGTTAATTTATTACAAGAGAAATTTTCTTCATTAGAACTTTCACCTAAAGTTGTTTTTAAAAGAAATTCTACAAGATCACGATCTAACCTTAAAGAGCAGAAATCAGAAGCAATAAAAATTCCTTTCCAAGCATCTTCATTAGTTTGTATTTCTTCCGCTACAGATAACAAACTACTTTTAAATTTTCTTTCAAAGAATTTTTCAAATAATTTATTAGGATTCAATTCTTTAAGTTTTATAAAATCAACTTGTTTGAATTCCTGATTTAAAAGGGATTTTGTATTTTTTATTCCCAAGGTTTTTATTATGCTAGAGATCATTGCATTTATTTAATATTCCCATTTAAAAAATAATAATCTATTTTTAATTTTCTTGTATTTATATATTTGTTAGAGTTTAATTTTTTTAAGGAGATAAATTAATATGGTAGGAGATTATGGAATTATAATTAATAATGATGGCAATACTTTAGCAACAGTAAAAAATAGACAAATAAAATATTTAGAAAATAAAAAGGAATATATTACTTGGGATGATCTTATTAAGGTTAATGAAGAAAAGGTATCAGATGTTTATATTCAATTACCAAATAATAGAATTTTTTATGGAAAAACTCCAGATGATGCAATAGCTTGTTCTAGTGGAAAAGAAGCTAAATGTACTATGAAAGGTTTTGTAAATATAGTAGATCAGCCTTCTAATAAAAATGGACAGCAGATACAGCCTGTTTCTAGAATTACTTATAAAGCAGAAGAATAAGCTTTAATTTTCTTTTATCAAATAGAGCTTATTTTCTTCAAGTAAATAAAACAAAGGCGCGATTTTGATTTTAGGATAACGAAGTCGAAGCCTTTTTGTTTCACTTAAAATAAAATCTATTTCATTTCCAATTTCAAACATTGGAGCAAAATGACAAAAATGATCTTCTGCTTGTTCTCTATTCCAGCCAGCTGTTTTTATAAGTCCTTCAATAAATTGTGTTTTACAGGCAGCAAGATTTACCATACCACAATTATTATGTCCAATAAGTACAATATGTTTTACTTCTCCGATAGAGATAGCATAAGATACTTTAAATTCACTATATCTTAGATTTGCACCACCAGTCCGAATAATAAAAGCAAAATTATCAGGTATATGTAAATGTTTTCTTTCATCCATGCACATACCAATTAATATTTGTGCAGTTTGATAATTATCAAAAGGTCTATCCAAATTATGATATTCTAGAAGTTGCCCAATAGGTGTATTTTGATATTCTATGGGTATATCATCTATTGATTTTATTGATAGAAGTGAAGTCATTTATTTTACCCTTTAGAAATATTAGTATAACTGATATTTAAAAGTAATTAAACTTGTATTCTAGTTAATTCTTGTATTCCTTTAGTTAAATCATTAATGACTCTTATACTTGTTTTTAATTTACTTTCTGCTTCTATAATAGACATTATAAGTTCTGTAGAATCAAATTCTTTTTTCCCAGAGCTCATTTCTGTTGCAATATTATATGGAGCTTTTATTTCATCAGATAATTTGTTCATAAATAAATTAAAAACAGATTTCATATCTGAAGATTCTTCTACTCTATTTATTTTAGAATAGATTTTTTGTTCAAAATTAGATAAATTAGGAAAGTTTAAATTCAAAATAATTAAAAATTAACTTTAATATATTCTTTCCACAATTTATAAAATAGTACTATATATTTTTTCAGAAAGATCAGTACAAGTTTGAATAGTTTCTATTGCAAGATCAGCTAATTCATTATCAGACATTCTTTGAAGATGTTTCCAGATTATTCTAAAAGTTGCTTCCATAACTTTTTTTTGTTCATCAGGAATCTTTTCTAAGACTTTTTCTAAATCTTTTTCTTGTCTGTAAAAATAAATTGCAGACATAACATTTGCAACATGACTTATTTCTTTGGCAAGATCATTTTCTTCTTTACTAAGCTTATTTTGAAATAAAGCCTTGTATAAAAGTTTCTCTGTGAGATTTGAACAATCTCTCAAATAAAGATTCAACAGTTCTAAACTCCGTGACTTTTCCATAAAATTATAAACCTTATTGTCTATACTTATATAATAACAAATATGTAATACTGTAAATATAAAAAAGCGAGTATAATTAAATAAAATTAAGGAAAGAGAATTAATTATTTATTATTTTCAGCTTTAAGTATCATAATTTGGACTGGAATTTTCTTAAGTTCATTACTACAACAATCTTTTAAAATATTTTTTAAATCTTCTTCTATTTCATTAATAGTTTTATTTTTTATATTTTTCCATTTTTCAAAAATAACTTCTCTTACACTCATTGTAAGTTCTTCCAAACATTTCTGTTGATCATTATTTGAGAAAATAACACCTTTTAATATAAGTTCAGGACCACAAAGTATTTCTTTCTCATCAATAGACATTACAAGACTTATTATTCCTTGTTTAGACATTTTATGCCTATCTAAAACTACTTCTTCTCTTATCCCAAAACTATGATTATTTGAATCTATCATAATAACTCCTACATTTATTTTTCCATTAATACGTGCAGAAGTATTTTTATCTTTATCTGTTGAAAGTTCTAATACATCTCCATTATTCATAATAAAAACATTATTATCATTAATTTTTAAAATTTTCTTTGCTGTTTCACCATGTTCAACAAGCATTTTATATTCACCATGCGCAGGCATAAAGAATTTAGGCTTAGTAAGGTTTAAAAGTATTTTTTGATCTTCTTTGCTTGCATGTCCAGATACATGTACCCCTGATTCTTTACCATAAACTACATTTGCACCTTTTGAAAACAAAGCATTAATTACAGAAGCTACAGATCTTTCGTTGCCTGGTATAGGTGTAGCACTTATTATAACAGTGTCCCCTGGTAAAATAGAGATTTGTTTATGACTTCCATTCGCGATTCTAGTTAAAGCTGACAAAGGCTCTCCTTGACTTCCTGTAGTTAATATAACTATTTTATTTAAAGGATGATTAGAAACTTCTTCTGCTCTTATAATTAAGCCGTCTGGAAATGTCATATAGCCTAATTGTCTGGAAATCAAAGCTATATTAAGCATAGATCTACCTAAAATAGCAATTTTTTTACCATAGGCTTGTGCTAATTCAAGTATTTGTTTAATTCTATGAACTTGAGAAGCAAAAGTAGTTATAAAAATTCTTTTTTTTGCATGAACAAAAACTTTTTCTATATTTGAATAAACATATCTTTCTGAAGCTGTATAACCTTCTTTTTCTGCATTTGTTGAATCAGAGACCAATAATTCAATACCTTGTTTCCCTGCTTCTGCAAAAGCTGCAATATCAAAAAGTTCATTATCTACAGGAGTATTATCAAATTTAAAATCTCCTGAATGTGCAATAGTACCTATAGGTGTTTGTATTATAAGTCCAAAAGAATCTGGAATAGAATGATTATTTCTACAAAAAGTAACAGCAAAATCTCCTAACTGAACAGTTTCTCTTGCTTTTATTCTTTTTATAGTAGCTTTTTGCAATAATCCATGTTCTTTTAATTTTAATTCTATTAAGCCGATTGAAAGTGGTGCTCCATAAATTATTGGTACATCTATGTTTTTTATCATATTAACAACGCCACCAATATGATCTTCATGTCCATGAGTTATTACAAGCCCTAAAATTTTTTCACGATTTTCTTGTAAATAACTAAGATCTGGGAAAACAATATCTACACCGGGCATTGATTCATTAGGGAAGCCTAATCCAGCATCTATTAAAAGAATTTGTTCTTTGCACTTTACAACCCAAGTATTTTTTCCTATTTCACCTAAGCCTCCTAAACACATTATTTCTAGTTTTTGATTTGCTTCTTTATTTATAAGTTTAGGAATTATATTATTAACAGAATTTAATTTATTCATGAAATTTATTTTAGTATTTTACAACCTCAATCGTTCGATAGAATCTACTAGATTTCGGAAAACTTTTCTCAATTTTGAGATTTAAAACATTGATATTATAACATAAATTAATTTTAAAAAATAAGATTAATAAAATGTAAAAAGCTATACAAAATCTAAATTAACAAGGTTTTATATTATTCTAAATTCTTCTTAAAAATCTAAAATAAAAATCTAGATTTTTGTAACCTTAGGAGTTAAACTTGATATTATCGAATGATTTATTAAATCTTTTTAGAAATTTTAAAAAAAACTAAAGAATGTGGTAAACTATTACTTAAATACCAAATTAGATAAAAAGATTTTTAAAAAGATTAATAAAACTAAAGAGATATAGGGTTATTTACTTAAGAAACGATATAGGGAGGTATTTATATGGTTAACAGTATAGGTATGGTTTCATCAATTTTGCCAAAAATATATTCACAACGTTGGAAAAAGATACATCATGGTAGTGAGTTGCATTTTAGAAATATAGGAGAACAAAAAAGAATTCCTATACATAATAATAGATCAGTTGAAACTATGCCAAAGATATTTAGTTGAATAAAATAAGCTTTTTTACAAATTTTTAACATCTAGATTTTTAATTAAAAACCTCCTAATTCTTTTTATATGAAGAAAAAGGAGGTTTTTTTATTTGGTTTATTATTTTTTAATTTTATCCTAAAATTTCTTGTAAATCTTTTTCAGGAGTTGTAATTGCTTTTATTTGAAATTTATTAACTAAAACTTCTAATACTTCTGTTGTTATAAATGCAGGTAAACTAGGACCTAATCTTATATTTTTTATATCTAAATATAATAAACTCAATAATATAGAAACTGCTTTCTGCTCATACCAAGAAAGTATAAGAGATAAAGGCAGGTTATTAACATCTGTATTAAATGCTTCTGCTAAAGCAAGTACTATTTTTACTGCAGAATAAGCATCATTACATTGTCCTAAGTCTAATAATCTTGGAATACCATCTATATCACCAAATTCAAGATTATTAAATCTAAATTTTCCACAAGCAAGTGTCAAAATAATACAATCTTTAGGAATTGCTTTTGCAAGATCAGTATAATAATTCCTTCCAAGTTTTGCACCATCACAACCACCTACAAGAAAGAAATGTCTTATCTTGCCTGCTTTCACTGCACTTATTATCTTTTCTGCATGCTTAAGTACTTCATTCCTCCCAAAACCTGTTGTTATATATTTTTCTTCTGCATCTTCTTCAAATCCTTTACATGCTAATGCACAATCTATAAGTTTTTTATAATCCATATTTTCTATATGAGTTACTTCTTTATATCCTACAACCCCTTTTGTGAAAATTCTTTCAGAATAACCCTTAGGTTCTTGTATACAATTTGTGGTCATTAAAATTGCACCGGGGAATTCATTGAATTCTTTTATTTGATTCTGCCAAGCAGTCCCATAATGACCTTTTAAATGCTTATACTTATTTAATTCAGGATAAGCATGAGCAGGAAGCATTTCTCCATGAGTATAAATATTAATATTAAGATTTTGAGTTTGTTTTAATAATTCTTCTAAATCTTTTAAATCGTGTCCTGACACAACTATTGCTTTACCTTTTACTGGAGTAGTTCGAACTTTCACAGCTTCAGGATGTTTATATGTTTCAGTATGTGCTTTATCTAAAAGTTCCATTACTTTTAAATTAATTTGTCCGCACTTCAAAGCATATGAAAATAATTCATCTAAATTATTACTTTCTTTACTTAAAAAATAAAGAGTTTCTTGTATTGAATCAAAGATTTCTTCATCTTCATATCCTAAAATCATTGCATGATCAACATAAGCACAAATACCTTTTAATCCATAAAGAATTAATTCTTGCAATCCTGCTATAGTTGCTCCAAAATGTTCAATTCTATTTTTTATAGGTAATGTATCTTTATTTATAGAAATTTTAAGATCTTGTTTCTCTTTTGGAAAAATCTTTTCATATTCTGATTTCATTTCGCTTTCTGCATCATATAATTTTAAAAGTATTTCGTTAAGCTTATCTACATCAAAATTTACATTTGTTAATGTTGCAAATACTGCTTTAACACAAAGAATATCTATTTTTCTATTTTTATAACTTTCTAATCTAAGCTTATAATAATAACAAGAAATTCTTTTTACTGTTTCTATAATTAAATCTTGAATAAAAGCCGTCTCTGCACTTTTACCACAAATTCCTTTTTCAGTACATCCTGAATTCTTAGAAGTCTGTTCACATTAATAACAAAACATTGCCATAAAATTTACCTTCAAATAAACTAAAAAAATTATAACATAAATATAGATATTTTAGCATCAAATTACTACTATAGTATTATATAGCAAAAATCATTATTTTCTTGTAAAATCACTTAAAATTAGGAGAAAATATAGCTTGCAATCATTTGAATTAAAGAATATTTTAGAAATTATCGAGATTTTTAATTTTAAAGAAGAAATTTTACCTAAATGGGAATTTTCAACTGATACACGAGAAAAGCAAGATTCATGGTTTATTGGAATTAAAGGTAAGAATTTTGATGGAACTTTATTCTTTAAACAAGCATTGGAATCAGGAGCAAAAGGACTTATATTAAATATTAATAGCTTAAATAAGACTGATTATGAATTGTGTAAAACCCTTAATTTACCAGTAATTTTTGTAAAAGATACTCTTAAAGCATATCAAACAATAGCAAATCATCATAGAAAAAATTTAAATTGCAAAGTAATAGGAATTACTGGTAGTAATGGTAAAACAACTGTTAAAGAAATTTTAAAAACCTGTATTCAAGATTATTTTAAAGTAGTTGCAACTGAAGCAAATGAAAATAATGAAATAGGTGTAGCAAAAACGATTTTACGAGCAGATAAAACTACAGATATACTTATAGTTGAAATGGGTATGCGTCAAATTGGTGAAATCAAAGAACTTACGCATATTGCTGAGCCTGAAATTGCCGTTATTACAAATATAGGGAATTCACATATAGGAATTTTAGGAAGTAAAAAAGCTATTGCAAATGCAAAATCAGAGATATTTTATTCTCCGCAATTAAAATTTATACTTTTACCTAAAGATGAAAAGCTTGTTTATCCAAAAAGTAGTAAACATATATTCTTTGGAACAGCTGAAAAACTTGAAATATATGAAAATAAAATTAATTTCGTTTATAGAGATCATGAATTCTCTATGAATACATACAATCATTCAGTTATTAATAATGCTTGTATTGTAATTGATATATGTAAAGAATTAGGATTAAATTATAATCAAATAAAACAAGGATTAAGTCTTTTTTCTTTAACTAAAGGTCGTGGCGAAATAATTAAATTAAATTCAGGAGCTATTTTACTTGATGAAAGCTATAATGCAAATCCAGATTCAATGAAAATTTTAGCTAAATCAATGTCTAAAATACCCAACTCTAAGAAAAAAATTCTAATTATGGGGGAAATGGCAGAATTAGGAGAAGCTTTTCTTGATTTATACAAAGAAATGGTAGAAGAAATCTCAGGATTATTAGATTTAATTATTCTACAAAATGGCGAAAATCAAGAAATATTGAAAGAGTTATTTGAAAGAAAAAAACAAAAAGTACTTTTAATTAATTCACAGCAAGAAATTTTAGAATATATTCAAAACCAAAAATTATTAAAAGAAAATAATATTCTAGGTTTTAAAGGTTCTAGAATTGCAAAACTTGATGAATTAATTGAAAAAATCAAAAATGAGGTTGGTTTTTTATTACCAAACCTCGTATAACATAATATATTCAACTATTTTATTATTTAACTATCTTAGCCATATTTTCTGATACTTTCTTTGTAGAAGTATCTATTTGACCTTGTGCCCATGGCCATACAATTATATAAGCAGCTACTGTTATAAGAAGGAATATAATTAATGTTATCCACATAGCAAGATCAGCATTTTCTTCTTTTATAAATCTGCTAATTAAATTTTTCATTGAAATGTCTCCAAAAATTTAGAATCCTATAATTATCTTTTCCACAAAAAAAAGTTTTTTAACATATTTTTTTAGCTTCTATAACATGAAATACTTGTCCTAAACCCTCAAAATCATAATCAAAATTCTGTATATTTATAATTTCATAAGATATATTGGCAATTTTTATTTTACATATAGAGCTTAAACCTTCTATATATCTTATAATTATTTTTTTTAGATCCTGATTTTCAATTTTCTGATTATTAAAGATTTCTTTATTTTCAATTGGTTGAATTATTGCCCAAACAAAAAAATTGTCTGTTATTATTTCAGAATATCCACCATATTCATCAGTTAATACTTTTATTACTTGTATTTTGATTCTATGTTTTGCTTGTTTTAAAAAATTTATTTTCATTTTAATTACCCTAAAAAAATATTTGACCAATCTCTATATTGATTGAGAATAACTTTACAACCTTCGGAAAGGACTTCTTCTCCTCTTCTGTTTTCATAAAATTGTGCAACACAAAGTTTTAAACAATGTTTTATAGGTTCTGGAATAGAACTAGGTAAATCCCCATAACCACTTTGAAATTCTATTTTTAAATTTTGATTTAAAGCAATTTCTGCATTATGAAAAATTAATTCATCATTATCAAGAAAATATTCATTAGAATTAATTATTCTTTCTGAAAAACTATTGTAAATTTTAAAATTTAAGATTTTTTGTATAGGAGGTTTATTTAATTTTATAAATCGCCTTCTTATAGATTCATCACAATGACTAACTATTAATTCCCAAGTCTGTGTTAAAAGACTTCTTGATGTATATTTTTCTGCTAAAGATTCTGCTGTTTTTATAAGTTCTAAAATTAAAGGATCTTCTTCATTTCCGTCTATTTTAAGAAAAGTTTTTATTTCATTTATAGTTATAGAATTTATTTGACTTTTACTTTTTAATTTATAGTTTTTCATCTCTTTTTCTTAAATTTAACTTCTAAAATTACTATACAAAATGAGTTTATTTAATCTAAAGATAATAAATATGAATTAAAAAATAAATAGAATAGATTAAATTAATATAATTATGAATCCTATTAATTTTCAAATGATGCCCTTACCTCCTCAAATATTTTGTACGTGTATGAACAATAATTATGAAAATACTCCACAAGCTTATCAGCTTATACCTGCAATGTTAATGCCAGCAACCATGGCAAATAACAATACTTTTAATTGTTTTTGTTTAAATCCTTTACAGCAAATACCAAATGAATATAATAAAATTAATGAAGCAATAGATGTATTAGGACAAGCAATATCAGATTTAATGCCTGCAGTTTCTATAGATAATCCTATTATAAAACTTCAAGCAATAAATTATGTAGTAAATCGTTTAAATAGTACTTTAGGATATTTTGATAGAGATAGTGAAATGGGAAAAGCTATTTTAACTGTATTTAAAAACATAGAAAAAAAATTACAAGAAGATCCTTTAGCTATTGATTATGTTTTAACAAAATTAGAAAATAAACAAAATAAATTAATTAAAAAAGCACAAGCCGAAACAAGAATTTGTTAAAAATACTAATTGTATTAACCACCAGAGGCTTTAAGGGGAGGATGCCCTTGCATTCTTAGATTTATATATTCTTCTGCTGTATTATAATTCCTTTGGAAATTCATATTTGGAAAAATTTTTTTCATACTCATTATAGTTAAATTTTCAACAATTATTTCAACATTCAAATAATAACTATCTAGTCCAGCCCAATATCTTTCTGTATGTGTTAAGTGCCTATCTATCATACCTATAAGATTTCTTTCTGCAAACATACAAGCAGCTTTATTATCTGGAGATAAAGGATATTTTTTTGCTATCATTAAAATATCTTTGGGGGGATTAATAACTGTAGTAGCACTACTCATATTTATTCTTAAAGATAAAAAATGTAATAATCCATGATAAGTTTCATGAAACCATGTTTTTAATATTGCAGAAAAGTTTCTTTCAAAATAATTTTGTGAAAATCTTATTGACCAATCATCATAATGAAAAGTAGCTGTAAATCTAACACGACTAAAAGTTAATTTATATGTTGGTTTTGGTATAAAATTTAGAAACAAGATTTCATAACAATTTTCAAGTATTCTAAGTCGATCATTAACTGAAAATACATTCCAATCAGCTTGAACTTTTTGTATATATTGTAATAAATCTAGCTTAGCTTTTTCTGTAAAAATCTCTTCTAAAAAACTATTATAAAGTCCTATATCTAATGGTTTTAATTCATCAGGTATAGGTCGTCCTTTTATAAGCATTTATCTAAATATCTTTAAAATAAAATTATACTTTATTATGCCCTATTTTAAGCTAGTTTTTCTTTAAAATCATCATCATCTTTCTTTTTAACTTTTTTATTCTTTTGTGCTAATAATCCTTGCTCTCCTAATTGTCTAAAACTTTCTGGTAAAGTAAGAACCGCAAACATTCGTCCATTTGTTTTTATAAGTTGTTGTTTTATAGTTATAATCTGCTTTCGAATATTTGCTAAGTCTGCTAATCTTTGTTTTGATTCTTGTGCATATTCAAGACATTCATGCATTATTTTTGCAAAAATATTCTTAATTTCTACATCTTCAGAAGAAATTGTGCCTGCATGTACATAGAATTTACTATTTAAAAGTAGCATAGGAGACATTGAAGAAAGAATTAAAATCATTGCTTGTTTTGATAATTCAAAGAAATCAGAAGTTATATCTGTTAATTCTTTTGTTTTTACATCAATAAAACGTAAAGTATTATTGCAGAAATTAACTGCTTGTTGTGCAGAGCCAGTCATATTTCTTTGCACTGCTTGATTAAAATTCATCATTACATTATTAAATTCAAGCATTTTTTGTTTAAAATTATTCCAAAAACCTTGTACGCCATCTAAATGTTTTTGAAGTTCTTTTGAAGTAGATTCGATATTTTCATCCATATCCGCTTGACCAGAAGTCATTAATTCTCCTTCTTTCTTAAAGTCAGACACTCCTATTTTTATCATTTCATCCCAACCAGAAATCTTTAATAAATCTTTATCACAAGCTTCTGCAACATATCTATGTAAAAGTTCATGCAAAACAACTCCCCAGATTTCAGTTCTAACACCTTCATTAATAGAATTATTTATATAAGACCAGAATTTCTTTTCAAACTCATCATTAGAAAGCCCTGTATTATTAACTACTTCAATTTGAGCGCCAGTAGGACTATTAGGACCTTCAACAATAGCAACATATCTAAGAATTTTATCTTCTGTTTCATTTTTTTGTCTTGTATTTTGAAATTCTTGTTTTACACTATCTTTTGTAAAACTTTGTACTCTTTTAAAATGTTCTCTCTTAAGAGGCGGTATTACTTTAGTATCAAGGCTAACAGGAAGTTTTTTTAGTATATCTGGTCTAAGTTCTTCTAAAATTTCTTTTAATTGGTCTGGTGTTAAACCTAGAATATAAGCATTTTTACTATATTTTGTAGCTAATCTTTTCTTTAATTCTTGTCCTGTATATATTTGTTCTTGATTTTTACTATTAGGAGTCCAACTTGGATTATTTTTTATATTTTGTTGTTGATAAGCAAAAACTTTCTTTAAAAGACTAGGTATGTCAGTATTTAAACTATCAGAAGAGCTTTTTTTCTTCTTTTTTGCCTTGGTATCATCGGAAACAGGAGTTAAGCTGCTCCCATTTCCGTTTGTGCTTCTGAACTGTATATTTAGTACTGGCGTCATATTTATATTTTATTCTTATATTTATATTTTATAAAAGCTTTAATTATTCCTTAATTACAGTATAACATTGTCTTAAAAAAAGATCAATTACCATGTTAAAAATCTTAAAGTATCTTAATTTTAAAGCAAGTCAAAAATAAATATATTTCTTAATTATTGCTTTACTTTATTCTTTAAATTAGTTATAATTTCTTTTCTGTATAAAATTTATTAGGTATGAATTCGCAAAAGAAAAATATAAGCAAAACTACGATAAAATCAACTGCTTCCAAAAGCAAGACAAGTAAAGTTCGTATTCGCTTAAAAAGCTATGATTATAGGCAAATAGATGCCGTAACCAAGCAAACCGTTGATATCTTAAGAGAAAACGGTGCGAAATTAAGCGGACCAATTCCTCTGCCTACAAAGATTAGAAGATATTGCGTAAACAGCTCAACTCACGTAGATAAACGTTCAGGGGAACATTTTGAAATGAGAGTTCATTCACGCATTATTGAAATCATTCAACCGGCAGATGACACCATGGCAATTTTACAAAAGATAGATCTTCCCGCTGGAGTGGGAGTAAAAATCCAAGTTCTTGAAGGGGGTAATGCATAATGCTAGGTTTAATGACTAAAAAAAGAGGTATGACTCAAATCTTTGATGAGGAAGGCTCTGCTATTCCGGTAACAGTGCTTGAAGTTTTAGAAAATGTTATAATTCAAAAAAAATCATCTAATGAAAAAGATGGTTATAATGCTATTCAAATCGGATCTGTTGAAGAAGAAAAAGAACAGAGACTAACAAAAGCAGAAGTTAATCATTGTAAGAAAAAAGAACTTAAGGTTTTTAGAGAACTTAAGGAATTTAGAGTTGATGAAAGCTTTATTCAAAAATATAATGTTGGTGATGTTTTAAATCCTGAAGAAGTACTTGGACAAAAAGGGGCATTACTTGAAGCAACAAGTAGACCAAAAGGAAAAGGTACTACTGGCGGTATTAAAAGATGGCATCATCATCGTAGACCAATGTCTCACGGTGCAAAACATCACAGACATATTGGATCTGCTGGAGCAGGTACAACACCCGGTCGAGTATTTAAAGGTAAACACATGCCAGGTCGTGATAGTAACGATGTGACCATTCCAAATCTAGAATTAGTATCATATAATTCAGAACATGGTTTTATTCTTGTGAAAGGTGCTGTTGCAGGTGCTAAAAATTCACTTGTTATTTTAAAAGCAGCAAAACCTAAAAAAGGATGGAATGCACATGCAGTTAAGGTCGGAAAAAGAAAGCTTAATTCAGCGAGGTAATGAATATGAAATTTGATGTAATTGATTTAAAAAATAAAAAAGTTGAAGATTTAGAAATTTCTTCTGATGTAATTTTCGAAGAAGTTGGTCTTATAGAAAAAGATTTAGTACATAGACTTTTAATGCTTCAACATACTCGTCCATCAAGAACTGCTTCTACAAAAACAAGATCAGAAGTAAGAGGAGGAGGTGCAAAACCTTGGAGACAAAAAGGTACAGGTAGAGCTAGAGCAGGATCATTAAGATCTCCTTTGTTTGCAGGTGGGGGAGTTATTTTTGGACCAAAACCTCATAAAATAACTATATCTATGCCTAAAAGAGCAAGAAAAAAAGCTTTATGTTCTCTTTTAAGTTTAAAAGTAAAAGAAATTAAAATCCTTAATGAATATCCAAAATTCACAGAACCTAAAACTGCAAAGGCAAAAGAATTATTAGAAGATTTAAATATTACAGGAGAAAAAATTCTTTTTATATTAGATCAACATAATGAAGCAGATTTTAATTTATTGAAAAGCTTAAAAAACATTGAAAAATGTAAAGTTATTCATTGGCAAAATCTTAATCCACATGATGCACTTAATGCAAATGTAATAATTTTTGATAAGAATCTTATTAAAAATACTGAATCTTGGCTTTTAACAAGATTGGAAAGAAAAGGCATTTGTTGCTCTTGTTGTAGTTGTAATTCTAATTAATTAAGGAGGAAAAGAAAATGAATCAAGTTTTAGAAAAACCAAAAATAAAAGAATTAAAAGAAATTTTAATAAGTCCAATAATTACTCACAAAAGTACTATTCTTGCACAAAGCAAATGTTATACTTTTCTTGTTAAAAGAAATTTTAATAAAGATCAAATTGCAGAAGCTTTTGAAAAGATATTTGGAGCAAAAGTTCTTCGTATAAATACAACAGTAAAAAGAAGTAAAAATCGTAGAACTAAAAAAGGTTATAGAATGTCTGCTGATTTAAAGAAAGCTTATATTCAAACAGATAAAGAATTAGATATTTTCCCTAAACTTTAAGAAGCCCCCCAACCCCCTAAAGGGGGAGTATAATAACAATGTTTAAAAAATGGAATGATTATAAATTTAAATTACCTACTTTTATAAGAATAAGTGTAGAAATTATAGAATTTATTTTAATATTAATAATTATTGCAATAGTTATAAGGCAAGGTTTTTTTGAAAGACGTTATATACCTAGCGAATCAATGTTGCCTTATTTACAAGTAGGAGATCAATTAATAGTAGAAAAAATTTCTTTGAATGCACAAAAATTAGGAATAAAAAAAGATGGCTTTCAAAGAGGTGATGTAATTGTGTTTTATCCTCCTTTTATAGAATTAAATCAAGGATTTTTACATAAATTAGCAAGAGGAACTGGTTTTTCTTCAGATATAAATATGGGAAGAATTAAACCTTTCTTTTTTATGCCTTCTGTTGAAGATGCATATATAAAGCGTATAATAGGTTTACCTGGTGATGTAATTGAAGTAAAAGCAAATAAAGGGGTTTATATTAACGGAGAAAGATTACTTGAAGTTTATCCTAATTCACAAGGATCTAATTATTTTTCAAATGAATATCCTCTTGAAAAACCTTTTTATTCAATATCAAAAATCTTTGATTTAAAAGAATATTTTCCTGATAAATCAACTTTAAGTAATAATTTAGAAATTAAAGTTCCTGAAAATAATTATTTTTGCTTAGGAGATAATAGAAATAATAGTAAAGATGGACATGTTTGGGGATTTGTACCTAAAGATAGAATTATAGGAAGAGCTTGGGTAATAATTTGGCGTGATTTAAATAAATTTAAGCCTAGACTTATTAATTCAATCGAAGAAGAAAATTATAATAAAATACAAGAATTAAGAAGAAATGATTCTCAGCATTAAAATGATATATAGATATATGATATAATCTTTAAATCTTATTTTTAAACATATGTCTCGTAAAATTTTTTTAATACGACATGCACAATCTATCGGTAATAGAGATAATATAATACAAGGTCATTATGATACTCCTTTAACTGAATTAGGTGAAAGTCAAGCAGAAAACACTGCTATTTGGTTTGAAAAAAATAAAAAAGAATTAAATATTCAAAGTATTTATTCAAGTGATTTAACTAGAACAAGGCAAACTGCTCAACCAATATGTGAAAAATTAGGACTTGAATTAATTACAAAAGAAGAAATTAGAGAAGCGTTTTTTGGAAAATGGGAAGGTAAAAAAGAAGAAGACATAGAACGTGAAGATCCACATACTTATAATAGTTGGAAAGATTCTAAAAGTTGGGTGCCTGAATGGTGTGAAACCTTTGCAGAACAAAAACAAAGAGCAATAACTTCTGTAAAAGAAATTGTAAATCAAACTAATGGCAATATTATAATAGTTTCTCATGGAGGTTTTATTTATGCATTTCTTTCAGTTATTAATCCAGAACACAAAGATTTAATATTAAATTGCACTGTTAATACTATTCTTGTAGAAAATTCTTTATTTAAAATAGAAGAAATAAATTTTTTAGCTCCTAATGTAGAAAAAATAGAAAAAGTTAGATGTTAAATTTTTATGGAAAAAGAATTAGAAATAATTAAACAAATAATTCAAGAAATAGTAGGAGAAAATCTTTCTAGAATTATACTTTTTGGTTCTAGAGCAAGAGGAGATTATAATAAAGATAGTGATTATGATTTAATGGTTGAAATTAAAAATTCTATAGATATAAATTCAAAAAGATTATTAAGACGTCTTATTGTTAATAAATTAGCTAAAAATTTAATTGATGTTGATATTATTATTAAATCAAATATTGAAATATTGAAATTTTCTCAAATAGCTGGAACTACTACATATAATGCCAATAAAGAAGGGATTCTTTTATGAGTATAGATGAAGATATATTAGAATTAGTAAAACAATGGCTAATAAAAGCAGAACATGATTTGGGCACAATAGAAAGAGAATTTCAAGAAAACCAAAGAGAATCTTATACAGATATTATTTGTTTTCATGCACAACAAGCTATAGAAAAATATTTAAAAGCATATTTAATTTTTAATAAAACAAATTTTTCAAAAACACATAATCTTGAAATTTTAAAAGAATTATCTATAAAAATTGATAAAAATTTTAATAATCTTGAATTAGGAAAATTAAATGATTATGCTATTGATATAAGATATGCAGATGATTTTTATATGCCGACATTAAAAGAAGCAGAAGAAGCTTATGATTTAGCATTAAAAGCTAAAGAATTTATATTACCTAAAATAATTATTTAAAGAGATTTAAGATATGAAAAAAGAAATAATTACAAAATTACATAAACAATTTGAAGATTATGTGCATGTAGAAAATGGAATTGAATTTTGCTATGCTCGTGAATTACAAGAATTACTTGGATATGAAAAATGGGATAATTTTTACAAAGTAATTGAAAAAGCAAAAGAATCCTGTCTTAATTCTAAACATGCTGTTAGTGATCATTTTGCTAATGTCGGGAAAACGATCAAAATGCCAAAGGGAGCGGAGAAAGAAATAAATGATATAAAACTTACTCGATATGCATGTTATTTAATTGCACAAAATGGAGATTCTCGAAAAGAACAAATTGCTTTTGCTCAAACTTATTTTGCAATACAAACAAGAAAGCAAGAAATTTTAGAAGAGCGAATTCAATTAATGGAAAGAATTCAAGCAAAAGAAAAACTTAGTGAATCAGAGAAAGAATTATCTAGAAATATTTATCAAAGAGGCGTAGATGAAAAAGGATTTGGACGAATTAGAAGTAAGGGGGATAAGGCTTTATTTGGCGGACATAATACAAATGATATGAAGAGAAAATTAAAAATCCCAGATAATAAGCCTTTAGCAGATTTTTTACCTACTGTAACAATCAAAGCAAAGGATTTTGCAACTGAAATAACAAACTTTAATACAAAAAAAGAGGATCTTCAAGGAGAAGAATTAATTACAAAAGAACATGTAAAAAATAATAAAAATATAAGAGAATTATTAAATAAAAGTAAAATTAAACCAGAAGAATTAGCTGCAGAAGAAGATATTAAAAAAGTAGAAAGAAAAGTTAAATTTCAAGAAAGAAACAAGGAGGCTCTTAATGCTAAAAGAATTAAAAGTTAAAAATTATCTTCTTATAGACGAATTAGATTTATCTTTTAATGAAGGTATGACCGTTATTACTGGTGAAACTGGTGCTGGTAAATCTATTATTTTAAGTGCTATAAATTCTATATTTAAAGGTCGTTGCTCTAGTTCAGATATAAAGAAAAATTGCTCTGAAGCTTATCTTGAAGCAATCTTTGAAATAGACAATGATATTATAAAAATTTTAGAGAATTATGAAATAGAAGTTGATATAAATGAAAAAGAAATAATAATTAGTAGAGAGCTTTCACAAAAAGGTAGTCGTGGTCGTATTAATGGCAAAATTATAAGTGCAAAAGCTTTGCAAGAATTAGGAGAGATCTTTGTTGAAATACATGAACAAAATGCACAAAGTGAAATATTATCTTCTAAAGGGCAACTTGATTATCTTGATTCTATTAATTCTGATGTAAAAGCGGAGTTAAAATTTTATAAGGAAAAATACAAGATTTGGAAAACTTTATATAAAGAAATAGAAGAAAGAAAAGTTAAAATGCATGAAAAACAAAAAGAACTTGATTATCTCAAATTTCAAAATGATGAAATCGAAGCTCTTGAAATTGAAGATGAAGAAGAAGAAAATAAAATCAAAAATAAAATTCTTAAACTTGCTAATTCAGAAGAAATTAATCAAAAATTTAAAACAGTTTATAATTTATTTTTTGAAGAAGAAGGAAATATTTCTAATAATTTAAGAAAATGTCTTAAAAATCTTAAGAGTATAAACAATAAAGAAGATAAAATTCAAACTTTAATAAATGAATTTGAACAAGCAAATAATCAGTTAGATAATATAGTAAATGAACTTAATGATTATAGTGATTCACTTTCAGATTTATCTGAAGAAGAAAATATAGATGATCTTAATGCTCGAATTAATAATATTCAAAAAATAAAAAGGAAACATAGTGTTCAAAACCTCGAAGAATTAATCAAATTACATGATGAGATAAAACTTAAAATAAATGATCTTGAAAACTTTGAAGAAAATCTTGAAAAAAAAGAAAATGAATTAATTAAAATACAAAATGAAATTAAAATCATTGCAGGGAATCTTACACAAAATAGAATTAAAATTGCTTCTTCTTTGAATATAGCTATGAACCAAGAATTAAAAACTTTGGGTATGCCTATGGCAGAGTTCTTTGTAAAATTTACTAAAATTGAAGATTTTAATGAAAATGGTCTTGATAAAATAGATTTTATGCTTAAGAGTAATGCTGGTGAAGATTTTGGCTTGTTATCAAAAATTGGATCTGGTGGAGAAAAATCAAGAATTTGTTTACTTTTGAGATCACTCTTTAGTGAAAATGCTTATTCTAAAGTTCAAAAAACTATAATTTTTGATGAAATTGATGCTGGTACAAGTGGCAGTGTTAGTGAACAAATCGGCAAAAAACTCTCAAATCTTTCTCTTAGAAATCAAGTAGTTTGCGTTACACATCAACCTTTAGTAGCAGTTTTTGGAGATAGACATTATTTTGTTTATAAAACACAAACTGAAAATATTACAATTTTATTTGCAAAAGAATTAAAAAAAGATGATGAAAAAGTAAAAGCTTTGCTAGACTTAATGACAGGAGAAAATGATAAAAGTTTAGCTCTTGATTATACCCGTAAACTAATTGAAAAGGCTCAAGAATATAAAAATCATGAACAAAATAAAAAAATTCTTATTAATTCTTAGTGTAGGTTTATATATATTAGGCTTACAATCTGATGCACAAGCAGTTTCTAAACAAAAACCAAAAGAAATAAAAAAAGAAGTTAAAAAAGTAGAAAGTAAAACTGAAGAAAAAATTAAAAATGAAGTTAAAGATTGCAAAACAAAAGTTGAACTTTTTTCTTTAGTAAAAGAATCAAATAAATGGTTAAATAAGGAAGTTTGTTTTGAAGGTGAATTTACTTCTTTTTCAGATTTAGCATTAGATTATCCTAAAGCACTTCGTAAACATAATGAATATATTTCTTTTTTAATTTTAAGACCCAAAACAGAAATACCGCTTAGTGAGCTTAAATTAGCAATGAAAATAAAAGATGTTCAAAATCACGAAAGTTTTACAAAAATTAAAGAAGGGGATTTAGTAAAAATAAAAGGGAAAGTTTTTAGTACTGCTTTAAATGAACCTTGGGTAGATATTATCCAAATAGAAGTTATACCTAATAAAAATGCTAAGACATTAAAAGAAAGCTCAGAAGTAGAAGAGTTTTATTAAACTAAAAAGGAATGAATAATAAAGCACTTAAATGCTATATAAAAACTTATGGGTGTCAAATGAATAAAGCTGATTCTGAAAGGATGTTCGGCTTATTACATAAAATTAATTATATTCCTACTGAAAAAGCAGAAGAAGCTGATTTATTAATTGCAAATACTTGTACTATTAGAGAAGGTGCTGCGGATCGTGTTTTTAGCAATTTAGGGCGGTGGAAAGCACTAAAGAAAAAAAATCCTGAAATCATAATTGCTTTAGGGGGATGTCTTGGGCAAGAAAGAGGCTCTGAAATACAAAAAAGAATGCCTTTTATTGATTTGGTTTTTGGTACACATAATATGCATCGATTAGCTGAATTTGTAGAAAATTTAAAACAAAAGAGGCAATCTTTTTGTGAATTAATAGAAGAACTGCCTGAAGATATTCCTGAAACACCTTCGTTTAGACAAAATTTTCCTTGTGCTTGGGTTAATATAATTTTCGGATGTAATTTTAATTGTACTTATTGCATTGTACCGAGTGTTAGAGGCAGAGAAAAAAGTCGAAATCCTAAAAAAATAAAAGAAGAAATTATAGAATTAGCAGAACAAGGTTTTAAAGAAATTACTTTATTAGGACAAAATGTAACTGCTTATGGACAAGACTTAAATGAAAAATATGCTTTAGTTAATTTACTTAGAGATATTCATGAAATAAAAGGTATTGAAAGAATAAGATTTTTAACAGGGCATCCTCGTTTTATAAACAAAGAATTAATTAATACTATTGCAGAGCTTCCTAAATTATGTAAATTCTTTCATATACCAATGCAATCAGGTGATGATTATATACTTAGAAAAATGGCTAGAGCTTATAATTCAAAATATTATCTTGAAATGGTAGAACAAATAAGAAATTTAATACCTAATGCTTCTATTACAAGTGATTTTATAGTTGGTTTTCCCGGTGAAACACAAGAACATTTTGAAAATACTTGTAAAATGATTAAAGAAATAGAATTTGCTTCCTGTATTACTGCCATGTATTCCCCAAGAAAAAATACTCAAGCTGCAAAATGGGAAGAAAATTTAGAATTAAAAATTCCTGAAGAAGAAAAAAAACAAAGAATAAATATAATTAATCAAGTAGTAGAAACTACCGCAGAAAATTTTGCAAAAAAGATTTATGAAAATACAATACAAAAAATATTAATAGAAAAAATTAATGAAGAAGAGCCCCCTTTCAGGGGGTTAGGGGTTCTTGCTTTTGGTAGAACTGATGGCGGAAAAATCTGTGAAATTCAAAATATAAATATTCCAATTCAACTTGGAGATATTATTGATGTGAAAATTAAAGATATAAATGCTTGGAAATTAACAGGAAATATTGTATAAATGGAGCTAACCGGATTCGAACCGGTGACCTTTTCAATGCCATTGAAACGTACTACCAACTGTACTATAGCCCCTTTCTTAATATATTTTATCTTAGATTATAAAAATTGTGGTGCTATTACAAGTATAGGACTATTTAATTTTTCTACATTAAATTCATTATTAAAATTAGAACAACTTTCTGAATTAATAAGACATCTTAAATTTAATAATTTTCTTGAAAAAAGGACTTTCCCTTCAGCAGAATCACTTCCAAATATATTAAAAATACTATCTAAAGAATCACTTGCTAATAAAGATTCTATTATTTTTAAGTCTTCTTTATGTCCGTATTTCTTTTTAAGCATGCTTTGTAATAAACTTAAAGCATCATCATAACCACCTAATTTGTCTACTAAGCCATATTCATAAGCTTTCTTGCCTGTATAAATCCTTCCTTCTGCTATAAGTCTTATATCTTCTTCTGTTAAATCTTTACGGAAATCACCGTATTTTAAAGAATGTCTGCCTAAATAAACATCATGTATAAATTCATCATAAGTTTCATCTATTAAATCTTGAAATATTGCTTTTTCTTCAGCGCTCATTTGTCTAAATGGATTTCCACTATCTTTATATTTTCCAGCTTTGATTGTAACGCTTTTTACTCCTAGTTTTTGTGCTAAAGATTCATAGTTTAATGTATTTAAAATAACACCAATACTACCTGTTAAAGCGGATTTGTTTGCAAAAATAAGATCACAAGCAGATGCAACATAATAACCACCTGAAGCAGCTACATCTCCCATAGTTGCAATTATTAATTTATTTTTCTTTTTTAATTGAGTAATAAGACTATAAATCTCCTGAGAAATTCCTACAGTACCACCAGGACTATTTATTCTTATTATTATGCCTTTTATATTATCGTTTTTTAAAGCTTTTGCTAGTTCTGCTTTTAACCTACTTGCGGAACTCATGCTAGTCATACCCAACATAGAACTAGATTCCCCTTCATACATTGGACCGTCTAAACTAAGTGAAAGTATTTTTGCTTTGTTAATACTAATAAAATCTTTGTTTTTTAAATTAAAAGGATTTTTTGTTTCATTAAAATTATTAAATAAAGATAAAAATATTCCTATTATTGATAAAGTTAAAATAATTATTGAAAAATAATGCTCTCTTTTCATTTTTTTTAAAGTTAAAATATTTATTAATTTTGACATATATTTAAAATCTTGCAAGAAGAAATCAAAGAAATCTTAAAAAATAATAATTCCCCGATATTAATAGCATGTTCTGGGGGAGCAGATTCTATTTGTCTTCTTCATTTGTGTATTGAAAATAATATATATAATAAAGAAATTATTTGTATTCATTTTGATCATTGTTGGAGCCAAGCTTCTAAAGATGCTAAGGATTTTGTTGCTAAACAATGTGAAAAATTTAAAATAAAATTCTTTAGTGAAGAATCACCCATAAAATCTAAAACCTCAGAAGATAAAGCAAGAAAATTAAGATATGATTTTTTCCTAAAGGCAACAGAAAAATTTAATGCAGAGCTTATCTTAACAGCACATCATCTTGATGATCAAATAGAAACTTTTTTGTTTAGACTTCTTCGTGGGAGTGGTAGTGAAGGGCTTTTATCAATAAGAAAAATTAAAGAATTTGAATATAAAGAAAAAAAAATAAAATTCATAAGACCTTTATTAAACTTTGAAAAACAAGAAATTATAAATTATTGTAAAAAAAATCATTTAAATTATTTTGAAGATTTAAGTAATTATGATACACAAATAAAAAGAAATTTAATAAGGCATCAAATTTTGCCTTTATTTAAAGAGGTTAACCAAGAATACAAAAGAAATATTTTGAATTTTATTGAAATTCTTTCTGCAGAACAAGATTATATAAGAGAAGAAGCCCCCCTAAAAAAGAGAGAGCATGTTGTAATTCAACGATTAACACTAAAGAATTTACTTGCTGGAAATAATATTCCTTTTAATTTTGCACTTATAGAAAAGCTTAGAAAGCATATAAATAATCATGAAAATATAAAAATTAATTTAAAAAAAGATTGTTATTTTATTTGTAAAGAAGGAGAATATAACATAACTTATAATGAAAAATTATCTAATTTTATTGATAGAAAAGCTTTAATTAAAAAAGAAAAAATTGAAATTAATAATAAAGAAGATTTAGAAAAGCTTAAAATCGAAGTTTTAGATATACAACAAAAAGCAAAACAAAATATAAGAAATAAAGTAATTTTAGATTTAAGTAAATTTAAAGATAAAGAATTGTTTATTAAAGAATATTCTTCAGGTCTATTTTTCCAGCCACTAAATTGCCCTTATAAATGCAAATTAAAGGATTTTTTGATTAATAAAAAACTTAAGAAAAAAGATGTTTTGTTATTAATGACTCAAGATAACGATATTCTTTGGATAGTTAATTCAGAAATTTCTGATTTAGTTAAAATTACTAAAGATTCTTTTAATCAGGAAAGTTTTAATTTTTATAGATTTGAAACAACGGAAACCCTTTTCTAGATTATAGATTCTAGAAATATATTTGTTAAGTAATTGTAAGAAAGCGGAATTTCAAGCTTTTTATTTTTTTGAATTTTAATTAAGATATACATCTATATTAATACTAAATGAATTAAGGACTATGATTATAGATACAAAAAATATAAAACAACTCAGAAGTTTTAAATGTCAACTTTGTGGAAAGCAAGCAAAAACAATTGTACCTAAAGCTAGTCCAACTTTAGATCATTACCAAAGATTAAAAATACAACAAGATGGTTGTTTTACGAAAATGGCAGCCCAAGTATTAACTATTTTAAATAATGCTGAGACTATAGAAAAAAGTGGTAGAAAAAGTTTAATAAGCACATTAAAAGAGGCTCGAACAGCGTGGAAACAATTATTAGCTGAATTAAAAACACTTGGAATAACTGAAAAACAATTATTAGCAGAAGTATATAATCAATCCTAAAACAAGAATTGTAGCGACTTAGTCTTCAAAAAAAACTCCTTTAATCATTGATTAAGCTGAAGATCATCCTCTAGCTTTTTGAAAAGCCTCACCCCCACCCTCTCCTGAAGGAAAGGGAGCTAAAACGCGTCGTTCTTTAGCTAGAATGCATGCATAAAATCCCCTCTC
>MOYB01000001.1:99964-121452 GCA_001899385.1 Candidatus Caenarcanum bioreactoricola | reverse complement strand
CCTCTAGCTTTCTGAAGAGCCTCACCCCCACCCTCTCCTGAAGGAAAGGGAGCTAAAACGCGTCGTTCTTTAGCTAGAATGCATGCATAAAATCCCCTCTCTTTTAGGAGAGGGGAAACATGAGCGAAGCGAGGGAGGGGTGAGGCTTTATAAGAGGTGATTAAATTAAAAATATTTTTTTAAAATTCGGAGAGAGGGGGATTCGAACCCCCGATACTTAAAAATAAGTATAACGGTTTAGCAAACCGCCGCTTTCAGCCACTCAGCCATCTCTCCAGCTATATAATAATCCAAAGATTGTCTTTTATAGTTTAACATTAAATAAATATTTTTTGGAATATAAAATAAATAAATGCCTCAATATAAATTGATTTCTTGGAATGTAAATGGCTTAAGAGCAATATTAAAGAAAAATTTTTGGGAAATAATAGAAGATATAAATCCCGATATAATTGCTTTGCAGGAAACAAAAGCGGATGATACTGTAATGCAATCAAATATCTTTAATAATAAATTTTCTTATAATTGGCATAGTCATAAGATTAAAAAAGGTTATTCAGGTGTTGCAACTCTTAGTAAAAAAGCTTTTTTAAATACTATAAAAGGCTTTAATATAGAAGAATTTGATATAGAAGGACGTGTTCTTTATACTAAATTTCCAGAATTTACTCTTTTAAATATTTATTTTCCTAGTGGCTCACAAGGATTAGAAAGAATAAAATACAAATTAAAATTTTATGATGCTTTTTTTGATTATATAAAGGATCTAGAAATAAAAGGTGAAAAACTTATTATTTGTGGTGATTTTAATACAGCTCATAATGAAATAGATTTACATGACCCAATAAGAAATATTAATACAAGCGGATTTTTAAAAGAAGAAAGAATTTATTTAGATCGCTTATTAGAAAAAGGATTTATAGATTCTTTTAGATATTTTTATCCAGAGAAAATTTCTTATACTTGGTGGGATATGCGGACTCGTGCGCGAGATCGTAATAGAGGTTGGAGATTAGATTATTTCTTTATTTCAAAAGAATTAATTAATAATTTAAAAAGTGCTTTTATTTTTGAAAATATTATAGGTTCAGATCATTGTCCTTATGGTATAGATTTAGAATTTTAAAGATAAAATTAAAGAATAATTTTTGATTCATCTAATTCTGAAATTAATTCTGTTGGATCAAGCTTAATAAGTTTAATTTCTTCTATTCGTCTATTTAATTTTATTACTGAAAAACCCCAATTTTCAAATTCAATATAATCTCCAATTTTAGGTTGGCTTCCTATAAGTCCAAAAACAAAACCTCCTATAGTATCAAAATGTTCATCAGAAAAATTACTTCCTAAAAAATCATTTACCTCATCAATAGGTACACTAGCATTTATAATCCATTCCTTCCCTGAAATTTGTCTTATTATGTCTTCTTCTATTTCGCCTTCGTCTTTTATATCTCCAACAAGTTCTTCTATTATATCTTCAAGAGTTACTAAACCAGAAGTTCCTCCAAATTCATCTATTACTATTGCAAGCCTTGTTTTATTCTTTTTAAAAATAGCTAATAAATCTGATATAAGCTTGTTTTCAGGAATTTTTAAAACAGGACGTATGATATCTTTTATTTGTTTATTATCTTGTTCATTATGTAATGCTTTTAATAAGTCTGGAGCATAAATAAAACCTTTTATATTATCAAGATTTTCGAGATAAACAGGCATTTTTGAGATTTTTTCTTTTATGCAAATAGCAGAAGCTTCTTTTACTGATAAATTATCTTCGAGACCTTTTATTTCAGTTCTAGGAATCATGATTTCTCTTACAACAGTATCTCCAAAATCAAATACATTATTTACAAGATCCCCTTCTTTTTCTTCAATAGTACCTTCTATTTGACTTTGTTTTATAAGAAATTTAATTTCATCTTCACTATATCCAAAATTACTTTTTGCTGAGAAATTTATTCCAAAAGGACTTAATATCAAAAAAGTAATTTTATTCATACAAAAAACAATAGGCTTTGTTATTTGATAAAAGAAATGTAAAGGTAAAATAGTAAACAATGCTGTTCTTTCTGGTGCTTGTATAGCAATAGTTTTAGGTATAAACTCTCCAAATATAACATGAATAAAAGTTGCAAGTATTATTGCTAAAGTAAAACATATTGTATGTATCAGAGTCTTATCTAAATTAAATGAATCTAAAAATAAAGGTTCTAATACTGTTACAAATAAAGGCTCAGCTACAGCACCAACCATAAGGCTTGATATAGTTATGCAAACTTGTGCTGCTGAAATATATTCATTTATATTATTAACTGCTTTATATAAAATCTTATGAATAAAATTTTCATTATCCATTTGAACTTCTATCTTTGAAATTCTTGATCTAGTGATGGAAAATTCAGCTGCTACACATAGAGCATTCATTAATATAAAAAATAAAAGAATTGCAAAATTTACAAAAAATAAAATCATATACCTTTATACAATATTATTATAATATTTGAATATTGTCCCGTATTGGGGTCATTGTCATCTAATGTACTTTTTTCTAGCACTTTTGAATTTACTTAAAAATTTTATAAAAACTAATTTCAATTAATTATACCACAAAATTTATTTCAATTATTATTAAGAACTATAATTATATATAGTTTAGCTTTCAGTGAATCTCTAAATTAAATTTTTAGACTTTATTTTTATAATAAATTTAAAATAATAATCTCTATTTATATTTTTCTTTTATTGAAGTAAAATAAACTTATTCCTTATAAATTAGTATAACTAAAACTTCATATAAATTATGAGTAATATTATTAATGATCCACAAAGAATATTTAAAAAAGCCGTAATAAAAGGACAAAAATTTATAAAGAATCAAGCTAAAAGATTTTTTTCAATAACAAAAGAAGATATTAAATTTAAAAATATAGATGAGCCAATAGTAGCTCTTGATATAATGGGTGGAGATTTTGCCCCAGTAGAAACTATAAAAGGAGCCATACGCGCTGCTAAAGAACTGGGAATAAGAGTTCAAATGGTTGGACATGAAAATATAATAAAAAAAGAACTTAGAAATTATAATATAGAGAATTTACCTCTTGAAATAATACATTGTGAAGATTATATAAAAATGGATGAAAAGCATCCGGCAAATGCAGTAAAAAGACAAAAAAATTCTTCTATTGTAGTTTCAATGAGACAAGTTGCTGAAGGGAAAGCACATGCAGCAGTTAGTGCAGGTAGTACCGGGGCAGCAGCAGCAGCAGCACTCTTTGCATTAAAAAGAATCTCTGGTATAGAAAGACCTGCTATTGCACTTCAAATACCAACTATAAAAGGAAATATAGTACTTATTGATGCAGGAGCAAATGTAGATTCAACTCCTTTTCAAATAGCACAACATGCAATTATGGGAAGTGTTTATGCTGAAAATATTTTAAATATAAAAAATCCTAGAGTTGGTTTACTTAGTATTGGAGAAGAACCAGGTAAAGGTAATAAAGCAACAAAAGATATATTTGAAGTTTTACAAACAATAAAATCAATAAATTTTATAGGTAATGTTGAAGGACGAGTTATTGCAAATTGTGAAAGTGATGTTGTTGTTTGTGATGGTTTTGTAGGCAATGTTTTTTTGAAAACAGTTGAAGGTACAGCAAAAATGATTTTTCATCATTTAAGTGAAGAATTAAAAAATAGTAATCTTGATGTAAAGCTTGGGGCACTTATGTGTAAACCTGCTTTTAGAAATGTAAGAAATAATTTGAATCCAGCAAAAACAGGAGGAGCTTTATTACTAGGAGTTGGAGGAGTTGCAATTATAGCCCATGGCAATTCTAATGATTTTGCAATAATGAATGCTATTAAAATAGGTGCTGAATCAGCAAAATCAAATCTTGTTTCAAAAATACAAAATCAAATTTCTCTTAATGAGATAGAATTAATATAAATTATTACTTATGAATATGAAGAGCGAATTCAAATACTATTTTAATATTTTTAAAGAATTTACTTTTTTAATATTTAATAGATTAAAAGCTTTAATTAGAAATCCAAATATTAATGAACTTAAATTTTCACGAGATTTAATTTGGCATTATATGCAAAATAGTATAATAAAAGATAAAAAAGCTTTTTTAATATTTATTGGAATTTTATGTTTTAAATTATTTTGCTTAATATTAATTTTTGATTTAATAACATATTCTTCTATAGACAAAGCATTAAATACACAACATTCTGCAGCTGCTGAGCGAATGATTAAAGCAAGACTTTTCTTTCTCAGAAATAATGCCGGTTTGAAATTAAGACTTGCAAAAGCTTATACTGATACCGGTAAAACTGATGAAGCTTTAGTTTTAATAAAACAAGTACAAAAAAATAAAAATTATTCAGATAAATATTTTGAAGATACTGTTGTAGCACTTAGTGAAAATCTTAAAAGAAAAAATAAAGCAAAAGATAGTATCGAAATTCTTGAATATATGCCATTAAAATTTAAAAATGCAAAATGTCAATTAATTAAAGTTTATATGATAGTTGGTCGTCAAGAATTAATAAATGAAAATATAGAAAAAGCAAATAAATTATTTTTAGAAGCTTATGAGTTAGCCGGAAAAATAAAATTAGATTCAGAAACACTTTGTCGTACAGGCTATGATTTTGAAGATATAAAACGAAATTTAGCTAATACTTATATAATAAAAGCTGAAAAACTTATAAAAGAAAATTCTAAAAATAAAGATAAAGATAAAGAAGAATTTAATAATGAACTTATAGAACTTTATAAGAAGGCACTTAACTTATCCCAGAATGGTGAAATCTATTTAAAACTTGCACAGACTTATAAAAATAAAGATGAACTTTCTTTAGAAGAAATAAAAGAATGTTTAAGAGCATATAAATCTGCTTATACAGAAGGACGAAATGAAGCTTTTATAGAATACAAGCAAATGTTTAATCTCTTAAAAACTACATTAAAAAAAGAAAATAAAGAAATGTCGGAAGAAGAAAGTAAAGAATTTCCAGAAAGTTTATAAAAAATTTAATTATAAGTAATTAATTATAACTAATATTAGATTAAAGAATAATAATGAATAGATTAATATATGCTAATATAAATTTTAGAAAGGGAAATAAGTATTAAGAATCAAATATTCTAATTAAATTTTTATGAATAATATAATAGATTTTAAAACAAAGGAAAATGTTGAAAATATCAAACAGAGCACATCTTCAATTTTAAAAGAAGAACAAAACAATAAAATTGTACAGTTAAAGTCTTTTTGTTTCCTTAAAAGACATATGAAAAAGCATTCAGCTTGTAAATTTTCTTTTGAGTTAAGAAGAGGTTTAGTTATTAAAATTCATGAATTAAGAAAACAAAAATTTCTAGAAATTGAAAATATTTTAGGAAAAGATTCTAAAAATTTAAATAAGATTTTTCAAGAAATTTTAGACTACACTTCAATTTGTATAGATTATGTTCTTTATGAAGAAGTTTCAACGGTTGAATTATTAAATAAATATACAGAATTTAAAAATAATCTACAAACTAAATTTATTTTTTAAATGGCTGAAGATAATAATGATGTAGAAAATTTAACGCGTAATAAATCATCCTATGGACCTTTAGATCATTTAAAACATCTTTTACGTATTGGATATGATTATAAATCTATAGTTATAAAAAACTTTTTAAATGATAATGCTTTAAATCTATCTGAGAAAGAACTCTTAGAGTTATCTAAATAATTAATAATTTTATTTCTATGCTATTAATGCTAATAAATCTCTTTTAGTAATAATTTCATGATCTACTTGACTTTCATTCCTATTAAAATCTTCTAATGAGTTATAGCTAATATTTTGATAAAAATAAAATCCTTTTGGAGCTTGTTTATTTAATTCAATTATAGTTAAAGTAGGAGCTTTTTGATTTGTACAAATTATAATAGAATCTTTTATTAGCCTTATTTGCCATACATCATGATAATCTAATACTCGAGCTTTTCTATTTCCTGGTTTATTAGGATTTTCTAAAACTTGTGTTCTTAAAATAGCTTGAAGAATTTCTTTTACTTTAGCGGGAATCTCTCTTTTTTTCCATTGTTTCAAGTAACTAGTTTCTGCTTTATATTTATGCCTTTTAAAATTTGATATTTTAAAAATTCTTATATTCATAAAATTTATTTATATTTTATTAAAAAATTAAGTGAATAAATTATATATATATATGTATTCCAAAATCAAGACTTCTTCTTAAAATCCTAAAAACTTAATTAAAAAATAGGTATAATAATTATTAATTCTAGATATTTAAAATATTATGTCTTGTGTAATAAAAATAGATAAAAATAAATGTAAAGGTGAAGGCTCTTGTACTAGAGTTTGTCCTCTTTTATTACTTGAAATGAAAGATGGAATTCCTCAATTCAAAACACAAGAACATGCTGATTCTTGTATAGAATGCGGACATTGCTTAGCACTTTGTGCTCTTGATGCAATAACTCTAAATGATATATCTGCTCAACAATGTAAAAAAGTTAATAAAAATATTAATATTAAAACTGAAGAGTTAGAAGAGTTTATTATTAATAGACGTTCTATAAGGAATTATCAAGATAAAGAAGTTAATAAAGAAATTATTTCAAGACTTTTAAATATTTGTAGATGGACTCCTACAACAAAAAATATACAAGCAGTTGAATGGACTGTTATATCTAATAAAGAAAAAGTTAAAGAATTAGCAGAAATGACTCTTAATTGGTTTGAAGAAACTAACTTTCCAAGAAAAGATATGCTTGAAAATTGGAATGCAGGCATTGATATGATTTCAAGAGGAGCTCCTTGTCTTATTATTGCTCATGAAGATCAAAGTAAAATGGGTGCAATATGTGATTGTAATATTGCTTTAACAAGTTTAGAATTACTTGCTTGTTCAATGGGATTAGGTACTCTTTGGGCTGGATTACTTATGAGAAGTTTAAATAATTCTGAAAAGATTGCCCAAAAAGTTAATTTACCTAAAGATCATAAAGTTTATGCAGCGCTTTTAATAGGATATCCAAAAGTTAATTTTTCATATATTCCCCCTAGAAAAGAGGTAAAGGTAAATTGGTTATAATTTAAGAATGAAAAAACTTCCGCAAAGAAATTATGAAGATGAAAATACTTTATTTATAAATTTAATAGATACACTTAAAAAACAAAATAGAAGTCAAGATGAAATTAATGCTATAAAAAAAGCTTATTATTTTGCAAGAAATGCTCATCAAGATCAAGTTAGAAAAAGTGGAAATCCTTTTATTATTCATCCTTTAAATGTTGCTATTACTTTAATCAATCTTAATGCTGATCAGGATACTATTTGTGCAGGTTTATTACATGATGTTATTGAAGATACTGGTATTTCTGCTGAAGAAATAAAAAATAAATTTGGAAAAGAAGTTTGTAGTTTGGTAGAAGGTGTTACAAATCTTAGTCGTCTTAAATTTGTTTCAAAAAAAGAACATCAAGCAGAAAATTTTAGAAAATTCTTTTTGTCTATAGCTTCTGATCTTCGAGTTGTATTGATTAAACTTTCAGATCGACTCCATAATATGCATACATTAAAGCATTTACCTGAATTAAAAAGACAAAAAATTGCTTCTGAAACTTTAGAAATTTTTGCACCTTTAGCAAATCGTTTTGGACTTGGTTATTTTAAATGGAGATTAGAAGATCTTTCTTTTAAATATCTTGAACCAGAAGCCTATAGGCGTATAGAAAAAATGGTTAAAGAAAATAGAAGTAATAGAGAAGCTTATTTGCAAACTTTAACAGAACTTATAGGTGAAGAAATAAGAGATATTTATAGTAATGCACAGATAAGTGGTCGAGTTAAACATTTTTATAGTATTTACGGCAAAATTAAACGATTAAAAACTGAAGAAATTTTTGATTTATTAGCATTAAGAATAATAGTTGAAAAAGAAAGACAATGTTATGAAGTTTTAGGAGTAATTCATGATTTGTTTCAACCAATACCTGGTCGATTTAAAGATTATATAGCTATTCCTAAATCCAATATGTATAGATCTTTGCATACAACAGTTATAGGTCCAGATAAAAAACTTGTAGAAATTCAAATAAGAACTCTTGAAATGCATAATATAGCAGAATATGGAATTGCAGCTCATTGGAAATATAAAGAAAAAGGTGAATCAGTAACAAGTCAAGGTTCTTATGATTTGAAACTTTCAGGTTTAAGAAAAAAACTTATTGAAATGCAAGAAGAATTACCTGATGCTGCTGAATATAATAAAGCAGTTAAAATTGATATTTTTGCAGATGAAATTTTTATTTTTTCACCAAAAGGCGATGTTTACTGTTTACCAAGAGGCTCTACACCAATAGATTTTGCTTATTATGTTCATAGTGAAATTGGAAATAAATGTATAGGTGCAAAAGTAAATGAAAGATTATTACCTTTAAGTTATATTTTAAGAAATGGCGATATAGTTGAAATTCAAACTTCTAAAAATGCACATCCTTCACTTGATTGGCTTACTTTTGTAAAGAGTGGTTCTGCTAAAACAAAAATTAAACAATGGTTTAGAAAGAATAGACGTTCTGATTATATTCAAAAAGGTTATGATGATTTACAAGAATCTTTAGATAAAGCTCAACTTGATGAAATATTAAAAAAAGACATTTTTAAAGAATTATTAGAAATATTTCATGCACCTTCAGAAGAAGAGTTTTTCTTTAAGATAGGTATAGGTGAAATAGCTTCTCGTCAAGTAATAGGCAGATTAAAACAGAAAAAATTAATAGAAGAAAAAAAAGCTGAAACAGAAGAAGAACTTTTAGAAAGTCGTATTGCTAAAAATAAAAAAGCTCAAGGAGAAGTACAAGAATTAAAAGATCTTATGCATTCTTTTGCAAAATGTTGTCAGCCTATACCTGGTGAAGAAATTATAGGAGCAATTTCACGAACTAAAGGTATAGTAGTACATAGAAAAGATTGTCCTAATGTACAAAAAGTAGAAGCTGAACGACTTCTTAAAATATCTTGGGGAGAAACTATACCAACAAATCAATTATTTATTAAAACAATTCAAATTGAATGTGTAGATAGAATAGGGATTTCAAGGGATATTTTAGATAAAATTGCAAATCAAAAAGTTAATTTATTAAATATAAAAATTTTAAAAGCACAGCTTAAGGATCTTGCAATAATGCGAATCACTCTCCAAATAAAAAATTTAAAAGAATTAAACTCATTGATTAATTCAATTTCTATGTTATCAGATATAATACAAATCAGAAGAATATAGTTTGTTATAATAATCGTATTATGAAAGAAAAACTTAAAGATTTATGTAATAGAGCTGAACAAGCTTTCTCAAAGGTTATTGATTCACAAAAACTTGAAGAATTAAGAATTGAATTTCTTGGTGCTAAAAGTGAAATTCAAGCTTTTCAAAAATCAATTGCTTCATTAACTAAAGAAGAAAAACCTGTATTAGGAAAACTTATTAATGAAAGTAGAAAATTTATTGAAGAAAAATTTAATACTATACAAGAAGTTATTGCTCAAAAAGCTTTAGAAAAAGAATTAAAAGAAGAAAATATTGATATTAGTTTACCTGGAATACTTAATAATCTTAGAGGTGCTAAACATCCTTTAACTTTAATTACTCAAGAAATAGTTTCTATATTTGAATCAATGGGATTTCAAGAAATGGATTCCCCCGAAGTTGAAACTGAATATTATAATTTTACTGGATTAAATACACCAGAATCTCATCCTGCTAGAGATGAACAAGATACTTTTTATACAAATATTAATTCTCATGTTGTAATGCGTTCTCATGTATCTCCTTTTCAAGTTAGAGTTTTAGAAAAAGAAAAATTACCTTTGAGAGTTATTTCTCACGGTCGAGTTTATCGCAATGAAGAAATAAATCCTCGTAAATTGCCTTTTTTCCATCAATTAGAAATATTATGCGTTGATGAAAATATTACTTTTAATAATCTTAAATGGACATTACAAAACTTCTTTAATCAATTTTTTAATGCAGAAATTCCAATTAGACTTAGACCAGATTTTTTCCCTTTTACAGAACCATCTGCTGAAGTTGATGCTCAATGTGTTTTTTGTAAAGGTAAAGGCTGTCAAACTTGTGGTTATAAAGGTTGGCTTGAATTACTTGGATGTGGACTTGTAGATCCTAATGTTCTCGAAATGTCTAATATAGATACTAAAAAATATACTGGTTTTGCTGCTGGTTTAGGTATAGAACGATTTGCAATGTTAAAATATGGAATTTCTGATATACGCGATTTTTATAGTGGAGATATAAGATTTTTAAATCAGTTTTCAAAAGTCTAATAAAATAAATTTAAACTTTAAGTTTGGCAACTATTCTATCAAGATTCCCTGCTATTCTTGAAAAATCAATTGCACTTGATGCTACAGCTTCGCTAGCAACAGTATGTTCTTTTATATTCATATTAACTTGTTCTGTGTCTTCTTGTACAAAAGTTGCTTGTTCTGCTACAGACCTTGTTAAAGTTAATATTTGACTTGATGTCTGAACTTCTTCTGCTATTATCTTTTCTAAGCCTGAAATTGAATCTTTTGTACTTAAAACCGCTTTTTCTATCATAGTAAAAACCTCTTCTGTTTTAAAAGAAGCTTGATTCCCAGTTTCTATATTATTTACACTTGATTTTACTTCTTTAACTACTTCTCTCATTCTATTTTGTATGTTTTCTATTAATGCTGAAATTTTCTTTGCTGCATGTCCAGATTCTTCTGCAAGATTTTTAACTTCATCTGCAACAACTGCAAAACCTTTTCCATGTTCACCCGCTCTTGCCGCTTCGATTGCTGCATTTAATGCTAATAAATGTGTCTGAGAAGCAATAGAACTTATTAAATCAACTATTTGTGTAATTTCTTGAGATTCTTTGTTTAAGTTATTCATGGTAAAAGATAATTCTTGCATTCCTTTGTCAATGAAGCCCATAATTTCTTTTATTTTGTTTACCATGTTTGAACCTGAAGTAACAAAGTCTTGAACTGATCTAGAATCTTTTACTGTTTGATTTGCTCTTTGTAAAGATTCGTTTATTAAAATATCAAGATGTTTAATTGAATCAGCAGTTTTTTCAGCAAGATCTTTTTGTACTGAGGCTCTATTCGAAACTTCTGAAATAGTTTGTGAAATTCCTTCAACACTAGAAGAAGTTTGTTTAGACGAAGTTGCAAGATTATTTGCTCTTGAGGTTAATTCATGAGATCGGTTTTTAACTTCTTCAATTACAAGACTTATTTTGTCCATTAAGGTATTAAAAGATTGTGCTAGTTCATCTGTTTCATCTCCGTTATTTATGGGAAGTCTTTGATCTAATTCACTACCTTCAAAATGTGATAATTGTTTTAGTCCTTTATTTAAAAGATTAAAAGATTTAAAAATAGCAATGCCTAACCACCAGAAGACACCTGCATTAATTATAATTGCAATAAATACAGTTAAAAGTTGAAAATTCTTAGCCCATTCTATATTTTTGGTGCTACTTTCTTCAAAATTATTAGTTATTTTTTCAGCAAACTTACTTGTTTCTTTAAGTCCTTCCCAAATAGTTGCTACATCTGAAGGCATACTTTCTGTATCTTCAGTATTTAGAGTTCTACTTAAAATTTGAAATTCTTTTTTAAAAGACTTCCATTTATCTATTAATTTATCTAAGTCAGTTTTTATAAGATTATATTTTGTTTCTAATTTTTCAAGTTTAGCAAGAGAAGCATCAACAGCGTCTGTTTTTTCTTTAAAATCAAAAGAACTAAGATCTCTACTTAAGAAAAGAGGAATAGAACTATTTACATTTGAGATACCACTTCTCAACTCGGAAACATAAGAAACATATCTTCCGCTAAGTAAAGCTTTTTCATAGCTAAACCAGCTAACACCCATTAATGCTAATAAAGAGACACTTAAACAAATAAAAGCAATTATTAATTTTATTTTTATGGACATATAGAATTTTTCTTATTGAAATTTATATATATTTATATTCCACAGAATTCTATTAATATAAGTTTAGTATAATTATTTATTAAGTTAATTTAAAAAAAATATGAATATTCAAAATTCTAGATTTCTCAACAAAACAAATGAAATAAATGAATATTTTCTTCCTAAGCTTGAATTTAATTATGATTATTTTGGAGATTTTCTTTCAAATCAAGCAATGGAAATTCATCATACAAAACATCATCAAACTTATATAAATAATCTTAATAATGCTATTGCTAAACATAAAGAATGGAGTAAATATTCTGTAGAAGAATTATTAGCTAATCTAAATAATATTCCTGAAGATATAAGAACTGCAGTTAAAAATCATGGGGGCGGACATGCAAACCATTGTCTTTATTGGACTATTTTAGATAAAAATAAAACTTTAGCTAAAAGTCAACTTAAACACGCTATAGAAAAAGATTTTGGAAGTCTTGAAAATTGTGAAGAAAAACTAATTAATTCAGCAATAAGTCTTTTTGGTAGTGGTTGGACATGGCTTTGTGTAGATAAAAATAAAAATCTTTTAATTGAAAATACTCAAAATCAAGATAGTCCTCTTTCCAAAGGATTTGTGCCTATTTTAACTATTGATGTTTGGGAACATGCTTATTATTTAAATTATCAAAATAAAAGAGCAGACTTTGTAAAACTATTAATGTCTCATTTAAACTGGCAAAAAATTGAATCTCGCTATATTGATGCTTTAAGTTTATAATAATAAAATACAAAATAATATATTTATGGGATTTATAATTACTATAATTGTTGGTGCTATTACTGGATGGATAGCAAGTATAATAATGAAAACCGATAAAGAACAAGGATTTTTTCTTGATATTATTTTAGGCATAGCTGGTGCTTTATTTGGGCAATGGTTATTTGCAAAATTCTCTATTCCATTTTTTAATAGTGGAAGTCATGTTGATAATTTTATAATTGCTATAATAGGAGCATGTATATTACTTTTAATTCTAAGATTGTTTAATTCTAAAAAATAAAAGACCCCCAACCCCCTGAAAGGGGGCTTAATAAGGAAAAAATAATGGAAAATATATTTGAAATAATTGAAGAAAAAATTGAAACAGTAAAAATTCAAGATTCAAGTCTTTCTATAAAAACAACACAAGAAAAATTTTATGAAGGACTTTGTTTAGTTTCAAGAGCAATAGCAAGGCATCCTTTACAAGCAGTCTTAAATAATATATTTTTAAAAACTTTAGAAGATAATTCTTTATTAATAGGTGCAACTGATTTAGACATGTCTTTATCAGTAAAAATTCCTTGTGAAATTATAAAAACAGGTTCTGTAACGATCCCTAGTCAAAAATTACAAGAAATACTTTCTAAATGTAATAAAGGTGATGTTTCTATAGAAAGTAGTGCTGATGCGAAAATATCTATAAAATCTGCTCGTTCTAAATTTGAAATCAAAGGATTATCAGCACAAGATTTTCCTGAAAATATACTTATAGATTCGACTGTTGATTTGTCAGAAAATAATGAAGATGAAGAAAGACAAGAAATATTAAATTTTAAATTACCATTAAATGAAATAAAAAATGGATGTACTTCTGTTAATTTTGCAGCAGATAGAAAAGAAACAAATAGTATTTTAAATGGGATTTGTATTGAAATTAGTGAAGAAGCTAATGAAATAGTAGCAACAGATGGAAGTCGTCTTTCTTATTACAAAGCTTTAAATGTTATAAATGAAAAGAAAATAAAAATAGTAATTCCTTTAAGAACAATAAATGAATTAATCAAAATGATTTCAGATTTAGATGAGGAATTTATTAATTGTTCTCTTATAAATAAATCACAAATAATCTTTAGAACAAATAATAGAAGACTTTTTTCAAATTTAATGGAAGGTAATTATCCTAATTACAAGCAATTAATTCCTACAGATTATTCTGTTAAAGCGGTTTTAAATAGACAAGATTTTTTAATTGTTTTAGAAAGAGTTGCTATTCTTGCTAATGAAAGAAGTCGTGTAATTAAATTATTATTTGAAGAAATAGGAGTTCTTAATGTTTCAGCAAACACTCCAGATTTAGGAGAAGCAAAAGATCAAATAGATATAGAAAGTTATCAAGGTAATGATTTTTCAATTGCCTTTAATGTTAATCTTATGATTGAATGCCTTAAAAATCTTAATTCTGAAAAAATAGTCTTAAAAATGAAGGAAAGTTTAAAACCTATAATTTTAGAGCCTGTTTATAATGAAGAAGAAACAAAGAAAATTAATTTTGAATATTTATATTTATTAATGCCTGTTCAATTCAAATAATTCCTTTTTTTCTATTGGGACTATTTCTTCTATTAAGTTTGTTAATGAAGCTTTAAGACTATTTTTATAAGCAGTTGAATTATATATTACTCCATCAAGATCAAGAATTAAAGCCAAAGATTTTTCTTGTCTTTTAAGCATAGCTTCTTCTATTTCATGCCATTTATCTAGTGCTTGGAGATTTTGATTTTGTTCTTTTATTATTTTTTGTTTTGGACCTTTATCATGTCTGATTTTTTGTAATATTAAAAATTCAGCTTTTTTATTTTGTTCAGCTTTATTAATTTCATTTGCATGATGAATATTTTCAAGAGTATCATCCATTAAACAAATAAGTTCAAAATCTTCTTTTGTTAATTTTCTGAATATATCAGGTAATAGAGCTTTTTTATCTCTAGAAACAAAAGCAAAAGGATCATAAAAAATTTCTTCTTTAAAAAGAGATTTTGCAGTTTCAGCTTTTCTAGTTTGAAGGAATATATTTCCTTGAGTCCAAAATAACAAAGAAAATCTTTCAAATTTTGTTTCTAAAGTTTTAATAAAAGAATTAATATCTTTTTCTAAGTTTTCATAAAAAGAATTTTTTAATTTATTTTCATCTCCTAAATGATGGAAAAAGATTTTACGAAATTCATTTTCATTAAAATATTTATACAAAGGGAGTTTATCATAAATATAATTACACATACGATCAACATCAGGAATATTTGAATTTATATCTACGCTATCAAAATTTAAAGCCTGATCTATTACAGTTTTCATAATAATTTATTTTCTATTTTTATCTACTTTATTTTTTTAATATTATACTATTAAAAACTTATGCTTTTAAATATATTATTTTCTTTTTTGCATTTTTCATAAAGCCTTTCTAAAAGAGGAAAATAAACATTTCGAATTTCACTTTCACTTTTTTTAGCAAAATTCTGATTGTAAGTATCTGTTAAAAAATTTAGATCTTCTAATGCCTTTATCCAAATAAAACCATCATTTTCTTTTAAAAAATTATTTTGAACTGCTATTTTAATAATTCTTCTTGGTGAACTTATAGATTCATTAATTAATAATCTTTCTTCTTCTAAAATATCTTTAATTACTTTCCATGCTAATTCAAAAGTTAATTCAAATAATTTAATAAGTCCTGCTAATTCTAAAAATGATAAAGATTTAATATTTAAAGCTCGTTTTAATTCATCAAGAGCTTGTTCAAAATTTTTAAATCTTTGTTTCCAACGTTCCATTTATTATTTAATAAACTTTTTATCTACTTTATTTTTTTAATATTATACTATTAAAGATCATTGATTTACATATTATTATTTTTCTGTTAGTATAAATCAATTAAAAATTAATAATAATTTATGATTCGAGTAGCAAAAAGTAGTATACATTTTAAAAAAGCATTGTTTCAAAGACTACTAAAAATTTTTTTTCGAAAACCACCTAAAACAGTAGTAGATGTTCCAAAAGAGCTAGTAAAACCAGATAAACTTACAGAAATAAGAACACAAAGAAACGTTCCACTTTTAGAAATTAAAGATGCTTATAACATGATAAATTCTTATAAAGATTATATGTTAAAACAAGAACAAAAAGTAATTCTTTATCAAAATCTAAGACTTCTAATTAAATTATTTGGATATTATGATGTTAAAAATCAAAAATTTATTAAACCTTCTTCAAATTTAACTGCAGATGAATTAGTAAAAAAAGGAGGTGAATTAGCAGTTGAAATTACTGGAAATGAAAAAATAAAAGGGGCTATATTTATGCTTGACTATGATCTATCAAAACTTGAACATACTAAATGCGAAATATGGATTAAATATAATTAAGAAATATAGATTTAAAAATTAAAGATCATTGATTTACATATTATTGTTTTTCTGTTAATATAAATTAATTAAAATTAAATATTATTATGATTGGAAGAATAAATTTTAGATCTACACAAAGAAAATTAAAAATAAAATGGTTTAAAAAATTTTTTCAAGGAATTAGGGGAAAAACAAAGACAGTAGATATAATAATAACAACTCATTCTCCTATAAAAGAGCCACCTAAAAAAACTAGACAACAAGAAATTGAAGAAACAAGAGCAGCTAGACAAACAGCACTCGAAAAAATAAAAAGAGAAAGATTTCCTTCATTTGAAAAAATTGCAAAAATTTATGAAATGCAATTTTTAAATAGTACTGAATATATTAGTAGTTATAGTCCAATAATGGAGAGATTATTGAGTAATCAAGAAATTATAATAAAAATGTTTGGATATTATAATTCTTTAAGTAGTAATTTTACTAAGCCTTCTTCAGATTTATCTATAGAACAAAGAGTAGAAAAAGCAGGTAAATTAGCAGCTAAAATTTTTAAGGATAAAACAATAACAGGAGCTGTGTTTATACCTAAATATAATTGGTCGTTAGGGGGTAATGAATATGATATATGGATTACAAGGGAGCAATTATAATAAAAATAAAATAATACTTGATAATTGTGCTAGTTGATACTATGATTAATTTAATGCGTATATAATACTATTTTATGATGAATTCAAGAAAATATATTGATTATTTATTTAAAAATTTATTCTTTATATCAATGCTTATAAGTATTTTATTTTTATTATTAATAGGATTTTATTTATTTTATAAAAGTTTAAATGTTTTCCAAAATATTCCAATTAAAGAATTTTTATTTTCATCTAATTGGAATCCTTCTGCTAAAGAAAAAGCTTTTGGAATATTTCCAATGATTCTAACTTCTCTTTATGTAACTATTGGAGCTATTTTAATAAGCACCCCTTTAAGTATTATTTGTGCCATATATCTTAATGAATTTGCAGATAAAAAACTTAAAATATTTTCAAATTATATTATCTCATTATTAGTAGCTATACCTTCTGTTGTTTATGGCTTAACTGCTTCTGTAGTATTTTTTAACTTAGGCTTGGGATTTTCGATATTATCAGCGATTTTAATACTTTCTTTTATGCTTATGCCTACAATAATAAGTATTTCTAAAGATGCTCTTAAAATGGTAGCAGAAGATTTAAAACAAGGAAGCGCTTCTTTAGGAGCAAATAAAATTCAAATAATTAGTACAATAATAATACCTAGTGCAAAAAATGGAATATTTGCCGCTGTATTATTAGCTTTAGGTAGAGCTTTTGGAGAAACTATGGCTGTGAAAATGGTAATAGGTAATATTCAAACTTCTCCTGATTTTTCTTATAAAACATTTTTTGGTTTGTTAAGTCCTGCAAGAACACTTACTACTAATATAATAAGTGACATAGAATATGCTCAAGATGATTTACATATATCTGCTCTTTTTGCAACCGGCTTAGTACTTTTTATTATTACTGCTTTGACAAATTATATTGCACATAAAATCTTTTTTAGAAATAGGTAATACTGATTTAATATTTAAAATTTTTTTTATTTTGTTTTTGAAGAAAATTTCATATATATACCAAATTTTTTAAGTAAAATTATATTTATGATAACTTTAACTAATAATTTAGAAAAAACTTGGGAAAACTCATTAAAACTAATAAAAAGTGAAATTCCTTCTGCTAGTTTTCAAGCTTGGATAAAGCCTGCAAAGCTTAAAAGCATTGATGGAAACAATATTATATTAACTGTACGAAATGAATTTAATAGAAATTTACTTCTTCAAAATTATTATTCATCTTTGCTTAAAGCTCTTAGTCAAACAACTAATATAAGTAATTTGAATTTAATTATAGAAATAGATTTAGAAACTACTTCACAAGATTATATGCCTGTTTTTTCTTCTATAGAAGATATAAATATCCCGATTCAAACTTCCCCTAAAAAACAAGGGAATAATAAAAATTCAAATTTAAATTCAAAATTTACTTTTGAAACTTTTGTTGTAGGCACACACAATCAGTTTTGTCATGCAGCAGCCCTTGCTATTTCTCAAGATCCTAAGAAAAGTCCTTATAATCCATTTTTTATTTATGGAGGAGTTGGATTAGGTAAGACTCATATAATGCATGCTATTGGAAATTATGTTTTAAAAAATAATGCAAAAGCAAAAATACTTTATATTACTACTGAAAACTTTTTAAATGATCTTATTTTTCATATGAGACAAGGAAAAATGAATGATTTCAGATCTCATTATAGAGGAGTGGATCTTTTACTTATAGATGATATTCAATTTATAGAAGGAAAAGAAAGTACTCAACAAGAATTTTTTCATACTTTTAATGCTTTAAAAGATCAAGGATCACAAATTATTTTAACGTCAGATCGTCCCCCTAAAGCAATATCTAAACTTGAACCGAGATTGTGTAGCAGATTTGAAGGTGGATTAGTAGCAGATATACAACCTCCTACTTTTGAAACAAGACTTGCTATTCTTTTTAAAAAAGCAGAAGAACTTCCAATAAATCTTTTTCCTCAAATAGCTAAAAAAATAGCTGAAAGTTTCCCAGAGAATATAAGAAGTCTTGAAGGTGCTTTAGCTAAAGTTGCAGCTTATGCAAATTTTACTAATGAAACTCTTTCTATTGAATTTGTTGAAAAAATCTTACAAATTAAAAAAACTAATGAAAGACTTATAGATAAAATAATTAATTCTGTGGTTTTTGAAATGAATCTTGATAAAGATGACTTAGTAAGCGCTTCTAAGAATAAAAATTTAGTACAAGCAAGACAAGCTTGTGTATATCTTGGAAGATATGCAAATCTTAGTTGGGCTGAAATTAGTCAAGGATTAGGAGGAAGAGGTAATTCTTCTTTAATTAATCTTCATAGAAAAACTTGTGAAGAATTAGAAAAAAAAGATAGAACTTCAAATCTTTTTAATCTTATTGAAAAATTAAAAGACAATATGAAATAATTAGGGTATAATTTATTTATTCTTTGTTCACGGGATGTGGCGCAATTGGTAGCGCATCTGCTTTGGGAGCAGAGGGTTGCTGGTTCGAGTCCAGTCATCCCGAATTTTGAAAATATTAAAAATGAATATTAATTCCTCTCTTACAATAATATTAACTTCTCTCTTCGCAAGCTTAACAGCGCAGTTTTTTAAAGTAATAATTAATCTTATTGTAAATAAAAAATTAGATTGGAAAAGATTTTTAGCAACTGGTGGAATGCCTTCTAGTCATAGTGCACTTGTTAGTGCTTGTGTTATGAGTGTTGCATTAACAGAAGGCATAGATTCAACAATATTTGCAGTTTCAATGGTTTTAGCTTTAGTAGTAATGTATGATGCTATGGGGGTTAGACGTTCAGTAGGTATTCATGCACAAAATCTAAATAATATTAATAATATATTACTTGAAATAATTGAAGAAATGTCTGATGTATTAAATAAAAGAGAAGAAGCAATAGAAACAAAATTTGAAAAAATAAAAGAACTTTTAGGACACACACCTTTTGAAGTTGTTATTGGTGCTTTTTATGGTTTAAGTTTTGCTTTTTGGATTTTTAAACTTCTAAAATAATTTAAAACTTTTAGAAATCCCTGCTATTAAACCAGCATGTCCACAACGAGGATTATTAGGTATTTGATAACCACCAAAAGCACTTATTCCTCCTATTGTAGAAGCATTTAAACCTAAAATTAAAAATCCAAAACCATGTGTTCCTGAAAAATAATCTGCTATTAAATTTGCAGAAGTTATAACTTTAGTCTTTTCTACAAAAGGAATTGGTTGTTCTATTCCACCTAAGAAACTTATTTGATTCCTTCCAAAAATTTGTTTTGTTCCAAAATTACTTCCTGCAGTAATTCTTGTTTTAACTTTAGGTAATCTAAAACTTAAATGTCCATATGTCCAATTTCCAACAGTATCACCTTGACCTTCTAATGAAACTGGAATCATTTCTCCTATTGTTAATTTTATTTCTTCTTCAGGAAGTTCATTTTTAAGAATAGGAATTGCGGTTTTGAATCCTACACCTAAAGAAACATTATTTGAAGCAGGACTACTAGTATTAAAAAGAGTAGTATTAATTTCTGTATTATATCCTATTCCAAACATAGCAGAATGAGCTCCATTCCAAAAAGAATTTGGTGATAAAAAATCAAATTGAGCAGTTTCCATTACTACTAATTGACCAGGTTCTGCGACATCTGCAGATGGTACTGCAAAGATTGTTTGTTGAGCAGAAGCTTTAAAACATAAAAGAGAAAATACAAAAAAGAAAATTAATTTTTTCATAAATTTTAAATCTTTGGATGTAAGCTATATTTTTGATAATAAATTATTTAAAAATCTCGATTATAATGATTTGAAAAAATCTTAATTATATTCACTTATAATATAAAGACTAAGAAATTTTGTTAAAATAATTTCAAATCAATGTTTTTAAAAATTTGTCATTTATATCCGCAACAAATGTCTCTTTATGGAGATAGAGGTAATATAATTACATTAAAATATAGAGCAGAACAAAGAAATATAAAAATTGAAATTCAAAGTTGTTTAATTGGAGAAAAAATTGAGCAAAATACAAATTTTATAATGCTTGGTGGTGGACAAGATGCAGATCAAGAAAAAATATTAAAAGATTTACATTCAAGAAAATTAGAAATTCAAGATTTTATTTTAAATGGAGCAGTGTTTTTAGGGATTTGTGGAGGATATCAGCTTTTAGGAGCATATTATGAAACTGTAAACCAAAAACTTGAAGGATTAAATTTATTGAATTTCTTTACAGAAAGAGCTAAAAAAAATGAAAAGAGAATTATAGGTAATGTTATAGCCTATAATGAAAATTTCGGAGAACTTTACGGTTTTGAAAATCATGGTGGAAGAACTTTTTTACAAAATAATAATTTACAAGCTTTAGGAAAAATAATTTCTGGTGGAGGTAATAATGCTTCTGATTTAACTGAAGGAGTCTATTCTGAACAAGGGGCAGGTTTGATTATAGGTACATATTTGCATAGTTTTTTACCTAAGAATTATAAAGTTGCAGATCATATAATTACAAAAGCACTTAAAATCAATGATTTAGATTTAAAAGAAATAGATAATAATTTAGAAATAAAGAATAGAAATTTTCTAAAATTAAAGATTAAATAAAAATTTAGCGGGAGAAGGACTCGAACCTTCGACCTTCGGGTTATGAGCC
>MOYB01000001.1:95160-99598 GCA_001899385.1 Candidatus Caenarcanum bioreactoricola | reverse complement strand
GCCCGACGAGCTGCCAACTGCTCCATCCCGCAATAATAAATAAAATATAGCATGTTTCAATTAAAATCACAAGATTAAAAAATCAACTAAGGTCTTTTACTATTTTTTTCATGCTTTCTCCTCTTTCTTCAAAATTCTTAAATTGATCAAAACTTGCACATGCTGGAGATAATAAGACTATTTCTCCTTCTAATTCAATCGCCTTATTTAAAGCCTGTTCTAGATTTTCAACTTTATAAATTTTATTATAATTATTATTTTTCAATGCCTGTTCAAATCTTTCTGAAGCCTCCCCAAATAAAATAGTGTTAGTTGTTTTTTGTTTTACCCAAGAACATAATTCTGTAAGATCAGTATTTTTATCTCGTCCTCCCGCAAGCCATATAACGCCCCCTTCAAAAGCTTTTAATGCAATGATTGAAGACTCTGGGTTAGTTGCTTTTGAATCATTATAAAATTTCTTTGTTTTGAATTCTCTTATAAATTCAATTCTATGTTCAAGTCCTGAAAAACTAGCTATTCTTTTTTTTATAATTTCAGGCTCTATTCCTGCAAGATATGCACAAGATAAAGCAAACATTGCATTTTGTATATTATGCCAGCCGTTTAGTTTTATATCAGCAAGATTACAGATTTCAACAGTTTCATTATTAATAAAAATATAAAGCTTTGAATTATTTATATAAGTATAATTCTTATTATCTTTAGGTTCAAAATGCTCTATATGGTCAATTACTCTTAAGATTTGGGCTTTTTTATTTAAGAGATTTTCTGAATATTTTTGAGTTAATTCTTCGGAAATTACTATGTAATCATCTACTTGCATAGTATCAAACAATTTGAATTTTGCGTTTTTATATTCTTCAAAAGAACCATGCCAATTAATATGATCTTCTTGAATATTATTTAAACAAGCTATGTGTGGTGAAAATATATTACTATGACTAATTTGGAAAGAACTTATTTCACATATATATTTTGTTTCAGTGTTATCTTGATTCTCCGCAATAGCAGTACAAAAAGGAAAGCCTATATTTCCACAAGCAACGCCTTCTGTAATATGTGCAGTCCACGCAGTAATAGTAGATTTGCCATTTGTACCGGTTATTGCAATTAAATTTTCACGGTTTTTTATAAAATTATAAGCAAAATCAAGTTCAGAAAGGATTTCAAGGTTTTTTGCACGAGCATTAATAAGAATACTAGAATCAAGAGGAATAGAAGGGCTTATTATAAGGCTATCCGCTGAAAGACAAGAAGAAAAATCTTTAGTTTCTAGGTCTAGAATTAATTTATCCTTATGAATATTTAAAAAATCTTTTGTTTCTTGTTCTAGTTTATCAAAGCTTTTTGAATCAGCGATTAAAATTTTTTGATTAGTTATTTTATTTTGAATTAAAAACTTAAGAACAGATATTCCACTTATTCCTAAGCCTAAAATAGCATATTTTTTTCTTAAATTAATCACGATTATTTTCCTCTTGAATTTTTAATACATTCTTCTAAAAATATAGTATTTATTTGCATATCTCTTATTAAGATTCATGAAAAATATTATACTAAATTAAGCCTTGTTCTTTGTTTAATAAGTAAGGATTAAAATCTTTTTCAATATTTTCTCCCCCTAAAATCTTTTTTATTTCTTCAAATAAAGGCTTTATATATTCTAATTCTGCTACTTGAGAATATTCTTTTAAGATTTCTTTTGAATTTTTATATAACTCAAATAATTTTATAAAATCAGCATTTGTAAAAGCTTCTCCTGATTTTCTTTTATGAATTAGTTCCTCTAACTCATCTATTTTAGCTTTTTTTATTATAGACAAACAAAGTTCTATATCATCAATAGAACTCTTATCAAATCTTTCATTAAAAAGTTCTTCTGAAGCTCCAAATAAAAGTTTTATATATTTTAATTCCGCTACTTGAGGATATTTTTTTAAGATTTCTTTTGAATTTTTATATAACTCAAATAATTTTATAAAATCAGCATTTGTAAAAGCTTCTTCTGATTTTCTTTTATTAATTAAACTATATATAAGTTCCTCTAATTCATTTATTCTAGCTTCTTTAATTACAGAAACACAGAAATTTATAAAATTATCATCAATTTCTTTAATTCCTAATCTTTCAACAAATTTTCTATTAAAAGTCTCTTTATATCTTTTAAGTCTTTCTAAATCTCTGTCTTTTTCTTCTCTTTCTAAACCATAACGTCTAGGTAAATATCGACCTTTTTTTAGTTCCTCATTATATACATAAACATATTTATTTAAATAACTTTCATAATCTTCTTCAAGAGATTTATATTCATTAAAATATTCTAAAAGAATTCCTGAATGTAAAGTTTTAGAATTAAAAGAATCAATACTTTTTGTTATTAAATCCATCTCTTCAAATCTTTTAGTTATTCTTTCTTCATCACTAACTAATGGAGCATCTCCAGTAACAGTGAGAGCTACACCTGCCCCAAAAGCACCTGCTGTCATCATTGTGCCCGCTGTTATTCCTGTAATCCCAGTTATTCCTTCAGGGGCAAACTTAGATAATCCATATCTTAAAGCTTTTCCTCCATAAGATATAGCTTGATCTTCAAGAAAAATACCTACTAGATCAACAGTACCAGCTGCAAATGGTTTTTTAATATTGTGTTCCATTAAATTAGAAGCTTCTCGATAATCTCCTCCTTCTATTGCATTATCAATTCTATTAAAATATCTTGCCATATAATTACAATAATAATTTCTATTCCATTCATTAGCAAATTGTTCAGGATTTTCTACACAAGTTTTATAATAATCATCTTCATATCCTTGAAAAATTTCTTTTATTTGATTTTGTTTAAATTCATTAGGTTTTATAACTCCACCTAATGCCGTATTAACATAAATAGAAGTTGCTAAAGTTGCAAAGATTCTTTCAGGTAATTTTAATCCTGCTTTTTTAAGAGTATGATTTGCAATTAATCCTGCTATATTTGAAAGAAATCCCATAATATTTAAAAAGTTTTTTCCGGATCAACTCCAAATAATCTTTCATTAATAAAATATTCATCACTTACACCTAAAGCAACTCCTGCTGCAAAAACACCTAGAGCTCCTATTGTGAAACCTCTAATCTTAGTATTTTTTAATACATCATCTAAGATACTAGAATCTATTCTATTAAAAGCTTCTTCTATAAATTCTACAGCTGATTTATTACCAGAAAATTCTCTTTTTCCTCCTTCTTTAATAGCTTCTTTTGCATAATTTATATTTGCATCAAACGCTTCAACGCCAGCTTTAGTACTATATTTTTTTCTCAAATATGAAACCATCCTATCTAACATCTCTAAAATTTCATTTTCTTTTTTTCCTGAAAGATTAGCAAAATCTACTTTTCCTAAAGCCTCTAAAAGTTGTTCTCTTGTAGCAAATTCAACTGCATCATCTAAAGTTTGTGGTGCATTTTCAGCTACAGTCTCAGTTAATTCACTCAAAGCTGAAGCTGCTGGTTTTGCCACTGCTTGAACTGCTTTAGAGGCTACTTCGCCTGTTATATCACTAAAGCCAGTAGAGACTAATTCAATAATCTGTCCAATTTTATTTATTACATCAGGAGGAATATTTTCATCAAACTCTTTTAAAACTACTAAAAGATCAGTCGGATAAGATCCTAATTCAGCTATTTTCTTTTGCAAAGATTCTAAAACTGCTTTAAACTCTTGACTACTTGGATCTAATCCTTTTAACTCATCAAAATTTTTACTAAGTTCTATAATAAAACTAAGTCTTTTTCCCCCATTTTCAGGACTTAACAAATCAAAATAACTACGATGTTCATTAAATATCTCATCTAATGTTCTTTTTGCAGCACTACTTAATTCATTTACAGCAGAGGGTAAAAAATCCCCCAAATCATCTTTATAAAGAGCTTCTAATATTGATCCTGCTAATGATTCATTTGATATCGAATTGTCAAAATAACTAATTATAAAATCTCTAATATATTCTAATTTTTTAGCAACTGCTTCCATATTATCTGCTGTTAATTTCATAGGTAAACCAAGTTTATTAAAAGCATTAATATTATTTTCTTTAATAAGATTTAATCCAGTTTCTATTTGTTTTCCAATTTTAACTAATTCAAGATCAGTTTTTGATAAAGTACCATTTATTTTTCTTTTTACTACAGAAAGAAAAGTAGGAAGACCCTGCATTAATTCTGGAGAGCCCAAAACAACCTTATCTGTAGCAACAATAGTTTGTTGTGCCACAACAGGAGCTTGTTGTTCTTTAGGAGCTATATAAGCCACAACTTTTCCGAATAAATTACCTATTGATACCATTTTTTTATAAATTTCAGTCTTTATATAATTTATATATTTGTTTAGTAAAAATAAGATTAAGAGATAAAATAATTATTTTGTACATTGTCTGAACCATTGATTACGCTG
>MOYB01000001.1:92764-94516 GCA_001899385.1 Candidatus Caenarcanum bioreactoricola | reverse complement strand
GCTTCGCTCAGGCTTCCCCTCTCCTAAAAGAGAGGGGAGTCGTAGCGCATACATTCTAACTAAAGAACAACGCGTTTTAGCCCCTTCTCCTTATAGGATAGCGGCGAAGGGGATTTCTTGAAAAATTTATTATTAATTATAAAAATCTAAAAATTTTTAATAAATTGTTTTTATTAAATTAAGATGCTTTTATTTCTATTCCAAGAGCTTTAAATAATTCTGTAAATAATTTTCCAAGAAATTTAAAATTTGCTTCTTTACTTGCTGCTGACTCAACTATAGAAGCTTTTTCTTCTACAGGAGTATCATCATCATTAGGCTTATTAGCAGGCTTATTTTTAACAAACTTATCTACTAGTTCTCCTCCTAGATTTCTTGCAACACTTTTTGCAACTGCTGATATACCACCAGTACTAAAACTTCCAACAGGATCTTTTATAAAATTCTTAACAGTATCTTCTATAATCTTTCCAGTGGTTTTAAATACACTTTTAACAGCCTTGCCTAAAGCTTTACCTATATTAACCATGATCTTATGTTATTAAGGGTTATCTATAAGATTTATGATTCATTAGAGTTATCCCTAAATTAAATATAAATAAATTTTTATAATATAGGTCTTGACTTTTCAGAAATTTATGCTAATATTTTTAGAAATATATTTACAAGTCTATTATGGTTATAATTAATAATATAAGTTTAAGTTTAAGAAATGCTCATTATACAATGAAATGGTGGAAGGGCAAGCCTAAAGGAGAAAAACCAAAAGTGCTTGCAAAACCTAAAGATCTGAGGAGAACATTTACAACAGACCAAACAATTAATCCTTTTATAAGTGCTGTAAAAGCAACAAAACAAATGCTTGCAGGAAATGCTTTCCCTAATGTAGAGAAAGAAGAAGCAGCATATAGAGAGGCTTTTGAGGCAAGAAAAGCTGATCTTAATGTTGATACTAGTTCAGTATCTGTAAAAAAAACCGAAGGAAAGCCAAAAAACGCGAAAAAAAACCAAGTAGAAACTACAAATTTAGCAAGATATTTAGCTGAGGATCCATTACTTATTGAAATAAATCAATATCTAACAAAAGGGGAAGAAACACTTGAACAAGTGGGAGAAATTCGAGATGGAGTAAAAGAACTTAAAACTTATAGGTATTTTACAAAACCAGATCCAAAAATAAACAGAAGAGATGTTTTTATTTATGATTTAATCTCTAATAATGATGCAAGGCAAATAATGCCAGCTAGAGCTGCCCGTGGAGATCTTGCCGCTTTAGCATTAACAGCTCTTCAAGCAGAGGTTGCACAGAAATATTCAAGAACAAAACGTGTGGATAAACAAACTAAAGCAACTTTAATAAAATTAATGAGAATTGGATTAGAAACAGCAACTCTTCTTGATAAGAAGGAAGCTCCTCCAGAAGAAGTATTAGAAATTATGAGGTATTATGCTAAATCTCTTCACTTGTTCGGCAATCCATTTCTTGGAAAATATAAAAAACAAGAAAAATTAGGTCATGATTTAACAAGGATAGAAGAAGAAAAAGAAAGACAATTAGCATTAACAGAGTCTTCTAAAGAAGACTAACAAAAAAATTTAGAAAACTGATCTGTTTTATTTTAATCCTTTTATAGTCTAAACCATTGATTACGCTGAAGATCATCCCCTAGCTTCTTGAAAAGCCTCACCCCCCGCCCTCTCCTAAAGGAAAGGGAGCTAAAATGCGTCATTCTTTAGCTAGAATGCATGCAT
>MOYB01000001.1:78728-88167 GCA_001899385.1 Candidatus Caenarcanum bioreactoricola | reverse complement strand
TAATTAAATTCTCTTTTTAGAAATCCCCCAAGTCCCTAGCTTCTTGAAAAGCCTCACCCCCGCCCTCTCCTGAAGGAGCGGGAGCTAAAATGCGTGCGCTACTGCTCCCCCTTTAGGGGGTTGGGGGGCTCAAGGGGTGAGGCTTGTTAAGAGTGGAGTGGGTTTCTTCCTAAAGACTATTACGCTTTATGTACATGAAATATCCATTGTAATGCTTGTTTTCTTATGGAATTTATCATATTATCAAAAAGAGCTAATGCTTCTGTCTTATATTCAACAAGTGGTTGCTTATTTCCATAACCTCTAAGATGTATTCCTTCTTTTAATGCATCTAAAGCTTGTAAATGTTGTACCCAATGATCATCTATTGATTTCAAGAATACATGCCTTTGTGCTTCAAGCAATAATTCATCAAGTTCATCTTCTTTCTTCTTAAGTCCTTCAAGTGCAATTTCATTTAATCGTTCTGCTAAATCTGAAAAAGATAAATCTTCAAAGTCTTTAGGTGTTAAATCAGCATCTCGAAAAATTACTGGAAATTCAAGTTTTAAATTATCTAATAATAAATCTAAATTAGTAGGTAATTTCTTTTCATCTACATTTGAATTTTCTTCAGAATCTTCATCTATAGCATAAGAAAGCTTATCTGGATTAACTTTTTCAAACCAAAAATCTGGTGATTTCTCTGGATCAAGAAAAGTATAAATAATATTTTCTAATTGTTCTTTTAGGATTTTACGGAAAATATCCTTCATATCACAACCTTCAAGTATTTTTTGTCTTTCTTCATAAATTACTTTTCTTTGAGTATCCTGTACATTATCATATTCAAGAAGTCTTTTTCTTATTTCATAATTATGTGCTTCTACTTTCTTTTGTGCATTTTCAATGCCTTTGTTTATTAATCCTGCTTCGATTGCTATATCTTCATCTGCCTTTAACATATCCATAGTACCAAGCAGTTTATCACCACCAAATATGCGCATTAATGAATCATCAAGTCCCAAGAAAAATCTAGTACTACCAGGGTCTCCTTGTCTTGCTGCACGCCCTCTAAGTTGATTGTCTATTCTTCTTGATTCATGTCTTTCCGTTCCTATTATATGTAAACCACCTAATTTAACTACTTGTTCATGTTCTTTATCTGTTTCTGCTTTTATTTTTTGTAATTCTTCGTTAAATGCTGCTTTATATTCAAGACTATCTGTAGCAAAATTTAAGTGTTTTATTTTTTCTATTGCTTTTGTCTCTGGATTACCTCCTAAAAGAATATCTGTACCTCTTCCAGCCATGTTCGTTGCAATAGTGAGAGCATTAAGTTTACCTGCTTGTGCAATTATTTGAGCTTCTTCCTCATGATATTTTGCATTTAATATATTGTGTTTCACACCTTTTTTGATAGTTTCAAGGATTTCACAAGATTTAAGAAAACTCTTTAAATAAAATACTAATTCATTATCTTTATTAGTAATATTTTGAGATTTAACAGTTTCTTCTAATGCCTTTCTTAACTCTTCTTTTATAGAATTATTCTTACTTGCTTCTTTAAAAGTATTATAAACAAGTTCAAATTTAATATTTAAAGGTTTATCAAGTGCTTTTTTAAGTTCTTTAATCAAGATTTTATCAGCATCAAGACTTTGATTTTTTTCTAATAAATTTAATAGTCTATTTGCGCGATAAGTTAATAATTCAAAAGCAGCTTGTGGCTTAGTAAGCATTTCTGATAAAAGTTCTGATTTATCAATGCTTGTTGTACCTACTAATATAGGCTTTCCGGTTTTATGAATATCTATTATTTCTTCTAATATTGCAAAGAATTTTTGTTTTTGATTTTTATAAACTTGATCATTTAAATCTTTTCTTATATTAGTTTGATTTGTAGGAATAGGCATTACTGGTAAATTATAAATCTTTTTAAATTCTTCAGCTTCTGTTAAAGCAGTTCCAGTCATACCTGATAATTTTTCATAAAGTCTAAAAAAGTTTTGGAAAGTAATACTTGCAAGAGTTAAAGTTTCTTCTTGAATAGGGACATTTTCTTTTGCTTCAACTGCTTGATGTAAACCATCAGACCATCTCCGTCCATTCATTAATCTTCCAGTAAATTCATCAACAATTATAACTTCTTTTTTATTTGTTTCTGGATTTATTTGAACAACATATTCAGAATCACGTTTAAAAAATTCTTTTGCTTTAAGTCCTTGTAAAAGGTGATGCGCAAGATTTGATTCTATATCCCAAAGATTTTTTACTCCTAATAAATTTTCTGCATTTTTAATACCTTTATCAGTAAGAATAACGTTTTTAGATTTTTCATCAAGATAATAATCACATTTTAAATCATCTTTATTTTCTCCTTTTTGAAGTTTTTTTGAGACTTTTTCCATAACAAGATAAACTTCAGTCTTACTTTGTTCTGGTGAACCACTTATAATTAAAGGAGTTCTTGCTTCATCAATAAGTACACTATCAACTTCGTCTATGATTGCATAATAAAAGCCTCTTCTAACTTGTGAAATTGAAGATTCTGCCATATTATCTCTTAGATAATCAAAACCATATTCATTATTTGTACCATAAACTATATCTGAAAGATAAGCTTGTTTTTTTTCTTTTGAAGGTTGATTTGAATATATAAGTCCAACAGATAAACCTAAAAACTTATAAATTTTACCCATCCATTCAGAATCTCTTTTAGCAAGATAATCATTAACAGTAATAATATGAACATCTTTTCCGCTTAAAGCATTAAGAACTGCTGGACAAGTAGCAACTAAAGTTTTACCTTCACCTGTACGCATTTCAGCAATATTGCCTTGATGTAAAATCATACCGCCAAGAAGTTGTACAGGGAAATGTCTCATTGACAAAACTCTTTTTGAAGCTTCTCTTACAAGTGCAAAGGTTTCTGGAAGGATATCATCAAGTATTTTTTGTAATTTTTTTGAATTATTTACTTCTCTTTGGACATAAAGTTTTAATTCATTTATTCTAGAACTAAAATATTCATCTTCTTTATTAATTAAAGATTCTTCAAATTCATCTATTCTAGCCAAGACAGGATAAAGCTTTTTAACAGCATTTTCAGGATTTAGTCCTAGAAGTTTTTCAATAAACAAAGCTAACATTATATATAAATTTCCTTTTAAATAATAAATTATGAATCATTAAGAACTTTTCAGTCAAATTTTATAATAATTCTAAAATTGGGAATTAAATATATTATATTATTAAAAAAATAGATGGAAGAAATAAAAAAGATTGATTGTCCTCTTGAAGTTTGGTTAAATGCAAAGATCTGTTTACCTCAGAAGAAAAGAGGTTTAGCAATTGGCAAATTAAGTAAAGAAAACAATGATTATAGTCTTTTATTATCCTGTGATCGTGCTTTATTAGGGGACATTCCAGATCAAAAGAACAATTTATTATTTAGTTTTAATTTTAAAAATCATCTTCAAACAGCAATAGACAATTTAGCAAATTTATATACAGGTACAATAATAATGCTTGCTCCACCTAAAATTTACGGTGAGAAATTCTGGATTGCACGTATAAATAAACTTCTTAAGAATAGTTGTCCAGGTTCTGAGAACACTGTTATTTATAGTCTTCTTAATATTAGTAGATTAGAAAACTTTCTTGAGTCAAGAGCTTCTGAGAGAGTAAATTTCAGGACAGCAGTTTTTCTTATTGACACTGAGAATTTAGTATCAAAAGAGTATTTTACTTATGATATAAGCACAAATGGTTTAAGTTTAATCATAGAAAAAGATAATCCGAATCAGAATTGTTTTGAAGAAAACAAAGATTATCTCTTACAAATCCAGCTACATGAAAGTAATAATGCATTACCACCTTTAAGATACACTTGTATTCACATTAGAAATGATGTGATAACTAATTCCAGAATAATAGGATTTAAGATAGCAGATCCAAAGGCTCAAGATCCTAAAATCAAAGACAATCTAGGTTTTTTAACATGGTCTTTAGACAATACAAACATAGAATAAAAATATTATTTATAAAATAAAACAAAAAAGAATACACTTATAAAAATCAAAATAGCTATTAAAAGTAAGAATTTATTACCTAATAAGTTTATAAATTTATTTTTTTTATATTTAATATTTTCACTATTTAAAATAAATTTTTCTGGATTATTAGAAATTTCTATTTTATTATTTATTTCTTTTTTTAAATCTTCTATTTCTTTTACTTGCTCGGTTTCTTCTTTTATAGAAGTTTCATTTAATACTTTAAATTGCTTTACTTCAGATATATTATTAATTTTTCTATTATCTATTTCAAAAGCTTGTTTTCTTCTTTTCCAAGCTTCTATATTTGTTTCTGGAATAGGTTTTATTTTATTATTTATTTCTGTGTTTATTTCAGGCTTTTGAGATTCTCTTATGGGTATTTCTTTTATATTTGTAATATCTGAAATAAATTCTTTAGTACTTTTTATTTTTTTTGAATGAATTAAAGGGATTTCTTTTCGTTCAGATTCTTTCATCTTTTCCCAAATCTGATACGCTGTTTCAATATGATTACATTCTTTAGTAGTTTCAAAAGATAATTGCATTACTTCTTCTGGTTTTTCACTAAAGAGAATAGAATTTCTATTAATAAAGGGCGGAAGATCTTTATTTAAAGCTTCTATATCTACTCTTTTATTAGCAGAACTTAATTGTTTAAATAAATCATTATTACTCTGATCTTGAGATTCAGAATTATTATAAATATTTATTCTTGATCTTTTCTGACCTTTCATAAAGTTTATTTTAATTTATGCAATTCAAATGCATCATGTATTAAATTTATAGCTTTTTCAGCATCACTTTCATTAATTATACAACTTATATGAATTTCACCAGTAGAAATCATTTGAATATTAATATTATTTTTACCTAAAGTTTCAAACATCTTTGCTGCAATACCAGCTTCATCAATCATACCAGCTCCTACAATAGATATTTTTGCAATACTATCATCAGATGTTATTGATTTTGCATTTAATTCTTTTGCAGTCTCTTCTAATATTTGCTTTGCTTTCTTAAGATCTGATTTTTTTACTGTAAAATCAACTTCTGCTAAATTATGACTACTTATACTTTGTATAATTAAATCAACAGAAATATTCTTTTCTGCAAGTTTTGAAAATATCTTATAAGAAATACCTGGTGTATCTGCAACTCCTATTATAGAGAGACGAGCTTGTTCAAGATCAATTGCGACGCCTGTAACGCCATGTTTTCCTTCTAACATTTGTGTATCCTTTATTATTAACGTTCCAACATTATTTTTTTCCCAACTACTTCTTACTCTAAGTGGTAAATTAAAACTTTTTGCAGTCTCTACTGAGCGTGGATGTAGAACTTTAGCACCTCTTGCTGCCAATTCTAACATCTCATTATATGTAATATATTTAAGTTTGCCTGTATTTTTTACAATTCTAGGATCAGCAGTGTGAACTGCATCAACATCAGTATATATATCACATCTTTCAGCTTTAAGTGCTGCAGCAATAGCAACTGCGCTTGTATCTGAACCACCTCTACCTAAAGTAGTAATTTCTTTTTCTTCTGATATACCTTGAAAACCTGTGATTATTACAATTTTATTTTCTTTTAATGCTTCAAGTATTCGAGAAGTATCTATATCTTTAATTCTAGCTTTAGAATGTATACTTTCAGTTTTTATGCCAGCTTGCCAACCTGTGAAAGAAATTGCTTTTTGTCCTTTTTTATGGAGTGCCATAGTTAATAAAGCAACACTGATCTGTTCACCGGTACTAAGAAGCATATCAACTTCTCTATCAAAAGGATCATCAGTAATTTGATCCATTAAAGAAATAAGATCATCAGTTGTATCGCCCATTGCAGAAACAATTACTACTAATCCACAATTTTCTTTTTCTTTTGTTTCAATACAAATATCAGCAACTGCCCTTATTCTATCAGGAGAACCAACTGATGTTCCTCCAAACTTTTGTACTAAAATTTTTTGATTCATTTTCTTAAAAAAAATTCCTTAGCTCCCCAATCCCCTAAAAGGGAAGCATAAGGATTTCTATAAACTTATTTAAGGGGATTTTTTATTACTTAAGTTCTACTTTACCGCCTGCTTCTTCAATCTTTTTCTTTATTTCTTCAGCTTCTTCTTTAGAAGCACCTTCTTTAACTGGTTTAGGAGCACCATCTACTAAATCTTTAGCTTCTTTAAGACCTAAACCTGTAATTTCTTTAACTACTTTAACTACTTGGAGTTTATTTGCACCGCCGTCAGCTAAAACTACATCAAAGTTAGTTTTTTCTGCTGCTGGAGCTGCACCTGCTGCAGGCATAGGACCTGCCATCATCATAGGAGCAGCAGCGCTAACACCAAATTTTTCTTCAATTTGTTTTTTTAAGTCAGCTGCTTCTAGAAGAGTTAAAGAAGACAAAGCTTCTAATATTTCATTAACTTTACTCATTTTATTAAATTTCCTTTCAACATTAACTTTTATTTATTTTGTTTTTCAGCTACTTTCACAGCAAGTTCACCAATATTGCCAATAATCTGATTGATTGATTGTGCAACTGTGGCAGGAACTGCAGTAAGAGAGTATGCGATTTGAGCCAACAATACTTCTTTTGAAGGAAGTTTTCCTATTGCCTCTATTGAGTTTGCATCCAATGCTTTTCCATCATCAGGTAAAACTCCGCCTTTCAAGATTAATTTGGGTTTTATGCTATCTTGAAATTTCTGAAAGCCTTTTATTGCTTCAGAAGCATCATTTTTACCTATAACAAGAAGAGTTGGACCTATAAGAAATTTATCTATTGCAGAAAAATTTCCATCTTTAAATGCAATTTCAGTAAGCGTATTTTTTGCTACTATGCATTTAGCTTTGCCTTTGAGAGCTTTTCTCAGATTCGTAAACTCTTCCATGTTCATGCCTGTGTAATCAGCCGCAAAAACAATAGAAGAATCTTGAACTGACTCTTTCAAAGTACAAACTATTTCTTGTTTTTTCTGTTTTGTTACCATGATCTTCTATTAATTTATTTACAGCTTGACTGAAAGACCTCAGCTAGAAATTAAGCCTAAGCACTAGCGATCTTGGGTCAAGCTGTAAATAAGTTTCGCTTTATTTTTAAAAAAAGTCAAGGATAAATTTTTAATTAATAATATTTAAAAATGGAATTAAATAATATCTTCCTCGTTTAAATCAGCTTGTTTCAATAAACTTTTTAATGTTCCTATTTTCAAATCTTTATTTCCATGTACTGGAATTGATAAAGTTATTTCTAATCCTGTTTTTTCAAAAATATGATGACTTCCTTTTATTCTTTGTAAAATCCAGCCATATTGTTGAACTATTTTACAAAGTTTTTTTCCTGAAATTGATTTCATATATTAACTTCTGTTAATTGTTCTTTTATTTTTAAATTACGTTCTGCAATAACTTCAAGACAACCTTCAACAGCTTCTCTTAAATTATTTATTAATTCTTCCCAAGAATCACCTTCTGTCACACAACCCGGCAAAGAAGGTACTTCAGCCCAATAACCACCCTCTTCTGCTTCATGTATAATCGCTTTTATTTTCATATTTTTATAAGCTTAATATCTTCATTATACAATAGTTTTAATTGCTTATAACAGGGAGTTAATAGTTGATTTTAAATAATATCTTCCTCGTTTAAATCAGCTTGTTTCATTAAGCTTTTTAAGATTCCTATTTTTAAATCTTCATTCCCATGTATTGGAATTGATATATTTTTATTTTCTTTTTGAAATCTATGATGACTTCCTTTTACTCTAACTAAGACCCAACCTTTATTTTGAAGAATTTGAGCAAGTTTTTTTCCTGAAATAGTTTTCATAATGATAATTCAACTATTCTATCTGTATTATTAAGCTTTTTTGGTTCGTCTTCTATATATAAACTAATTACTTCTTTTAAATTTTCAATAACTTCTTCAATTGATTCTCCTTGTGTATAACAAGCCCCAAATATTGGTACTTCAGCCCAATAACCACCCTCTTCTGCTTCATGTATAATCGCTTTTATTTTCATATTTTAATAAGCTTAATATCTTCATTATACAATAGTTTCAATTGCTTATAACAGCAAGTTGGTACTTGATTTTAAATAATATCTTCCTCGCTTAAATCAGCTTGTTTCATTAAGCTTTTTAAGATTCCTATTTTTAAATCTTCATTCCCATATATTGGAATTGATATATTTTTATTTTCTTTTTGAAATCTATGATGACTTCCTTTTACTCTAACTAAGATCCAACCTTTATTTTGAAGAATTTGAGCAAGTTTTTTTCCTGAAATAGTCTTCATAATGATAATTCAACTATTCTATCTGTATTATTAAGTTTTTTTGGTTCATCTTCTATATATAAACTAATTACTTCTTTTAAATTTTCAATAACTTCTTCAATTGATTCTCCTTGTGTATAACAAGCCCCAAATATTGGCACTTCAGCCCAATAACCACCCTCTTCTGCTTCATGTATAATAGCTTTTATTTTCATATTTTTATTATAACAAAAAGTTTTTAAATAATATCTTCTTTTTTTAAGCCTGATTGTTTTAAAATTTCATAAAAAGTTCCTTTTGGTAAATCTTTATTATGAAAAGGAATTATTGTTTGTTTATTAGTTTTTTCATTATAAAAAACCCAATGACTTCCTTTTCTTCTAATTCGTTTAAAACCATTTCTTTCTAAAATATTAACTAGATCCTTCAATTAAATTATTATCACTTTGTGGAATCTCTTCCCCTCTTCCTAATAAAGCTTCAATATAAACTTTTATTGCCTCTTTAGCCATTTTTATAGCTTCATCAATGCTGTCCCCAAAAGTAATACAACCTTGTAAAAAAGGGCCTATTACAGTATATCCGCCTTCAGGCTCAGGTCTTAATAATAATTTTGATTATACAATAGTTTCAATTGCTTATAACAGCAAGTTAATAGTTGATTTTATAAAACTTTACATTAAATCAAAATATATTTATAATTACACAATAACTTAATAAGGTTGTTCTTTATTAATAAATTAGTAAATTAAATTTTATAATTATGAATATTTTAAAAATATTAAGAAGTAAGACTATTACTTTTAAAGCAAGACAACGAGAATCTATCTATCCAAAATTAACAGGACTTCCGCCTTTGTATAGTAGTGGTAGAATTTCTATAAAAGTTACTTGTGAAAAAATCAGGTTATTACCAGACTTATTAGCAAAAATAAAAAAATATAAAAAACAAAATTATACTTTTAAGGAAGCCTTATTTAATATTGAGACTGGTGCCATATTAATTCGTTTAATGGCTCCTTTAAATATTATTAAAGATCTTCCAATAGATGAAACTGTAAAAAAGAACAACACTATATATAAAGGAACAACAATTAGTAGATTTTATCCAAGTATAACGA
>MOYB01000001.1:70873-78437 GCA_001899385.1 Candidatus Caenarcanum bioreactoricola | reverse complement strand
CTGTAATACTTGGATAAGGTCTAGTGCTTTTAGTAATAGATTTGGAAAAGAAACATTTGAAGAATATTTTGAAATGGATAATGAGACTCAAAAAGTATCTCCAAGTTTAACTTATTTACGATCTATAGCAACTACAGAAAGAGGATTTTTAAAATTTCTTAAAAAAATTAAAAGAGTATATGGATCCTAAAAAATAAATTAGTTTAATAAGATTTTAAAATATCGTGAACTTTATGGCGTTTAAGCAAACGTATTAATTATTTCTTCTGATTTAAAAATATAAATTAATTCAATATTTTCTTTTTTCATTATTTCAATTGCTTTTTCATCTCTTAAAATTAAACACATCATATATTTAACTTCACAACCATAATCTCTTAGTTTTTTTACTGCTGATAATGCAGAATTTCCGCTTGTTATAACATCTTCAACTAATAAAACTTCTTCCCCTTTATTAATAGAACCTTCTATAAGTTTTTGAGTACCATGATCTTTTGTTTCTTTTCTTACAAAACATGCTTTTAATTGTTTATCTGTAAAATAAGACATTTGACATATTCCATTTACAATAGGACAAGAACCTAAAGGTGGACCTGCTATAATTTTTATTTCTAATTGAAGTTGCTTTATAAGATATAAAAAACAATGTGAAATTAAATTTATCCCATCTGGAGAAAGTGTTGTTAATCTTGCATCTAAATAAAAATTACTTTTTTGTCCCGAAGCAAGTGTAAAATCCCCTTTTAAAAGGGATCTTTGTTTTAAAATCTCTAAAAGAAGTTTTTTATTTTTATTAAAATTATCTTCTGTTAAATTAAATAATTCAAGCTTTTTCATTATATTTTTTTCTTGCAAATTCAGTAGAAAAATACCATATAGAACCTAATAAACTACCTGCTAATATACCACCTAATATATCAGTAGGGAAATGTACTCCTAAATAAATTCTTAAATAACCATTAAAAAAGGCAAATAATAAAGCTGGAATCCAAATAAATAAATTTGAACGATTATATAAATAAATTAAAGTAAATAATGCAAAGGAAGTTAAAGTGTGCCCTGAAGGAAAGCTTGAAGAGGTTGGCATTTCTCCTATTACACAACTATGCAATTCAAGAGGAGGTCTCATTCGATCAAAATGGGGTTTTAATATATCATCACCTACATGCCAAGCAATATAAAATCCAGCAATACTAAGTAATAAAGGATAATATTGCTTTTTTATTACAGCAATTATTAATAAGAAAAGAAACCAAAGATACATTGAATTATTTGAAATAAAAAGAGCTGTTTTAGCAAATATGTCCATTGTACAAGTAGAAGAATGGAAAAAATTGAAAATTGCTATATCAAAAGGATGAGATACCATAAATAATTTAAAAATCAATAATTAAATAAGATTAACATTTTTTATAGATAAAATAAACTAAGTATATTCATTTTAATAATCAACTTTAACAGCCTTTGGTTTTACTTTTATATGTATCGTAATCAAAAGTACTATTGCACAAAAAATCGTTAAAGTAGGTACGTTTTTAAAGCCTTCAAAGAAATAAAATTTCATTATTAAAGATAAAACCATAAATGTATATAAAATACTTATTGGTGCATATAAAAGAAATATTTGTTTTTCTCTAAAGGTTAATTCTTCTTTTGAAGGCTTTTTAGTACAAAGACAAACAATAAAATCCCAAGCTCTACGTCTTAAAGAATATATGTTTAACATTGATTGTAAAGCGAAATAACCATCTAATCTAACTAAAGGATTAAGATTAACTGCTAAACTGAAAAATGCTGCGAAAACTGTTAAATGGAAAAAATTTGCTTCTGGTGAATAAGGATCGCTTATTTCCCAAAGAAAAAATGATAAAAACCCTATAAATGCTTGTAATAATGGACCTGCAAGTAATATTAGTACTTTATGTTCTCGTTTTTTCATTTTATAAAGATCACTTAAATCTATATATAAAGCCGGAGAAAAATATTTCAAATAAATTCCTAATTCAGGAATAGATCCCCCAAATTTTTTTAAAACTATTCCATGTGCTAATTCGTGTAGCATTCCTATAATAAATAAAATAATAAAAAAAACAATAACTGTAATAACTAAAGAATCATTAAGTAAAGGACGTTTATAAGCGAGAAAATCATCTCCAAAAGCAAGCATTTGAAGGAAACCAAAAATACAAAATATAGAATAAAAAATTAAAGCAAAAGAAGAAAATAAAAAAGAAAATTTATTTACAAAAAATTCAAGAGGCTTATCTGGCTTTAATAATACTACTTTTTGAAATAACATCTGAATAAGACGCATTTTCTTTGAAGTCCGTCTTGCTGGTGGTTTAGTACTTTCTAGTAATCCCCAGTTCTTAAGCATTGAAAGGAATTTTTTTAAAGATTTTGAATCATATGAACTTTGTTCTAATATCTCTTTAGGTTCATGAGTTCTTAGTAATTGAACTATTTTACCTTCTTCTGGACCTAATTCAAAAAATCTTAAAGCCTTGGGATCTCTTAAATAAAAATTCCCCTCTTCTTGTGGAAAGATTTCTATATCTTGTCTTAATCTTATAGGTGTTCCGTTCATAATATTATAATTCCACAAAATTTATCTTTAGATATGATATAAAAGAATAAAAATAAAATTAATATAAATAAATATGTCATTTCGTAGTCATTTTTGCGGTACATTATCTCAATCTGATGATGGCTTAAAAGTAAGTTTAGCAGGATGGGTTGATGTTAGAAGAGATCTTGGTGGAGTTATTTTTATAGAACTTCGCGATCATACAGGTAAACTACAATTAGTTGCTGATCCTCAGATTAATCCTCAGGTTTATAAAGTTTTTGAAACATTAAAAGCTGAATATTGTATAAAAATACAAGGTATAATCAAAAATAGACCCGCTGGTACAGAGAATCCTGATCTTAGAACTGGTGCTGTTGAAATTTATCCGGAATCTGTTGAAATTTTAAATAAATCTAAAACTCTACCCCTTCCACTTAAAGATTTTGAAGATACTGATGAGTTATTTCGTCTTAAATATAGGTTTCTTGATTTGAGACGCGATTCAATGCAGAAAAATATAAGATTTAGACATAAAATAACACAAGCAATTAGAGATTATCTTGTAGCTAAAGATTTTCTTGAAATAGAAACTCCTATACTTACTAAGTCTACCCCAGAAGGAGCTAGAGATTATCTTGTGCCTAGTCGTATGCAAAAAGGTAAATTCTTTGCTTTACCTCAAAGTCCTCAGCTTTTTAAGCAATTATTAATGATTTCAGGTTTTGAAAAATATTTTCAAGTAGCCCGATGCTTTAGAGATGAAGATCTTAGAGCTGATAGACAACCTGAATTTACTCAAATTGATATTGAAATGTCTTTTATTAATATAGAAGATATTATAAGCAATACAGAAGGTATTTTTGAAAATATATTTAAAGTAATAGGGAAAAATGTAAAATTACCTTTTCAAAGAATGGATTATGATACTGCTATGAACCTCTATGGAAAGGATGCTCCTGATTTACGTTTTGATATGAAATTAATAGATTTCACTGATATTATGGAAACTTCAGGATTTGAATCATTTTCAAAAATTGTTTCTAAAAATGGAATTGTAAAAGGTCTATGTGTTCCAACTAAGGATTGGAGTAGAAAAGAATACGATGATCTTAAAAACCTTGTAACAACTAAGGAATATGGAGCAAAAGGACTTGCTTGGATTACATATAAAGAAAATAATGAAATTGCTTCACCTATAGCTAAATTCTTTTCAGAAGAAGAACTTTCTAAAATAAAAACAAGAGCTAATGCAAAAGAAGGAGATTCTATATTTTTTGTTGCTGATAAAAAAGAAATAGTACATAATGCTTTAGGCAGATTAAGACTGCATCTTGGAGAAAAGCTCAATCTTATAGATAAAAATAAAGATGAATTTGTTTGGATAGTTAATTGGCCTCTTTTTGAAAAAGATCATATAAGTGGCAAACTAAATGTAATGCATCATCCTTTTACTTCTCCTGATATGAAAGATTTGCATTTACTTGATACAGAACCTGTAAAAGTACGAGCCTTAGCATATGACATAGTTTATAATGGTGTTGAGCTTGGGGGTGGAAGTATAAGAACTTATAGAGAGGATATTCAGAAAAAAGTTTTACAATTATTAAATATAGAAGATGAAGAAATAGAAAATCGTTTTGGATTTTTATTACAGGCATTAAGTTTGGGTGCACCTCCACATGGTGGTATAGCTTTAGGCTTAGATAGGCTTGTTATGATGTTAGCTAAAGAAACTTCTTTAAGACAAGTAATTGCTTTCCCTAAAGTTCAATCTTCCTCTTGTCCTTTAACAGAAGCACCTTCAGAAGTTGATTCAGAACAATTAGAAGAACTTGCTTTGAAAATATCACTTCCAAATCCTTCTTAATGAAAAAATTTATAATAATTTTAATATATATATTTCTTAGTCTTAAAGGCTTTGCACAAGAGATAAATTATAATGATGAACAATTAAATACTTATATAAATAATTATTGTAAAAATAAAAATGGCAAAGTCTTTTATAAAATACAAAATAGAATAATAGTTGATTGTTTAACTTCAAAAAATCTATGGAAAATAACATATGCTGAAAATTGGACTTCTGCTTTAGTTGAATCTATGACTTATAAAATTTATGATAATTTCATGGGGAATGAAGAATCTTCGCCTATTTCAGGTATTGTTTTAATTCATGAAAATCCAACAGATTATAAATTTGCAGTTAAATTAAATCAATTAATTAGATATTATAATTTACCTATTAGTTATGATGAAATTCAGGCTTTTGGGAATCAATATAAAGAATTAAATAATCAAATAAATAAATCTGAAGACTTATTTGAAAATATAAATAAAAAATTTAATATAAAAATTCAGAATTTGAATTAATAATTATATTTTTCAATAAAGGAGCCCGCCTTTTTATTAACCTCACCCCTTCCGCTCCATAATAAAGCCTCCCCCCTCCTTTCAACAATAGCTATTTCTTCTTCGGTTAAAAGACATTTTATTTTTTCTTCAAGTATTTCCTTGTCTGGTAAATACAATTGATACTTAGAAACAAACATTTGATTAGAAATTCCTCCTAAAGCATATTCCATTTTAATATCGTGTTTTTCAGCTGAAAGTATTATTCCGATTGGTTCATTGTCTCCTTCTGTATTTTCTTCTGCTTTAAAATAATTTAAATACATATTCATTTGACCAACATCAACATGATCTGCTTCTCCAATTTTTAGATCAATTAAAATAAAACAACGCAAAATACGATGATAAAAAACAAGGTCTATATAATGATGACGACTGTCAAAACTAATGCGATATTGTCTTTTAACAAATGTAAATCCTTTACCTAGTTCAAGTAAAAACATTTGTAAATTATCTATTATTTTTTGCTCTAGTTCTATTTCTGAATAATTATAATTTTCAGGAATATCAAGAAATTCTAAAATATATGGCTCTTTAATAACATCTTTAGGTTGTTTGATAATTTGACCTTTTGTGCTTAATTTTAGAATTTCATTTTTATCTTTTCCTAAAGCAAATCTCTCAAAAAGCATTGATTGTTTTTGTCTCTTTAATTCACGGATTGACCAATTTTCTAAAATACACTGTTGTTCATAAAAACTTCGAGCTAAATCATTTTCAACCTTAAGAATTTCAAAATAATGACTCCAACTTAATTTGTGAGACAGTGTTTCACTTTTTGGATATCGAATATATAAAAGCCTCATATAAGTTAAATTACTTCTACTAAAGCCTTTTCCATACTTTTTTAGTTCTTTTGAAAGATTTATTAATATTTCTGAGCCGTATTCAGCTTTGACACTTCCTTTTTGTTCAAATTCAACAATTTTTTGTCCTATTTCCCAGTATGTTTCTAATAAAACTCTATTTATTGAACTATAAGCTTTTTCTCTTCCTTGCTCTAATAATTTTGAAATGTCTAAAGCAAGATTCTGATAATTATGTGATTTTTCCATTTTACTCCCCCCTCCCTTCTACAATTTTTAAAATTAATCTAAGATAACTTCCTGTTTGATAAAGATAAAATTCTGTATGAATTTCATTACAATCAATACTTTTATTTCCACCATGTCTATCTGAATATTCATGAGCAACTCTTGAATAATGTAACAATACTTTTCTCCACTCTTTATCTAATCCTAATTCTGTAGTTAATTTATTTCTTATCTCATCATTATCAAAAGCTTGTTTTGTATTTAAAATTTCTTTAGTCAAAGATTCTAATGCACTATAACAATTAGTTAAAGAAGTAGAATATTTCTTTTCTAAAAAAAATTTTAAAGCATTAGAATATTTTTCATAAACTTCAGGATATTTTTCAAGCCAATCTAAAACATCAAGAACCAATTTATTATCTAGTAAATTAGCACCTTTTTTATAAATTAAAGCAGGTTTATTTTTATGATTTTTTATTTCATATCCAAGATCAAAAATTGATTCTTGAAAAGCATCTTCAATAATATTTACAAGTACATTATAAGGATGAGTAGTATCTTTCGTTTCTACATACATATATTCTATTAAAACTTGAAGTCTAAGTAAAAATCTAGATAAAGTTAAATTTCTGTTAAAAATAAAACTAATACTTGGAATTGGTAAAATAAAAGGATATTCTAAACCTAAAGAATTACATATTTGAAAAATTAAACTATTTGAAAAATGATATTTAAGATCTTCTAAATTAAAAATTTTATTTAGCATTTTATTTTTAAAAATTTCTTCAGCTTCTTTTAAATTAGATTCTATTCCAAGTCTTTTATATATTTCTTTCATCCCCTCCCCTCCATCTCATATATCTCATTATTCAAATCAAAAAGCTCTTTATTATAATTCTTTTCTGCCTCATATTTCCATTCATAAACCTTACAAACAGCCTCATCTAATTGTTTATGTAGCTTACTAAGTTTACTTTGAGGTTCATAAAAAAATTCATTATATAATTTCGTAATTCCATAATTTCTTTCTTTCATCATTTGAAGTCTAAATTCATCAAGTTCTTTCATTATATTAGCAACCTGATCCATTATTACTCCCCTCTCTTTTAGGAGAGGGGCTGGGGGTGAGGCTAAAGAGAGGGGAGTAGTTGTATCTCTCCATAAAAACGGAAAAGTCTCAAAACATGTTGTATTTGTATATCTAAATGTTAATCCTAATGAAGAACATTGAACTTCTGTCCAATCACGATGAAATTTTGAATTAAGAACTCCTAAGATATAATAATCTTCAGAGGCTACTACCATATTGGCTTCACAAGGAAGTATCGTAGTATTTATAGATTGAAAAAAAATATATTTAGTAACTTTAGGTAAAGCAAAATAAAAAGATAATCCTTCTAATGCTTTTCGCATTGCTGGTCTTTTTTCACCGTATTGCCACCATTTTTCTTTTCTTGCTTGTCGATTATTCTTATCTCTTTCAGGTTTTACATAGGTTTTAACATATTCAAAAGGAAGTTTATATAAAGAGGCTTCTTCTAAGGACATATTA
>MOYB01000001.1:66260-70846 GCA_001899385.1 Candidatus Caenarcanum bioreactoricola | reverse complement strand
TATTATTAAAGTCAATTACCCATTCATAGTTTAAATTTGGATTAATTAGACATTTCCCATCAATCATCAATTTTAAAATTTCTTTGTTTTTTTTATCTTTTTTTATCCATTCATTAGCCTGATTTTCAGAAACAATAAATCCTTTACTAGCAAGTTGACAAGCTTCGAAAGATTTATTTAGATTTTGTTTTAATCTGTGAGCACCAGTAATATCAATTTCCGACTTAAGACTTGAATTTATGAATGGAACTGATTTTTGATCTAAAAAACAAGAAATAGTTTTAGCCTCAGTCTTTATAGCCTCACCCCGCCCTTCGGGCGACCCTCTCCTAAAAGAGAGGGTGAAAACAATTTTTTCTATAACTTCTTTTATATTATTTAAAACCTGTTCATTAGTAAATCTCAAAGTTTCTATTCCTATTGTTTGAAGATATTCATCTCTAAATTGATCATATTCTTTTTGCTTTTCGTGAATTTCTCCGTCTACTTCTATTACTAGTTGAGCTTCAACGCAGAAAAAATCTAAAATAAATTGTTCAAGAGAATGTTGCCTTCTAAATTTAAAACCTAATTTATTATTCCTTAATTCTTGCCATAAGAAATTTTCTGCTTCTGTTGGTTCTTTTCGCATTTGTTGTGCTAAGGGTTTTAAATTTTTCCATAATTCAGGCTTAGTACTATCCTTTACTCCCCTCTCTTTTAGGAGAGGGGCTGGGGGTGAGGCTAAAGAGAGAGTTGGGACTGAGGCTAAAACCCCTTCTTTCACCCAATTAACAATACTTACATGAACTGCTGCTTCTCCGCTCCATTCTTGAGTAGAAATAGCATCATAAATTATTCCATTATTTTCAGTTAAATATTTTAATGAAGCTTCTCTTGATTGTCCTTGACTAATTGAATTAGTTCCAACTAAGCCTATTCTTTCAGCTTTTGAATCATGAGCTTTTCTATACCAATGAACACAAAAATCTGGTTGTCCTTTTACATCAGGAAAACTCTTATAAATCTTTTCAACATATTCATCACCTAATTCTGTTCTTAATCGTTTACCTCCTAAAAAAGGAGGATTTCCAATAATTACATCAGGAGAACAAAATTCGTCCCAGTTAGTAAACAATGCATCAGCACAAATTATATTATTATCAAGATTCTGTAAAGGAAGTGGATTTTCATCATGTAAATTATATTGATTTATTGCGATTTGACGAGCAATTTCTAATGTTAATTTTGCTAATTCTACTGCAAAAGGCTTTATATCTATTCCAAAAAATTGCTTTGGTGAAACAGTAAATAATTTAGGCTTATGTTCATTAGTTAAATCAAAAATACGATTATATATTTCTTGTTCAATTCGTTTTAATTCAAGATAAGCAATAAAAAGAAAATTTCCAGAACCACAAGCAGGATCAAGTACTTTATAATTACGGATTTCATCAAGAAGTTTTTCTAATTTTTTTACATTATTTTCTGTTTCAGCAATTCTTTCATTCCAATATTGCACAATCGTTGGATTAACAATTTTTCGTATATCTGTTTCATAGGTATAATGAGCACCACTTGCATGTCTTTCTACACTATCCATAGTACTTTCAAAAATCGTTCCAAAAATAGAAGGTCGCACTGGTTGCCAATTTTTGCGTGAAATATTAATCATTAGATCAATATCACTTTCGTGAAGCGGAATTTCGTGAATATGTGAAAATAATCCACCATTAAAATATTTAACATTACTAAACAATGGATCATTTGATTGTTTAGGTGTATCCATTTGTTTAAATAATCGATTAATAATAGCAGTAGCAAAATTTGGAGCTTTTTTACATTCTTCAAGAATATCCAAAAAGAAATTTTTAGCTAAAGGGTCTACATCTTCCCAGAAAAAACAAAAAACACATTGCAAAACAAAGTGTTGAATTTCTTCTTGAGAATGTTTATTTTTTTGACGAGTTTTAAGGCGATTATATAAATCTTTTATATCATTAACTGCTTCACGAGTTATTTCTTCGATATTTACTAAAAAGCGAGATTTTTTACCAAAGATAAATCCAAGAGCATCGATACTAGAGGAAGAAGCTAATTCATTAAGTTTTATTTTTTGAAGGGGGACATCAGCAAATTTATTAAAATCAAAAATCCAAAATTCATCGAAATTAGATAAAATCGAATATTGTGGACGGATTTCAAGAGGAATTCTAAAATAATATTCAAATAATTGGTTATAATGGTGAATTAGATTTTCTTTACGAGATTTCATTTCAACCAAAACAATATTTGGAATAAAACAATCAGCATATTTAGTTGATTTTTTATTTTCTATACTGAATTTAACTCTTGTTTCAAAATTAAGCTGTTCAGAACTTATTTCAAAACATTCAAAAAACTTTATTTGAAATTTTTGAGATTCGCCTTTTTCATCACCAATACAGTGTTGTTGCACCCATTTTGAAAAATCTTCTAAATTACCTTTTAATTTTTCTATTTCCAATGATTTAAATCTATTAAATAACTTTTTAAATTATAAATTTCTATAAGTATTTTAGGTAAGATTAAACAATAAAAAAGAAATTATAATTATAAATTTTCCTCTTTTAGCTTTATAAAAGAAAGTGCATAACTAAGCTTTGGAATGTACGAATCTCCTATAATTCTTTGTTCTGCTAAAGAAAAAGAACTTAAATCATTTTTTAAATTTGCTTTAATCGAAATATAGTCTGTAGCATTATCATATTTTTTTAGAATATCCCATATTTTCTTTGGATCATAACTTCCTCTATTTTGTATCATGCATTTAGCTTTATCTAATGTTTTCATTTCATTTTCAACCATAAAATCTTTTATTTCTTTTTTTAATGGCTCTAATTCACTTTCAAGTTCTTTTATTTGTTTATCTAGTTCATAAGCTCTTTCAATCATTTTAATTATATCTGCTTGTTCTAGTTTTTCTTTAAAATCATTATATTCATGTGCATATTCTGGGCATTTATGTTTATATCCACAGTTATCACAAAAACCTGTTCTTGAAGAGCATGGATATAATGATTTATTATCCCCTCTAATATTTATTAAACTATCAATAGACATTATTTGACTTAACAATTCTGCTTGCGTTTCATTTGAGGGTTTAGAGAAAACATCTAAGCCTTGAAGTGGATAATACCAACCTACTTTATTTGGGAATCGTTCTAAAATATCAAATTCACAGGCAAGTGCATAAGTTAAAAGTTGAAAATCTTCTTTTGCTTGATTAACAGTTTTAGTATAGTTTGTAATTTTATAATCAATGATAGTAAGACTTCCGTCTAATTCCTCATCTATTCTATCTATTTTTCCATTAATTATAAATTCTTGACCAATAGGAATTCTAAAATGTTGTTCTAGAAATAAAGGAATTTTAAAATCCCGCTCTTTTTCACGATTATAAAAATTTTCTAAAGCTATAAATCCTTTTTCCAAAAAAACCTCAGAATTATTAGTATTTAATTCTTCATTTTCAGTTAAAACTTTGTACCAAGAATTTTTAAAATCTTCTTTCCAATTATCAAGAGTAATAATATTTTTTTTAAATTTAATACTATTATCTAGAGGTTGGTAAAACTTTTCAAAAAATTCATGTAAAAGCTTCCCAAAAACATTATTTAAATTAACTGAAAATTGATTTTGCCATTCTTCTGAATTTATATAATGTCCATAATATTTAAGTTGACATTGTTCCCATTCATTTATTTTAGAAATATTATAAACTCTCATTTTTATCTATAAATAACTTTTTAAATTATAAATTTCTTTTTAAATTTTTAGTTAGAAAATTTTTTTCTCTGAATCCCCCTTCACACTGGAGATAATTTGTAGCTATCCCTAGCAGAGAGGTTTTTGATTTGCCTACAGCGTGTAAGCAAGTCTTTTTTTCTCTGTTTCAAAGTTTTAATAAATTCTCCTCTATAAAACTTAGTAAAGACTTCTGTTTTTTCTATCAAACTCATATAAAGCACTAAAGAACAAGGATTAAAGAATAATCTTAGGGAAATTTTAATTAGAGTCTATCTATCTATATTAAAACAATGCCTATTATTATTAGTCGCTAGAGACAGCTTAAAGATATTTCTAATAATACAATTCCTTAAATGCTTTAAATGATGGATATAATTATCATTTAAGTGCCTTAGCAGGAGCAGATACTCTCCTGGGTGCAAATAAAGATGATGTACTTTATGGTGGATTAGGAAATGATATTCTTCGTGGTAATGCAGGTAATGATTGTTTATATGGGGAAGCAGATAATGATACTATCTATGGGGGTATAGGCAATGACACTTTAGAAGGTGGACTTGGAATAGATATTCTCTATGGTGATGATGGCAGTGACAGATTAACAGGCGGAGATGATTTATTTATAGATTTAGGAGCTAATGGAAATATACTTATAGAAAATTATTTTGCAGAGAATAGTGGAAGTACTGCTGGAACTGGGTTAATAGAAACTATTAGTTTTCAAGATGATTCTTCAGTTGATTTAGCTCAGATTGCAAGTATGGGATTACAGATATAGTCTGAACCATTGATTACAAGGAGAGGATACTATGTTAAAA
>MOYB01000001.1:48363-64431 GCA_001899385.1 Candidatus Caenarcanum bioreactoricola | reverse complement strand
TTTATCATACGGGGAGCTAAAACACATCATTCTTCAGCTAGAATGTATGCGTTACTACTCCATATTTAGGGGGTCGAAGGCTCAAAGGGCGAAATGGGTTTCTTGTTTTATCCTCTATTATGCTGTTCTTTGTTGTCCTTGCCCTTGTCCTTGTTGTCCACCACCATATAAAGCACTAGCTAAGGTTGTATTAGTATTTTGTACTAAAGTTTTCGCAAAGTTTATAAGATCTTTTTTAGGATCTTTTACGGTTTTCTTTAATTCGTTCATCATACCAATTGCTACCCCAAAATTTTCAAGCATCATCTTGGTATTTACAAAGAACGAATTCTTTTTAAGCTCTTCTGAAGTTAAATTCATGGATTTTGCGTTGTTTTCCATATCTGTCATTATAAGCTTAAGTTCTTGGTTTATAATTTCACTTATCTTAAGAACATGATCATATATATCATTTTCTTGTCCTCCTCTAGCAAAATTACACATAAAACCACCAGCTGCATCGTAGAACCCAGCTCCAGTTTGATTTAAACAAGATTTTTGTCCATTTATACTAACATTAGTAATAGGATCTTTTAATAAGAGTGTAAAATAACTTAAAAGTTGATAAGGTAAGGTTTCCCCCTGATTAACAGTAGTAGGATTCATTAAATAAACAGATAAAAGTTCCCTTATTGAATTTCCAGAAATAGAACCTTCAGGATCATAATTACAATTAAGATTTCTATAATCACCACCATTACAAAATGCTGCTAATACAGGATGTGATGCTAAATATTCCTGAGGAGTTCCATATCCACGATTATCAGAAGTTCTACTCCCATTAGCCGTAGGATTTCCATTACTATCAAACATGGGAGTCTGTGGCAAAGCATATGCAAAATTATTATTAGGATTAAGTTGATTAGCTGTGTTTGTGTTAACTCCATTAGAAAGCATTTGTCTAGCATAATAATCCCCCATAGCTTCGTTTGCTATAGCTTCGCTTGCTGTTGAATATGCTTGTCGACCGATTGGTGTAATACCCATAATTTACTCCCTTTGAAATTTTTATCTTTTTATATCTAAATAATGAATCTTTCTATTTAAGTTTTTATTTTTGATGAATCCCTATTTCCATCAAAATTGAGGCTTACACTTAATATAATTAAGAAAAGTTAAAATGGTGTTAATACGAGATACATTTTTTAAAATATTTTAAATATTATTTTAGAGATAAGGAGATTTATAATAATTGTTTTGAATTGAAGCTTTATTATAAGGATTTTCTATAATTCGTTTTTCGAAACTCTTGGTTTTAATAGTAGTATTAGGTTTTTTTACAGTTGTTTGTATTGGCTTTTTATTTTTTTCTCTATATTCAAGTCGTTTAAATTTAACAGGATCTGCAATTAAAACATTAGCAGCTATTTCAAATCGCCTATATATTGGGTCAAAAAGAAAAAGAAGTTTTAAATCATCTGGTCCTACTGTAACTCTGATATTTTGTGAAACAATTTCTTTCTTAGAAAAACTATGTCTAACATAACCTCCTACAGAAAGCCATTCTGCAATTTTTAAATCCCCTGTTGCATACATACTTGAACTTCCTTCTATTTTTCTATCAAAACCAAAAGGAGAAGTCCCCATAACTAAAGTCTGTGTATAACCAGTTTCTAAATCACCTAAACGTTTTGAATGTACATATAAATTAGGAGTAATTGAAGGATAATAAGAGATATCTCCAGTTGTATATGCTCTAAAAATTGAATTTCCAGTAAGTCTAAACCCCATATAATTATTTGTATTTCCAATTTCTAGAATAGGTTTAGTTGAAATATTTATTTTTGATTGAAAACGTCCTGCATATTTATCTTTTTCTATATTTGTTTCTTGCCATTTACTTATTTTATTTCTTTCTTCATTCCTTAATTTTTGTGAATCTCCTATAAAAGCAATTTGATTTTCTAATCTAAAAGAATTATTTTCTAAAATTTGTCCTATATAAGGGACTTTTATATTTCTTGAATCTTCAAGTCCTGCAAACTGTTTTGTAATACCACCTTGTGCTTTATAACTATTCCAACCATAATCAAAATTTATATTTTCATTAAATTTAAAAGAGAAATTACTTGTAAATCTATCTTTAGCACTACCATAGGCAAAAAGAAAATCAGTTCTTGGATCTGTATAACCAAGCATTCCTCCTATACCATAACCATTCATTGATTGTAAAAAAGGAGAAACATGTACTGCTCTTTTTTTGGAAGGATCTCCTACTACAACACTAATTTTTGGACCTAAATTTAAAACGCCACTGCCTACGGACGGAGTACTTCCCATTGTTAATCCAAACATTTGTTGAGAACTTGCGCCAGCAGTATACCACCAAGGAGGAATAGGTATAGTTAAAGGTAAATACTTGAAATCTAAACTTGCTCCAGTTATAAGTAAATTATTTTGAACTCTATCAGGAGTATAATAAACTTTAGAAGCTTTTATATTAAAACTTTGATGTCCTTCCTCAGAATATTTTTCTGTAAAGTTAGTAGTAGCATTTTCTTCAAAACTAAAACTTTTTGATTTAGAATTTAATTTTTGTGCAGAAGAAACTCTTATAGGGGTTTTAAGTTTTATTGAACCATTATAATAATTAAGTTGTTTATAACTCTTAGTTTCAGAGAGCTTAGCTTCTTTTGCATTAATTTTTGCAAGTAGTACTTCGGAGTTTAAATCTTTTAACTCACCTTTTTTATCATTTAAATTTAATGTTAAATAATCTGAAAAAGTTATTTGATCTTTGCCATTAACAAGAACATTGCCTATAGCAGTTAAAATAGAATCTTTTTGAGAATAAATTATTTTATCTGCAGATATTTGAACTTTTTCTTTTGGGAAGTTTAATTGTGCATAACCAGTTAATTCAATAATTTCTTTTTCAGCATCATAATTAATTTCATTAGCTTCAAAATCTATATCAGAGCTATCTGAATTCAAATTTATTGGAGTTAAATTTAAAGGGGTTTTTGCAGATATCCCTAGACAAAACAAATTTAAAATTAAAAAGAAATAAAGAGATTTTTTCAAAGATATAATTAGTTAAAGATTTTAATAGATAAAATATTATAGTATTAATTATAATCAAAAGCTAATATTAAGAAAATTATAATTTAAAATTTTTTAAAGAGAGACTTCATGAATCATTTGAATCATAAGATCTCCTAATTCTTCTTCTGAAAGATTTCTAAAATGATTCCAAAGTAATTCTATAGATTCTTTTTGATTTTCAAGTTCAGGGAAAGCTTTCATTAATTCCTCAGGCTCTAAATATATTCTATAACTATTTATAGCTCGTATGAGATCTAATGACGGGGTTAATTGATGCTTTTTATCATGTGTTAATTTTATAAAAGCTATTTCTACATTTTTAATAAATTTTGACCAAAGCTCATTATTATAATTAGCAATAGTTTTTTGCTCATCTTGGGAAAAATTATAGTCTTTCATCTTTTGGACCCCGACTTTATAAACTTGTTATTTATTTACTTATAATTTAAGTCAGAATTTTTAAAAATTAGTTAAAGAAAAACTTCTAATTTATTATATACTTTGATTATTTCTAATAAAAATTTTTTAATTTTGAAAAATAAATTCTGTATAATTAATTCAGGTTTTGCAAACCTTTATAGCATAAAAAATGCTTTTGTGAATTTAGGTATAGATGCTGAAATAATAAATTCTGTACAAGATTTGAAAAAATATTCTATAGCTATCCTTCCTGGTGTAGGCTCATTTAAACAGGTTAAAGATAACTTAGACAAAAATGATTTTAGCTCTGGAATAAAAGACTTTATAGCAGAGGGTAAACCCTTTTTAGGAATATGTTTAGGTATGCAATTACTTTTTTCAAAAGGATTTGAAGGTATAGAACCAAGTGAAGGATTAGGGATCTTTGAAGGAGAGGTTGTTTTATTACCTAAAGAAAAAATATCTCGTATTCCACATATGGGTTGGAATTTACTTAAATTTACTGATAATAGCTCAAATATCTTTAATAATTTTAAAAATAATAATTCTTTTGTATATTTTGTACATTCATATTATTGTAAAGCAGAACAAAATTCTGATTTAATTGCTGAAGTCTTTATTGAAAAAGATTTTTGTGTACCAGCTATAGTAAAGAAAAACAATGTATTTGGAATGCAGTTTCACCCTGAAAGAAGTGGAGATCTAGGCTTAAATATATTAAAGGCTTTTGCTCAAGAATCTTGCAAAATATGCACATAAAAAACCACCTAATGAAGTTGAGAAAAAATAAAATAAAGCTTTAAAATATTTTTTTGCATCTATAATTTCCATTAATTCAAGAGAATATGTAGATAAAGTTGTATAAGAACCTAAGAAACCTACAAAAAGTGCTATTTTTATATCTGGATTTTTTATTCTTTCTATGAAAAAGCCTGCTATAAAACAACCAAGTAAATTTATAAATAAAATATTATAGCCTTTAAGCCATGATATTTGAGAAAAAAAATAACGAGCTAATGCTCCTAAAACTGCTCCTAATGAAACTAGAATTACTTTTTGCATAATTTTTTTATTATGTCATGATGTTCTGGATAAATTTTTAAAAGATTTTCTTCTTTAGCCATTTCAAAATCATTAAAATCAAAACCAGGAGAGACAGTACAACCAACAAGACAATAATCTCCTTTATTTAACTCTGCAGAAAACCATGTATTTGCTTTTACTATTACTTGAAATTCAGCATTTTCATGCAACAAAGGATTACCTAATTTAAAAATATTTAGTTTAGAAGTTTCATCTATAACATATATAAGAAGTTCATCTCCTGAATAATAATGCCAAAGTTCATCTGATTTTATTCGATGCCATGCAGAAAAATCTTGTCCACAAAGCATATAATATATAGCAGTAGAAGCATTTCTTTCTCCATTAAATCTTTTAGGTGGATTTATTATGTCAGGAGATCTATAAGTTTCTTTATAAAAGCCACCTTCTGGATGTGGCTTTAAATCAAGTTTTTTTATAAGCTCTTTATTAATATTATTTATCCCCGTTTTTTAGATAAACTTAAAATTTTAGCCTTTTACTAAAAAATAAAAGGCTAAAATAATAGATTATTTATTATACTTTGATTTATTTAAAGTGCATCAATAACTTCTGAAAAAATTAAAGATTCATTTGAAAATTTAATTCCTTCTATATATCCAGTACCTTTTGCTGTACCAGCTTCATCAAAATAATTTTGTATAGTAATAGAATTAGAAGTATCAAATGTTATTACTAAATCATCACCAGCTGTACCACCCTCAATTTTACTTAACATAGTTGCAGCATATGTATAAGCAGTAAGATCTAATTTATCAGATGTTCCACCATCATCAAGTAATACGTCTTTACCACCATTAAAAATATAAAGATCATTACCTAAACCACCTTTAAGAGTGTCACTTCCAGCCCCTCCATCTAAGCGGTCATTACCATCACCACCAAGAAGACTGTCATTACCATCTCCACCAAAAAGACTATCTCTTCCTGCTCCTCCAGTAATGTAGTCATTACCAGCTCCACCTTCAAGTTTATCATTTCCATTAGCACCTCTTAGATTATCATCTCCAGCATCACCTAAAAGATAATCATTGTCATCTCCTCCATCAAGAGTGTCATTACCATCCCCACCAAGAAGTCTGTCTTTGCCAACTCCACCATTAAGAGCATCAGCGCCGATACCGCCTTCTAATCTGTCATTTCCAGCGTCACCATTAAGGGTGTCATCTCCAGCATCACCTTGAAGAAGATCATTACCATCTCCACCATTAAGAACGTCGTTGCCATCTCCGCCAAGTATTTTGTCTCTTCCAAGACCACCATTTAATATGTCATTTCCACCATAACCATATATAAGATCATTACCTGCACCGCCAGTGAGAGTATCTCCATTTGCAGTTCCAACTAATTTTTTGTTAAGTGATACAGCCATTATTTTGTTTTTTTAGGATTTGTACTAAAGTTAATCCCTAAGTAAAATTTAATTTAATCTGGAAAACCCCATTTGTATTAAATTAAATAAACTATTAATTCATATTTATTCATAAAATATCAAACTTTCTACCTAAATTATAATAAGTTAATTACTCTAGAGGAAAATACTATTTAGATTGTTTTTTATATTAATCATAAATACTTGTTTAAAATAAAATTAAAATTAATATATTTATTTTGTACTTTCTTTTGCATATTTTGCTTTGAAAGTGTATTTGCTGATATTGTTGAAATGAACGATCCAGACTTATTAATTGTTCAATTAAATTTAAAATCTAAAATTCTTTTTGATAGTGAAATTATTATAAAAGACAATATTCAATATCTTCCTGTAAAACAAATTTCTTCAATTTTTGATGCAAATACTTTCTTCAATCGAGATTCTAAGCTTATAAAGTTTACTGAGCCTTTAAATAATGAAACAATTCTTATAGATTTACAAAATAGTACAATAAAAAAAGGTGAGACAATACTTGAAAATGAAAAAGTTTATTGGCTTAAACGCGGATTTTTACTTAATGATGAGGCTCTTATAAGTAAAGAATTATTTGAAAAACTTCTTAATGCAAAGTTTTCTTATAATGAAGAAATGCTTTATATAAATATGGATTGTGAACGTCCTCTTAAAATTTTAATAAGTAAAAATCTTGAAAATCAAAATTCTAAAGAAAAAGCTAAAAAAATTCTTATAATGCCTGAAGAAAGAAAAGCTAATTTAAAATATCTTAGTGCAAGCTTTTTTTCTTATGGTACACAAAGTGATAGAGAATTAATTTCAAATGAAACAACTAATATTAGTAATAGAACTTTTAATAATTCACTTTCTGTTCAAGCTAAGGCACAGTTGTTTGGTGGTGAATACAGTATAGGACCTTCTTTCTTTCTAAGCCAAACTAATGAAATAGGTTTAGGGGGCATACGACAAAGTTGGACAAAAAAAATAAATGATAAAGTAGCACTTCAATTAGGTGATTCTAATTATGATTTAGATCTGCTTTCTGGTGGATCTCAAATCTTTGGTCTAAAAGTTGGAAGTCCTGATAGTTTTAGTATGGGGAATTATAAAGGTTTAACATTTGAAGGAGAATGTTCCGAAAATTCCGAAGTCCTTTTATTAATGAATGAACAACTTATTTCAAGACAACTTTGTAAAGAAGGTAAATATAAATTTGAAAATATTCCTAGATTTGAAGGAAATCAAAATATATATAAACTTCTTCAAAAAAATACTGATGGTTCACAAATTATATTATCTGAAGAAAATAAAACTTTTTATAGTGAACTTGTCCCTAAAAATGAATATAAATGGAATGCAAGTATAGGAAGACCTCCTGTAGATAGATTTTTAATGAATACTCTTTCTACTCAAAATTTTTCACAAGATATTTATGCAAATAAAGCCATTGTTGCTACTCAATTTGAATATGGATTAACAGATCGAATGTCTTTAGAAGCAAGTCTTAGTGCAGATCAAAATATAGGACAACCTAATTTTAATGAATATAAAAATTCCTCTGATAAATTACCTTTATCTGGTGATGGTAGATTTATGAGTGGTCAAGTTGCTTCTTTTAATTTAAAAACTAGACCTAATAAATCTTTAAGATTTAATACTGGTATAGGTGTTAGCAATTCATTAGATTATTCTGAAAATCAATTATCTAGAGATGGTATAGGTAGTGCATTTTTTGCTAATTATTCATTTACTCCAACTCCAAAAGTTACAAATAGTTCAAATCAAAATAGATTCTTTAGTTATGGTGATTTTTCAATAAGAAGTCCTTCTTTCTATAATCTTGATAGACCTAGTGGAAATAGAATGAATGCTTCTATGGGAGCAGGTATTTCTATTTTTGGACAAAAAATAAATGCCTCTCTTAGAAATTCAACTTTAAATTTAGATCAAAAATCTTTAAATGGTTTACATGTTTCCAATACTTTAAATTTAAGTCATGCATATAGTTTTAGTCCTAAACTTCAACTTCAAGATAACTTAAGTTTTAGAAATTATAGTGATGATATGAATAATAATGAAAATACTAATGCTAGAGCTTCTTTAAATTATAAATTAAATAAAAAAATGAGTTTAAACTTAAGTTCTGGTTTTCAAAATCAAAATACAATTAAACCAGAAAAAAATAGTCAATTTTTAGCAGATGCTACTCTTGGAGGACATTATTTCTTTGATAGTTTAAGCTTCTTAGATCGTAAAGATTTAAATTATGGAATAAGTTATTTTTCAAATGATACTATCAAACTTTTTCTTGAAGGACGATTAAAATATAAAAATCTTGTATTTGAACCTTCTGCTTCTATATTTCAAGAACAAAGAAGTACTCAGGGTTTTAGTCTTGGGACAGCTTTATTTTGGGAAACAGAAAATGGAAGTCGTTTAGGTTTTAGTTATATGTATACAAAAGCTTTAACAGATATGGGAACAACACTTTTAAGTTATCAAAACGAGAATAGCAATGATTATTTTTATAAAACTTATAATCGAGAAATGAAAAATACAAATCATACTTTAACATTAAGTTTATTTAGTAAAATGGGCATAGTTGAAAAAACTCCTCATATAATTGCTGGTTTTAATTCCGGTTTTGTTAAAGGAAAAGTCTTTATAGATTTAAATAAAAATAATATTCAAGATGAAAATGAAATAGCAGTACCTAATATTACAATATTTATAGATAGTAATTTAATGAAGACTGATGAAAATGGTGAATTTATAGTTTATGATCTTCCCGAAGGTACTCATAAAGTACAACTTGATCCATTATTATTGCCAGCTACTTTATTACCATTAAAAGAAACAGAAGATTTTCTTATAGCAGTAGGAAAAAAAACAGAGGTTTCTCTCTCTTTAAGCCAAAATTCAGCAACAATTAGTGGTAAAGTTTTGATAAAAGATGTTGAAGGAAAAAAAATAAATGCTTCCAATCTTTTAATTCTTGCAAATGATTCTCAAGGAAATGAAGTTGCTTATACATATTCAACAGATGATGGCAATTATATATTATCAGAACTTCCACCCGGTAATTACACAATTAGTCTTGATAATTTCGAAATAAAATCTAGAAGTTTAACATTAGAAGAACCACAGAAAAAAGTTGATATATCAACAGATTTCAATAAATTCATACAGATAAAAAATGTAAACTTTTATGCAACAAGAAGTATTTTTTAATAAAAAAACCAAAGAAATATAAAATCTCTTTGGTTAAATTTTTCAAATTAAATAAATATTTATTTTCTATTTTAAGCAACTAATTTTTCTTTATCAGCTACTGCGAATTTTTCTTCAAAAGAACGATAACGCCTTACATCTATTATTTTTTCTTTTGCCTTTCTTAATTGTCTTTCTATACTTGCACATGCTATATCAATGCTCGCGTACATATCATCTGTTCTTGAATAATTTCTTATGGTCTTACCTCCTCCCAAAAAGACTATTATTTCTACTATATTTGAATCTGTTTTAGCTTCATATGACAAATTAGTCTTTACTGAAGAGATTAATTGTTCATTATGTTTGCATGCTCTATTTAATTTTTTCTCAAAATAGGATTCCATAGCTTCTGTTATTTCTAAGCCATTTAAACCTTGTATCTCAAATTTTACCATATAATAAAATCCTCCTATTTTCTTGGTTTTAGGAGAAACTTATCAATCATTTATATCGACTATAAAACCATAAGCCAGCGTTATAATTATGATTGTTAGTTGCTCTAATTTAATTATACAGTTTTTTAAGTATTTTCAACCCCTTATCTGTTATATTTATTAGTTTTAGTATTATAAGAAATTCATATCGAAATACCTATTTTTAAATTTGAAAAGGTCTTTGAAGTTCAAAATTTGGGTTATAAGCTCCTGTTACAAAATAATTCGGACTTTGTGTTGAAGGCATTCTCATAAGTATATATTTGTAAAATTGATAATAATTACCCATAAATCGCCCATTATCCCATACACGTAAAAGATTTCCTGTAAACAAACCATTAAAACTACCATCCATAGATAATTGATTATCTTGACATCCTGATAAAAGTATAACAGTTGCATTTTCTTGAAAAGCTTTTGGACTTTTTTCAATAACTTCTTCTTTTATATTTTCTTTTAAAGAATTAAAAAGTCCTTCATAATAATCTTTATTATTTCTAAAAGTTCTAGTTGCAATTTCATTAGGCATTGCCCTATAGATTTTATTTTCGTTATTATATACAATATAAGATTCTTCTTTTGAGTTTATATCCCTTGTGATTGTGCCACTATGACAGCTATCTGAGACTACTAGTATTCTTACACCAGGTTTAAACAAAGTCCAAAGAGCAGACAATTCATCATCTATTAATTGACCATCATATAAACACCAAGTTTCATCTTGATGATCCCATTCATCTCCACTCCAATCAGGCAATTTACCTCCATGACCAGAATAACTTAAAAAGAAAATATCTCCTGTTTCAAGTTTAGAAGCAATTTCTTTTGTTTTATAAATAAAATTTGCTCTTGTAGCATTACGGCTTAATAATACTGTAGATTCAATGTAGCCATTAGTTCTTGCAATAGAAAACATGTCTTGAGCATCATTTTCACAAGCATATAATGTACCATCCCAGCCACCATAATGATTAGAATCAACAAAATTCAATCCCAAGTGTAAAGAAATACCTTTTTGCATATAATTTAATCTCCAATAGCTTACTTCTTTATTATAACAAAGAGGCTTATATATTCTAGAAAATTTATTTTAATTTTAAATTTAAAAACTTTTTTATTCTCTAACAATTTCATAATAAATTTTAATTATAAAAGTTTATATATTTATATTGTATTTATTGAAATTTAAAATATTATGAAATTTAGAAAGATCTTTTTTCTTTTTTTAGTTTTAATTTTTTTTATTATTAATATTAAAGTAAAAGCTTGGGAAACTAAACATAATAAAGAATTTAAAAGAATTAAACCTTATTTAAAAGAAAGTAAAAATATAGCCTTAAAATTATTTGAATTTGAAGATATATATATAAATGAAAATGAAATAAATCCAGAAGTTATAGAATATTTATCAAATTTAAAAGAAAGTATAGATTCTGCATTAGAACATAGTAAGAATTCAAAAAATGCTTGTGAAAATTTCTATGATAATATGTTTTCTTATACAAATGATCCTCTTAATCCAAATCCTATAAATCGTCTTTTAGAAACAAGTTCTGATAGAAAAGAAAGAAGAAAAGCTCAAACCGATTATGGAACAAGAATGAATCTTGAAAATGAAGCTGAAAGAGAAAATGAAAGAAAAGTTCAAGAAAGTTGTAAAAGTACTTATGAAATGTTGAAACAAGTTAAAACTGCTTCAGAGAAACTAGAACAACTTGAATCTTATATTGAAGATGGGAAATGTTATAAAATGAAAAGTGTTTGTAAAAAGAAATTTATATTTAAATGTTGTAAAGAAAAGAAAGATTTTTTTGATTGTGACTGGCAATTTGCAAAAGAAAAATATATTCCTGATTTTATAGATGAATTAAAAGATGCTTCTCAAGTAAAATTATAAAGAACTCTTAAAAAAATAATTTAAAAGTAATGTTTGATTATTTAAATAAAGATGAGCATTTAGCTCCTTTAAAGCCCTATATAGCAGGTAAAAGCACAAAAGAAATTGCTGAAAAATATAATCTAGATCCTGTTTCTATTATAAAATTAGCAAGTAATGAAAATCCTCGTTTATCCCCTCTAGTTCTAGAAAAATTTAAAGAAATTCTTTTACAAAAAAATGATGATTATCTTTTAAATATTTATGGAGATGCTCTTGGTGAAAGACTTATTTCTGCTATAAAAAATAACTTTCCTGAAATAGGCAATGCTGAAATAGTTATTGGGAACGGTATGGATAATATTCTAGAATCAATAGCTAGACTTATTTTAAGAAAAGGGGATCAAAGTTTAATAACAGTACCTAGTTTTAGTTATTATGAAATGATAAGTCGATGGGCACAAGCAGAGCCTATTTTTATTCCTACTTATAATGATAAAGAACAAAATTTTTCTTTAAATATCTCAGACATATTAGAAAAATTTAATTCTAAAGTTAAAATAATTTTTCTTTGTAATCCAAATAATCCAACAGGAGCTTATATAAATATAAAAGAAATAGAAACTTTAGCAAAAGAAGCTTTAAAGAAAGAAATCTTTTTATTTATAGATGAAGCTTATATAGACTATTCAGAAGAAGACTCTTTTATTTCGAAAGTTCAAAATTATAAAAATGTAATTGTAGGTAAAACTTTTTCTAAAGCATATGGACTTGCTGGTCAAAGAATAGGTTATGCAATAATACATCAAAATCTTTTAAATCTATATAGTAAAGTTCAAACACCTTTTGCAGTAAATAAATTAGGACTTATATTTGCAGAGACAGTACTTAAAGATAAAGCATTTTTAAGAGAAACTATTGAAATAAATAAACAAGGCAGAGAATATATTTTTAATGCATTAAAGGATTTTAATTTTAAAGTATTTAAGAGTTATGCCAATTATATTTCTTTTTTTGTTAATGATTTATTCAAAGATGCAGAAGATTTTTTTATAGCTTTATTAAAAAGAGGCATAATAGTAAGAAATGTTAGTTCAAAGTTTAGTAATTCAAATCATATAAGAGTTTCTATAGGTACTATGGAGCAAAATAGGAAATTTATAAAAGCTTTAGAACAAGAAATAAAAGAAAGGAGTATAAATAAATAATTTATGTCAATTTTAATAGCACTATATATCTTTACGATTCTGTATGCTACAGGGGCAGCTTATTTTGATGTAAAAACAAGGAAGATTCCAAATGAATATAATTTAGCTTTTTTTATATTAGCTTTAATAATTAAAATAATAATGGGAATTTCTTTAGGATGGGGGAATCTTTGGGTTAGTCTTATAGGATTACTCTTAGGTTTTACTATTTTCTTTCCATTTTTTATTTTTAGGCTTGCAGGAGCGGGTGATGTAAAACTTTTAGCTGTTGCTGGTTTAATTTTAGGTTGGAAAAGTTTTATTTGGGTTTTTATTTTTACATCTGTAATAGATGCTTTATTAGTTTTTATTAATTATTTCAAAATATTTTATGTAATATTCGCAGTACCAAATAAACCATTAGAAGAAAAGATTAATCTTTTTATTGATACAGTAAAATTAAGAAGAAATCAAAAAAATCCATATGCACTTTCATTTGCAATTGGTTCTTTAGTTTTTTTAATTTTTTATTTATATATAACTTCACTTGAATCAAACTTTTTTTTAGATTATTTAAAACAAAGATTTTTAACTGATTCAGTCTTTGTTTAGTAGATTTTGTTTGTCCCCCTGAGAGTCTGAACCATTGATTACGCTGATTTTTATGATTAACTATGATTTTTTAAGAAAAGTATATTAGAAGCCATAAGAGCTAACTTTGAAAATTATAAATATTTCTATGTGCCTTTAAAAATATAGGATGTGGTTTTAATTTATCATCAATAGGTAAATTAATAGTATTTCCTTCATGTTTTATTAAAGTTTCATAATTAAGATTATCTTTTATTTTTGAGCTAATAATAATCTTTAATTCATCAGTTAAAGAAAATAATCCGCTATCAAATGCCCAATGATGAAATTTACAAAGAGCAATTCCATTTCTGATATCATCAACTCCATCTAATGCTTTTGGATAAATATGTGCAGCTTCTACTTCAGGATTTCCTTCTAAATCAAATATTTGTTGATTACAAACAGCACATTTATATTGATAAGCTTGTTTTACTAACTTTGAAAAATTTGGATCACGTTCTTTCTTGAATTGAATAACTTCTTTAATTTTAGTTTCTTGTGTTAATTCTGGGGCTTTTGATAATACTGGATTTATTATTTCTTGTTTAGTAGGTTGTATTGAAGAATTTATATTAAAATTTGTTTCTGAAATTGTTTCTTTTTTAGAATCAGGGAAAAGTTTTTCAAAGATAAAATAATCAATTATATAAATTACAAAAAATGAAAAACAATAAATAAATATCCAAATGATTAATAATAATAAATTTTTAATTTCTTCTTTTAACTTTAATAAATAAGAATCTAATTTAATAACTAATTCACCAATTAAAACTATAAAAAATATATATAAACTTATAATTAAAAATATTCGTAAAAGTAGTCTCATTATTTTATTGATATAATAAATTTGATTATATGATTAAATCCTTTTTAAATCAACAATTTAAATATAAGAAATAGTAAAATTTTATTATCTAGAAAAATAAATAATTTATGGAAATAAATACAATAATTTTTAATATTATTAAATATATTTTTTCTTTTCTCTTTCAAAAAGATAAAGATCTTGAAGATTTAGAATTAATGTTAGGTTGTTCTAGTAATGCAACTGAAAAAATTTGTACATTAAAAATTAAACAGAAAAGAGGTGATTTAAGAATAAAAATAACTAAATTTAACTCATTACAATGGGAACTTAAATCAGAAAAAAATAAAATATTAACTTCTACTCCTCATCCTTCGATGTATCTTACAGCGATAGAAATAAAATCTAAAAATAAAGATTTAGAGGATTTTTCAGGAACTTTTTTGGAAATTGAAAAAAGAACTTCTTCTAATAAAAAAAATAAAGCTTTATTAATTGGGGGAGAAAATAGATTTTTTAAAGAATTAAATCCTTTTAAAATATTTTGTTTTTATTATTTCCCTATTTTCTATAAAATCATAGCATATAAAGTCTGAACCATTGATTACGCTGATTTTTATGATTAACTATGATTTTTAAGGAAAGTATATTAGTATTAAATCATATAAATCAAGTTAATCTGTGTAATCAATGGTTCAGACAATGAAAAAAGAAATCATTAAAGAAAAATATAAATATTCTGAATTAACCTCTAAAATTATAAATTGTGCAATGAAAGTTCATTCAACTCTTGGAAATGGCTTTCAAGAAGTTATTTACCAAAGAGCTCTAGGTATTGAATTAGAAAAAAATGATATTAAATTTCAACGTGAATTAGAAATGGAAATATATTATAGTAATCAAAGGATTGGAAGCCATCGAGTAGATTTTTTTATAGAGAATACCGTAATTGTTGAGCTAAAAGCTCTTATAATGCTAGAAGATGTTCATATTGCACAAGCAATAAATTATTTAGAAGCATATAATATTGAAATTGGTTTACTCATTAATTTTGGAGCAAAAAGTCTTCAATTTAAAAGATTAATTAATGAGAAATTCAACAGTCTGAACCATTGATTATGCTGATTTTTATGATTAACTATGAATTTTAAGGAAAGTATAAAGTCCGAATCAGGATTCACAGGATTTTAAGATTTCCAAGATTTTTTATTTTATAAATTTAAGTTATTAATTTAAAATTTCTGAATAAACTTCTTTAAATTTATTTTTAATTCTTTCCAATTCAGCTAAATTAAGTTTTCCAATTTCTTGAATAATTTGATTTTTATAAAAAGTTGCAATTTTATCTAATCTGATTATTGATGGACGAAGTAAGTTAGATTCTTTCCATGAAATTAAATTAACAGAATAAGATAAATTTACATTTTGATTTGATGTAATTTTTGCACAAACTAAATCTTCATTTGTTCCACTAATTAAAACCAATGCAGGTCTTTCTTTAAAATTTTGTAAATTAGAAAATGGAAATTTTACTAAAATTATATGTCCAAATTTAAACATTAAACTTTATCCTTATTTATTGAATAATTATCATAAAGCTTATCATCATCAGATTCATCTTCAAAAAAGTTTTCCATAGAAAGTTTATGCCAAAATGAATTATTTTTCTTTGATTTTAAGAATTGAATAAAATCAATAACTTCTTCTTGTAAATTTTCTGATAAATATTCAAATTCTGCAATAAATTGTTCTTTTTTTTGGATATTCATTTTTATTTTTTTATATTATCTAAATATTTATTATTATAGTTCAATTAATTATTTTTATTATTTTCAGACAAAAAAAGTTCAAAAAAAGTAGTT
>MOYB01000001.1:11480-47703 GCA_001899385.1 Candidatus Caenarcanum bioreactoricola | reverse complement strand
GATAAAAAAATAAAAGTTAAAAATAATTGACAAAAGAAAATATTAAGAGAAATATTTTCAAAAATTTTTGAAAAATTAACTAGCTCTCTTATATAAGAGGGAAATGAAACGCGTCATTCTACGAAGAAGGGATAATTCATTTTTTACAAAAATTTGTACTTTTCATAAATAAAGTCTAGTCTTTGTTTAATATTATGCTATCAAAAACTTCATTTTCTAAATTAATTGCTTCTATTTTTAATTCTTTTGCATTACCTTTTATTTTCAAAAAATGATAAATACTCTTAACAAAAGCGCTATTAAATCCTATTGCTTTATCATATTTATGTAAAGAAGCACTACCACCACCAGAAGTTATATATAAGACACCATTGATTTCTTCAGTTCTTTCATACAAATGATTATGCGCTGTTAAACAAAGATCTACTTTATTTGTTTCAAGAATAGGTACAAGATTTTTTATTAAATAATTATTGTTTCCATGAACTATTCCTGAAGAATAAGGTGATTCATGAAAAAATACTATTTTCCAAATTGCTGAAGACTTAACTAAAGAATCTTTTAACCATTCAGCTTGTTCTTTATCAAATCTAGCGCCCCCAGAATTAACATCTAAAGACCAAAATTCTGCACTTCCAATTTTAAAATTATAATAATAAGGTACATTAAAATATTCTTTTATATATTTAGCCTTTTCAAATAAGAATTCATGATTTCCTATTGCAGGATAAAACTTAAACCCAGCTTCGAACACAGGCTTATAAGGCTTAGTTATATTACTTTCTATTAATTTGGGATTGCCGTCTGGATAAGAAATATCTCCTAATAATAAAATAGCTGAATAATCTTTAATAGGATATTTCGCTATAAGAGAAAATAATTTGTATTCATTAGACCATCCAGTTCCCATATCTCCTAAAGCAAAAATCCCAAATTCATCAGTATCTTGATATGGAGTTTTATAATTTTGTGCTGAAAGATCTAAAGAAAAAAAGAGAATAAAAAAGAATAAAGCTATTATATTTTTTTTCATATTAATAAATTTGTTAAACTATTACTTACCTTATTTAAAATTATAATGAAAAAAAGCTTTTTATTAATATTTATTATTATTTTAATTTCTTTTAAAGCTTATTCTAAAGATGAATTTTGTGATGTTTTAGTTGTAGGAGCTTCTCAAAGCGGTGTAATGGCTGCAATACAAGCTGCAAGAATGGGAAGTAAAGTTATACTTGTTTCTGAAGATGAATATCTTGGTGGTTCAATGATTGCTGGCGGAGTTTCTGCTATTGACGGAAATGAATTGTCTGCTTTTCACACAGGATTATGGGGAGAGTTTCTTGCAAGACTTTCAGAAAAAGAAAAAAATCTTTCAAGTTATGGTTGGGTTAGTTTATTTACTTTTAATCCACAAATAGGTAGAAAAGTTCTTGAAGATTGGATAGCTGAAGAAAAAAATATTATTTGGATAAAAAATCAAAAACCTATAAAAGTCTTATTTTCAAATAATCAAAGTTCAAATATTAAAAAAGTAATAGGCATTGAATTTTCTAATAATTTAAAAATTAATGCAAAAATAACTATAGATGCTACTGAACTAGGTGATTTACTTGAACTCGGTAATATAGACTATCGGTTAGGATGGGAATATCAAGGTGAATTCAAAGAAAGAAGTGCACCTAAAGCTAAAAGTAAAATAGCTAAAAGATTTCCTGTTCAAGAATTAACTTGGGTATTTTTTATAAAAGATTATGGTGATAAACTGGCACCAGAAATACCTAAACCAGTTGGTTATACTCCTGAACTTGCTCAAAGAAGATTTTGGTGTAGTTTTGATAATAAAAAAATTAGAGATAAAGAACTTCTAAAAAAATATAGGCTACATGCAAAGACAGATCGATTCTTTAGTCCGGAAAGCTTTATTACTTACGGACAAATAAGCCCTGATATTTTTATGATTAATTGGCCTAAATGTGGCAATGATTATAGTATTAAAATAAATAGAATCTTTAAAGATCAAGCTGAAAAAGAACGATTTGATAAAGAAGCAAAAACTTATTCGCTCTGGTTTGCAAGATATATTCAGGAAAATTTAGGGAGACGTTTTGGTTTAGCACAAGAAATATTTCCGAAAACTAATGGTTTTGCTGTTATACCTTATTATAGAGAAGCTAGACGATTAGTTGGATTTGATACTTTTACTGAAAATGATTTTATTTATGATAATGAAAATGCAGGTAGTTTTTTATTTGATTCAATAGCTGTAGGAAATTATGTAAATGATCATCATTATGATGAAATGGCTCCTAAAACTTCTAAAAAATATTTTAAACCACTTGTGAAATCAATGAAATGGGGTGGAAGACATACTGGATTGCCTTTTAGTATTCCTATGAAAGCAGTAATCCCAATAAAAACAGATGGATTAATTGTTGCAGAAAAAAGTTTTTCAGTTAGTCATATAGCAAACGGGGTTAGTCGTCTTCAACCAGTATGTATGCAAATAGGTCAAGCAGTAGGAGCTATAGCAGCACTTTCTGTTCAGAAAAATATTCAACCTTTTGAATTAAACATAAAAGAATTACAAAAAGAATTATTAAATGATAAATATGCAAGTCCTACTCTTGTACCATTACTTGATATAAGAGCAGAAAATCCTTATAGAAATTCTATTCAAAGATTAATTTTAAATGAAATAATAGATTTTCCTAAAGATTTAAATTTTAAACCGAATGAAAAGATTTCTTCTGAAGATTTAAGTCTTTGGTGTAAAAAAGCAGGAATAGAAGAACCAATAAATAAAGATCTTACTAGAGCAGAAGCTACAAGTTTTATTACTAATTGGGAGAAAAATATAATAAAAAGAAAAGTTATTTTAAATACAGCTATATATGAAGGGTTTTTAAGTGCAACAGATAAAGATTTGCCTCATAAGAGTTTTAAAATAACAAATCTTAAATTTATAAATGCAGAGGGTAAAGCAGAAGATGTTTATAGAATAACGCCTTTTACTAAGAACAAAGCAAATTCAGCAGGTGCAATTACAATATATCCAGAAGTATATGAAAAATTACAAAAATTAACAGAAAAAAATAATAGTTTTATTAGAGTAAAAGCTGTATATAATCATAGTGGTGCTTGGCTTTTAATAACTGAAATCGAATAGCAAGAAATCCTTTTATAAGGAGACTAGGGGGAATTACTTTAAGAATAATAATACTCTTGCAGTAACCGCTGCATTAAAAACTATATCTGAAACTTCCTTCATAAGTGGAAACCATTTGAATTTAATCTTAGGCATAATTAAAACTTCATCGCCAGTTTTAGGTGCATAATTCATAGAAACTCTTTCTGAACTACCATCTGAATGTATTACAGCTGCTTTCTTTTTATCTGCATTATCAGTAAAACCACCAGCTTTAGCAACATAATATTTTATACTTGAACGATTATATGCGATTGAATTAGGAAATAAAACTTCTCCATTAATAGAAATAACTGATGACATCGGTGGTATAAAAATTGTATCATTGTCTTGTAAAAGTACATTTTTATAATCTTTTACATTTGAAAGAATAATTTGTCCTTTTGGTTTAACTTGTTCTCTTGCATTTTGTATAAATTCTCTTATTGAACCTACTTCTTTAAGGTGTAAACTTGCTTGCGATTCTGATACTATAGATGAAGTATCTAAAAGTTTTCTTTCAAGATTATAGAGCGATGTATCAAATAATTCTTTTTGTCTAATGGCAGTTTCTTCTCTAAAGATTTGTATTGCTTTTATATTAGATCTTTCATTTAAAGGTACAAGTTTTAATAAATCATCAAGGGTTGCAGTATAAGGGAGTATATATTTCTTTTTACCATTGTGTTCTCCTTCTACTGATACAGAAATAGTCTCTTTAAGCTTATCAAAGACAATTTCAATTAAATCATCTGGATAAAAAGTTGATTTATTAAAATCTTGAAGATTCATATAAAAACTATTTATATTTTCTCCTGTTTGCCTTGTAATCTTTGCGAAATTAGATTTTGTATTTGGCTTTGCGTATTCTATAACTTTACTTCCTTGTATTTCATTACCTGCAAATTCAAATTCATAAGAATTTCTTACATCTCCTTTTACTGAAATATGATTTTTACGTGCTTTTACAAGAATAGTATCTCCATCATAGAATTGAACAACATCAAGTTTACCGTAAAGTAAAAAATCATAAAGATTTATTTGTTTATAAAGCTTATTAGAACGAGAAACTTCTATTTCAATAAAACTTCCACGATTTATATCAACACCACCTGCTTTATCAAGATAACTAAGTATAGAATCGGATGAATAACCTTCATAAAGACCGGGTTTTTGCACAAAACCTGTTACAAAGACTTTTACAGGTTGAGTTGTTAAGAGTGCAGCATAAACTCCTACATTTGATTCAAAAATCTCACTAGCTCTACTTGCGACAATAGATTGAAGTTCACTATTTTTAATACCCAAAACTTTAATAGGTCCTATTCTTGGGACAAAAATATTACCCATTGGATCTACTTTAAGTGTTTCTTCGTATTCATAAGCGCCCCAGATTTTTACTTGTAATTTATCACCTATAGAAATTCTATATTCTGGATTAGAAGCAGTAAATTTTTGTTCTGCGAAATTTCCTAAAAATAAACTTTCTCCAAAAACTAAAGCAGCAGAAGGATTTGGTTGATTGTATTTGATTTGACGCATTTGACGATCATAAAGATCTTTTTCAAAGGCTGAGTTAAATTTCTTTTCTAGAGCTTTATCTTTAATTTCTTCTTTATTTTCCTGTTTGTCTTTTGGAGAATTTACTACATTTGTGTTTATATATTCTGAAGGTATTGTTTCTTCTTTACTTTTATCAAATCCTAATAAATCTTTAGCAAAAGAATTTAAGCCATTAAAACTTATTAATAAAAACAATAGAATTTGAACAAATTTTTTAATTTTATTTTTCATATTTAGAAGTCCTTATGTTCTCTTATAAAAGAAATTATTAATCTTGTAATTCCAGTAATTAACAAGAAAATTATAATAGAAATCATCATTATATACCATCTTCTTGGATATTCTGAAGATTCTGGGAGAGTAGGGGAATCTATTATTACTAAAAACTTTATTTGTCTTATAGATTCAGCTTTTGAAACTTGAGCAATATTTAATGCAGACTTATAAAGCTCTTTAAATATTTCAACTTTCATTATAATATTCTGATGTTGTATTGCTAAATCATTTAATTGAACACCAGTAGTATTTGTTAGTTTTGCTTTTTCAGCAGAAATTTTTCCATATATTCCGTTTATTACTTTTCTAAGACTTTTAACTTGAAAAGAATTTTCAGATAAATATGCTTTAGTTTTTTTCAATTCAATTTCTTTACTAATTAATTCTGCTTCTAATGCCCCTATAATTTCAGAGCTTGTTTTTACATCAATTTGTGGGTCAACTATTTTATTACGATTTTGAAATTCTCTTAATTCTTGTTCCGCATTTTCAAGATCAGTCTTTAATTTAACTTTTTCTATTTCTATGAATTTAAGCTTATTAACAGCTAAATCAGTAGATATTTTATTTATAAAAAGTTCACTATTTTTAATAATTTCTTCAAGTATTGCCTTTGAAAGTTCAGGATCTTCATCTCGAAATTCAATAGACGTTATACTTGACATTTCATCTATATTTATTTTTATGCGAGATCTATAAAATTTCAAAAATCTTTCTTGTTCTGAAAACCAAAGAATAGAAAAGGGATCTTTTTTTAAAGTTTTATATTTTAAATTTAAAAGTGAATTAGTTTTAAAAGTTGCTCTATATTTATCTTTAAGTTTAAATTTTAAATCAAGCTTTTGAAGCATTTCATTAGAAAGTATATATTCTTTAAGTAAAAGAGCATCTTGATAAGAAGAATCAGTCCTTGTTGATAAAAATTTTTCTATTTGACTAGAACTAACTTCTTTTTCTTGTTTTATTATTATTTTTGTTTTACTTATATAAAAACTCTCTGAAATAAAAAATACATATAAAGTAGTACAAAAAAACATTAAAATCATGATTTTTAGTAGCTTACTTAAATTCAAAAACTTACTTTTAATTTTTTCTATATTAGTATTCATAATCTTTAAATCGAGGCTTTTTTAATTGCTTTACACTTTTGAAGTAATTTTTCTACGTCAGCAAGTCTTAGCATACTAGCCGCATCAGAAAGTGCTTTTTCTGGTTCAGGATGAACTTCTAAAAATAAACCAAAAGCCCCTACTGCCATACTTGCACAAGCAAGTGAAGAAACATATTCTCTTTTTCCGCCAGAAGAACCTTTCATTCCACCAGGTAATTGTACTGCATGTGTTGCATCAAAAATTACTGCTAAACCTAATTCTTTTTGTATTATATCTATAGAACGGAAATCTACTACAAGATTATTATAACCAAAACTTGTACCTCTTTCAGTTATTAAAATATTTGAATTGCCTCTTGATTTAACTTTTTCTGCTATGTGCAAAACATCATAAGGTGATAAAAATTGTCCTTTTTTTATATTTACAATTTTGCCTGTATCTGCTGCTGCTAATACTAAGTCTGTTTGACGACAAAGAAAAGCTGGAATTTGTATTATGTCAAGTACTTCAGCTGCTTTCTCAATTTCTTCAACAGAATGTACATCTGAAACTACCCATAAATCAAGATCTTTTTTTACTTGTTCAAGTATTCTTAGACCTTCTTTAATACCTGGTCCACGAAAAGATTCAACTGAAGTTCTATTTGCCTTATCATAAGAAGCCTTAAAAACATAAGGAATTTGGAGTTTTTTACAAATTTCCTTCATTTCAGCAGCAACTTTATAAACTAATTCCTCATTTTCAATAACACAAGGACCTGCCATAACCACAAAATCATGATTATGTTTATTTATATTAAAGTCTGAGACTCTTATTGGTAATAAATTTTTTTCTTCCATAATTTTTTTCTAATTGTTATTTAAATTTAACATTTTATTTGTAAAGTAGCTTTGAATTATTTGAAAAATATTACCTATACAAAAATAGAGGAATACTGCTGCTGGTAAAGGTATAAACAAGAAAAATCCTACTGACATAAGAGGTAGCATTATTTGCATTTGTTTTTGTGTTTGTTTTTGAATTTCTTCTTGTTTTGGATCAAGACTTGGCATTTTAGGGCTTTGATTTCCCATAAGAATTCCGCTTAAATAAAGTGTTGCAATAAATATAATTAAAAGAATTAATATATCCCAATGAATTTCGCCGGTAGCTTGATTATAAACTCCACTTCTACCAAGGTCTTTTATAAAGAAAAATCTCTCCTGTCCTCTCGAGTTTATTAATACTGCTTCTAAACTAAAAGGTTCTGTTATTTTTAAGCCTTTAAGAATTATTTTATCTGGTTGATTTTTAACATTTTGCATTTCTATAACTTTTTCACCATCTATAGATAATGCTTGATTTTCCTTTAATTCTTCTGGACTCATAGAAGCTATTTTTTGTTTATTTGCTTTAGCGGAGTCTATACGCCAATACAAACTAGATGGATTAAATTCAGCAGCCCCTTCAAGTTTTTTAACTTCAAAACTATATTCTTTATCAAGTAAAATTTTACGTTTATAAACATTAGATTCTATTTGATAACGTCCAAGCTTGCCATTCGAATCAACAAAATTAACTGTTGCTGATTTATCCGGCTTTGTTTTATTGTCTAAAAAGAAAACTTTATTAGTAATTTCCAAAGGCATACTCATAACAGTTGCTTGGAAAGGACTTCCACAAAATGCCCAGTATAAAGCAATAATAATAGGAAGTTGTAATAAAAGGGGCAAGCATCCACCTAAAGGATTAAAACCACCACTTTTTTGATAGATTTCCATTAATTGGGCTTGAAATTCTTTTTGTACTTCAGCTAATTTTTCAGGATCATTTTCATGTTTCTTTTTTCTAAGATTATACTTTTCTTGGACATGATCCATTTCAGGTTTTACTTGACTTAATTTTTCTTGAGATTTTTTTGTACTTAAAGCTTGTTTTATAGAAAGTGGTACAAGTATTGCTTTTATAAAAATAGTTACAAAAATTATTGACCATCCATAATTACCAAAGGTAGTTTTAAAAAATTCCAATAAAGGCAAAATAAGATGATAAGTTATTAATGATAAGTCCATTTATATTATTTTATTAACTTTGAGAATCAATAATAACTTAAAAAATAAATTTTATTTGCTATTATATTTTTTTAAATCTTAATATTTAATTTAATGAAAAGTAGTTTTGATGTTATAGAAGATTGTAAAGGACTTTTAACTTTTGATTTTGAAAAAACAGAAGCTGAAAATGCTTATAATAAAGTTTTAAAGGAAGCAAGCAAAGATATTGAAATAAAAGGCTTTCCAAAAGGTAAAGTTCCAAAAAGTATAATAGAAAGTAGTTTAAATATAAAATATTTACAAAAAGAAGCTATAACAAAACTCGTAGATCAACATCTTGATGAAGCTTTGAAAAATCATAAAGTGAAAACTATACAAGATCAAAGTGTTTTGAGTTTTAAAGATAGTAATTTTAATTTTGAAAATTTAAAAATAGAATTTTATGTTGAAACCTTACCTAAAATAGATGTTTTTGATTATAAAAACTATAAAATGAAGCTTCCAAAGTTTAAAGAAAAAGATGATTTTATTGAAAAAGAATTAGAAAAAATAGCAATAAGAAATGCTGTTTTTGTTGATGCTAAACCTGAAGATAAACTTGAAAAACATGATCAAATTACTTTTGATCTTATTGGACAATTAGAAGACGGCAGTGCTTTTAATGAATATGATATGACTGATGAAACTGCTAATCTTGAAGATAATGTTTTACCTCCAACTTGTCTGGAAAATGTATTAGGTATGAAAGCTGGAGAAGAAAAAGATATTAAAGTTGAATTTGATGATAATGAAAAATATCAGGAAAATCTTAAAAATAAAACAATAATTTATAAATTTAAACTTAAAGAACTTAAAAAAAGTGTAAAACATGAAATAAATGATGAATTAGCTAAAAAAGAACATTATGAAAATCTTGAAATCTTAAAAGAACAATTAGAAAAAGCTAAAGAAAGAATAGAATTAGAAGAAAATCAAGCTAGAACTAAAACCTTACTTTTAGATAAACTTTTAATAGAAAGCAATTTTCATATTCCTCAATGGCTTATGAATAAAAAATTAAATGCTATTCTTCAAAATTTAATAAAAAATAAAAAACAAGAAGAAAATAATGAAGAAGAAGATGATGAAGAGGAAGAAAATACAAATAATATTGAAGAATTTGATTTATCTAAACATAAATTAAATGATGAAGAAATTAAATTTATGACAGAAGAAGCTCCTTTACTCATTAAATATAAATTCTTAGAAGCTCTACTCTTTGAAGAAGAAAATATAGTTGTTTCTCAAGAAGAAATAAACAGTGCTTTAGCAAAATATTATGATTTTATAAATTCTATCTACAAAAGATTAGGACATAAAGATCTTGATCCTAAACAGATTTTTACTAGAGAAACTGTTCATATGATCTTTATAATTCTTAGAACTAAAGTTTTACTTGAAAAATTAATTTCATTTGTACAAATAGAAGAAATTGAAACTAATAATAATTTAGATAAGGAAATTAAAGAATTAAAAGAAAAATATAATATAATTCATCCTATTAGTGATAATAGTCCTCTTTCTAATTTGTTAAAAACCGATAACTTATCATTAGCTGGAGAAATTTAATGCTCTCTTCAACATGGACTTTTGAACAATATAAAGGCGCAATCATTGGTTATAAAATTAAAGATATTCTATTTAAAGAAGAATCAGATTATCAACTTGTAGAAATTCTTGAAAGTGAAGATTATGGCAAAATAATGCTTCTCGATGGATGTATGATGGTAAATGAAAAAGATGAATTCTTTTATCATGAAACAATAGCTCATATGCCAATGTCTTTAGTCCAAAATGCAGAAAAAGTCCTTGTCTTAGGAGGAGGAGATGGTGGTACTGTTAGAGAACTTGCTAAGTACTCGCAAATCAAAGAGATTATTCTTGTAGAAATAGATGGGAAAGTTATAGAAGCAAGTAAAAAACATTTGCCTCAAACTGCTTGTGGCTTTGATGATCCAAGAGTTAAAATTTGTGTTCAAGATGCAAATGAATTTTTAAAAACTACTTCTGCTAATTCATTTGATGTAATAATTTGTGATGGTTCAGATCCAGTAGGCTTTGCTGAAATATTAATACAAAAGAATTTTTATGAATTAATAAAAAAAGCATTAAAATCTAATGGGGTTTTTATAACACAAAGCGGCTCTCCTTTAGCACAAGAAGAAGAATGTAAAAAAACTTGGAAAAATTTAAATTTAGTTTTTGAACATTGTAATTTTGCTTGGTCTCTTGTACCTTGTTATCCTGGAGCTGTTTGGAGTTTTATGTTAGCCTCAAAGCAAGATTTTGGAAAATATCTAAATACTGAATTACCTAAGAATTGTAAATTTTGGAATAAAGAGATTTTTCAAGCCTTAATGTCAAAACCTGCTTTCTTTACAAAGCTTTTATCTGAAAATTAAAAAATTTTATTGAAATAATATTTAACCTAGAAATTATATTAAATAGCTTTAAGCTTTTGTTATAATAAAAACTTAAGGAAATAAAATAGTGCTTAATCATAAATTGGGAATTAAAAATCTTAAATCCTTTCTTCAATTGCTGGAGAACCCACAAAATGATATTAAGAATATAATTCATATAGCAGGCACTAATGGCAAAGGTTCAACATTATCATTTTTAGCATCGTTATTAAAAGCACAAAATAAAAAAGTTGGTCTGTATACCAGTCCACATCTGATTTGTGTTCGTGAAAGATTTAGATTAAATGATGATTTAATTTCAGAACAAGATTTTCAGAGTTTTATGAAAATTGTAGAAGAAAGAAACAAAGTTTTACCTTCTTCTGAACAATTAACTTATTTTGAAAAATTAACAGCAGTTGCTTTTCTTTATTATGCAAGAGAACAAACAGATTTTTTGCTTCTTGAAACTGGACTTGGAGGAAGATTTGACGCTACAAATATAATAGAAAAACCTCTTATAAGTCTTATTACTAATATTTCTCTTGAACATCAAGACTATTTAGGAGATACAATTGAAAAAATAGCCTTTGAAAAAGCTTGTATTTTAAAAGAAAATGTTCCTTTTATTACGACTGTATCAAATAAGAAAGCTTTAAAAGTTATAAAAGAAAGGGCAAAGAAAATAAACGCAAAAGAAATTCCTTTAGGAAATTATAAAATTGATAATGCTAAATTAGGTTTAAAAGGTAGACATCAGAGAATTAATGCAAAACTTGCTTTAACTGCTTTTGATTATATTATTAAATCTAATAACCCTATAGATTATGAAGCTATTTATCAAGAACAATCATGGATTGGAAGATTTCAAGAATTTAAAATTTCAAATAAGTCTGTAATTTTAGATGCAGCACACAATCCAGCAGGAGCAGAGGTTCTAAAAAAAGCTTTAGATGATTATTATCCAAATACTAAAAAAATATGGCTTTTAGGTTTTTTAAAAAGTAAAGATGCAGTATTAATATTAAAAAAACTTATATCTAAAGGAGATAAAATAATTTTTACAAAAGGAAGCACAGGCGATTTTTGGGATCCAGATGAATTAACTCAAATTATCCATAAAATTTATGATATGCCTGCTCTTAGTTTTGACAATTATAAAGATGCTTTAGATATTTTTAAAACTTTAGTAAAAGAAAAAGATTTAGGTATAATAACAGGTTCAATTTATATGCTTGGGGATATATTGCCTAATCTTTTTGAAACTTATTCGGATTTCTGAGGAAGAAGATCTTTTAATTCTATAGGTTCTATCATGTTCTTACTTTTATATTCTTTGAATTTATATTTATCAAGATAATATTTATTAGGAGATTTATATATCCAAAAAATACCAATAAAATCTTCAGATACATTATTTTGAGGAAGATTAAGAGTAATAATATGTTGATGATGTGTAATAGAAAGTTGTTCAAGATTTTGTGATATTTGCCAATTTTTATCTTTAGAATACATCTTTGTAGAATAATCCTCTGATGCTTGTGAAAACTTAAATTCATCAAACAATTTTGATAAAGATTTTGGAAGATTTTTTTCATTAAGTAGTACTTCTGATTTAAAGTTCAAAGATCTATTAGCTTGTTCTGGCTGTGAAAAGCTAAAGACAAGAAAAATACCTTCAGGCTTAATAACTGGACAAAAAGCATCTTTTATAAATTCATAACCTTGTGATGCTAAGGCTTCTTTAATATTATTTTCTATATTATTAATTTTATTAGTAGCTTCTTTATTTTCTTCTGTTTGTATATTATTTTCTTGATTTTCTTCTGTTAATGCTTTTGAATTAAGTTTTAAATTCTGATAAAGTTCATTTAATATTTCATTTTTAATTTCTTCATCTTTAAAAAGTTCATCAAAAGTTTCTTCTTTCATTGTGTTAAGATTCAAATTTCTAAAACTTCTTTTTAAAAGAGGATGAGCACCTCCATAAAAATCATTTGCCAATTCAGAAAAACAAAGATAATTATTTGAAAGAGCTTCTAAAACAAAAGTTCTTCTAATATTCCATTGACAAGAAAGTTTATCTTTATTTTGTTCAGCGCAAATTTTTATAAAATTTTCAGTTGAAATATTTTTATCTTCTGGTTTAAGAGATAACAATAATTTTTCTGGATTAGTTTTATAAAGTTCATCCCATTCCCAATTAATTTCGCCATTATTATTTGTTTTATTTTCTCTTTTATGGTTTATTTTAAAGAAATCAGGAGAAGCATCTTTTTTAAAATAACCAATATAAGGACTCCACCAAACCATGAGTTTTTTTGATGATGCTTGTCTACCTACAATTACAGTACCTTTACTTGTTAATATTTGAACTCCTATTATTTCATCTTTTTTTGTTGTAAAGATTTTAAAGATAAAAAATAGAATTATTGAAATTATTAATAAAAATATAAAAAATTTTTTTCTTGTAATTTGCATTTAATTAAATTAGCTTACTTAATGAATTTTACTTAAGTAATTATAAAAACTCAACAAAACTTTTTGATATAATTACAATCTATAATATTATTAATGTAAAAATCATGAATTATGAATGAAGAAGAAATAAATTCAGATATTTTAAAGCCTTTTGTTTTTAAAATGCCTTTAGGAAATAATTTTAATTCAACAGAAAGTGTTGATTTGAAATGGCTTAGAGAGCAACTTGAATCAATTAATAAACTTTTTGATACTTTTTTAGAAAACTATAAAAATCTTATTAAATTAGGGAATCATCCAACAGAACTTTTAAAAGCACAATTTACTATTATATCGGCTCTTTCTAATTATCAAATTACTTTACTTGAACATCAAAATAAAAGACATGGACATATAGAAAGTGAATCTGAATTGCAAGATATGATGAATCAAATGGAAAATATAATGAAGATGTTTAAAGAAGGTAAGTGAATTTAATGTTAAAAAAAATATTTTATTTAATTTTATTATGTTTAATTTTTGTGCAGGCAAGTTTTTCTCAAGAGCAACAAGAAGATTTTACAGTAGAACAAGCAGATAATCTTGAAATTACTGATGATAAAATAATTTTAGAAGGTAATGTTTTAATAAATTCTAAGGCAGAGTCTAATAAAATAAAATTAAAAGCAGATAAAATAATTCTTTTAAAAAATAGCAATGGTCAATTTTCAAATGGGGAAACCTTTGGTTATGCAGAAATTTTATCTGAAGATTTTTCTTTAAAAGCAGATAAAATATATTTAAAAAAAGAAGATAAAACTTTAGTTGAAGCAATAGGAAATGTTTGGATTCTATCAAAAGATAAAACAAAAGAATTAAAAGCTCCTAAAGTAATTATTGATACTGAAGAAAAACTTCTTAAGGCTTTTGAAAATGTTGAAACTATTTTATTAACAGATGCTAATAACTCTAATACAGAAGAAAAACAAAAGATATTAATAACTTCAGAAGAACAAGAAATAGATCTTCAAAATAAAATTGAAACAAGAAAACTTTTAATTGCAAGAGGCAACGCTATATTAAATAGTAAAGATGGTGAATTAAAAGGAGAACTTATCGAAATCTTTGCAAAAGAAGAAAATGTAGAAAAAATAGTTGCCAATGATTCTGCTAATTTAAAACAAGATGTTTACACTATAAAATCAGACAAAATTGAAATTTTTAATAATTATACAGATAAGAATATTCTTGTTGCAGAGCAAAATTCTCCAACTAAAAGAGCTGAATTAACTTCTCCTCAATATTATGCTCAAGCAGAAAAAGTTATACTTGTTAAATATAAGGCAGAATCTGATAGCGGAAAAGATGAATTAATGCTTTTTGAAAATGCAGAAGTAAAAGATCTTGAATCAGATAAAACAATGCAATCTTCTTATATAAACATACCAATCAAAAGTAAAAATTTGTCCGCAGGCTTAGGAAGTAGAACAAAAGGACATCTAAATATGAAGAAAAAGTAAAAATATAAACTTTTCCGCCTTGAGCCCCCCCCAGTCCCCTTGAAAAGCCCTCACCCCTCCCTCGCTNGCTCAGGTATCCCCTCTCCTAAAGAGAGAGGGGATTTTATGCATACATCCTGTTCAAAAAATAACGCATTATTAGCCGGGCTTGGGGTGCAACCCCATTATAAAACTTATATCCTTTGGCTCCCTCTCTTTTAGGAGAGGGCAGGGGGTGAGGGCTTAGAATAATAATTCTCCTATCCTAGCGCCATTACCCCTAAAGGCTTACTTAAAAACTAGAAGAGCCCTTAACTGTATCTTAATTAAAATGTTTCTATATTTATTTAGATTTGTTTTTTTTAGGAGATTAGAATAATGGCAGAATTTATAATTACATTTAAAGAATTTGCGCAAAAATTGAATATGAGAGATGATAATCAGAAAACAATAGATTTATTTAAGGAAATAGATAAAAGTAATGATGGTGTAATCACTAGATTAGAGGCTGATGCTTATAATGGAACTGAAGATATAATCAGCATAAAAGATGCTCTTACAGAACCAAATGACACTTCTATTTTTGATGTTTATAAATTACAAGATGAAATTGATAATGAAAAAACAACATTACTTATGGAAATTTATAATTTAAGAGTAGCAGAAGAAGCAGAAAAAGATCTAATATATGGTTTTGAGGAAAAAGATAAAAAAGAGATGAAAAATTTTAGAGATGTTTTTACTGAAGATTTAAATACTGTTTTAGATGGAATTGCTATTAAGAAAGATTCATTTCAAGATCATGCTTCTATAGTTAATTATTTGAATACTGAATTATTAAAAGAAGAAAATCTTTCTATGACAACAGAAGTAAAATCTAAAAATGTAAGAGCCTTGATGCTTGGTGCTATTAATATTATAGTAATTAATTCACTAAGCAAATAAAAGCAAAAATCATCAAAAATATTTAACAATTAGAATTTTTTATAAGCTCAATAATTTTTTCGTATAAAAATCTCTAATCGGATATTTCTTTTGATTAAAAGCTAAAAGTCGTAATTTTATGAAAAATTAATATTGGTATGATTTTTTTAAGATAAAATACTAATTTAATTTAAAGTAAATGAACGATAAAATCGAAGAAGATAAAAAAAATCTAAAAACAGAATTATATAAAGATGATTTTAGAATAGAACATGACTTATTAGGCAATGAAAGAATTCCAAAAAATTCTTATTGGGGAATTCATACCTATAGAGCTTTAAATAATTTTAATTTAGCAGAAAGAAAAGTAAATTTTCAATTAATAAAAGCTATTGCTGTTGTGAAAAAAGCTTGTGCTTTGACTAATTATGAATTGAATTATATTTCAAAAGCTGTTTGTGGCGCAATAGTTTCGGCTTGTGATGAAATTTATAATGATAAAATAGAAAAAGAAAATTTCCCTACTGATGCTTTACAAGGTGGCGCTGGCACTTCTACTAATATGAATGTAAATGAAGTAATTGCTAATAGAGGAATAGAAATTCTTGGTGAAGAAAAAGGCAATTATTCTATAATTCATCCAATAGAACATGTAAATCTACATCAATCAACAAATGATGTTTATCCTACTGCTTTAAAAATAGCAGCAATTGAAGAATGTAGAAAACTTAATACTGAAATAGCAAAATTACAAGGTATTTGTCAAGAAAGAGAAAAAGCTTTTCAAGGTATCATTAAAATGGGTAGAACTCAAATGCAAGAAGCAGTGCCTATTTTATTAGGACAAGAATTTGGTGCTTTTGCAGAAGCTTTTTCTAGAGACAGATGGAGAACTTTCAAATGTGAAGAACGCCTTAAAATAGTTAATATAGGCGGTACTGCAGTTGGTACTGGTATTGGAGCAAATAAAAAATATATTTTTAGAGTAATAGAAATTTTACGTTCTTTAACAGGTATGAATCTAAGCCGTGGTGAGAATCTTCTTGATGCAACTTCAAATGTAGATTGCTTTGTTGAAGTATCTGGAATGTTAAAAGCATTTGCATCTAATCTTTCTAAAGTTTCTCAGGATTTGCGATTAATGGCTGTATTAGGCGAAATAACATTACCTCCTAAACAAGCAGGTTCTTCTATAATGCCCGGCAAAGTAAATCCAGTTATTATAGAAACTGTTTTACAAGGATGTATGAAGGTAATAGCAAATGATATAGCAATTAGTTGTGCAACTTCAAATGGTACATTACAAATAAATGAATTTATGCCATTAATTGCAGATTCTTTACTTGATTCTTTTGCAATATTAAGAAAAAGTGCTATAGCTCTTGGTGATTATATAAGACTTATTGCTGCAAATCCTTTAAGATGTGAATATTATGTAAATAGAAGTACAAGTATAATTACTGCGTTTCTTCCTGCAATAGGTTATGAAAAATGTACAGCACTTGTAAAAGAATTCCAAAGATTACATCCAGATTCAGAAGCTTCTTTTAGAGGTTTTCTTGAAGAAAATCTAGGTAAAGAAATAGTTGATAAATATTTAGATCCAAAGAATCTTATACAAGCATCTTAAGAAACTTCTAATTCAATCCATCAAGAGATTTTCTTATACTTCTTTTTAAAAACTCTTTTAAGCTAGAAGTTTTTTTACTTTCATAATTATCTTCAGATTGTCTAATTACTTTTGCACCTTGTTCCCAGTTTCTATAAGAAGTTGCTCTAATTAATTGTTCTGCTTTTTTACTTGCTTCTTTTGAACACCAAGCACTTGAACTTAAAAATCCATCACAAACAAAATAAACATATTCTGAATCTTTGAATTTAATACTATAAGCAGGATAGCCCTCTGTTTTACTTGAAATATTTTCAGTTGTATCTATTATTCCAATACTTCCACTTGGTGGAGTGATTTCACAATTATTAATATAAGCATTTTTTAATTCATCATCTTCAAAAATTAATGGACTGCCTATATAACCATCACAAAGTATATAAGAAGCTTTTTTATTTAAATTTTGATTATGCCCCCAACGATTTTCTGTGTCTACAATAAACATACCACTAGATGTTTTGGCTAAAGTCTTTTGTAATGGTAAAATTAATAATAAAATAATTAAATAAGCTAGAATTTTAAAATTTAATTTACTTAACATAAATTTGTTTAATTTGTATCTATATTCTTCTTTCCACAAATCTTTAAATTTTAAAAAATAATTTGATACTTTATAGGGGTATGGGGTATAATATTATTGTAAATAAAATAAATTTACAGGAGAAAAATAATGACAAACGAAAATGATAAAGATAAAGTTAACTGTGCATGTCCAGCATGTAATTGTATAATTGAAATAGTGAATGCAATAAAAGATAAAGCAGGGAAACTCTTTTGTTCAAAGGAATGTGCAGAAGGACATACAGAAGATACAAAATCTAAAGATAATAATTCTGGTGGTAGTTGCAATTGTGGTTGTAATCGCGGATAATATCTTTATGAATGAAAATGAAGAAATAATATCTTCTGTTTTTGATAAAACTAATGCCTTTAATCGTCTAAAGAAAATAAAAGGACAAATTGAAGGCATTATTAATTTAATAGAAAAGGGCAAATGTTGTACAGATGTAATAACTCAGTGCAGAGCAGTTAAAGGAGCTATATCAAAAGTTGAAGAAATGGTTTTAGAAGCACATCTTAAATGTTGTGTTGTAGATGCAATAAAGAATAACAAAGAAGAAAAAGTAATTCAAGAAATTCTAGATATTTATAAATTAAGTTCAAAATAAATTTGTTAAAAATATAGTTAAACTTAAAATTAAAACTTGTATAGAAGCTATTATTAACCAAGTTTTTAATTGAAGTCCACAAATATATTTATTTAAAAAGTTATTTATTATATTACTTTTAATTTTCTTTTCAGTATTATCAAGAGGTAATTTATTATTTATTGTATTTAATTTTGATAAAATATTTTCGATTTTAGAAATTTGAATTCCTTCAACAGGAGATTTTTTTTCAAAACCATAATTATTTGCATATTTATGTATATGCTGTGCTTCTATTGCCTTGTTTGCATCATGAAAAGCTCCTTCGTAATTTTTTAATTTACTTTTAATTTGACTTCTATATTCATAAGCTAAAGAAAGATTTGGATTAAGTCTGATTGCTTCATCTAAATCTTGTATAGCAGATTCAATCAATTCCATTCTATATTTTGCAATTGCCCTATTCAAATAAGCTTCGCAATAAGTAGGAAGCATTTTAATACAAATAGAAAAATCTTGTATAGCAGATTCATAATCATTTAATTTAATTTTTGAAATACCTCTATTATTATAAGTAATAGGACTATGAGGATTTAACTCTAAAGCTTTATTATATGCATTAATAGATTCTTGACAATGATTTATATTTTTTAATATTACACCCATATTATGATATAAAGAAAAATCTTGTGGTTCTAAATCAAAAACTTTTTTTAAATCCATTATCGCGCCATTTATATCTTTTAAATTAATTCTTAAAACTGCTCTATTAAAATAGCATTCAAAAGCTTTTGGTTCCTTATGTATAGCTAAATTTAAAAGATCTAAAGCTCTATCATATTGTCCTTTTCTTAAACAAAGATTAGCTTCATCTCTATATTTTATATACTCATTTTGCATGTATATATTTTACCCAAAGCTATAATAGGGTTTTCTATAATTTAAATACTAGAATCTTTCATATATAATCCATATTCAAGGCTTTCTTCTATAGCTTCGAATGTAGCACAAATAATATTTTCATGAACACCTATTGTATTCCATTTTACACCTAGAGAATTTACTGTTTCAACAATTACCTTTGTTTTTGCGGAAGTGCCAACATGGCTGTCTACTACTCTTACTTTAAAATCACTTAATTTGAATTCATTTAATTCTGTATAATATTTTGTTAAAGCTTTTCTTAATGCTTGATCTAGGGCGTGCCCTGGTCCTACTCCTAGGCTTGCAACATGAAATTCACTTTCTTCTACTTTAATTCGAATAGTTGCTTCTGATAAATTATTCATCAAAGAAAATACTCTAAAATCAATTAATTCAAAATATTTTGGCTTTTGTTCTAATTCTCTTAAGAAAAGTAATACTAGACTAGCATCTGCTTCTTCATATTGATAACCAAGATGTTCTTTTTCTTTTATTTTTTTAAGAATTTTTTTTGCATTTTCTTCAGGATTAATGCCTAAATCTATATTCTTATTTTTTGCAAAATCTAAAATATTACTTAAGCCTGCCTGTTCACTAACTAATATATTACTTTTATTGCCAATAAGCTTTGGATCAATATGTTCATAAGTTAAAGCATTTCTTAGCATAGCACTTGCATGCAAACCGCCTTTATGTGTAAAAGCAGTCCGTCCAGTAAAAGGTTGTTGTGGATTTGAATTTAAATTACAAATTTCATTTATTGCTTGACTAACAAAAGTTATTTTTTTAAGTTTTTCTGGAGAAATAGAAGTTTTTTTATTCATTTTTAAAATTAAATTACAAATTACAGAAATCAAATCAACATTTCCACATCTTTCACCAATACCATTAATAGTACCTTGTACTTGACAAGCACCATTTTCTACAGCAATAAGTGAATTAGCTAAAGCTAAGCCTGAATCATTATGTACGTGTATACCTAATTTTGCTTTAGGGAAATCCCTTAAAAGTTCATTTATAGTCTGAGCAATAAAACTAGGTAAACTTCCTCCATTTGTATCACAAAGTATAATAGTCTCAGCACCGCTTTTAAAAGCAATTTCTATTATTTTTTTATTATATTCAGGGTTAGCCCTATATCCATCAAAAAAATGCTCTGCATCAAGAAATACTTTTCTTCCTTTATTTTTTAAATATTCAATACTTTCACTTATAATTTGAAGATTATGATCTAAAGTAGTACGTAAAGCTTCTACAACATGAAGATCCCAAGATTTAGCAACAAGAGTTATTATTTCAGTTTCAGCAAAAAGAAGATCTTGTATAATAGAATCACAATTACAATCTTTAGAATTAATTTTTTTAGTAGTACCAAAAGTAATTATTTTAGAATTTTTAAGTTTTAATTTTTTTACTTTTTTAAAGAACTCAGCATCTTTAGGGTTAGCACCATTCCAGCCCCCTTCTATATAGTCAATACCAAGATCATCAAGTAATTCAACTATTTTTAATTTATCAGAAACAGAAAAAGAGATAGCTTGCATTTGAGCACCATCTCTTAAAGTTGAATCATATAATTCTATTTGAGGAAGCATAAAGATAAATTTTATAATTAATTATAATATGGATTATTTTTTATAACAATGAATAACGTCATAATGAGAAGTCCAACTATATATTTGAATATTAATAAATCCTTTTTCTTCTAAAAGTTTAATTATTTGATTTTTACTTTGTTTTCTTCCAAAAAATGTCCAAGCAATTCTTTCTACAGGCTTTGTTAATAAGAATAAAGCATTAGGTTTAAGTATTTTATAAATTTCTTCGATTAATTCCGGAAAATTAGACAAAAACTCCCCTGCTTCTGTTATGGCAATGGCAGAACAACTATTTTTATTTTCTTCTGAACATTTCCATTTTATTAAATCTGCTTGAAAGATTTTTATTCTATTTTTTTCTTTTATATCTAATTTGTCTATATGTTTTTTAAAAATATCTAACATTCCAGAAGAAATATCATAAGCTTCTATTTGTCCTTTAAAATCTGTGCATTCTAAAAGCAGAAGACTTAAACGTCCTGTACCACAAGCCAGATCTATAAATTTCGAGGTTGATTCCTGTCCTGATGAATCTAAAATAGGCTTAATAAAGAGTCTATTATTAATTTCTTTATTTAAATAAGTCTTATCAAGCTTCCATTTAAGTTCATATATTCTTGAAAATATATTATAAAGAAATTTAATACCTTTAGATGAAATATAGCTTAGTTCACTATATAAAAGAAAACATATAAATAATAAAGAAAGAAGAACTATAATTATTTTCATTTTTTTATTTCAAAGAATTCTTTTATTGTTAAAGGCTTAAAATTAAAACTTGAAGGATTTATAGTAACAGAAACATCACTTACTATTTCAGCAGGCTCTTTTAATATTTGACCTAAAATAATACTATTATCTTTTTTATTATTATCTTCTAAAATAATTCTTATATCCATATTGGAAGCTTCGACAGAACATAAATTAGCATTATTAATAGAAGCAATTTCTATAAGTTTTGAATGATTTTTCGATAAAATATTTGCTGTCCATAAAGAACTAATATTTTCAAATTTTATTGCAGTTGAATCATCAATTATTAAAGGAATATAAATTTTATTTAAATCACAATCTGGAGGTAAATTTACTGTTAAAACTAATTCTTTTATTCTTGAAGGAATTTTACTTTGTGGATTAAGAGGTTTTTTATAATTTCTATTGCTTTCAGTAATAGTTTTACCTACGACTTTAACATAAGCAGTATTTTCTTTTTTCTTTTCTTTTTCTTTAAATGAACTAAAGTCATTTGTTTGTACTTTTATTTCTTTAAAACCTACAAAAGAATTAGCTATAGGAGAAGCTTGTTTTTGATAAATATAAGAATTCTTTGGAATAAGAGTTATTTCTTCTTCGTTTCCAGTTTTAATTAATTTAAAATTCAAAATAAGACTTGTAGGAAGATACTCTCCTTTAGAAGGAGTAAAGAGACTTAATCCTGTTATATTATTTTCACTATCTTTTGTAAAAGAAGTAATATATTTGTTTGCAAAATAATCATTTATACTTATTTTTTGAATTTGAATTTTATTTGAACTTGCTTTTAAAGGTATAAATAAAGAATTTATTCCTTTTGGTATATTAGTTATATCTACAGTGAAGTCTTTAGAATCAGCGAACACAGATAAAACTAAAAAATTAATAATAACAAATATAAAATATAATTTAGATCTCATTTTATTTTTAAGATAGAATAAAATTAAGTTTAACGCCAAATAACAAAAATTAAAATGGGCAAGGATTCAAAAGATATAAAAAAGCGCATTAAAACAATACAAAATATACAAAAAGTAACTCGTTCTATGAAGCTGATGTCAACAGCAAAGTTAAAACAATTTATTAAAGCTATAGAAAATAATCTCCTTTATAAAAGACAACTTATAAATTTAATATATAAAGTTTATAAAAATTTAAAAGATTTTGAAAATGAAAAAAAATTATTTACAAATCATAGAAAAATTAATACAATTTGTTTATTAGCAATTTCTGGAGATAAAGGACTTTGTGGTGCATATAATATACAAATTGCTAAATTCCTTGAAAAAAGAATTAAAGAATTAAAAAAACAAGGTTATGAAATAAAGCTCGTTTTAATAGGTAAAAAAATCTCTGCTTTTACAAAAAGATTTTTATTAAATAATGTTAAAGAAATTATATTTGAAATTGAAAATTCCAAAGTTGAAGAAAATTGGAATACATTAAATGATTTAAAAACTAAATTTATTAATAATGAATTTGAAAGACTTGAATTAATCTATACAAGATTTACTTCTTCTATAAATTCCGAAATAATAAATAGTCAACTCTTCCCTTTAAATCTTGAATTAGAAAATTTAACTAATGAAGAAGCTAATATAAATTATGACGATGAATTGTTAATTTTTGAACCTAATATAAATCTTATATTTTCTAATTTAGTAACTGCTTATATAAAAAATAAACTCTTAAATGCTTTGCAGAATGCAAGAACTAGCGAAACAGCAACTAGAGTTAATTCAATGACAGCTGCAACTGAAAATGCTGAAAAATTAATAAATGAACTAATTCTAAAATATAATAAAGCAAGACAATCAGCAATAACACAAGAGATCTCTGAAATTATTACTAGTGTTGAATCAATAAAGCGATAAAACTTTTTCCCAAATTTCATTAGGATTTTTCGCAGAATAAATAGGACGTCCTATTACAAGCATGTCTGAACCTTTTTCTATAGCAGATCTAGGAGTGTCAATTCTTTGTTGATCTCCTATATTACTTTCAGTAAGTCTTATACCAGGGGTGATTATCTTTAAATCTTTAAATCTTTCTTTAATAAAAACAGATTCTTGTGGAGAAGCTACTATCCAATTTAATCCTGCTGAAACTGCTAATTCACAAAGCTTTAAAGTTATAGTCTTTAGTTCATTAGCTGGATGAAAAAAACTATTCGAAAATTCTTCTTCTGAATAAGAAGTTAAAATACTAACACCAACAAGATTAACTTTATTTTCAGAGGCTTTTAATGCCTGTTTCAGCATTTTGTGTCCGCCAAGTATATGCACTGTTAAATAATCAATTTCTAAGTTCTTAAAATTTTCAATTGCTTTACTTATTGTATTAGGAATATCATAAAGTTTTAAATCTAAAAAGATAGAAGCTGAGGGACAAAGTTGTTTTAATAAAACTACAGCTTCTTTTATGCCTAAACTAGATATAAGTTGTAGTCCTATTTTAAGAATTTTAGGCTTTGGATTAAGCTCTTCTAATAATTTTACAACTTCTTCTTTAGTTGAAAAATCAAGAGCAAGCGCTATCTTATTTAGAATTTGATTTGAATACATAAATAAATTATAATTAAAAATATTGATATTTATAATAATTTGCCAGATTTTCAAGAAAATTTTAATTCAATTTTAAAAAAAAGATTATTTAAAGTAAGCTTATTAGCTTTTATTGCTTTATTATTATTTTGTTTTATTACTTATCTTCTTTTACAAAAAACACAGTTTTTACCTAAAGTAGAAGTTAATAATTCTTTTATGAATAATTATTTAGTTTCTATATATGAAAGATTTCAAGAACTTGATTATAAAGGCATGGAAGCTTTAAAATCCAATAAACTTAATAATGCTTTATCTTCTTTTAAACAAGCTCTAATTCTTAAAAAAGAAATATATACTATAAATCAAAATAAAAATCCTGAAATAGCAACTTCTTATAGAAATTTAGGTGCAACTTTTTATTTAATGGGTAGATATGATGAAGCTTTAGAATATCATAGAAAAGCTTTAGAAATTCGAGAAAAAATAAATGATTATGAAAAAATATCTGATTCTTATAGAAATATAGGCATAGTTTATGCAGATAGAGGTAATCTTGAAAAAGCACTTATAAATTTAAAAAAATCTTTACAGGTAATAGAAAAAGCATTATTTAAAGCAGAAGACCCAGATATAAAAATAATTTATCAACTAAAAAAAGCTTTGATTTATTATGATATGGGTAAAGTTTATAAACTTATTGGGAATTATAAAAAAGCATTAAAATGCCATGAAAGAGCTTATACTATACGGAAAGCATTAAATGCAGATAAACATGATATAGAACTTTCAGAAATGGCAATAAAAGAAATTGGACTTTATTTAGGACAAACAACTAAGTTTATGTTTTTATGAATTTATACTAGACATTACTTAAGTAATATTTTTATATAATGTTTATTATTAATAATTCAAAATAATATATTGTTTTATTCAATGTTAAATTTCAAAAAGCGAAAAATCGCATCTAATATATTAAAAATTATAATTTCTTGTGCTTTATTATTCTGGTTATATAATAAATTCAAAGATGAATTAATTCAAATTCCTAATTTATTAAATAATGCAAATTGGTTATATATTATATTAGGCTTATTATCAATATTTTTATGTCAATTATTTTCAGTTTTTCGGTGGAAGGTTTGCACTGATCAGCTTAAACTTTTTGAAGTTAATAATAAAGCTCTTTTTAAAATGTATTTTATTTCGATTTTTTTAAATAATTTTTTACCTACAAATTTAGCAGGAGATTTTATAAGAGCATATCTTTTAAAGAAAGATTTTAAAAATTTTAATTGGATAAACTGTGCAACATCAGTTTTTATAGATAGAATTTCTGGATTAATTTTAATAGCTTTTTTTGCATTACTTTCAGTTAATTTGCTTTCTTTTAAATATAATTTACCTAAAAAATTAATAATTAGTACTGATTGGATATTTTTTTCTTTAATTATTTTTATAATTACAATGTTTGTGATTTGGGATATAATCTTAAAATTCAAAGTTCTTAAAAGCTTTTTTAATATTTCTAATAATTTTTTTAAAGCAATTATAATCAAGATTTCTCAAAATCTAAATAAAATAAATAGAAGTTTGAAACTTTTAAATAATAAAGGAGCTATTTTATTTTATATAAAAATTTTTCTTTGGTCATTATCTCTTCAGTTCTTAGCTATACTTGCCTTAAAACTTTTTTGTTTAGGTTTAAACTTTAATTTTGATATTTTAGAATTAACTTTGTTCCATACAATCTCTGTTTTAGGTATACTTGTTTTACCTAATATTAGTGGTATTGGTATTAGAGAAGGTATTTATGCTAATTTAGCTTTATTATTAGGCTTATCAGCATCTCAAGGTATAACTTTATCTTTATTTTGGTTATTAGGATTTTCATTAGTTAGCTTAATAGGAGTACCTTTTTTAATAAATTCACAATATCGTATTCCAGAATAATTTTTTGTTTCTTTTTTATTTTCAATATAATTTTCAAAATTAGGAAGTAACTCTCTATTAGATAAAAATATTATTCTTTTATACTTTTTTGAAGAATCAAGTGCTTTAAGATCTTTTAAAGTTTCAATATATATTTCTTGTCTAGGATTTTCCCAATAATAATTTAAAGCTTCTGGAAATCTCAAATTTCTTTGCCAAGGTTTTTTCTTCCAAACTTTACCAAAAATTATTGCAGTATCTGATTGTATATTTTCTTGTTCTATTTTTTTTGCAACGCTTTTCCAATCTTGTCTTTGAGGACTAGCTTTCATTTGAATATTTATAAAGGAATAAAATAAAAGTATTAAAGCTAAAGAAATATATTTAATTTTATTATTTTGTATAAATGAAATAACAGTTGCAATTATTATAAAAACAGGAATAAGTGATAATATGGCATGCCTACTATGAATAAAAGATAAATCAGAAAAAATAAAACATACAAAAGATAAAAATAAAGGCAATATAAAAGAAAGAATAATTAAAAATTTATGTTTTATTTCTTTTATTTTTATAAAACTAATTAAACCTATTAAAAAAAGAATTGGTAATAAAATAGAAATAGTTAATCTTAAAAATTTAAATTTAATATGATCTTTAAATTCTCTCATAATAGAATAATCAAATATCATATTAAGAAACTCTTTTGGAGAATCTATTAATCTTTCTAAAATTTCACTAGAATCTTTAGTAGCTCTAAAAGGATTTAAATCTTTAGGGAAATGATTTATTAAAAAATATAAAAAACAAATTGCAATTAATATAAAGAAAATTATAAAGAGAATTTTAGAATTCTTTTTTATAAGAGATAAATTAGAAAAACAAAAATCTAAAAAGAAAGCTCCTATCCAAAATAGAAATACTATACTAACCCATAAACCTGCTATACAAGATAATAAGAGTATTATAGAATAAAATATTTTTAAATTAAGCTTAGATTCTTGTTTTTGAAGAATATAAAGATAAAGAGCAAAAGCACCTAAAAATAAAAATAAACTATAATGCCTTGCTTCTTGTGCATAATAAATAAGATAAGGAGAAAAAGCAGTTAAAGCAAGCCCTATAATAGCAATTTCTTTTTTTCCTGGATATATCTTTCTAAGACTCAAATAAAAGAATAATAAGAATAACATTCCAAAAATTAAAGAAAAAGATCTTAATGCAAATTCACTTATTTCTCCGCCTATAAATTTTATATATTTATTTAATAAACAATAATAAGTAGGTTTAATAAATTTCTCAGCTTTTTTTGTGTAAGTACTTACTTGTGCACAATTTTTAGCAAGTTTTTTTTCATAATGATGATTATATCTAGTATTTTTTTCATTTAGATCTGCGGCAATAGCTCTAACAGTTGCAATTTCATCACCCCATAAACTATCAGAACTTATACCCCAAAGCCTCCAAACAAAAGCTATAACAAATAAAAATAGAACAAGAATAAAAGAAAGTTTAATAGTATTTTTCATTAAATATTTATTTTTTTACTTTTTATAGATTTTAACAATAAATAAATTTAAGAGGTTTTTTGCTAAAATAAAAGCTTATTACTTTGATTTCAATAATTTATTTTAATGTTCCAAAATTGGTTTAAATTTTTAGAAAGTTTTAATTCAGATATTTTCAATATATTATTAATTTTAATAACATCATTAATAGTAATAATTCAAATCTTTTTAAAGATTAACGCAAAGAATAAAGAAGAAAAAATTTCAAAAGAATCTTTTCAAAAAAATATAGATATAAAAGCAGTAGATATAAGTAATTTAATAAGTTTAAATAAATTACAAAAAAAGAATTTATCTAAATTAAAAAGTATAAAAGATATAAAGGCTAATAGAGAGGATATAAAAGAAAGAGAATTAGAGCTAGAAATACAAGATAAAATTCAGTCTTCAGAAATTGAAATTTTTAAAGAAGAAGATGAAAAAGAAGAAACTCAGAATAAAGTTGAAATAAAGTCTGAATTAGAAGAAATAACAAATATAATAAATAAAGAAGCAAATAAACAAACTACTCTCATAGAAAAAGAAATAAATAAACCCATTTTAAAAACAAATAAAATAAAAGAAACTTTAGCTATAAAAAAAGAAATTAAAAAGGCAAAATATTATTTCCCACATTTAAAAATTGAAAATAATATTATTTCAAGATATGAAGATGTAAGTAGAATAAAAAAATTATTTGAATATAAAAATATTATTTTAATTGAAGGTAATGAAATAAGTGGAAAATCACATTTAGCAAACATTTTTGCTAAAGATATAAGAATAACTCAAGGTAAAGGAGTTTTATCATTTTGTTTTAATGAAGAACAAAGAGATTTAAAGGAAGCTTTAATTTTAATATTAATAGAACAATTAAAAGTAAATTTAACTAATAATGAAAATATTTTAAATAATTTTTTAAATGAAATTAATGATGAGTACTTAATAATTTTTGATAATATTGAATTCTTAAGTGAAGAATCATTATTAGATTTAGAAAAGCTTTTTGGAACTAAATCAAAGATTCTTCTAATAAATAATATTTCTGAAAATAGTTTAAAAATTAAAAATTTAATTAATAAAGAAAATATTTTAAAGATAGAAAAACTTTTACCTTTAGAAATTCAAAATTATATAATTGAAAAATTTCCAGAATTTTCTTCTTTTAATAAAGATTTTATAATTAAAACAATAGATTTCACAGAAGGTAATCCTTTGTTGATTAGTTTGCTTAGAGGCTTTTGTGAGCATCATTTAAAGCATATTTCTGATCAGAATATATTTGAAATTATTTCAAAATTTGATAATAATAATCCAGATGAAACTAATATAATTGCTAGTCCTGTTAATTTATATAAAGTTTTAAATATAGTTTTTGAATATATAAAAGATTTTGAAATTCAAATTTTAAATTTATTTGCAAATGCACCTTGTGAGTATTTAAGTCTTTCTAAAATTAGTGAAATACTTTCAGTATCTAAACATAGAGTCGAAGAAATTATTGATTCTTTGAAAAATAGAGCTTTAATTTATGAATTATATACAGAGGCTTTTAATGAAAGATGTTTTGTAATGCATAGAGAGTTAAAAAAATTTATTAAACTTAAATTTAAAAATAAACAATTATTATTAAAAGAAGAAGAATTAAATCTTAGATTTGCAAAATATTATTTAAAGCTTTGTACAACTAATAATATAAATAATGAAGTACTTAAAAAAGAAAAGATTTTTAATTTGGTTAGAGGTTTAATTTTTACAAATAACTATATTATAAGAAATAATAATTTTAAGAATTTAGGAGCTAATTCAGCTCAAATAATTAATTTTCTAGAATTTTCATTAAAGTATTTTAATGTTTTGTTTTTGCATAATACTATAGAATCTAATTTAATTGAGCTTTATAAAACAAATATGAATATAGCTCAATCTAAAGAAGAAAGTCTTTTCTTTTTAAATCTTCTTGCAAAAGCTTATTTGTTTTGTGTAAATTCTCAAAAACTTGATAAAAAAATAGAATTTTTAAATAATGTTATTATGCTTTTTGAAAGTGCTAATGAATTCTATAGAAAACAACAAAACTTATTAGCTCTTAAAGAAAATTTTTATTATTTAGGACGTGCTAATGCAGAGATTTTTCATTTATTAAAACAAGAAGATTATCTTAATAAAGCAATGTTAAGTTTTTATGAAGCTTGTGAAATATCTGGTATTGATAAGGAATTGTCAGAAGAACTTATTTTAAAAAACAGTCTTTTACCTTTTATTGAATTAGCTGATTTATTTATTATAAAGTATAAAGATTTTGATGAAAAAGATGCTTTAGCAAAGGCTTTTAAACTTTATGAATATGCAGTTTCTTCTAATAATTTTGAATTTCTTGAGATTGATGAAAAAATAAAAATCCTTAATAATTATGCAAAAATCATATTAATTTTTAATAAAGAAAAGCCTTTAATAGCAAATCTTGAGAAAGTTTTAGATGTTTACAAACAACTTTTAAGTTTTTCTCCAATAAATTCAAATTTTTCAATTTATAATCAAATAGCTTCTTGTTATTGGAAGTTATATAAGCTTGAAGAAACAAATAAAGATAATTTAAATTTAGCAATTGAAAATTATAAAAAAGCTCTGAGTCTTTATGAAAATCATATTTCTATAATTAAAAAAATTAATTTATTAAATAATTTAGTTGTTTGTTATAAAGCGTTATTTATAAGCACTAAAAAGTATAGATGTATAACAAAAGCTTTAGAATATTTAGAAATGGCTTTTGATGAAGTACAAACTATAAATAATTTAGAACTTATTGAAATTATTAAAAAACATTTTAGTAGTTTAAAAAATATATCTGAACTTAGAATAATAAATGATGCTTATAATGAAGAAAAACATAAAATTTCTATAGATAAAATTAATCAAAAAATTTATGGAACATTATTAGTTTCTTAGTAAATTTAAATTTACTTATATATAAAGGAATAATTAAATTGCCTAATAAACGAATAATTTCAGGATTGAAAAAAAACTTTTGTATTAATCTATTATAATTTTGAATTTTTCGATTTGAATTTTTTGAACGAATTAATAAAGAAATTGTTTTTTCAAGATTTTTTTCAATAATTCTTAAATTAGGTTTTATTAAACAAAGAAAAATAACAAATATAAATATAATTAATGAAAAAAACAGGCAAATCCCTGAAAATATTATCTTTGTCCCTAATAAAAAGTTTAAATTCAAGATTATTTCTTTAAAACAAGGAATGAATATTAATGAATATTTTACCGGAAAAGTTTTAATTTATGTTTAAAGATTCTAAATTCCTTAAAATTTTACTTTTAAGTATAGTTTTTACAGCTTGTTGTTTTTGTTTAATAAGCCGTGCTAAGAATTTTGACAATACTGAAAAAGTTTCTGATTATCTTGATAATGCAGCAAAATATTATAAACAAGGTAATTATGAAAAAACTATTGAAAATTATTCTCTTGCTATTGAATTAGAACCTAATAATAATGAACTTTATTTTGACCGTGGGCTTATATTAAGTGAAGCAGGTTATTTTGAAAAAGCTATTGAAAATTTTAATAAAGTTCTTGAATTAACTAATCCAGATAATGATTTTGCGATTTTTAATAGAGGTATTGCAGAATATGAACTTGGGTTATATGAAAAAGCACTTGATGATTTTAATCATACAATTCGACTTGTACCGGGTGATGCAAAAGCATTTTATAATAGAGCTTTAACAAAATATAAGCTTAATGATGTAAAAGGCGCTTTAGAGGATGCTCAAATATCAAAATCTTATTATAAACAACTTAAAGAAATGGAGTATTACAAAGAAGTAGACAATTTTATAAAAACAATAGATACTTCAGGAGTATAAACAATTATTTTTTAACAAATTTCCCTAATTCAATAATTCTTTTTGTCATTCTTGGATATTCAGAAAAGATTTCATAAAGAAATGCAAAAAATAAAGGAATATCTTTTTCTTGATTTTTAAAAGCCTCAGCATTTATTTTTGAAGATAAAGCACGGCTTCCTCCTGTAATACTTAGTAAAGCTAATTCACTAGATTTTAGATTTTGAGTTAAAGAAAAACCTACACGATCACAACTTAATTCACAACCTCTTCTCCAAGCAGTCTTTAAAAATATTGAAAAAACAAATAATAATAAAAATATTGTTGAAAGATGTTCTGGGAATTTAGGAAATGAAGCTTCTGCAGGCATTGTTTTTTCCATAATAGGAGAAATAGTTGCAAAATAAAATAAAATTAAAAATAAAACAGGACTAATCCAAAAACGTAAAAGACCTAATGCAGGATTTGTATGTCCTAATTTATGATGTGCCATTTCATGACCTATTATCATTTTAAGTTCATCCCATTCATTACGTTCTAAAGATAAATCTACTAATTCAGCAAATAAAAATATGTATTTTCTGTGAAGTATTCTACTTGCCGCTGCATTTACAGCACCTTGTCCGTTTAATATAAAAGTATCTGGAATTTTATTTACATTTAATTTTTTTGCTTGTTCTTCAAGTATTTGATAAATTTCAGGATGTTGTTGTTGATTTACATGAATAGCATTTCCAAATATAATTGCTTTAAATAAATTTTCTAATATCCAATAATAAATAAGAGTTATTATACCTGCAATTAATGCTCCTAAACAAATCCCTATAAAAGTAGGTATTCCAGCTTTTATTGAAAAAAAGAAAAATCCTAACCAAATTAAAGCTCCTAAAGAATTTATTACTATTCCCCAAAATTTTTCACGAGGATGTACACATAAATTTAAATCAAGCATAAAATTCTCAATAAACATTATTATAATTTTAAGTCTTTATTAAGATTATTTCAATTATTAATCCAATTTATTTTTTTATTAGTTTTAAACCATGTCATTTGTCTTTTAGCATATTGTGCTGTTGAAATAACTATTTTTTCTAATAAATTATCAAAATCATTAGTTTTCAAAGCTTCTATACATTCTTTATAACCTATAGTTTTATGAAATATCTCTAGTTCACCATATTTTGATAATAAAAATTTACATTCATCTATTAAGCCTTGTTTTAGCATGTTTTCAGATCTTTCCCTTATTCTTTGACGTAATATAGCTCTATCAAAATTTAAACCTATAAATTCTATATCAAAATTATTTTCTAAAATTGTTTCTTCTGAATTAGAAAATTCTTGAACCTCTAAAGCTCTTATTATTCTAAATCTGTCATTTTCATGAATATTTCTTTTATTTATTAATCTCTGAAAAAGTTCTTCAGTAGAAATATCTTTAAGTGTTTCTCTGAATGTTTCACAGGGAGCCACTGCTTTTAGCGGGGATCCTTCTAATAGTGCTCTTAAATAAAAACCAGTACCACCTACAACTATTACTATTTTTTTCTTTTCTAAAATATTAATAAGTAAAGGATAAGCTTGTTTTAAATATTCTCCTAAAGAAAATTCATTAACAGAAGGCTCTATAACATTTATCATATGTTGTTGAATTTGTGATAGCTCTTTAGAAGAAGGCTTTGCAGTGCCTATATCCATAAACTTATAAACTAATCTTGAATCTGCAGAAATTATTTCTGTATTGAGTTTAAGTGCAAGATCAATAGCAAAAGAAGTTTTTCCAGAAGCAGTAGGTCCTACTATTGCAATTACTTTAGGTTTAGTTAAATTATTTTCTTGCATTTTTAAATTTTACAAAAAATCTATTTGATAAAGTAAGGAAGTAATACTTATTAAATTGTATTTTAATGAAAGATTTAACTAATGAGCTTTTAAAAGGGATTATAGAAAAACTCAAATCTAATATTGAACTTCAAGAAATAATTGAAAATAAAATTTTTTCTCAAATAATACAAAATACTGATTTCCCTTATATAAGACTTCAAATAAATTCAAAAAATGAAGCTACTTTTGATGAAACTAATATGGCTTATACTCTAAGAATTCAAGCTTTTAGTGATAAAAAAAGTCCTTTTGAAGCTATTAAAATAAGAAGTTTAATATATGAAGCTCTTAATCGAAATGAAGAAGAAATAAAAATTGATTCAGGACAAATTTATTTATGTGAACATTCTGGTCTCACAGATTGTTTTCTTGAAGATGATGGTCTTGTTTTTCAAAGTATTATTGAATTTAACATAGGAGTAAATATGAAAATAGACAAAAACCCTTTATCAACAATCAAATCTTTAGATCATGCAATAGGTTTATTATCTAAAGGAACTACTGTAAAATTTGCTTTTTATGGAGATTCTCAAACAGACGGAAATAATACAACAGGCTGGAGTTTAAATAGAAATCTTCCTACTAATACAGACCACGCTTCTACTGCACCTAATGCTTTTCCTGCTATTTTAGAAGGTTTTCTTCAAGATTATTATGAAAATGCAAATATTCGTTGTTATAACGCTGGATATTCAGGGCAACGACTTGATAACGGCTGGGCTTGCGATAACTATAATATAAATATAGCTTCTCATACTATTTATCAAGATGCAAATGTTGTTTTTATTCGTTTTGGAACTAATGATGCGGGCGCTGGAGATGTAAATTTCTATGAAAATATGATCTCTGAAGGAGTTAAATTAACTAAATTAATTAAAAATTCTGGAAAACTTCCCGTTTGGTTGCCTCCTTTACATAATTGGGATTCAAAATTAAATACAATAAATACTGGCGGTTATAGTGATCCAGATATTGCTGGAGTAGAAAATACAATCGTAATGGGGCTTGCAATAAAGGCAATACAAGAAATTTGCAACAAAACAAACTGTGAATATATTGATTTAATAAGTGATTTTAGACATTGGATAACTAATAATAAAAGCAGTCATAGCTGGGGAAGTGTTATAACAGACAAAACACATGCAAATGATTATGGGCATAGAATAGAAGCAAGCATATTATTTAAGACTTTAACTCCAGAAAAGAATATATTGAATTTTAAAGGGGAAATTGAAAAAATTAATTTCCAAGATTCTAGAAGTCATTTTGCTTTTACAGATTCAGATCTTGGGACAGACACAGCAGGGAATGGTCATTTTAGTCCTCATGTTGGCTTACTTAATCCAGATGATTATTCAACTAAATTAGATTCTCCTGTAATGAATATATATGCATGGATTAATAAACCCTGTAAACTTTTATATCGACATATAGGACATAATGGACAAACTTCATCAACAGCAGAGGCTAACTTGCCTACAATTCAAGTGTTTTCATGTCTAGAAGGAAGTCTTTCTTCTAATAGTATTTATGATAAACCTTTAGGTGGAGAAACTGGTTGTGAGATAAATGAATCTTATTCTTTTGATAGACCTGAAAGAATAATTAATTTAGACATTGGTTTATATAAAATTGTTTTGAGAGCTCCTGCTATTGCTACTGATAATTTTTATATTAATTATTTTGAATTTAATCAAAATTGGTATGACTATGAAAAAAGAATATGGGTTTCTAGGCAATCAATGGACATTGCACAATATACTTATTCAGATGCATTGCATAATATAAAGCCATTTAAACCTTTTTATGATTTATACAATGCACCTACTGCAAATGGACATTATTTAGAACTTCCTGAATTTTCAGATGGTTCAAATGTAATAACAGTAGGACAATTCGGAGATAGTACAAGAATATATTTAAAAGGAAGATTTCCGTTAAAATCTGGACTTATTTTAAATACTGGAAAAGTTTGGACTGTTCCAACTCTTGGTTCTGTAATGACTGATAAGAGATATTATGCAGCAATGGGCATGTTGTTTTATCGTGCTACAACTACAGAATGGGATTTATATAATATAGCTGAAATCGGAGGATTTGGGACTAAATTAAAAGACGGAACACTTTTAACTCATACAACTGTTGCAGATGATCAAGCATTTATGATTGAAATAATAAAAGATCCAGTAGAATATCAGATTATAAGAGTAGCTGAAACATGGGAAGTACCTAATATATGGAATGAAGCAGGTGGATATTGGGCTGATGCAGAAAATAATGCAGGGGCTAGAATCACGCCTTCTTTAATCTTTAAAGCAAAAACAGATAATAGCGGGAAGGTTTTACCTTTTGCTGGAACGATAGGACTTTATCACAATTTAACTACTACAGTAATAGACAAAAATCTTTATCTTTCAGAATGTTATATTAGGAGGAAGGTCTAGAATGAATGAGTATTTAATTATGAAAAAGAGCAAGCTTCTTCAAAAGATGATTCTAAAAAATCTTAATTAAAATAAATAAATAAATAATCCCTTGCTTCTCTCTGTCAATACACCTAGACAATATCAAAATTAATTATGTAAACTGAATATATATAAAGAATAACTTTTCTAGAAAATTTTTCTAGAATTATGTAAATAAGAAATATTAAATTAATTAAGGGAGTAAAAAATTATGGTAAAGCCTGTTGAGGTTAAAGTCTTTCATTCTACTATAACAATGAAGAAAAAAAATAGTAAAAATTTGACAAATGTCGAAAAACCAAAACCAAAACCAAAACCACAGGGTCCAATAGACATTTAAGAAAATAATTTTAAGAATCGTCTTTATTTTTTTGTTTTTTGAATAATTTTCTTAAATAAAGAAT
>MOYB01000001.1:4334-10790 GCA_001899385.1 Candidatus Caenarcanum bioreactoricola | reverse complement strand
TAAAAATATTCTATTAATCTTCTCATAATATATAATAGCAAATTTTATGTAGATTTCTCTGTTATATTAAAAATATATTAAGTTTATATTAAAGATTAATAAAATTATAAATAAAATAATCTGAACCATTGATTAAGAGCCCCCCAACCCCCTAAAGGGGGAGGTTTTTTAAGATCCTTTAGAAATATTTTAATTTTCAAAAATAATAGTCTTACTTCCTGAAACCAATATTCTATCTTGTAAATGTAATCTTACTGCTTCTGCAAGAACTAATCTTTCAAGATCTCTTCCTTTTCTTATTAATTCTTTTAATTCATCATTATGACTTATTTTAACTACATCTTGACGAATAATAGGACCTTCATCTAACTCTACTGTAGCATAATGTGCAGTTGCTCCTATAATTTTTACTCCACGTTCTAATGCTTGTTTATAAGGATTACTTCCTATAAACGCTGGTAAAAAAGAATGATGAATATTTATTATTTTATATGGAAATTCATTAACAAAAGAATCACTCAAAATCTGCATATATCGTGCAAGTATTATTAAATCAACTTTATTTTTTTTAAGTAATTCTATTTGTTTAAATTCTTGTTCTTTTTTATTTTCTTTATTTATAGGTATATAATGAAAAGGAATATTATGATTTTCAACTATAGGACGTGCATCTTCATGATTTGAAATTATAAGAGGTATTTCACATTCTATTTCATTAAGTTGACAACGCCATAATAAATCAAGAAGACAATGAAGATGCTTTGAAACTAAAATTGCAACACGAGGTTTTTCAACTCCTGTAAATTTTATTTCCCAATTAGCATTAAATTCTTTTCCTAAAGGTTTAAATGCTTCACTAATTTCTTCAGCTTCTATAGTAAATTTATCTAAAGCCCATTCTAGACGCATAAATAATATTTTTTCATCTTGATTAACATATTGTTCAAGATTTATTATATTACCACTACGTTCAAAAACAAAATGAGAAATCCTTGATACAATACCGACTTTATCAGGACAAGAAAGTAATAAAATTGCAGTTTTATATTTATTTTGCATGATTAAGGAATTAAAGCAACTAAAGGTACTAATTGAATAGAGAAGGATTTACCTTCTTGTTTTATAGCTGGAGTACGATCAGATTTACCATGTTCAGAAGTTTCTTTTAAAATATTTTGAAGTAATTCAATTGATATTTCAGTATGTTGGATTTCTCGTCCTCTCATTGCAATAACTATACGAACTTTATTCCCTTCTTCTAACCATTCATTTATTTTTCTAATTTTAACCTCAAGATCATGAGGATCTATTCTTGGAGTTAGCTTTAATTCTTTAAGTGCATTTTGATTTTTAGTTTTCTTTTTTTGTTCTTTTTCATGTTTTTCTTTTTCAAACTTATATTTACCGTAATCTAAGATTTTTGCAATAGGAGGTTTTTGATTAGGAGAGATAACTACTAAATCTAAATCTTCATCTTTTGCAAGTCTTAAAGCTTCATAAGTTTTCATTATACCTAATTGTTCCCCTGTAGAAGAAATAACTCTTAATTCAGGAAATCTTATTCTTTCATTCATTAAAAAATCATTTCGATTTTTATTTTGTTGTTGTTGATTAAATTGATTAGGTCTATTAGATTGATAAGGCGGTCTTGGTGCTTGAAATTGTGCAGGTCTTGGTGCTTGATTTGGTGTTTGATTTTGGTTATTATTTTTATTTTCCATAAAGAATTTTAATGAATGTTAAGTTCTGAATACCGAAGAAGGGATTTGAACCCATATGAATAAAATTCACTACACTCTGAATGTAGCGCGTCTACCAATTCCGCCACTTCGGTACTATATCAGGACAATTATAAACTAGATATATAGAAAACCGCAAAATCCTTTAAAATTTTTAAATAGAATTTTTATCTATATAAAAAAACTATCATTATTTATTAAGGAATTATAATCTTTTTTTGGAACTTTTTTGTATAATTTTATTTAGCAGGGGTTAAAGATATTCAGTTTGTCCTAAAAAGAATTAATTAAGGGGGATAAATATGAATTCTGCAAATTTAAGTTTAGAAATGTTTTCTAAAAAAGATTCTAAAAACAATAGTTTATTATTTTCGGAAATAGTAAATCTTGTATTTTTAAAAATAATATTTCTTTTATCTTTTTATGCAATTGGAGTAGCTCTTAATTTATAATATATTAACTTAAACTTTTTATAATTTGAACTTAAAGTCTAGAATAGGCAAATTTAGAGCTAAGAAATCTCTAGGTCAGAACTTCTTAATATCTGAAGAACATATAAATAAAATAGCTTCTACTCTAAATAAAGAAAAGTCTATCATAGTTGAAATAGGTGCTGGTTTAGGTTTTTTAACTGAAAAACTTTTAGCACAAGGTTCTTTAGTTTACGCTCTAGATTATGATTTAGAAGCCCTTTCTTCTATTTCTAATCATGAAAATCTTAAAAAAATTCATGCTGATATTTTAAATTTTAATCTTAATTTTTTAGAAAAAGAATTCTTTATAGCAGGCAATTTACCTTTTAATATTGGTACTAAAATTTTATTAAAAATAATAGGTGGTTTTGAAAATATAAACTGGGAAGTTTTTAGAGTTGAAGAAATGATACTTATGTTTCAGTTAGAAGTAGCTCAGAGATTAACTGCTAAAGTTGGAAGTAAAGCTCATAATAGTCTTTCTTTATTAATGGAAGCAAAAACACAGTGTGAATTTTTATTTGAAGTAAATTCTAATTGTTTTTATCCGGCTCCGAAAGTTAAAGGCGGTGTAATTCGTATTAAAAAAAATATAAATCCTAGTTTTGCAGAATTAGATTTAACAAAAAGAAAACTTCTTGAAAGAATTATTAGACAAGCTTTTTCAACAAAAAGAAAAACTCTAAGAAACTCTCTTAAAAGTTTACTTAAAGATTCTGATTTTGAAGAATTAAATATATTACCTAATCTAAGAGCAGAAGATCTAAGCTTAGAACAATTTATAAGTATCGCAAAATTTATAAATTAAGCGTTTACAAGAGTATTAGAAATATTTTTAAGACTATTTTCTTTCTTTTCAATTCTTAATTTTAGATCACTAATTACATTGAGATATGCAATATAAGCTTCATAAGGGGTTTCAAAAGGACTAAAGTATTGATGTACATCTCCATCTGAATAATACTTTGTACACATATAATAAAAATGATCTGAAGTAGTAAGCCTTCTCCATATTTCAAGTAATTCAGGATCATTAAGTCTCTTTATTCTATGTTCAAGTGAATAAATCTTGCTTAAAGCATCTTCTTGAAGTCTATTAGATCTCCATGCTGAAAGATCTCTTTCCATATCTGCCCAAGATGTTAAATTGTGTGCATCATAAGGACCTACAGAAGAAAACTTTTCAACTGCTTCACTTGGAGTAATAAACCAATGATGCCCTTTTGCTAAAGCTTTATGTGGCATATGCTTCATAAAGTCAAAAATTCCTGTATCTGCCCATTGGTGTTCGCCAAATGTTTCAAAATCCATGAATAAGTTAACTATATTGCCATCTAATCCTGCAAAATCAAGCCAATTAACGTATTTTTCTGCTGTTAAAGGCCATTCTTTCCATGCTCTATTAGAAAATCTAAAAGCAATATCATCTGATAATTTATAATTCTTAAGTAAAAGCTTAAATTCAGGCTTTATAACATTATTGTATACATAATTTGGGGATTTCCAGCCAAGATTCCAATCAACTCCTTCTGCAAGCATTGCTTTATAGCCCATTTGTGAAACTTGATCACCTATCCAATTTGAATAAATTAATTCAGTATTTCTAAATATTTGTGGAGTTACATTAAAAAGTTCTTTTACTCTGTTTTTATGTTTAGTTATTTGTTCTTTCCATTCATCTATAGAATATAAAAAGGCAAGTGAGTGATAATAAGTTTCAGATAAAACTTCTGCACAACCTGTTTTTATGAGATCTTGAAAAGCATATAATACTTCTGGGGCAAATCTTTCTGCTTGATCTAGGAATGTCCCTGAAAAACTAAAAGAACATTTAAAAGCGCCATGTGTTTCTTCTACAAGTTGTTTAAGAACATGAACTGTAGGGAGATAACATTTATTTGCAACTTTTATAAATATTTCACGATTAGCTTTTTCATCTAGATAAAAGGGGTTATGTCCTATATCGGTGATGCGATAATCTTTCCTGATTCTGTCAGGCTGGTGTACTTGAAAGTAAAAACATATATCAACCATTGTATTTTTATTAAATCCTTATTATATCTACATTAAATATATTCCCAGTTTTTTAAAAAAATATTGTAACTTTTTATATTTTTTTATTGACTATAAATTTAGATGGATTAATTTCATCTGTTAATTATTATAACAAATTGGAGAAGAGTATGAACAAATTAATCAAAATTTCTTTATTAATTTTATGTTTTATGTTTTCTTATTTAGCAGTCAAGGCAAAAACTATAAAACCAGAAAATAAAAATAATATTGAACAGAAGATTGAAAAATTTGGACAAGGGGCTAAAGAGTTTGGACCAGCTGGTATTGAACGTGAATTAGATAGAATGATGAAAGAATTAGAAATAACTCCTGAACAAAAGAAAGAAATAGTTTTAATTATAAAAAAATATGAACCTAAATTAAAAGCTATAAAAGAAGAAACTGAAGATAATAGAAAAAATATAATGGAATTACTTAATACTGATGAACCTAATAAAAAAGAAATTCTTAAAATACATGATGAATTAAGTGAAAGTAAAGGAGAAATGTTATTAGTAATTGCTGATATGCATAAAGAAATAAGAATAGTATTAACTCCTGAACAAAAAATTAAATTAAAAGAACTTTTAAATAAAAAGTCTGAAAAAATGCAAAAAATGCATGAAAAAATGAATAAAAATTTAGAAAAATGGATTGAGAAGAATTCTAAGTAGTATTTTACTCTTGAAAAAATACTATTAAAATATTATAGTTTTAATGCAATGTTTATTAAAAATCTTTATCATGAACAATTTTGAAAATATTTATAAAATAAATTCTTATATTCCTTATGTTATTGAACAAGGTCCCAAAGGTGAAAGAGGTTTTGATATATTTTCAAGACTTTTAAGAGAAAGAATTATATTCTTAGGCACACCTATAGATGATCAAATTGCTAGTTTAATAGTTGCACAGCTTTTATTGCTTGATTCAGAAGATCCTGAAAAAGATATAATGCTTTATATAAATTCTCCAGGTGGTTCTGTAACAGCAGGATTAGCAATATATGACACAATGCAACATGTTAGAGCTAATGTTTGCACTATTTGTATGGGACAAGCAGCAAGTATGGGAGCATTTCTTTTATCTTCTGGAACAAAAGGCAAAAGACTTGCTCTTCCTCATGCAAGAGTGCTTATTCACCAGCCACTAGGCGGTGCTCAAGGACAGGCTACAGATATAGAAATTCAAGCAAAAGAAATTCTTAGAATGAAGAGATTATTAAATGAAATCCTTGCAAAAAATACAGGACAAACAGTTGAAACAATAGAAAAAGATACTGATCGTGATAATATAATGACCCCTGAAGAAGCAAAGAAATATGGTCTTATTGATGAAGTGGTTGTACATAAAGATCAAGTAATTGTTTAACTCCAAAAAAATATGATTAAGAATTATGACATTATAAGCCAACATATCCCTAAAGTTATAGAAAATAGACCTGGAGATAATGAATTAAAGCTTGATATATTTTCAAGACTTCAAAGAGAAAGAATTATTTTTTTGACAGAAGAACTTGATACTCATGCTTCAAATGTTATTTGTGCACAGCTTTTGCTACTTGATTCAGACGATTCTGAAAAAGATATAATGTTTTATATAAATTCCCCAGGCGGTTCAGTGCTCGATGGTTTAGCAATATACGATACTATGCAACATATAAGAGCACCTATTTCAACTTTATGTATAGGTCAAGCAGCTAGCATGGCATCTATATTATTATTAGCAGGTACAAAAGGAAAACGTTTTGCTGTGCAAAATGCAAGAATCATGATTCATCAAGGAAGTGGTGGAACAGAAGGACAAGCTTCAGATATAGAAATTTATACTGCTGAATTATTGAGACTTGAACATTTAATTAATGAAATCATGCAAAAACATACTGGACAAACTTTAAAAAATTTAGAAAAAGATCAACAAAGAGATAATTATATGACTCCTCAGCAAGCACTTAATTATGGAATAATAGATCAGGTTATTTAGAAGGGGTAATGGCACTAGGATAAAAAATATATTAATTATTCAAGCCCTCACCCCCTGCCCTCTCCTAAAAGAGAGGGAGCCAAAGGATATAAGTTTTATAATGGGGTTACCACCCCAAACCCCGCTAATAATGCGTTATTCTTAAGTCGGGATATATACATAAAATCCCCTCTCTTTTTAGGAGAGGGGACACCTGAGCGAAGCGA
>MOYB01000001.1:0-4039 GCA_001899385.1 Candidatus Caenarcanum bioreactoricola | reverse complement strand
AGGGAGGGGTGAGGGCTTTATAAAGGGGTTAGGGGACTCAAGACAGAGAAGCCTTTAATTTCTAACATAAACTCTTGGAAGTCTTGTTCTAAGATCACATACTATTTCATATTCTATTGTATTTAAGATTTTTGCCCAATCTGATACTTTTAATTCATTTCCAATAAGTGTTATAGTATCTCCTATTTCAGGAATAGGTTTTAAATCTGTTAAATCTACAGTTGTTTGATCCATTGATATATTGCCTATTTGTTTAAATAATTGTCCTTTATAAGAAAGTTCTATTTTATTTGAAAGTCCTCTCTTTATACCATCTGCATAACCTAAAGGCAATAATCCTATTAAACTATCTTTTTCTGCTTTCCAGTTTAAATCATAACCTACCCCTTCTTGTTTTTTTAATTTTTGAATAAGTGTTAATCTTGCATATAAACTTAAAGCTGGTTTTAAATTTGGGATCGCATTACCTAAACCATAAAGTGCAATGCCTATTCTTAACATATCGAAATTCAAATCTTTGTTTATAAGAGATGGACTAGCACCTAAATGAATAAGTCCTAAATCTTTATCTTTAAAATTTTTAAGTATTGTTAAGAGATTTTTTTGTTGTGTAAAACTAAAATCATGATCCCCTTCAAAAGCTAAATGTGAAAATATTCCTTTGATTTCAAAATTATTTTTTAACTTAAGTATAGAGTCTATAAGATTATGAGCATCTTCTTTTACTCCTTCTCTATTCATACCTGTATTAAGACAAATCTGTATTTGTATTTTTGCTTTTAATTCTTCAGATAATTTTTTTAAACTTTCAAGAGTTTTTAAATTTGAAATGCTTATTTGAAGATTATTTTGAATTGCACGTCTAAAGCACCATTCTGGAGTAGGACTTAAAATTAAAATATCTTTTTTAACATTAGCTTCTCTAAGTTGAATTCCTTCATCAACAGAAGCAACTCCAAAATAATCCGCACCACAACTTTCAAGGACCGGCGCAATAACTGAAGCGCCATGCCCGTATGCATCGCTTTTTACAACAGCCATAATTTTAGTATTTGCTTTTATATGTTGTCTAATAAGTCTAAAATTATGTTCAATTGCATTAAGATCTATTTCAATCCAAGCATCTCTACTAAAGGAAGATTTATTATATGTTCTAGGTCTAATTGTCATTAAATTATTTTAACAAAAATTAATTAAATAAATCTTTTTATGTAATAGAGATTATTTCTTTTATTAAAGTTTCGATTAATTCTTCTTCTTGGAATTTTGCTATTATTTCCCCTTTTTTTATTAAAATTCCTTGTCCTTCTTTACAAAAAGCAATGCCTATATCTGCTTCTTTTGCTTCTCCAGGTCCATTAACTTCACAACCCATTATTGCAATTTTAAGATTAGTTTTTATATTTAAATCATTAATTCTTTGATTAATAAGTTTTACTTTTTCTGTAAAATTTTTAATGTGTGTACGTCCACAACTAGGGCAACTTATTAATTCAACTCCTTGTCTTAAATTTAAATACTGTAAAATCTTTTTTGCAACAATAACTTCTTTTACTGGATCATCAGTCATAGAAACTCTTATAGTATTTCCTATTCCTTCATTTAAAAGAATACCTATACCCATAGCTGATTTTATTATTGAATCCTGTTCTAATCCAGCTTCTGTAATGCCTAAATGTAAAGGATAATCACAAAGTTTTGCAATTTCACGATAAGCAGAAATTGTTTCTTTAACATTATTTGTTTTTATTGAAATTTTTAATAAGTTATAACCTAAATCTTCAAATATTCTTATTTGTTCTAAAGCAGTACTTACTAAATCTTTTTTGTTTTGGCTACCTTTATTTACACCAATTCTTAATGGTATTTTTCTTTCTTTCAGAGCAGAAACTATTTCTATTATTTTTTCTTTATTATTAAGATTTGCTGGATTTAATCTTATAGCATGTACTCCAGCAGAAATTGCCCCTAAAGCTAATTGCCAATCAAAATGTATATCTGCAATTATAGGTAAAGGAGAATCTCTTAATATTATTTTCAAAGCATCTACAGCTTTTTGATTAGGGATTGCAAGTCTAACTAATTCACATCCTGCTAAACAAAGAGCATTTATTTGTTTTAAAGTTTCATCTATGTTTTCAGTTTTTGTATTGCACATAGATTGTATGGAAACGGGCGCATTAGCACCTATTTTTATATTTCCGATTTGTATTTGCTTAGAAAATCTCATAAATCTTTATTTAATAATATTTAAATTATAATGATTTTCTAAAATATTAATAAAAGATCTTTTCAAGAGCAGTAAAAATAGCGTAATCTAGAGGATCTATATCTTCAACTGGCATAAAATCAAATGGTTCAAATTTTGGAATTCTTAGTTTTACTTGATCTATTACTATATCAGTAAGATATTGTTGTATTTGTAGAGATTCTAAAGAAAAGGAAGGAGCTATTCTCTTTAGAAGTTCTTCTCTTGTTGCATTATGAATATCAGTTTGAATCTCTCTTATAATTTCATTTAAGTTTCCAGTCATTAATCGTACTTTTTCTTGAATATTTACTGTATGTGCTCTTGGTGTTCTTAAAGTTCTGTGAGAAGAAAAAGTTTTAAAACTTACTTGCATATATATATTTATTAAAGAATTTGTAAAAGTATATACTCATTTTTAATTTTGTCAATAATAAAATTATATATGTCTGAACCATTGATTACGCTGATTTTTATGATTAACTATGATCCTTTTGATTGAAATGATTTATGAGATTGAGCCCCCTAGTCTCTTAAAGGGGGAACTTAAGAATACGGCCCCCTGAAAGAAAGCTTAAATTGCCTTGTTATTTTAAGATAATAAATTGTTTGCAAATAAAATTTTCTAGATTTATTATTATAAGATGGATGAAAATACAGAAAAATTATTTGAAAAAATAGAGATTTTATTTAGTAATTTTGAAGAAATTCAAGAAAAAATTAATAAATTAATAGAAAATAATGAAACTACTTGGATTTTTAGAGGACAAAGTAATGAGGAATGGGAAATAGAATCTTCATTTAAACGCGCAAGCGATAATTATTTTATAAAAGAAAAAAAGGAAGATTATTTCAATATCGAAAAAAATTTAATCAGAGAATTTAAAAGAAAAGCTCATAATTATATTTCTAAAGAGCCTAAAGATACATTAGAATGGATTTCTTTAATGAGACATTATGGTGCCCCTTCTCGTTTAATAGATTTTACATATTCACCTTATGTTGCTTTATTCTTTGCTATAGAAAGCATGAGTTTTCATGAAAATAATGATAATAATATCTTAGAATGTGCTGTTCATTGCATAAATACAGAATTGTTTAAAAATGAATTTTATACTCCAAATAATGATGGAAAAAAATATAAGAGAATAGATTGTTTTTTAAAAAATACAAAAAATAAGAATTTTGTTTTAAATATAAGTCCATATTATTTAAATGAAAGAATAACTATTCAACAAGGAACTTTTTTATGTCAACTAAATATAGAAAATTTATTTGAAGAAAATTTAAAAGGTAATTTTAAATTAATAGAAAAAGAAAAAAATATCAATAGAAAAGATTTTTATAAAAAAATTACTATTAGATTAACAAAAAAAGATAGACAAAAACTTATCGATAAATTACACAGAATGAATATTAATTTAGCAACTATTTATCCAGGATTAGAAGGATTTGCTCGATCTTTGAGTACAAGAATGAAATTAAATAGTTAAAATTTTTTATTAAAATCCTTTTAAAAATTAAAACACAAGATTTTCCGCAAGAAACCCTCCAGCCCCCTTAACAGGGGGAACTCAAGGATTTATCTATTTTCTCAATTCGACAACTTTTTGTAAATTTATTGTCTTGTCTGATCTCATCATGATAAAAAATAATTACGCATTTAATCTCCCCCTGTTAAGGGGGCTGGGGGGTTTCTGAAAGGAGAATTTAGTCTTTAGAAGCTTCCTTAAAACTGTAGGGGGAGTAAATTCGAAACTCCCCCTTACAAGGGCATTGCTAATTATATAC